>NZ_JAJTTF010000005.1 GCF_021341785.1 Microbacterium sp. Au-Mic1
CGGCCCCCGCGGCCGACTCCACGACCGCTGAGGCGAAGCCCGCCCCGACCGAGGCGGAGATGGTGCGTGCCCGCGAGATCCTCGACACCGTGTCGAACGCGTACTCCGCCCGCATGGTCGGGCAGGAGCGCCTGCGCACGAGCCTGCTGCTCGCGCTCATGGCCGGCGGCCACATCCTGCTCGAGTCGGTGCCCGGCCTCGCGAAGACCACCGCCGCGAGCACCCTCGCCGACACGGTGAAGGCCGACTTCAAGCGCATCCAGTGCACCCCCGACCTGCTGCCGAGCGACATCACCGGCACGCAGATCTACGACTCCGCGAGCGGCACCTTCCGCACCGTGCTCGGCCCCGTGCACGCCAACTTCGTGCTGCTCGACGAGATCAACCGGTCCAGCGCCAAGACGCAGTCGGCGATGCTCGAGGCGATGCAGGAGCGCCAGACGACGATCGGCGGGGAGATCCACCGGGTGCCGCGTCCGTTCCTCGTGATCGCGACGCAGAACCCGATCGAGCAGGAGGGCACCTACGAGCTGCCCGAGGCGCAGATGGATCGGTTCCTGCTCAAGGAGATCGTCGAGTATCCGAGCCCGGCCGACGAGCTCGAGGTGCTCGCCCGCATCGACTCCGGCGCCCTGGATCCGGACCGGCACGCGACCACGACGATCTCGCTCGCCGACGTCGAGCAGCTGCAGGACATCTCGTCGCGGGTGTACGTGGATCCGGCGATCCGCAACTACATCGTGTCGCTCGTCTACGTCACGCGCAATCCGGTGCCGTACATCGGCGAGACCCTCGGCGGCTACATCAAGTACGGATCCAGTCCGCGCGGATCCATCGCCTTCCTGCAGGCGTCGCGCGCGCTCGCCCTGCTCGCCGGGCGCTCGTACGTGATCCCCGAGGATGTGCGGAACCTGCGCCACCTGGTGCTCCGGCACCGGGTGCTGCTGACGTTCGAGGCGGAGGCCGAGAACGTACGCAGCGAAGACGTCATCGACGCCGTGTTCGGCGCCGTGCCGACCCCCTGATCCGCCGAGAGGATCAGGGACCGAGGACACCATGGCCAGCCTGCTGACGCCGGTGAAGGGCAAGCTCTTCATCGATTCGACACGCAAGTCGACGCACGCGCTCGACGGCGCGTACGCGTCGCTGCTGCGCGGGCACAGCCTCGATTTCGACGACCTGCGCGCCTACGAGTACGGCGACCAGATCCGCGACATCGACTGGAAGGCCACGGCGCGGCTCGGATCCCCTGTGGTGCGCCGGTCGCTCGCGACCCGCATGCACACCGTCCTCTTCGCCGTCGACACGGGCCTCGCGATGACCGCGCTCGCCCACGACGAGAAGCCGAAGAAGGATCTGGCGATCCTGACGGTCGGCGTGCTGGGACTGCTCGCGTTGCGGCACGGCGACGATTTCTGCCTGGTCAGCGGTGATTCCTCGGGCGTCCGCCGTCGCGAGATCGGCCGCAGCGAGGCCGCGCTGGAGCACACCCTGCGCACGATCGACCACGCGGTCGACGCCGCCGCCGCGCCGAGCGACCGCGACGCGGTGCTGTCGTACATCGCGCGCACGATCGCGCGACGCATGATCGTCGTCGTGGTCACGGACGACGCCCCGGTCTCCGACGAGACCGAGCGGCTGCTGCGGCGGCTGCGCGTGCAGCACGACGTGCTGTGGATCACGCTGCGCGACGCGGAGCCGGTGCTGGACCCTTCGACGGGCTCGGGGACCGGTGCGCGGTCGACGGGCTCAGGACCCGCCCCGCAGCGTGCGCGCCGCGATGTCGCGACGCGCTGGGCGATCCCCGAGTTCGTCCAGGGCGACGCCGAGCTCGCCGCCGAACTGCACGCCGCCGATGCCGCGGAGGCCGCGCGCACCGAGGCCCTGCTGCGCCGGCTGGAGATCACGCACGTGCCTCTGGCCGAACAGGACGAGGCGGTCGGCGCGCTGCTGCGGATGCTGGATGCGAGGTCGCATGTCCGGCACGGATGAGCTGTACCCTCCGGCCCAGTACGGCTGGGGCTGGATCCTGCTCGCGATCGGCGTCCTCGTGCTGATCGCCGGGATCGCCTGGCTCGTCGTCGTGCTGACCCGACCGCGCCGCGCGCTCGCCGTCGCGTCAGCGCCGACCCCGGTGCCGGCCTTCACCGCCGACGTCGCCACCGTGCTGCGGCAGGAGTACCTCGGCGCGATCGCGCAGATCGAGGCCGACTACCGCGAAGGACGCACCGACGCCCGCCGCGCCAACCTCGATCTCAGCCGCGTGGTGCGCGGCTTCGTGAACGAGTACAGCGGGATCGAGGCGCCCGTGCTGGCGCTCGACGACCTGGTGCGGATGGGCGTGCACCCCGCGCTCATCGATGCGATCGGGCGCAACTACTACCCCAGCATCTTCCGCCGCACCGCCCCGATCGACCCGCTCGTCGGCGCGGACGCCGCCCGGACGGTGGTGACCACGTGGTACTAGCCAACGTCTGGATCCTGCTCGCCGTCATCGGCGCCCTGCTCGTCGCCGTCGCGCTCGGCGTGCTCCTCGGGCTGCGCGGCCGCGGCACCGGATCCGCAGCACCCGGCGCCCCGATCGCGCGCGCCGAGCGGATCCGCTCCCTCCCGGCGTTCCAGCGCGCGGTGCGCCGACGCCAGGCGGCGCTCGCGGGCATCGTCGCGCTGGGCGTACTCGCCGTCGTGCTCGGCGGGGTGGTCGCCGCCCGCCCGATCGCCCAGAAGACGATCCAGCCGGTGTCCACGAACCGCGACATCATGCTGTGCCTGGACGTGTCCGGATCCATGACCGACGTCGACAAGGAGATCGTGTCGATCTTCGACAAGCTCGCCGACGGCTTCAAGGGCGAGCGCGTCGGGCTCACGATCTTCAACAGCTCCGCCGTGCAGGTCTTCCCCCTCACCGATGACTACCGGTTCATCCAGGAGCACCTGCGCAGCCTCATGAAGGGCCTCGACTACTCGACGGACGTCCCCGAGCAGTGGGTCGGCACGATGAACGGCGTCGGCGCCTCGCTCATCGGCGACGGCCTGGCCTCCTGCGCTCTCCGCTTCGACCACGCCGACGAGCAGCGCGCCCGCTCGATCATCCTCGCGACCGACAACGAGCTGAACGGATCCCCGATCGTCACGCTGCAGGAGGCCGCCGACTACGCGGCCTCGAAGAAGATCCGGATCTACACGATCAATCCGGTCGACGGCATCGACCAGCCCGACAGCAAGACGCTGGCCGACGCCGCAGCCACGACGGGCGGCAAGGCCTATGCGCTGCGGGCGACCACGACGGTCGGCGACATCATCAGCCAGGTGCAGAAGCAGGAGGCGACCCAGCTCAAGGGTCAGGCCACCGTGATCTGGACCGACGTGCCACAGCTGTGGATCGCCGCGCTCATCGTGATCGCGCTCGGCTTCGTCGTGCTGCTCTGGAGGGTGCGCCTGTGATCCTCCAGCCCGTCCTCGCACCGCTCCTGGTGCTCCTGCTCGTGCTGCCCGTGCTGGCCGCGACCGTGTGGATGCTCGTGCGTGCGCTGCGCCGTGCACCCGGTGGCGCCTCGACCGGCGCCGGTCCTGTGATCTGGGCACTGCGCGTGGTGCTCGTGCTCGCGTGCGGGGCGCTGCTGCTTCGGCCGGGCGTGCCCGGCGGGCACGTGCGCACCCTCGCCTCTGCGACGGACGTGGTGATCGCGATCGACACCACCGCGAGCATGGTCGCCGAGGACTGGGACGGCGTGAAGAACGGATCCGCGGGGAACGCCGACAGCACCCGCATGGCCGGCGTCCGCGAGGACGTGCAGCGTATCGCCGAGGCGTACCCCGGGGCGCGGTTCGCCCTCATCACCTTCGACGCGAACGCGGTGCTGCGCCTTCCGCTCACCACCGACACCGGCGCGCTCGTCTCGGCCGTCGAGGTGCTGCAGCCGGAGGTGACGCGGCAATCGAAGGGCAGCTCGATCGGCATCGCGAACCAGCTGCTCACGCAGACCCTGCAGAATGCGCAGAAGGCAGCGCCTGACCGCGCACGGATGGTGTTCTACCTCGGTGACGGCGAGCAGACGGTCTCCACCGAGCCCGAGCCGTTCGACAGCGCGAAGAAGCTGATCTCGGGGGGCGAGGTGCTCGGCTACGGCACCAGCCAGGGCGGCCCGATGCGCGAGACCACCGGCGCGTTCGGCGACACCGCGTCGGGCTCCGGCGCCGGGCCGTACATCCAGTACCAGGGATCCGATGCGCTCAGCCGCATCGACGAGAAGAACCTGCAGCGGATCGCCTCCGAGCTCGGCGTGGGCTACGAGCGCCGCACGGCCGACGCGAAGACCGTGCTCCCGCCCGCGCCGAAGTCGACCACCGCCTACCGCGAGGACGACCCGCTCACGCAGCCCACCGATCTGAGCTGGATCGTGGCGCTGGTGGTCGCCGCACTCCTGTGCGCCGAGATCGCCCGCGCGACCATGCTGATCGTGCGCATGCGCGGCCTCTCGGCGCGGCCGACGCCGGGAGGTGAGAACGCATGACCGCCACCGCGACGCCGGTTCCCGAGCGCGTCCCACCGGTTCCTGAGCGCGCCGAAGACGAGACGAAGGCCGCGCACGCCCTGCTCGCCGCGAACCGGCGTCGCCGCGTTGCGCGCCGATGGATCGCCTGGTGCTCGCTGCCGCTGCTGCTCGTCGCCGCGCTCTTCGTGGGCAAGCTCGTGAGTCTGTACGCCTTCGCGTACCAGTCGATCGTCACCTACGTCGCCGGCGACTACTCCGGGTCCGTGAGCGCCGCCGAGGGTCTGAACCCCGCGAACTGGTTCGAGCCCTACAAGGCCCCCTTCGATCAGGGCGTGGGCCTGGCCGAATCGGGAAAGCTCGCTGCCGGGCAGAAGAAGTTCGAGGAATCGCTGAAGCTCGCGCACGGCCTCGAGGTGTGCGCGGTGCGGTTCAACCTCGCCCTGGTGCTCGAGCGCGAGGGTGACGCGGCCGCCGACACCCAGGACCACGCCACGGCGCTCGAGTTCTACGCGCAGGCGCTGCAGGTCAACGCCGACCGGCCCAAGGAGTGCGACAGCAAGAAGGCGCAGGAGCAGTCGCCGGATCCGCAGCGCGACCTGAGCCAGTCGAACAAGGATCAGAAGGACCGACTGCAGCAGAAGCAGCAGGACGAGCAGCAGAAGCAGCAGCAGTCCCCGGATCCGAAGCAGGATCCGCAGCAGCCGCCGCAGCCGCAGACACCCGACCCGAACAAGCTCGACGAACTGCAGAAGAAACTGCAGCAGGGCGAGCAGGACCGCCAGCAGAACCAGCAGGGCGGCACCGACGGCGGCGGCAGCAGCGGGACGGACAAGCCATGGTAGAGCGCAGCGATCCGCCCCGGTACGTGTCCGATTCGGCCGGCGCCCCGCCCGTGCCGCCGCCCGGCGGCTACCGCGGTGCGCGGCGCGCGCTGCTGGGCACGGCGGTGCCCCTGGCCACGCCGGGTGTGCCGGCTCCGGCCGCTCCGGCTCCCGCGACCGGGGTCGTTGAGCACGGACGCGCGGAGCGCGCCCGAGACGAGACCCAGCGCCCTCTCGAAGGGAGCGTTTCGTCGCGCGCCGCCTCTGGCGGTGCGCGCTCGACGACCTCGAAAGCGCTGGGATGGATCGCACTGTGCGCCGCGATCGGCTTCGCCGTGATCATGCTGATCCTGCTCGCGATCGGCGCCGCCGACGCATTCTTCGGGGCGACCATGCTCGTGCTGCAGCTCGTGGTGCTGGGCCTC
Source organism: Microbacterium sp. Au-Mic1 (assembly GCF_021341785.1). Lineage (GTDB taxonomy): Bacteria > Actinomycetota > Actinomycetes > Actinomycetales > Microbacteriaceae > Microbacterium. Next base: position 5,743 of record NZ_JAJTTF010000005.1, read on the forward strand.
GCGATCGCCGCGCTGGCGACGAAGGCGGGTCGCGTGCTGGGCGCTGCCGCGCTCACGATCGCCCTCGTCCTGAACGTCGGCACGATGGGCGCCCTGAGCGCCGTCCGCGTCGCGGCGACCGGATCCTATGACGGGCACAAGACCGCCAAGCAGAAGCTCTGGGAGGCGTATCCCGGCATCAAGGACAAGGACCCGAGCACGTTCCTGAACCAGCAGTCCCTCGAGAAGCTGCAGGCACTGGCGGACGAGACCATGGCTGACGTGCGCGCCCGCTTGACGGCCGACTACGGCCTGCAGTGGGTGAAGTCGGCTGATGCCCAGGAGCGCCCTGAGCGCAACGGTTACGGCGGCGAGTCGATGCTGGTGCGCTTCACGTCGGACACCTGGGCGACGACGACGCCGGTGACCGGCTACGCCCACAAGCTCGAGGTCATGCAGACGATCGAGTCGGTGATCGCGCAGCACGGCTGGCGCGGCATGGTCGCGTTCAACGATCCGGGCAGCGGGGTGGATCCGGCGATGATCTCGAAGATGTACGGCGGGGCCACGCCCGAGACCCAGGTGAACTGGGAGTGGTTCAGCGACGACGAACCGGATCCGGGCTGGTTCTACGCCGACATCACCGATCTCGCGAACGACACGACGGGCGAGTACCGCGCGTCCCGCGAGCAGACCTCGCAGCGCACCGGCGAGCCCCTCGAGGGGCTGCAGCTCGCGATCGTGGGCCGCTACATGCTGAGCGAGAAGAAGGCCGGCGACTTCCAGAAGGCATTGACGAAGTACCCCTGACCGACGGGATCCGGCATCTTCGGCACCGCACCCGGTCGGCGGCAGGACCTGGCGCTATCTTCGATGCATGCAGATCTCCGCGCCCGAGCGCTCCGCGACCCGCCCGGCCCGCTTCACGATCGACATGAGGACCTGGTCCGTGGTTCGCCTCGTCGGCGCACTCGCGATCCTCACCGCGGTCGCCACTCAGCTCACCATCACGATGCAGAACGCGCTGGGGTCGACGACGCCCTGGGGCTCGCACCTGCCGACCGTGGTGACGAACTTCCTCAGCTTCTTCACGATCGAGTCGAACGTGTCCTCCGCCGTGGCGCTCATCCTCGCCGCGATCTGGGGGCTGCGCGTCGCCGCCTCCTCGAGGGGCGCTTCGTCTCGGTCGGCTTCGCCGTCCTCGCTCAACGACACCGGTGCGGCGGTCGAGCCGCGCTGGCTGGCGATCCTGCTCGCCTGCACCTCGACGTACATGATCGTCACCGGCATCGTCTACAACACCCTGCTGCGCGGCATCGAACTGCCACAGGGCACCACCGTCGTCTGGGCGAACGAGATGATGCACGTCGTGGGGCCCCTGATCCTGCTCGCCGATGTGCTGCTCGCGCCGCGCCGGCGCTGCCTCGGCTGGGGCGCACTCGGCATCATCGCGGCCTTCCCGATCGTGTGGGCCGGATACACGCTCATCCGTGCGAACCTCATCATCGCGCCCGCGACCGGCGAGCACAGCTGGTACCCCTACCCGTTCCTGAACCCGGCGCTCGTGCCCGGCGGCTACCTCGGCGTGGCCGGATACATCGTGGGCATCGCCGTCGCGATCCTCGCCGTGGGCGCCGGCGTGATCTGGGTCTCCCGCAAACGCGGCAGCTGATCCGGATCCGATCGCCTCGCTCTGAGCGTCGACGTCCGGCCGATCCGATCGCCGGACAGCGCGCTCCGCGGCGTCGAAACGCCGCCGAATCGAGCGCAGACCCGCCGATAGACTGGATCCCATGTCCAAGGTCCTCCAGTCCCTGCCCGTCGGCGAGCGCGTCGGCATCGCCTTCTCGGGAGGGCTCGACACCTCCGTGGCCGTCGCGTGGATGCGCGACAAGGGTGCTGTGCCGTACACGTACACCGGTGACCTGGGCCAGCCCGACGAGGACGACATCGCGTCGATCCCGGGCCGCGCGCTCGAGTACGGCGCCGAGGACTCGCGCCTGATCGACTGCAAGACCGCGCTGGTCGAGGAGGGCTTCGTCGCCCTGGCCTGCGGAGCGTTCCACATCCGCTCCGGCGGCAAGACCTACTTCAACACGACGCCGATCGGCCGCGCCGTCACGGGCACGCTGCTCGTGCGCGCCATGAAGGAGGACGGCGTCGACATCTGGGGCGACGGCTCCACCTACAAGGGCAACGACATCGAGCGGTTCTACCGCTACGGCCTGCTGGCCAACCCGCGGCTGCGCATCTACAAGCCGTGGCTCGACGCCGACTTCGTCACCGAGCTCGGCGGACGCCAGGAGATGAGCGAGTGGCTCGTCGCACACGGCTTCCCCTACCGCGACTCCGCCGAGAAGGCCTACTCGACCGACGCCAACATCTGGGGCGCCACGCACGAGGCCAAGACGCTCGAGCACCTGGACGTGTCCCTCGAGACCGTCGACCCGATCATGGGTGTGAAGTACTGGGATCCCTCCGTCGCGATCGAGACCGAGGACGTCACGGTGACCTTCGCCGGCGGCCGCCCGGTCGCGCTCAACGGCGTCGAGTTCGCCGACCCGGTGGAGCTCGTGTTCGAGGCCAACCGCATCGGCGGCCGGCACGGCCTGGGCATGAGCGACCAGATCGAGAACCGCATCATCGAGGCGAAGTCGCGCGGCATCTACGAGGCCCCGGGCATGGCGCTCCTCTTCATCGCATACGAGCGCCTCGTCAACGGCATCCTCAACGAGGACACCCTCGCGACCTACCACGAGCAGGGCCGGCGCCTGGGCCGCCTCATGTACGAGGGCCGCTGGCTCGAGCCGCAGTCGCTCATGCTGCGCGAGTCGATCCAGCGCTGGGTCGGATCCACGATCTCGGGCACCGTGACGATCCGCCTGCGCCGCGGCGACGACTGGACGATCCTCGACACCGTCTCCCCCAACCTGTCCTACGGTCCGGAGAAGCTGTCCATGGAGCGCGTCGGCGACGCCGCGTTCGGTCCGGTGGACCGGATCGGCCAGCTCACGATGCGCAACCTCGACATCGCCGACTCGCGTGCGCGCCTCGAGCAGTACGCGGGCCTCGGACTCGTGGGCGGAGCGACGGGCGAGCTCGTCGGCCGCGTGACGGCGGGCGAGGCCTCTGAGATCGCGGCCGCGGTCGAGGGCACGACTCTCGCCGACACCGAGGAGGCCCTGGCCGACGCGGTGGACGCGGCGAGCGAGGGCGCGGCGTTCGACGCAGGCACGGACTGAGCCCGGGTCTTCGAGGGGGGCGGATGCTGCGGCATCCTCCCTCGTTCCGGGACTCGCCCCCGGCGCCCTGCGCCTGCGCCCTCGCCGCGCCCCGCGCGACGCCTGCACGATCCTGCGACGGATGCACGATCGGATCCGCCGATCCCTCGTGCATCCGTCGCGTCGTCGTGCAGACGTCGCGCCGGTGCACCACCATTCACCGCTAACTTGCACATCGATGTGCAGGTTAGTAGTACACTGGTCCGGTGACAGACACCACCGCACCCCGCCGTCAGCGCAGGGACGCCGCCGAGAACCGGGCCGGCATCCTCGCCGCTGCCTCGCAGACCCTCGCCGCGGATCCGCACGCGTCCGTCGACCAGATCGCCCGCGCCGCCGGCCTCAGCCGCCGCGCACTGTACGGCCACTTCGACGACCGCACCGCGCTGGTGCACGCGCTGATCTCCGCGGGCGCAGCGCGCTTCAACGCCGTCGCACAGCGGGTCGACGACGCCGACAGCCGGATCGCCCTGGCCCGCCTCACCGCCGACCTGTGGCGCGAGGCCGCGCATGTGCAGGTGGCCGCGGCGATCGCGCTCAACGAGGCGCACGTGGAGGAGACCGCCGCCGCCCTCGCACCCCTGAGGCGCGTGCTCGCCGCGCTCGTGCGTCGCGGCCAGGAGGACGGCGAGCTGCGCCAGGACATGGCCGCCCCCACGCTCGCGCGCCTCATCGAGGAGAGCGCCCGCACCGTCGTCACCCGCACCGACGCCTCCTCCCCCGTCGCCGGAGACATCGCGGTGCGCGCCGTGCTCAGCATCGCGGGCCTCGGCTGGCGCGAGATCGACGCGCTGCTCATCGCGCACCCCGACCTCTCGTGGACCGGTGCGCCGGATACGCTTGCCACGATTCCCGCCGAGGAGGGCCGCGCATGAGGATCGCCGTGCATGACGTCAGCAAGGGCAAGAAGGGCCATGCGCTGCCCACCACGTCGCTCGAGATCGAGACGGGCCACGCCCGGTTCGTGCTCGCCGAGACCGAGCTGCGCCCCACGGTGCTGGGGCTCATCGCCACCGGCCGGATGCGTCCCGACACGGGCGAGGTCACCATCGACGGCACCCGGAACGACCGCGACCTGCGCCGCCGCATGGCGCTCGTCGACGCCCCCGAGGTCAGCGACCCGCACCCCGGGGTGACGCTCGCCGCGGTCGTGGGCGAAGAACTCATGTTCGCGGGACTCCCCGCCACCCCGCTGCACGCCCGGCGCTGGCTCGAGCAGATCGGCTTCGCCGAGCTCGCCGCGCAGCCGATCGGCACGATCAAGCCCTCTGTGCGCGTGCGCGTCATGGCCGAGCTCGCCGTGCTGCGCGACGACGTGGAGGGGTTCGTCCTGGTCTCCCCTGACCGTCACGGCGGACGGCCCGAGGGCTGGTGGCGCATCGCCACGGAGTTCGCCGAGCGCGGCTTCGCCGTGCTCGTGATCGTCGGCGGATCCGCGGCCGCCGTCATCGAACGCCTCCCCGAGGCGCTCGAGACCGACTATCCGTCCAACGCCACGGTCCCCGTCCGTCCGCTCGCCGACGTGACCGGATCCACGACCGTGAGGGACGCGGATCCGGCCACGCCGGTGGACGATCCCGCGGACACCCCTGGGGACGTCGAGCGAGCACCGGCGCAGCCAGAGCGAGACGAAACGCCGCTGCCCGCGGGAGACCCCGTTTCGTCTCGATCGGCTTCGCCGTCCTCGCTCAACGACCCCGTTGTGGAGGATCCGGCTGCCCCCGAGGCAGCCGACCCCGGGGAGGACCAGACGGCCCCCGTGCCGGATCCCGCCCCGGTCGCCAACCCCACGGACACCGACCCCACCGACACCGCGAACGGAGCCGAGCGATGAAGATCCCCGCGATGATCGGCGCCGAACTGCGCCGGCTGACCGCGAGCCCGATGGCCGTGATCGCCCTGATCGCCCTGATGGCCGTGCCGATCCTCTACGGCGGACTGTACCTGTGGGCCAACCAGGATCCGTACGGCAAGTTCAGCGAGGTGCCTGTCGGCCTCGTCGTCGAGGATGCCGGATCGACCTCGAACGGCACCACCACGAACTTCGGCGAGAAGGTCGCCGACAACCTCGTCGAGGGCAAGGCCTTCGACTGGCAGCGCATGAGCGCCCCCGCCGCGCGCGCCGCGCTCAAGAACGGCGACGTCGACTTCACGGTGACCATTCCGAAGACGTTCTCCGAGGCGCTGCTCTCCGCGTCCGGCACGAGTCCGCATCAGGCGCGGATCGAGCTCGAGACGAACGACGCCAACAACTACCTCGCGTCGTCGATCGGATCCGGTGCGGTCGAGAAGATCCGCCGCTCGGTCGCCGAGATGGTGGGCCAGGAAGCGGCGGACAAACTGCTCACGGGGCTCAGCGACGTGCGCGACAAACTCGGCGAAGCCGCCGACGGCGCCTCGCAGCTGCACGACGGTGCGAACACGGCGCTCTCCGGCAGCGGACAGCTCGCCGACGGCACGTCCCAGTTGGCCGACGGAGCATCCCAGCTGGCCGGTGGCACCGCGCAGATCGCGGACGGCTCGCAGCAGCTCGCCGCCGGTGCGGCGACCCTCGCGAACGGCGCACAGCAGGTGAGCGACGGGAACCAGCAGATCGCGCAGTACGCGAACGAGGCCGGATCGCTCGTTCAGCAGGCGACCGACGCCCTGCCCCAGGTGCGCAGCGACATCGCCAGCGCTCTCGCGGACCGCGGGCTCTCACAGGCGGAGATCGACGCGGTGCTCGCGAAACTGGATCCGCTCGGCGACGATCTGCGCAACGGCAATGACAGGGTGCAGGGCGCGGTCGGCAAGATCGACCAGCTCGCCGACGGCAGCGCCCAGGTCGCGTCCGGCAGCGCCACGCTCGCCGACAAGTCGCAGCAGCTCGCGAACGGTGCCCAGACCGCAGCCTCGGGCGCGGCGACGTTGAGCACGGGCGCGGCCGGCGCCCGCGACGGCGCCAAGGCCCTGCACGACGGCCTCGGCACCCTCGCCACCGGCATCGGCACGCTGCATGACGGCCTCGTGGCCGGCGTCGACGCGATCCCCGCCTCCACGCCCGACCTTCGCGAGCAGCAGGCGAAGACCATCGCGAACCCCGTCGACGTGTCCAGCGACAAGGTCGCCGCCGCGAAGGACTACGGTCAGGGACTCGCGCCGTTCTTCGCGGCGCTGGCCGGCTGGATCGGCATCTACGCCCTGTTCCTGATCATCAAGCCGATCTCGCGGCGCGCGGTGACGGCGCTGCACTCGCCGATCCGGATCACCCTCGCCGGCTGGCTCACCCCCGCGGCGTTCGGCGCCGTGCAGATGGTGGGCCTGCTCGGCGTGCTCGCCTGGGCGCTCGGGTTCACATTCCAGAACGGGTGGGGCGCGCTCGGGATCATGGTGCTCGCCTCGGCCACTTATGCGGCGATCATCCTCGCATTGAACGTCTGGCTGGGATCCGTGGGGCAGTTCGTGGGCCTCGTGCTCATGGTGCTGCAGCTCGTGACCGCGGGCGGCACGTTCCCGTGGCAGACGCTGCCCGCGCCGCTCGCCGCGCTGCACCATGTGCTGCCGATGGGATACGTGGTGGATGCGATGCGCCAGTTGATGTACGGCGGGCAAGTCGGGAGGGCGATGACGGATCTAGCGGTGCTGGGGATCTGGCTGGTCGGATCCCTGCTGCTGGCCATGATCGGCGTGACCCGGATGACGCACAAGCGCACGCTGCGCGACCTGCAGCCCAGCCTGATCGGCTGAGCGGCGGGCCGGCCGCCCGGATCCCGCTCTCGACAGGCCGCCATCCCGGGCTCGGATCCCAGCCTCGGATCCCGGCAGTGGGATCCGCGAAACCGAACTCTCGTCCCGAGACCGCGCAACTTATCGTGGGTCTCGGGACGCAGGTTCGGTCTCGCGGTCATCGTGGCGCAAGGGCGTCGGCCAGGACCGGACGGCGATCGCCCCGCGCTAGGATGCCAACACGTCTCGCGAGCTGCGACCCGATCCTTCCGGCAGTGAGACTCCGTGTCACGCGAAGGAGCGCTCATGTCGTCAGCCGATCCCACGGTGAAGCCCCGGCGCGCGGGCCGGATCGTCGGGCGCACCGCTTTCGGGGTGCTCGCGGGGATCGTGATCCTCGCCACCGCCGCCGCCCTTTTCCTGGTGTGGACCGTGCAGCGTTCGTTCCCGCAGACCTCAGGCGAACTGGCGGTCAAGGGGCTGCAGGCGCAGGTGACCGTGCAGCGCGACGATCGCGGGATCCCGACGGTCACTGCCGACAACACGCACGACCTGTTCTACGCGCAGGGGTTCGTGCACGCGCAGGACCGCTTCTGGGAGATGGACTTCCGCCGGCACGTCACGAGCGGCAGGGTCGCCGAGCTGTTCGGATCCTCGCAGGTCGCCACCGACGAGTTCCTGCGCACTCTCGACTGGCGCGGCATCGCTGAGAAGGAGGTCACGGCGATGGACGCCACCACCCGCGGCTTCTACCAGGCCTACGCGGACGGGGTGAACGCCTACCTCGCAGACCACAAGGGGGCAGAGGCATCCTTCGAATATGCCGTGGTCGGCATGACCAATCCCGACTACGGCATCGAGCCCTGGACGCCCGCCGATTCGGTCGCCTGGCTGAAGGCGATGGCCTGGGATCTGCGCGGCAACGTCGAGGACGAGACCACCCGTGCGCTGCTGGCTCCCACCGTCGATGCCACCACGATGAACGAGATCTACCCCGCGTACCCGTTCGACGAGCACCCCGTCATCGTTCCGACCATCACGCCGATGGAGCAGAGCGGGAGCGGGGCGGCCGCCGCGAGCACGTCCGCGACCTCACCGGACGGGACGGGATCGAACGCCGCTCCCGCGGGGACGGCACCCTCCGCGGCGCCCACCGGCGCAACCCCACCCACGGCCGGCGCGACCCCACCCACCGCCGGAGCCGCGGCGAGCGCGTCGGCGACGGTCCGCTGGACCACCGTGCGCAACACCCTCGAGGCCGTCCAGACGCTGCTCGGAGACCCCGGCGAGGGCATCGGATCCAACTCCTGGGTGGTCTCCGGATCCCTCACGGCGACCGGCAAGCCGCTGCTCGCGAACGACCCGCACCTGGGCGCGGCGCTCCCCTCGGTCTGGTACCAGATGCAGCTGCGCTGCCGCACGGTAAGCACCGCCTGCCCGTTCGACGTGGCCGGGTTCTCGTTCTCCGGCCTTCCGAGCATCGTGATCGGGCACAATGCGAACATCGCCTGGGGGTTCACGAACCTCACCACCGACGTGACCGACCTGTACATCGAGAAGATCGACGGTGACAGCTACTGGCGCGACGGCGTGCGCGTTCCACTGCAGACGCGCACCGAGACCGTCAAGGTCGCGGGCTCCACCGACGTCACGCTCACCGTCCGCTCCACCGCGCACGGCCCGATCGTCTCCGGGCTGACCGACGACTTCACCGCGCTCGCGAAGGCCCCCATCGTGGGGCGCACCGACACGACCTCACCGGGGGGCGAGACGGGCGTCGCCCCCGATGCCGCGACCGACGCGCTTCCCGGGCAGTACGCGGTGAGCCTGCGCTGGACCGCACTGGATCCGGGCACCACGTCGACCGCCATCTTCGCCATGAACACCGCTGCGGACTTCACCGACTTCCGGCATGCGGCGTCGCTGTTCGACGTGCCAGCGCAGAACCTCATCTACGCCGACCAGAAGGGGAACATCGGGTATCAGACGCCGGGCCGCCTGCCGATCCGCGGTGCGGGCAACGGCTACTACCCGCAGCCGGGGTGGACGAGCGCATCCGACTGGACCGGCTACATCCCCTTCGAGAAGCTCCCCGTGTCCTACAACCCCGACGCGGGCTACATCGTCACCGCGAACAATGCGATCGTGCCGGACAGCTACCCGTACTTCCTGTCGCGCGACTGGGACTACGGCTATCGCGCTGCGCGGATCGCCGATCTCATCGAGCGCACCGCGAAGCAGCATCCGCTCACCGCGCAGGACATGCGAGACATCCAGTTCGATCAGCAGAGCTGGATCGGCAAACAGCTCGCGGCGGAGATGCAGGAGATCCCGGCCTCGAAGGACGCCGGCGTGCGCGGGGCCGTGGCGCTGCTCAAGACGTGGGATGCACAGGCCACCGCCGACTCCCCCGCTGCGGCTTATGCGAACGTGCTCTGGCAGCACCTGGCGCTCAACCTCTTCGCCAACCGCGAGCATCCGCTGCCGATGGACGGGCAGGGTCGGCTGTTCACCGTGGTCGGACCGATGCTCGAGAACCCGGACGACCCGCTCTGGACCAACCCGAAGATCGGCGTGTCCGGGCGCGACGAGATGCTGGCTCTGTCGGCGAAGCAGGCCTACGACGAGCTCTCGAAGGCGCAGGGGCCGGATCCAGCTCGGTGGAACTGGGGCGATCTGCACGCGATCACGCTCACGCACCAGACGCTCGGCAAGAGCGGCATCGCGCCGATCGAGTGGCTGTTCAACCGCGGACCGTATCCGGTCGGGGGCGGATCCTCCCTCGTCGACGCCACCGGCTGGACGCTCGGCGGCTCCTACGCGACGACCACGGTGCCGTCGATGCGGATGGTGGTCGACCTCTCCGACTTCGACGCCTCCACGTGGAACCACCTCACCGGCGCGAGCGGCCACGCCTTCAGCCCGCACTACACCGACCAGACCGAGAACTGGTCGAAGGGCGTGCAGTCCCCCTGGGCGTTCACGAAGAAGGCGGTGGACGCCGCAACCGTCGACACCCTCGTGCTGAAGCCCGCGGGCTGAGCCGGGTCGGCGTCCTCACCGCCGCATGGAGTGGAGGCCACAGTGCTGAATCGCGGCATCGGCCTCTTGCCCAGCCGACCCCACCCTCTGGGGGCCGTTCCACCGGAGGCCGGCGGTCCATCCGGCTGAAGAAGTCTCGAATGGCTGGACCATCCCCGCCGGATCCCTCCGCCAGGCGGGCAGAGCTCAGCCAGCCGCCCCAGCCACGCTCACAGCGTCCAGGTGTGCACGGGGTCTCCGGTGTGCATGCGCTCGAGGTAGTCGGCGAGCATTCCGTGCAGCGCCTCCGACCGCGTGGCGCCGGCGCGTTCGCGGGCGGCGACGGCCTCCCGCTGCCACACCGCGCCGTTGCGGCCCGTCAGGCAGCGCTGCTCGATGACGCCGAGGTAGCGGTCGCGCGCGACCGGATCCACCCCGAAGCCGTCCAGCCCTTCAGCGGCGAGTGGCAGGAGCCGGCGCAGCACGAGCTCGCGCGGACCGATCCAGCCCACCTCGGGCCAGTACAGCCGCGACTCGATGCCGTCGCGCGCCGCGGAATGCAGGTTCTCCTCGGCGGCGTCGAACGTCATCTGCGTCCACAGCGGCCGGTCGGCCAGGGCGAGACTGCGCACGAGGCCGTAGTAGAAGGCGGCATCGGCCAGCACGTCCACGATCGACGGCCCGGCGGGAAGCACGCGGTTCTCCAGACGCAGGTGGTAGCGGTCGCCGTGCCCGTCGTAGATCGGCCGGTTCCAGCGGTAGACGGTGCCGTTGTGCATGCGCAGCTCGGAGAGCGCGGGAGTGCCGCCGCGCGCGAGCACCTCGAACGGATCCTCATCGGTCGTCACCGGTAGCAGGGCCGGGAAGTAGCGGGAGTTCTCCTCGAAGAGGTCGAAGATCGAGGTCACCCAGCGTTCGCCGAACCACACGCGCGGGCGCACCCGCTGGTTCTTCAGCTCGACCGAGCGGGTGTCGGTCGCCTGCTCGAACAGCGGGATCCGGGTCTCGTGCCACAGGGCCCGCCCCGCGAAGAACGGCGAGTTCGCCGCCAGAGCCACCTGCACGCCGGCGATGGCCTGCGCCGAGTTCCAGTAGGCCGCGAAGTCGGCGGGGTCGACCTGCAGGTGCAGCTGCACCGAGGTGCACGCGGCTTCGGGCAGGATCGTGTCGCACACGATGTCGAGGCTCTCCCGGCCGCCCGCACCGCCCAGTGCGGAGCCGTCGAGGCGCAGCTCGATGTCCTCACCTCGGGCCGCGAGGATCTGCTGGCTGAGCAGGTCGTAGCGCGGATCCTCGGAGAGCCACTCGCTCGTGAAGTGGTGCTCGTCGAGCGTCGGGAGCATCCCGATCATCGCGAGCCCGCACCCCGTGCTGCGCGCCTTGGCGTCAGCGGCGTTCAGCGCCTCGCGCAGCGAGTCCTCCAGCCGGATCACGTTGCCGCCGGCGAGGGGGCGCGGTTCGACGTTGATCTCGATGTTGAACTGACCGAGCTCGGTCTGGAACGCGGGATCGGCGATCGCCTCGAGCGCCCGTGCGTTCGCCATGGCCGGGTCGCAGGCGTCGTCGACCAGGTTCAGCTCGATCTCGAGACCCAGCCGCGGCTCTGACACCTCGAACTGGCCGTCGGCGAGCATGCTGGCCAGGGCATCGAGGCACCGCGCCGTCTTCTCGCGGAACCGTGTGCGGTCCTGCCGGGTGAACACCCGGTCGTCGACTCGGTCTCCCATGAGCAGAAGCTACTCGCCCCTTGTCGGCGCGTCGAGGTCGGATCCGACGATCCCGGGGGCTCACACCCGGACGTCCTGCTCCCGTGCGGCGCGGAACGCGATCGCCGCGATGCCGAGAGCGGATCCGAGGAACACGACCGCGAGGATCGCCCAGCCGGCGAAGCCGAGCGCGATGGCCGTCGCGTTCACCAGGATCGGCGCGACCAGGGAGCCGATCGAGAACGTCATGCCGAACACGCCCTGATAGGCGCCCGCGCGCACCGGATCGGCGAGCTCGAAGCTCAGACCCCAGCCGCCGGCCTGCGACAGGATCTCGGCGAAGGTGTGCGCGACGAGTGCGACGAGCAGCACCGCGACGGCCGCCACGACAGGGAGTCCGGCGGCCGAGGCGTAGACGAAGCAGGCGCCCGCCATGAGCGCGCCGGCGATCAGCGAGACCTTGCCCGCGACGCGCAGATCGTGCGTGTTCCGCGACAGCCGCACCTGGAAGAGCACGACCAGCACGGTGTTCGAGATGAGGAGCACCGAGACGGTCGCGTCCGGAGCGGTGGTGGCATGAGTGATCCACAGCGGCACGCCGACCTCGGCGACGCCGAACTGCATGCCGAACGCGGCGGAGAACAGGGTGAGGAGCAGGTAGCGGGGATCGCGCCAGGGCGAGCGGGCGCGCCAGTCTCGACGGAGTTCGCGCTCTGCGGCCGCCGTGGCGGCGGTGTTCACGGATCCGGTCTCGGTCGTGATCTTCTCGGCCACCCGCGCGACGGCATCGACGGACGCGGGCAGCCGCAGCAGCGGGATCGCACCGATCGCGCAGATCGCCCCGGCGATCACGATGACCGCTCGGTAGGCGACGGGGGTTCCGATCGCGAGTGCGATCGCGGCGACACCGGATCCGGCCGCGATCGAGAGGTTCGTCACGGTGCGCAGCACCGCGCGAGCGTGCACGCGGTTGTCCCCGGTGAAGCCCCGGGCGATCACCGCTGAGCGGGACGACTGCGCCAACGCGTCGAGGAAACCGCTCGCGACGGCCAGCGCGATCGCCGTGGCGAACGTGCCGACGAAGGCGTACGCGATAAGGAGAAGTCCCGCCGCGACTTCGAACACGAACGACAGCCGCCGCGCGCTCCACCGGTCGGCGAGCCATCCGCCGAGGAACGACGCGAGGATGCTGCTGCCGCTCGCCGCGGCGAGGACGATCGCCGCCTCGCCGCCGCTGAGCCCGACCACCCGGATGAAGTACAGCACGGTGATCGACAGGAAGACGCCGCGGCCGATGCGCGCCACCGTGGTGGCGGCGACCAGCGCCCGCAGCACCGGATCGTCGAGGGATCCGATGATCCGGCCGATCGGACCCGGGCGGCGCAGGGTCTGCGTGCCCGCCGGATCCGAACTCATAGGGTTCGATCCTATGCCGCACGCGACGGGAGGCCGCGGTCGGCGCCGGCGCGACCGTCACCCACGCCCTGGCCTCTGCCCCGCGGCCGCGGACGCCCCGGCCCGCGGCCCCACCGGCATCGATCTGCGACTCAGGCGGCGGCCTACGCTGGTCCTGTGCAGCGGACGACGATCGAAGGGGTCCGGATCGCCTGGGCTCGTTCGGCGTCCGACGTCCGCCGGGAGACCGCCCACGCCCTGATCCGGTCTCTGGCCGCCGAGCTGGCCCCGGGTTCCGACCTGCGGATCGTGCGGCGTTGCGTGCAGTGCGGTGGACCGCATGGGCGGCCGCTGCTGCCCGACGCCCCGCTGCACGCGAGCATCGCGTACGCGGAGCCCTGGGTGGTCGTGGCCGTCACCCGCGAGCAGGACTCCGCCGCGATCGGGATCGACGCCGAGCACGCGGGGACGATGCCTGCCCTCCGCGCGCTGTTCGCCCCGGCCGACCCGCCGGATCTGCGCGGGTGGACGGCCATCGAGGCGGCGCTCAAGGCCGACGGGCGGGGGCTCGCCCTGCCGCCGGATCAGGTGCGATTCACCCCCGACGGCTTCGCGACTGTGCCCGGCGGCGGCGACTTCCGGATCCTGCCGGTCGATGTCGACCCGGAGTTGATCGTCACCCTCGCGAGACGGCCTCCGGACTCAGGCCCGAGACCCACTCCTCGACGGTGACCACCTCGGCCTGACGCGGGAACACCTTCTCCAGCAGCACCCGGTGCACCTCCGCATCCTGATCCGCACAGGCGTCCGCAAGGACCGTGAGCCCGAAGTCCTGGTCGGCCGCATGGCGAACGGTGCTCAGCACGACGCCACTCGTGGCGACGCCCGCGAGCACGAGTTCGGTCGCACCGAGCCCTCGGAGCACCACGTCGAGGTCGGAGGCGAAGGCGCCGACGCGGCGTTTGACGACGATCGGCTCCCCCGGCCGCGGGGCGAGGTCGGCGACGACCTGCGACGCCTCGGCCGACTCCACGAGAAGTGGTCCGAGCGGTGAGTCCTTGATCGCGCCGAAGGCCTTGTTCCGCGCGGACGCCTCGGGGAAGCCCTCGCGGAAGCCGACGCGCACGAAGACGACGGGGATCGCGCCCGCGCGGGCCGCGTCGAGGGCGCGCCGCGCCGCCGGGATCACGCCGGGTGCGAGCTCGGCATAGCGAGCCGCGAAGCCGTTCTGGAAGTCCATGAGCAGGAGTGCAGTGGTCATGCGCGGCATCCTCGCACACATTAGACAGTTTTACCTGTGCAGTTTAGGCTGTCGATATGCCCGAGACTCCGTCCGAGACCTCCACGGTCACGCCGACCCCCACGCAGACGGCGCTCGATCTGCGCACCGTCGTCGCGCGCCTCCTCCGTCGGTTCCGTGAGGCAGGAGCCGACGACGCGCTCACGCCGTCGCAGGCGTCGGCCCTCGCCCGACTGGGCAAGGGCGGTGTCTCGACGGTGAGCGCCCTCGCGTCCGCTGAGCGCGTGCGGCCGCAGTCGATGGCGGCGACGGTCGAGGCCCTCGAGAGCGCCGGCTTCGTCACCCGCAGCCAGGATCCGAACGACGGACGCCGCCAGATCATCGACCTCACGGACGCCGGCTGGGCCCGTATCGCGGGCCAACGGGACGCCGCGGCGGCCTGGCTCGAGCACGCACTCACCGAGCTCGACGCGGAGGATCTGCGCGCGGTCTCGGTCGCGATGTCGGTGCTCGAGCGGATGCTGCCCTGATGCCGTCCCGCCGGGGCCTGCAGGGAGGGCCGGCGCCCGAAGGCCGCTTCGATCGGCGATTGCTCGCCCCGATGATGGTGGGGGCGATCCTCAACCCGATCAACACGGCCATCATCGCCGTGGCGCTCACCCCGATCGGCCTCGCCCTGGGCGCTCCCGCCCGCGAGACGGTGTGGCTCGTGTCGAGCCTCTACCTCGCCACCGCGATCGGTCAGCCCCTGGTCGGCCGGCTCGTCGACATCTTCGGGGTTCGCTCCCTGTTCCTGCTCGGCGCGGTGCTGGTGACGGCCGCCGGCGCGATCGGACTGCTCGCCCCGGAGAGCCGCGACAGCATCTGGTGGCTCGTCGCGGCGCGCGTCATCCTCGGCCTCGGCACGTGCGCCGGCTACCCCGCCGCGATGCACATGATCCGCGCGGAGGGCGAGCGCACCGGCGTCGCCTCCCCCGCGGGGATCCTCACCCTGCTTTCGGTGACGACGCAGACGATCGCCGTCGTCGCCCCTGCGCTCGGCGGCGTGCTGATCGGCGCCTGGGGCTGGCGAGCCACGTTCGCGGTGAACGTGCCGCTGGGACTCGCCACGCTGCTCCTCGGCGCCCTGTTCCTGCCACGCCGGACCGGTCTGGAGCCCGCCCCCGAGGATCGCCCGCGGATCGACGGGATCGGGATCATCCTCTTCGCCGTGGCCATGCTGGCGCTGCTGGTCTTCCTGCAGAACATCGCGCCCGCGTTGATCTGGCTGCTCGCCGTCGCCCTCGTCGCTGGCGGGGGCTTCGTCTGGTGGGAGCGCAGGATCTCGGATCCGTTCATCGACGTGCGGGTGCTCTCCGGCAACGGTCCCCTGCTGCTCAGCTATGTCCGGTCGCTGCTCACCGCGACCATCTCCTACACGTTCGTGTACGGCTTCACCCAGTGGCTCGAAGATGGGCGCGGTCTCACGCCGACCGTAGCGGGGCTGATCCTGCTGCCCGTGTTCGCGACCGGGATCGCCGTGGCTCTCGCGTTCGGGCGGCGCCCCGAGGTCGTCTGGAAGCTGCTGGTGGGATCCGTCGCGCAGCTCGTCGCCGGCGTGCTGGTGCTGTTCATGACCGGGACCTCCCCCATCTGGTTCCTCGTGCTCGCGATGCTGATCCTCGGCATCCCGCAGGGGCTGAACAACCTCGCGATCCAGAACGCGCTGTACTTCCAGGCCGAGCCCGAGCGGATCGCGTCGTCCGCGGGACTGCTGCGCACGTTCTTCTACCTCGGCGCGATCGTCTCGGCCGTGATCTACGGCAACGTCTACGGCGCACGGGCGACGACACCCGGCCTGCACGTCCTGGGCTGGGTCGTGGTCGGGATCGCGGCGGTGTTCCTGCTCATCACGGTGTTCGACCGATCGCTCGCCCGGATCGGGCGCTCCGATCGCGGCGACGCGGCCTGATCTTGCCGTCCGAGCGGAGCGATCAGGCCTCGCTCACCGCGCGCGGATTCACGCTCAGCGCCTCGGTCACCGGCGCCGGCTCGACCGCCGCGAGAGCCCCGGCCGCCTCGGGCAATGCCGGAAGCGCGGTCTGGTCGAGCCAGGCGTCGAAGAACGCCTCGAGCCTACGGCCCGCGATCGACGCGGCGAGCGTGCGGAAGTCCTCCGTCGTGGCGGTCGCGCCCGCGAAGCGCTCGGTCCAGGTGCGCAGGATCCGGAAGAACGCGTCGTCGCCCACCGTCAGCCGCAGCGCGTGCAGGGCGAGAGCGCCGCGCTTGTACACGCGGTCGTCGAACATGAGCTCCGGACCAGGATCCGAGAGCACGAGATCCTGCGGCTCGGTGGCGAGCGCGGCCCAGTGCCCGAGCGCCTTCGCGTGAGCGCTGTGCCCGCCGCTGCGCTCCGACCAGATCCACTCGGCGTAGCAGGCAAAGCCCTCGTTGAGCCAGATGTCGCGCCACCGGGCGACCCCGACGCTGTTGCCGAACCACTGGTGGGCGAGCTCGTGCGCGATGAGACGCTCGAGGCTGCCCTTCCCGTCGATGTGGTTGGCGCCGAACACGCCCATGCCCTGCGCCTCGAGCGGGATCTCCAGGTCATCAGCCGTCACCACGAGTCGATAGGACGGCAGCGGGTACGGCCCGAACGACTCGGTGAACACCGCCATCATGCGCGGCAGGGGCGCGAGGTCGGCCTGCACCCGAGCAGCCAGCGGGGCCGGGTGCAGCACCTGCCCCACGACGCCCGCCAGATCCATGCCGCGCGAGACATATTTTCCGATCTGCACCGTCGCGAGATAGCTCGGAGTCGGCGTGCTGCGCTCGAAGACCCAGGTCGTGCGCCCGCCCTTGGTCGCCGAGGAGACGGGCTCGGCCGCGGCGACCGCGTACCCGGGGTCGGTCGTGATCGAGAGCCGGTACGTCGCCTTGTCGGAGGGGTGGTCGTTGCAGGGGAACCACGACGGCGCGCCGATCGGCTGCGAGGCGACGATGGCGCCGTCCTCCAGCTCCTCCCATCCGAGCGTGCCCCAGCGGGTGCGCCGCGGGCGCGGGGCTCCCCCGTAGGAGATCGTGAGCTCGAACGGATCCCCCGCCGCGAGCTCACGGCCGAAGGCGACCTTGAGCTTGCGGTCGGTCTGGGTGAAGCCGATGCGCCCGCCGACGTCTCCGCGCACCTTGGTCGCGCGCAGCCCGGCAAGATCCAGGGAGACCGCCTTGGTCGCCTCGACGGCGCGCCCGCGCACGATCGCGACGCCGTCCAGCCGGTTCGTGCCGAGGCGGTAGTCGATGCTCAGGTCGTAGTGCTCGACGCGGTACCGGCGATCGCCGGAGTGCGGGGTGTAGTCGTCGGGGCTCACGGTTCCATGCTCACAGATCGCGCGGCCCGGTGCGCGCCCGTTCGGCGCCGCCGCCGGATCGCCCTCATTCGGCCGCCTGGTAGCTTCGCACCTTGACCGCACGCCACGGGCCGATCGGGTTGCCGCTCCATCGGCTCCCGACTGGCACGCTCTCCCCGCGCATCACGAGGGACGCCGGTCCCACCGTGGCATCGGATCCGATGGTCGCGGCCGGCAGGATCACGCTGTGCGGGCCGAGGGTCGCACCGGCCTCGAGTGTGACCGTGTCGATGCTCATCACGCGGTCGTGGAAGAGGTGCGTCTGCACCACGCAGCCGCGGTTGACCGTGGCGCCGTCGCCGAGCGTCACGAGATCCGGCTCCGGCAGCCAGTAGCTGTCCGTCCAGACGCCCTTCCCGATCGTGGCGCCGAGCGAGCGCAGCCACACGGCGAGCGCGGGCGTGCCCGCCGCGGCGTTGGCGAACCACGGGGCGGCCATCATCTCGGTGAACGTGTCGGCGACCTCGGTGCGCCAGACGAAGCTCGACCACAGCGGGTGCTCCCCCGGGCGGATCGGCCCCACGAACGCCCACTTCGCTGCGGTCGCGAACCCCGCGGCGACGGCGCCCGCGACCAGCAGGACGAGGCCGGAGAGCACCACGGTCCAGACCGGACCGACGCTCTCGGCCAGCGCGGCGAGCGTGAGCAGCACCGCCAGCCCGAGCGCGCAGGTGAGGATGACCGGCACGATGCGGCACAGCTCCCACAGACCACGCGCGACCCGCAGTCCCGTGCGAGGGCGGTAGGTGCGCTCCAGATCCGACTCGTTCACCACTCGGCGCAGGCGCACCGGCGGGGAGCCGAGCCACGACGATCCCGCCTTCGCCTTGTCCGGCGCCACCGAGAGCACCGCGACGAGGCCGTCCTTGGGCACCTTGTGCCCGGCGCCCGCCATGCCGGAGTTGCCGAGGAACGCACGCTTGCCGATCCGCGCCGCGGCCAGGCGCATCCATCCGCCGCCGAGCTCGTAGGAAGCGACCATCGTGTCATCGGCGAGGAACGCACCGTCGTCGATCGTGGTCATCGACGGGATCAGCAGCACCGTGGAGATCTCCACCTCCTTGCCGACCTTCGCCCCGAGCAGGCGCAGCCAGGCAGGGGTGAACAGGCTCGCGTACAGCGGGAAGAGCAGCGTGCGGGCGGAGTCGAGCAGTCGCTCGGTGGTCCACGCCTGCCACGCGATCCGGCCGCGGACCGGGTGGATCCCCTCGCGCAGCCCGATCGAGAGCAGCCGGGTCGCCGCCACGACGAGCACGGCGAACACGAGTCCGGTCACGAGCACCGACGGGACGAGCCAGATCGCCAGCCCCGGAAGCGCATCGCCGAGCGAGGCGGCACCACGCGCGCCCTGCACGAGCACGAGCGCGCCGAGGGCGAAGGCGAGCACGGGCAGGAGCCCGAGTCCCATGCTCGATGCGGCATATGCCCACAGCCAGCGCCTCGGCGCGGGCGGGCGCTCGGGCGCGAGCGGGGCGGACTTCCCGCCGACGCGCACCGCGGGGGAGCCGGCCCAGCGCTGCCCGGCGCGCACTCGGCCGAAGACGGCGGATCCGGGGGCGACCTCGGCCGCGCGACCGATGCGGGTGCCGGGGGCGAGGGTGCTGCGAGCGCCCACCACCGCGCCCGCACCGATGCGAATCCCGCCGATGCGCACCGTGTCGCCGTCGATCCAGTAGCCGGAGAGGTCGACCTCGGGCTCGATCGCCGCACCCCGACCGATGTCGAGCATGCCGGTCACGGGCGGCAGCGTGTGCAGGTCGACGTCGGGGCCGATCTTCGCCCCGAGCGCCCGGGCGTAGTAGCTCACCCACGGAGCGCCCGCGAAGCCGACGGGATCGATCTGGTGGCTGACCTGCTCCGCGAGCCAGAGCCGCAGGTGCACCCCGCCGCCGCGCGGGTAGTCCCCGGCCCGCACACCGGTGAGCAGGATCCTCGCGGCGATCGCGGCGATCGCCATGCGTCCGAACGGGGTCGCGAACACCACGAGGCCGATGATCAGCAGCCACAGCGGCGCCGTCGGCAGCCAGTCGAACCCTGGCACGAGGTGCAGGATCGCGCTGCCGGTGAGCAGCCAGAGCACCCACCTGATGCCGCCGAGGACGAACAGCGGCACTCCCAGGAGCGACTGGATCCACTGCATGCGCCGCGGTGTGGGCCGGGACTCGTGGAACTCGCCCGGCTCGTCGTCCTCATCGCCGGCCTCGGCCTCGACGGCGTCGGCCATGCGCCGCAGCCGCGGCAGGTCGTAGACGTCGGCCATCGTGAACTCGGGGGCGCGGGATCGGATCCGGCTCACCAGCTGCGCGGCCGCGAGGGATCCGCCGCCGAGCTGGAAGAAGTCGGCGTCCTCGTCGAGCGGCCGCGTGCCGAGCACGGCGAACCACTGCTCCGCCAGCCAGGCCGCGGTGCCGGTGAGCGTGGAGTCGTCCGCGTCCGGATCCGTGAGCGGCCACGGCAGGGCGGCCTTGTCGACCTTGCCCGAGGTGCGCACGGGCAGGTCGTCCATGACCGCGAGCAGCGGGATGAGCGGCGCCGGGAGCGTCTCGGCGAGCTCGGCGCGCGCGGTCTGCCGGTCGAAGCCCTCGGTCGGCACCACGTACCCGACGAGCAGGGGGATCCCGCCCTCGCTGCGCTGCACGACGACGGTCGCCGCCGTGACCGCGGTGAGGTTCTGCAGCGCGGCTTCGACCTCGCCGAGCTCGATGCGCCGGCCGCCGATCTTCACCTGGTCGTCGGCGCGACCCTGGAACACCAGGCCCGCCTCCTCGTACCGCACGAGATCCCCGGAGCGGTAGGCGCGATCCCAGCCCAGGGACGGCATCGGCGCGTACTTCTCCGCGTCCTTGGCCGGATCCAGGTACCGTGCGAGCCCGACACCGCCGATCACGAGCTCGCCGACCTCGCCCTCGGCGACGCGGTTGCCCTGGGCGTCGACGACGGCGAGTTCCCAGCCGTCCAGTGGCAGGCCGATCCGCACCGGCTCCCCCGCGCGCAGCGCCTCGCCGTCCATCTCGGCCGCGCACGCGACGACCGTGGCCTCGGTAGGTCCGTAGGTGTTCCAGACCTCGCGGTCCTCGCCCACGAGCCGCGCGGCGAGTTCGGGCGGCAGCGCCTCGCCACCGAAGATCAGCAGGCGCAGGTTCTCGATCGCGTCCTGCGGCCAGAGCGCCGCGAGCGTCGGCACGGTCGACACCGCGGTGATGCCGTGGCCGAGCAGCCAGGGTCCGAGGTCCTCGCCGGAGCGCACCAGCGCGCGCGGCGCCGGCACGAGGCAGGCGCCGTACCGCCAGGCCAGCCACATCTCCTCGCACGAGGCGTCGAACGCGACGGAGAGGCCCGCGAGCACGCGGTCACCGGGGCCGAGCGGCGCGTCCTGCAGGAACAGGTTCGCCTCGGCGTCGACGAACGCGGCGGCGGAGCGGTGGGTCACGGCCACGCCCTTGGGCACGCCGGTCGAGCCGGAGGTGAAGATGATCCAGGCGTCGTCCAAGGGCAGCGGGTGCGGCACCGTCGTGATCGAGACCGAGTTCGGGTGCGGATCCTCCCCGGCGAACAGGCCGGATCCGGGTCGCTCCGCGTTGGCGGGTCGTGCTGGCTCGGCCGTTACGGGGCTTGTTCCGTCCGTTTCGGCCGTGGGGCCATCCCCCCGATCCGCTTCGGGGCGCGCCGGCTCGTCTCGGGGCGCGCCTTGCCCGGGTTCGGCGGCGTGGTGCGCCCCGAACGGGGAATCTGCGCCCCGGAACACTCCGCCGGCGCCGATGACGCCGCGCACCTTGGCCTCGCCGAACACGAGGTCGGCCCGCTCCTGCGGATCGTCCGCGTCGACCGGCACGTACGCCGCGCCCGCGGCGAGCGTTCCGAGGATCGCGAGGTACAGCTCCCGCCCGCCGGAGGGCATCCTGATGCCGACCCTGTCGCCGCGCATGACGCCGTGCTCGCGCAACCGGGCTGCCGTCCGCCAGACCTGGGCGAGCAGCTCGGCATAGCTGAGCGCACCGTCCGCGTCCTCGATCGCAGAGGCGTCCGGGTATCGGCGCGCGGTGTCGACCAGGATGTCGATCAGCGTGCGCGGCGGCGCCGCGAGCGCGGCGCGGTCGAGGATGTCTTGCATCGGGTTCCGTTCGAGCGGCTGCACACAGGGCGCGTGCGCGCTCAGGGTACCGCGGGCGGGGAAACAGCAGGTGAAGCGCCCCCGCCGCCCCGCGATCCGGCCGTCGGCCCCCGCGTCAGCCGGCGCCGGGTGGGGTGCGCTTCGAGTCGGCGAGTTCGTCGACCACGAGGGAGCGCTCGTCGATCGTGCCGTTGCGGTAGGCCTGGCGACCGACCATGTGCGCCGACAGCGGGGCGGTCGCGAACTGCATGAGCACGACGGGCGCCACGAGCAGCAGCCCCAGCGCGACTCCGATCACGGAGCGCTGCGAGAGCGCGATCGCCAGGCAGATCAGGAGCAGACCGAGCACCTGCGGCTTCGTGGCGGCATGCAGCCGGTTCGGTACGTCGCGCAGGCGGAGCAGGCCGATGCCGGCGATCAGGCACAGCAGCGCGCCGATCAGCACGAGCACCCAGACTGCGGTGTCCACCACGACGTCGGGGATCCGCAGCTCGAAGACGTTCATCGCTCTCCCCCGTCCCGGCGGGTGCGGTGGGCGAAGGTCTGGTTCATGATGACCCCGTTCATGACGGCGTGTTGTCCCTCCGCGCGACGTAACGCGCGACTGAGATGGACCCGAACACGCCCACCGCGGCGACGACGATCAGCACGGGCAGCGTGCGCGTGTGGTGGTTGATCGCCATATCGGCGCCGAGCACGCACATCACCTCCGTGAGCAGCACGTCGGCGGCGACCGCGCGGTCGAGGATCGACGGTCCGATCACGATGCGGATCACCGCGAGCACGGCGGCGACCGCGAACACGATCATGATGACGAGCAGCAGCGGATTCATCGGCGACCCTCCTCGGATCCGTGCGACGTGCCGGATCCCTGCGGTCGGTGCGGCTTCGGCGAGGTCCCGGCCACCATACCCCCGAGACGGTCCGCCTCGGCGCGCTCGTCCGCACGCAGCCGGGCCGCCTGCGCCGGCGATCCCAGCGCCCGCACGATGCGCCGCTCCCAGCGCAGCACGCCCGCGCGCTGTCGCTCCACGTCCTCGAGCGAGCGCACGCCGATCACGTGCAGATACAGGGTGCGGGTGTCGCGCTCGGCCTCGACCACGAGGGATCCGGGGATGAGCGACGACGTCACCGCGACGTGGGTCATGACGAGGTCATCGGCGTAGCGCAGCGGCACCGCGATGATCGCGGCCCCCGGCGCGCGCCGCGGGTTCAGCACCTGCACCGCGACGGTGAGCGAGCCGTGCACGACGGCCGCCAGGAACTGCACCACCAGCAGCGCCGCCCACCACAGGTTGATCCGCCCGGAGAGCTCGATCGTGGGCAGCCGGAACACGCGCGTCACGAACAGCGCCACGGCGATGCCCGTCACGGCCGACAGCACGGTGAACTGGCCCCAGAGCAGCATCCACAGCACGACCAGCCAGAGCAGGAACGGCAGCTGCAGGCCGATCTCGCGCCAGAGTCCGCGCTTCGTCCCGGTGCTCATGAGGAGGCCTCGTCCCCGTCGAGCATGTCGAGGTGCACGGGCTGCAGCAGGTTGGCGCCGATCCGCTCGCAGAGCCCGTAGATCGGGCCCGCGAAGACCGTCAGTGCGAGGGTGACGGCGACCATGCCTCCCGTGGCAAGGGTCATGATCGTCGGGATCCGGCGCCGCTCCTGCTGCTCGTCGGCGGCCGGTGCGCTGCCGAGATGGGCGATGCGCTCGTTCTCCATCTCCTCCGGCGTCTCGTCCTTGCTCCGCCAGAAGGCGAGGTTCCACGCGCGCATGAGCGCGTACAGCGTGAGCAGAGAGGTGAGCACGCCGCCGACGACGAGCACCCAGATCAGCGGGGTCGCGACCTGCGCGGCCGCCTGGAACAGCGCGAACTTGCCGATGAATCCCGAGAACGGCGGCAAGCCGCCGAGGTTGATCGCCGGCACGAAGTACAGCACGGCGATGAGCGGCGCCGCCTTCATGAGGCCGCGCACCTTGAGGATCGAGGTGCTGCCCGCGCGGCGCTCGACCAGCCCCACCGCCAGGAACAGGGTGGTCTGCACGATGATGTGGTGCACGATGTAGTACACCGTCGCGCCGATCGCGGCAGGGGTCGCGATCGCCAGACCGAACACCATGTAGCCGACGTGGCTCACCAGCGTGAACGACAGGATCCTCTTCAGCTCCGCCTGCGCGACGGCGCCGAGTATTCCGATCACCATCGTCGCGAGCGCCACGATCATGAGCAGCGTGTTGATGCTCGACACGTTGAACAGCTGCGTCTCGGTGCGGATCAGGGCGTACACGCCGACCTTCGTGAGCAGTCCTGCGAACACCGCCGTGACCGGGGCCGGGGCGGTCGGGTACGAGTCGGGCAGCCAGAACGACATCGGGAACACGGCCGCCTTGATGCCGAAGGCGACCACGAGCATGAGGTGCAGCACGAGCTGCGTGCTGGGCGGGATCTCCCCGATCCGCTCGGCGATCTGCGCCATGTTCACGGTGCCGAGCGCGGCGTAGATGAGCGCGATCGCCACGAGGAACAGCACCGACGAGACCAGCGACACCACGATGTAGACCGCGCCGGTGCGGATCCGGGACTCGGTGCTGCCCAGCGTGATCAGCACGTAGGAGGCGACCAGGAGGATCTCGAAGCCGACGTAGAGGTTGAACAGGTCGCCCGCGATGAAGGCGTTGAAGATGCCCGCGGCGAGGATCAGATACGACGGATTGAAGATCGAGATCGGGGTCTCCTCGGCCCCGTCCGCGGCCCCCTGGCCCACCGAGAAGAGCAGCACGGCGACCAGCACGATGCTCGACACGAGCACGAGCAGGGCGGCGAGCCGGTCGACGTACAGCACGATGCCGAACGGGGCGGGCCAGCCTCCGACCATCACCGCGATCGGCTTGGTCTGATCCACGATGACGAGCAGGGTCGCGGCGATCACCGAGACCGCCGCGAGCGTGGCGACCGTGACGATGACCTGCACGCGCGTGTTGCGGCCGAACACGAGCGTGATCGCGGCGCCCAGCAGCGGGAGGGCGACGAGCAGCGGGACGAGGGCGTTCATCGCGGCTCCTCCCCCGGCTCGGGTCGTTCGTCAGGGCGCCGCGTTTCATCTCGGTCGGCTTCGCCGTCCTCGCTCAACGACCCCGGTCCGGCTGTGGTCGTTGAGCGAGCACCGCCCGAGGCGGAGCGAGACGAAACGTCGTCTATCGGATCCGGCCGGTCCACCGGGGCGTCATCGATGAGACCGTCCAGATCCTTGGCATGCAGCACGCGGATCGGAGAGGTCGCGACGCCCACGAAGTCGGTCGTGGCGTCCTCGTCCTCGAGGTCGACCTCGTCGTCCATGAGGTCTTCCTCGATCTCCGTGCGCTCGCGCAGTGCGATGTCGGCCTCGTCGTCCTCGACCGTGTCGGCCTTGCCCAGCTGCCAGGAGCGGTAGATGAGCGCGAGCAGGAAGGCGGAGACGGCGAAGGTGATCACGATCGCCGTGAGCGTGAGCGCCTGCGGCAGCGGATCGCTCATGTCGCCGTCGATGCCGTAGAACGGCGCACGCCCCGGGCGCCCCATCACGATCAGCAGCAGCAGGTTCACGGCGTTCCCGAGCAGCAGGAACCCGATCAGCACGCGGGTCAGGCTGCGCTCAAGCATCGCGTACACGCCGCAGCCGAACAGCACCGCCATCACGATGATGAGCACCAAGGAGACGTCCATCAGATGTCCACCCCCCGCGCACGCATCTCGAGGGTCTGCCGGTCGACCTCGGCGCCGAGGCTGCGCAGCACGTCGAGCACCAGCCCGATCACGACGAGGTAGACGCCGATGTCGAAGAACGTGGAACTGACGAACTCGATGTGCCCGATGACGGGGATCTCCGCCTCCCACACGGTGCTGGTCAGCGGAGCCATCCCGAAGAACAGGGGTACCACGGCCGCGCCCACGGCGAGAATGAGCCCGGCACCGAGCAGGCGACCGGCGTCGGTGGGCGCCGCTGCGCCCAGCTCCCAGCGGCCGCCCGCGATGTAGCGCATGACCAGGGCCATGCCCGCGACGAGGCCGCCGGCGAAACCGCCGCCCGGGGCGTTGTGCCCCGCGAAGAGCAGGTAGATCGACACCACGATGATCGTGTGGAACAGGATCCGCACGATCACCTCGAGCAGGATCGAGCGGTTCTCCGGCTTCACATTGCCGCCGCCGACGAGCCACGCGCGCGGGGCGGTGTCGCCCGCGGTCTGCACGCGCACGCCTTCGGTCGTCTCGACGAGTGGCCGGCGGCGAGCCTGCCGCGGGCCCTCGGGGAGCGCTTTCGTGGCCGAGAGCCGGTCGGCGCGGTGCGTGACGAAGACGAGCGAGGCCACGCCGGTCGCCGCGAGTACGAGCACCGACAGCTCCCCCATCGTGTCCCAGCCGCGCAGGTCGACCAGGGCCACGTTCACCACGTTCTTGCCGTGCCCGAGGTCGTACGCGAGCTTCGGGAAAGCCTCGGAGATGGGTTCGGCGACCCGGGATCCGGTGGCGACGATCGCCACGAGCGCCATCATCACGCCGGCCGCGATGCCGAGGATCGCGCGCGGCACCCTTCCGACCGACGCATTGTGCTCACCCATCCGCGCAGGCAGCCGGCGCAGCACGAGCGCGAACGTGACCAGCGTCACGGTCTCGACGAGGATCTGCGTGAGAGCGAGGTCGGGGGCGCCGCTCGTGCCGAACAGCACGACCATGCCGAGGCCCGTGACGGAGACCAGGACGACGCCGGTGTAGCGCTTCTGCGCCCGGATCGCGAGCAGGCCCGCGAAGATCATGATCGGCGCGACCACCAATTGCACCGGGGTGTGCCAGGCGCTCAGCTGCGCGTTCGCCGGGCCGCCGGCGATGAGGGCCGTCGTCTCGCCCGCGATCACGACGACGAAGATCGTGCCGACGTAGACCGGCAGCGAACCGCGCTGCGTGAGCGAGGTGGTGACCACGGAGAGTCGATCGACGCTGCGCATCACGAGGTAGTACGCGTCCTGAGCGGTGAACCGCAGCAGGCGCGGGCGGCGGTCCCAACCCAGGCGACGCGTGAGCGGGAACAGCGCGAGACCGAGCAGCACGGCCCCGAGCGACAGGAACAGGGCGGGTGCCAGACCGTGCCAGAGGGCGAGGTACCCGGGATCCAGGTCCACGCCGTCGTAGCCGGGCGCCTTCGCGTCGTCCGCGTAGCCGTACAGCACCACGGTGACCGCGGAAGCGAGCGGCCCCAGCACGAGCGTGCCGAGGGCGAGCAGCACCGGCGACACCAGGAACCCGAACGGAGGCGAGGGCCATTCCGTGTCCGGCATGTAGGTGCCCGCCGCATCCTTCTTCCGCCAGAACGCGCCCCAGAGGAACCTCGCACCGTATGCCGCAGTGAGTATGGATCCCAGGATCACGCCGATGAGCGCGACGATCCCCCAGGGGGACCCGCGCAGCGATTCGTCGAAGAGGGCCGCGAGCGTGGACTCCTTCGCCGCGAACCCGATCGTCGGGGGGATCCCCATCATGGATCCGACCGCGAGGAAGCCCGAGATCGCGAGCAGCGGGGCCTGGCGCCCGACGCCGCTGATCTCGGTGACGTCACGGGTGGAGAGCTGGCGGTCGATGACGCCGACGATCAGGAAGAGCGACGACTTGAACAGGGCGTGGCTGATCACGAGCGCGAGTCCCGCGAGCATCGCGTCGGGCGTTCCGTAGCCGAGCACGACCGTGAAGAAGCCGAGCTGGCTCACGGTGCCGAACGCGAGGATGCGCTTGAGGTCGGTCTCGCGCAGTGCCTGCACGCCGCCGAGCAGCATCGTGAACACACCCAGCGTGATCGTGATCGGCCGCCACGGACCGGACAGGGCGAACACCGGCGCGAACCGCGCGATGAGGTAGATGCCGGCCTTCACCATGGCCGCGGCGTGCAGGTAGGCGCTCACCGGAGTGGGGGCGGCCATGGCGCCCGGCAGCCAGAAGTGGAACGGGAAGATCGCGGACTTGCTGAGGGCGCCGACCAGCAGCAGCACGATCGCGGCGTCGACGACAGGCCCGGTGGGCGCGATCTCGAGGATCCGCGACATGCTCGACGTGCCGGCCTCGACGGCCAGGAACACCACCCCGATGAACATCGCGAGCCCGCCGAGCGTAGTCACCAGCAGGGCCTGCAGCGCAGCACGGCGGCTCGCACCGCGGCGGTGGTAGTGCCCGATCAGCAGGTAGGAGAGGATGCTGGTCAGCTCCCAGAACATGACCAGCAGCACCAGGTCGTCGGTCGTCACCAGCCCGTACATCGCGCCGGCGAACGCCAGCAGCACCGCCGCGAACTGGCCGATGCCCTCCTTCGAACCGCGGAAGTACCAGCGGCAGTACAGGAGCACGAGCGCGCCCACACCGGTGACGATCAGGGCCAGCAGCCAGCTCAGTTCGTCGAGCCGGAACGAGAGCGAGAGCCCGAGCTGAGGGATCCAGTCGATCGATTCCCGCGGCACCAGCGCGGGGTCATCGGATCCGGCGAGCACCTGAGGTGTGAGCACGATCAGATGCACGAACGCCGCGGCCGGCACGAGCGCCGCGACCGCGAAGGCGCGCGCGCCGATCCAGGAGACCAGCAGCGGCAGCAGCAGGGACGCGACGGCGAACACGGCGAGGAGCGTCAGCATGGCAGTCTCCTCTGGCTCGTCGGTCTCTGCAGGCTCAGCGGGTGAGCGTGCAGGTCGACACAGGCGGGCGGGTTCGGGTCCAGTTTACGTGCCGGATCCGGAATCGACCGCCGCCGTCGTCACGAAGCCGGCTCCGGCGAGGGCACAGGCCCGGTCGTGGTGCCCTCGCGGAACGTGCACGTGAAGCGGATCGACGCGGCCTGCTCCCCCGCCAGCAGCCGCGCGACGGCGTCTCCGGCGGCACGTCCCTTCTCCACCGCGGGCTGCACGGCGGTGGTGAGCACGTGCTCGCCGAGGCCGTCCACCGCGATGCCGTCGAACCCGGCCACGCTGACGTCCTCGGGAACGCGCAGGCCCGCCTCCTCCGCCGCGCGGATCACGCCCGCGGCGAGGAGGTCGCTCTGCGCGATGACGGCTGTCGGACGGGTCGGCGGATCCGCGAACAGGGTGCGCCCGGCGATGAGGCCCTCGTCGATGAGGCTGCCTCCGGCGGACACCACGCGGGCCGCCGGGAACACCTCGAGCGTCGCGTCCAGGCGCGCCTTCGTCACGGGCGTCGTGATCGTCTCGATGCGCTCGGGCGTCGCGTCGCCGCGCACCTTGCCCCCGTCGAACGGCAGCGTCACCACGGCGATGCGCCGGTGCCCGAGCGCACGCAGGTGGTGCGCGATCTGCGCGGCCGCCTCGCCGTTGTCCAGCTCCATGCGAGGGACGTCGTCGCCGGCATCGCCCTCGATCACCACCACGGGCAGGCCGCGGTTGCGCACCGCCTGCAGGGTCTCGCGCATGCGCGGGCTGCAGCCGATCAGCACGGCGGCGTCGATGGGCGCCGTGGCGAGTGTCGGCGCATCGGCCCCGGCCTCGGGGTCGTCCCGCAGCAGCAGCACCCCGGCACCGAGCTCGGCGAGGCCGTCGGTGAGCCCGTCCATCGTCGCGGTCTTGATCGGATCCAGGAACGCGGTGCGCAGATGCTCCTCGAGCGCCACCGCGACGATGCCGCTGCGCCCCCGCCGCAGCGAGGCGGCGCGGGGGTCCGGGCCCGTGTAGCCGAGCTCCGCCGCGACCGCGAGCACCCGCTGCCGTGTGGCATCGGCGACGGGCGCCTTCCCGCTGAACACGACCGACGCGGTGGATGGGCTCACCCCCGCGGCACGCGCCACATCCGCGATCGTGGCGCGGCGGCGCACCGCCGCAGCATCCGGATCCGAGCTCATGCCTCGACAATAACATCGTTGGGAACACAGAGATCGAATCGATTCGATACACTGACCGCATGGACACCGCTCTCACCCGCTCCCAGTTCGTGCGCTGGCGCACCGCGATCTTCGCGATCTTCCTCGCCAGCGGTCTGTCCATCGCCACCTGGGCCTCGCGCGTGCCCGACATCAAGGCGGCGCTGCACATCGACAACGGCCAGATGGGCCTGCTGCTGCTGGGCATGGGCGTCTCGTCGATCATCGGCATCTCGACGAGTCCGGCGGTCATGGCGCGCACGGGGGCGCGCCTCGGCATGCTCCTCACGATGCTGAGCTTCGCGGTCGGCGTCGGCCTCGTCGGCCTGGGCACCAACGTGCTCGGGTCCGTACCGGTCGTGGTGACGGGGCTCGTGCTGTTCGGCCTCGGCAACGGATCGCTGGACGTGATGATGAACGTCGAGGCGACGGCGATCGAGCAGCAGATGGGCAGGACGATCCTGCCGGTGTTCCACGCCTTCTTCAGCTTCGGCACGGTGATCGGCGCGGGCGTGGGCGCCCTCGTGGTACACCTCGGCCTGAACGTCGCGGCGCACACGCTGCTCATCGCCGTGGTCATCGCCGTGCTCGCCGTCGCCTGCTGGATGAACGTGCCCGACCGCGAAGCGACGCTCGACCCGCAGCCCGAGGAGAAGCCGCATTGGCGCGAGCGGATGCACACCGCACTCGAGGCCTGGCGCGAGCCCCGCACCTACTTCCTCGGCATCGTGATGCTGGGCATGTCGTTCGCCGAGGGCGGCGCCAACGACTGGCTGGCGCTCGGGGTGTCCGAGGACCACGGCGCCGGCCCCGCACTCGGCGCGGCGGCCCTGGCCACGTTCTCCGTCGCGATGACCGTGGTGCGCCTGTTCGGCGGCCCGCTCGTCGACCGCTTCGGGCGCGTCGTGGTGCTGCGGGTTCTCGCGATCACCGCGGCCGCCGGCATCCTGCTGTTCATCCTGGCGCCGAGCACCCCGCTCGTGTTCGTGGGTGCGGCGCTCTGGGGGATCGGGGCCTCGCTCGGCTTCCCGCTGGGCATGTCGGCCGCCGCCGATGACCCGGTCAAGGCCGCCGCGCGGGTGAGCGCAGCCGCGACGATCGGCTACATCGCCTTCCTCGGCGGGCCGCCCGTGCTCGGCTTCATCAGCAACCACATCGGCCTGCTCAACACGCTCTACATCCTGGTCGTGCTGGCCGCGCTCTCGGGCCTGTTCTCCGGGGCGGCCCGCCCGCTGCGGGACGACGAGAAGTTCAGCGCCGGCTGAGCGTCATCGCCCACTGTTCACCCGGGCCATGCGGCATGGTTCATATGGCCGGCGTTGTCACGGATGGCTGACGGATCCGCCGGATTCCTCAGCCGTTCGTGACCGTGTCCGCCGAACGGGACGCCGCCCCGCCCGGATCCGACGTCATGCTGTGACGCCCGCATGTCGGATCTACGGATCCGCGGATCCATCGGGTGTCCGCCCGACGACCGCGCCGGCGCGGCTGCCCAGCGGGCTAGGCTCTTCGGGTGCGTCTCGTCATCGCCCGCTGCGCCGTGGACTACTCCGGCCGGCTCAACGCCCACCTGCCCCTCGCCACGCGTCTGCTCGTGCACAAGGGCGACGGCAGTCTGCTCGTGCACTCCGACGGCGGCAGCTACAAGCCGCTGAACTGGATGAGCCCGCCGTGCCGCCTCGAGTCGGAGCAGCCGGGGGAGGAGGAGGCGTCGGCCGGCGTCACCGAGGTGTGGCGGGTCACGCACCAGAAGACCGGCGACGCGCTGCGCGTGCAGATCTACGAGATCCTGCATGACTCGGCGCACGAACTGGGCATCGACCCCGGCCTGCAGAAGGACGGCGTCGAGGCTGATCTGCAGCGCCTGCTGGCCGAGCAGGTCGACCGGATCTCCGAGGGCGCCACTCTCGTGCGCCGCGAGTACCCGACCGCCATCGGCCCGGTCGATCTCATGGTGCGGGACGCCGACGGCGCCGCGATCGCCGTCGAGATCAAGCGCCGCGGCGACATCGACGGCGTGGAGCAGCTCACCCGCTACCTCGAACTGCTCGGCCGGGATCCGCACCTCGCTCCCGTGCAGGGCGTGTTCGCCGCGCAGGAGATCAAGCCCCAGGCCCGAGTGCTGGCCGAGGACCGGGGTATCCGGTGCCTCGTGCTCGACTACGAGGACATGAAGGGCATCGAATCCGGCATCCCGCGGCTGTTCTGAGGCCGTATTCCCCGAGAGGCATGAACATGGCTGCATCCCCCTACACCTGCATCCTCTGGGACGTCGACGGCACGATCGCCGACGCCTCCGCCGGGATCCTGCCTCGTCTCGTCGAGGTGTACGCCGCGTTCGGCCTCCCGGAGCCCGCGCAGAGCGAGCTGTCCCGCTGGATCGGTCCGCCGATGTTCGAGTCGTTCCGCGACCTGGCCGGTCTGTCCGAGGCGGACGCGCATCTGGCGGTGCGGAAGTATCGCGAGCTGGCCATGCGCGACGGCTACGCCGCGAGCGTGCGGATCTACCCGGGGGTGGCCGAAGCACTGCAGACCGTCAAGGCCGCGGGGATCCCGCAGGCCACGGCGAGCTCGAAGCCGGAGAACCAGGTGCTGGCGATCCTGGAGCACTATGGCCTCATCGACGACTTCGTCGTCGTCGCCGGCGCCCTCCCCGATGCCGCGGGCCTGCACGACGGGAAGGAGGCGGTCCTCCGCCGCGCACTGAGCCGCCTGGCCGACGCGGGTGTCGACGTCAACCGCCCCGTCCTGATCGGCGACCGCCTGCACGACATCGAGGGCGCAGCGCCGCTCGGCGTTCCCGTGATCTTCGTCACCTGGGGCTTCGGCGAGCCGGGGGAGTCGGCCGGCGCCGTCGCCGAGGTCGCGACCCCCGACGAGCTGCTGCGGTTCCTGCTGCCCGCGGCCTGACCGGATCCGGCCGAGCCCGATCGCCCCGGCTTTCCGCGAGACCCGACTTCCATCTCGAGACCTACGAAACGATCGTCGGTCTCGAGACGCAGGTTCGGTCTCGCGGTCAGGGGTGCGGTTCTCACGGTCACCGCGGGTGGGTCAGGGAGCGCACAAAGAGAACTCCCCCGGTGCCGAGGCACCGGGGGAGTCAGAAGTCCGTGTCGCTCAGAGCGGACGGATGTTCTCGGCCTGCAGGCCCTTGGGGCCCTGCGCCACATCGAACTCGACGCGCTGGTTCTCGTCGAGCGAGCGGTAGCCGGAGGATGCAATGGCGGAGTAGTGCGCGAACACGTCAGCTCCACCGTCGTCGGGGGAGATGAAGCCGAAGCCCTTCTCCGAGTTGAACCACTTAACCGTGCCCTGAGTCATGTACTGCCTTCTTGCTTGGGCTTACGCCGGCGCAGACGCGTCGACGATGCTAACGCTATCCGAGTCGACCCGCATCGCAACACCCCGGATGACAAGGTGACGAAAATGTTGCAAGGCCGCGTGAGCGCCGGATCCGATCGACGCCGGTCGCACCCATCACGCGGAGCGGCGCGCATGCCGACGAAATGGAGCGGGTCCCCACCGCGGGGGGAGCGATGGGGACCCAGGACGACCGGAGGGTGCGTCTGAGACCAGCATAACCCATGTTCGTAGATTTTGTCCCCCAAAAGGGGGACAAAATCTCTTCGCGGGGATATCATCGCAATACATCGGAATACTGGGGACGAAGCGGCCCCCTCGGGGGATCCATTGGGGACTGGATGCGCCGAGGGGGCCATTGCACGCACTGACCGCCGGTCTCTGGGGAAGACCTTCCGCCTTCGCTGGGGACGTCAGGCGGGAGCGGCCGTCTTCACGTGCGCGCGGTCCACACTAGGCGAGGGCGCGCACCCTGTCCAGGTGGCACGGGCGTGCCGATCGGAAAACGCTCTCAATCGGTCAGGGAGCGCCATTCTTCGGCGAGAATCCCGTAGTTCATGCCATCCATCCACTCGCCGCTGCGGTGCAGGGCCGTGCCACGGCTGTGTTCCTCACGCCGCATTCCGAGCCGCTCCATCATCCGCCACGAGGCCTCGTTCGCGGCGAAGCAGCCCGCGCTGACCCGGCGCAGCCCGAGCGCGGTGAAGCACGCGGCCATCACCGCGCGCACCGCCTCGGTCGCGTAGCCGCGGCCCTGCTGCGCGGGATCCATGGCCCAGCCGAGCTCCGCCTGCACACCCGCGGCCTGTGCGCGCACTTCGGCCTGAGACCAGGCGTCCTCGACGCGCACCATGATGTCGCCGATCACGCCGGTGCCGGGCAGCTCCACGAGCAGGGTGATCGCGAGCCGGTCCGGATCCGTGAAATGCGCACGGAACTCCTCGGCATCGGCGGGCGCCGTGGTCAGCCAGCGGGAGACCTCGTCGAGACGGCGGTAGCGCCACACGGCGTCGGAGTCGGCCGGCGTGCTCGCGCGCACGATCAGCCGCTCGGTGCGCAGCGGGAGGGCGATCCGTTCCAGAGCGGAGGGGGTCATGCCTCCAGGCTACGGTCCGGATCCGACATCCGGGCGGCGCGCACGTCGACGAGCCCGTCCAGGGCCTGCAGCAGGCGCTCGGCACCCGGCCGGTCCGGGGTCGCCCGGGTGTGCACCAGCACGTTCATCGCGGCGAGCACGAGCGACACCGCGCGCACGGCCTCGTCATGATCGGCCGCCCGGCGCTCGGCGAGGTCGATGAGCTGCTCGCGCACGGATCCCATCCACTGCGAGAACGCGGGCAGCAGCTCGGGCCGGCGGATGAGCAGCTGCTTGATGCGCTGCCGGTCCATGCCCTCGTCCATCGACGAGCCGACGACCTCGCACAGCGCCGGTACGAGCTCGCCGCGAGCATGCAGGAAGCGCGTCACCACGTCGGCGGCGGCCCCGGACTCGGGCAGCTTCAGCGCCGCAGCCGCCTTCGACGGGAAGTAGTTGAAGAAGGTGCGCGGCGAGACGTCGACGGCCTCGCAGATCTGCTCGATCGTGGTGCCGTCGAGGCCCTGCTCCTCGACGAGGCGCAGGGCCGCCTCGTGCAGAGCCTGACGGGTCTGCTGCTTCTTGCGCTCACGTCGGCCCTCACCGGCGCGCTCGCTCGCGGCGCCCCGGCCGTCGGCGGTCTCGATCATGGTCATCATCCTTCCCGACGGGAGGGCCGGAACGGGAATCCGCCCGTTCCGGCCCGTCCGCTCAGGCCTGCTGGGTCCTGATGGTGCCGGTCTCGCTGACGCCGGCCTCGTCGGCCTGCTCCTGCAGCGCCGAGCGGGTGCGCAGCGGCGGAGCCTTGAAGAACCAGCTCAGCACGAACGCGAGCATGAGCACCCCGAACCCGACCCAGTAGATGATGTCGATGGCCTGCGTGAAGCCGACCATGAACGGCTTGGTGAGCACGGGGTCCGCGCCGTTCAGGAACGACGTGTCACTCACCGAGCTGCTGGATCCGCTCGACGCCTTCGACGTGCCCTTGTCGATCTCCTTGACGATGTTCGGCACGAGCTGATCGACCCAGTAGGAGCGCTGATCCTTGTTCGACCAGTCCACGACCACCTTGCCGTCCTGCACCGTCGCGTGCGCCTTGTCGGCGACCGCCTGCAGAGCCGCGGCCTCGGCCGCCGGTGTCGCCTCCGCCACCTTCTGGTCGATCACGGTCTGTGCCGCGGCCGCCGGGAGCTGACCCGCGGCGACGGCCTGGTTCACGCCGTCGGTGACCTTCTGCGTCACGGCCTCGCCGGCCGCGGTCTTCGCCGCGGCAGCGCCCTTGTCGAGCTGCGCCTGGATGTTCTGCTCGAGCGGACCGGTGATCGGCGTCCACAGCTGCTTCATCACGGCCTTGTTCTGCTCCTTGCCGGCCACGGCAGGATCCAGGGCCGCGTTCAGCGCGGCGGTCAGCGTCGGCTTGTCCGCCATGCTGTGCGTGATGTTCAGCGGCAGCAGCGTGAACAGGATCGAGAGCATGATCGCGGTGCCCAGCGTTCCGCCGATCTGGCGGAAGAAGGTCGCGGCGCTCGTGGCGACGCCCATGTCGGGGGCGGCGACCGCGTTCTGGCTCGCCATGGTGAGCGACTGCATGAGCTGGCCGAGGCCGAGGCCCACCACGAACATGCCGATCATCATGAACCACACGGGCGTGCTGGACGAGACGAACGTGAGCAGCAGGAAGCCGAGCGCCGTGCACAGCGTGCCCGTACGCGGGAAGATGCCGTACTTCCCCGTACGCGACGTGATCTGACCGGCCGCCATCGACGACGTCATGAGGCCCACGACCATCGGCAGCATGGCGAAGCCCGACTCCGTGGGCGTCAGGCCGGCGACGATCTGCATGTACAGCGGGATGGTCATCATCGCGCCGAACATGCCGAAGCCGACGAGCACGCCGATGACGGTCGCCATCGAGAACGTGTTGGAGTGGAACAGCCGGATCGGGATGATCGCGTCGTCCTTCATCGCGATCTCGATCAGCACGAAGGCGATCGCCCCGAGGCCGCCGATCACGTAGCAGGCGATCGCGGCGAACGACGACCAGCCCCACTCGCGGCCCTGCTCGGCCACCAGCAGCAGCGGCACCAGCGCCACGATCACGGCCGTCGCACCCCACCAGTCGATGCGCGGGTTCGTGTGCTTCCCGACCTTGGGGAGGTGCAGGAACGCGATCACCATGGCGAGCGCGATGAGGCCGATCGGCAGGTTGATGAGGAACACCCAGCGCCATCCGGAGATCCAGAGAATCTCGTTCGCACCGGCGAACAGACCGCCCACGAGCGGGCCGATCAGCGACGAGATGCCGAACACGGCGAAGAAGTAGCCCTGGTACTTGGCACGCTCACGCGGGGCGAGGATGTCGGCCATGATCGCGAGCGGCAGCGACATCAGCGCACCGGCGCCGATGCCCTGGAAGGCGCGGAAGCCGGCCAGCATCAGCATCGACGTCGAGAACGTCGAGAGCACGGATCCGATGATGAACACCGAGATGCCGAAGATGAACAGCGGCCGGCGGCCGAAGATGTCGCTGAGCTTGCCGTAGATCGGCACCGAGATCGTCGACGTGATCAGATACGCCGTGGTGACCCAGGCCTGCTGGTCGAGGCCGTGCAGGTCGTCGCCGATCGTGCGGATCGCCGTGCCGACGATCGTCTGATCGAGAGACGACAGGAACATGCCGGCCATGAGGCCGTAGATGACGAGCAGGATCTGCCTGTGCGTCATGATCGGGGCGTTGTGCTTGCGCTCGGTGCGCGTCGCCCCTGTGGTTGCAGTCGCGGTGGACATGGAGTCCCTTCGGGTGGATCGAGGACGCCGGAGCTCGTCGTCGACACCCGTCGCCTCGAGCGCCGACGTTGGCGGCAAGAATGTTGCAGCCCTGCAAGATTACACGATGGGAAAGGTTGCGCAAACGCAGTTTCGCTATGAGATTCCTGGATCTGCGGGGATCCGGCTCAGACCGCGTCGCGCAGCAGGGCGCCCCGGGCGGCCACCAGCTGCTCCACGGCCTCGAGCAGCCGTGCGGCACCGGGGCGTTCGCCGCCGGCGGTGCCGTCGTGCACGATCACGCTGAGCGCCGCCATGGTGAGCGCGACGGCGGCCATCGCCTCAGCGTCATCCGCGCGCTCGCGGACCAGGTGGAAGTACTGCTCCCGCACGCCGCCCATCCACTGCGCGAAGGCCGGCATGAGTTCGGGGCGCCGCATCACCAGGGCCTTCATGCGCTTGCGCTGCTGGGCGTCGTCCATCGAGGCGCCGATGAGTGCGCACAGCGCCGGCACCAGCTCGCCCTCGGCCGCTCGGAACGCCTCGGCGCCCTCGGGGGAGATCCCGGAGTCGGGCAGGTCCAGGGCGGCGGCCGCCTTCGAAGGGAAGTAGTTGAAGAAGGTGCGCGGCGAGACGTCTACTGCCTCGCAGATCTGCTCGACCGTGGTGCCGTCGAGGCCCTTCTCATCCACGAGCCGCAGCGCGGCCTCGTGCAGCGCCAGGCGCGTCTGCTGCTTCTTGCGCTCACGGCGCCCGCAGTTCTCCGCGTGCGGATCCGCCGCGGTCATCTCATCGATGTTCGTCATCTCGCTCTCCTCGAGCGCCGGGGCGGATGGGCCCCGGCGCTCGTCAGGCTCTGCTCAGGCCTTGTGGGTCCTGATGCTCCCGGTCTCGGTCATGCCGGCCTTGTCCGCCTGCTCCTGCAGGGCGGAACGCGCGCGCAGCGGCGGCACCTTGAAGAACCAGGTGAGCACGAACGCGAGCAGGATCACGCCGAACCCGACCCAGTACAGCGTCACGAGCCCCTGGATGAAGCCGATCATGAACGGCTTGCTGAGCGCCGCGTCCGCACCGGTCAGGAAGGAGGTGTCGTTCACTGCGGTGCCGGAACCGGATCCGGAGGCGTCGTTCTCCTTCTTCTTGATCTCGTCCTGCAGCGTCGGCACCAGCTGGTCGACCCAGTAGGTGCGCTGGTCGTGATCAGCCCAGTCGACCGCGACCGTGTCGCCCTGCACCGAGGCGTGCGCCTTCTCGGCGACCGCGGTCAGCACCTTCTGGTGCGCGGCGGCCTCGGCGGCGGGGGTCGCCTCGGCGACCTTCTGCGCGATCACGGCGGGCGCGGCCTCGGCGGGCAGCTGACCCGCGGCGACGGCCTGGTTCACGCCGGCGGTCACCGCGCTGGTGACGGCGTCGCCCGCGGCGGCCTTCGCCTTCGTGTCGCCCTCGGCCACGCCCTTGTCGAGCTGCGCCTGGATGTTCTCGGTCAGCGGATCGACGATCGCGCTCCACTGCTGCTTCATGATCGCGGCGTTCTCGGCCTTGGACGACGTCGCCGGATCCAGAGCCGCGTCCAGCGCGGCACTCAGGTTCGCCTTGTCCTCGGTGGCGTGCAGGATGTTGGCCGGGAGCATCGAGAACAGCACGGAGAGCATGACGGCCGTACCCAGGGTTCCGCCGATCTGGCGGAAGAAGGTGGCGGCGCTCGAGGCGACGCCCATCTCGTGCGGGTCGACCGAGTTCTGGCTGGCGAGCGTCAGCGGCTGCATGAGCTGGCCGAGTCCGAGACCCAGCACGAACATGCCGACGAAGATCTGCCACAGCGGCGTCTCGTACCGGATGAGCGTGAGCGAGAAGAAGCCGACCGCCGTGAACAGCGTGCCGAGGACCGGGAAGATGCGGTACTTGCCGGTGCGCGCGGTGAGCTGACCCGAGGCGAGCGAGGCGATCATCAGACCGACGATCAGCGGCAGCATCGACAGGCCGGACTCGGTCGGGTTCATCCCCACGACGATCTGCATGTACAGCGGGATGGTCATCATCGCGCCGAACATCGCGAAGCCGACGAGGAAGCCCAGCACGGTGGCCATCGAGAAGGTGCCGGAGCGGAACAGCTTCAGCGGGATGATCGCGTCGTCCTTCATGAGGGCCTCGATCACGATGAACGCGACGAGCCCGATGCCGCCGATCACGTAGCAGGCGATGGAAGCGACGGAGTCCCAGCCCCAGGCCCGGCCCTGCTCGACGACGATGAGCAGCGGCACGAGCGCCACGATCACGGCCGTCGCACCCCACCAGTCGATCCGCGGACCGTGGTGCTTCCCCACCTTCGGCAGGTGCAGGAACGTGATCACCATGAACAGCGCGAACAGGCCCAGCGGGATGTTGATGAGGAACGTCCAGCGCCAGCCGTCGATCCAGAGGATCTCCTTCGCGCCGGCGAACAGACCGCCGACCAGCGGGCCGATCACGGTCGCGATGCCGAAGACTGCGAAGAAGTAGCCCTGGTACTTGGCACGCTCACGCGGGGCGAGGATGTCTCCCATGATCGCGAGGGGGAGCGCCATGAGGGCACCGGCGCCGATGCCCTGGAACGCGCGGAACGCGGCGAGCATCATCATCGAGGTCGAGAACGCGGAGAGCGTGGATCCCAGGATGAAGATGACGATGCCGAGGATGAACAGAGGCCGGCGGCCGAAGATGTCGCTGAGCTTGCCGTAGATCGGCACGGCGATGGTCGAGGTGATGAGGAACGCCGTGGTGACCCAGGCCTGCTGGTCGAGGCCGTGCAGGTCGTCACCGATCGTGCGGATCGCGGTGCCGAAGACGGTCTGCGCGAGCGACGACAGGAACATGCCGCTCATCAGGCCGTAGATCACGAGCATGATCTGCTTGTGCGTCATGATCGGCTTCGCAGCCAGCGGGGCGGGCGCCTCGACCGTTGTGACGGTGTCGGTGGCGGTTGCCATGGAGGTCCTTCCAGGAGAACGGGGGATGGAGCGGTGCGGATCCTGCCCGCGGACTTCGTCGATCGACGCGGGCGCCGACGCCGGCGCAAAACTTGCAACCCTGCAATGTTACACCCTTGCAAGCTTTCCTGCACGCACGGATTCGGAACCGGGCCGCCGGGCCGTCCGTGTTGTCGGAGGCATCCGTCACGATGGACGCATGGCCGACGGCTACGACTCCGGGTTCCTCTCTTCATCCGTTCCCCTTCCGCGCCCTGCACAGGAGGTGCGCGAGCTCTCGTATCCGCGCTTCACGGTGCTGCTGGATCCGGGCCGCAAGCTGGCCGCGGCGACCGGGGTGAACATCGACGGGCGCACGATGCGCGATCTGCCGCGCACGGGCGAGTGGCGACTCGACCCTCGGGTGGGCGAGGACGAACAGACCGGTCCGGCCGTCTACGCGCGCAACGATCTCGATCGGGGCCACCTGGTGCGCCGTCGCGATCCGGGCTGGGGTGAGACCGGCGAGGCGCGGACGGCGATGGAGGCCACCTTCGTCTACCCGAACGCTGCGCCGCAGGCCGCCCGGTTCAATCAAGGTCCCGAACTGTGGCTCGGGCTCGAGGACCACGTGATGTCCTACGCCGAGGCGACCGAGCAGCGCCTCTCCGTGTTCACCGCTCCCGTGCTCGCCGACGATGACCCGCCGTACCGCGGCATCCTGATTCCGCTGCGGTTCTGGAAGATCGCGGCCTGGGTCTCGTCCGGCTCGCTCGCGGCGGCAGGGTTCGTGCTCGACCAGAC
This sequence comes from Microbacterium sp. Au-Mic1, assembly GCF_021341785.1. Taxonomy (GTDB): domain Bacteria; phylum Actinomycetota; class Actinomycetes; order Actinomycetales; family Microbacteriaceae; genus Microbacterium. The sequence goes on from NZ_JAJTTF010000005.1 coordinate 46,392, forward strand.
GGAACTGGTCGACACCGGCAACGGGCTGCTCCCGGTCGCACCGCTCGGAGGCTTCCGCACCTTCCAGGTGCCCGTCGCAGACATCGCCGCCCTCGCCGGCGTCGACGTCGGGCCGCTCGTCGCGGCCGATGTGCTGCCCCCGCGCACCGTACGGGCGGAGGAGTGGATCCCACTGCAGAGCGACGACGACATCGTGCTCTGAGTCCGTGACCGGCCGACGGATCGGGGAGCGTGCTCAGCCCGCGGGCAGGTCGGCGCAGTCCGGGGTCGGCTCCTTGCCGTCCCAGCGGTCCAGGGTCCACTGCTCGAGCTGCGGCGTGAGGGGCGAGTCGGGCCCGACCAGCTCCACGTGCCCGAGTCCCGGGTAGGTGCGGTAGTCGATCGGGATCCCCGCGTCGCAGCGCGCCTGCACCCACTCATGCTGGATCGCCGGTTTGACGAGCGGATCCGCGAGGCCCTGAGCGACGAGCAGAGGGGCGGGGAACGGCCCGGTGGGCTCCTGCTTCTTGAGCTCGTCCCCGAACGGGCCGTCGAGCAGAGCGTTCGGGAAGATCTGGTTCGGCACCTGGCTGCCGCGCAGGATCGCCGCGAGCCCGTCGCGGCCGTTGAAGCAGAGCCCGCCGATGCGCTCCACAGGACCCGCGGATCCGGGGGTGAGGTTCTTCTCGACGTCGAGGGCGGGGAACACCTTGTCCCAGGTCGCCGCGATGTACGCCGACACCGTCTTGCCCGCCGTCTCCGACTTGATGGCCTCGGCCAGCGCGTACAGGTTGGATGCCGGTGCGAACGCGGCGACGCCCTTGACCGTGAACTCCGGCGCGTACGACCCGGCGATCTGGCCGGTCCACAGCGACCCCTGGCCGCCCTGCGAGTGACCCCAGATCACGGTGTCGGTCGAGACCTTGAGCTCGCTGAAACCGAGCATGGCCTTGGAGGCGTCCCACACGTTGCGCGCTTCCGCGTCGCCCACGAGGTAGGGGTGCGGGCCCTTGGTGCCCAGGCCGATGTAGTCGCTCGTCACGGCGACCCAGCCGTGCTTCACGACCATGTCGACCATCGCCGTACCCGCACCGTCGGCGAACGGCGCGGCGCTGAGCGAGGGTGCACAGCCGGGGACCACGCCGACCGTGCCGTGCGAGACGGTGAGCAGCGGGAGCGGATCCGGCCCGGGGGTCGCAGGTGCGAGCACCGTGCCGCTGCTCACCGCCGGGGATCCGTCGGGATTCGTGGTCGTGTAGAGGATGCGCCAGGCCCTCGCCCCGGCGGGCACTCCGACGGTCATCGGCTCGGAGCGGATCAGCGCGCCGGCCTTCGACGGCACATCGGCGGGCGGCGTGTAGAAGGCGTCCGGCGCCGGCAGCGGAGTGCCGCCGAGCAGCACGCCGCTGCCCGCGGCGAGCGCGACCGCCAGGACGAGCGCGACGCTCGCCCCGATCGTGCGGAGCCAGCGCACCCCGCGGCGTCCGCCCGGGGCCGCGCGCCCGGAGGACCGTCGCCACAGCGCCCGCACGAGAAGCTGCAGCCCGATGAAGACGAACCACGCGCCCACTCCGAGGCGGAACACGACCAGCGTCAGCACGGGCCAGAACACGGTGATCGCCGCGACCGCGAGCGTCGCGACGGCCGCGATGATCCCGGTGACGCGCTGATCCGCGCCGGGTCGGAGGGCGCGCACGGCGGTCGCCACGGCGAAGGCGACCAGCGCGACAGTGAGCAGCGTGGACAGCAGCGGCGCACCGGCGACCGGCCACAGCGCCATGCCCAGACCGAGCAGCACCAGCAGCACGCCGAGCACGCGCGAGACGATCACGGCCGCCGGACGCGACCCGGATCCAGCGCCCTCACCGGGCTCGCCGGCGTCGCCCGCCGTGAGCAGCACGGCGAACCCCGCCAGCGCGATCCCGATCCCGGTGACCAATGCGATCGTCTGCACCGTCATCGACACGAGGAGGAAGACGACGCCGACCGCGGCGAGCGCGAGACCCAGCACGATGCGGATGGGCGTGCTCTGTCGCGCGATCATCGCGGACAGGCGACGGAACGATCCCGTGCACCCCTCGTGCGGTTCGGGCGCCGTTGCGGACTCGCTCGGAACCACGGCGTCTCCTTCGGCTCGCACCGCGGTCCGCGGCTGACGCCAGGGTAGCCGCGCACGGGTCGCCTGTGAAGCTCCTGTGACCGGTGCCGCCGGCCGCGTGGCCGCAGCAACGAGAAAGGTCCCGGATCCTCTCGGATCCGGGACCTTTCCTTCTGTGCGCGAGGGGGGACTTGAACCCCCACGCCCTTGCAGGCACTGGCACCTGAAGCCAGCGCGTCTACCTATTCCGCCACTCGCGCATGTCGGTCCTCACGAACCAACCTCCCGAGAATATCACGCCCCGGGACCCGGTTCGAACCACGGCGCCGCACCTGCAGGCCGCCCCATCCGCGAGACTGCATCTGCGTCGCGAGACAGCGCGATAGTCAAGCAGTCTCGTCACGGAGTTGCAGTCTCGCGGATCCGAGCCCCGCGGATCCGTGCCGCCGCGTCGGCCCGCCGCATCCCCGAGCACTTCAGGGTTTCCTGCGTATCGCGCCGTCCGGGGGTTCATTCAGGCCGTGTGGCTACGATGGCCGTACCGATCGGTGAGCCATGGGAGCCCAGTGGGACTACTAGACAGCTTTGAGAAGGGTCTCGAGCGCGCAGTGAACAGCGCGTTCGCGAAGACCTTCCGCAGCGGCATCCAGCCCGTGGAGATCGCTTCGGCCCTGCGCCGTGAGATGGACACGAAGGCCGCCGTCGTCAGTCGCGACCGCATCATCGTGCCGAGCACGTTCCTCGTGCATCTGAGCGGCGAGGATGCGACCGCCATGCACGGCCTCGGATCCGCTCTCACCGACGAGCTGCACGTCCTGGTCAAGGAGCACGCCCGCTCGCAGGGCTACAGCTTCTCCGGCCCCGTGAACATCGCGCTCGAGGCGGACGACAAGCTCGCCACCGGCACCGTGCGCGTGGAGTCCGCCTCGACCTCGACCGGCGGACGGGTCACCTGGCAGGCCGAGATCTCGACCGGCGGATCCCGGTACCCGCTCACGAAGGCCCGCACCGTCATCGGGCGCGGCAGCGACGCCGACATCACCATCTCCGACGCCGGTTCCAGCCGCAAGCACGCCGAGGTCCTGTGGGACGGCGACCACGCCATGCTCCGCGATCTGGGCTCGACCAACGGCACCAAGCTCAATGGCCAGCGCGTGCGCGAGGCGCAGCTCGAGAGCGGCATGGTCATCACGATCGGCCGCACGGACCTGACGTTCCAGGTCGTGCCCGTCGCTGCTCCTGCCCGCGGCGGCCGCGGCGACGACACGACCCGCGCGTTCGGGGTCACCCCGTGAGTGCCTTCCGACAAACCTCAGGGATCAGTGAGGAGCTTTCGGCATGAGTGAACTGACGCTCCTCCTGCTGCGCATCGGCTTCCTCGTGCTGATGTGGTTCTTCGTGTTCGCGGTCGTCTATTCGCTGCGCGCGGATCTCTTCGGCGTGCGCGTGCGCAAGCTGCCGCAGGCTCAGGCCGCAGCGGCGAGCGCTCCCGCGGCGAAGCCGGCGCCCGCGAAGCCCGCGGCCGCGCCGAAGGGCAAGCCGGGCGGCCCCGCCACCACGTCCACCGTCACGAAGCTCGTGATCACCTCGGGTCCGAAGGCGGGCCTCGAGGTGCCGCTCGGATCCGAGCCGATGTCGATCGGCCGCTCCAGCGAGTCCGGTCTGGTGATCCGCGACGACTACACGTCCAGCCACCACGCGCGCCTGCTGCTGTGGGGCGAGGCATGGATGCTGCAGGACCTCGATTCCACCAACGGCACCTTCCTGAACGGCGAGCGCGTCGGCGCCCCGGTGCCCGTATCGATCGGCGCACCCATCAAGGTGGGCGCCACCACGTTCGAGCTGCGGGCGTAACCGGCGACCATGGTCTTCGAGGGCTCGAGCGCCGCGATCTCCCACACCGGGAAGGTCCGCTCCAACAACCAGGACTCCGGCTACGCCGGGGCCAACCTGTTCGTCGTCGCCGACGGCATGGGCGGCCACGCGGGCGGCGATGTCGCGAGCAGCATCGCGATCCATCGGCTGCAGAACCTCGATCACGCGTACCCCTCGACCATGGATGCGGAGGCCTCGCTGCAGGCGGCCGCGACGACGGCCGCGGGCGACATGATCCGCGCCGTCAAGGACCGTCCGGAGCTCGCCGGCCTCGGCACCACGCTCGATGCGATCATCATGGTCGACGACTACGCGGTCATCGGCCACATCGGCGACTCGCGCATCTACCTCTACCGCGACGAGACGCTCACCCAGATCACCACCGACCACACGTTCGTGCAGCGTCTGGTCGACTCCGGACGCATCACCCCGGAGGAGGCGCGGTACCACCCGCGCCGCTCGGTGCTGATGCGCGTGCTCAGCGACATGGACGCGGATCCCGAGCTCGACATGTTCGTCATGCCGACCCAGCCCGGCGACCGCTGGCTGCTGTGCTCCGACGGCCTGAGCGGCGTGGTCGACGAGGCGCACATGCAGAAGGCACTGCGACTCGGCATGGCGCCGGGGCGCACCGCGGACGGCCTCCTGAGGTACGCCCTCGACGGGGGCGCCCCCGACAACGTCACGATCGTGATCGTCGATGTCGGCGGGCAGCACCCTGTGCTCTCCGGATCCGCCACGGTCGTCGGCGCGGCGGCGAATCCGCAGGGCATCGTCGTGCCCGCGGCCCGCCCCGCGCGCCCCAGCTGGCTGCACCCGGTGCGCCAGGCGGCGAACGAGCCCACGCACTTCGAGCCCGCGGCCGACTACCTCGAGGAGCTCATCGAAGAGGACCACCGCCGTGCGGTGCGCCGGCGGATCGGCTGGATCACCGGCCTCATCGTCGTGATCGCGCTCATGACGGCCGCGCTGTTCGGCGCCTACGCCTGGACCCAGACGCGCTACTTCGTCGGTGTCGGCGCCGATACGGGCACCGTCGTGATCTACCAGGGCATCCAGCAGGATCTCGGGCCCATCTCGCTCTCGCACGTCTACGAGGACACCGGGATCAAGGTCTCCGACCTGCCCGCGTTCTATCAGTCGGCCGTCAAGGAGACCACCAGCGCCAGCACCCTGGCCGCCGCGCAGACGACCGTCGACAGCCTCCGTGCCGCCGCGGGGACGGGGAAGACGCCATGACCGCCACCGCGCCCGCTCACGACGTCGCGGCCGACACGGCCGTGCTCCGCGCCCTGCGCCGCATCCGCGGTCCGCAGACGCAGCGCAACCGCGAGTTCTGGCTGCTGCTGTTCGCCGTGATCGTCGCGGGCGCGGCGCTCACGCTCGTGCAGCTGGGCGCGCTCGGCCGCATCGACCCGATGATCCTGCTGATCGGCGGGGGTCTCGCCGTGCTCGTGTTCGCGCTGCACATCACGCTGCGCTTCGTCGCGAGCGATGCGGATCCGTTCGTGCTTCCGATCGCGACGCTGCTCACCGGTGTCGGCATCGCCGAGATCTACCGCATCGACATCGCGAACCACGACACCGGCTGGAACGCGTCCTCGAACAAGCAGCTCATGTGGATGGCGATCTCGGTGGTCGGCGCGATCCTGCTGGTGAGCCTGCTGCGCAACTACCGCGTGCTGTACAAGTACACGTACCTCTCGGGCCTGACCGGCATCGTGCTGCTGGTCCTGCCCTTCATCCCCGGCCTGAAGGCCGAGGCGAACGCGGACGTGTGGATCTCGATCGGCGGGCTCGGGTTCCAGCCGGGCGAGCTCTCGAAGATCTTCCTCGCGATCTTCTTCGCCGGGTACCTCGTGCGCACCCGGGAGAGCCTCTCGTCCGTGGGCAAGCGGTTCGCGGGCATCACCTGGCCGCGCATGCGCGAACTCGGTCCGGTGATCGTCGTGTGGCTCATCTCGCTCGCCATCATCGTCGCCCAGCACGACCTCGGCACGGGTGTGCTCATCTTCGGCATGTTCATCGTGATGCTCTACGTCGCGACGGGCAAGACCAGCTGGGTCCTCATCGGCGTGGTGGGCGTCGTGATCGGCGTCGCCGTCGTCGCGCAGTTCCTCACCTACGTGCAGAACCGCTTCAACACGTGGATCAACGCGTTCGACCCCGACCTCATGGAGAACCAGAGCTACCAGCTGACGCAGGGCATCTTCGGCCTCGCGCACGGCGGGCTGCTCGGCACCGGACTCGGCCAGGGACGCCCCCAGATCACCCCCGTCGCGGAGAGCGACTTCATCATCACCAGCCTCGGCGAGGAGATCGGCCTCATCGGCCTGTTCGCGCTGCTGTGCCTGTACATGGTGTTCGTCAGCCGTGGACTGCGCATCGGCGTCGCCGGCCAGGACGACTTCGGCAAGCTCCTCGCCGTCGGCGTCTCGTTCACGATCGGACTGCAGGTGTTCATCATGGTCGGCGGCGTCACCCGCGTGATCCCCCTCACCGGCCTCACCACGCCGTTCCTCGCCGCGGGCGGATCCTCCCTGATCGCCAACTGGCTGATCGTGGGCCTGCTGCTGCGGATCTCCGACGGCGTGCGCCGACAGCCCAGGGTGGTGATCGGATGACCAAGGAGCTCCGTCGGATCAGCATCCTCGTGCTGGTCATGTTCCTCGCCCTGTTCGGTTCCGTGAGCTGGATCCAGGTCGTGCAAGCCGACGCCCTCTCGCAGAACGACGCGAACCGGCGCACGAAGCTGGACAGCTACGAGATCCAGCGCGGGTCGATCATCGCCGGGGGCGCCCCGATCGCCACATCGACGCCGTCGAACGACATGTACTCGTTCCAGCGCGTCTACACCGATCCGCAGATGTGGTCCGCGGTCACCGGCTACTACAACCCCGCCCTGGGCAGCGCGACGGGCATCGAGAAGGCGATGAACAGCGAGCTCAGCGGCACGGGCGGCTCGCAGTTCCTGTCCTCGATCCAGCGCATCATCTCTGGTCAGCCGCAGAAGGGCGCCAACGTGGTGCTCTCGCTCGATCCCGCAGCGCAGAAGGCCGCCTACGACGCGCTGCAGGGGTATCAGGGAGCCGTGGTCGCGATCGAGCCGAAGACGGGCCGGATCCTCGCCATGGTGTCCACCCCGGGTTTCGACACGAACGGACTCGCCGTGCACGACTCGAAGGCCGCGAACGCGACCTATGACGGCCTCGTCGCCGACCCGAACAAGCCGCTGTCCAACCGTGCCATCGGCGGGAACATGAACCCGCCCGGATCCACGTTCAAGCTCGTCGTCGCCGCCGCCGCGCTCGACTCCGGCAAGTACACGATGCAGTCGACGTTCCCGAACCCGGCCGCCTTCACCCTGCCGGGCACCAGCACCGCGGTGCACAACGCGTGGGGCGGCACGTGCCCGGGTGGCGACGGCCAGACCGTGAGCCTCGCCGACGCGATCCAGTACAGCTGCAACATCCCCATGGCGGAGCTGGCCGTGCAGCTCGGCGACAAGGCGATCCGCGCCTCCGCCGAGAAGTTCGGCTTCGGCCAGCAGTTCTCGCTGCCGCTGCAGTCGACCGCATCGACCTACCCGAAGAGCCTCTCGCCCGACAAGACGGGTCTGACCGGCTTCGGGCAGGGCGACGTGCGCGCGACGCCGCTGCAGATGGCCATGGTCTCGGCCGGCATCGCGAACGACGGCGTCGTGATGAACCCGCGCATGGTCGACCAGGTCGTCGGCGATGATCTGTCGGTGCAGAAGCAGTACGAGAACACGCAGTTCCAGCAGGCGATGACCCGCGAGCAGGCCGCGGCGATCACGGCGGCCATGCAGGCGTCGGTCTCAAGCGGCGCGGCGCAGGGTGCAAGAATAGACGGAGTCGACGTGGCCGGTAAGACGGGCACAGCGGAGAACGGTGACACGGACCCCTACACGCTGTGGTTCACCGGCTTCGCGCCCGCTTCGAACCCGGAGATCGCCGTTGCGGTCGTCGTCGAAGACGGCGGTGGGCAGGGACAATCCGGATCCGGTGATGCAATCGCATCACCGATTGCCAAGAAGGTCATGGAGGCGGTGCTGAAGAAATGAGGCCGACGCAGGGTGTGCATTTCGGCGGTCGCTACGAGCTGCAGTCTCGGATCGCCATCGGCGGCATGGGCGAGGTGTGGGAGGCGACCGACCACGTCATCGGCCGGACCGTCGCGATCAAGATCCTCAAGGACGAGTACATGGGGGATCCTGGCTTCCTCGAGCGCTTCCGCGCCGAGGCCCGCCACGCGGCCCTGGTGAACCACGAGGGCATCGCGAGCGTCTTCGACTACGGCGAGGAGAACGGCTCCGCGTACCTCGTCATGGAGCTCGTTCCCGGCGAGGCCCTCTCGACCATCATCGAGCGCGAGGGCACCCTCAGCGCCGACAAGACCCTCGACATCGTCGCGCAGACCGCCTCCGCCCTGCAGGCCGCGCACGCCGCGGGTCTCGTGCACCGCGACATCAAGCCCGGCAACCTGCTGATCACGCCGGACGGCCGGGTCAAGATCACCGACTTCGGCATCGCCCGCATCGCCGACCAGGTGCCTCTCACGGCCACCGGTCAGGTCATGGGCACCGTGCAGTACCTCTCGCCCGAGCAGGCGTCCGGGCACGCCGCGTCACCGGCCACCGACATCTACTCGCTCGGCATCGTCGCGTACGAATGCCTGGCCGGGAAGCGCCCGTTCACGGGCGAGTCGCAGGTCGCGATCGCGATGGCGCAGATCAACGACGCCCCGCCGCCGCTGCCCGCCACGGTGCCGCAGCCGGTGCAGAACCTGGTCATGGCGATGATCGCGAAGAAGCCGGCCGACCGGCCGAGCTCCGCCGCCACCGTCGCGCGCGCCGCGCAGGCGCTGCGCCGCGGCGACCTGAACTCCGCGGCCATCGCGGTACCCGCCGTCATCGCCGGCGTCGTGGGCGCCGGGGCGGTCGCGAGCTCCGACGACGCCATGACGCAGCTCATGGGTGCGACCCAGGGCGCGACCACGATCATGCCGACCACGGCGCAGATCCCGACCGAGGCCGATGAGGCACCGGAGAAGAAGAAGCGCAGCCCGTGGACCTGGCCGCTGATCGCCCTCATCGCGCTGCTGATCATCGTGCTCGGCGGCACCGTCTGGGCGTTGCTGTCGAACCAGAAGGCCCCCGTGCCCGGCCCGTCGACGTCGTCGTCGGCTCCGGTCGTCACACCGACGAAGACGACGCCCGCACCGACGCCGACGTCTGACACCGTCGCGCTCAGCACGCTCGGACTCATCGGCAAGACCGGCGACGAGGCCGTGCAGATCCTCAAGAACGCCGGCCTCGACGGGTCCTACTCGACGGGCGACAGCGCCCCGGCGCAGGACAAGGTCGGCACGGTCTACAGCACCGACCCCAGCGGCGGCAACGTCAAGAAGGGCACCTCGGTCAAGCTCACCGTGTACGGCGACCTCGCTCCGATCGGCGCTCCCGACTCCGCTCCGAAGCTCGGCGGCCCGGCGATCGCGGGTCAGACCGTGCAGCTGAGCTGGGCCGGCTTCGTGTGCCCGAGCGGTACGGGCAACGTGTCGGGCTACGTGGTGACCCTCACCAACGCGACCTTCGTCGGCGACGGATCCCAGAAGACGTTCGACGCCGGCACGCTGAACGCGGAGGTCTCGATCGCGAACCAGCCCGGGGCTCAGGTCACCGCCACGTACATCGCGCTGTGCGGGGACAGCAAGCGCGAGAGCGGTCCGTCGCCGCAGATGGCGGATCCGATCCTGCCGGGCACCGGCCCGGTCACTCCGGCACCGACGCCCTGACGCCGGCCGAGCAGTACGAACGAGAGAACGAGGGGGGTCCTCTGTGGCGACGATCACGCGTGTGATGGCGGGTCGGTACCGCGTCGATGACCTCATCGGCCGTGGTGGCATGGCCCATGTGCACCGGGGTTACGACCTGACTCTGGGTCGCGAGGTCGCGATCAAGATCCTCGACCGCGATCTCGCTCGTGACGCGGCGTTCCGCACGCGCTTCCGGATGGAGGCTCAGGCCGCATCGCGCATGTCGCACCCGTCGATCGTGCGCGTGTTCGACGCCGGTGAGGACGCCACGCCCGAAGCCGGCGGCACGCCCGCCGAGCCGGTGCCGTTCATCGTGATGGAGCTCGTGCCGGGCGACCTGCTGAAGGACATCATCGCGCGCGGACCGGTGTCGACCGCCGACGCCGTGCGCTACGCCGACGGGATCCTCGAGGCCCTGGAGTACTCCCACCGCGCCGGCGTCGTGCACCGCGACATCAAGCCGGGCAACGTGAAGGTCACCCCCGACGGCACGGTCAAGGTGATGGACTTCGGCATCGCCCGCGCCGTGTCGGACTCGTCATCCACCGTCGCCGAGACCACGCAGATCATCGGCACCGCCGCGTACTTCTCGCCGGAGCAGGCCAAGGGCGAGCAGGTCGACGCCCGCACGGACCTGTACTCCGCCGGCATCGTGCTGTACGAGATGCTCACCGGGCGGCAGCCGTTCCGCGGCGAATCCCCGGTGGCCGTCGCCTACCAGCACGTCAGCGAGACGCCGCTGCCGCCGAGCGAGGTGCACGACGAGGAGCACTCCGCCGCCGAGCTCGAGCGCATCCGCGCCCTGGATCCGGTCGTGCTGCGCGCGATGGCGAAGGATCCCTTCCAGCGCTTCCCCGACGCCGTCTCGTTCCGCACCGCGCTGGACGATGCCGTGACCGGCACGGTGCCCACGAAGAAGCAGCTGACCTCGCTCACCAGCGAACTGTACGGTCCGAGCCCGCGGCACGCGCAGGAGACCGCGCGCACGCTCCGGCAGCTCTCCACCGACACGACCATGACGCGCACGCAGTCGGGTCCTCCGGTGGCATGGATCTGGGCCGGTGTCGCACTGCTGGTCGTGCTGCTGGCCTCGGTGCTGATCTGGGTGCTCGCGATCAAGCCCACCGCCGACGTGCCGAGCGCCACCCGCACGGTGCCCAGCGTCACCGGGCAGACCTACGAGTCGGCCGTGGCGCTGCTGTCGAAGAACGACCTGCGCGCGATCCGCATCGACCAGTCGGATGCGACCGTCGAGAAGGGCAAGGTCGTCAGCACCGAGCCCCAGGCGGGCACCCACATGGACAAGGGCCAGTCCGTCACCGTGTACGTCTCCAGCGGCGCGGCCGACGTCGCCGTCCCGCAGCTGGTGGGCCTCAGCGCCACCGCGGCCAAGGACGCTCTCACCAAGGCGGGACTGCAGCTCGGCTCCATCAGGCAGGAGAACGACCCTCGCACCCAGCACGACATCGTCCTGTCGTCGAGCGTGCAGGCCGACACCAAGGTGGCTCCCGGCACCGTCATCGACCTCGTCGTGGCGAGCGGCGTGGTGACGTTGAACAACCTCACGGGCTGGACGCTGGACTCGGCGACGCAGACGCTGCAGGAGGAGGGGCTGACGGCGAACCCGGTGGCGAACCCGAACTGCAAGGCCACGGATCCCAAGACGGTCGCCTCGATGTCGGCGCCCCCCGGAGACGTGCCCGTGCTGTCGACGATCGACCTGAGCTACTGCACCGGCAAGTGATCGGATCCGGTCCCCGTTGACGTTCGGGGAGCGATGTTCGTCCCCTTCAGGCCCGGAGCAGGACAAACATTGCTCCTCGAACGGTCAATGACCCGCGGCGCCCTCCCGGATCCGCTCAGGTCGGCGTCGGCGCGGGCTCGATACTGACGTCTCCAGGCGAGATCAGCGGGCTCACCCAGGGGAAGACCCAGAACATCAGGGCGTACAGCACCGCGGCCAGCAGCGCCAGCACGATGATCAGCCGCACCCACCACGCGCCAGGGAGTATGCGCCACAGAGCGCCGTACATCAGCTCACCGCCTTCAACGAGGCCGGGGCGCCCAGGGCCCGCGGCTGGAAGCTCTCGAACACCCCGTACGCGACGATCCGCTCGGCGAGCGAGTACAGCGGCGAGCACGCCGTGAGCGTGATGTACCGGCCGCCGACGGCTCCCGCCGCGGCCGGATCCAGCTCCTGGGGAACGGGATTCAGCACGTCGACACTGTCCGGCGTCACGTACTCGAGCGTGCGGAACCGATACGTGTACCAGCCCTGCTCCGTCTCGATCACGATGGCGTCGTTCAGGCGCAGCCGGTCGAGCTGGTTGAAGGGCTTGCCCCAGGTGGTGCGATGCGCCGCCATCGAGAAGTTGCCGACCTGTCCCGGCATGCCCGACCCCGGGTAGACCCCGATCCAGCCGTGGTCGAGGGTGTCGGGCCGGGTCACTCCGCCGGCGATCGTGACGGCGTAGTCGGCACCCCAGCGCGGCACGCGCATCAGGGCGCCCCAGGGCACCCCGTCCTTCGGCGCGGTCATCACGGGCGGCTCATACCGAGGGGTCGCATCGCCGACACCGCTCCCGTCGTCGATCACGGGCGGCAGGGCCGGGGCCGGGTCCTTCGCCCACTGCGCACTGATCGACTGCCCCTTGTCGTTCGCGGCGGCACTCATGATGACGTCGCCGATCCACATCTGCCACGCCACGTACAGCAGCACCACGACACCGGCGGTGAGCAGCAGTTCGCCGAGCACGCTCGTCACCGTGGCGCGGCGGCGGGGCCGTCCGCTCCGGCCGGCACGACGTGCGGCGGCTCGCGAGGCGTCGGTCATCCCGCGATCCTACCGAGGTGAGCTTTCCTCGAGCCCACGCCCTGATGTGCGACGCGGCACGTTGGGTAGACTGTGGCCATGGCACGATCCCGCAAGCCCGAAGAAGCCGCCACCCCGAAGGTCGACGGCGAAGCCGCACCCAACGCCGTGTGGTTCAAGCCGGTCATGGTCGGCTTCATGCTGCTGGGCCTGGCCTGGATCCTGGTCTTCTACATCACCGGGATGCAGTACCCGATCCCGGGCCTGCAGTCCTGGAACCTGCTGATCGGCCTCGGCATCGCCCTGATCGGCTTCCTGATGACGACGCGCTGGCGCTGACACCAACGCCCTCTTCTTCGAGACGCCCTCGCTCACGCGGGGGCGTTTCTGCATTCCGGAGCGGGAATCCCGCAGGGTTGTCCACGGATCCGGCGGGTTATCCACATTCTGGGGATGGATATGCACACCCCTTCCCCGAAGTTATCCACAGATCTATCCCCATGTGGGGAGAATTACACGCGTGTTATTCACACCGTCGGAAGACGACGAACGGCCCCCGCCCGAAGGCGAGGGCCGTTCCCGTCGGACGCTCAGCGGCCGGCGGTGATGAGCAGGGGAGGGACGATGGCGACCACGGCGAGCAGCACGAGGACGAGCGCGGAGACAAGACCGATCCACCAGAACTTCGCGTTGCGGCGCCCGCTCGCCCGGACGTAGACGAGCGCCACCAGCGCCCCGACGACGGCACCGCCCACATGCGCCTGCCACGCGATCCCCGGCACGATGAATCCGTACACGAAGTTGATCGCGAGCACGACCAGCGCGCCGATGATGTTGCCGCCGAGGTGTCGGCCGATCACGATCAGGGCGACGAACAGCCCGAAGATCGCTCCCGACGCTCCGACGGTGGGCTGGGCCGGAGCGATCAGGGCCATGGCGACGGATCCGCCGAGGCCGCTCACAAGATACAGCGTGAGGAACTTCGCACGACCCAGCAGCGGCTCGAGCTGCTGCCCGACCATCCACAGCGCCAGCATGTTCAGGCCGAGGTGGATGAAGCCACCGTGCACGAGCAGCGCGGTCAGCATGCGCCACGGCTCGAACGGCAGTCCCGACAGCGACGGATAGAGGTAGGCGCCTGCGAACTGCAGCGCCCCGGTGATCGGTCCGCCGATCCCGGGAAGCAACTGCAGCAGACTCACCGCCGAGGTGATGGCGAGGATCCAGTACGTGACGATCGGACGCCCGCCGACGGCGGTCATCGACCGCGCGCCCCAGCGCCGGTTGGCGCGGCGCTGGGCCGGGGTCTGGCTGCGACGCTGCTCCTGCATGCACTCCGGGCAGATCACGCCGACGGGGGCCTGCGTCTGGCACTCGGGGCAGATCGTCCGCATGCACCGCTGGCAGAGCACGAAGCTCTGCCGTCCGGGATGCCGGTAGCAGAAGTTGTCGGGATTCGCGTGGAACTCCGAAGTCGTCATCCGTGCGCTCCGGAGTCCGCTCGCGGGGTCAGTTCGCGACGATGTCGACGGACTGGAGCACCACGTCCTCGACCGGACGGTCGCCCGCACCGGTGCGCACCGCGGCGATCTCGTCCACGACGGCCTTGGACGCGTCGTCGGCGACCTCGCCGAAGATCGTGTGCTTGCCCTGCAGCCACGGGGTCGGGTCGGTCGTGATGAAGAACTGCGATCCGTTGGTGCCCTCGACCTGGCCGGTGATGGCGTTGCGGCGCAGGCCGGCGTTGGCCATGGCCAGGATGTAGGGCTCGTTGAAGTTCAGCTCGCCGTGGATCTCGTCGTTGAAGTTGTAGCCGGGTCCGCCGACGCCCTGCCCGAGCGGGTCACCGCCCTGGATCATGAAGTTCGGGATGATGCGGTGGAAGATGACGTCCTTGTACAGCGGGCCCTCGCCGGGCTTGCCGGTGGCCGGGTGCGTCCAGGATCCGGTGCCGTCGGAGAGCTCGACGAAGTTCTTCACCGTGCGGGGAGCGTGGTCACCGTAGAGGTTGACGACGATGTCTCCGTGGTTGGTGTGCAGCGTGGCGACGTGAGTGGCGTGAGGCATGGGTCCATTCTCGCATCGGATCCCCGGCAGTCTCTGATTCCGCCGGGAACTTCTCGGGCGCACACCCGCCACTCAGGGGCTTGTCTGGCAAGATGGGGAGTCCGAACCCCGTTTCGATTGGGAGGGCATCGTGAGCCTGAGCCGCAAGCGTCAGAAGGAACTCCGCCAGCTGCAGAGCGAGGCCGCCAAGCTGTGGGCCGCCCAGCAGGTGATCGTCGGCGAAGCCGCGGGCGTGGCCCGTGAGGCGGGCCGGCAGCTCGACAACTTCCGCCGCGAGCAGGTCGTCCCCACCGTGCAGGACGTGTACGAGCACCGCGTCGTTCCCGCCGTGGACAAGGGCGTGCGCTTCTCCCGCGACGTCGTCGACCACAAGGTCGTCCCCGCGATCGGCGGCGTGGTCGGATCCGCGCTCACCGCGTGGGACATCGCGAACGCCAAGCGCACTGGGACCACGCACGCCCCGCGGGCCCTGGTCGCGGCGCCCGCAGAGCGCAAGAGCGGCCTCGGCATCGGCTCCGTGATCGCCATCATCCTCGGTGCCGCCGCCGCGGTGGGCGTCCTCGTCGCCGCCTGGCAGGCCCTGCGCGCCGACGACGAGCTCTGGGTCGCGGACGACCCGCTGAACGCCCCCGAGGCGTGAGCACCTCCGCCGGCCCGGGCCCCGAGTCGGGCCCACGCGCCTCGGAGGCTCCGGGCAGCGCGGAGCGCCGGCTGGAGCCAGGCGTGGGGATCGAAGGATCCGCCGACGCGACGGATCTGCACGCCCGCGTGCGCGAGGCCGCGGCGTCACGCGGCCTGGAGATCGAGATCCGCGAGCGCCCCGCGGCGAACAGCCTGCACGAGGCCGCCGCCCTGCTCGGACTGGACCCCTCCGGCATCGTGAAGACCCTTGTCGTGAAGAGATCCGACGACACCTTCCTGTTCGCACTGATCCCCGGCGGGCGCAAGATCTCCTGGCCGAAGCTGCGGGCCCTGGTCGGAGCGAACCGGCTGAAGCTCCCCGAACCGGCCGTCGCCCTGGCCGCGACCGGCTACGAGCGCGGCACGATCGTCCCGATCGGCAGCACCACCGCCTGGCCCGTGTTCGCCGACGCGACGATCCGCGGCCGGCGGATCGCGATGGGCGCGGGTGCGCACGGCTACAGCCTGTTCGTGGACGCCGACGACCTCATCGCCGCCTATGACGCGACGGTGTCCGACATCTCCGAACCGGAGTGATCACGGCGCCCCTGCGTAAGGCGCGAGCCGGGGGGTAGCATCCGGGGCATGACGGAAGCGCTGGATGTGTGGTCGGAGTTCCACGTCGCGATGCTGGGCGCGACCGCGGCCCTCGCAGGGCTGGTCATCGTCGCGGCGAGCGTCAACATCGAGAAGATCATCCTCGCCAAAGCGCTGACCGCCCGACTCGCCGCGGCCATCGCCGGCCTCGTGCTCGCGATCCTCACTTCGGGCATCGCCCTCATCCCCGCGCTCGAACCGCTCTGGTTCGGCGCGCTCGTGCTGGTGACGACGGCCGGCGCCGCGGGCTTCCAGGTGCACGCCGCGCTCGCCCTCCGGAAGGACCCAGGGCTCGGCAGCATGGTGCCCCGCGCGGCTCTGGGCTTCCTGCCGCTGATCGCGTACACCGCTGCGGGCGTGCTCCTGCTGGCGGGTCTTCCCGTCGGGCTGATGTTCGCCGCCGCGGGGTCGCTGCTCGCCCTCGTCGTCGCGATCGTCATCTCGTGGATCGCCCTGGTCGAGGTGCTGCGCTGACCTTCAGGCCCTCGCGCCCGCCATGCCGAGCGCGATGTCGACGAGCCGCACGCGCTGCAGGCCGGCGACCTCGTCGAGCGAATACCACGCGGCCATGTCGGTGGATCCGCTCTTCTCGAAGCGGAGCCTCCCGCCGGTGATCCTGGCGCGGTACACGATGCGCAGGGTGTGCAGCGGATCCGTCGCACCGGGCGTGACCCGGCGGCGGGCGGGGATCACCCGGGAGTGGATGCCGAGCAGCTCCTCGACGACCACCTTGTACCCGGTCTCCTCGCGCACCTCACGGCGCGCGGCGGCCTCGGGGTCCTCACCCGGCTCGAGCCCGCCGCCCGGCATCGTCCACGACACGCGGCGCCCCTCCGTCCAGCGCGCCAGCAGCACGCGTCGGTCCTCGTCGAGGATGACGGCGTATGCCGCGACGCGCATGTCCATGGTTCACACCCTAGGACGTCCCGGCCGGTATGGCGCGGTCAGCTCACACGCCGACCGCCGAGGTGCACCTCGCGGACCACGGCCTCGGCGAGATCCTCGGGCGACACGGTCAGCGGATCCCGATCCAGCACGATCAGGTCGGCGAACAGGCCGGGAGTCAGGGATCCGATCTCGTGCTCGCTGAATAGCTGCCGCGCCGCGTTGGCCGTGTGCGCGGCGAGCGCCTGCGCCCGGGACACCGGGGAGCCCGCGGGCATGACCCGTCCGGAGCGCGTGCGCCGGGTCTCCGCCACCGCCATGTTGCGCAGCGGCTCGGCGGGCGTGACCCATCCGTCGTTGTGGAACGTCGCGCGGTGTCCGGCCGCGAACGCCGCGCCCGCGTCCGCCCAGGCCCCGCCGCGCTCCGGGCCGAACAGGTCGTCGACGAGCACCTCGCCCCAGTAGGTGATGTGATCCACGAACAGGCTCACCGTCACGCCGAGCGATGACGCGCGCTCGAACTGATCGCGCCTCATCGCTCCCACGTGCTCCAAGCGGAAGCGGTGATCGGTCAGGCCGTGCGTCACGATCAGTCGCTCGTAGACGTCGAGCGTCTCGTCGATCGCCAAGTCCCCGTGCGCGTGGCAGGCGAGCTGCCAGCCCGCGGCGGCGTAGGGCTGCGCGATCTCGTGCAGCTCGTCGGCGCTGTAATTGGAGGCGCCGCGATGCCCCGGTTCCAGACCGAGCCCGCGGGTCGCGGTCGTGTCGAGATAGGGGAAGCTCGTGGCGATGTTGCCGATCCACGGGGAACCGTCGGTCCAGGTCTTCACCCCGACCTGGCGGATCACGTGGTCCTCGGCGCCCGGCACTCCCGCGGGATGCGCCGCCGGAGACCCGCCCGGACGGGACATCTCGTACCAGCGCAGTCGGAGCGGCATCCGCCCGGCCGCGCGGAGCGCGTCGACGGCCGGGTTCAGCGCCGGGTTCCAGCTGAGGTCGGAGATGGTGGTGATCCCACGGCGGGAGAGGTCGGCGAAGTGCGCGCCGAGCAGCTCTACGATGTCGGCCTGCGCCGCCTGCAGCAGCGGCGCGGCCACCCGTTCCACGGCCCCCGCCTCGAGCGCGACGCCGTTCAGCTCGCCGTCCGCCGTGCGCCCGAACGAGGCGCCGGCCGGGTCGGGCGTAGACCGATCCAGCCCCGCGGCGACCGCCGCGGCGGCGTTGAAGTACGCCGAGTGCCCGGAATTGTGCACGATGACGAGCGGTGTGGATCCGGCGAGCCCGTCGAGGAGGCGCATGTCGGGGTCGGGCAGGCCGCGCTGCAGCAGGGCATCCCACCCGTTCGCGTAGACCGGCGCGCCCGCGGAGGCGGCGATGACGGTCCGCAGCGCGGACATCACGCCCTCCGCGTCCGGCACGACCACGGGCCGCAGATCCAGCACGCGGTCGGAGAGCAGCACCGCGGCGGTGCCGGGGTGCCCGTGCGGCTCGATGAGCCCCGGCATGACCCAGCCGTCCAGGGCCACGCGCTCGGCCGACGGATCCAGGGCGAGGAGGTCGTCCGTCGCGCCGACGGCGACGATGCGTCCGTCGCCGTCGACGAGCAGCGCTTCGACGAGATCGTCGGCGGAGGGGGAGAGCGGTCGGATCCGGCCCGTGAACAGCATCGTCATGACGCCATCGTGGCAGGTCCCCGGCGCGCGCGGTCTCCGGGTGCCCGCACACGTCTCGGATCGATCAGTTCTGAAGAAGCGCCGGTCGGCACGCCTTCGTACGCTGAAGGAAGTCCCCCGGATCCACGGGGCGTCGACAGGAGGATGCCATGACCGACAACACCGCCCCCGTGCTGACCGACTTCGAGCGTGCCGCCGTCAAGGAGGCCGCCAAGGAGAGCCGCACGCGCGCCGCCCGCAAGAAGGTGAGCCCAGAAGAGCTTCGGGCCGCCGGAGAGGCCGACGTGCTGGCCAAGATCGCGGAGATGGACGAGGAGGACGCATCGCTCGCCACCGCCCTGCACCGCCTCGTCGCGGAGAACGCGCCGCACCTGGTGCCGAAGACGTACTACGGGATGCCCGCGTGGGCCAACGCCGCCGGCAAGACGGTGTGCTTCTTCAAGCCCAAGGCGAAGTTCAAGGTGCGCTATGCCACGTTCGAGTTCGAGTGGCCGGCGCAGCTCGACGACGGCACGGTGTGGCCCGTCGCCTACGCGGTGACCACCCTCACGCCCGCCGACCTCGCCTTCCTCGGCGAGCGCGTCCGCATCGCAGCCCCGCGGAGTGACGGATCCGGATCCGTCACTCGCCGCGCAGGTGCGCGGCGGTGAGCTCGGCCATGTCCTCGTCGCTGAGCTCGTCCATGGTGCGCGACTCGCGTTTGTCCGTCCGGATCCAGCGCATCATGAGGATCACGAGGATCGGCACGTCGACGATCTCGGCGATGAACCACAGGAGGTCGCCCGAAAGCTGCTGATCGCGCAGCGGGTTCGGGAACCACAGCGGCAGCGCCCCGGGCCACCCCCCGGCGTGATCGAACACGACCGTGCCCAGGCGCAGCAGCACGCCCGGGATCGCGTCGAGCACCAGCTCCACGAACGCGAACATGAACTCGGCGACGATGAACAGGCTGGTGCGCGCCACGGTGTGCGCTGCCATCGGCAGCACCATCAGCAGGCCCAGCAGCGGCACGATCGCCGAGATCGCCCCCTCCGCCGCCGGGGAGAACCGCAGCATCGCCGACAGCGGCGTGAAGAACACGGCGAACACCAGGCATGTGAACACCGGGGCCATGATCGCGTTGCCGAAGAACTTCGCGAGCCACGACCTCAGGAAGCCGTTCATGCGGGCGCGGGGCCGCGCGGACAGTACCGTCCGGGCCAGCGATACGGGCCGGCCGAACGTCACCAGCATCGGCACGACGAACAGCAGCAGTGCGATCCGCGTCGTGAACGCCCAGCGGAGCTCGGTGCTCCACGTGCCGAGGAATCCGAACGACACCCAGGCGTACGAGCCGAGCCCGAGCACCAGGTACATGAGGGTCAGCCGCAACGGCCACCGGTGACCGCGCCGGCGCAGGACGAGGACCCCGCCGAGGTAGAGCCCGGCCGCGACGATCAGCACCGCGAGCGCGGTGGGATCCAGGCTCCAGGTGCTGAGGAAGACGGGGATGGACGGCGTGGCGACTCCGTGTCTCGTGAGGGCGGTGGGGGCCGCACCGCGCGGCGGGCGGTGCGGTGCAGCGGCGGTGGGCCGCGACGACGCTACGCCCGGCGGCTATGCGGCGGATGAGGACCTCGCGTGATGGGCCGCGGACGGGCCGCTCTTAACGCCGGGTGAACTCTCGCGGTCGAGTGCGCGAAAGGGGCTGTTCGCTCTTCCGGGGACCGGAATGCTGACGACCATGAGCGCCGAAGTGATGATCCTCGTCCTCGTGGTCGTGACCGCACTCGGGTTCGACTTCACCAACGGATTCCACGACACCGGCAACGCGATGGCGACGTCCATCGCCACCGGGGCGCTGAAGCCCAAGGTCGCCGTGGCGCTGTCGGCGATCCTGAACCTGGTCGGCGCGTTCCTGTCGGTCGAGGTCGCCGCGACCATCACCAAGGACGTGCTCACGATCCAGGGCCCGAGCGGAGACCTCGTGCCCGGCCTGAACCCCGAGTCCGCGATGATCATCATCTTCGCGGGCCTCGTGGGCGGCATCCTGTGGAACCTGCTCACCTGGCTGCTTGGGCTGCCGTCGAGCTCGTCGCACGCCCTCTTCGGCGGTCTCATCGGCGCAGGCATCGCGGGCGCCGCCACCGTCAACTGGGCCGGCATCGTCGGCAAGATCATCGTCCCCGCCGTGCTCTCCCCGCTGATCGCGGGCGTCGTCGCCGCCATCGGCACCTGGCTCGTCTATCGCCTCACCCGCACCGTGCACGCCAAGCATCGCGAGGCCGGGTTCCGCTGGGGTCAGATCGGCACCGCGTCGCTCGTCTCCCTCGCGCACGGCACCGGCGACGCGCAGAAGACGATGGGCGTGATCGCACTCGCGCTCATCGCGCACGGCACGCTCACCGGAGATCAGATCCTGAACGAAGGCCTGCCGATCTGGATCATCGTCACGTGCGGTGCGGCCATCGCCCTCGGCACATACCTCGGCGGCTGGCGGATCATCCGCACCCTCGGCAAGGGACTCGTCGAGATCGAGTCGCCGCAGGGTCTCGCCGCCGAGGCCTCCTCCGCCGCGATCATCCTCACCTCGAGCTCGATGGGCATGGCGCTGTCCACCACGCACGTGGCCACGGGCTCGATCCTCGGATCCGGCGTGGGTCGCCCGGGCGCGCAGGTGCGCTGGGGCATCGCCGGCCGCATGGTCACCGCGTGGTTGATCACCATGCCCGCGGCCGGGGTCGTGGGCGCCCTCTGCTTCTTCCTCGCGCACAGCATCGGCGGGCTCGCCGGTGCGATCACCGTGTTCCTGCTGCTGCTCGCGGCCGCCGCGCTGATGTACCTGCGCAGCCGCCGACAGAAGGTCGACCACCACAATGTCAACGCCGAGTGGGACGGATCGCTCGCGCCGAACTCCGCCGCGCAGGGCGCGACGGCCTGAACCGAAGGAGGGATGAGATGAACTTCGACATCGCGCAGATGGCGCTCTCGGCCGGCCGCGTGCTGCTGGTCGGCCTGCTGTTCGGCGCGGGACTGCCCGCCCTGTTCGCGATCGGGATGCGCCTGCAGTCCGCCGGAACCGGTGAGGTGGACGGCGAGGCACCCGGCACGCGTCGGCCGCTGCTGACCGCGGCGGGGTGGATCCTGTTCGCGCTCGTGATCGCGGTCGTGCTCGCGGGAGTCCTCTTCATCACCCGGCTGAGCATCTACCACTACTTCGGCATCTCGCTGTTCGGAGTCGGGAAGTGAACGGCAACGTCCTCAGCCGCGTGCTCGACTGGCTGCGTGCGGGATATCCGGAGGGCGTGCCGCCCAAGGACTACACGCCGCTGCTGGCGCTGCTCCGGCGCACACTCACCGCGGAGGAGCTCACGGCGGTCGTCACCGCGCTCGCCCAGCAGGAGACCGACCCGGTGCGGGTCTCGCAGATCCGCACCGCGATCGCCGGCGTGACCTCGGCGACCCCCGGCGACGACGAGGTGCGCCGCGTCGCGATGCTGCTCGCCGACCGCGGAGTGCCGCTGAGCACCAAGGCGCAGCGCATCGTCGGCGATCGGACGATCCTCGCGGAGGCCGCTGCCGGCGCGCACGGATCCCCCGGCTCCGACACGGCGACCGACCGGCCCGTGTCCGACGAGCAGAACCCGATCGCACAGGCCCTGCGGTGGCTGGGTGCGGGCTATCCCGAGGGCATCCCCGCCCAGGACCGCGTGCCGATCCTTGCGCTGCTGCGCCGGCGCCTCACCGACGACGAGGTGCAGGAGGTGTGCGAGGCGGTCGCCGCGCAGAGCGGGGCGGATCCGGAGATCTCGCTCGTCGACGCGCAGGTGCTCATGATGAAGGTGCTCGGCGAGCTCCCCGGCGACGACGACGTGGAACGCGTGCGTGCGCGCCTCGAGGAGTCGGGCATCACGCTGAGCTGAGCGCGAATCGTCCACCGCGCACGGCGCAGGACTCGCTCGGAGAAGACGAATCCCGCGCTGTTCGCGGAGGACGCGACGGTTCATCTCGATCTCGGAATATGTCTCCCCGCACCGCTGGCGCGGCTGCCAGGGCGGACGTAGCGTGGAGGGGTGAGCACCCCTTTCCCCGCCTCCGTGTACGCCGCCCGCCTCGACCGCGCCCGCGCCCTGACCGCCGAGGCGGGTCTCGACGCGATCGTCGTCGGGGCCGGTCCTGACCTGACCTATCTCGCGGGCGTCGAGGGGGACACGATCGAACGACTGACCGCTCTGGTGATCCCGGCGGTGGGGGATCCGACGGTCGTCGTCCCGCGGATGGAGCTCGCGAAGGTGCGCGACACGGCCGTCGGCGCGCTCGGGATCGCCGTGTCGGACTGGGTGGACGGCGAGGATCCCTACGCGCTGGTGACGGCTGCGATGAGCGGCGCGGTCTCGCGTTTCGGCGTCGCGGACGCCCTGCCGGCGCTGCATGTGATCCCGCTGACCGAGCGCCTGGACGCGCGGCCCGAGCTCGCGACGCCCGTGCTCCGCGAGAGCCGCATGATCAAGGACGCCGCCGAGATCGCCGAACTGCGCCGCGCCGGAGAGGCGATCGACGCGGTGCACCGTCGTGTTCCGGCCCTGCTCCGCGCCGGCCGTACCGAGCGCGAGGTCGGCGCCGACATCGCCGCGGCGATCGTGGAGGAGGGCCACCGCACGGTCGAGTTCGTGATCGTCGCATCCGGGCCCAACGGCGCCGATCCGCACCACGAGGTGTCGGACCGGGTGATCCAGGACGGCGATGTCGTGGTCGTGGACATCGGCGGCGCCGTGCCGGCCGGCTACAACTCCGACAGCACGCGCACCTACGCGGTCGGCGAACCGGATCCGGAGGTCGCCCGGCGGATCGCCGTGCTGGTGCGCGCCCAGCAGGCGGCCGTCGACGCGGTGCGTCCCGGCGTCACCGCGGAGCAGGTCGATGCCGCCGCCCGCGACGTGCTCGCCGCCGAAGGTCTGGGCGAGGCGTTCCTGCACCGCACCGGGCACGGCATCGGCGTCACGACGCATGAGGAGCCGTACATCGCACCCGGCAACGCGCTGCCGCTACGGGAGGGCATGGCGTTCAGCATCGAGCCCGGCATCTACTTCCCCGGCGCCTGGGGATCCCGCATCGAGGACATCGTGGTCGTCACCGCCGACGGCTGCGTGAACCTGAACACGACCCCGCACGAGCTGACCCCCGCCGGAGCCTGAGCCGTCACCCGCCCCTTCGGGGTCGTTGAGCGAGCCCCGAGCGCAGCGAGGAGCGAGACGAAACGCGGTGACATCGCGAGAGCGCTGCGTTTCGTCTCGGTCGCCTTCGGCGTCCTCGCTCAACGACCCCGGGGGGGCGGAACCCCGGCTCAACGACCGTCCGCCCGTGGGTCTCCCGGTGCGAGCGCGGGGGGCGGGCCCGCACCGGGAAGTCTGCAACGTGGTCAGCGCACGCGGTCGAGCGCCTCGGGGATCTCGATGCGCCAGGACGACGGGGCCTCCGAGGCCGGGGCCGCCGGCAGCACGCCCTCGCCGTCGGGGTGCGGGATCGCGTCGAGCAGCGCCTCGGTGTAAGGGTGCACCGGATTGGCCCACACCACGGGCGTCGCGCCCGACTCGACGATCCGGCCGCGGTACATGACGGCGACGCGGTCTGCCATGAGCCGGACCACGGAGAGGTCGTGCGAGATGAACAGCATCGCCGCGCCCGAGGCCACGCACAGCTCGCGCATCATGCCGGCGACCGAGGCCTGGGCAGAGGCGTCGAGTGCGGAGATCGGCTCGTCGGCGACGATCAGGTCGGGCTTCGCGGCGAGCGCACGCGCGATCGCGACGCGCTGCCGCTGTCCGCCGGAGAGCTGATACGGGTAGCGGTTCTCGAGAGTGGGAGAGAGGCCCACCGCTTTCAGCCAGTGCGACGGCGCCTCGGTGTCGACGCCGCGGGCGCGGGCCGCCCGGGATCCCTCCGCGATCTGCTGAGCCACGCGGATGCGCGGGTTCAGCGAGGAGTTCGGATCCTGGAAGACCATCTGGATCGCCGTGAGCTCGGCCGGGCGCGTGCGCATGCCGAGCGGCTGCACGGGACGGTCGCGATAGAGCACCTCGCCCGCACGCGGCTTCTCCATGCCAATCACGGCGCGCGCCGTCGACGACTTGCCGCAGCCGCTCTCGCCGACCAGCGCGAGCACCTCACCGGCCGCGATGTCGAAGGAGACGCCGTCCACCGCGCGGAACGCGGCGCGACCGCCGTATTCGACGACCAGGGAGTCGACGTGCAGGACCGGCTTCTGAGCGGTCATCGGTTCTCCTCCGTGGCGTCGGCGTCGTTGGTCGGGTTCTCCGCAGGCGCATCGACGAGGGAGTCCTGCGCGTCGGGCATCGCTTCCAGCAGCTCACGCGTGTACGGATGCTGCGGATCCTGGAAGACCTGCTGCCGGGAGCCGGATTCGACGATCAGCCCGCCGCGCATCACGGCGACCTCGTCGGCGATGGCGCTCATCACACCGAGGTCGTGGGTGACGAGCATCACGGCGAGGTCGCGCTCGGTCGCCAGGTCGCGCAGCAGGTGCAGGATCCCCGCCTGCACCGTCACATCGAGCGCGGTGGTCGGCTCGTCCGCGAGCAGCACCTCGGGCTCGCAAGCCAGGGCGATCGCGATCGCGATGCGCTGCCGCTGCCCGCCGGAGAACTGATGCGGGTACTTCTGCAGCGCCTCCTCCGGGTTCGGCACGCGCACCAGCGCGAGCAGCTCCGATGCACGCTTCCTTGCCTCGGCGCGGGAAAGTCCGAGATGCGTGCGGATCCCGTCCGCGAGCTGGGAGCCGACCGTGATCTGCGGGTGCAGGCTGGCGGACGGATCCTGGAAGACCATGCCGATGCGCTTGCCGCGCACGCTCCGGTAGGCTTTGCCCTTCATGCCGACGAGCTCGACCTCCGATCCGCCCGTGCCCCCGAGGACGATGGATCCCGATGCGGTGCCGCCGGCAGGCAGCAGACCGAGGATCGCCATGGCCGTCATGCTCTTGCCGGATCCGGATTCCCCGGCGAGGCCCTGGATGCGTCCCGGCACGAGGTCGAGCGAGATGCCCTTGACGACCTCGGTGCGCTGCTTCTTGCTCTGGCCGAGCTCGACGCGCAGGTCGCGGATCGCGAGCGCGGTCATGGGGTCACCTCCGCAGCGGCGGCGGAGACCGCGGTGGGCGACTCCGCCTCGCGCTCGCGCGCGGCGAGCGGGTCGAGGGCGTCGCGCAGCGAATCGCCGATGAAGTTGAAGGCCATCACGATGCTGAGGATCGCGAGGCCCGGGAACAGGCCGAGCCACCAGGCCGAGGTGTTCTGCATCGCCGCGGCGATCATCGTGCCCCATTCCGGCGTCGGCGGCTGGGCACCGAGACCGAGGAAGGACAGGCCCGAGAGCAGCAGGATCGCGGTGCCGATGTCGAGCGAGGCCAGCACGAGCACGGGTCCGGCGATGTTCGGCAGCACGTCCCGGAGGAGGGAGCGCAGCGGCGAGGATCCGAGCAGGCGTCCGGCGATCACGTAGTTCTGCGTGCGCAGGCCGAGTACGAGCGACCGCGTGATGCGGGCGTAGGGCGGCCAGGCCACGATGATGCCGGCGATCACCGCGTTCATGATGGACGGGCCGAGGGAGGCGGCGATGACCATCGCGAGGATCACGGTCGGGAACGCCATCACCATGTCGGTGATGCGCATGAGCACCTCGTCGAACCAGCCGCCGAGGTATCCCGCGACCGCGCCGACGGTGGTTCCGACGATCATCGCGCAGACGACGAGCATGAGCGCGAGCGGGATGGTCGCCTGAGCGCCCAGGAGCAGGCGCGAGAACACGTCGCGGCCGTTCACGTCGGTGCCCATGATCGCCTCCCCGCTGGGGGCGGCGAGCCGGGGGAGGTCCTGCGCGAGCGGGTCGTGCGGGGCGATCCACGGGGCGAGGATCGCGATCACGATCCACATCAGCGCGATCACGGTGCCGACCACGGCCAGGGGTGTGCGCCAGGCGCGCGGCAGCCAGGGGCGGCGGCGCTTCGGGGCGATCTTCTCGGGGATGACGAGATTCATGACAGCCTCACTCGCGGATCCAGGACGCCGTAGAGCACGTCGACGACGAGGTTGATGACGAGGTAGATGACGCCGACCACGAGGCCGACGCCGGTCACCGCGAGCAGGTCGAGGTTCTTCGACGCGTTGTAGGCGTAGGTGCCCAGGCCCGGCCAGGCGAACACCGCCTCGACGAGAACGGTGCCGGAGAGCAGGCTGCCGAAGGCGATGCCGACGAGCGTGAGGATCGGCAGCGCCGCTCCTCGCAGCACGTAACCGACGACGACCCGGCGTCCGCGCAGTCCCTTCGCCCGCGCCGCACGCGCGTAGTCCATGTCGAGCACCTCGAGCACCGAGGTGCGCACGAACCGGGTGAGGGTCGCGATCGTGAACAGGCTGAGCACGAGCACCGGCAGGGCCAGGTGGCTGGTCGCGTCGAAGAACCCGACCGAGTCGCCGTTCAGCAGGTAGTCGATCGTGTAGAAGCCGGTGATGCGCGGCGGCGGGGTGATCGTGGGGGAGATCCGCCCGGATCCCGACACCCAGTGCAGCTGCATGAAGAACAGCTGGTAGGTGAGGATCGCCATCCAGAACGTCGGGATGCTGAGCCCGATCAGAGTGACCACGCGCACGACCTGATCGGTGACCTTGCCACGCCGGTAGGCGGCGAGCGTACCCAGCACGATCGCGACGGCGAGGCTGATGATGATCGCGTAGAAGGCGATCTCCGCCGTGGCCGGGACCGCCTTGGCGAGGTCGGCCGAAACCGGCTGCCCCGACTTCAGCGACGTGCCGAGGTCGCCGCGCAGCAGGTTGCCGACGTAGAGGAAGAACCGGATCCACACCGGCTGGTCGAGTCCGTACTTCTGCCGGAACGCCTCGACCGTGGCGGGGTTCGACGCGGCCCCCTCGCCGAGGGCGGCGCGCACCGGATCGCCGGGCACGATCACGGTGAGGGAGAAGGTGACCAGCACGATCCCGAACAGCAGGATCACGCTCGTCACGGCCCGGCGGGCGAGGAACCGCAGCAGCGTGTGCTGGGCCTGCCTCGTCTTGCGGGTGGCGATGACTTGGGTCTCGGACACAGGGGCGCTTCCGGGTCTACGTGGCGGAGAGGGCGTGGTGCTGCGGGGGCCGGAACCTCTGGCTCCGGCCCCCGCAGGGCTTACTTCGCGGGGTGCAGCGTCCGCAGGTCGAGGGTCCAGGTCACGTTGTACTCGAGACCGGCCACCTTGGTGGAGCTGGCGAGGTTGATGCCGGGCACGATCAGCGGCACGAACGGGCCGGACTCCTGCATCGCCTTCGCGTAGTCGCTGAACGCGGTGTTGCGCGCGTCGACGCTGGTCGCGTTCTGCGCCTTGGTCACCAGGTCGGCGATCGATGTGTCGGCCTCGGCGGTCCAGCCGGCGCGCAGACCGACCTTCTGACCCGGTCCGAACGGCAGGAACGACGAGGTGTCGGCGTAGTCGGGGCCCCAGTACCAGAGCGAGAACGCCTCCTGCGCCTTGACGTACGGCTGCACCTCGGTCGCGAACGGCGCCGGGGCGAGGGTCGCGTTGATGCCGGCGGCCTTGAGCTGCTCCTGCACGCGCTCGGCGACCGGCGTGAACTCCACGCCGCCGACCGGGTTGTCGTTCGGGAACTGCAGCTTGACCTCCTGGCCGGCGTAGCCGGAGGCGGCGAGGGCGGCCTTGGCCTTGTCGAGATCCTGCTTCACGCCGGTCTTGTTGGCACCCGGGAACATCGGCGGGATGACGCCGGTGGCCTGCTCGGATCCGGCGCCGGCCAGCTCGAGCAGCTTGTCGTAGTCGAGCGCGTAACGCACGGCCTCGGCGAACTTCGGGTTCGCGGTCACGCCGCCCACGTTCTTGTCCTGGTTGATGAGAAGGAACAGGGTCTCGGCAGAGGGCGCCGAGTTCACCGTGAAGCCGTCGCCGAGGTTCTTGACCTGGTCTCCGGAGAGGTCGACCGCCACGTTCGAGTCGCCGCCCTTGAGGTTGGTCAGCTGCGTGGAGGACTGCGAGATGTTGCGCACGACGATCTTGTCGTAGGCCGGCTTGTCCTCGCCGTCGTACTTGTCGTTCTTGACGAGCACGACCTGCGAGGTGAGGTCGAGCGACTGCAGCTTGTACGGGCCGGATCCGGCCGAGTTGGCGTCGAGCCAGGTCTTCGCCGCGTCCTTGTCGTCGGTGGTGCCGCCGTTCTTCTTCACGAGCTTCGAGTTGAGGATCGCGAGCGACGGGTTGGTGACGATCGCGGGCAGCTGCAGCGACGGGGTCTTCGTGGACAGCGTGACCGTCTTGTCGTCGACCTTGGCGACGGTGATCCCGGTCATCAGGAAGTTCGCCTTGGAGTCGGTGATCCCGGCGACGCGGTCGAGCGAGAACACGACGTCATCGGCGGTGACGGGGGTGCCGTCGGAGAAGGTGCGTCCGTCCTGGATCGTGAAGGTGAACTCGGTGGCGTCCGAGTTCTGCTTCATGGTCGCGAGATCCGGCTTCGGGGTGGTCGAATCGGCGCCCTGGAACGTCAGCAGCGTGTCGTACACGGCGTGCAGCACCATGTTGCCGGTCGGCACGTAGTTGCGGCCGGGGTCACCGGTCTCGAGCGAGAACGCGGTGTCGACCACGAGCGTGCCGCCCGAGGAGGAACCGCTGGAGCTGCTGTTCGCGGAGTTGCCTCCCGAGCAGCCGGCGAGCGCGATGGCGGCCGCAGCGATGAGTGCTGCGGCGACGTGGCGATAGGAACGGGCCACGGGCTTCCTCCTTGAAGATGGACAGGTCAGATGACCAGGTCGGGTTTCCCGGCACTATATCCGACCGAATGGCTTGATTTCGAGCAATCCATTGTCACGCTTGCGTCACTACGGCAATATGTCCACCATGAGCGACGATCAGCCCTCTGTCTCTGGACGATCCGCGCCCGTGATCGACGAAATCGCCTACGACATCCTCCGGGCACTGCGTCGCAACGGCCGGATCTCGATCGCCGCGCTCGCGCAGGAGGTCGGGATCTCCCGGGCCAGCGCGTACTCCCGCGTGGAGTCGCTGACCCGCGCCGGGATCATCACGGGATACACCGCCGAGGTCGACACGACACGACTCGGCCTCGGGGTGAGCGCGCTCGTGTTCTGCACGATCCAGCCCCAGTCCTGGAGCTCGTTCCTGCAGGCGATCGGGGAGATGCCCGACGTGGAATCGGCGATGGTGATGACCGGGGAGCACGATGTGATGCTCCTCGTCCGCAGCATCGACATGGAGCGGATGCAGTCGCTCGTGATCGGCACGATCGCCGACCGCCCCGAGGTGACCAAGGTCGAGACGGCGATCGTCATGGGCGAGGTCTTCCGCCGGCCGTTCGTGCTCCCGGACGAGATCCCCGAGCGCGCGGCGATCGGCGTCGACAGCGGACTGATGCGCTTCACCCGCACCGATGGCAGCCGCGGGACGCGGGTCTGACCGTCACCCCCAGGGTCGTTGAGCGAGGACGGCGAAGCCGCCCGAGACGAAACGCGGTGCCCTCACCGGCGACCGCGGCGCTCAGACCTGCAGGCAGACGCTCACGTGGTCGACGCCGTCCACGGCGAAGTCCTCGATGAGGCGGATCCGGCCGTCGTCCTCCTGCTCGGCGCGGCTGACCGCGTCCCCGCGCACGACCGTGCCGTCGCTCACGAGCGCGTGGGCGAACGAGACCCGCACCTCGGCACCCGCGATCTCGCCGACGAAGCGCCCCTCGGTGACGGTGTCCCCGGTGTACTCGCCCCAGATCAGCCGGCCGTCCTGGTGATAGTCGAAGGTCGTCGGGGCCTCGGGATCGACCTCGCTGGCGGTCGAGGACACCATGGCGAAGCGCAGTCCGTCGAGGATGAGGGTGGAAGGCATGACGACGAGTATGGACCCGACACCGGCCTTCGGCGCAATCCCGTCGGCCCGCGGCCGGGGCTTCGACACCGGTCTCCGGATGGCGTATCCGCGGCGATCCTCTCCACCGGGAATGACAATCCCCGCAGAGCCGAAATCTATTAACAGGTTCATCCACATGTGGATTACTCGGCGAATGCGGAAATCGTCCTGCGCACCGCGTCCCGACCGGATCACGAGCGGCGATACCGGCTGTTCACCAGTGGTTTTCTCGGGCGTCACGGATCCGATCGCGGTGACCGCGGGAAAGCACGCACCGATATACCGGAGGCTCGCTCACGGACCCGGGAATCACCATCCGCGGATGGCGGATCCGCCTCAGGAAATCCGCCGGAAAAGCGCATTCCCGGCTGCGGCGAATGCGCACCCCACGGCGAGGATCGCGGCGCCCCCACCGGCGTAGGCGATCTGCAGGTGGCTGCCGTGGTTCTCCACCGTGATGAAGATGATGACGAAGGCGACGGCCGAGGCGAAGGCGCTCGCCCCCGCGATCCACCACAGCGCGGGCAGGGTCCGCGCCGGCGGCACGGCCTCCGGCACGCGCCAGAGCAGCAGCGCGATGCCACCCAGGCAGCCGCATGCCGCAACGAGCATGAAAGCCGCCACCACGTCGCTCGGCCGATGCCACTGCTGGATCACGAGCAGAATGCCGGTGAGTACAGCGAATGCTCCCCCCAGCACGGCCGCGAGCGGGCGCCAGCGCGGCGGGCTCACGACGAAGACGGCGAACGCTGCGGCGGCCGCGACGGTCGCATGCCCAGATGGGAATGAGTTGTCCAGCAGGTCGGTGGCTCCGGTCTCGGCGCGCACCAGGAACACGTGCTTGGCGAGTTCGGCCGCGATCACCGCGATCGTGCCGACGGCCAGGGCGACCACCAGATGCCGGAAGCGTCGCGTCACGAGGCCGATGACGAGCGTCAGCAGGATCCCCCCGCCGATCGCGATGGTCGGCACGTTCCCGAGCACCATGCCCGTCAGGCGGAAGACGGTGTCATGCTGCGAGGACGCCCCCACGAACGCCCGCTCGTCGACGATCTGCCCGATGTAGGTGCGCACGAAGAAGACGTACGTCGCCAGGAAGGCGGCCGCCAGGGTCACCGCAGCGATCGCGAACGACCACACTCCCCGTCTTGTCGCCATGCTCCCATCATGCAGGCCCGACCTGTGCGGTCGCTCACCAGTCCCTGCGGTCGCGCGCCGCGCGCAGGTCACCGCGAGCGCGCTCGTCGTCGTAGCTCACGACACCGGCGCGCCGCGTGAGTCGTCGGACGAGCCCCGCGTCCTCGGGGGGCAGCGTCCGCCCCTCCGGCACCCCGCCACCTCCGCGGCCCGTGCGCCTCGTGTCGAGCAACGGCATGGCGATGTGCACGAGCGGGCCGATTCCGAGGGCGAAGACCACCGTGCCGACGCCCACGGTTCCGCCGAGCAGCCAGCCGACCGCGAGCACCGTGAGCTCCACAGTGAGACGGGAGACCCAGATCGGCCAGCCGAGGCGGGAGTTCATCCCGGTCATCAGACCGTCGCGCGGCCCGGGCCCGAAGTGCGCACCGATGTACAGCCCGCTCGCGAGGGCGACCGCGAGCACCCCGCCGATGAGCAGGAGGATCTGCATGAGCAGGCCGTGCGCCGGCGGCAGGACTGTCACCGTGGCCTGGATCGCGGTGCCCACGAGAAGGACGTTGAGAAGCGTGCCGATGCCCGGCTTCTGTCGCAGCGGAATCCACAGCAGCAGCACGAGGAGTCCGACGATGTTGGTGATCCAGCCCACGCCGATCCCGGTGCGCTGAGCCAGGCCCTGGGCGAACACGGTCCAGGGGTCCACGCCGAGACCGGCGGTGATCATGAGCCCGTCTCCGACGCCGTAGAGCACAAGTCCGATCACCAACTGCAGCACCCGTCGTGTCATGGATCCATGATGCCGGAGAACTGGACTGTTGAGATCAGTCCAATCGTCCTAGGCTGGCCTCATGGACTCCCGGCTCTCCGCGCGCGCGCTGGTCGATCTGCTCGGCCTGTGGCGCACCAGCGAACCCGCGTTCGACGCCCTCGCCGACGCCATCCGCCTGCTGTGCCTCGACAACAGGATCGCCCCCGAGACGGCGCTTCCGGCCGAACGCGAGCTCGCCGCGGCGCTCGGAGTGAGCCGCACGACGGTGGCCGCCGCTTACCGCGCGCTGCGCAGCACCGGTCACATCGTCAGCCGGCAGGGATCCGGCAGTGTGACCCGCCCGCTCGGGCGCACCAACGCCGCTCGCTGGTTCGACCGCGAGGGCATCGACCTGCAGCAGGCGAGTCCTCCCGCCTGGCCGGGTCTTCCCGGGGTGATCGCGGAGGCCGCGACGTCGGCCACCGCTCTCGTCTCGCGCGCGGGCTACGACATCCTCGGCCACGCCGAGCTGCGCGCCGCGATCGCGAACCGGTACGCCCGGCAGGGGACCCCGACGCAGCCCTCGCAGATCATGGTCACCACCGGCGCGCAGCAAGCCCTGAACCTCATCGCGTCGACGCTGCTGCGCCGCGCGGACCGTGTGCTGATCGAAACCCCGAGCTACCCCCACGCGATGGAGACGTTCCGGCGGGTGGGGGCGCGGCTGGTCGGCGTGCCCGTCGACTCCGGGAGCGGCTGGGATCTGGACCGCGCCGCCCAGGCGTTCGCACGAACCAGGCCCGTCCTCGCGTACCTCATGCCCGAGTTCCAGAACCCCACAGGGCGCTCGATGAGCCTCGAGGAGCGCGCCGTGTTCGAACGCTCCGCACATGATGCCGGATGCGTCCTCCTCATCGATGAGACCACGGCCGACCTCGACATCGACGGCCTTCCGCGCGCGCGTCCGCTGGGTACGGCCGGCACCGGGACGATCCGGGTCGGATCGCTGGGCAAGTCGGTCTGGGGCGGACTGCGGATCGGCTGGATCCGCGCGGCCGACGATGTGATCCGGCGCCTGCGCGCCGCCCGGCCGACGCACGACCTGGGCACGCCCGACCTGGAGCAGGCCGTCGCGACCCGCATCGTGCACCGGCTCGACGAGATCCTCCCGCAGCGCGCGGCGCTGCTCGGTGCCGGCCGGGACGCCCTCACCTCCGCACTCCGACGCGAACTGCCGGACTGGTCCGTACCGCAGGTCCACGGCGGCGTCGCGATCTGGGCCGGACTGGGGGCGCCGCTCAGCTCGGCGCTCGTGATCGACGCCGCCGCGCACGGGCTGCACCTCAGCGCCGGCCCGAGATTCGCCGTCGAGGGGGGCCAGGAGCGCCACCTGCGGATCCCGTTCACGACCGAACCGCGCCAGCTCGAACAGGCTGTCGACATCCTCGCCGCATCGTGGGCACGCGTCACGGCGGGCTCGCCCCGCCTCTCGCCCGTCGCGGCCCTCGCCGAGGCGGTCGTGTAACCCACCGGCACCTGCCCGTATTCCAGGACACTCGACGAGATGACCCCGTCCGTGGTGGAGACGAAGAAACGGATCCGGTGGGACCGGATCCGTTTCGTGTTGTGGAGCCTAGGAGATTCGAACTCCTGACATCCTGCTTGCAAAGCAGGCGCTCTACCAACTGAGCTAAGGCCCCGTGTCGATGTTCGACGGGTTTCGACCGAATGAGCGGATCCAATTTCTCGGATCCGCTCACATGTCGGTGGGGCTACCAGGACTTGAACCTGGGACCTCTTCATTATCAGTGAAGCGCTCTAACCGCCTGAGCTATAGCCCCGTATCAACCTCCAAGACTTTACCGGACGTTGACACGATCGCGAAATCGAGCGGAGCTCGACGGCGTTCAGCTGCCTTCGCGCAGGGTGATGCTGCCCGCGGACAGGCGCGCATCGATGCGGTGGGTCGAGGACGAATCCTCCTGGAGGCGCGCGTCGATGGTGCCCGCCGACGAGTTCTTCTCGAGCGCATAGCGCCCTGCCGGCACCGTCACGTCCATGGATCCGGCGCTCACATCCAGGCGGACATCGTCGGGCTGGCGGCCCGAGATCGTCGCGTTCAGCTCGCCCGCCGACATCGACAGATCCGCGGTGGTCACGTCGTCCAGACGGAGCGTCGCGGATCCCGCGTTCACCGTGGTGGTCACGGTCCTCGCGCCCCCATCGAGGGACAGCGACCCGGCGTTCACCTTCGTGGTCAGCGTGTCGAATCGACCCTCGGTCGTGAGAGCGCCGGCATCCAGCTGCAGATCGGCCGTCAGCTCGCCCTCCAACTCACGGGGGAGCGTGAGCGTCATCTGCGGGTCGATCCCGAACCAGCCGCCGACCCACCAGCCGAACGGCCCGTTGGGACGGTCGACCCGCAGGACGTCGCCGTCGCGCCGAATGGTCCAGTCGCTGCTCCCCGTGCCGCTGACGCGCATGGTCGCCTCACTCACGTCGTCGAAGCGGATCGTGGCGGATCCTCGCCCGACTTCGACCTTGAGACCGGTGATGCCTGTCGTGTCGACACTGGTGCTGCGTGCCGCCGATCCGTCGCTCGAGGCGACCTGGGCGACGGCCGCGAGGGCCGAGCCGCCGCCGACCGTGACCAGCGCCCCACCGCCGATGATCGCTGCGGCGATCGTGATGGCGGCGAGCGTCCCTCGGCTCGGGGATGACGGGGGCGCGGGGGAGGAGGCGAGGGGATCCGCGGTGTGCGGCGTTCGTCCGCCGACCGGGTCGTGCTCGGGGGCGCTCGGAGGGGTGAGGTTCGTCATCGGTTCGTTCCTGTCTGTGCGGGTCCGGCTCCAGCGCCGTTCAAGCCGGCGCTGGAGATGTGGGCGATCGCGGCGAGGACGCGGCGGTTGCCGGACTCGTCGGGTTCCAGCCCGAGTTTCTGGAAGATGGCGGTGATGTGCTTCTCCACGCTGGCCTCAGACAAGAACAGCGTGGCCGCGATGGCCTGATTCGACTTGCCCTCCGCGATCAGCGCGAGCACCGTGCGCTCGCGCTCGGTGAGGCTTCGCATGCGGTCGTCCTGCCCCCGGCGGGTGAGCAGCTGCGCCACGACCTCGGGATCCAGCACCGTGGATCCGGATGCGATGCGCTCGACCGACTCGATGAACTCGGAGACGTCCGCCACCCGGTCCTTCAGCAGATAGCCGAGCGGACCCGCGGATCCCTGTGCCGATCCGCCCTGTGCGATGATCAGGTCGCTCGCATAGCGCTCCTCGACGTACTGGGAGAGCACGAGCAGCGGGAGCTGCGGAAGGCGCTTGCGCAGCGACAGTGCCGCGCGGATCCCCTCATCCACGAACGTCGGCGGGAGCCGGACGTCGAGGATGCAGAGCTCCGGAGACGTCGCATCCACGGTCTCGTCGAGGGAGTCCGCATCGCGGAGTGCGGCGACCACGTCGTGGCCAGCGTCCTCGAGGAGCCGCACGAGGCCCTCGCGGAGCAGGACGGAGTCCTCGCAGATCAGGATCCTCATGAGATGCACTCCTTCGGGGCGAGATCGCGGTGCTGGTCGAGAAGCGAGCAGATCAGGATGCGCACGGGACGCTCACCTCCAGGCTGGTCGGACCGCCAACGGGGCTGTCCAGACGGAACGTGCCGCCGGCCGCGAGCACGCGGTTGCCGATCCCGTCGAGGCCTCCGCCCGGGAGCACGGTCGCGCCCCCGATGCCGTTGTCCTCGACGCGGGCCCAGAGCGTGCCGCCGTCGCGCACCCGCACCACGACCCGGCACTCGCTGGCCCGGGAGTGCTTGGCCGCATTGGTGAGCGACTCCGCGATGGTGAAGTACACGGCGGCCTCGGCGTCGCGCGAGCACCGCCCGTTGAGCCGCACGTCGAGCACCACGGGCACGGGGGAGCGTCCGGCGAGGGCCGAGAGCGCCGCGTCGAGCCCGCGGTCGTCGAGCACCGACGCGTGGATTCCACGGGCGAGCTGGCGCAGCTCGGTGATCGCCGCCTTCGTCGAGGTGTGCGCCTCGGCGATGAGCGCCTTCGCGGCCTCCGGATCCGAGTCGATCTTCTGCTGCGCCATACCGAGGGTCATGCCGACGGAGACGAGGCGCGGCTGCACGCCGTCGTGCAGGTCCCGCTCGATGCGGGTGCGCTCCACGTCTGCGGCGCGCACGGCGCCGGCGCGCTGCGCCGTGGTGGTGCGCACCTGCTCGCTGAGGTCGAGATTCCGGTCGGGGGTGGCGACGATGCCGCGCGAGATCACCCGGTGCAGCAGGGCCACGCTGATGATGCCGACGACGCCGGCTGCCGCGCCCGCGCCGCCGATGAGCGGCGCCCAGGCGCTCGGATACCTCGTGCCCCAGCCCGTGTCGACCTCGCCGGTCGTGAACAACGGCGCGAAAGCCGTGACGGCCGACCACCCGAACCACGCCATGAGCCGCAGCACGAGGGATCCGAGCGCGCACGCGATGGCGAAGTTCGCCAGCGCGCGCCACATCCGCCCGTTGTAGGCCTGCCGCCAGAGCGAGAGCAGCCAGCCGCCGAAACCCGGGCGGTCGGTCGCGCGCCAGCGCAGGGCCGGGAGACCGAAGCCGTACAAGCCGTTCAGCCGGGCGATCTCGAACCAGGCCAGTCCGAACAGGGCGTAGACCAGACCCACCAGCACGAGGATCCCGATGCCGATGAAACTGAGGCCGAAGCCGATCCCCAGCGCGCCGCCGAGAATGCCGACCACGGCGGATCCGATCACGCCCAGCGCGGCGAGTTCGAGGATCGTGAGGAACAGTCGCACCGGAGTGCGCGCCGCTCCCGCGACAGGATCCGTCACGGGAGGCGGGGAGGAGGACGCTGCTGTGGTCATGGCTCCACGCTACGGGCGCAGCTGTGAGCGCGGAACGGAGGAACCCCGGGGATCCGGTTCGGGGTTTCCGTAAGACTCGCGGTTATGCATGCCTTGCCTGGATGGACGGCGGGCGCGTGCAGGTGCTTACGTTGACCCATGCGCGAACCGCGCGAACGGAGGGGTATCAAGTGACTGCAGCACATCCGCACGAACCGCACGGCACCGGTCTCGGGCAGCGCCTGAACTGGCTGCGCGCCGGGGTGCTCGGGGCGAACGACGGCATCGTCTCGGTCGCCTCCCTGGTGGTGGGCGTGGCCGGGGCGACGACCGACAACTCCGCGCTGCTGGTCGCGGGCCTCGCGGGCCTCATCGGCGGCGCCATCTCGATGGCGCTCGGCGAGTACGTCTCGGTGAGCAGCCAGCGCGACAGCGAGCACGCCCTCATCGCGAAGGAGCGCGAGGAGCTGCGCACGATGCCGGACGCGGAGCTCGCCGAGCTCACCGAGCTATACCGTCAGCGCGGCCTCAGCGACGACACCGCACATCGGGTCGCCGTCGAGCTCACCGCGCACGATGCGCTGTCCGCGCATCTCGAGGTGGAGCTCGGCATCGACCAGGACGATCTGGTGAACCCGTGGCATGCCGCGCTCTCCTCTGCGGTCGCGTTCACGGTCGGCGCCATCCTCCCGCTGCTCGCCATCCTGCTTCCGCCGCCCGCGTGGCGGGTGCCGGTCACGTTCCTCGCGGTGCTGATCGCCCTCGCCGCGACGGGCTTCCTCTCGGCGCGGATCGGCGGATCGAACCCGATGCGCGCCTCGATCCGCCTCGTCATCGGCGGGGCGCTCGCCCTCGCCGCCACCTGGCTCATCGGCACGCTGCTCGGCTCCGCGGGCGTGGTCTGAGGATCGATCCCGGATCCATCGACCGCGAGACTGCATCGCCGTCGCGAAACGGCAGCAGAGTCGTGCCGTCTCGCGACAGAGTTGCAGTCTCGCGGTCAGAGAACGCGGAAGGCCCGGATCCGAGGATCCGGGCCTTCCGCGTGTACGGGCGTCAGTTCGAGGTGAAGCCGACCAGCAGTCCGCCGGTGACCTTGACCGCGAGGTTGTAGATGCCGGCGACGATCGCTCCGAGCACCGTGAAGACGATGAGGTTGAGGATCGCGACGACGGAGCCGAAGGCGAGCACCTGCGGCAGCCCGACGACCGCGCTCAGCTTCGCGCCGTCGGCGATGCCGGAGACGAACTCGTCGGCCTTGGTCATCAGTCCCGTGGCATCGATCACCAGGTAGATGAGCAGGAACGAGACCAGGGTGACGATCGCGATGGCGATCGCACCGAGGAAGGACAGCTTCACTGCCGACCAGAAGTCGATGTAGACCAGGCGCAGGCGCACCTGCTTGCTGGAGGTCTTGCGGGAAGACTTCTTCGCGAGCTTGTCGGCTACCGTGCTCATGCGTCAGTTCCTTCGGGGGCTTCGGGGGCTTCTGTCTCGGGGGCCGCACCGGAGTCCTCGGACTCCTCGCTGTCGGCCAGGCCGCGCTCGGTGTTCCGGGCGATCGCAAGGATCCGATCGTCCTCATCGGTCCGGGCGAAAACCACGCCCATGGTGTTGCGACCCTTCGCCGGCACCTCGGCCACGGCAGAGCGTACCACCTTGCCACTGGCAAGAACCACAAGGACCTCGTCGTCCTCCTGGACGATCAGACCCCCCGCCAGAATGCCCCGGTCGTCGTTCAGTTTGGCGACCTTGATACCCTGACCGCCACGTCCCTGCACGCGGTACTCGTCCACCGAGGTGCGCTTCGCGTAGCCGCCGTCCGTGACCACGAAGACGAATCCGTCGCCCGTGACGAGCGAGGCGGACAGCAGGCTGTCCTCCCCGTTGAACCGCATGCCCTTGACACCCTCGGTCGCACGTCCCATCGGCCGCAGCGCCTCATCGGTGGCCTGGAAGCGCACCGACATGCCGTGCCGGCTGATCAGCAGGACGTCGTCGGTGGCGTCGGCGAGGAAGGCGCTGACGAGCTCGTCGTCCTCGCGGAGACGGATCGCGATGACACCGCCCTGACGGTTGGTGTCGTAGTCGCCGAGCCGGCTCTTCTTCACCAGACCGCCCCGGGTCGCCAGCACCAGGTACTGCGCCGCCTCGTAGTCGCGCAGGTCGAGGATCTGCGCGATCTTCTCGTCCGGCTGCAGCGCGAGGAGGTTGGCGACGTGCTGGCCCTTCGCATCGCGGCCGGCCTCGGGGATCTCGTAGGCCTTGGTGCGGTAGACCCGGCCCTTGTCGGTGAAGAACAGCAGCCAGTGATGCGTGGTCGTCACGAAGAAGTGCTCGACGAGGTCGTCGGCCCGCAGCTGCGCGCCCTTGACGCCCTTGCCGCCGCGGTGCTGCGAACGATAGTTGTCGCTGCGGGTGCGCTTGATGTAGCCCTCACGGGTGACCGTGATGACCATCTCCTCCTCGGCGATGAGGTCTTCCATCGAGACGTCGCCGTCGAATCCGTGCAGGATGTGGGTGCGGCGCTCGTCTCCGAAGCGCTCCACGATCGCGGTGAGCTCCTCGCGGATGATCTCGCGCTGGCGGCCCTCGTCCGCGATGATCTCCTTGTAATCGGCGATCCGCACCTCGAGCTCGGCGGCCTCGTCGATGATCCGCTGGCGCTCCATCGCCGCGAGGCGACGCAGCTGCATGTCGAGGATCGCCTGGGCCTGCTCCTCGTCGATGTCGAGGAGCTTCTGCAGACCCTCGTTGGCCTCCTGAGCCGAGGGCGAGCGGCGGATCAGGGCGATGACCTCGTCCAGCGCGTCGAGCGCCTTGAGGTAGCCCTGCAGGATGTGCATGCGCGCCTCGGCCTTGGCGAGGCGGAACTTGGTGCGCCGCACGATGACGTCGATCTGGTGGTCGAGCCAGTGCGTGATGAAGCCGTCGAGCGCGAGCGTGCGCGGCACGCCGTCCACGATCGCGAGCATGTTGGCACCGAAGTTGTCCTGCAGCTGCGTGTGCTTGTACAGGTTGTTCAGCACGACCTTCGCGACCGCGTCGCGCTTGAGCACGATCACGAGGCGCTGGCCCGTGCGGTCGCTCGACTCGTCACGGATGTCGGCGATGCCCGTGATCTTGCCATCGCGGGCCAGGTCGCCGATCTTCACCGCGAGGTTGTCGGGGTTCACCTGGTACGGCAGCTCGGTGATCACGAGGCAGGTGCGGCCCTGGATCTCCTCGACGCCGACGACCGCGCGCATCGTGATGGAGCCGCGGCCGGTGCGGTACGCCTCCTGGATCCCCTTCGTGCCGAGGATCTGCGCGCCGGTCGGGAAGTCGGGTCCCGGGATCCGCTGGATCAGGCCGTCGAGCAGCTCCTCCCGGGGAAGGCCGGGGTTCTGCAATGCCCAGAGCGCGGCGTCCGAGACCTCGCGCAGGTTGTGCGGCGGGATGTTCGTGGCCATGCCGACCGCGATGCCGATCGAGCCGTTCACGAGCAGGTTCGGGAACCGCGCCGGCAGGACGTCGGGCTCCTCGGTCTGGCCGTCGTAGTTCGGCGAGAAGTCGACCGTGTTCTCTTCGATGTCGCGCACCATCTCGAGTGCGAGCGGGGCCATCTTGGTCTCGGTGTATCGCGGAGCGGCCGCGCCCATGTTGCCGGGGGAGCCGAAGTTGCCCTGGCCGAGTGCGAGCGGGTAGCGCAGCGACCACGGCTGCACGAGACGCACAAGGGTGTCGTAGATCGCCGAGTCGCCGTGCGGGTGGTACTGGCCCATGACCTCGCCGACCACGCGGGCGCACTTGGAGAACGACTTGTCGGGGCGGAATCCGCCGTCGTACATGCCGTAGATCACGCGACGGTGCACGGGCTTGAGCCCGTCGCGCACGTCGGGCAGCGCGCGGCCCACGATGACGGCCATCGCGTAGTCGAGGTAGGACCGCTGCATCTCCGACTGCAGATCGACCTGGTCGATCTTGCCGTGGTTGTGCTCGGCGTCGGGACGGCTTTCGTCAGTCATGTCTTCTCTTCGTCTCAGCCAGTCGGTGTTGTCTTGGGGCCGGGCTCCGGGGATGTGATTCTGCGGAATCGGCGGGTTCCTTCCCGCTTCGCGGGCCCCTCCCGATATTCCGCAGAATCACATCCCCTGCGCCCTCCTCCGCAAGTGGCGGCGCAGTCCCGGGTTTTCGCTTTTTTGGTTGGGGGTCAGATGTCCAGGAAGCGGACGTCCTTGGCGTTGCGCTGGATGAAGCTGCGGCGGGACTCGACGTCCTCGCCCATCAGCACGCTGAAGATCTCGTCCGCGGCGGCGGCGTCGTCGATCGTGATCTGGCGGAGCGTGCGCGTGGTGTGATCCATCGTGGTCTCCCACAGCTCCTTGGCGTTCATCTCGCCCAGACCCTTGTAGCGCTGGATGCCGGCTTCCTTCGGGATCCGCTTGCCGTTCGCGAGGCCGTGCTCGAGCAGCGCGTCGCGCTCCGCGTCGGAGTACACGTACTCGTGCGGCGAGTTCGTCCACTTCAGGCGGTACAGCGGCGGCATCGCGAGGAACACGAAGCCGGCCTCGATGAGCCCGCGCATGTAGCGGAACAGCAGCGTCAGCAGCAGCGTCGTGATGTGCTGGCCGTCGACGTCGGCATCCGCCATGAGCACGATCTTGTGATAGCGCGCCTTGCCGAGATCGAAGTCCTCGCCGATGCCGGTGCCGAACGCCTGGATCATCGCCTGGACCTCTTTGTTGGCCAGGGCCTTGTCGAGACGCGCGCGCTCGACGTTGAGGATCTTGCCGCGCAGCGCCAGGATCGCCTGCGTGTGCGGGTCGCGCCCCTGCACGGCGGAGCCGCCGGCCGAGTCGCCCTCCACGAGGAAGATCTCCGAGATCGACGGATCCTTGCTCGTGCAGTCCTTGAGCTTGTCGGGCATCGCGGCCGACTCGAAGACGCTCTTGCGGCGCGCGGTCTCACGCGCCTTGCGCGCCGCCATGCGGGCGGTCGCGGCTTCGACGGCCTTCGTCACGACATTCTTGGCCTGCTTCGGGTTGCGGTCGAACCAGTCGCCGAGCTGGTCGCCGACCACCTTCTGCGTGAAGGCCTTCGCCTCCGTGTTGCCGAGTTTGGTCTTCGTCTGGCCCTCGAACTGCGGTTCGCCGAGCTTGATCGAGATGACGGCGGTCAGACCCTCGCGCACGTCGTCGCCGGTGAGGTTGTCGTCCTTCTCCTTGAGGATGTTGTTGGCACGCGCATAGCGGTTGACGAGTGTCGTCAGCGCCGCGCGGAAGCCCTCCTCATGGGTGCCGCCCTCGTGCGTGTTGATGGTGTTCGCATAGGTGAACACGTTCTCGGTGTAGCCCGTGGTCCACTGCATCGCGACCTCGAGCGAGATCTTGCGCGAGGTGTCCTCCGACTCGAAGGCGATGATCTCGTCGTTGACGACCTCGGCCTTGCGCACGTGGTTGAGGTACTCGACGTAGTCGACGAGACCGCGCTCGTAGAAGAACACGTCCGCGCGCTGGTGGGTGACGACGGTGCCGTCGACCTCCTCGTCGACCGTCGCGCCCTCGCGCTCGTCGAGCAGCTCGATGCGCAGCCCCTTGTTCAGGAACGCCATCTGCTGGAAGCGGGTGCGCAGGGTGTCGTACTCGAACTCGACCGTCTCGGTGAAGATCTCCGCGTCCGGCCAGAACGTGATCGCCGTTCCGGTCTCGGTCGTGGGCTCGCCCTTCTCGAGCTGCTGCTGCGGGGCGCCGCCGTCGGCGAAACGGTGCCTCCAGACGAAGCCCTTCTGCTTGACCTCGACGTCGAACC
The DNA here is from genome assembly GCF_021341785.1 of Microbacterium sp. Au-Mic1. Classification (GTDB taxonomy): domain Bacteria; phylum Actinomycetota; class Actinomycetes; order Actinomycetales; family Microbacteriaceae; genus Microbacterium. The sequence goes on from NZ_JAJTTF010000005.1 coordinate 89,333, forward strand.
GGGTCGACAGCGCGTTGACGACCGAGGATCCGACGCCGTGCAGACCGCCGGAGACCGCATACGCGCCCCCGCCGAACTTGCCGCCGGCGTGCAGGATCGTGAGCACGACCTCGACCGTCGACTTGGTCGGGTCGGAGGAGTGCGGGTCAACCGGGATCCCACGGCCGTTGTCGATGACGCGGACGCCGCCGTCGGCGAGGAGCGTGACGAGGATCTTGTCGGCGTAACCGGCGAGCGCCTCGTCGACGGAGTTGTCCACGATCTCGTACACCAGGTGGTGCAGACCACGCGGTCCGGTCGAGCCGATGTACATGCCGGGGCGCTTGCGCACCGCCTCGAGGCCCTCGAGGATCTGGATCGAGTCGGCTCCGTACTCCACTTCTGGGGCAGGCTTCGCCGCCTCGGCGGGCACGGTCGGCTTCGTCGCGGATCCGGGTGCTTCTGCCCCCGTCTGGGTCGAGTCGTTCATGGTCGATTCGTGCGCGTCAGAGGGGGTTTCAGGCGTCATCTGAGGGGAGGCTCCACATCGAAGATCTAGACGCTCAGTCTATCGGAAAGACCCCTTCCTGTCTCGTTGTACGCGCTTCTGCGCGCCTGAAGTCCCCTGGGACGGGATGGATCTTGTCCTAACCGTAGGTATCGCGCGGACCGCGCCCTGGAGCGACTCTGGGGCCCCATTTCCATGAAGGAACGTCCGGCCCGACGAAGCGGATGTTCTCCACGCCGGCCTCCGGGTACCGCCGTCCGATCTCCGTGATGATCACCGCGCGCATGTACTGCAGGTTCTTCGCCCACGCCGTGGAGTCGCACTTCACGGTGAGCATGCCGCCCTCCAGCGACACCGGCTCGGAGTGCTTCGCGGTGTCTGGACCGGCCAGCTCCGCCCACTGCAGCACGAGGTCCTCGCGGCTGAGTGCCGCCTCCCAGCCCGCATCCTTGGTGAGCTTGGCGAGCACGTCGCCGAGCGTGCCGGGGTCACGTCCCGCGGTGAACGGCGCGTTCTCGTCGTCGACGAGGCGCTTCTTGCGCTTCCAGTTCTTGGAACTCGGCTTCAGCCCGCGGAGGCGCAGGTAGGTCGAGATCGTCTCCGGGACATCCTGCTCGTCAGGCCCGGTCATCGTCGACCTCGCGCTCATCGGTGATGGTGCCCGCAGAGATCCGCACCACGTGGCGATGCAGCACCTCGGGGATGTCCTCCTCCACGGCCGCGGTCACCAGCACCTGCTCGTAGCCGGCCGTGATGCCGGCGAGACGCCGGCGCCGCTCCGCGTCGAGCTCGGCGAACACGTCGTCGAGGATGAGCACCGGATCCCCGGCCGGGGATTCGGCCCGCAGCAGCTCCGCCGAAGCGAGGCGCAGCGCGAGCGCGATCGACCACGACTCCCCATGGGAGGCATAGCCCTTCACGGGCAGGTCGCGCACCCGCAGCACGAGATCGTCACGGTGAGGTCCGACCAGGGTGAGCCCGCGCTCGAGCTCGGCGGAGCGCTTCGCTGCGAGCGCAGTACGGAACAGGTCGGCCGTGGATCCCGGCGCGGATGCTTCCTCGGCGTCGTCCCCCTCTTCGGGGTCGCCGCCGCGGATCGACTGAGCCCAGTGCAGGCGCGGGTCGTGGTCCTCGCCGGCGATCGCGGAGTAGGCGTCGGCGAGCCCCGGCTGCAGATCTGCGGCGAGGCGGGAGCGTGCATCGATGATCTCTGATCCGAGCGCGACGAGCTTGTCGTCCCAGACGTCCAGCGTCGTCAGGGACTCGGCCTTCATACCGCGGGCGCGGGCGGACTTCAGCAGCGCCGTGCGCTGGCGCAGTACGCGGTCGTAGTCGCCGAGCACCGCGGTCATGCGCGGAGTGCGCTGGATCAGCAGTTGGTCGGCGAAGCGGCGCCGGGAGGACGGATCCCCGCGCACGATCTGCAGATCCTCCGGAGCGAACAGCACGACATGGGCGTACCGGGGCAGATCCGCGGTGCGTCCCGGAGCCCCGTTGATCCGCGCCTTGTTCGAACCCTGCCGGTTGATCTGCACCTCGATCAGGACTTTCCTCTGGCCGTGCGCGAGTCGTGCGCGGACGATGCCCGCATCCTGGCCGTCGCGCACCATCGGGGCATCGGAGGACACCCGGTGCGAGCCGAGGGTGGCGAGGAACACGATCGCTTCGGCGAGGTTCGTCTTACCCTGTCCGTTGCGGCCGACGAGGACGTTCGGGCCGCGGTGCAGCGCGAGTTCGGCGGTCGCGTAATTGCGGAAATCCACGAGGCTGAGATGCTCCACAATCACCCGAGCAACCTTACCCGCGGGCCCCGACACCCGGCTCGGGGTGGGGCTCCGGTTCAGAGCGCGCGGGCGACGTAGACCATGCCGCCCTCGCGGCGGATCTCGCTCATGCCCGACCGCGCCAGCACCGCGAGAGAGGCGAGATTCGTCTCCTCGGTGTCGGCGATCGCGCGTACCGCCCCGTGATCGGCCGCGATGCGCAGGCCCTCCGTGACAGCAGCCGTCGCGAGGCCGCGTCCGCGGGCGGCGGGGATCAACCCGTACCCGAACTCCACCGTTCCGGACTCGTCCGGCGGACCGAAGAAGCCGAATCCGCCGACCGCAATGCCCTCGCCATCACGGATGGCGTAGAGCGTGAAGACCGGATCCGCCTTTTCGCGAGCGGCGAGCGACCGCAGCGGCACCAGCTCGTCCTCGAACGGGTACTGGGGGTGCCAGTCGTCACCCGACCGCTCGTCGCGGGCGACGATCCGCGCCGCGAGCGCGGGATCGATCGGATCCAGTCTCATCCCGCTCAGCGCAGCAGGAGGTTCGGCTGCAGCAGGTACTTGAACGAGTCGAGGCCGGCCGCGTCGACCGAGGTCTGGCTCGTGATCAGCACCGGGCTGAGCTTGTTCGCATTGTCCGAGGACGTGAACGTGACGCGCACGAACTCGCTCTTGAGCGCGCCGAGCGCCTCGAGCAGGTACTGCGGGTTCAGGCCCAGCGTCACCTCTTCGCCGTTGAGGTGGGCGTCGACCGATTCGGACGCGCGGGCCTGTTCTCCGCCGGAGGCGTCCATGGTTACATCCGACGTGTCGAACGTGAAACGCAGCGGTGCGGAGCGGTCCAGCACGAGCGCGACGCGGCGCACGGCCTCGGTGAGGTCGGCGGTGTTCACCACGGCGTGGTGGTCGGTCTGCTCCGGGAAAAGACGGCGGACCGGGGGGAAGTTGCCCTTGATGAGCAGCGACGTGACGGTCTTGTTGCCCGCCGTGAACGCGATGATCTCGCGGTCACCGGCGCCCGAGAACGAGATCTGGATGGTGCCGGCGTGACCGAAGGTCTTGCCGACCTCCTGCAGCGTGCGGGCAGGCACGAGCGCCGTCTGCTCCACGGCCTCTCCGTCCCACGGCACGTCGCGCAGCGACACCCGGTAACGGTCCGTGGCGACGAGGCTCAGCGTGTTCTCGCCGACCTCGAGCTGCACGCCGGTGAGCACGGGCGTGACGTCGTCGCGGGATGCGGCGAAGGCGACCTGGGCGATCGCGGTGCCGAAGTCCTCGGCGGGCACGACGCCGCTGGTGCCGGACACCTCCGGGATCGAGGGATACTCCTCGACGGGCATGGCGGCGAGGGTGAAGCGGGCGGATCCGCAGCGCACGGCGATGCCGCCGTCCTCCTCGACCGAGATCTCGATCGGAGCGTTGGGCAGGCGGCTGGCGATGTCGGACAGCAGACGACCGTGCACGAGGATCGTGCCGGGCTCGTCCACCGTGGCCTCGATGGTCGTGCGAGCGGACGCCTCGTAGTCGAATGCCGAGAGCGTGAGCCCTTCGTCACCGGCCTCGATCAGCACACCGGCCAGGATCGGCTGCGGGTTGCGCTGAGGCAGCAGCTTGACGACGAAGGACACAGCTTCGCTGAAGACATCGCGATTGACCTGGAACCTCACGGCGCTCCTCCGTCGACTCGATGCGGAGAATGACATGCTTCTCCGCCCCATGGCACACACCAGGGGATCCCATGCTAATGCCACGCGGTGTCAGGTCCAGGTCGAAGTGCTCCGGATCGGGATCTATCCCCAGCCGGGCAGTGGGTGGTGATCGATGGACCGAGATTCGAAAGGAGTTCTTAACGGTGTTAACGCCTGTGGATACTGTGGATAAGTCTGGGGATGCTTTGCGGCTCTAGGGAACTACAGACGTGTGAGTTGTGGAGACCCTGCGGAAACAGTGGGGTTTCGGGCTGTCCTCTGCCGATCCGGTTCACCGAGTTATCCACAGATCGGGGGTCCTGATGGGGATTCCACACCGTCGCGATCCCGAGATATCCCCAAGTTATCCACATGTGGACTTCCGGGCGGGGCGGATGCCAGAATTCGCGCCGCTGACGCGGAAGGGTCGCTGACGGCGCTCCTGCGATCGCGGAGAGGGGGTCCCGTGTGGGGAGGGATCCGTGCGGAGGGTCAGCGCCGGCTGAGCTGGGCGGTGATCTCGGTGACCTGGTTGAAGATGGCGCGGCGCTCCTTCATGAGCTCGCTGATCTTCTTGTACGCGTACATCACGGTGGTGTGGTCGCGGTTGCCGAACAGCTGGCCGATCTTCGGCAGGGAGAGGTTGGTGCGCTCCCGGCACAGGTACATCGCGATCTGCCGTGCGGTCGCGATCTGCTGCGACCGGCTGGATCCGTAGAGGTCGTCTTCGCTGAGCTTGAAGTAGTTCGCCGTCGTCGTGATGATGTCGGTCGGCGAGATGATGCTGTCCTCGTCCTGATCGACGATGTCGCGCAGCGCGGTCTGCGCGGTGGCGATGTCGAGCGCGGAGCGGTTCAGGTTGGCGAACGCGGTGGCGCGGATGAGTGCGCCCTCGAGTTCGCGGATGTTGGACGACACCTTCGTGGCGATGTACTCGAGCACGTCGTCCGGCACGTGCAGCTGCTCGCTCTGCGCCTTCTTGCGCAGGATCGCGATGCGCGTCTCGAGGTCGGGCGCCTGTACATCGGTGATGAGGCCCCACTCGAACCGGCTGCGCATGCGCTCCTCGAAGCCGGTGAGGTGCTTCGGCGGCAGATCGCTGGTGATCACGACCTGCTTGTTGTGATCGTGCAGCTGGTTGAAGGTGTGGAAGAACGCTTCCTGCGTCTCCGCCCGGCCCTGCAGGAACTGGATGTCGTCGATCATCAGGATGTCGACTTCGCGATAGCGCGCCTGGAAGGCGGATCCGCGGTTGTTCGCGATCGAGTTGATGAAGTCGTTCGTGAACTCCTCGCTCGACACGTAACGCACCTTGACCCCGGCGTACAGCGACTGGGCGTAGTCGCCGATCGCGTGCAGCAGGTGCGTCTTGCCCAGACCCGGTCCGCCGTAGATGAACAGCGGGTTGTAGGCCTTGGCCGGCGCCTCGGCCACGGCCACGGCGGCGGCGTGCGCGAAGCGGTTGGACTGGCCGATGACGAAGTTGTCGAAGACGTACTTGGGATTCAGCCGCGACTCATGCCGGATCGGGGTCGGCTGCTGCTCGATGGGGGATTCGATCCGGGCGTTCTCCTGCCGACCCGGTGCGAAGTCGGAGACCGGGATCGGGACGGTCTGCTGCTCCACCATGTCGTGGTTGACCGTGACACGGAACGAGGTGACCTCGTCGCCGATGCGGGCGAGGGCTTCCATGATCGGCAGCCGGAGGCGCTTGTTGATCTGCCCCGCGGTGAGGTCGTTCGGGACCTCCAGGTAGAGAGTGGCCGTCATGACACCCGCCGGGACGGCGAGGTTGAGGAAGCCCTGCAGAGGAGCGGAGACGCGCTCGTCTCGGGCCAGCTCCGCGAGAAGTTCGTCCCAGATGGGGACTTCGGACTCTGCGGCTGCGGACATGGTTCCCCCGGGCGACTCGGCACAGCGGGCGAACATGGACACGCTGCCTGTGGATAACTGCTCGTGCCACGGTAGTCAGCCTGGGCCGCGAGGGCAACCTGCGACTGGGAACGGGCGACGGCGTGTCCCTGTTGAAGGATCCCTCCACAGATGTGGATAATGGTCCTTTCGCCTGCTCGGTTTGCGATGTCGGGGTCGACGTCGTAGCCTTAATCGGTTGACTTATGCCATTTCGGCAGTCTTTGTCCACCGTCTCCGGCCGCATCGATCCCGGTGACAGCTTCCCTTCCCCGGAGAAATCATGAGCAAGCGCACTTTCCAGCCCAACAACCGTCGTCGCGCCAAGAAGCACGGCTTCCGTGCCCGCATGCGCACCCGCGCCGGCCGCGCCATCCTTTCGGCACGCCGCACGAAGGGCCGTGTCGAGCTCTCGGCGTAATCCGTGCTCGCCCGCCCGCATCGCCTCGTCCGCGGGTCCGACTACCGCACGGTGGTTCGGCGCGGGCGACGATACGGCGGGCCGCGACTGGTCGTCTCGGTGCTCGACACCGGTGAGCAACGACCCGTGCGCTTCGGCTTCATCGTGAGCAAGCAGGTGGGGAACGCTGTGATCCGGAACACCGTCCGACGACGGTTGAAGGACGCATGCGCCCGTCAACTCCCGCTGCGGGACGGCGTCGACATCGTCATCCGCGCCCTGCCCTCCGCGGCGGAGGCGCCTTTCGTCGAACTGCTGTCGGATCTGGGACGGGCAGTCGACAGGGGCGTGCGATGAGCGCCTTGCCGGCGTACTCGCGGGGGACCGCCCACCTGCACGCTGCGGATGTGCTCCGAGCTGTGCCGCTGGTGCCGCGGAATCTGGCGTTGGGATTCCTCACCGCCTACCGCGCTCTGGTCTCGCCGCTGTACGGCGATGTCTGTGCGTACTATCCCAGCTGTTCCGCCTACGCTGTAGGAGCGGTGCAGCAGCACGGCGCGGTGAAGGGCGCAGGCCTCTCGGCGTGGCGGATCCTGCGCTGCAATCCCTGGAGCCACGGCGGTGTGGACGACGTGCCGCCGCACAAGAACTTCCGACACGCCCTCACGCCTCGAGGATTCGTCGTACCCTCCCGAAAGGACTGATCAGTGGGTTCCGACCTCCTGTTTGCCGCGTCTACGACGCCCGCTGCCTCGAGCGGAGGCTTCGATCTGCTCGGCATCGTCATGTGGCCGTTCAAGGCGCTGGTCGAGGCGATCCTCGTCGCCTGGCATTGGCTGTTCACCGCGATCGGTCTCCCGGGCGCTGCCGGCCTCACTTGGGTCCTGTCGATCGTCGGGCTTGTGCTGGTCATCCGCGCCGCGGTGTTCCCGCTCTTCGTGCGCCAGATCAAGAGCCAGCGCAAGATGATGGAAATCGCTCCTGAACTCAAGAAAGTTCAGGAGAAGTACAAGGGCAAGCGCGACCAGCTGAGTCGCGAGGCGATGAGTCGCGAGACCATGGCGCTGTACAAGAAGCACGGCACGACGCCGATGTCGAGCTGTCTTCCGCTCCTGGTGCAGATGCCCTTCCTGCTCGGCATGTTCTACACGCTGAGCGATGTGAAGAAGCACGCCATCGCAGGCGAGGGCGGCGTGTGGCTGCTGACGAAGCAGCTGACCAAGCAGTTCTACGATGCGACGCTGTTCGGGGTCGCTCCGCTGCACACCAGCCTGACCGACGCGGTTCAGCAGAAGCCGGCCGGCTGGGAGACCACGGTCGCGATCCTGGTCGTCCTGGTGGTCCTCATGATCGGGTCCCAGTTCTTCACGCAGCTGCAGATCATCTCCAAGAACCTGTCGCCCGAGGCCAAGACCGGCCAGGCGTACCAGATGCAGAAGATCATGCTGTACATCCTGCCCCTGGGCTTCATCTTCTCGGGTCTGTTCTTCCCGCTCGGCGTGGTCATCTACTGGTTCATCAGCAACCTGTGGACGATGGGCCAGCAGTTCCTCGTGCTCCGTGAGATGCCGACTCCCGGATCCGATGCCGCCAAGGCTCGGGAGGAGCGTCTCGCCCGCAAGGGGAAGGCGATCAACTCCGAGGGCAAGGTCGTGCCGAAGGCCGCCTACGACGCGGAGCAGCAGAAGATGCTGGAAGACGCGGAGCGCCTTCGTGCGCAGCAGCCCAAGCGGCAGCAGCCCAAGAGCGCCAAGCGTGCCAAGAAGGATCAGGACAGCGCCAAGAAGGACTCTGAGAAGAACGTGAACGGAGAAAAGGCATGACCGAGCACGACGTCGCCGAGCCGACCGTCTCCGATCTCGAGCACGAGGGCGACGTCGCGGCGGACTTCATCGAGGGTCTTCTCGACATCGCCGACATCGACGGCGACCTGACTCTGGACGTGAAGCAGGGGCGGGCGTACGTCTCGGTCGAGGCGGAGGGCGACGGTCTGCGTCTGCTGTCGGCGCCTGACACCGTGCAGGCGCTGCAGGAGCTCACCAGGCTCGCGGTACAGAGCAGCACCGGGTCTTTCTCGCGCGTGATCCTCGACGTCGCCGGTTCCCGCGATGCACGTCGCACGCAGCTCGAGCGCCTGGTCGATTCGGCTGTGGCGAAGCTCGATGAGGGAGCCTCCCAGGCGTCGCTGCCCTCGATGTCCAGCTACGAGCGCAAGCTGGTGCACGACATCGTGGCGGAGCGGGGCCTGATCTCGGAGTCCTACGGCGACGGTCCGACCCGCCACACCGTGATCCGCCGGCACTGACGTTTCACGTGAAACATGTCTGAACCCGTGTCGACCGAGCTCGAGACCGAGCCCGCGGCTGCAGAGGCTCTCTTCGGTGGCCGGATCGAACTGGCTCGCGCCTTCACTGCGGCGCTCGCCGAGCAGGGGGCGGAGCGCGGCCTGATCGGCCCGCTCGAGGTGCCGCGACTGTGGACCCGGCACATCCTCAACAGTGCGATCGCCGCGCCACTGTTCCATGGCCGCGTCGCCGATGTCGGATCCGGCGCGGGATTGCCCGGCATCGTGCTCGCGATCGCGCGCCCCGATGTGCAGTTCACACTCATCGAACCGATGGAGCGCCGCGTCGCGTGGCTCGATGAGCAGGTCTCATCGCTGGGTCTGTCGAATGCGACCATCGTGCGCGGCCGGGCGGAAGAGGTCGGGCTCAGTGGGACCTTCGACATGGTCACCGCCCGTGCCGTCAGCGCGCTGCGGACGCTGCTTCCATGGACCGCGCCCCTCGCGCGCAGTGGGGGAGAGCTCGCGCTTCTCAAGGGCGTCAACGCCGAAAACGAGATCACCGCGGCGCAGAAGCAGATCCGGAAGTTCCTGCTCAGCGACGTGCGCGTCGAGATCCTCGGTGAGGGCGTCCTGGCCGAGACGACGCGCGTGCTGCGCGCGACTGTTCGCGGCTGACCCTCGCTCAGGCCGTTCCTCGCGGCCTTCTTCGTGAACGCGGCTCTGTATCCGAAGCCCGGGCTGCGGGAGGTGAGGTCCACGAATCGGCGGGTTCCTTCCCGCTTCGCGGGCCCGCCCGATATTCGTGGACCCCACCTCCCTCCGCCCTCTCCTCCGCGTCAGATCCACTTCAGCTGCGCGTGATTGGCGGATTGATCCGTGAAGGACCATGGACACGTTTCACGTGAAACGTCGCTGGCCGGACGGAGTGAATGCGAGGCGCCCGGGTTTGGTCTGGGAGAGACGGGTCCAGGTTGCACTCGCGCGGCGGAGCATGATCCCCTGGTCAGAGTGCGGATCGGGCCACCAGCGGGTGTTTTGAACGATCAGGTCCAGGGATGCACCCAGAGGGTCGCACTCCGTGGTCTTCCGAGCAACAGGGGATCGGCACTGTGGCGGACTGCGCCGTGCGGTGATGGGGGAGGGTGCGCTGGGCGGGATTCCCCGATGCGCATGCAAGACGCCGTACAGCAGACGCAGTCCGCACCTCGCGCCGGATCTCCGCCCCAGGCCAGGACTTTTATGCCCGCGCAGGACTTCGGACTTGTCCAACGCCGTTTCACGTGAAACACCGCGTTTCGGTTTCCCCGCCTAGTAGCAGCCCTCAATGAGGAGTGCGCAGGAGTGCGGGAGTCACCAATTGGGGGACGGACCCGCGCAGCCGGAAGCAACCTATCGATTCGTGACTGGCGCACTCCGAAGTCGGTGCGTGCGACGCATGATGAGTGCGCAGCCCGGGTGATGTTCCCTCGCAGGGCAGGGCGCAGGGTTGTGCGGATGAAGAATATTGGGAGGGGCCCGCGAAGCGGGAAGGAACCCACCGATTCTCCATCCGCACAACCCGGAGCCCGGGCCCGCTACGAGCCGCGAGTGCGCAGCCGCCCATGGTTCCCGTATGAGGGGCTCGTGTTCTCAACGACTGAACCGTTGAAGGGTCACTCGGAGTGAGGTTTCACGTGAAACATCACTCGGATTCACCGATGGGAGCGGGGATTGTCGGTCACGCAAGTTAGAGTGGAGATTCCGTCGTTTCCCCGTCGGAGATCGTCGAAAGGAGTGGATGTTTCACGTGAAACAGTCCTCAAGCACCTCGACTGCTGGATACGGCGTGGACACCCCCCTGGCCCGGGAACTCGCGGATCTGACCGCTCGCCGCAAGGCGCTGGAAGACGTCTCCGTCCGTTTCGACGGGCCGACCCGCGTCTTCACGATCTCGAACCAGAAGGGCGGAGTCGGCAAGACCACGACCGCCGTCAACATCGCCGCGGCCATGGCTGATCTCGGGGCCAAAGTGCTCGTGATCGACCTGGATCCGCAGGGGAACGCGTCCACGGCGCTGGGTGTCCCGCATACGGCGGACCTGCAGAGCATCTATGACGTGCTGATCAGTGACGTTCCGCTCGCCGATGTCGTGCGGGTCAGCCCCGAATCCCCGGATCTTCTCTGTGCTCCGAGCACGATCCATCTCGCCGGCGCTGAGATCGAGCTCGTCTCGCAAGTCGCACGCGAACACCGGCTGCGTACCGCGCTCAACGACTACCTCGCCGTACACCCCGCCAACGTCGTGATCATCGACTGCCCGCCGTCGCTGGGCCTGCTCACGATCAACGCCTTCACTGCGGCGACTGAGGTCATGATCCCCATCCAGTGCGAGTACTACGCGCTGGAGGGTCTGAGCCAGCTTCTCGGCAACATCCGCATGATCCAGAAGCATCTGAATCCCGAGCTCACGATGTCGACCATCCTCTTGACGATGTTCGACGGGCGCACCCGACTCGCACAGCAGGTCGCGGAGGAGGTGCGGGGACATTTCCCGCAGGAGGTGCTGGAGACGGTGATCCCGCGTTCGGTGCGTGTCTCCGAGGCACCGAGTTTCGGTCAGACGGTGATCGCCTATGACGGGCAGTCGGTGGGCGCGGTCGCCTACCGAGAAGCAGCAGTGGAGATCGCCCGTCGGGCGAGCGAAGAGAACGAGAAGGGGCACTGATGGCCAAACGCACAGGACTCGGCCGGGGGATCGGTGCACTCATCCCCACTTCGGATGCCACGGAGCGGCCTGTCGACGTGTTCTTCCCCGGCGCACGCATCGAAGCAGACACTGAGGCCGTCCCCGCCACGCCGGCAGCCGAGCCGGCGGAGGATCTCATCGCGGTTCCCGGTGCCCGCCTGATCCGTGTGAATCCGCACGACATCGTTCCGAACCCGCGACAGCCGCGTATCCACTTCAACGAGGATGATCTCGCGGAACTCGTGCACAGCGTGCGCGAGTTCGGGGTGCTGCAGCCCGTGGTCGTGCGCCAGAACGACGAGGGCAAGTACGAGCTGATCATGGGCGAGCGGCGCACCCGTGCTGCCCGGGAGGCTGGACTGGACTCCATCCCCGCGATCCTGCGGGAGACGGCGGACGAGGACCTGCTTCGCGACGCGCTGCTGGAGAACCTGCACCGTTCGCAGCTGAACCCGCTGGAAGAGGCGTCTGCATATCAGCAGCTCCTCGAGGACTTCGGCATCACCCAGGAGGCGCTCGCGAATCGCATCGGACGGTCCCGGCCGCAGGTCAGCAACACGATCCGCCTCCTGAAACTGCCCGTTCCCGTGCAGCAGCGGGTGGCGGCGGGAGTGCTGTCAGCCGGGCATGCGAGGGCGATCCTTTCGCTCGACGATGCTGATCTCATGCAGCGCCTGGCGGACAAGATCGTGAACGAGGATCTCTCGGTGCGCGCGACTGAGGAAGCGGCGAAGACCGTCGCCGCGGCAGGCACAGTCGCCAAGTCGGTGAAGCCGCAGGCCGGCGCGCGTCGGGCCTACCTGGATGACGTGGCCGGCAAGCTCGGTGACCGACTGAACACCCGCGTGCAGATCGCTCTGGGAGCTCGGAAAGGCCAGGTCAAGATCGAATTCGCCTCGATCCAGGATCTCAATCGGATCCTCTCGGAACTCGGGGAGCAGGGCTTCGGATCCTGACGGACCGCACGAGCCGACCCGTCTGCTTCCGCGAAGGCCCGGAGACGATCTGCACATGCGGATCCTCCGGGCCTTCGTCGATCCTGTGCCGCGTAGGCTGGAGGGGTGAACGAATCCCCGACCCGTCGAGCCAGCCTCGAAGTGCTGCGCGCCGAAGCGGCGGACGAGCTTGCGGTCCTCGTACAGGAGCGCTTGCTCGGGGGAGAAGACCCGTGGGAGTTTATGGAAGAGCTCCCCAGCGTGGACGAGCTGGTCGTCTTCCTGCTGCGCGCTGATGAGATCGTGGAGAACGGGGGCATTCGCCCCGACGATGCTCGCAACTTCGAGCTCCTCCGCCGCATTGCTCTGGATTACTCGGAGCTCACTCCGGTCGTGTGGAGTCTGCTCGGCGACGGCCCGAAGTACCGTCGCTGGGATCTTCTCGCAGACGATGCGCGATCCTGAGACCACTGGCGCGTTTCACGTGAAACATCGGTCCCGTGCGGTGGTGTCGCCCCCCGCGACCTCACGTGTGCGCGACATCTGACCGAGAGTCTCGGGTCAGGGGTGCCCGTTGTTCCCGATGACGTCAGCGAGCTCCTGAACCCGGGCCGGATCCACGTCCCGGGCGAGCGCCACATAATGGTCCATGGTTGACGGTCGATAGCGCACCGGCAACGTCTGGCCTGGCGCGAGTCGGGTGAGCTCGGTGATCGTGAGACCCTCGTCCGCGATTCCTCGGAAGGTGTGGCCATCGACGGTCGTCACGTCGAGCATCAGGACCACCCGCGGATTGTTGTTGACCTCGCGCCAGTCGACGAGCACACCGAGCGCAAGAGTCCCTGTGCGCAGCTCGGCGTTGCGTCGGCGCGCGTCCTTGTCGAGGAGCGGATTCGGGGCGACGCCGGGGAAGTCGGGTCCGACACCGAGCGATTCCCGACTCAGGTCGGGCCTGAGCTGCCCCATCAGATCGTCGAGCCTCTTCCGTGAACCGAACATCCACACCCCTCCCTCGCACGACACGCGTGAAACCGCTGGTTCCGTCTCACCGCGATTGTATGGTGCATCGGTTCCTCGGCGTCGCCGTTCTGGGCGCAACGAGCCCTGCCTCGGTGAGAGATCATCAGCGGTCCATCGTTCGAACACGAGCGCAAAGTGAACACCGGAGCCCTCACCTGCATGGGTGCCGCGCGACGTGTTCGACGTGAAACGACCCATTCACAACGTCGAGCGCGCGTGCGTCGGGCGGAGATGTTTCACGTGAAACTGTCGGCCGGGCAGAGTGCGCGGAACCGAACCACGGTGCTAAACGCGGCCGCACCGCGATGCATGAAGAGGGGAGGGGGGTGCGAGAGCAGGAGCAGAGCGTCATGCCGGACCTCGTCGGGACGTCCGCGCACATCGCGATCGAGCACGCCGCCGACAATCGGATTCTTCTCACGGGCGATGATCTGGGCGGAGCCAGTCTGCACGCCCGGACGTGGCCAGGCCCTACGGGTGACGGCACAAGACGTCGCACCCGGAACGGTCGTCGAATGCTGGTCCCGTGTCGTGGTGACCTATGCCGTCGAGGGTGGCACGCGCAGCGGTGCCGGAACCACGCCCGTCGACCCTCCGCCGGCACTGTCTCAGCACGCGGGACGGCAGTCCGTGGAGAGCGACCGGACCTCGTTCTGACCGAAACGGGCCAGGAACGACGAAGCCCGCCCTCCTGGAGGAGAGCGGGCTTCGAGGCTGTGTGGCGGATCAGCCGAGGAAGGCGGCCAGATCCTGCTCGAGCGCGAACTTCGGCTTGGCGCCGATGATCGTGGTCTTGACCTCGCCACCCTGGAAGACCTTCATCGCCGGGATCGACGTGATCTGGTACTTCATGGCGAGATCGGGGTTCTCGTCCACGTTGAGCTTGAGGATGGTGAGCTTGTCGCCGTTCTCGGCCTGGATCTGGTCCAGGACGGGCGCGACCATACGACACGGACCGCACCACTCGGCCCAGAAGTCGACCAGAACGGCGCCATCGGCCTGAAGCACGTCCTGCTCCCAGGTCGCCTGGCTGGTTGCCTTGGCAGTCATGATTCTCCTTTGTGAAAGCGTGAGACGCTCAGAGGCGTCAACAGTGAGAGGGGCTGAAGTGTTCCCGCGGCTCAGACGAGAGCCGGCTCGGCGGCGGTTCCGTCCGAGAGTGCGGCGAGGAAGTGCTCGACATCCAGCGCCGCGACGGTGCCGGACCCGGCTGCCGTGATCGCCTGACGGTAGGTCGGGTCGATGACATCGCCGGCGGCGAAGACGCCCGGTACGGAGGTACGCGAGGTGCGGCCGTCGACCCAGATGGTGCCCTCGGCGGTGAGATCCAGCTTGCCGTGCACGAGGTGCGTGCGCGGGTCGTTGCCGATGGCGATGAACAAGCCGTCGACGGGGAGGTCGGTGGTGCTGCCGTCGACCGTGTTGCGCAGGCGCACGCCCGTGGTGGCGTCATCGCCGAGGACCTCCTCGACGGCGCTGTTCCAGATGAACTCGATCTTCTCGTTCGCGAAGGCGCGCTCCTGCATGATCTTGGAGGCGCGGAGCGAGTCCTTGCGGTGAATGATGTAGACCTTCGAGGCGAACTTCGTGAGGAAGGTCGCCTCCTCCATCGCCGAGTCGCCACCGCCGACGACCGCGATCGTGCGCTCGCGGAAGAAGAAGCCGTCGCAGGTCGCGCACCAGGAGACGCCGTGGCCGGAGAGTCGCTCCTCGCCGGGGATGCCGAGCGTGCGATAGGCGGATCCGGTCGCGTAGATGACCGACGCCGCCTCGAGCACGGTGCCGCTGCCGAGCGTGACCTTCTTGACCTCGCCGTCGAGCTCGAGCTCGGTGACGTCGTCGTAGAGGACCTCGGTGCCGAACCGCTCGGCCTGTTCCTGCATCTTGGCCATCAGGTCGGGACCCTGGATGCCCTCGGGGAAGCCGGGGAAGTTCTCCACTTCGGTGGTCTTCATCAGCTCGCCGCCGACCTCGACCGAGCTCGCCACGAGCACCGGGTTCAGGTTGGCCCGAGCCGCGTAGATCGCCGCGGTGAAACCCGCCGGTCCCGAACCGATGATGATGACCTGTCGCATTGCTTCTCCTTGCTTTCGCACGCTTCAACACATGGTACCGGCGCGGCATTCCGCGGGCCTGGGCGTTGCCGCCGTTCTCTGGCAGTGCGCGACGCGAAAGGGAGGCTCCTGCTGCGCCCGGCGGGCGCGCTAGGTCCGGTCGCCGGGAACGTCCACGATGCGGGTCGTGCCGTAGACGGGGGAGAGGGACCCGGCCGACAGCGCGGCGAGATCGTCGGCGAGCTCCTCCCTGGCGGCCTGCGGGATCCACAGGGCGAAGGTCGCGGCAGCGCCGTAGGCCACGTCGCCGAAGGACGCGCCGTGCGTCGCGGCCCAGTCGCGCAATGCGTTGTCGATGCGCCCGGCATCGGCGTGCGGCACGTCGACGCGCGCCTCGAGCAGCTCACGACGGTGCAGCAGCACTGCGTCGTCCAGCGCCTCGGAGACCGCGGTCGAGTACGCGCGGATCAGCCCGCCGGCGCCCAGCTTCACACCGCCGAAGTAGCGGGTGACGACCGCGACCACGTCGGTGAGGCCGCGTCGACGCAGAACCTCGAGCATTGGGATCCCGGCGGTTCCGGAGGGCTCGCCATCATCGGAGGACCGCGCCTGATCGCCGTTCACCCCGGTGACCATCGCCGTGCAGTTGTGGCGGGCGTCCCAGTACTGCCGTCGGACGGAGGCGATGACCTCCTCCGCCTCCGCGACGGAGCGGACCGGCACGAGGTGGGCGATGAAGCGCGACTTCTTCACGACGAGCTCACGCGTGACGGGGGCGGCGATCGTGTCGGGGTGCATGCGGGGCGTGGTCATCTGCAGGGGAGTCCGGATCCTTGGCGCTCAGCGCGACGGGACGAAGCGGCGCATGAGGCTCCTCAGGGCGTCGAGCTCCGGTGCCCGCAGCACGGCGAGCACGCCGATGTAGACCATCAGGACGGGGACGGCGACGATGACGCAGCCCGCGGCACCCGCGAACACGTTGGCGGTGGTCCAGCCGTCCGATCCTCCCAGCAGCAGGAAGACGCCCCAGCCGGCTGCCGAGGCCGGGATCGCGGCGAGGACGAAGCGTCCGAGTGCGAGGATCCACCCGGCGGTGCCGATACCGGCGAGGCGCCGGTGCAGCAGCGTCGTGGCGACGACGGTCTGCACGACGCTGGACAGCGATTGACCGAGCGCGATCGTCGCGGCCAGACCGGAGAGCGGGACGACTCCGGCGTCGTGCAGCAGTTTCGCGCCGAAGGCTGTCGCGACGATGAGGACGCACTGGAAGATCGTGAAGAAGAACGGGGTGCGGGTGTCGCCGTAGGCGTAGAACGTGCGCTGCACGATGAACAGCACGGCCAGGGGCAGCAACGCGACGAGGTACGCGACGAGCACGAGGGCGGCCGCGCGAGCCTCGGCCGCATCGTCGGTGAAGATGCGGGACGCGGGGATCGCAGCGGCCAGCACGGCCGCGAGGGCGCCCGTGAGGAAGAATCCGAGCGTGCGGATACTGCGGGCGATGTCGCCGCGTACCTCCTCGTCGCGCCCGGCGTGGGCGTGCTCGCTGAGCTGGGTGAAATAGGGCGTTCCGATGGACAGCACGATCACCGAGTAGGGGAGCATGAAGATCAGCCACGCGTTGTTCATCACCGTGATCGACGGGTCGTCGCCTGATGCCTCGATCGCGATGCGGTGCTGGTAGAACCCGGCGGCCAGGCTGGACAGCGCCATCAGCATGGTCCAGCCTGCGAGCTTGACCACGCTCCCCAGGCCGACACCGCGCCAGCGGAAGTCGGGGCGCAGGGAGAGCTTGGTCTTCGGCCAGAACACGAGCAGGATGGCCGCCTGGACGGCGATGCCCAGGGTCGCGGTACCGCCCAGCCAGGCGATCCGATCCGGCGACCAGTCCTCCACGTTGCGCAGCGGGGCGCCGAACATCACGCCGATCACGACGAAGCCGGCGATCGAGACGATGTTGTTCAGCACCGGAGCCCAGGTGAACGGGCCGAAGATCCGACGGGCGTTCAGCGTCTCGCCGATGAGCGCGTAGAGGCCGTAGAAGAAGATCTGCGGCAGGCACCAGTACGCGAAGGCGATCGCGAGCCCCACCTGCGCGGCGGGTCTGCCGCTCGCGATGAGGCCGACCAGCCACGGCGCTGCGAACGTGGCGATCACCGTGGTGACCAGGAGCACCACGGTACCCGCGGTGAAGATCTTGGAGATGAAGGCGCTGCCGCCGTCGTGGTGCGTGGTGGCCTGCACGATCTGCGGCACGAGCACGGCGGTCAGCACGCCGACGGAGATCAGGGAGAAGACATCGTTGGGCAGCTGGTTCGCGAGGCTGAACGCGTCCGTGGCCTTGCCGAAGGCTCCGATCACCTGCACGAGCACGATGGTGCGCAGCAGGCCGGTGATGCGGGACACCATCGTGCCCGCCGCGAGCAGGGCGCTGGCTCGGCCGAGGCTACTCATTCGTCTCCTTGTCGACCGAAGGGGATCCGGACTTCCCCTCCGTCAGGGAGTCCTCGTCCGTGGGAGTCTCCGGCTGATGCCCATCCACGCCGCCGTCGGATGCCTCCATCCCGTCTGCGGCATGCTTCTCCGCGGCGGCCCTGCGCCGGCGGACGGTGCGGAAGATGCCCGCGCCGATGAGCAGCACGCCCAGGCTTCCGAACACGA
This sequence comes from Microbacterium sp. Au-Mic1, assembly GCF_021341785.1. GTDB lineage: Bacteria > Actinomycetota > Actinomycetes > Actinomycetales > Microbacteriaceae > Microbacterium. Next base: position 107,272 of record NZ_JAJTTF010000005.1, read on the forward strand.
TGAGGCCGATGGTCTCCCACTCGGCACGGATCGTGAGCCGCGCGGTCTGCGCCGGCCCGATCGCGACGCCGGTCGGACTGGTCAGAGTCATGGTGAGGGTGAGCTCGGTGTTGGCCACGTGCGACTCGAGCGGCAGGCGGACCCGCGTCGTGCTCGAGGGCTGCGCCTCGACGTCGGTCGTCGCGGGCACGTCGATGCGGCTGTCGCTGGAGGAGACGTTGAGCCGCACGCGCACCGGATAGGGGAGGTCATTGCGCACCCACACGGGCACGTCGACCTTCGGACTGATCAGGATCGGGTTGGACGGCTGGATCCCGACGGCATTCAGCGTCTTCTGCGTCGCGGTGCGATGCGTGCCGAGCGCCGCGGCGAAGTCGTCGGCAGTCGTGTGCACTCCCACGCCGAGCAGACGCAGCATCGAGATGCGCTCACGCACGGTGAGGTCTGCGGGACGCACCAGGATCGTGGCGAACTGGGCCAGGCGGCCCGCGTCCTCGTTCAGGACGGTCACGGCGGCGGCGCGATCCTCGGCCGACTCGGTCGCCATCGCGAGGTCGGCGGGAGGGCTGGACAGCACGCGATCCAGACGCCCGTCCTGGCCGCCGCTGAACGCGGTGATCGCGCTGGACAATGCCTCCTGCGACCGTGCTCCGGTGCGGGAGAGCCCGGCGAGCACCGTGGACCCCGGAGCATCGAACCAGAGCATGGCGTTCGCCTCGGTCAGCGCGTCGCCGCGCGCTGCCGCGTCGGACTGGCCGGCCGCCGCACTCAGCGCCTCGGACACGGCCTCGTCGCTGACGAGCACGGACGTGCCTCCCACGACGCCGCGCGAGGAGACCGGCGCGTCCTGCGCACCCGCGGTGAAGGATGTGGAGGGCAGGATCGGCACGGTTCCGGCGCCCGCAGGGCCGTAATGCGACATCGTCGCCACCTGCCCGGCGGTGACCTGGCCGCGCGGCCACAGGATGTCGGTGCGGGCGCCCGCGATCGCGTCGGGTGCGGCGGGGTCCTGGGACGGGCTCGCGGTCGATGTCGATGTCGGCGTCGGAGAGGGGGTCGTCGGGGTCTTGCCGGCCGGGTTCAGGAACGGCTCGAAGTCGTCGACGGTGAGCGGCGAACTCAGCCCGGCCGCGGCCTGGGCCGTGGCATCCGCGTCGCCGAACTGCAGGGTGAAGCGCTCGTTTGGCAGCGCCTCGAGCCGGGCCAGCCAGGCGGTCGCCGTGGCGGGCGCGCCCGCACCGAGAACGCGGATCGCGGCCGGGATGGACGGATCGACGGCGAGCACGGCGGGCGTGCCGGCGACGCCGTTCAACTGCGCGGTGAGCGCGCCGGCGGGTGCGGTGAGGGCGGCCAGCTCCGCAGCGCTCAGGAGATCGCCGGCGGGGGTCGCCGTGATGGGCACGACCGTGACGACCGTGGCCGGCGCCCCCTGCGCGACGACCAGGGCGCTGCGCGCGGGGGCCGGAGCCGGTGCGTCGGCGGACGCCGGGGTCGCCTCGAACCGCGCCTGCAGCGGGTAGACCCCCGGGGCGAGCGCGCCGACGTCGCCCGCGGGGACCACGATCTGGGTGCGCGAGGTGCCCTCCGCGTCCAGCACCGTGGTGCGCACGTCGCCGATCGGGCTGAGTGCGGGTGCGTCGCCGGATCCGTCCAGCCAGGCGCCCACGGCACGACGATCACCGAGCGCGGTGCGCCCCAGTTCCAGGTGCACGGTGCCCGCGCCGAGACCGGTGGTGGCGTCGTTGCGGAGCGTGAGCGTCGTGGTCAGCGGCGACCCTGATGCGTAAGTGCCGTTCCCGTCCGGCTGCAGTGAGAGCTGAACACCCGCATGCTGCGGGGTCTGTGTCGGGCTCGGGGTGGGCGTCTCCGCCGCCGCGGCGGGGGACAGCGCGGCCAGCGGGAGCACCAGACCCACCGCGACGACGAAGGCCCCGGCGGCGCGGCGCAGGCGGAGGCGCAGGGGTGCTGATTCGGTCTGGGTCGCAGTCATCGGGGATCCGTCGGGCGCACGCGGCGCATTCAGTGCTGGCCCTGAGATTCTAGGCGGCGCGCAGGGCCGATCCCTGGAGGCGGGCAGGGTGCGACCCCGCTTCCGCTTTTCGGCGTCGTTGAGCGGGCCCGTGCCAGCAGGTCGGCAGTGCGGGGGCGTTGAGCGAGCGAGCGCAGCGAGGAGGGAGACGAAACGGCGTTCCGCTGCGGAATGGCGTTTCGACACTTCGACTCACTGCGCTCGCTCAGTACGGCGCTCGGTCCCCTGCGGCGTCCTCGCTCAACGATCCCGGGGGGAGGTCGGCCGACCTCCCCGGCCACCCGCGATTCCGGGGAGACCGCGCAGCCCCCGCGTAGGCTGGCGCCGTGGTCCGACACCTCCTGCCCCGCCCCGATTCCGTGCTCTGCGCGGCGCTCGCCGCCGACCTCGACGCCGCCGACCTGCGCTCCGAGCCGTTGCGGACCGCGTGGGGTGCGGAGGCCGACGACGCACTCGCCCGGGGCGTCCGCTCGCCGCTGCTCGCGGCCATCGAGGGGCGCACCGATGCCCTGGCCACGCTCGGCCGCCTGTTCGTGCTGGGCATGCCGCAGCCGGAGGCCGATGTCGCAGCGGCGCTCGCGCGCACCGGCGTCGACGGGCTCGAGACCCTGGGGCTCGGCTACCGCGATGACGGCGTCGTGGTGCCGGCTGCTCTGATCCGTCCGCAGTCCTTCGTCGACGCGGACGGGGTCGGCGAGTGGTGGATCGCCAGCGACCTCGACGAACTGGCCCTGCACCACATGGACGGGGGCGGCGCACTGCCGCCCGACCATGTGCTCGGCGTCGGCGGCGCCTCGCGCACCCTCGCGTCGCTCGTCATGCCGCTCGAGGTCGAGCGTGCGCTCGACCTCGGCACGGGATGCGGAATACAGGCGCTGCTCGTCTCCCGGCACGCCGGATCCGTCGTCGCCACCGACATCTCGGCGCGAGCCCTCGCCTACGCCGAGTTGAACGCCATGCTCGCGGGCGTGCACAACATCGAGTTCCGTCAGGGCAGCATGTTCGAGCCGGTCGCGGACGAGAGCTTCGGGCTCATCGTGTCGAACCCGCCGTTCGTGATCACGCCGCGCGGTGCCGACGTCCCCGAGTACGAGTACCGCGACGGTGGACTCGTGGGCGACGCGCTCGTCGAGGCGTTCGTGGCGCAGGCGCCCGCGCATCTCGTGCCCGGCGGCTCCGCGCAGCTGCTCGGCAACTGGGAGTCGATCGGATCGTTGCTCGGCCTCCGTCGTCTGGAGTCCTGGATCGCCCCGGACCTGGACGCCTGGGTCGTGCAGCGCGAGACGCTGTCGCCGCTCGGCTATGCGGAGCTGTGGATCCGCGACGGCGGCACGACGCCGCGTGACGCCGCATTCGAACCGCTGCTGGACGCGTGGCTCGCCGACTTCGCCGTCCGCGGCGTGACCGAGATCGGATTCGGATACGTGCTGATCCGCCGACCTGCCGGGGTGGACTCCGGCGCGCCGGCGAACCCGCTGCGCCGCTTCGAGACGCTCACCCAGCCGGTGACGAGTGCCGGCCGGGCGTTCCGCGACGGGCTGGTCGGACACGATGCGCTCGCCGACGGCGTCCCGGAGGTGCTGCTCGTCGCGCCCGACGTGACCGAGGCGCGCCATCACCTGCCGGGCCAGGAGGCACCGAGCGTGATCGAACTGCGCCAGGGCGGGGGATTCGGGCGCACGGTCTCGGTCGACCCCGCGCTCGCCGGCTTCGTCGGCGCGTGCGACGGCGACCTCACCGTCGTCCAGATCGTGTCCGCGCTCGCCGACCTGTTCGAGGTTCCTCTCGCCGACCTCTGGGCCGACCTCGAGCCGCGCCTGCGCGTGCTCGTGACCGACGGCTTCCTGATCCCCGCCGAGCACTGAAAGGGAATGCATGTCCGGATCCATGCGTTTGAATGAATCATGAAGGCTTTCGGATTCCTCTCGTTCGGGCACTACGGCGATGTGCCGGGGTCGACGACCCGCACGGCCGGCGACATGCTGCGCCAGACGATCGAAATCGCCGAGGGCGCCGACGAGATCGGCGTCAACGGCGCGTACGTGCGCGTGCACCACTGGGCCCGCCAGGCGGCGTCGCCCATGCCGCTGCTGAGCGCGATGGCCGCGCGCACGAGGCGCATCGAGGTCGGCACCGGCGTCATCGACATGCGGTACGAGAATCCGTTCCAGTTCGCCGAGGAGGCAGCGGCGCTCGACTGGATCGCCGACGGGCGCATCGCCCTCGGCGTCAGCCGCGGCTCACCCGAGACCGCGCTGCGCGGCTACGAGACGTTCGGCTTCCACGACGAGGAGGATCCCGAGCGCGGCGGCGTGATGGCCCGCGAGAAGTTCGACCTGATCCTGCAGGTGATCGACGGAGCCGGCGTGGCACCCGGTGACCCGCGCATGGTGGGCGCAGGCCGGTACCTGGCGATCGAGCCGCAGTCGCCGACGCTGCGCGACCACATCTGGTGGGGAGCGGGCTCCCGCGCCACCGCGGAGGAGACCGGGCGCAAGGGCCTGAACCTGATGAGCTCCACTCTGCTCACCGAGGCGACGGGGCAGCCGTTCCACGAGCTGCAGCGGGAGCAGATCGACCTGTTCCGCGCCGCCTACAAGGAGGCCGGTCACAGCGGTGCGCCCCGCGTGTCGGTGAGCCGCAGCGTGTTCCCGCTGATCACCGACCAGGACCGCGCCTACTTCGGGCTGCGCAGCGAGGAGAGCGGCGATCAGGTCGGCGTGATCGACGGCTTCCGCTCGACGTTCGGCAAGACCTATGCGGCTGAGCCCGATGTGCTCATCGCGCAGCTGAAGCAGGACGAGGCCGTGATGGCAGCCGACACCCTCATGCTGACGATCCCGAACCAGCTCGGACCCGAGTACAACCTGCACGTGCTGCAGGCGTTCGCCGAGCACGTGGCTCCGGCGCTGGGCTGGAAGCCGAACACCGAGGGCCCGGTGCAGGGCGACGCTGTCTGAGCCTCCGTCTACATTCGGGAGCATGCAGACGCGAGTCGAGTTCGACCAGCTGTCCGAGAGCTACGCGCAGAACCGCTTTCCGGCCGACGCCACCGTGCAGGACATGAGGGACGCGTTCGCGCGCGGCGCCGTCCTGCCACCGGCGGGGGTCGTCTCCGCCCGGCGTCCGCTGGGGGGCCGGCCCGCGATCGAGCTGCGCCCGGAGGGCGCCCGGGACGGGATCCTGCTCTATCTGCACGGCGGCGGGTACGTCCTCGGATCCGCGGAGACCGGGGTCGGAATGGCAGCGGGCCTCGCAGTGCGCACGGACACGACGGCGTACTCGCTCGACTACCGGCTGGGCCCGGAGAACCGGTTCCCCGCGGCGGTGGACGACGCACTCGCCGCGTACGCCGACCTCGTCGAGCGCCACGGTGCCGGCCGTCTGCTCATCGCCGGCGACTCGGCGGGAGGCGGACTCGCGGTGGCCACGCTCATCGCCGCGCGAGAGGCCGGGCTCGAGATGCCGGTCGCGGCGGCCGTCTTCTCCCCGCACACCGACCTCACCCTGAGCGGCGCCTCGTTCCGCGGGCGTGACGGGGACGATCCGCTGTTCCGCCCGGACGACATCGCGGCGTCCGTGCACCGCTACCTCCCGGAAGGCGACGCCGCCCGTGCGGCCCGCTTACCGCTGGCGAGCCCCGTCTTCGCTGATCTGAGCGGGCTCCCGCCGCTGCTGATCCAGGTGGGCAGCAGAGAGCTGCTGCACGACGATGCGCTCCGTCTCGCCGTGAACGCCGCCCATGCCGACGTCGACGTGACCCTGGAGTCCGCCGCGCGGGCTCCGCACAACTATCAGACGGCGGTGGGAAGGCTCGCCGCGGCCGATCGCGCCCTCGATCGCGCCGCCGTCTTCCTGGCCGAGCGTCTGATTGATGGAGTGCGGGCGGCTCCGTGACATCGGCCGCGCCCAGCGCAGCGCTTCTCCTGATGCGCGAAGATCGCCGCCCCGGGTGCAGAGCCTCCGAGCGGACGTGTGCCGAAGCCGTCTCCGGCACGTCACGACGGTGCGCTACCCTACGTCGCAATGGAAGCGAGGATGAGCGGCGAGACGTGGGGCCGACGGGCCTTTCTCGGGGCGGGGGGACTCGCCTTCGCGTCCCTGCTCACGGCCTGCGGCGATGTCCCGTCTGTCGTTCCTTCGTCAGCCGGTCTCGCCGGATCCGCGACACCGTCGCCCATCGGCACCAGTCTCGTCACGCGCCCCGATGTGGCGGCAGCGCCCGAGGACGCGTCGACGATCGCCGCCTTCGGATCTACGTGGACACGGACTCCCGCGCCGTTCGAGGCGTTCACCGCCCTGCCCGGCAAAGGCGGACTTCTGGCCTGGACCGTCGACGACGGCGCAGACTCGTCCGTCATCCGGGCCTATGCGGAGTTCGCGGCAGTGACGGGCACGCGACTGACTCTGTTCGTCACCGCGTCCTACCCAGGATGGGCCGACAACGTCGACATCCTGAAGCCGTTGGTGGCCCGAGGGCAGGTGCAGCTGGGCAACCACACCTGGTCGCATCCTGATCTCACCTCTCTCTCGGAGAACCGGATCCGCGACGAACTGCAGCGCGCGCACGACCGTATCGGCGAGTTGTTCGGAGTGGACGCGCGGCCGTTCTACCGGCCGCCCTACGGCTTCCACAGCGGCAGGGTCCGGGCGGCGGCGGCATCGATCGGCTACACCGCACCCACGCTCTGGTACGGCACGCTCGCCGACTCCGGCCTGATCCCGGCGGAAGAGATCCTCCGACTGGGTGGCGAATGGTTCCTGCCGCAGCACATCGTGATCGGGCACCTCAACCACGCGCCCGTGACGACGGTTCTTCCGCAGCTCGCAGCGATCATCGCCGAGCGTCGGCTGACAACGGTGACCCTGAATCACGTGTTCAGCAGTCCGCAGCACCCGTGATCGAGGCGACGACAAGGGCGATGCCGGGGATCTCGCCGGCCGCGCGCGCCCGCCGTGACTCCTCTTCCGGTCGACCTCAGTCCTCCTCGGGGGCGCCGAACAGGCCCTTGCCGTGCTTGTGCAGCAGGTTGTACGCGTCCATGAACGTCTGCGGCTCCTGGTCCTCCGGCAGCCCGTAGCGCGCGAGCAGCAGACCCAGCAGCCCCTGGGCAGGCGGGGTCAGCGGCTTTCCGGCGTGGGCGTGCGCGGGGTGCGGCGCCTTCGCCTCCGGATTCGGCGGCGTGTACAGAGAGGTCGTCACGGGCCAGTCCGCGGGGTGGCGGGGCTTGTCCAGGTTGATGATCTGGAACAGATCGTTGGCGGTCGCATCCCGGCGGGTGAGCGGCTTCAGGCCGTGCAGGCGGGTGAGCGTCGCGATCACGGATCCGTGATGCATCTGGTCATTCACGATGGTGCCCTTGCGGGTGTACGCGGACACGGCGATCGCGGGCACCCGGCAGCCGAGGCGGTCGAACTCGAAGCCCATCTCGCCCGTGCCGGAGTTGTCCGGTGGCGTCGCCTTCGGCGGCACGACGTGGTCATACGTGCCGCCGTGCTCGTCGAACGTGATCAGCAGCAGCGTGTTGATCGCGTTGGATCCCTTCGTGGACCTGCTCGTGCGGATCGCGTCGTAGATGTCGTGCACGAGGTCGTCACCGGCGCGCACGTCCGAGAACGCGCTGTTGATGACGTCGGATCCGTCCACATCGCTCTGCCGGCGCGCCCCGAACGGCGGGTGGAAGTCGTTGTGGTTGTAGATCATGCGCGGTTCGATGAAGGAGTACGCGGGCAGCTCCCCGTGCTCGACGTCGGCGTAGAAGTCGTCCATGGTGCCGAAGTGCTCGGTGCGCCAGAACTTCTCCAGCACCGGTGCGTGCAGCACACCGGTGAAGGAGACCATCTGCAGCTCGTCGAAGTAGACCTTCCACGTCAGGCCCGCCTCCTCGAGACGGTTGAAGATCGTCGGAGACTTCGGCGCGTTCAGCCACTTGTCGTAATCGCCGCCCTCGTGGTTCGTGACGAACCCGTGCGAGGTCGATGCGTTGAAGAACGTGCGGTTGCAGAAGGTCTGCGATGGCACCGCGCAGAACCAGTGGTCGAACACGGCGAACTCGCGCGCGAGGGTCGAGACGGTCGGCAGCATCTCGGGCGAGAAAGAGCCCATGATGCGCTTGCGCTCGTCCTCGCTGGGCTCCTTGCCGTGCTTCAGGCGCATGAGGTTCACCTGGTAGTCGGTGACGAAGCCGCTCATGGTCGGCTCCTGGCCGTCCTCGGGGTGGTTGTACGGGGCCTGGAAGCCGCCGTCGTACAGGTCGGCGTTCTCGGCCGGGTTGATCACGTTGTACAGCTGGGTGTTGACGTGCGGATACATCTCGCCCGGATCCGGATCCGGCCAGGTCATGATCTGGTCGGTCGGACCCTCGTAGACATGGGCGTCGTAGCGGACGCCGTCGAGCTCGTTGTAGTACTCGCCGAAGTCGAGGCCCTCGAAGTCCTTTCCCTCGGGCAGGTTCTCCTTCGTATAGAGGTAGCCGAGCAGGTTGTCGAAGGATCGGTTCTCGCCCATGACCACCACGATGTGGTCGAACCCCGGCGCGTGCCGCGGTGCGAGCGCGCCGTAGTCCTCCAGCGCCTCCTCGAAGCCGTTGCGCTGGCCGAGGGCGTAGCCGGCCGCAGCGCCTGCGCCGCCGCCGACGACCGCCCCCGCAGCGGTCAGGCCGCCGATGCGCAGGAAGTCGCGGCGAGACCGGGAGCGACCCTCGAGCACTCCGTCGCCGGTGCCGTCCGCGCCGTCCCCGCCGTTCTCCGGCAGGCCGCCCGCATTCTCCCGCGCGTCAGCGGAACCGTCGGCCGGGTGGGATGATCCGTCGCCGGGGGCAGGGGAGCTCTTGCGTCTGACCATGCCGCGATCCTACTGAGCGGCCGGCGCCCCGGATCGCGTCCGGCGTCCCGATAGGGTCGGAGCATGACCGGCCCCGCAGACTACTCGACCGAGGCGCAGGTGCGCCGGATCACCGAGGAGTTCGCCCGCAGGCGTGCCCGCATGTTCGTGGCGTTCGCGTGCATCGAGGGCGCAGTGCTGGTCGGCGCCGTCGTCGTGGTCTACGTGCTCAAGCTCGTCGACCCCGACCTCGGCATGTGGATCATGATCGCGGTCGCACTCCTCGGAGCGCTGGTGCTCAGCACCATGATCATCCGGCAGATGCAGGCCCAGCAGCAGGCGATCCGCGACGTGGGCGGCACGCCGTTCCCGGGATCCACCGGCCCGACCTTCTGAGGACGGCCGCTCGCGACCGGATCCGCGTGCGCGGCAGGGCCTGCCCTTCGACCGGTCGCAGCGCCGGTTCCTGAACGAGCGGATCCGCCTGCTCGGCATCGGCCGAGCCCACCCCGGTACCCTGGAGACCATGCTCAACATGGCCGATTCCCTCGCGCGCCTGGGCGCCCTCGCTGAGAATCCGGTCGTGCGGACCCTGGCCACGGCGTTCGCCGACGCCGGTTTCGACCTCGCCGTGGTCGGCGGCCCCGTGCGCGATGCGCTGCTCGGCAGGCCCACGCACGACCTCGACTTCACCACGAACGCCCGCCCGGACGACATCCTCCGCATCGTGAAGCCCATCTCGACCACGCAGTGGGACATCGGCCGTGAGTTCGGCACGATCGGCGCCAAGGTGCCCTCGCCCGGCGGTCCTTCCGAGCAGGTCGAGATCACCACCTACCGCGCCGATGCCTATGACGGCGTCACGCGCAAGCCCGTCGTGTCGTTCGGCGACGATATCGACGGTGACCTCGTGCGCCGTGACTTCACGGTCAACGCCATGGCGTTCCTCGTCCCGCAGCAGCGGCTCGTGGATCCGACCGGGGGAGTCGAGGACCTGATCGCGGGTCTGCTGCGCACCCCCACCGCCCCCGAGGTGAGCTTCGGCGACGACCCGCTGCGCATGCTCCGTGCAGCCCGGTTCAGCGCCCAGCTCGGCTTCGGCATCGAGGAGGGCACGCTCGCCGCGATGGCCGAGCTGCGGTCGACGCTGAGCATGGTGAGCCCGGAGCGCGTGCAGGCGGAGCTGATCCGCCTGCTGCAGTCCGACGATCCGGTACGCGGCATCCGCGTCCTCGTCGACACCGGTCTCGTCGACGAGTTCCTGCCCGAGGTGAGCGCGCTCCGACTGGAGGTCGACGAGCACCATCACCACAAGGACGTCTACGAGCACTCGCTCACGGCGCTGGAGCAGGCGATCGCGCTCGAGCACGCCCGGCACCCCGGCGAGCCGGCCGATGCCGTGCTGCGTCTCGCCGTGCTGCTGCACGACATCGGCAAGCCCAGCACCCGCAGGCTCGAGCCCGGGGGAGCGGTGAGCTTTCATCACCACGACGTCGTGGGTTCCCGTCTCGCGCGCAAGCGCATGCAGGCGCTGCGATTCGACAAGGAATCGACCGACGCGGTGGCGAAGCTCATCGAGCTGCATCTGCGCTTCTTCGGCTACGCCGAAGGGGCATGGACCGATTCGGCGGTGCGGCGCTACGTGCGCGACGCGGGGGACCAGCTGGAACGGCTGCACATCCTCACTCGTGCCGACGTCACCACGCGGAACAGACGCAAGGCCTCCCGTCTCGCCGCGGCCTACGACGACATCGAGGCACGGATCACGGCCCTCCGCGAGCAGGAGGAGATCGACGCGATCCGCCCGGAACTGGACGGCAACGACGTGCAGCGGATCCTCGGCATCGCCCCGGGCCGCGAGGTCGGCGAGGCGTACCGGTTCCTGCTCGAGCTGCGCCTCGACGAAGGGGTCATCGGCCCCGAGGTCGCCGAGAAGCGCCTGCGCGACTGGTGGGCCGCGCGAGGCTGAGGATCAGCGCGCGACCGGCCGACTGACCCTCCATGCGGTCACGTCGTCCACTCCGCACCGGTGCGAAGCTCAGTCGATTTGCGGTGCCTCCGACGGGGCTTGACGCTGTTGCGCGGGATCGACGGAGTTCGGGCCGGTCGGACTCCCACCGCCGTTGCCGCGCAGCGCGGCCTCCACGAGGTGGGTGAGGTCGATCGAGACGATGCGCGGCTCGGCCACGGCTCAGCCCGCCGGGGTGGAGGTCGGTGACGGCGCGGGGGTGGCGACCGTCGGAGCGGGGGTCGGAGTGGGCAGCATCGTCGCGCCCGGGGTGGGCTGGGGCGTCCACGTGAGCGCGCGATCCGGGGCGCGCAAGAACGGGGGCTGGGGCGCGACTATGGTGCCGTGGCTGCCCGCGTTGATGTCCTCATAGCTGCGAAGACGCAGCGGGTAGACGTTCCACACCGCCCGACCTTGCGCATCCCGCATCGGCACCACGGAGTTCTGCCCGTCGACGCCCATGACTCGCCCCATCCCGTCGTTCAGATTCTCGCTGTCGGCCCCGAAGAGATTCACGGGTGTGCCACGCTCGGTGTAGAGCTGCGCCCCTTCGACGAGGTTGCCGTCCTTGTCGTAGACGAAGATGTTGCCGACCTGCGTGCCATCGAGCTGCAGGCCGGGAGCCGGCGTGTAGCCCGAGTCCGGCGGATAGGCGACAGCGTTGTACGCGCCGAACATGGCGGGCGAGAACAGCAGTGGAAGGAACAGCACGGCGACGACGCTGGCGACTGTCCGCACGTGGCGTAGTGCCGACCTGGGCAACCAGCGATCACGACCCCATTGCACGCTCACGAGGATGATCGCTCCGAACAACCCCCACGTGAACACCTGCGCAGGGAAACCTCCATAGCCGAGGATGGTGCGCGGGCCGAGCCCGGCCGGAATGGCGATGAGAGCTGCCAGCACCAGCCCGCGCAGCACCCACCACACCGGTCGCAGCGCGATCAGCAGATCCAGCAGCCAGGCGCCGAATGCCGAGGACCGGATCCGCCCGGCCACGCGTGCTCCCATGGCGGCGAGGCGCACGCGCCACGGCGTCTTCGTGTCCACGACCGGACCCCGTGCGGGCAGCCCCGCTGCGGCGCGCAGCTCTTCGGCGTACGCGACCGGATCGCCCAGGTCGATCGCGCCGTCGTGATCTGCGGCCTGATCGGTGAGGTCTCCCACGAGACCCTCGACGAGGTCGTCAACCTCCTCCGCGGGCAGATCGGCGAGTTCCGCGCGCACGGCATCGGCGAACGTGAGGATCCGCTCGGCGGCGGTGAGGGTCGTGTCGTTCATCGCTGAGCTCCTTCGGTGAGGATGCCGGTCGGGTTGGCGGGCGGACGGAACAGGGCGGGCGATGTCGGGGCGACCGCCGCGGTGGATCCGGGTGGGGCGGCGGTCGCGGGTGGCACGTGCGGTGCGAGCAGCCCCGACATCGCGACGGCGAACTGCGACCAGGTGGCGATCTGCTCGTCGAGCATCTGCTTGCCCTGGGTGTTGATGGCGTAGTACTTGCGGTGCGGGCCGCCGTCGGACGGCACGACGTAACTCGACAGGGCTCCGCCGGAGTAGAGCCGGCGCAGCGTGCCGTAGACCGACGCATCGCCGACGTCGCCGATTCCCGCATCGCGCAGGCGCCGCACGATGTCGTAGCCGTATCCGTCCTCATCGCGCACGACGGCGAGCACGGCCAGATCCAGCACGCCCTTGAGCAACTGTGTCGTGTCCATTCGGCCTCCTCATCGGGGTCGGGAACTGCATTGCTCCGCACACTACCACGCGACGCACAGTAGTGCCGAGCGCGGCACAGTCTCCGGTGGATCCGGCCGCCGTACACTGGACCCACTCCGTCGCCGACGATCGGAGACCCTGTGTCCTCTGGCTGGCAGCCCTCCCGCGAGCCGGCGCCCGCGCGCCTGCTCATCGAGCGCGCGCACGAGGAGCTCGTCGCCGGCAACATCGCCGACGGCCGCTTGCAGAACGTGCGCGCACTCGTGCGCGAGTCGTGGGAGCGTTCGTGGCGGCAGCGGGTCGGGGCCGAAGGCCTCCCGCCGCTCGACTTCGCTGCGGACGCCCTCGACGCCTACCGGCTCGCGCACCCCCTCGCGGGCGCCATGGACACGATCCGCGCGCTGCTGCTGCCCGGATCCGCGGACGATTCGGGCGTCATCGTCGCGGTCGGCGACCATGCAGGGCGGCTGCTGTGGGTCGAGGGCGACCTGAACCAGCGGATCCTGTCCGGCGAGATGGGTTTCGTCGAGGGGGCGAACTGGTCGGAGCGGGCGGTCGGCACCTCCGCCCCCGGCACCGCGCTCGAACTCGGCGCCTCGGTGCAGATCCACGGCGCCGAGCACTACAACCGCCTGGTGCAGCCGTGGTCCTGCACCGCCGCGCCCGTGTTCGACCCGGAGGACCGCCGCATCCTCGGAGTGATCGACGTCACCGGCGGACCCGAAGCCGCGAGTCCGCAGGCCCGTATGCTGGTCGACGCCACCGCCCGCGCCGTCGAGGCCGAGCTGCTCGTGGCACGATTGCGGGCCCGAGCAGCTCCCGCGGCTGCCGCCGCTCCGGCGCCGCGGCGGCGACCGGTGCCCGAGCGCGCCGCGCTGCGGGTGCTGGGTCGTGATCGCGCCCGGCTCGAGGTGTTCAGCACCGACGGCGAGCGGTCGGTCGAGCTCAGCGCGCGGCACGCCGAGATCCTGCTGCTGCTCGCCGTGCACCGGCAGGGGCTGTCCGCCGAGCGTCTCTCCGAGTTCGTCTACGGAGAGGGGTCCTCGGCCGACACGCTGCGGCCGGAGATGGTGCGCCTGCGCAAAGCTCTGGAGCGGATCTGGCCCGCGCTCGTGCCGGAGTCGCGTCCCTACCGGCTGACGGTGCCGCTGGAGACCGACGCGCAGGACGTGCTGTCGCTGCTCGACCGCGGCGCGCACCGTGTCGCCCTGAGCGCCTACCGCGGTCCGGTGCTGCCGGACTCGACCTCCCCGGGCGTGGAGGAGTACCGCGAGAGCCTGCGCTCGACTCTGCGCGAGACGATGCGCACCGAGGCCAGCGTGGACGTGCTGCTGTCGTACGCGGAGATCCCCGAGGGATCCGAGGATGCCGAGATCCTGCGGCTCTGTCTGGAGCTCCTGCCGGCGCGCTCGCCGAGGCGGGCCGGCCTGGTCAGCCGCATCGAACGGCTCGAGCAGGACTGACCCTTCACCTCGCGTCCTCGGCGCGAGGACGTGCAACCCGATGCAACGTGACGCATCCGGGTGCAACGTGCGCGCGCCTACCGTCGAGGCACACATCAACCCGCGCGGCATCGGAGCCGCGGTACGTCGAAGGAGACGCGATGACGATCATCGAGGAGAGCGTGTCGACCGCCTTTGCGGCACCCGGGCAGCCGGGCGCGCTCGCGAACTACCGCCCGCGCTACGGGCACTACATCGGCGGCGAGTTCGTCGAGCCCGTCAAGGGCCAGTACTTCGAGAACATCAGCCCGGTCAACGGCAAGCCCTTCACCGAAGTCGGCCGCGGCACCAGCGAGGACATCGACCGCGCTGTCGACGTCGCATGGAAGGCGTTCGCGAGCTGGGGCAAGACCAGTCCCGCCGAGCGCGCGAACGTCCTGAACCGGATCGCGGACCGCATCGAACAGCACCTCGAGGCCATCGCGATCGCGGAGACGTGGGAGAACGGCAAGCCGATCCGGGAGACGCTCGCGGCAGACATCCCCCTCGCCGTCGATCACTTCCGCTACTTCGCCGGCGTGCTGCGCGCGCAGGAGGGCGGGATCAGCCAGCTCGACGAGAACACCGTCGCGTACCACTTCCATGAGCCGCTCGGCGTGGTCGGACAGATCATTCCGTGGAACTTCCCGCTGCTCATGGCCACCTGGAAGCTCGCGCCCGCGCTCGCCGCAGGAAACTGCGTCGTCATCAAGCCCGCCGAGCAGACCCCCGCATCGATCCTGTTCCTGTTCGAGATCATCGGCGATCTGCTGCCGGCCGGCGTCGTGAACATCGTCAACGGCTTCGGCATCGAGGCGGGCGCGCCGCTGGCTCAGCACAAGCGGATCCGCAAGGTCGCCTTCACCGGGGAGACCACGACCGGGCGCCTGATCATGCAGTACGCGTCGCAGAACCTCATCCCGGTCACGCTGGAGCTCGGGGGCAAGAGCCCCAACGTCTTCTTCGAGGATGTCGCGAGCTCCACGGCCGACCCGTACTACGACAAGGCGCTCGAGGGCTTCACGATGTTCGCGCTCAACCAGGGCGAGGTCTGCACGTGCCCGTCGCGCGCGCTCATCCAGCGCTCGATCTACGACGGCTTCCTCGCCGACGGACTCGAGCGCGTGAAGAAGGTCGTGCAGGGAAACCCCCTGGATCTCACCACGATGATCGGCGCGCAGGCGTCGAACGACCAGCTGGAGAAGATCCTCAGCTACATCGACATCGGCACGCAGGGCGGAGCGCGGCTCCTCACGGGCGGGGAACGCGTCGATCTCGGCGGTGACCTCAGCGAGGGCTACTACGTCGCGCCGACCGTGTTCGAGGGCACCAACGACATGCGGATCTTCCAGGAGGAGATCTTCGGTCCGGTGCTGTCGGTGACGAGCTTCTCCGACTTCGACGACGCGATCTCGATCGCGAACGACACCCTCTACGGCCTCGGCGCCGGTGTGTGGAGTCGCAGCGGCGACACCGCCTACCGGGCCGGTCGGGCGATCGAGGCCGGCCGCGTCTGGACCAACACCTACCACCAGTACCCGGCGCACGCCGCGTTCGGCGGGTACAAGCAGTCCGGCGTCGGCCGGGAGAACCACAAGATGATGCTCGATCACTACCAGCAGACGAAGAACCTCCTCGTCTCCTACGCCGAGGGCCCGATGGGCTTCTTCTGATCCGGATCCTTCCCCAGGACGGGCAGGAGCCCCCTTCGTGGGGCTCCTGCCCGGCATCACGAGAGGAGTGGGCGATGCCCGAGTTCCACCGGGTCGCTGTCTCAGCCGAGGCGGCGGCGCTGCTGCGCGAGCTGACCGCGCAGCACGGCCCCCTGATGTTCCATCAGTCCGGAGGCTGCTGTGACGGCTCCGCACCCATGTGCTATCCGGTCGGGATGTTCCTGACCGGATCCGGTGACGTGCTGCTCGGTGATCTCGACGTCGGCCTCGAGGAGTCCGTGCCCGTCTACATGTCCGCGTCGCAGTTCGAGTACTGGAAGTACACGCACCTCACGATCGACGTCGTGGACGGACGTGGATCCGGCTTCAGCGTCGAGTCGCCCACGGGCAAGCGGTTCCTGACCCGTTCGCGGATGCTCGATCAGGCCGAGCTGGAGCACTTCGCTCTGGCCTGACCGAGCGCCCGGCCGAATTCAGCGGGTCCGGTCGATCTGCATCGCCAGCAGCGTGATGAGCTCGTAGACCACGTGGCTCGCGGCGATGCCGGTCATCTGCGCGTGGTCGTAGGCGGGGGAGACCTCGACGACGTCCGCGCCCACGATGTTCGTGTCGCGCAGGCTGCGCAGGATCCGCAGCAGCTCGCGGCTGGTCAGCCCTCCGGCCTCGGGCGTGCCGGTGCCGGGTGCGTGCGCCGGGTCGAGCACGTCGATGTCGATCGAGACGTACAGCGGCGCATCCCCGATACGGGTCAGGACCCGCTCGATCGCCGCTTCGACGCCGTGCTCCTCGATCGCCTCGCTGGTGACGATGGAGAAGCCGAGGCGTGCGTCATCCTCGAGGTCGCTCTTGTCATAGAGAGGCCCGCGGGTGCCGACGTGGCAGCTGGCCGTCATGTCGATGAGACCCTCCTCGCTCGCACGGCGGAACGGGGTGCCGTGGGTGATCGGGGCGCCGAAGTACGTGTCCCAGGTATCGAGGTGCGCGTCGAAGTGGAGCACGGCGACCGGGCCGTGCTTGCGGGCGACAGAGCGCAGCAGCGGCAGTGCGAGGGTGTGGTCGCCGCCGATGGTGACCAGGCGCGATGCGCGCTCGCCGAGGGCGGTCGCGGCGCGGTCGGTCTCCTCGACCGCCGCCGTGATGTCGAACGGATTGAGCGCGATGTCGCCGGCATCGACGACCTGTGCGCGGGCGAACGGCGAGAAGTCCTGGGCGGGGTTGTAGGGGCGCAGCAGTCGCGACGACTCGCGCACGTGCGAGGGACCGAACCTGGTCCCGGGCCGATAGCTCACGCCCGAATCGAACGGGGCGCCGACCACGGCGATGTCGGCGTGGTCGACCTCCTCCAGCCGCGGCAGGCGGGCGAAGGTCGCGAAGCCCGCATAGCGGGGGGTTAGGGAGGCGTCGACGGGGCCGATCGGAGTGGTCATGGTCAGTCCTTCTGTTCAGCGGGGGAGGGATGCGGGGCGGGCTGCACGACGTGCACGAGCCGCACGCCGCCGCCGGCGATGGCCGCGCGGATCGCCGGCGCCAGGTCCTCGGGTGCGCCGACCCGCTCGCCGTGCGCGCCGAAGGCACGGGCCAGGAGAGGCCAGTCGGGCTGCACCAGGTCGACGCCGATCGCGGTCATCCCACGATCGAGCTCGTTCTGTCGGATCTCGGCGTAGCCGCCGTTGTCGACGCAGACGATGGTCAGGTCGAGGCGCTGCTCGACGGCCGTCGCGATCTCGTTCACCGCGAACATGAGCGCGCCGTCGCCCACGACCGCCACGACGGGCCGATCCGGCTGAGCGACGCGGGCGCCGATCGCGGCGGGGAGGCCGTAGCCGAGCGTCGCATAGGTGGGCGTGTACAGCAGCGCGTGCGGGCCGGAACGACGGAGCACGTTCGCCAGTGCGAGATAGATGATCTGGGACGAGTCGCCCGCCACGATCGCGTCGTCGGGCAGCGCCGCGGCGATCTCCTCGGCCAGCGCGACGGTCGCCGGAGCGGTCTCTCGGATCTCCCGGAGCATCCCGGCGCGGACGTCGTCGATCGCGGGTGTGCGGGGTGTGAGAGACGGCAGGGCATCCAGGATCCGTTCGAGCACGGCGTGCGCGTCGCCGCGGATGCCGACCGTCGGCACCAGGTTCTTCGCGAGCTGCGCGTCGGAGATGTCCACGCGCACCACGGCACCGCGCGCCTCGAGCCGCGGGGCCCAGAGCTCGGCCTCGCCGAGCTTGGACCCCACGACGAGGAGCACATCGGCGTCCTCGGCGACGGCGCGGGCGCTCGCGAGGCGCAGGTTCGCTCCGAGGGCGAGCGGGTGGTGCTCGTCGATCGTGCCCTTGCCGTTGAGCGTGGTCAGGACCGGAGCGCCGAGCCGTTCTGCAACAGCGGTGAGGATCTCACCGGCGCGCGCCGCGCCACCGCCGGCGACGATCACAGGCCGCTCCGCCGCAGCGAGCAGGGCGACGGCCTCGGCGACCGCGACCGTGTCGCCGCTCTCCGCCCGAGGGAGCGGGCGGGGGAGGCGATCCGACGCGGGGACCTCGGCCGGCGCCTCGAGCACGTCCAGCGGCACCTCGATGTGCACGGGGCGCGGACGCCCGGTGCGGAACAGTGCGAACGCATCGTGCACGGCGGCGACCGCCTCCGCGGCCGAGCCGACGCGGCGCGACCACTCGGCGATCGCGCCGACCATCGCGGATGCGTCCTTCGTCTCGTGAAGGGTGCCCACGTCGGCGAACTCGGCACCGCGGGCGACCCCGGGGGAGAGCACGATCAGCGGACGCGACTCGCAGAAGGCGGTGCCGACGGCGCTCATCGCGTTCTGCAGTCCGGGACCGGAGGTGGTGATCACGACGCCGGGGAGCCCGGTCTGCTGCGCCCAGCCATCGGCGCCGTACCCGGATCCCTGCTCGTGCCGGTTCGTCACGACCCGGAAGCCCAGGTCGGCGAGAGGGCGGTAGAACTCCAGGTTGTGCGTGCCGGGGATCCCGAACACGGCCGTCACTCCGTAGCCGCGGATCGTCTCCAGGACGGCGCGACCGGCGGTGTCGGCGTAGGGGTCGGTCTCTGTCGTCATCTGTTCGTTCCCCTCAGGCCGCGCGGTGCCGCGGCTCGCCGTCGACCCACGTTTCGAGCACCCGGATCCGGCCGATCCGTTCGGGATCCGCCTCGAGCACATCCTCGTCCAGCACGACGAAGTCGGCGAGCTTGCCGACTTCGAGGCTGCCCAGGTCGTCCTCGCGGCCGAGGGAGACGGCGCCTTCGATCGTGTGCGCGCGCAGGGCGGACAGGGCGGAGATGCGCAGGTCGTCCGGACCGAGGCGATGCCCACGACGGGTGATCCGCGTCACCGCGGCCTGGATCGCCTCGAGCGGGATCGGGTCGGCGACGGGGGCGTCGGAGGAGATCGTGACCGGAACCCCGGCGCGCTCGAACTCGCCGAGCGGGTTGAAGCGCTCACCGGGAGTCCCGATCGCCTCCTCGACGCCCTCGCCCCAGTTGTAATAGTGCTGGGGCTGATTGACCGGACGGATGCCGGCGGTCGCCATGCGCGTGATCTGCTCGGGAGTCGGCAGCCCGCAGTGCTCGATCCGGTGCCGGGCGTCGTCGTCGGGGTTCTCCGCCAGTGCTGCTTCGATCGCCGAGACGACCATCTCGATCGCCGTGGGCGATTGTGCGTGGGTCGCGGTCTGGAGGCCTGCCGCATGCGCGCGCCGGATGAGGGCGGCGTACTCGGCGGGCTCGTGATAGAGCTGCCCGGTGCGGCAGGGATCGCCCACATAGCCGTCGGGGAAGTAGGCGGTCCAGCCGCCGAGGGTCCCGTCGGCGTAGAACTTGATGCCGGCGAAGCTGAGGTGGGCATTGCCGAACTGGCCGACGAGGCCCATCTCCAGCGCCTCGTCGAGCAGGTGCGAGAGCAGGTACATCGACACGCGCAGCGGCAGCCGCCCGGCCTGCGCCAGCCGCAGGTACATGTCGAACTCGCGGCGGCTCACCTGCGCATCTCCGATCGCGGTCACGCCGCCCGCGAGGAACCGGGCGGTCGCCACGTCGAGCTGACGCAGGTGCTCCTCCGGCTCGTCCGCGAGGTGGAAGTTCGGGCCGTGATGGCCGACCTTCACGCCGTGCACGCCGGTGAGGATGTTGCACGCCGCGTCGGACAACTCGCCGGTGAGCTCGCCGTCGGCGTCGCGGAAGAACTCGCCGCCGGCGGGGTTCGGCGTCTCGGGGCCGATCCCGCTGCTCTCGAGCGTGTACGAGTTCACCACGCCGCCGTGCCCGGAGGCGTTCATGAGGTAGACCTCGCGATCGGTCGCGACCTGGTCGAGCTCGAAGCGGGTGGGGTGTCGCTGCTCGGCGAGGTTGCGGTGCTCGTAGCCGTAGCCGCGCACCGGTCGCCCTGCCGGGAGTGCGGCCGCCGCCTCCTGCAGGAGGGCGACGATCTCGGGGATGCTCCGGGCCTTCTCCGGCCCGCAGTCCACCCAGGTCATCATCTGGCCGTACATGAGCGGATGCGCGTGCGCGTCGATGAATCCCGGGACCACCGTCGCGTCGCCGAGGTCGACCCGCTCCGGCGCCAGTCCCGCGGCCGCGGCGGCCGCTTCGCACTCGACCGCCGAGCCTGTCGCGAGGATCCGGCCTCGGTCGAGGAGCATCGCCGACGCGGTCGTGGCGGAGGGGTCGAGCAGATGGATCGCGCGGGCGGTGACGAGCCGGGGGGTCGTCTGGCGGGACTGGTCGAAGGGGACGAGCTTTCTCATGGCAGCCTGTTCGCGGTGGTGTCGGTGCGGGCGGTGAAGGACGACGTGACGGGGGCCTCGTCGGAGTGCTGGGGCGCGAGTCGGGTGCAGATCGCGGCGAGCACGGCCATGCCGATGAACATCCCGATGACCGACCAGATGCTGCCCGTCCACGCGACCAGCTGGGTCGCGAACCAGGGGGAGAAGCCGGCCCAGACGGCGGCGCCCACGCCGTAGGAGAGGGCGATCGAGGTGTAGCGGGCCTGCGGGCGGAACATCTGCGCGAGGATCGCGGCGATCGGCGCGTAGGTCGCGCTCATCGCAATGCGCACGAGCGACGCCAGGAGGAAGATGAGCGGCTCGACACGGCCGGGCATGAGCAGGAGGAACGGCGCGAATGTCAGCACGGAGGTCAGCAGGCCGATGTACATCACGTTCTTGCGGCCCCACTTGTCGCCGAGCCATGCCACCGGGAGCGTCACCACGAACTCCACGAAGGAGGCGATGGTCATCGCGTCGAGGATCACCTGCTCGCTGATCGAGATCGGCGCGCCTGTCGCGTAGGCGGTCGCGAAGGTCGTGGCCAGGTAGTACCCGCCTGTCGAGATCGGGAGGATGCCGATGCCGAGCAGGATCGGACGCCAGTTGGCGCGAAGCGCGAAGGCCAGCGGCATCGACTGCTTGCGGCCCTCGATCTTCTCCTCGAAGACCGGCGACTCCTCGACGCGGAAGCGCACCCAGAAGCCGACCGCGATGAGCACGATCGAGAGCAGGAACGGGATCCGCCAGCCGCCGTCGCGGATGAAGCCCTCGCCGCCGCGCGACATGATCGCGAAGATGCCCGAGGCGAGCAGCGCGCCGGCCGGGTTGCCGAGCTGCGTGAAGCCGCCGTAGAACGTCTTCGACTTCTCCGGCGCGTGCTCGACGCTCATGAGCACGGCGCCACCCCACTCGCCGCCGACGGCCAGGCCCTGAAGCGCGCGCAGCAGGATCAGCAGGATCGGGGCCAGGATGCCCACGTTCTCATAGGTGGGCAGGCATCCCACGAGCACCGTCGAGGCGCCCATCAGCAACAGGGTGATGACGAGCGAGACCCGGCGGCCGAGCTTGTCACCGATGTGGCCGAAGAGGATGCCGCCGATGGGGCGGACGAGGAAGGCCACGGCGAAGGTGGCGAAGGCGGCCGACGTCTCGGCGAGCGGATCCTTGCTCGGGAAGAAGAGCGGGCCGAACACGAGGGCGGCTGCAGTGGCGTAGACGTAGAAGTCGTACCACTCGATCGTGGTTCCGACGAAGGCGGCGAGACCGGCGCGCCGGGCCTTTGCGTGGGTGGAGGTCATGCCCGCTCCTTTGCGGTGTCAGGGATGCGAAGGATGCTAGGACGACGGGCGGTCGGTCGCAACGTCAATTGTCCAGCGTGAACGGTCATGAACTGGAGTATTGTTCGGTCTCATCGCCATTCAGATCCCATTTCCTCATCGAGATGGAATCTCCAAAGCATTTCTGACGACAACGGAATCCAAACGAGGAAAGTCGGGAGATCCACGTGGCCGCCGCTGATTTCGATGCCGAGCTCATCCGCGCGCTCCGTGAGGACGGGAGAGCCAGCATCCGCGCGCTGGCCGCCGAACTCGGTCAGACGAGGGTCGCGGTCGCATCGAGACTGCGCCTGCTGCTCGAGGACCGCACCATCCGGATCATCGGCGCGGTCGACCCCTCCTTCCTGGGGCAGCACGTGATCGCGCACGTGTCGATCCGCACCACCGGGGCCATCGCGGGTGTCGCCGTCACTCTGCAGGATCTGGAGGAGACCGTGTTCGTCTCGGCCGTCGCCGGGGTGCACGACCTCGTGACCGAGGTGCGATTGGGCACGATGTCCGAATTGCACGCCGTCATCGAGCGCGTGCGGGCGATCCCGCAGGTCCTCGACGTCAACACGCTCGTCTACACCTCGGTCGTGAAGGGTCCGTTCGTCTCCAGCTACCGGGGTCAGATAGCGATCGACACGATCGACGCCGCCCTGATCGAGCAGCTGCAGGCCGACGGCCGCGCCAGTTTCCGTGCGCTCGGCGAGGTCGTCCGACTTTCCCCGTCGGCGGTCGCGACCCGCGTGCAGCGCCTGCGGGAGGCCCACGTCATCCAGATCGGCGCGGTGGAGGCCCGCGGACCCGCGCACCGGCGGCAGTCGATGGGTGTCGGGGTCAGTCTTCGCGGCGACGACGATGCGGCACTGCGTCTCATCCGCTCCTGGCCCGGGGTCGACTTCGCGGCGCGGACGATCGGGCGCTTCGACGCCGTGATCACGTTCGTGGAGCCCTCGCCCGGTGCCCTTCATGAAGGCCTGGAGCGCCTGCGCTCCCTGCCGGAGGTCTCCCACACCGAGGCCTGGCTTCACCTCGCCGTGCTCAAGGAGGACTACGCGAGGCAGTTCGCACTCGTCCCCGAGTAGGACGGGATCGCGACGATGCCGCAGCCTGATCCGTGCCGCTGCGGTGTCAGGAAGATCTCCTGGTCAGGTCACGTCTCGGCGTCGGAACTCCCGCGAATCGCCGACCCATGCCTACAATCGGGTGTCCCGTGCGCCGTGAACCCTGACGGCCATGGATGTTGCGGCCGCGCTGAAGCGCGGCCACGGAACCGATACAGAGGTGTATATGTCATTCCACAGCACTCGAGGCCGTCTCGGCCTCGCCATCGGCGCGCTCGGCGCCACGGCCCTCGTTCTCGCGGGCTGTGCGACGAGCAGCACGGGCGGCGGGGGTTCGACCGGGGGATCCTCCGGCAGCACGATCACCGTCGGCACGACCGACAAGATCACGTTCCTCGACCCGGCCGGCTCGTACGACAATGGCTCGTTCGCGGTGATGAACCAGATCTACCCGTTCCTCATGAACAGCAAGTACGGCACGGCCGAGGTCACCCCGGACATCGCCGAGTCGGCGGAGTTCACCTCGCCGACCGAGTACACGGTGAAGCTGAAGAAGGGTCTGAAGTTCGCCAACGGCGACCCGCTCACCTCGGCGTCCGTGAAGTTCTCCTTCGACCGCATGGTCAAGATCAACGACCCCAACGGCCCGGCTTCGCTGCTCGGCAACCTCGACAGCACCGCGGCGCCGGACGCGACCACGGTCGTCTTCACGCTGAAGAACGGCAACGACCAGATCTGGCCGCTCATCCTCTCCAGCCCGGCGGCTCCCATCGTCGACGAGAAGGTCTTCTCGGCCGACAAGGTCACCGATGACGACACCATCGTCAAGGGCAAGGCCTTCGCCGGTCAGTACGAGATCACCGACTACAAGAAGAACCAGCTCATCTCCTACAAGCCGTACGCCGGCTACGAGGGCGAGCTCGGCAAGGCCGCCAACAGCCAGGTCAACGTCAAGTACTTCGCGGACGCGTCGAACCTGAAGCTCGCGATCGGCAACGGCGACATCGACGTGGCCTTCCGCAGCCTGTCGGCCACCGACACCGAGGACCTGGGCAAGAACAAGAAGGTCAAGCTGGTCGAGGGCCCCGGCGGCGAGATCCGCTACATCGTGTTCAACTTCAACACGATGCCCTTCGGCGCGACGACCCCCGAGGCCGACCCGGCCAAGTCCCAGGCCGTGCGCCAGGCGGCGGCGGACCTGGTCGACCGCGCGGCGATCGCGAAGGACGTCTACAAGGACACGTACAGCCCGCTGTACTCGTTCGTCGCGGACGGCATGGCCGGCGCCACCCAGCCGCTGAAGTCGATGTACGGCGACGGCAACGGCGGACCTTCGCTCGACAAGGCGAAGAAGGTCCTGGCCGACGCGGGCGTCACCACCCCGGTCACGCTGAACCTGCAGTACAACGGCGACCACTACGGCCCGTCCTCGGGTGACGAGTACGCCGCGGTCAAGGCGCAGCTCGAGCAGGGCGGTCTGTTCACCGTCAACCTGCAGAGCACCGAGTGGACGCAGTACTCCAAGGACCGCACGGCCGACGTGTACCCGGCGTACCAGCTCGGCTGGTTCCCGGACTACTCCGACGCGGACAACTACCTGTCGCCGTTCTTCCTCACGAAGAACTTCCTCGGCAACCACTACGACAACACGGCGGTCAACGACCTCATCGTGAAGTCGCAGACCGAGACCGACAAGGACAAGCGCATGGCCGACCTCGCGCAGGTGCAGGACATGGTCGCGAAGGACCTCTCCACCCTGCCGCTGCTGCAGGGCAAGCAGGTCGCCGTCGTCGGCAAGGACGTGAACGGCACCACGCTCGACGCGTCGTTCAAGTTCCGCTACGCGCCGCTGACGAAGTAGCGCACCTTTGACGGGGCACCGCCGCACTCGCGACGGTGCCCCGTCCTCGTTCCAGGGCGCAGATCCGGTCCCCGAGCCCGTCACGGGGTCCTGATCCGCCCGATTCCGGTTCGCAGCGAAGCGACCGGATCCGCTCCACCCTCACGAAGGTTCCCCATGGCCGTTGATGTCCTCGCCGCAGATCCCGTGGCGACGCGCCCCACCTCCTCCGGAGGGGGACTGTGGCGCTACATCCTGATCC
Organism: Microbacterium sp. Au-Mic1; assembly: GCF_021341785.1. Taxonomy (GTDB): domain Bacteria; phylum Actinomycetota; class Actinomycetes; order Actinomycetales; family Microbacteriaceae; genus Microbacterium. Next base: position 132,259 of record NZ_JAJTTF010000005.1, read on the forward strand.
GCCTCGTGCTGATCATCCCCACCGTCCTCATCCTGATCACCCTGGTCTTCTTCCTGATGCGGGTCACCGGCGACCCGATCACCGCGGCCCTCGGCGGCCGTCTGCCCGCCGATCAGCTCGCCCAGCGCGTGCACGAGGCCGGCTACGACCGGCCGGTCCTGATCCAGTACTTCGAGTACCTCGGCAACATCCTGCACGGCGACTTCGGGACCACCATCACCGACGGCCAGAAGGTCACCACGGTGCTGCTGACCTACGGATCCGCCACGCTCGAGCTCGCGATCTACGCGCTCATCGTCGCGTTCGCGGTGTCGATCCCGCTCGGCCTCGTCGCCGCGCACCGCCGCGACAAGTGGCAGGACGCGTCGCTGCGCATCATGGCGATCCTCGCCTACGCCACGCCCATCTTCTTCGTCGGCCTGCTGCTGAAGCTCGTCTTCTCGGTGTGGCTGGGCTGGATGCCGGTCTCCGGGCGCGCGAGCACCCAGACCGAGCTGCTGATGAGCGGGGTGAACACCCCTACCGGCATCTACCTGCTCGATGCGATCCGACTCGGCAACGGCCCCGCCATCCTCGACGTGCTGTGGCACGCGATCCTGCCGGCTCTCGCCCTCGGTCTGCTGACGGCCGGCATCTTCCTGCGGCTCATCCGCACGAACGTGATCGGCACCCTCGGCCAGCAGTACGTCACCTCCGGCCGTTCCCGCGGCGTGAGTGAGTACCGTCTGGTCACCAAGCACGCGTTCCGTCCCGCGCTGATCCCGATCATCACCGTGATGGGGCTGCAGATCGCGCTGCTGCTCGCCGGCGCCATCCTGACCGAGACGACCTTCGAGTGGAAGGGCATCGGCTTCATGCTGAGCGAGTACCTCAAGGCCCGCGACTTCGTGGCGGTGCAGGGCATCGTCGTGATGATCGCCGTGATCGTCGCCGTCACCAACTTCATCGTCGACATCGTCGCCGCCATGATCGATCCGCGGGTGAGGTACTGAGATGAACGTCGACAACACCCCCGACCCCGTGATCGACCGCGATCTGCCGACCCCGAAGACCGAGGCGCTCGCCGCGCAGGCGCCGCGCAAGCGCCGCTGGAGCGAGCGGCTCCCCGTGGTCTCGCAGCTGCGCCAGAGCGTGGGACTGCAGCGCGGCATGCTGGTCACCGGTCTCGTCATCACCGGCGTGTTCGTGCTGGTCGCGATCCTCGCGCCGGTCATCGCCCCGTACTCGTGGGCGCAGCAGTCCGTGAACGGCGTGAAGTTCGGCACGCAGCAGCCGCCGAGCGCCACCAACATCCTCGGCACCACCGTCAGCGGCTTCGACGTCTTCTCCCGCGTGATCTGGGGATCCCAGACCGCTCTGCTGGTGATCCTCGCCGCGATCGCCTGCTCGATCTTCATCGGCATCGCGCTCGGCCTGGTGTCGGGCTACTTCGGCGGCTGGCTCGACCGCACCCTCGTCGTGATCGCCGACGCGATCTACGCGTTCCCCTCGCTGCTGCTCGCCATCGTGATGTCGATCGTGATCAGCCGCGGGCAGTCGAACCTGTGGTCGGGCATCATGGCCACGGCACTGTCGATCACCGTGGTGTTCGTGCCGCAGTACTTCCGCGTGATCCGCGCCGAAGTGGTGCGCGTGCGGGCCGAGCCGTTCGTCGAGTCGGCGAAGGTCATCGGCGTGCCGACCGGACGGATCCTGACCCGGCACGTGCTGCGCAACTCCACGCGTTCGCTGCCGGTCGTGATCACCCTGAACGCCTCCGAGGCGCTGCTGACCCTCGCGGGGCTCGGCTTCCTCGGTTTCGGCATCGAAGCGACCTCGGCCGCGGAGTGGGGCTATGACCTGAACCGCGCCATCGCGGACGTCACCAGCGGCATCTGGTGGACGTCCATCTTCCCCGGCCTCGCGATCGTGCTGGTGGTGCTCGGCATCACCCTCGTCGGCGAGAGCCTGAACGACCTGAGCGATCCGCGACTGCGCACCCGTCGTCGCGCGGGAGGTGCGGCATGACCGGCACGACGATGAACACCGGCCTGCCCGATGTGGCAGAGCTCCGCGGACTCAAGGTCCGCTTCGCGACCGACGGCGAGCCCGTCGACGCGGTCAAGGGCATCGACATCCAGGCGCACGCGGGCGAGGTGCTCGCGATCGTCGGCGAATCCGGATCCGGCAAGACCGTCACCGCCAACGCGCTGCTCGGCCTGCTGCCGGAGACCGCCACCATGTCGGGTGCGGTCATCGTGCGCGGCCGCGGCGGTGAGACCGACGTCGTGCACGCCTCGGCCGCGAAGCTGCGTGCGATGCGCGGGCGCGACGCGGCGATGGTGTTCCAGGAGCCGTCCACCGCGCTGAACCCCGTCTACACCGTGGGCTGGCAGATCGCGGAGGGCCTGCGCGCGCACCATGACGGCCGGCTGTCCAAGAAGGAGGCGCGGGTCAAGGCGATCGAGATCCTCCGCAAGGTCGGCATCCCGGATCCGGATCGGCGCGTGGACGAGTTCCCGCACCAGTTCTCGGGCGGGCAGAAGCAGCGCATCGTGATCGCGATGGCGCTCGTGCTGAACGCCGGGCTCATCATCGCGGACGAGCCGACGACGGCCCTCGACGTCACGGTCCAGGCCGAGATCCTCGAGCTGCTGCGCGCCTGCCGCGACGAGTTCGGCGCGACGATCGTGCTCATCACCCACAACATGGGCGTCGTCGCCGACCTCGCCGACCGCGTGGTCGTGATGCTGCGCGGCGACATCGTGGAGCAGGCCCCGGTGCGGGAGCTCTTCGCGAACCCGCAGCAGGACTACACCCGCGAGCTGCTCGCCGCCGTGCCGCACGTCGGCCAGGGCAAGTCGGCGCTGGAGCCGGTCGCGCTGACGAGCCCGGCCCCCGCCGCGGCGGACGAGGCCCCGGACGGCAGCCTCATCGTGGCGCGGGCCTGCGAGATCGGCTATCCGGGCCGGTTCGGCCGTGGCGGCGTCGTCGCGGTGAAGGGCGTCGACTTCCATGTCGGCCCCGGCGAGGTCGTGGGCCTGGTCGGCGAGTCCGGATCCGGCAAGACCACGATCGGCCGCGCCGTCGTCGGCCTCACCACGGTGGTCGGCGGATCGCTGCGCGTGCTGGGCCAGGAGATGAACGGCGTCAAGCAGCGTCAGTTGGCCCCGCTCCGCCCCGAGATCGGGTTCGTGTTCCAGGACCCGGCGACGAGCTTCAACCCGCTGCTCTCGATCGCCGAGTGCATCGCCGAGCCGCTCGTGGTGCACGGCAAGGCGTCGAGCGTCGCCGCCGCACGCGCCCGCGTGGACGAGCTGCTCGACGCGGTGCGGCTGCCGACGAACTTCGGCGACCGCTTCCCGCACGAGCTGAGCGGCGGCCAGCGTCAGCGCGCCTCACTCGCCCGCGCCCTGGCCCTGGACCCGAAGCTGCTCATCGCGGACGAGCCCACCAGCGCGCTGGACGTCTCGGTGCAGGCGAAGGTGCTCGAGCTGTTCGTGCAGCTGCAGGCCGAGCTCGGCTTCGCATCGCTGTTCATCAGCCACGACCTGGCCGTGATCGACGCCGTCGCCGACCGCATTATCGTGCTGCGGCAGGGGCGCATCCAGGAGCAGGGCACGACCGCGCAGGTGCTGAACGATCCGTCGAACTCGTACACGAGGGAGCTGCTCACGGCGCTTCCGGTGCCCGATCCGGTGGAGCAGGCCGAGCGCCGAGCGCTCTGGCAGGCGGTTCGCCGGGGCGCCTGAGGCGTCACGCGCATCGGGGTCGTCGAGCGACGCCGCGCGCCGGCGCGACGGAGACGGAACGCGGTGCTCTCACGAGGGCACCGCGTTCCGTCTCCGCGTTTCGACTCGACGTCGGCTCCCGACCCCGAGCGCGCGACGGGTCAGTGTCCCAGCAGCATCCGGAACACGAACCACGCGACGGCGACGATGCCGATCATGAGCACCGACACCCACGGGAACGCGCGCTTGAGCCGCCGCCCGCCCGGGGCGACGCCGGGCGGGGGAGCCCACGGCTGCGCGGGATCGCCGGGCGTCGGCGCCGCGAAGCCCACGCCGGATGCCGTGGCGTCTGGGGCCGGTGCACCCCCGGCCGCCGGCGCGCCGGCCAGGAATCCGAGCGAGGCCGCACCGGCGACCGATGTCGACGGCACGACCGCAGGCCCCTGTCCGTCGCCGGCCGAGCGCAGCCGCTCGTCGCGCCAGCGCGCCCACTGCTGCAGCTTGGTGAGCACGGCGCCGACCGTGCCGAACATCTGCGCCCAGACAGTCGGATCCAGGGTCGTCACGGGGCGGTTCTGTGCGTACAGGAACAGCCAGTCGTCGACGATCTCGACGTCGAACGCCGAGGCGCTGTCCATGAACCGAGCCATGATGTCGGGCGTGAACAGGTACAGCGCGTCGCGTTCGTAGCCGGCCGGGCAGTACAGTGCGAAGTACTGGTCGAAGTCGCCCTCCAGCGACAGCCGCTGGTGCGCGTCGTAGGAGGCGGGCAGATTGGATCCGAAGAACCCGTTGTTGGCCTGCGCGTCGAGCACGATGTTCGGCAGCGGCACGTCGAGCCTGATCGCGATGTACCCCCAGTCGTGCGTCTGACTGTTCTTGCCCGATCCCGTGGTGTAGCGGAAGTTCGCGAACTCGACGAAGCGCGGAGCGGCTCCGCGGACGAGATCGGTGGAGACGCGACCGTGACCGAGGTCGAACAGCATGCCGGGGAGCTGCGGATCCTTGAGCTCGGGCAGGTAGGTCATCGCGTTCGCGGCGGCGAACCCGGAGAGACGGTAGCCGCGCACGAGCTGGCGGTTCCACCACGCGATCCCGCCCCACACGGCGAGCCCGACGACGACGAGCATGAGCAGCGGCAGCACCACGCCGCCGGACGAGCCCAGCATCGATGCCAGGACGACCCCGACCACGCCGAAGCCGACGAACGCGATGAACAGCGCGATCACGATGACGAGCACGATCTGCCCCACGCGCGGGCCCTGACCGCGCGCACCGGCCTCGCGGGCCCAGGCCGCCAGCCGTGCCCGATCGACCGGCTCGGTCAGCGCCCGGGCGTCGAACCCGTAGCCCGGGGTCGCAGGCGAGGGTGTCGTCACAGATTCACCTCGTCGGCGTCCCACTGCAGGCTCGCGCCCTCCGCGAGGGGCAGGGCCTCGATCCGCTCGTCCGCGCACAGCGCGGCGATGAGCGCGGCGGATCCGGCCACGACCGTGGAGTCGAAGTCGATCTCGCTGGCCAGGATCCAGGCGCGGTCGGCGGGCCAGATCAGACTCGGGTGCTGAGCCATCGGCGGGATGCCGCGTTCCTCCATTACGCGGTCGCGCCAGGGGACGAACGCGACCCAGTCCGGATCGGCGAACGCGCGGGGCGGTGCGGCGAACAGCACATGCTCCCGCTGCGGGAGCTCGAGATGCGCGCCCTCCGAGACCTCGCGGGACAGGATCCCGTCGTGCCAGACCGCCTTCTGATACGGGTTGTTGAACGGATCGTGGATGCTCTCGGCGAGCAGGGCGGCATGCGCTTCGACGGGGTCGTCGGTGGCGGTCAGGAAGACGCGGCCCGCGGGGCCGTAGCTTCCGAGCAGCCCGCCCCAGCCCGCCCAGATGCCTGCGATCCCGTCGTCCGGCGTCGTCGTGTGCGCGACCAGATGCTCGGCCACGTGCGCGAGGATCTCGGGAGGAAGGTCGCCCTCGATCGGCGCACTGAACTCCCGCCCGTCCGGGGCGTGCCGGTGTCGCCAGTCCTCGCCCGCCGGGGTGCGCACGATCCGGTTCCACTGCGCGAGCGGGTGCAGCACGGTCCCGAAGGCTACGGCGGTGTCCGCCCAGGTCACGGCCTCGTCGTGGAACGAGGCGACGGTGCGGTCGAAGTCGTCGTCCGGCAGCGCCCGCAGCTCTTCGGAGGTCGGCACGACGCCGCCATCGGTGAGACTCCGCACCGAAGCCGGATGGAAGACCCTCGCGTATGCGTCGAACCCGCGTGGCACGACGCCGTGCATCGTGGCGAAGCCCGGATCCAGACGATCCCGGATCCAGCCGCCGACCTCGACGTCGTCCTCCCAGCGCATCCGCTCAGTCCTTCGTCGCGACGATCGTGAACGTGCAGGGGATCCGGTCGCGGTCCGCTTCAGACCAGACGTATCCGCCGTCCGTGGGGAGCATCCGCGGGCTGAACCGCCACGGCAGGGTCCGGCCCTCGTCGAGGCGACGGATCCGCAGACCGGCTCCGATGAGGGCGTTCACGACGGAGGAGAGGGGGTGCGGCCATTCGTAAGTGCGAGGATGCGCGACCGTGCCGTCTCCGGCGTACGTGCCGTCGTCATCCCAGGCGTGCGCCTCTCCGGTGTCGAAGTAGGGATAGCGCAGCACGAGCTCCTCACGGGTCTCGTCGAGCGCGTACAGCACGGGGTGCCCGTCGCGGATGTAGAACGTGCCGCCCGGCCTCAGCAGCACGGCGACCTGAGCGGCCCAGCGGTCGAGATCGGGCAGCCAGCAGATGGCGCCGATGCTCGTGTAGACGAGGTCGAACTCCGCGTCGACCGCTGCGCCGGCATCGAGCACGTCGGTCTCGACCCAGTCGGCGTCGAGGCCGAGCCGCGTCGCGAGGGCGGCGGCCGCCTCCAGGGCAGGGGCGGAGAAGTCGACTCCTGTCACGCGCGCGCCGAGCCGGGCGAACGAGAGCGTGTCCGTGCCGATGTGGCACTGCAGATGGCAGAGCTCGAGGCCGTCGAAGCCCTCCGGCAGGAACGGGGCGAGGGCCGCGGCGTCCTCGCGCACCACGTCCGAGAGGTGGTCAGGATCGTCGAACGCCTGAAGGCCATAGGCCTCCGCGTGCAATGCGACGCGGTCGTCCCAGTTCTCGCGGTTGGCATCCCTCGCCGGCTCCCAGTCGATCCGCACGGGGTTCATCACGGGTTCGCTCATGCCGCCACGCTACCCGGCCCGATTCGGCGCACCCAGCCGGATCCGCTAAGCTGTTCAGGTTGCCTGGGCGAATCATGCCCCGGCACGTGCACAACACCCTCCTGCTTCCGGGAAAGTCCCGGAAGCCGTTCTAGTCCGAAGGAGGTGGGTAAGTGACGCACCAGTACGAGCTCATGGTCATTCTGACCCCCGAGCTGGACGAGCGCCAGGTTGCCCCCAACCTCGACAAGTTCCTGAAGGTCATCACCAACGATGGTGGCTCGATTGACAAGGTCGACATCTGGGGCAAGCGCCGTTTCGCCTACGAGATCAACAAGAAGACCGAGGGCATCTACGCCGTCGTGAACTTCACCGCGACCAGCGAGGCCACCAACGAGCTGGACCGCCAGCTGAACCTGTCGGAGCTCGTGTTCCGCACCAAGGTTCTGCGTGCCGAAGAGGCGCAGGCGATGGTCGCAGCCGAGGCCAAGCGCGCCGAGGAGAAGGCCGCTCGCAAGCCCAAGGCCGCGAAGGTCTAAGGATCATGGCCGGCGAGACCGTCATCACCGTGGTGGGAAACCTCACCGCCGACCCCGAGCTGCGCTACACGCAGAACGGGCTGCCGGTGGCGAACTTCACCATCGCTTCGACGCCGCGCACCTTCGACCGCCAGGCGAACGAGTGGAAGGACGGCGACGCGCTGTTCCTCCGTGCGTCCGTGTGGCGCGAGTTCGCCGAGCACGTGGCGGGATCCCTGACGAAGGGCATGCGGGTCATCGCATCCGGACGCCTGCGTCAGCGCTCCTACCAGGACAAAGAAGGCCAGAACCGCACCGCGATCGAGCTGGAGGTCGACGAGATCGGCCCCTCGCTCCGCTACGCGACCGCCCAGGTCACCCGCGCCGCCTCCAACGGCGGCGGCAACGGCGGTGGCTTCTCCGGTGGCAACAGCGGCGGTGGCTTCTCCGGTGGCAACAGCGGCGGTGGACGTCCGCAGCAGCAGTCCTCGAACGAGCCGTGGTCGACGCCCGGTTCCTCGAGCGCTGACGCGTGGAGCACTCCCGGCAGCTTCGGCGACGACACGCCCTTCTAAGGCCGTCGTCGGTCCCGCACAGGGGCCGGAGCACAAACAAGATTGCGGATCCTGACGGATCCGAAAACCATTTCTCGTAAGGAAGACTCATGGCTGGAAAGTCGAGCGGCGACCGCCGCAAGCCGCGGAAGGGTGGCAAGCCCACCGCTCCCGCGAAGTCCATCCGCGTGGGTGTCATCGACTACAAGGACGTCGCGACCCTCCGCAAGTTCATCTCGGAGCGTGGAAAGATCCGCGCCCGTCGTATCACCGGTGTCTCGGTGCAGGAGCAGCGTCTGATCGCCAAGGCGATCAAGAACGCTCGCGAGATGGCTCTCCTGCCCTACGCCGGCGCTGGCCGCTAAGGGGTACCGACATGGCAAAGCTGATTCTCACGAATGAGGTCGCCGGGCTCGGTAGCGCCGGTGACGTGGTCGAGGTCAAGAACGGGTACGCCCGCAACTACCTCGTGCCGCAGGGTTTCGCTGTCGCGTGGACGCGCGGTGGCGAGAAGCAGGTCGAGCAGATCCAGGCCGCCCGCAAGGCGCGCGCGATCCACGACCTCGACGACGCGGTGGCGCTGAAGAACGCCATCGAGGCCGCCAAGGTCCGCCTGGCCGTCAAGGCCGGCGCCGAGGGCCGTCTGTTCGGCTCCGTCAAGACCGCTGATGTCGCCGCTGCCGTCGAGGCTGCGGGCATCGGTGCGATCGACAAGCGCAAGGTGCACATCACCGCGCCGATCAAGTCGGTCGGCGAGCACGAGGCCACCGTTCGTCTGCACGACGACGTGACCGCCGTGATCACGCTGCAGGTCGTCGCCGCCAAGTAATCCGGCGGGCGCTGCACGCGCCGACTGCCTGTCAGGGGCCGTCTCCTTCGGGAGGCGGCCCCTTTCGCGTGCCCCGGGAGCGGTCTTCGGCGGCGCAGAAGGGACCGCCGCGGATCACGGAGCTTTTCTTAATGACCAGAACCGGTTCCGCCGCGGACGCCTCAGTACATTCAACGGGTCCGGCAGGGTCGCCGGCTCCGCACACCGGCGATGGCGCCGGTGACATGTGAAAGGCATCGTCCGTGAAGATCTCGACATTCGCCAGGGCCGCGGCGGTGGGGACGGCTCTGCTCCTCGCCCTGACGGCGTGCAGCTCCCCGAAGAGCGACCAGGGCGCCTCCGCCGATTCCGGAAGCACCGCATTCACGCCGCTCACCCGGCTCGAACTGATCGCCCCGGCCGCGCCGGGAAGCGGATGGGACCAGACCGCCCGCGCCACCCAGGGCGCGCTGCAGGCCGACGAACTGGCCAAGACCGTGACGGTCAACAATGTCCCCGGCGCCTCGGGCACCGTCGCCCTTGCGCAGGTCGCGCCGAAGAAGGGCCAGAAGGACCTCATGATCATGTCGGGGCTGGCGATGATGAGCGGGGTCGTCACGAACGGCACCTCCGTGTCCCTCGACGATCTGACCCCGATCGCGCGTCTCGTCGGCGAGCACGAGGCGATCGTCGTGCCCAAGGGCTCGTCCTTCGCGAACATCGATGACCTCTTCGCAGCGATCAAGAAGGATCCCAAGTCCGTCGCGATCGCGGGCGGATCCGCCGGATCGGCCGACCATCTCTTCATCGGCCTCCTCGCGCAGCACTACGGCGTGAAGCCGTCCGACGTCAACTACGTGCCCTACTCGGGCGGCGGCGAGGCGACCACCGCTCTGCTCGGCGGCAAGGTGCAGGCGGGCATCGCCGGCACGGGCGAGTTCGCGGCGCAGATCTCCAGCGGCGAGCTGACCGGTCTGCTCGTCTCCTCGCTCAAGAACGACGGCGACCTGACCTTCGTCCAGGCGGCGGGGGAGATCGATCCCGAGCTCGAGTTCGCCAACTGGCGATCCGTGATGGCCCCCGGCGGCATCGACGAGAAGCTGAGCGCGCAATACCTCAGCGCACTGGACAAGATGCACCAGGGCGACGCCTGGAAGGCAGAGCTGAAGAAGAACGGCTGGATCGACAACTACGTCGCCGGCGACGAGTTCGCGAGCTGGCTGAAGGACGAGAACAAGCGGGTCACGAGCGTCCTGAAGGATCTGGGGCTCGCGAAGTAGACACCACCATCGGGGAGGGGAGGCAGCGCGCCTTCCCTCCCCGCAACGTCTTGCGCGCCCGAGCGGGTGCACACGAGAAGGAGTTCCGGATGAGCGAGAAAACCTCGCCCGTGGTCCTCGATGACGAGGACGAGGGCGCGCGCAGCGCCGAGAAAGCCGCATCTGCGGCGACCGGCCCGGGGCGCGGCGAGTGGGTCATCGCCGCGGCCGTGTTCGTGCTGGGCGGCATCGTCCTGTTCGACGGGCTCAGTCAGCGTCAGTCGACCTCGGCGTCCGGGATCGGCGCCGGTTTCATGCCCATCGTCGTGGGCAGCGTGCTGCTCGTGCTCGCGGCTGTCCTGGCCGTGCAACTCGGACGGGGCAGGCACGGTGAGCCGGAACAGGCGGAAGGCGATGTCGATGTCACCCGCACCCACTGGGTGGCGCTGGGCGTCGCGGCCGCCGGGCTGCTGTTCTTCCTGTTCACCGTGGAGCCGCTCGGCTTCATCCCCGCGACCACGGTCATGTTCTTCCTGATCTCGCTCGCGATGGGTTCCCGGCGGTATCTGATCGCGTTCGTGATCGCGCTCGCGACCGCGTGCGTGATCTTCTTCGCCTTCACGAAACTGCTCTCGATCGATCTGCCCGCGGGCGTTCTGGAAGGGATCGTCTGATGCCCGGCCTCGAAGGGCTCATGCACGGGTTCGAGCTGGCCTTCCAGCCGCAGAACCTGATCTTCGCGCTCATCGGCACGATCGTCGGCACGCTCGTGGGCGTGCTGCCGGGCATCGGGCCCGCCCTCACCATCGCCCTGCTGCTTCCGCTCACCTACTCCGTGGACCCGTCGGCCGCGTTCATCATGTTCGCCGGCATCTACTACGGGGCCATGTACGGCGGTTCGACCACCGCCATCCTGTTGAAGACCCCCGGGGAATCGGGGTCGGTCATCACCGCGATCGACGGCAACAGGATGGCGCGCATGGGGAGGGGCGCCACGGCGCTCGCGACCGCGGCGATCGGCTCCTTCGTCGCCGGCACCATCGCCACGATGCTGGTCGCGTTCTTCGCCCCATGGATCGTCGACGTCGCGGTGCAGCTGGGCCCGCAGGACTACCTGGCGCTCATGGTGGTCGCCTTCCTCACGGTGAGCGCGCTGGTCGGCAGCTCGCCGTTGCGGGGACTCATCTCGATGGCGGTGGGGCTCGCGATCTCGCTGGTCGGCATCGACTTCCAGAGCGGACAGCAGCGCCTGACCTTCGGCCTCCTGCCGCTGCTCGACGGGATCGACACGGTCGTGCTGATCGTCGCGCTGTTCGCGATCGGCGAGCTGTTCTACGTGGTCGCCCATCAGTCGACGCTGCTCTTCAAGGTCATGCCGTTCTCGGGGCGCTGGATGAACCGGGTGGACTGGCGGCGCTCGTGGAAGCCGTGGCTGCGCGGCACGGCGATCGGGTTCCCTCTCGGCGTCATCCCCGCCGGTGGATCCGAGATCCCGACCTTCCTGTCGTACACGCTCGAGCGCCGGCTGTCGAAGCGGCCCCAGGAGTTCGGGCACGGGGCGATCGAGGGCGTCGCAGGGCCGGAAGCGGCGAACAACGCGAATGCCGCGGGCACCATGGTGCCGCTGCTCACGCTCGGTATTCCGACCTCGGCGACCGCCGCGGTGATCCTCGTCGCGTTCCAGCAGTACGGGATCCAGACCGGACCCCAGCTGCTGGAGACCAATGCCCCCCTGGTGTGGAGCCTCATCGCGAGCCTCGTGGTGGCCAACGCCATCCTGCTGCTGCTGAACCTCCCCCTCGTGGGGCTGTGGGTCAAGCTGCTGAAGATCCCGAAGCCGTACATGTTCGCTGGCATCGCGACCTTCGCCGTCCTCGGCGCCTATGCGGCAGGTGGGTCGACCTTCGATGTGGGCCTGCTGCTCGTGCTGGGCGTTCTCGGATACGTCATGCGCCGTTTCGGGTACCCGGTCTCGCCTCTCATCGTGGGGGCGATCCTCGGTCCGATCGCCGAAGTGCAATTCCGCCGTGCGCTCGACATCGCGGGCGGCGACCCCGCGACGCTGGTCTCGACGCCCTTCACCTGGGCGATCTACGGCACGCTGGCGCTGGTGTTCATCCTCACATTCGCGCTGCGCCGCCGCCCCTCGAAGCGAGACGTCCTGGTCGAGGTGGGTGCGCTGCCGACCTCCCTCGTTCCGACGATCGAGACGCTGGAGCGCGCGTCGGGCGACGAGCGGGCTCCGAAGCGGGAGGCGGCCGGCACGCAGAGCGACCCGGGGTGAGTGTCGCGCAGGGCACGCGCGGCGCCTACCCGGAGGCTGCTGCATCCGGAGGGCGCCGACCCGGCGCGTGGGAGACTGTTGCGGTGCGTCGTCCGATGTCGTTGAGCACGCAGCTGCTGGTGCTGCAGATCGCGATCGTGCTGGTCATCGTCGCGGGCACGGGCGCGGTCGCCGCCTTCCTGGCCGCCCAGGCGAACCGGGACGCCTACCGGGATCGCATGGTCGCCATCGCCCAGTCGGTCGCCGGCCTGCCGACCGTGGTCGAGGCGCTGCTGGCGCAGGATCCCGAGGGCCAGATCCAGCCGATCTCGGAGGCCGTGCGGAAGTCCTCCGGCCTCAGCTACGTCGTCGTGACCGACGACCACGGCATCCGCTACTCGCATCCGAATCCGGAGCGCATCGGGGAGAAGGTCTCCACCGATCCCTCGGTCGCCCTCTCCGGAAAGGTGCAGATCGAGACCCAGACCGGCACGCTGGGGGAGTCCTGGCGGGTGAAGGTGCCGATCCACGGAACCGACGAGCGGGTGATCGGGATCGTCTCGGTCGGGATCTTCGAGACGGATCTCCAGGCCCAGTTCGTCGATGATCTGCCCGGGCTCATCATCGCGCCCATCGCGGCCGCCGTGATCGGAGTGATCGGCTCGGTCTGGATCGGCGGGCTGCTGCGCCGGCGCATCTACGGTCTCGAATCGGAGGAGATCCGCACGATGCTGGACACCCGGGAGGCCATGCTGCACGGCATCCAGGAGGGCTTCATCGCCGTCGATGCGGACGGCCGTCTCGTCGTCGTCAACGACGCAGCGGCTCGACTCCTCGGTGTGGAATCGGAAGAGATCCTCGGCAGGGACGCCGCGGAGGTGCTCGACGAGGAGCTGGCGCAGTTCCTGCTCTCCGGAGAGACCGGAGAGACCCCCGTGCTGTCGGGTGAGCGCGTGCTCGTGGTGCACGGCGCGGCGGCCCGCGTGAAGGATCGCGATGTCGGCCACATCGCGATGCTGCGCGACCGGACCGAGCTGGAGGAGACGCTGCGCGACCTGCGCGGTGCGCGCAGCCTCGCCGACGACCTGCGTGCGCAGTCCCACGACTTCTCCAACACCCTGCAGGTGCTCAGCGGCCTGCTCGAGACGGACCAGACCGACGCGGCGCTGTCCTTCATCCACCGCGTCGGGGGCGGGGGATCCCTGCCGACCGGACAGCTGCTTCACGGCATCGACGACATCGAGGTCTCGGCGCTCGTTCTGGCCAAGTCCGCGCGTGCCCAGGAACTCGGGATCGACCTGATCGTGGACCCCGAGTCGCACCTGCGCGAGGTCGAGCAGGACGACGACCTGCTGACGATCGTCGGGAACCTGCTCGACAACGCGATCGAAGCCCTCGGATCACGAGGAGGGCAGGTGGTGCTGCTCATCAGGGACGACGTCCTGCCGGATCGCATCACGGTGAGCGTCGACGACGATGGTCCCGGAGTCCCCGCGCACCTGCGCGAAGCCGTCTTCGAGATCGACGTCTCGGACAAGGGCTCCGTTCCGCGGAAGGAACGGCGCGGGATCGGCCTCACCATCGTCAAGCGCGTGGCGCAGCGGCTGGGGGGCACCGCGACCGCGGAGGCCTCGGCATCGGGCGGCGCGCGCTTCGTGGTGGATGTGCCGTGGCCGTTCGAGGCGAAGGACCCGCGATGAGCCCCGCGCGGGTCGTGATCGTCGAGGACGATCGGCTGCTCGCCGGCCTCAACGCCAAGCTCGTCGGGGAACTCCCCGACTTCGAGGTGGTCGCCGTGGCCCACACCGCGTCGGCCGGACTCCGGGAGATCGAGCACCACCGCCCCGAGCTGCTGCTGCTCGACGTCTACCTGCCCGACCTGAACGGTCTCGAGCTGCTGAGGCGACTGCGGACGATGCGCACCGACGTCGAGGTGATCGCCGTGACGGCCGCGCGCGACCTCGAGACGGTGCGCCGCGCGCGGATGCTGGGCGTCCGGCACTACCTGGTCAAGCCGTTCACGAAGGCCGATCTGCATCGCCGGCTGAACGAGGTGCAGCGCGCGCTCGACATGACGGAGGGGAACGCGGATCTGGACCAGCGGGCGGTCGATCTCATGCTGGGCGGTGGATCGGATGAGGCCGCCGTCGCGCCCAAGAATCTCTCGGCCTCGAGCCTGCATCGGGTCGCGGAGCTTCTCGAAGGGGCAGCCGGTGACATGTCATCGGCGGAGATCGCGGATGCGCTGGGGATGTCGAGGGTGAGCGCGCGCCGCTACCTCGATCACCTCGCCACGATCGGGCGGGCGGAGGTCGCGCCCCGTTACGGCACGGTGGGACGTCCGGAGAACCGTTACCGCGCATCCCACCGCTGAGCAGCGCCGCGGTCGGTGCCGCCCACGCGGTTCTCCCCGCTCTCGGTGCGGCGCAGCTCCAGCCTCCTCGGCGACCGCGGTTCGTGACCGTCGTGCGCCTCCCCCGACCGGCGCTCCGGGCGCGCCCGTCGGGGGCCGTCTCCTCCAGGGGAGACGACCCCCTTCTCAGGCCGGCCGGCCGAAGCTGGGGACGAGGCCGTTCCGGCGGGGTCCGACGGTGCGGCGTGCACCCTCCCTCGGGCGTCGCACCGCCGAACCGGTCATCGGGTGAGCGCGCGCCGGGTGAGGATCCCGCCTCCGATCATCACGAGCAGCAGCGCCACCAGGATCAGCGGCGCCGGGGACGCTCCGCCCGTCTGCGCGAGATGCGGCCCGCTCTGCGCGCCTCCCAGGTTCGACACCGGAACCGACGCGGCGCCGTGACCGCCGGCCGTTCCCGGGGCGCCCGGGGTGCCGGGAGTTCCGGGGGTGCCTGGGGTGCCGGGGGTGCCTGGGGTGCCGGGGGTTCCTGGGGTGCCGGGGGTTCCTGGGGTGCCGGGGGTTCCCGGGGTGCCAGGAGTTCCCGGGGTTCCCGTGGTCGTGGTGCTGGTGCCGCCCACCGCGATCGCGTTGCCCCCGATCGTGATCGGAGCCGTCACCGGCAGCAGGATCTGGGTGCCGCCGAGGAGGGATCCGATCCCCGACGTCGTCGGGCCGGTTCCGACCGGGGTGCCGCCGCCTGCCACGGGAGAGGCTCCCGTCGTGATGGCGGAGCTGCGGCCGAGGATGGCGACGGCGTTGCCGAGGGCGGTGACCGGCGCGGTGACCGGGGCGACGACCTGCGTGCCGCCGAGGATCGCGTCGTCTCCGCTGGTGCTCGGACCGGCGCCGGCGGGCGGAGTGCCGGCGGGCGGCGTCGTACCGGTGGCTGCCGGGGCGGTCATGGCGGTGCTGTCGCCCAGCACGCTCACGGCATTGCCCGTGATCGTGATCGG
Organism: Microbacterium sp. Au-Mic1; assembly: GCF_021341785.1. Taxonomy (GTDB): domain Bacteria; phylum Actinomycetota; class Actinomycetes; order Actinomycetales; family Microbacteriaceae; genus Microbacterium. The sequence goes on from NZ_JAJTTF010000005.1 coordinate 147,904, forward strand.
CACGCTCACGGGGGCGACAGCCTGGGTGCCCGAGAGCAGCCCGTCATCACCGCTGGTGGTCGCCGTGGGTGCCTGCGTCGTCGCTGCAGGAGCGGCCGGGGGAGCGGTCGCCGTGCTGTCGGACTCGCCGAGGACGCTGATGGCGTTGTCCGCCACGGTGATCGGAATGTCCACGGGGACGACCGCCTGCGTGCCGGATCCGATCCCGTCGTCACCGGAGGTCGTGGCCGGTGCCGGATCGGGCGCGGGCGCGGAGGCCGGGGCCGGACCGGACGTCGTGGAGACCCCGAGGATCGAGATCGCGTTGCCGGTCACGGTGATGGGGACCGAGATCGGCGCGATGATCTGTGTGCCGGATCCGATCCCGTCGTCTCCGGAGGTGCTGTCGGCCGCGTTCGCGGCCGAGGCGCCGAGCAGGGTGATCCCGCCGGCGATGAGCGTGCCCCAGAGGGCATGCTTCACGAAAGTGCGCATGGTGTTTCTCTCCTGACGTCGAATCGATGGGTGAACGCGCGGGAACGCGCGTCGGCTCCTGCCCGCGATGGGCAGCCCGGATCGACTCAGTCGGGAGAGACGTCGGTGGGATACACCGGAGAAGAGGGCAGCGCGTCGTCGGCAGCGGTGCCGGTCGGCGCGCCGAGGGACGGTGTCGCTGTCTGAAGCGTCGAGAACGTCGCGAACCAGGACGTCGAACCCGCGCCGGACCCGGCGGAGGACGAGGACGACCCCGCGCCCGTCGCCCAGGGACCGGGCGCCCCTGAGGGCGTCGGCGCGGATGGGAGCGGAGGCGCCGGATCGCCCGCCCCGGTGCGCGAATCGGTGAGGTGGACGAGGGCGCTGGGGGAACGGTCGTGGATCCGCAAGGGCGGACCGACCGCGGATCCCGGGACCGCGCCCGGCTCGGGAAGGCGCTGATCCGTCCCACGGGAGCCGATTCCGACTGTGCCGCCCGTGCTGCCCGCGCCCGCCGGGGGGACCACGACCGGATCCGAGGGACCGGCGCCGCCCAGCACGGGATTCAGCGCGCGTGCGACGCTGTCGAGAGCGCCGTTGAGTCGGGCGAGCAGGGCGGGGACGCCGAGTCGCGCCGTCGCGTCACCGACGATCGGAACGGACACCAGGGTGTCGGCGAGCGGGTCTGTGAGAGACGCCGGCGACGACGATGCGAGCGCCGAGGAGACGGGAGCGAGCGCCTCGGGGACGGCGCTCGAAACGGAGCCGACGGCATCCGTGACGGCAGCCGTGACCGGATCAGCGACGGCAGAGGCCGGCGTGACGGCGTCGATGACGGGCTGAGCCGCATCCGGGACGCCGGCCGAGGCCGCACCCACGGCGCCTGACACGATCGGGGCGGTCTGCTGGACGGCGCTCTGCACCGGCGCGACGATCGCGTCCACGGTGCCGGCGACGGCGGACGTCGTGTCGCCGACGGTCGAGACGACCGCGGAGGTCGTGTTCCCGAGGAGTTCGCCCGCGCCGCCGAGCAGGCCGCCGGAGTCATCCGCATGGGCCGGCGAGGAGCCGAGGATCACGGAGAGCGCCGCCCAGCCCAGGGCGAGACAGGCGCCCGAGAGCAGGCCGACACGGAGCCGGTGACCGCTCGAAACGGTCACGTCCACGGTCACCTCCCCCAAGAGCCCCAGTGACGTCGCGAAGGCGACGTTCGCTTGGCGCTGACTGTACGCCCGGCGGCGGCGCACGTCCAGGGGTGTCGGCACTCTCCCGCGACGGCGCGGACGAGCGCGCTACTGTCGAGGCGGGAGGGGAGCATGAGCACGGAGGGTGGAGGCGCGATCCCGTATCCGCTGCCTCGCAACTGGCGGGACAGGGGGATGGGGCCGCTGCCCGTCACCGCGATGGTGATCATGGCAGCCGTCGCGGCAGGCCTGCTGACGTTCGGCGCCCTGCACGCGCTGGGCGGCGACGTGCTGGGCGCGATCCTGGCGACCGTGTTCTACGGCGCCCTCATGGCCGGGTTCTCGGTCGCTCGCGAGGGAGGCCGGCGGCGGATCAGAGGCCCCGTGCTGATGAATGCGGTCACCCTCACACGAGCGGACTCGGCCCCACCGGACTCCTGGGTGCACTTCTTCCGCGAGGGGCTCGCCTCGTGGGCGCTCGGCTGGGGGCTGCTGCTCGGCGGGGCCGGATCCGTCGTCCTGCTGGCGATGGCGGGCATACGCGCGGTCGCCATCGACGCCGGCGGATGGCTGCTGCTCATCGTCCCGCTCGGGCTGTGCGCAGGCATCCTCGTGCTGTGCGGGGTGATCGCGCTGATCATCGCATTCCGCAGCGCCTCGTTCGCGCGCATCCCGATCGGGCTCTCGATCGGGCGCAGCGGCGTCTCCCGGTACTATCTCGACGCGATCGAATCGGTCCGCTGGGAGGACATCCGCTCGATCGCCGCCGTGGCCCGCGAGGAGGATGACACGGAGGGATCCCGGAGCGTCCTGATCGAACGCGAGGGCAGGGATCCGTGGCGGATCGGGGTGGACGAGTATCCGACGCCGCCCTGGGTGATCTACGCAGCGCTGCGGTTCTGGCTCGAGCACCCGGCGGACCGGGGCGAGCTCAGCAGCACGTTCGCACAGCGACGCATCCAGGAGTGGTGCGCGGCGGCGCAGGATCCTGATGCGCGGCGCGCGGCCTCCGAGATCTCCCGGGGTGCGAGTTAGGCTCCGGGCATGCGCCGCGCGATCCGATTCTGCGTCCTCGGCCTGACGGCGGCCGTGCTGCTCACCGGCTGCACAGCGTTGCCGATTTCCGCCCCCGCCCTCACCCATGAGGTCGTGTTGAGTGCGCCGGCCGGCACGGCCGACGCCGTCGCGGCCCAACTGGGTCACCGTCTCGACGTCGCGGAGATCACCGAGCGTCGCATCGCCACCGCGGGCGACACGGTGACCGTGCGCTTCAACCCCCCGCAGAAGGCCGGCAAGGACGTCGAGGTCAGGGAGGAGCTGTTCCGGGCCCCGGGCGCCTTCGGGATCCGCCCTGTCACCGCAGTCGGGACGGACACTGCCGCAGCGACCGGGTGCGGGAAGGACGACGCCGCCTGCACGGTGACGACGGACGATCACGAGGTGCTCGAACTGGGTCCGGCGGGCGTCACGGAGAAGGATCTCCGGACGGTGAAGGCCGTGAACGTGCAGAACCAATGGGGACTGCAGGTCGACTTCACCAAGCCCGGTGCCGACGCGTTCGCGACCCTCTCCGGGCAGGCCGCGTGCGAGCAGGATCCCGAGCTCAAGCGCATGGCGATACTCCTGGACGGGAAGCTCCTCGCGGCTCCGACCCTCCAGCTGGAGTGCGGACAGTCCCTCTCGGACTCGGTCCAGATCTCCGGAGGTTTCGACCGCGACAAGGCGGCGCAGTACTCCGCACTGATGGGCACGTCGCTGCCGGACGGCGTGGAGATCGTGTCGTCGAAGCCGTAGCCGGTGCCGGCACCGTCCCACTGCGCACAACGGCGCGGCGACGACTCCATCCGATGCTCCTTCGAGCGGCGCCACACCCGCCGAATGGCCGACTTGACAAACAGGTGCGGGCGTGGGTGTTGTCCCCAAGTTGTGCACATCCGACGATCGCGGCACGAACCTTAAAGAAGCGGTTTAAGCAGAATTCCGTCCACAGGGTGGGGAAAAGGAAAATCCCAGATCAAGGAAAATAAAAAAGTCTCCGCGCCGAACGTTCCCCACAGTTATCCCCAGGCGTTCTGCACAGACACTCCGGAGTTACCCGCAATCTCTCCACACAGTTATCCACAGGCCGTCGAACGCTGCCGGTAGCGTTGTCGAGCATCCCGATGTCGGACCCTGGTGGTGTGCTTTGTGCGGCGGGATGATCATCCCGCCCGAGGCGCGGATCCGACGGTGATGTGCACGGCAATCGGTGGAGGAAGAGGGGGCGCGCGTGTCGATCGCGGACATCGCGGAGGAGCGGCTCGGTTCGGGACGCGGGCCTGAGCGGACCCCGCCGCACGACCTCATGGCCGAGCAGAGCACCCTCGGCGGCATGCTGCTGTCGAAGGATGCGGTCGCCGACGTCATCGAGTCGCTGCGCGGGGCCGATTTCTACATCCCCAAGCACGAGCTGATCTTCGACGCGATCCTCTCGCTGTACTCGCACGGCGAGCCGACCGACGTCATCGCCGTCACCGACGAGCTGATCAAGACCGGCAACCTGTCGCGCGCGGGCGGGGCCGACTATCTGCATTCACTGACGTCGATCGTGCCCACCGCCGCGAACGCCGGCTTCTACGCGGGGATCGTGCAGGAGCGAGCGCTCCTGCGCAAGCTCGTCGACGCGGGCACCCGCATCGTGCAGATGGGCTACGACGGACAGGGTGACGCCACCGACCTCGTCAACAGCGCCCAGGCCGAGATCTACGCGGTCACCGGCACCGAGCAGGCCGAGGACTACGTGCCGCTCACCGTGGCCGTCGACGCGGCGGTCGAGGAGATGGAGGCGGCGAGCGGTCGCGACGGATCCATGACGGGCGTGCCGACGGGATTCCGCGAACTCGACGAGCTCACCAACGGCCTGCACGGCGGACAGATGATCGTCGTCGCCGCCCGTCCCGCGATGGGAAAGTCGACGCTCGCGCTCGACTTCGCCCGCGCGGCCTCGATCGGGCACAACCAGCCCTCCATCTTCTTCTCGCTCGAGATGGGCAAGGCGGAGATCGCCATGCGCCTGCTCAGCGCCGAGGGCGCCGTGCCCCTGCAGAACCTCCGCAAGGGAACGCTGGACCAGCGCGACTGGACGACTGTCGCCTCGACGCGCGGGCGCATCAACGACGCACCGCTCTACATCGACGACAGCCCCAACATGACGCTCGTCGAGATCCGCGCGAAATGCCGCCGGCTCAAGCAGCGCGTCGGTTTGAGGATGGTCGTCATCGACTACCTGCAGCTGATGACGAGCGGCAAGAAGGTCGAGTCGCGTCAGCAGGAGGTCTCGGAGTTCTCCCGCGCCCTGAAGCTGCTCGCGAAGGAGCTGCAGGTTCCCGTGATCGCGCTCTCGCAGCTGAACCGTGGCTCCGAGCAGCGGCAGGACAAGAAGCCCGCGATCAGCGACCTGCGCGAGTCGGGCTCGATCGAGCAGGATGCCGACATGGTGATCCTGCTGCACCGCGACTCGGTCTACGACAAGGATGTCCGCCCCGGCGAGGCCGACCTCATCGTGGCCAAGCACCGTAACGGTCCGACCGCGACGATCCAGGTCGCCTTCCAGGGCCACTTCTCGCGCTTCGCGGACATGGCCAGCGACTTCCAGGGCGGCGGGGACTTCAACTAGGTTCCGTCCGATTCGGAGGTGTTCCGGCGTCGTCTTGGCTCACACGCCGATCGGCGTGACGCCGTCTCGCGCGGGCCGCGACCCGGTGCGGATCCATCGGGCTTGACGATGCATTTCGTCCTCGCGAGGATTCCAGCATGGAACGGGACAGCCACCAGGACGAGGCCGAGAGATTCGCCGCGCTCTTCATGGAGACGTATCTGTCCTTTCACCGCAGGACAGGACCGAGGAGTGCGCTCTCGGGTCCGTCGCGGGCCGTCCTGCTGCACCTGGCGGCGACCGGGCCGGTCACGATCGGGGAGGCCGCGCAGCACCTGAAGCGCACGCAGTCCGTCGTCAGCGAGATCGTCACCCGCCTCGAACGACGCGGCCTGCTCGAGCGGGAATCGGATCCGGACGACCGTCGACGCACCTTCGTCTGGCTCGCGGCGGAGGGCATCCGCTGCGTCCACGAGGAGCAGCAGGTGCTCGACGTCAACAGGCTGCGGGATGCGTTCTCGCGCATCCCGGCCGACCAGGCGGACGCGATGCTCGAAGGGCTCTCCGAGCTCGTCGGTCCGCGGACCTCACGGAGATCACCTCGAAAGGATGAATGATGAACACCGAATCCGTGCACTGCGAAAGCTGTGGAATGCCGATCGAGACGGGTCGGTACTGCGAGCATTGCGCCGACGCCTCGGGCAACCTGATGTCGTTCGACGAGCGGTTCGCGCGCATGGTGTCGTGGCAGGCGCGGCGGAACCCCGGCGCGTCACGCGACCAGCTCGAGCGCGAGACCTTGGACTACATGGCGACGATGCCGGCCTGGCGAGACCACCCGCGCGTCGTCGCCCGCGGCTGACGGTGTGACCGTGAGAGGACGGCGAGTCAGCTGTCGTGAGGCCGCGGCATGTACCACTCGGTGAACTCCTCGGCCTGTCCGTGCTCGTCGAGCTGGACGATCCAGAGATTCAGGTAGTCGCGCTCCGCGGGGTATTCCGTGCGGCCCTGCACCAGGAACCACCCTGCGTCCTCCCTGAGGATGCTCCACTCGAACGTCCAGGAGCCCGGCTCATCGAGGTCTTCCAGCCACCCTGCGACGATCGCGTCGCGGCCGACGCGGGGATCGGAGTCTGGGTTGGTGAGATATCGGCCGTTCGCGCTGAAGAGCGCGCCGATCTGCTCCGGATCGTTGGAACGCCATGCCGCCACGTAGTCCGCTGTCCACTTCTCGCCCGCGCTCGTCATGGTTCCTGCCTACCTCCGAGGCGCAGGAGCGTCAAGGCGTCGTGCCCTCAGCGGCGCCCTTCCATCGTGCTCGCGCCGACGTTCTCGTCGAGCCATTGCACGAGCGGGCGGGCGGCGCGGAGCACCTCCTCCACGTGCTCGGCGGCCTCGGGGGAGTGCAGCCACCGCGTCTCAGGGCCCCAGTGCGATCGGGCGACGAGGTCCTTGTTGCGCAGCAGCTCGATGCGCGGATCCGGAGTTTACGCCCACGTGACAAGGACCCAGTCGCCGGGGATGTCTACGCGACTCAACGCAGTCAAGCCATGCTCACGAGCCTTCATGGGGTCTTCGCCGTCGTACGCACTCCAAGCGACCTCGATGAACCGGCCATCCTCGTCGTACTTACGGACGTCGAGTCCAAGCACGACGAGGCCTGCCCGCGCCAGCGCGTCCAGCGCCTCGACCGCGTGCGCCAGAGGCCAGAGAACCTCGCCGTTCGTTTCGACCATTGCCGTCTGCTTCACGGAGGCAGGAACCAGGTCGAGGTCTCTGGCAGCTTTCGTCTGTTCGAAGTAGTCCTGGAAGGCTTCAAGAACGTCAATGCGCCAGGCCTGCTCGGTGTTCCGGACGGCGGTCATGACGTCGTCCGCTGACTGGACCTCCGTGTCAATGTAGTCGTCAGGCAAGCCCACGCCGATTGGTCCGAGGTCAGATGTTGTGAAGTAGTTGGGGTGATGTGCGGCGTACTCGCTCCAGTAGAAGTCGTCCAGAGCCTCCAAGGCTGCTGCTCGCTCGTCACGGGACAAGCGTTCGAGCCCAGCGAGTGTCCGAGCAGTCATCGCTGTTGATGGGTCAGGCAGAGCAACCGTGTGCCCGACTCCTGCGGCGTCCTTCCACATGCGACAACAGTAGGAGCAGTTCGCGCGGGCGTGGTTCAGGACGCGACTTGTGCTCAGGACACAGCTAGAAGCTGCACGCCTTCGCGCGTTCCTCACGCGTCGACCACGATGATTTCGGGTCACGAAAAGTCATACGAGAAGAGAACCAATACTCGCGGTTCGGGCGGAAGATCCTTCCCTCGTCGAACTCCGCGGACAGGTCGTCGAGCAGGGCCTGCATCGGCGCGAGGACCTCGGCGTCGTAGACCGCGCGGTTGCGGGCCCAGTAGTCCTTGCTGTTGTCGGCTTCAAGGCCGATGTAGAACGCACTCGCGCGCTCCGACCACCCGGGGAACGTCGCGCTCATGTCAGGCCTTCTTCCGCGGCGCACGCGCCTTGGGCTTCTTGGGTGGCAGCGCTCCGACCTGCTCGAGAGCGGCGGACACCCATTCCGCGGCACGCTCCGGCTCGTCCCGCCAATCGGCGGGCAGGGCGAGGTAGCCGCCCATCGGCCTCTCCGCCGGGCCGAACGGGTCCGTGCCGGGGACGGATCGCAGGGCGTTGAGGGACGCATCGTCGATGAGGCGCACCCCGAGATCGTCGCCGAAGAGCCCGGCGAACATGTTGCCGTTCACGAAGGCGCCCAGGTTGCCGAACATCGGCTTGACCTCGACGCCGGGCGCCGCAGGGATGATGCTGCGGAAGAAGTCCTTGGAGTCCTCGGACGGTCGCGGGATCTGCATGGCTCTGTTATCTCACGTCCGGCCGGAGAGCGTAACCCGCCGATGCCTTCCGCCGGCACCGGCCCCGGCCTAGACTCCAGCGCGAAGCCTCCGCACGCACCGGAGATCCTCGGCGCCGCGGCGGAGCCGGAGGAGAAGACATGCAGAACCTGACGATCGACTTCATCTGCTCCCTGGACGGCTACGGCGCCGCCGAGGGCTGGCCGGGCCTGTGGGGGATGGGCGGTCCCGAGTACTTCGATTGGCTCGGCTCCGCGCCGGACAAGGACTATCCGATCCTCATGGGCGCGACGACGTATCGGCTGATGTCGGCGTTCGCCGTCGCCGGCGAGGAGGGCATCGACGTGCTCGACGGGATCACCAAGTACGTGTTCTCGTCGACGCTCGACGAGCCGCTGACCTGGGCGAACTCGATCCTCGTCCGCGATGACGCCGTCGAGTTCGTGCGACGCCTCAAGGAGGAGTCCGATCACCCGCTGCGCACGCTGGGGAGCCTGGCGCTGTGCCGGTCGCTGCTGAACGCCGGCCTGGTCGATCGCTATCGTGTGGTGCTGTTCCCAGTGATCACCGGGGCGACGGGTCGGGACCGGATCTTCGACGGCTACCCGGACGTGCGTCTCGACCTCATCGAGTCGCGCACGTTCGACGGCCGGCTGCAGCTGCTCGAATACGTCCCGACGGTTCTCGAGGGGCCGCCCGGGCGCTGAACGGTCCCGCATCGCACCCGTTCTGCTTGTCGCCACGCACAGGACCCGTGCGTTCCGCCGGCGGGAGGAGCATGCTGGCCACAGGCGCGCAAGGCGCGAACCGGCGCCGCGCACGATGACGAGCGAGGGATCCGATGGGCCACGACAAGAACGACGAACTGCGCGACGAGCGAGAGGGCCAGGAGGAGCGCCGGCAGCACCATCGCGACGAGGCCTTCGACGAGACCGGCGGCGTCGATGACGAGGGCTCGCAGGACGAGCGCCGCCAGGAGGGCCTCGATCGGCTCTGACCGACCCGAAGCGAAGCGTGAAGGGGCCGCCGCCCCGGTGGTGGTCAGCCCCGGGGCGGCGGCTTCCTTCTCGAGCGCGGTGGGGGCCCTGGGACCCCCGCCGCTTCGACGTCACTCGGCGAAGAACGCGAGGATGTCGTCGTCCAGGGCCACCTGGTAGTCGCCCCAGATGCCGTGCGAGGCGCCGGGGTAGACCTTGAGCGTGCCCTGCGAGACGAGCGTGGCCGCTTTCTCCGCCGCGGCCGCGATCGGCACGATCTGGTCGTCGTCGCCGTGCGCGAGGAGGATCGGCACGTCGAGGGCCTTGAGGTCGGCGGTGAAGTCGGTCTCGGAGAACACCTTCACGCAGTCGTACGCGGCGTTCAGGCCGGCCATCATGCCCTGCCGCTGGAAGTCGTCGACGAGGCCCTGCGAGCGCTTCTCCGGCTGGTGGTTGAAGCCGAAGAACGACTCGGCGAGCTCCTTGTAGAACTGCGACCGGTCGTTGAGCACGCCGGCGCGGATGCCGTCGAACACCTCGAGCGGGGTGCCCTCGGGGTTGGTCGCGGACTGGAGCATGACCGGAGGGACGGCACCGGCCGTTGCGACCTTGGACACGCGGCCCGCGCCGAGGGTGGCCGCGTACCGGACGACCTCGCCGCCACCGGTGGAGTGGCCCACGAGCAGGATGTCCTGCAGATCCAGCTGCTCGGCGAGCGAGGCGAGGTCTGCCACGTAGGTGTCCATGTCGTTGCCGCGGTAGGTGCGAGACGAGCGGCCGTGACCGCGACGGTCGTGGGCGATGGCGCGGTATCCGGCGTCGGCGAAGATCTTCAGCTCCTTCTGCCAGGCATCCGAGTTCAGCGGCCAGCCGTGGCTGAAGATCACGGGGCGGCCCTGGCCGAGTTCGGTGTAGTAGATCTCGGTGCCGTCGGGCGTGGTGATGTAGGGCATCGTGTGTCCTTTCCTGGGGGAGGGGTTCGCGGCACGAGAGGGCGACGAAGGCGCCGCGCGAGCCGCGGAACACACGCTATGCGGGGTCTTGACCCGGGAGAGAGGCCCGCGTAGTACTACCCTCAGGCCGGGTCCGCACCCGACGCGGAGACTCCGGCTGTCGGCCCCGCCGTGAGCGGTCCGGATGCGGCGAGGCCGGTGAAGAGCGTCTCGGCCATCCCGCCGGGCGCGGCCGAGAGCACGGTGAGCTGGTAGCCGGGGAGGCTGCGCACGGCGAAGTTGTGCGCGTCGATCGCGACCTCGCCGAACCCCTCGATGGCGATGTGGAACGTCGTGTCCTCAGGGCCGGACACGTCATGTCGCGCCCAAATGCGGACGAAGTCCGGATCCGCGGACAACTCGCGCACCAGTTCGGCCAGGCGCGGCGCGTCAGGGTGGGCGTCGCGGCGGAGCGTGGCGACGGCCGAGCGCGTCATCGCCTCCCACTCGACGAGGGTGCTCTTCATGCGGGGGTTGAAGAGGGCGGCGACCTGGTTCACGCCCACGGCGAGCCCGCCGTGTCCGAGCGCGGCGGCGAGGGCGTTGGAGGCGACGATGTCGCGCTGCGGATCCGAGATGTACGCGGGGGTGCGGTACCAGCGGGACAGCGTGCGCGCGATGCGCTCCGCGACGGCGGGATCGGGGGCGACCTGTTGAGGCGGCCGCCCGGCGACCAGGCGGTGCATGTGGGCGATCGACTCGTCATCGAGTCGCAGCGCGCGGGCGAGGGCCGAGAGCACCTGCTCCGAGGGGCGCCCGATGCGCCCCTGCTCGATGCGCAGGTAGTACTCGGCGCTGATCCCGGCGAGCTCGGCGACCTCCTGCCGGCGGAGCCCGGTGACTCGCCGCCCCGGCTGCCGGACGAGCCCGACCTCCTCGGGCAGCACCACCCCGCGTCGTGCGCGGACATAGCGGCCCAAGGCGTTCAGAGAGTCGCTCACGCAGATCCTCGGTCGGAGAAAGGGGGGATACGACAATTGTCCGTCACGTCCCGCGTACCCCTGGCGTGTCGAGCCATGTTCCGAGAGGGCGGCGACAACCGGCTTGAAGCGGATGCGTGCCCGTGACAGGCTGACCGTGCGTCGCGAACGCGCGCGGAGGGGACGGATCCGGTGGTCACTCAGCAGTTCGTCGCACCGCCCGCGCGGGCCGCACTGTTCCTCGTCCTCACGGTGAACGAGGGCAGCGAGGAGGTCGTCCGCGACGTCCTCGCCGATCTCTCCAGCATCACGCGCTCGGTGTCGTTCCGGATCCCGGACGACCAGCTGAACTGCGTGCTCGGCATCGGCGCCGAGTTCTGGGATCGGATGTTCGCGTTGCCCCGTCCGAAGGGCCTGCATCCGTTCGTGCCGTTGCACGGCCCGCGGCACAGCGCCCCTGCAACCCCGGGTGATCTGCTGCTGCATGTGCGCGCCCACCACATGGACGTGTGCTTCGAGCTGTCCCGTCAGGTCATGAACAGGCTGCGCGGCCATGCCGTGGTCGTCGACGAGACCCATGGCTTCAAGTACTTCGATGAGCGGGATCTGCTCGGCTTCGTGGACGGCACGGAGAACCCCGAGGGTGCCGCCGCGCCGGCCGCCGTGCTCGTGGCGGATGAGGATCCGGACTACGCGGGCGGCAGTTACGTGATCGTGCAGAAGTACACGCACGACCTGGAGACCTGGGGCGCGCTGCCCATCGAGGAGCAGGAGCGCGTGATCGGGCGCAGCAAGCTCGAAGACGTCGAGATGCCCGATGCGGTCAAACCGGTCAACTCTCACGTGCACCTCAACACAGTCATCGACGCCGACGGTGTGCAGCGCCAGATCCTGCGCGACAACATGCCGTTCGGCGAGCTCGGCACCGACGAGTTCGGCACATACTTCATCGGCTACGCGGCGGATCCGGGCGTGATCGAGCAGATGCTGCGCAACATGTTCCTGGGCAGCCCGCCCGGCAACACCGATCGGATCCTGGACTTCTCCACCGCCCGCACGGGCACGCTGTTCTTCACACCCACGGTCGACTTCCTCGACGATGTGCCGCCGGGGCCCGGTTCGGCATCGGCGACCGCGGAGGTCGTCCCGGTCGACGCTCCGTCCGCCACCGCCGACCCCGCTGACGCCGACTCCGACGCCGAGGTGAAGGCGGACCTGGGCATCGGCGGGCTCCGAAGCCCCGCCGCGCACTGACACCCACTCAGCGAAAGGTCGCAGACATGGACAACCTCCACCGCAGGCTCGCGCCGATCTCCTCGGCCGCGTGGGACCAGATCGACGACGAGGCGCGGCGCACCTTCATCACCCGGATCGCCGGGCGTCGCGTCGTGGACGTGCCGGAACCGGGCGGGACAGCACTGTCGGCGGTCGGCACGGGGCACGTCGAGACCATCGACGCTCCCTCGCCGGCCGTGCAGGCGCGGCGCCGGCGGGTGCAGCCGCTGATCGAGCTGCGCGCCGAGTTCACCGTCACCCGCGACGCCGTCGACGACGTCGACCGCGGTGCGCAGGATTCCGACTGGCAGCCGGTGAAGGACGCCGTGGAGGCGCTGGCCACGGCGGAGGACACGCTGGTCTTCGCCGGCTCCGACGCGGCCGGCGTGCAGGGCATCGTGGCGAACAGCTCGAACGCGACGATCCCGGTACCCGCGGATGCGCGCGAGCTGCCGGCGGCGGTCGCGCAGGCACTCACGGTGCTGCGCACCGTAGGGGTGCAGGGCCCGTACGCGCTGCTGCTCTCGGCCCAGCTGTACACGGCGGCCTCCGAGACGGTCGACCACGGCTACCCGGTGCACGAGCACCTGCGCCGGCTGCTCGGCGATGACGGCACCATCGTGTTCGCACCCGCGCTGGAGGGGGCGATCGTGCTCACGATGCGCGGCGGCGACTTCGCGCTCACTCTCGGCCAGGACGTCGCGATCGGCTACCTCGCGCACGACGCGGACGGGATCCGGCTGTACGCGCAGGAATCGGTGACGTTCTCGGCGTACACGTCCGAGGCCAGCGTCATCCTGCGGTGAGGGCGCGGCGTTGACCACGACGGGCGGAGCGGGAGCAGAGGTCCGGGTGCGTCGCATCTACGACCCGCCGGGGCCGGACGACGGCGCTCGGGTCCTGGTGGACCGGCTGTGGCCGCGCGGGGTGAGCAAGGAGCGCGCCGACCTGCGGGAGTGGTGCAAGGACGTGTCTCCATCCACCGCGCTGCGGCGGTGGTACGGGCACGACCCGGAGAAGTTCGCCGAGTTCGCGCGCCGCTATCGTGCGGAGCTGGGGGCACCGGGACCGGCTGCAGCGCTGGCGGGCCTGCGCGTGCTCGTGCGCGAGGGGCCGGTGACGTTGCTGACCGCGGCCAAGCGAGCCGACATCAGTGAGGCCACGGTGCTGCAGGAACTGCTGAGCGAGTCTGTCTGATTTCGGGCGTCCGGCCGATCTGGTCGGGGTCGTGGTTCAGAACGGTGCGTTCGCGTCGGGTGGCGGCGGATACGGGTCTTCGATGGTGAAGGCCACCGGCGCGGGCGGCTTGTCGATGTAGGTGGATCCGGCCGGGCTGGTCCACTCGAGGACCCCGGCGCCGCGTTGCTTCACCTTCCAGGCGGTTTGATGCTTCAACACGTGGTGCCTTCGGCAGAGCCCGCCGAGGTTGCCTTCCTCAGTCGGGCCTCCGCATGCGGCGTCCACGGTGTGGTCGAGGTCGTGTGCTGTGGGTGGGAATCCGCAGGTGGGGAACCGGCATCGGGAGTCCCTCGCATGCAGCAGCCGGCGGAGGTTGGTGTTGGGTCGGTAGTGGTCCACGGCGAGGACCGCCCCAGTAACCGGGTGGGTGAGCACCCGTTCCCACGCGAAGGTTCCGCCGGCGAGGATCCGGGCCGTGTCGGTGTCGATGGCCTGTCCACCGGCGAGTTCCCCGGGCAGCTCGCGCCGGATCCCGAACGCGGCACCCGGGCCTGCACTCGCAGTATCGACGACCATCATCGTGAGCACGGGGATCGTGACTTCGACCCGAGCCTGGATCGCCCCGAGCAAGCCGGAGGTCGTGTCGTGTCCGAGCGGGGAACCGGTGAGGAGGGTGTCGGCGCACAGGTCCGCACGGAGCTGGTCGATGGTGCGGTCATCGCCCGGATCTCCCAGAGCATCCGGACCAGGATCCACGTCCGCGGTGGCATCTTTCGCCGACTGGGCGTTCGCGACCTGCACCGACCGGGACTGCTGGCTGAGCCGATCGTAGATCCCGTCCACGACCGCCGCGGCGTGGATCAGCCCAAGCATCTTCTGCCTGTCCGGGAGATCCTCTCGCCACACGCGACGGTTCTCCTGCGCGTCTCGGTGCCGGTCCGTGAGCGACCGCGGCGAGAGCCGCTCGGCGACCCGTTCCACGACCCGCTTGGCCCGGTGCGGTGTCTCACCGATGCATGCGGCGACCGCCGCCCGCTCGAACTCGCCCCGCACTTCATCGCTGTCCAAGCGCGCTCCGGCATCCTGAATCAGGCGCACGTGCGCGGCGTTGATCCGCGCGTCCGTGAACGCCTGCATCGCGGCCGGGTACCGGGTCATCAGCTCGGAGGCTCGCAGCATGCGGGCCTGCACGACTCGGTCGGACATGTGCAGCACTGCCGCGAGTTCCGCCGCAACGGATCGTGCAGCGAGGTCGGCCGACTCGCCCCGCGCAGCAGAGCCCACCTCTGCGGCGAGGTGTTCGGCGAGCCGCTGCGCGACCGCGAGCTGTGCCTCCTTCACCGCCTGCAACCGGACGATCGACGCTTCCGTGTCCGCCACCATCGACGTCAACGCGGCCAGCACGACGACCGGATCCACCGGGTCCACCCCGGGATCAAGAACCGTGCCGGTCGAACTCGTCATACCCCGATTCAACCCGGGGCCACCGACATTCCACAGGCGAAAAGGACCAGATCAGGTCAGGAAAATATCACGAAACGATCACAAGATCGAGCCGTCGGCGACGGCCGTTTCAGGGGGCGTCGAAACGACCGACCTGCGGGCGTTCCTCCCGTGTTCGACCCGCTCAGGGACACGCGGGGCGTGTGAAATCGCCTGTGCGCGCCCTCGCGGGATGCGCTCCGGGCCGTGCGTCGCTACTCGCGGACGTCGCCGCTGTCCGGCTCGAACCGCTCCTCCAGCCGCTCGTCGGGTTCGAACGAGGCGTCGTCCGTCTCGCTGTCCTCGACTGCGGCCGCTGCCTGCTCCTTCGCCCCTTCGAGCGCTGCTTCCTCGCGCTTCTCCTCGCGCCGCTTCTCTCCGAACATCGCGTCTCCTCAGGTCGGGCCGTCGCGGCCACCCTACGCCCGACGGACCCCCGCGGTCTGCGACCGGCGTGCTGCGGCACAGCAGCCGTCGTCGCGGGGCCCAAGGTCTGCGCGGCGACACCGTGCAGGCCCCCGTGCTCGACGGGACGTGACAAGACGGGGCGCGACAAGGGCGCCATGTGGGCCGTCGTTCGCGCCGGATCCGCGCCGTGGCGACCGGTGCCGAGTCCGAGGGCGTCGGGTACGCTGGCCCGAGCGTCGCGTGCCGGTGGCAGACCGTGTCAGGCATGGAGGCGCCGGATGGAAGGAGCGTGACGATGCTCTCGTCGCACCCTTCGTTCTCGCGTGACTGAGCGCGAGACGACCAGGCTCGTCGCCTGGAGCAATGAACTCCGTCGGGCGCATGCCCGGCTGCGAGAGGCCCTCGCCCTCGTGCGCGCCGGAGTGCGCGGAACGGATCCGCAGCAGCCCACGCGGGATCTGCTGCTGCACTGCCGCGGATTCTGCACGGCCCTCGATCAGCACCATCGCGGCGAGGACCGAGCGTTGTTCCCGGCGATCGAGGCCGCGCACCCCGAGCTCGCCCCGGTGCTGCGCACGCTCTCGGAGGATCACGCCATGATCGACGTGCTGCTCACGTCGCTGGCCGCCGCCGTCGACGGCGAGGTGCCGCCGGACGACATCGACCGGCACCTCGACGGCATCGGCGCGATCATGGAGAGCCATTTCGCCTTCGAGGAACGGCAGCTGCTGCACGTGCTGGAGGCGCTCGCGCTCGACGCGGATCCGCGCGACGTGCTCGGCCGGCTCTGACACGCGGGGGCTGCTCGACCATGCTCGCGGTCCCGACGACGGTGGGCGCGTCGCAGCGGCTCCGAGCCGGCGAGTCAGAACGCGGCTCCCACCTCCGCGGCACGGGCGGCAGCCTGCGCGGGAGTGCTCTGCACCAGCGGGCCGTGGCCGGGGAGCACGAACCGAGCGGCGACGGGGCTCAACCGCGCAAGAGCCAATGCGGCGCCGGACGGGGATCCGTGGAACACGCTCGGCAGCAGCTGAGGGCCGTGCAGGCCGCTCGTGGGGTGGGCCGTCACGAGCGCGTCGCCGGCGACGAGCACATCGTGCGCGGGCAGGAGGTAGGCGGTGTGACCGCGTGTGTGCCCGGGAAGCGGCACCGGGACGATCTCGACGCCGAAGCGCCCGCGCGCCTCTGCGGCGTCCGGGAAGGCGCTCACTGCGGCGACCGGCGCGGCCGACTTCCCTCCCGCTCTGATCGCGTGCAGCGCCCAGCGCAGCACGCCGCGGCGGAACAGGTGCGGGATCAGATCGGGCACGGCGACCTGCTCCAGGATCTGCCTGCGGATGTTCGGCAACTCTGCGGGATCGGAGTACACGGGGCAGCCGGCCTCGGCGGCCAGCGCGGCGGCGTTGCCGAGGTGGTCCCCGTGGCCGTGCGTGAGCAGGATCGCGGTCAGATCCGGGATGGCGTAGCCCGCCTCGCGCAGGCTCGCCCTGACGGCGTCCGCATCGCCCGGATAACCGGTGTCGATGAGCACGGCGCCCTCGGTGCCGGCGATGATGACCCAGTTCACCGACGGACCCTGCACGAAGAAGACGCCGTCGACGGGCGAGGACAGGCGGTACGAGCTCACGTCGTCACTCTACGGTCAGGCCCGGACGGATCCGGATCCCTCTCGATCCGAGACATTCGGGAGGAGGATGTCGATCAGCGGATCCGTCGATCGTCATCATGGTGTCGACGGTCATCGGGACATCGACAACCTCGCGAAAGGACCGATCATGCGTTACACGCTTCTGCTGCAGTACCCCGAGATGAGTGCCGAGGATCTCGGGCCGGAGGTGCTCGCCGAGGGCATGCGCGCCTTCGACCTCTACGCCAAGGCGCTCGATGAGGCGGGGGTGCTGCGCAGCGCCGAGGTGCTGCATCCTTCCGCCGCGACCACGACCGTGCGCGTGCGCGACGGTCAGCCCGTCATCCAGGACGGGCCGTTCGCCGACACCAAGGAGCAGCTCGGCGGCACCTTCGTGATCGAGGTCGACGACCTCGACGCCGCGATCGCGTGGGCGGCGCAGGCGCCGTCCGTCGAATGGGGCGCCGTCGAGGTGCGGCCCGTGGCGACGCGGTTCGCGGACGGAGCATGGCAGGGCGCCTCGCCGGTGCAGTGATCACCGCATCGGGTGGTCGGCACCGCCGTGTGGCCGCGAGACCTAACCTGAGGCCCGAGACCGCCGATGGTATCGGCGGTCTCGGGACGGAAGTTCGGTCTCGCGATTCTCACGCGGATCCGGACGCGGACTCGGATCCGGGTCTGCGTCCGAGTCCCGCCCCGTCCCAGGAGGCGACATGAGTACGGCCGATGAGGCACGGACCGCGGCCGAGCGCGCGGTCCGCGCCTCGTACGGGCGGCTCGTCGCGCTCCTCGCAGGAGGGACCGGTGATCTGGCGCTCGCCGAGGACTGCCTCGCCGACGCCCTCGAACGCGCACTGCGCACCTGGCCCGACGCCGGAGTGCCCGACAACCCGGAAGGATGGCTGCTCACCGTGGCCCGCAACAGACTCCGCGACGTGTGGGGCTCCGCGGCGCGCCGCACCAGCGCCCCGCTCGACGACGCGTCGGTGGGCGGCATGGGCGCCGGGCTCGACGTCGAGGCGTTCGTGGAACGCGGCGAGTCGATCCCGGACCGGCGCCTGGAACTGCTGTTCGCATGCGCTCATCCGGCGATCGATCAGAGCATCCGCACCCCGCTCATGCTGCAGACCGTGCTCGGCTTCGACGCGGCTCAGGTGGCGCGCGCGTTCGACGTCGAGCCCGCGGCCATGGCGCAGCGCCTCGTGCGGGCCAAGCGCAAGATCCGCGACGCCGGGATCCGCTTCGCCCTGCCGACGCGCGGCGACATGCCCGCCCGCACGACCGCGGTGCTCGAGGCGATTTACGGCGCGTACGCGCTGGACTGGCTCGGTCGGCACGACGACGTGCGCACCTCGCTCGCCGATGAGGCGCGCTGGCTCGCCGTGCTCACCGCGACGCTGCTCGACACGGATGCCGAGGCGTGGGGGCTGGCGGCGCTGCTCACGCTCGCTCAGTCCCGCGCGCCTGCACGGCACACCACGGCGCCCGGCGATCGGTGGCCCGCGCTGGACGAGCAGGATCCGGCGCTCTGGGACGCCGCACTCATCGCCGAGGGCGAGGCGCTGCTGCATCGGGCGGCGCGGCTCAGCGGCATCGCCGGCGGCGCGGAGCCCGGCCGCTTCCAGCTCGAGGCGGCGATCCAGTCGGTGCACTGCGACCGCGCCCGCACCGGGGTGACCGACCGGGCCGCGCTGCTGCGGCTCTACCGCGGACTGGTGCGGATCGCCCCGACCCGCGGGGCGGTCGAGGCGCTCGCCGCGGTCGAGGGACGAGAGTAACACGCCACCGCGCCGTCAGCGGGCCGTGTCCAGCAGTCCCCGGCGGAACCCTTCGGCCACCGCCGAGGCGCGATCGCCGACGCCGAGCTTGGCGTAGATGCTGAGCAGGTGCGTCTTGACCGTGCCCTCGCTGACGTGCAGGCGGTCTCCGGCGGCGCGGTTGGTCGCACCGTCGGCGATGAGACCCAGGATCTCGAGTTCGCGCGGCGTGAGCAGGCTCGCCTCCGGCGCGCGCACGCGGCCGACCAGACGCGAGGCCACCTCGGGCGCGAGCACCGTCCTGCCGGCCGCCGCTCCGCGGATCGCCGCCAGCAGCTCGTCGCGCGAGGCGTCCTTGAGCAGGTATCCCGTGGCTCCGGCCGCGATCGCGGGCAGCACGTCGGCATCCGCGTCGAAGGTGGTCAGCACCACGACCCGGCTGCCGATACCGCGACGTGCGAACTCCCGCAGCGCGGCGACGCCGTCCATCCGCGGCATCCGCAGGTCCATCAGCACCACATCGGGGGCGAGCACCTCAGCCAGGGCGACAGCCTCGGCGCCGTCCGATGCCTCACCGACGACCTCGATTCCCTCCGCGGATCCGACCATGCCGACGATGCCGTCGCGCACCACCGGGTGATCGTCGACGACGAGCAGTGTGAGCGCGCTCATGCCGGCACCTCCGCCCGCACCACGGTGCCGCGCCCGGGCCGGGCCTCGACGATGAGGCTGCCGGCGGCCGCCTCGAGCCGTTCGCGCATCGAGACGAGCCCGTATCCGCCGGACCCCTCACCCGCCCGCTGCAGACGCTCGACCCCGTCGAAGCCGCGGCCGTCGTCCCGGACCTCGAGGCGCACACCGACAGGATCCGTCCGCAGCGCGATCGTCACGCGATGCGCCGCGGCGTGCTTCTCCACGTTGGTGAGCGCCTCCTGCGCCATGCGCAGCAGCGCCACCTCCGTCTCGGTCGGCAGCGGTCGGGCCGTGCCGGTCACCGTCACCGTCGCCGGGACGCCGGTGCGCGCCGACCACGACCTCGCGACCCTGGAGAGGGCGTCGGCGAGAGAGGTCTGCTCGAGCGCCGTCGGGCGCAGCGCCTGCACGGACCGGCGGGCCTCCGCGAGCCCGTCGCGGGCCAGCGCGAGAGCCGCCCCGGTGTGACGTCGTCGGGCCTCGTCGTCGGAGGCCTGCTCGGCCGCCTGCAGCTGGGTGATGATGCCCGTGAAGCCCTGCGCGAGCGTGTCGTGGATCTCGCGGGCGAGGCGGGCGCGCTCATCCTGCACGGCGGTGCGGTGCAGGTTGTCCTCGGCGCGGTGCAGGCCGAACGACAGCCCGCACATCACCACGACGTTCAGCAGGACCACCGCGATCGTCCCGGCGACGCCGGCCGGATCCGCGCGGAACCCGGAGCTCTGCGCGAGGCCCGCGACGACGGCGGTCCCGGCGACCGGGAGCAGTTCCCACGGCCATTCGGCGAGCGAGTACGCGAACGAGAAGGTCGCTATCGCGAGGAATCCGAACGTGCCCTCGCGCAGCACCAGCAGCAGGTTGAGCGCGATCGCGCCCGTCAGGAACACGGCGACGACGGAGGGCCGGTCGCGCCACCGGAACGGCAGGGTGCGCATCACGAGGACCCACAGTCCGTAGGCGGCGCAGAGCGCCAGCGTCGGCGCCAGACGCGCCCACTGGCCCCATTGCGCGAACAGCACGAACGCGACCAGCAGCCCCAGCACCACGTACGGGGCGATCGCGAGCACGCTTCGCCAGCGCGAGTCCATCACGGGCCGACCTTACGCCGTCTGGGTGAAATGAGCGCTCATGCGGGGCAGGTTCACCAGGATCGCGACCGGGAGCAGGAGCAACCCGCAGGCGGCCTGTTCCAGGCGGACCCAGTCGGGCAGGAACCCGGGGATCGAGACGATCACGATCACCGCGGCGACGATGATCGGGCTGATGATCCGCAGGCGCACCCAGGCGCCGCGGGAGCCGCGGGCCGCGGAGGCGGCGATGGCCAGCACGACGATCGCACTGGCCAGCACGAGGGAGCAGCGGATCCAGATCGCGGTCTCGAAGCCGATCCCGGTGGCGCTCGCGATGCCGAGGAAGGCGATCATCGCGGCGCTGACCGCGACGAACGCCCAGGAGAGGGCGAGGACGGGGCGGAAGGCCGCGCGGCGCGAGGAGGCGAGGGACGATCCGGTGGATGAGGTGCGGAGTGTGGTGTTCATGCCTCCAGGCTCGTCGGATGCGACGCCGCGAGGATCCACCGATCGGTCAGGTTCGGCCACCGATCGGTCAGTGCGCGGATCCCGTGCGCTCGCCGCGCGTGGACGGCTCGCGACGCGGCGTCGTGGGGCCATAGTCTGCCCTGAGCGGCAGGGGACGGACCACGTCCCGCGCGGGTTCACCGAGGGAGGCGCGGTCCATGACGAGCGATGAGGATCCGGCGGCGCGCATCGCGCGGCTCGAGGCGGAGAACCATGCTCTGCGGAGCAACAGCGAGCGCCGAACCGGGTCGTGGTGGCGCAGCGCCGGGTCGGCGATCCTGATCGTGCTCGGACTCGTGCTCGGATCCGTCAGCGCGGTGACGAGCTACGCCCATGGACTGCTCACCGACACCGACCAGTTCGTGGCGACCTTCGCGCCGCTCGCCGCGGATCCCGCCGTGCAGGCCGTGCTGGTGACTGCGACGAATGACGCGATCGATCGGCAGGTCGACATCCCTGCCCTCACCGGCGACGTGTTCGACGGTCTGCGTGCGCTCGACATGCCGCCGAGGGCGTCGGCGGCACTGAGCCTGCTGGAGGCGCCCGTCGCGCAGGGTGCCCAGAACCTCGTGCACGGCATGGTCGCGAACGTGATCACCTCGCCCACGTTCGCAGACGTCTGGAAGCAGGCGCTCAGCGTCTCGCGCACCCAGGCTCTCGCGGTGCTGCAGGGTGCCCCCGACGCCGCGATCGCCGCGGGGCGGGACGGGGCGCTGCGACTGCAGCTCGGCCCCATCCTCGAGGGCGTCCGCTCACGGCTGCTCGCCGAGGGCGTGACGTTCGCCGCCTCGATCCCGACGACGGATCAGACCATCGTGCTCGTGCACAGCGCCTCGCTCGGCAAGGCCGTCGCGGCGTACGGGATCGTCACGACGCTCTCCGCATGGCTGCCGTGGGTCGCGCTCGCACTGCTCATCGCCGGGGTGCTCACGGCACGCCGGCGCCGGCGTGCGGTCCTGGCCGCCGGAGTCGCAGCGACGGCGATCATGGTGCTGATGCTGGCAGCGGTCGCGATCGGCCGCGCACTGGGCATCGGGGCGCTCGCCGCGAACGGATCCGTCATCACTCCCGCGGCGGCCGGATCCGTGTTCGACCAGATCACCGCGCCGCTCACCCAGCGGATCCTCGCGCTCGGGCTGCTCGCCCTCGTGGTCGCGATCGTCGCGTGGGTCATCGGTTCCTCCCGCTCCGCGCGCGCCGTGCGCACCGCCGGCGGCCGCATCGCCGCCGTGGTGCGGCCACGCGGCGATGCCCCCTCCGACGCCCCGCCGACCGCCTTCGCCCGCCTCGGCGGCCGGATCGACCGATCGCACCGGTGGATCCTCGTCGTCGTCGCGCTCCTGGCTGCGGCCGTGGTGCTGCTCGTGCAGCCGCTCACGGCGTGGCTCGTGCTGTGGGTGCTGGCGGGGTCGCTGCTCGTGCTCATCGCCGTCGAGCTGCTGCGCCGGCCCGCGCAGGAGTGACCGTCGGGTTCCAGGTCGCACCGGCCCGGTCCTGGACGCGCCGGACATCGTGACGTCTCGTCCGGTCGCAGCGGCGGGAGCGCGCGACGCGGAGGTCAGGCGCTCGACCTCAGGCGCGCACCCGCGCCGAGCGCCCGCCGACCGTCACGAGATCGCCCGCGACGAGCTGTCGTCCGCGGCGGCGCTCCTCCTCGCCGTTCACGCGCACGTGCCCGTCGATGATCGCCTCCTTCGCGTCGCCGCCGGAGTCCAGCAGGCCGGCGAACTTCAGGAACTGGCCGAGGCGGATGCTCTCACCGCCGATGGCGACGTCGTTCACGCGTTCCACGGGAAGATCCGCTCCCTGTCCAGCTCGCCGTCGCGGCCGATCCCGGCGAGGCTGTCGCCTCCGCCGCGCAGGCACAGCCACTTCAGCGGCCGGCCGGCGTCGGCGGCGCTGTGCACCGCACGCCAGGTCTCGGGAGCGACGCGCACGACCGTGCCCGGATGCACGTCGACCACCTCGTCGTCGAGCGCCATCTGCCCGCGGCCGTCGAGGAACACGTACAGCTCCTCGAAACGGCTGTGCCGATGCCAGAACGGCGAGCTCTCGCCCGGCTCCGTGGAGTTCACCGACATCCCGAGGTATTGCGCCGACTCCCCGTCGACGAACCGCTTGCCGGTGCCCTCGGCGACACCCCAGGTGTCGATCGCCCCAGCCTCGTACATGTCGTAGCCGCTCATGCCGCCACGCTATCCCAGAGTCCTGCGGTCGGTTGAACGTTAATGACAGAAAAAACTGTCATTTACGCTATTTCGCGCGTAGCATGCCGCTCATGGCGAGCATCGAGGACCGTGTGGCGTACGCCGACCGTGTTGCGGGCGTCTGGGCCACGCGTTACCGCATCGCTCCGATCACCGGGCGAATCGCAGGCTATCTGTACGTCTGCGAGCCCGGACCGCCGACCATCGACGAGCTCGCGACCACGCTGCAGGCCAGTCGCACGGCGATCGTGAACGGGGTGCAGGCGCTGGAGTCACGCGGCCTCGTGCGGCGCACGCGCGCGGCGGGGGAGCGGGCGGACCGCATCGCCATCGTGTTCGACGAAGCGCGTGGCTTCGATGCCGCACCGTACCGTGAGGCCGCGGTGATCGCGGAGGAGGGACTCGCTCTGCTCGCATCGGAGAGCGTCGAGCAGCGCGCTCTGCTCGAACGCACTGCCTCGCTCAACGCCTTCCTGGCCGAGCGACTGCCCGTACTGCTCGACGAGTGGCGTCGCGCAGAGGCGCGGAGATGACCGCGGATCAGCGCACGATCGGGCTGCGCGACGGACGGGCGCTGTCCTGGCACGAGGTCGGGGATCCGGCCGGTCGTCCGTGCCTGTTCCTTCCCGGATCCTCCAGCTCCGGGCTGGCCGGCGCCCCGCTCCACGTCGCGGCGGCGAAGGCGGGCGTGCGACTGCTGGCGCTGGACAGACCGGGACTGGGAGCGTCGGATCCGGTGGGCGATCGGGCGCTCGCGGATTGGCCGTCCGACGTGGCCGAGCTGCTCGACGCGCTCGGCATCGAGCAGGCAGGCGTGCTGGGCCACTCCGCAGGCGGCGCGTTCGCCCTTGCGGTCGTCCACGGCTTGCCCGACCGGGTGTCGGCGACGGCGATCTGCGCGGGATCCGGACCCTATGACGAGTCCTGGTACCGCGGCGCGGCGAGGCAGTCGGCGACCTCGCGGCTGTTCTACGGTCTGGCCAGGCATGCGCCGCGAGTCTTCGGGGCGCTCTTGCAATCCAGCACTCCGCGCACGCCGGCGGCGATCGACCGCACCCTCGCCCTGATCTCGCGCGGCTCGTCACCGGACGCGGAGTTCGCCCGGGCGCACCCGGAGGCGACGCGGTTCGCGCTCGAAGCCGTCGCCGACGGGTTCCGCGGCGGACCGGGCGGCCCCACCGACGATGCTCGCGCCGTCTGCCGCCCCTGGGGGTTCCGCGTGGAGGACGTGGCGTCGCCGATCCTCTGGTGGCACGGCGAGCAGGACGGCAACGTCGCGCCTGCGGCGGGCAGGGTGATGGTCTCCCGGCTCCCGCAGGGGACCGCCCGTTTCGTGAGCGGCGGTCATGCGCTGCTGTTCGCAGATCCGGATCCGATCCTCGCAGCGTTCGCCTAGCCCGCGACGGGCCCGTTGCGTGGGCTCAGCGGCCCGACCCGCCAGGGGGGAAAGGCAGCCAGGGGAGGGGGAGACGCGCCATGGGCTCGCGGAGCCTACCGCGTCGCGCGGGAGAGGGATCCGCTTGCGCCGTCTTCGCGTCGCGCGGCGTCACAGAAGCGCGTGCGTGACGTCATACGACGTCGAAAACCGACACACAGCGGTGGCGGATCCGGCAGGCGTGTGAACGTGGACGCACGCCGCGGCAGCCCGTCCGCAGGCGCATCGCCGGGTGTCGTACACAGCGCGCCGCCCGGACGGCACCGACCCGCGGTGCGACGACCCGAAGGAGGCCCCCATGGCAAGGAACACTCGACGCATCGCTTTCGCCGGGGTCATGGCGGCCACGGCAGCCCTCGCGCTCGCAGGATGCAGCCTCTCCGCCTCGGCGAACGGGCCGTCGGCCGGCGCCTCCGCCGGCAGCACCGTCTACTTCGGCGTCTCCGCCGCCCGGACCGGCCAGTACGCGCAGTACGGCGAGCAGTTCAAGAAGGCGTTCGACCTGGCCGTCGAAGAGGTCAACAAGGACGGCGGCATCGACGGGCACCCGGTCGCGCTCAAGTACGAGGACTCGCAGTCCGACCCGAAGCAGTCGGTGACCGTCGCGCAGAAGTTCGTGAACGACCCGCAGATCTCGCTCGTGTTCGGCGACTACTCGTCGGCGGCGTCGATCCCGGCCTCGCCGATCTACACGGCGGGCAAGCTGCTGCAGTACGGCTTCAACAATTCGAACCCCGACTTCACGGCCAAGGGCACGCAGTACCAGTGGTCGAGCGCCATCACCACGTCCGCGAGCTACACCTGGACGGCCGACTACATCAAGAAGCAGGGCGTCGACTCGATCGGCGTGACGTACTTGAACACCGCGGACTGGGGCATCCCCGCCTTCCAGGCGTTCAAGGCCGAGGCCGACAAGATCGGGCTCGCGATCACCGACGCGGAGGCGATCGACCCCACCTCCGACGACTACCGGCCCTCGCTCACCAAGGCCGTCGCCGGCAACCCGAAGGCGTTCGCCCACATCGGCTACGGCCCCGATGCGGCCAAGCTCGTGACTCAGCTGCGCGCGATCGGGTTCACCGGCACGTTCTACGGCGGCCAGGACGAGCAGTCCTTCGATGCCACGCCGGATGCGGCGGGCTCGGTCATCGGCACCGAGTTCGTCTCGTCCAGCACCGCTCCCGAGGTGCAGGCGTTCGTGAAGGCCTTCAAGAAGAAGTACCCGGAGGAGAAGGAGGTCACCCTCTTCGAAGCCGGCGCCTACGACGCGCTGCACGTCGCGGTCGCCGCAGCCAAGAAGGGCGGCACCGACCGCGCCGGGATCCTCAAGGGCTTCCAGGAGATCACCGACGTGC
Source organism: Microbacterium sp. Au-Mic1 (assembly GCF_021341785.1). Lineage (GTDB taxonomy): Bacteria > Actinomycetota > Actinomycetes > Actinomycetales > Microbacteriaceae > Microbacterium. The sequence goes on from NZ_JAJTTF010000005.1 coordinate 173,904, forward strand.
CGAGCGTCGTCTACGGCACGCTCTCGTTCGACAAGGACACGCGTCGCCCGGCGTCGCCGCAGCTGACCCCCACCGTGCTGAAGGACGGCGCCTGGGTCGCCATCGAAGGCTGATCGCTCCTCCATGCTCGACACTCTGATCGCCGGCCTGCTCCGAGGGAACGTCTACGCCCTCGGAGCGGTCGGCATCTCCCTCGTCTTCGGCGTCATGAACGTCGTCAACTTCGCGCAGTTCTCGTTCTTCGGGCTCGGCGCGATGCTCGCCTGGTTCTTCGTCGTGCAGCTGCAGCAGCCGTTCTGGATCGCGTTGCCGCTCGTGCTCGCGATCTGCGCGGTGCTGGGGCTCGTGATCAACGTCGCCGTGGTGCGCCGGCTCGCGAAGTACCTGCCGCTGGCCGCCATGCTGTCCACGTACGCGGTCGCGCAGATCCTGGACAACGGATCGCAGCTCGCGTTCTCGGCGCAGTTCCGGTCGTTCCCGCAGGTGCTGCCCACCTCGAACCTGCACCTCGGGAACATGCGATTCGGCACCTCGGATCTGGTGATGCTGGGCGTCACGGCGGTCGTCATGGTCGCGATGTCGCTGTTCCTGAAGTACGGCCGCACCGGTCGGGCCATCCGAGCCACCGCGCAGGATCAGGAGGCGGCCCTGCAGATGGGCATCCCGGTCGGCGCGGTGCAGAACCTCTCGTTCGTGATCGCGTCGGGCCTCGGCGGCCTCGCCGGCATCTTCTTCTCGCTCTACATCGGCGTCGTGAATCCCGTCTCCGGGCTCAACATCGGCATGACGGCCTTCGTGGCCGCGGCCCTCGGCGGGCTCGGATCGCTCGTCGGCGCCGTGGTCGGCGGCTTCGTGCTGGGGATCCTGGAGGCGTTCGGGATCTACTGGCTCGGCGATGCGGCGCGCCAGATCATCGTCTTCGTCGTCCTGCTGATCGTGCTGATCGTGCGCCCGGGCGGACTGCTCGGCAAGGTGCCGCTGATCTCGACCGAGCCGCTCACCGGCACGTTCCTCGGCAAGGGGCGGCCCCTCCGCATCCCGCGCTGGGTGTGGATCGCCGGGTTCGTCGTGCTCGGCGTGCTCGTGCCGGTGCTCGCCGACACGTACGTGCTCACGACCGGCACCCAGGTGCTCATCTACGCGATCATCGCGGCGGGCTTCACCGTCACCGCGGGTCAGGCGGGCGTGCTGGCGCTCGGCCAGGCCGGCCCGATCGCGATCGGCGCGTACATCTCCGCCCTGCTGAGTGTGCATCTGCACCTGTCGTTCTGGGTCGCCCTGCCGCTCGCCGGCATCGGCGCCGCCGTGATCGCGTCGATCCTCGCCTCGCCGATCTGGGGGGTGAAGGGCCACTACATCTCGATCGCCACCCTGGGACTCGGCATCGCGATCGTCGCCGTGATCCAGCTGCTCGTGCCGCAGGGCGTGTACGGGATCCCCGTGCCGTCCATCGCGGGCATCGACCTGAACACCCCGCTCGCCTACTACCTCATCGACTTCGTCGTGCTGGTGCTCACCCTGTTGGTGATGTGGCGGATCCGGCGCTCTCACCTCGGCAAGGTGATCTCCTCGGTCGGATCCGACGAGGTAGCCGCCCTCGCCTCGGGGGTGCGGGTGCGCGACTACAAGGCGCTCGCGTTCGCGATCTCGGCGTTCTTCGCCGGCATCGGCGGATCCCTCCTGGCGCATCAGTACACCTACATCGACACCACGATGTTCACGATGCTGATGTCGCTCCTCGTGGTCACGATCGTGATCCTCGGCGGTGTGGGGCTGCCCTACGGCGCGGTCGTCGGATCGATCGTGCTCATCGGGGCGATGGAGCTGCTGCGCTTCACCCCGGAGTGGCGGATCATCGTCTACGGCCTCGTGCTCATCCTCGTCGTGCGCTTCCGGCCCGGCGGCGTCCTGGTGAGGAACTCATGACCGCCCTGCTCGACGTCACCGGCCTGGAACGCCACTTCGAGGGTGTGCGCGCCGTCGACGGCGTCTCGTTCCAGGTGCGGCCGCACGAGGTCGTCTCGATCATCGGACCCAACGGATCCGGCAAGACCACCACGCTCAACCTCGTCACCGGCACCATCCCCGCGCACGGCGGCACGATCGCGCTGGACGGCACCCGCATCGACCACGCGAAGACCGTGGACATCGCGGAGCACGGGATCGCGCGCACCTTCCAGAACGGCCGCGTGTTCGCGACGCTCTCGGTCGCCGACAACATCGAGGTGGGGATCCACTCGCAGCTGCACGCGCACCGGCCGTTCCGGCGGCTCTCGCACGTCTTCCTGCTGCGCTGGATCCCGCTGCTCGCCGAGCTGTTCGTCGCGATCTTCGGCACCCCGGCCGCCCGGCGGGAGCGCGCCGAGATCGCCCGGATCATCGACCTGGAGGTCGACCGGTTCGAGGCTCGGCTCGGCCCGCGGCGCGACGACCCGGCGTACACGCTGAGCTACGCGAACCGCCGGCGCACCGAGATCGCCCGCGCGCTCGCGCTGCAGCCGAAGCTGCTCGTGCTCGACGAGCCGACCGCCGGCATGAACCAGTCCGAGACCGCCGAGGTGCTCGCGCAGCTGCTCGAGCTGAAGGCCGCGGGGCAGGCGATCCTCCTCGTCGAACACAAGCTCGATCTCGTGATGACGGTCTCCGACCGGGTCATCGTCATGGACGGGGGCCGGATCATCGCCGAGGGCGACCCGCAGAGCGTGCGCACCGACCCCGCCGTGATCGAGGCCTATCTCGGCCGGCGGCGGGAAGCCCCCGCTTCGGCGCCGGGGTCGTTGCGCGAGGACGCCGGGGCCGTTTCTCCTTCGGGGTCGTTGAGCGAGGACGAGCGAAGCGAGACCGAGACGAAACGCAGTGATCTCGAGACCGGCGAGGAGGGATCCGCATGACCGCCCTGCTGAGCCTGGACGCGCTGGACGTCTACTACGGCCCGTTCCACGCGCTGCGCGGAGTGTCGATCGAGGTCGGCGAGGGCGAGATCGTGTCGCTGCTGGGCGGCAACGCCTCGGGCAAGTCCACGACCATGAAGTCGATCCTGGGGCTGAACAAGGTCAAGGACGGGCGGATCCGGTTCGCGGGCGACGACATCACGCACCGCTCCACCGCGCGGCGGGTGCGGACGGGCATCGCCAGCGTGCCCGAGGCGCGACGGGTCTTCCCGCAGATGACCGTGGACGAGAACCTCTACGCCGGCGCCTACACGCGCCGCGACCGCGCCGGGATCGCCGAGGACATCGAGCGGATGCGGGAGCACTTCCCGCGGCTCGCCGAGCGCCGCCGGCAGGAGGCGGGAACGCTCTCCGGCGGCGAGCAGCAGATGCTCGCGTTCGCCCGGGCGCTGATGAGCCGGCCGAGGCTCATCTGCATGGACGAGCCGACGATGGGACTCTCGCCCAAGCTCGTCGACCAGGTGCTCGACGAGATCGCACGGCTCAACCGTGAGCTCGGCGTGGCCGTGCTCCTCGTGGAACAGCAGGCGGAACTCGCTCTGTCGATCGCGTCGCGCGGCTACGTGCTGGCGACGGGCGAGATCGTCGCCGAGGGCTCGGCGCAGGAACTGCTGCACGATCCCCGTATTCAAGAGGCCTACCTCGGAAGGAGCGGTTCATGACCGCACAGACCCCGTCCTCGTCCGGCCCGGATCGCGGATCCGGCCCTCGGCTCGGATTCTTCACGCGGGTGCTCGACGCCGCGCCGCCCATCGAACGTTACCGGCTGGCGCTCGAGCAGATCCGCACCGCGGAGCGGCTCGGCTTCGATACCGCGTGGGTGGCGCAGCACCATTTCCACGAGGACGAGGGCGGCCTGCCCTCGCCGTTCGTCTTCCTGGCGCACGCCGCCGCGCAGACCACCGGCATCGTTCTCGGCACCAGCATCGTGACGCTGCCGCTGGAGGAGCCGCTGCGCGTGGCGGAGGATGCCGCCGTGCTGTCGCTGCTCAGTGACGGACGCTTCGAGCTCGGCGTCGGCAGCGGCGGCACCCCCAACTCCTTCCCGCCGTTCGGACACGACCCCAAGGAGCGCGGCGTGATCTACGGCCGGCACCTCGCGCGCCTGCACGAGGCGCTGCGCGGGGACGAGCTCACCGCTGACGGCGGCAGGCTGTACCCGGCGGCGCCCGAGGTGCTCGACACGCTCTGGCAGGCCACGTTCTCGCCCGAGGGCGCGGCCCGGATCGGAGCCGCAGGATCCGGCCTCATGCTCTCGAAGTCGCAGCCGCACACGGCCGGATCCGGTCTCACCGCGCTCGCCGACACCCAGCGGCTCGTGATCGACGCCTACCAGGCGGCGCTTCCGGACGGCGTCGCGCCGCGCACGTTCGCCTCGCGCGGGCTGGTCGTGGTCGACGACGAGGCCGACGTCCCGGCGCTGCTGGCGCGCGGCATCGAGCGCTCTCTGCCCGCGGCCCGGCCGATGGGGATCACGGTGCCGGGCGGAGCGAGCGACGACGAGCTGCGGATCCTGTTCGACCTGCACATCGGCACGCCCGAGCAGATCATCGAGGAGCTCGCGCAGGACCACGTGCTCGCCTCGGCCACCGACATCGTGTTCCAGTCGCACCCGGTCGACCCGCCGCACGACGTGCTGCTGCGCTCGCTCGAGCTCATCGCGACCGAGGTCGCCCCGGCGCTGGGCTGGAGCCGGGCCGGATCCGCCCCCGACCTCTTCGCCCCGGCCATCGCAGAGGAGAGCCATGTCTGATCTCATCGACGACCTCGTCGGCATCGGCCCTGGCAGCGCGCTCGACGCGCTGCGCGCCAAGCGGCCCGTGGCACGCAGCGACGCCCAGGCGACGTACGACGGGCTCATCACGGCACCCACCGACCTCGCCCGGGCGACCGCGGCGGAGCGCGCGGCACTGGGCTACTGGGTCGCCGCGCTCAGCCGCGCGCAGGGCCTCGCCGACCACTACCGGGTGCTGCTGGATGACGCCGATCCCGGGCTGACCGCCGCGATCGCGGCGGCGTTGCCCGGTGCGGTGACGACCGGTCCGTACGGGGCGTACCCGGAGGGGCCTCTGAGCGTCGAGGACGAGGACGGCCCGCATTGGGTCGCGCCTCCGGCTCTCCGCGCCGCAACGGGGGAGCGGCTCGCCGCGGCCCTCGAGCATGCGCATCTGCTCACCTACCGTCCCCGCGACGCCAGCCCGGACACGCTGCAGACGCTGCTCGACGCGGGCTGGAGCACCGACGGCGTCGTGACCGTGTCGCAGCTCGTCGCGTTCACCCACTTCCAGCTCCGTGTGATCGCGGGGCTCAGCGTGCTCAAGGAGACGATCTGACATGGCAGAGCTGGTTCTTCGTCACCCCGAGGTGACCCCGCCGCACGTGTTCACGCAGGAGGAGCTCGGCTGGGTGCCGTGGCTCGAGCCGAAGCCCGAGGCCGAGCTGACCGACGACGACTACACGGCCCTCGTCGAGCGCTCCCGGGCCGCCAGCCCGTACTTCCGACTGCTGGTGCGCGATCCCGTCGTGCTGGGAGCCCGGACCCGTGCCGACAACGACATCTTCTACAACACCGACGCCGGTCTCGGCCGGGCCGAGCGGGAGATCTCCGCCGCCGCGGCCTCGCGCGTCAACGGCTGCCTGTTCTGCGCCTCCGTGCACTCGCGGTTCGCGACGATCCAGGCGCCCTCGCGCCGAGACGACGTGCAGCGCCTGCTGGACGAGGGCATCGACGGCGCGCAGGACGAGCGCTGGACCGCGATCATCGAGGCCGCGGCGGCGCTGACGGCCACCCCGTCGCGGTTCGGCGCCGCGCACGTCGAGGCGCTGCGCGCGGCGGGCCTGGACGATCAGGCGATCGTCGACGTGGTGCAGAGCGCGTCGTTCTTCAACTGGGCCAACCGCCTCATGCTGTCGCTCGGCGAACCGACGCCCCCGGCGCCGAAGGCCTGACCCGGCCCCGTCGCCTACTTCTTCTGCGGGGCGAACGGCGTGCCCAGCGTCGTGGCCAGGGCCTGGAAGATCCGGGTCGCGGGGGAGCTGCACGGCAGGTCGGTCGGGTTGTCCGTCAGGGTGCGGGCATCGCTCGGGCAGTCGCCGGAGGGGATGTCGCTGTTCACCATGGTGACGATCGTGGTGTCGTCCTTGGTGCTGTAGAACATGGCCGTGTTGTAGCCCGGAAGCTCGCCGGTGTGGCCGACCCAGCCGTTCTGGCAGCCCCAGCCGATGCCGTATCCGCCGTTGCCGTGGCCGTTGAACTCGCGGAACGACGTGAGCCGCTCGATCTGGTCCTTCGCCGGCACGAGTCCCGCTCCGGTCGCCTCGGCCCGCCCGTACGTCAGCAGGTCCTGTGCGCTGGAGATGAGCTCGCCGGCGGTCCAGCCCCAGGACGGGTTCCAGTTCGAGGTGTTCGCCGGGTCCTGCGGGGTGCCATGGCCGCCCTGCAGAGTGAAGCCCTGCGCGTGCGGATCCGGGAACGCGGCGGAGCCGGCGGGGAAGATCGTGTGCGTCAGGCCCAGCGGAGTGAGGATCTTCTCCGCGAGCACATCCTGATAGCTCTTGCCCGTCACCTTCTGGATCACCAGGCCCAGCAGGATCGTGTTGGTGTTCGAGTAGTCGAACGCGGTCCCGGGGGCGAAGTCCTGGGGCGGGAGCGAGATGCCGGCCTTGAGCAGCTCCTCCGGCTTCCAGACCCGGTCCGGCTCGGAGAAGAAGATCTTCTGCCAGGCCTCGTCCTTCGTGTAGCTCGTCACGGAGCTCGTCATGTCCGCCAGCATGCGGATGGTGACCTCGTCGCCGCGCGGCACGCCGTCGACGTACCGAGAGATGGTGTCATCGAGGCTCAGCGTGCCCTCGGCGGCGAGCTGCATCGTGAGGGTGCCGGTGAAGGTCTTGGTGATGGATCCGACGCGCTGGTAGATGTCGGTCGTCATCGGCGTTCCGGTGGCCGGATCCGCCACGCCGTACGCCTTCAGGAACAGCCCCTTCGGCGACTGCACGGCCACGACCGCACCCTTTGCCGAGGTCTGCGCGAACGCCTCCTGGGCGGCCTTGTCGATCGTCGTGGTCAGATCGTCCGGAAGCGCCGAGGTCGGCAGGTCCGCGGTGCGGGCCACCACCGCCGACGGATCGGCGACGCAGGTCGAGACCGCCGGCACCGTGGATGAGGGGGTTCCGGAGCCCGTGGAGGCGGGGCCGGTCGAGGGCTGAGCGGAGCAGCCCGCGAGCACGAGCAGGGCGGCCGCGAGCGCGAGCGGCTTCGCGAGACGGGCGGTGACCATGTCGGGGCTCCTTCGGGCAGATCGATCCTTCCCTCAGAGGAGACTCTGGCACCCGCGGCATCCGGGAGGAATAGACGTAGGCCCATTCCGGCGCCCGCCCGACCCGGGGAGACTTGTGGTCGCATGGGGATGCTCGAGGGGGGAGACGAGGGTCGGATCCGCACGCGCGGTGGACCGATGTGCGCGACGAGGAGGCTCACGATGGCGACAGAGGCCGAGGTGCGGCGGGGAGCGACGATGCTCGTGCGCACCTCACAGGGCGACATCACCGCGACCTTCGGCGTGACGAAGCGGCACGGATCCGCCCCCGTTTCTCCCGACGACCCCTTCCGGATCGGCTCCGACCCGAACGCGATGACCGGGACCGCCGGCGCGCGCCCGCCCGCGGCCACGATCACCATATCGCCCATGAAGCGCATCTACGGAGGTTGAGACGATGGCGTCCTCCCGCACTGTCCCACAAGTCCTGCGCCGCGCGCTCGCGCTCGCCGCGGTCACCGGCGCTCTCGTCCTGGCCGGCTGCTCCGGTCCGTCCGGCGCCGCGCCCGGCACGGCCTCGCCGTCGCGGTCCGCGACCCCGGCGGCGGCCGGATGCGTCGCGGATCCGGCCAGGACCATCGCCGCGAAGCCCGGCGCGAAGACGATGTCCGCGCTGCCCGCGGAGACCGTCGCCGCGCTCGACGCCGCGGCGGCGAAGGCCTTCGCCCTCGGTGCCTCCCCGGGCGCGGTCGTGGGGGTCCGCACGCCCGAGGGCACCTGGACCAAGGCCTACGGGAACGCCGATCTGGCCGGGACACCGATGCAGGTCGGCATGCACACCCGCATCGCCTCGCTCACGAAGATGTACACGGCGACGATCGTGCTGCAGCTCGCGCAGGAGGGCAGGCTCGCGCTCGACGACACCATCGGGACGTATGTGGACGGCATCCCGAACGGCGACACCATCACGCTCACGCAGCTCGCCGACATGACCAGTGGGATCGCGAGCTACACCATGAACGACAAGCTCCTGGCGAAGTACTTCGCGGATCCGACCGCCGTCTACACGCCCGAGGAGGTCATCGCCGCGGGCGCCGCCGTCTCGCCCTTGTTCCCTCCCGGTGAGGGCTTCGCCTATTCGAACACGAACACGGTGCTGCTCGGGAAGGTGATCGAGAAGGTGACGGGGCAGGACGTCGGCGCCCTCATGCAGTCGCGGATCTTCGACCCGCTGCACCTGGCGAACACCTCGTGGCCCGGGACCTCGGCCGCGCTGCCCGAGCCGTACGCCCGCGGGTACACGCTGAACGGGAACAGCGCGACCCCGGACGCCCCGGCCGACTCCACGGACTGGAACCCGTCTTGGAGCTTCACAGCCGGCGAGATCATCTCGGACATCGACGATCTGCTGACCATGGGCCGCGCGCTGGGCACCGGGCAGGGGCTGGTCGACGCCAAGACCCAGACTCTGCGGCTGACGTCGTTCTCGGACATCGGCTACGGCTTCGGGTTGAGCTGCTCGCAGGGGTGGGTCGGGCACACCGGCGACCTCGCCGGCTACAACACTTCGCTCTTCTACGACACGGCGACGGACACCACGGTCGCGGTGCAGACCAACAGCGACATCGCGTCGGGCGGCTGCACGACCTCGCCCACGCTCACCGATGATCCCGGGGACGCCATCTGCCAGACGCCCGCCGTGCGGCTCCTGGTCGCACTCACCGGTGAGCTCGGCACCGCCTACGTCCCGCCGCCCCGGAAGTGACGCCCGGGCCCTTGGGGATGGATCCGCCTCAGCGGTACTCCTCCGCGACCGAGGCGAGGAACCGCAGCACGGCGAGCACGCGGCGGTGGTCGTCGCCGTCGACGGACAGCCCGAGCGCGGTGTAGATGTGCGAGGTGTGCTGCACGACGGCCTTCTCGGAGAGGAACAGGTCCGTCGCGATCCGCGCGTTGCTGCGGCCCTCCGCCATGAGCGAGAGCACCTCGAGCTGGCGCGGCGTGAGCGAGCCGACGGCTCCGCTCGCGCGGCTCGCCCGGGTGACCAGCACCGAGACGACCTCGGGATCCAGCGCCGTGCCGCCCGCGGCCACCCGGCGCAGATCGGCGGTGAACGTGGTGACGTCCGCGATCCGCTGCTTGAGCAGATACCCGAAGCCCCCGCTGTTCTGGTCGAGCAGCTCCGTCGCGTAGCGGCGCTGCACGTACTGCGAGAGCACGACGACCGGGATCCGGGGATGCGCCTCGCGGATCCGCAGCGCGGCGATCAGCCCCTCATCGGTGTGCGTCGGGGGCATGCGGATGTCGGTGATCACCAGCTCCGGCGCGAGCAGCTCGACCTGCTCGAGCAGCGCCTCGGCGTCGCCGACGGCCGCCACGACCTCGAACCCGTCCTGTGCGAGCAGGTGCCGCAGGCCCTCGCGCAGCAGCACCTCGTCCTCGCCGATCATCACGCGCATGGCAGCTCCACCCTCACCTCGGTGCCGTGTCCCGGATCCGATCGCATCCGCAAGCGGCCGCCCAGCGCGTCGACGCGGTCGAGCAGGCCGCGCAGACCCGCACCGCGGTCCACGCTCGCCCCGCCCACGCCGTTGTCGCGGACGGCGATGCGCAGCAGGCCGTCCTCGGCACGCAGGCTGACTCGCACCCACGACGCCTTCGAGTGCTTGACCGTGTTCGTCAGCGCCTCCGCGATGATGAAGTACGCGGTGTGCGCGGTCGTCGACGAGATCGTGGCGTCGTCGATGGCGGCCTCGAGGGTCGCGGGGATCGCGAGCCGGTCGACGAGATCCTCCGCAGCGGCGGTCAGCCCGCGCTCGGTGAGCGTGACCGGCAGCACGTTGTGCACCAGGCGACGCAGGTCGGCCGCCGCCTCGTCGATCCCGTGCCGGAGGCGCGCCGAGGCCGCGCTCGTCTCGGGACTCGCGTCGGGGGCGTTCGCGATGGTCTGCGCGGCGAGGGCGAGCAGCACGAGCTGCACCTGGATGCCGTCGTGCAGATCCTGCGCGATGCGGGATCGCTCCCGGTCGGCGGTCTCGACGAGCCGGATCCGCGACTGCGTGAGGGCGTCGTTGCTCGCGAGCAGCTCAGCGGTGAGCCGCTCGCGGTCGATCGCGATCGCGAGCACATCGCCCGCCCGCCGCACCGGCGCCGGATCCGCAGTCATCCGGGTGTCGTAGACGATCGCGCCGACAAGTCGTGAGTCGACCCGGATCTCGCACCAGCCGCGGTCGGGGCCGCGCTGGGCGGGGTCGACCGGTCCGCCGGTCTCGTCGACGTACTCGCCGCGCTCGGCGGACCAGTACACGACGCGCAGCGAGTCATCGCCGAGGGTGCCGGCCAGGGCGCGGGCGACGGCCGGCCCGCCCGCGCCGGTGATGCCGAGCCACGCGCTGAGCGGCTCCAGCTCGCCGGTACGACGGAACCCGCCGAGCAGCACCCCGAGCAGGAATGCGACCGGGATCGCCGCGGACACGATGAGCTGCGTGACGCCGCCGATCGACCTGTCCCACCCCAGCGCGCCGACGATCGTGGGTGCGAAGGCGAGCAGCAGTACGGCCACGATGCCGTAGCCGAACAGGGGGAGCAGCACGCGCCGATGGCCGGGGTCGGCGACGACGAGACGCCGGGCCAGCACGACCGCCGTGAGCACCATCACCGTGATCCCGAGCGTCTTCTGCGCGGCGCCGACGAGCGGGACCGCGGTCGGCGCGGACGAGGAGAGGAGCACGAGCGCGAGCTGGGAGACCGGGCAGGCGACCCAGCCCAGCACCACGGTCGTGATCGAGAGGCGACCGCGCAGGCGCCCGGACGGGAAGGCGTGCAGCAGATGCATCGTCATGGCGAGCGGACTCGTCGCGAAGATCGCACTCACAACCGAGAGCGCGTCGACGTCGAGGTTCACGAGCCCGGCGAGGAACAGCGCGATGCCGCCGATCACGAGCAGCAGGCCGGTGTTGTTGTGCGGGCGGCGCCACCACGCGAGCAGTCCCGCGGCGACCCAGATCCAGAACACGCCGGTGAACAACGCCACCACCCAGAGCGTGTCGGGGGTGCGCAGCCCGACGCCCAGTTCGACCGCGCCGAGGAGGAACGCGAAGACCGCGATCATGACGAGGGCCGCGGGCAGGGGGCGTTCGGAGCCGCCGCGACGGTGCACGGCGGAGGACGGGTCGACGGTCGCCGGATCCGTCATCGCTCTCCTTCTTCGCCGCACCGGGTGCGCACGACGCGCACACCCCATGATGTCGCGCGGCGGGGTGCGATGACCATGGGCCTGGGTCCTGTGCAGGGGTAGGTTCGGGGCATGGCTGCGAACGTGGAGCACCGGATCCTCGCGGAGGACCTGCGGGCCGCCGTGGCGAGCGGCGTCGACGCACATGCGACGAGCGGCGCGATGCGGATCGGCGCCGGTGCCGAGGCGGCAGTGGCCGAGCCGTATGCGGCACTGGCGCGGACCGTGGGCGAGGCGTCCTACCGTGTGACCGACGAGCTGGTCGCGGCCGCGCGGCGGCAGGCCGGATCCGATCGGGGCGCGTTCGAAGTCATCATGTCGGCGGGTGTCGGCGCCGCGCTGCGTCGGTGGGACACGGCGATCCTCGCGATCGAGGAGGTCGCGGATGAGGCTCGCTGAGGTCGAACGCGGTGACAGCCCGATGCACCGTCTGTTGATCCGCGGGATCTCGCGGCTGGCGGGATATCGGTTGCCCGACGCCGCACGGGTGGCGTTCTACGACCGCGGCTTCGCAGGGCCGGTGCTGGGCCGGTGGACGCAGAAGGCGATGCGAGGGCCCAGCCCCTGGTCGGTGTCGGAGCGCGAACTGATGGCGGCGATGGTCGCGAGCTGGAACGCCTGCCCGTTCTGCGTCGGCGCGCACAGAGCGATCTCGGTGCGCGGCATGGAGCCGGCCGTCGTGGATGCGGTGCTCGCGGACTTCCGCTCGGCGCCGATCGATGAACGCCTTCGTGCCGTCCTGGCCTTCCTCGAGACGATGACGAAGGATCCGGACGGGCTGTCGGCGGCGGATGCCCGTGCCGCCCTCGATGCCGGCGTCACCGTCGCAGAGCTCGAGGATGCGGCAGCCGTCGCCGCCGTGTTCGCCGTGATCACCCGCAATGCGAATGCCCTCGATTTCGCGCTTCCGACCGCCGAGGAGTTCGACCGCGCGGCGGGGATGCTGCTGCGCCGCGGCTATTCCTGACGCCTCTTGCGTTTCCCTCCCCGCGGCGTGCTCGCCCCCTCTGGCGGGCGTCAACCAGAGGAGGGGAAGCCGCTGAGAGGAGGGAATCGCGGTGGAGGGACCCGTCGCTCAGGCGAACCGGACCGTCTGCTGGATCCGAGTGCGCAGGTCGAACAGCTCGGTGCCGCCGATCGTGCGGGATCCCGGCACACCGGCGCGGAGCAAGGGGCGCAGGGCGCTGCGGCGCACGACCACGACGGTGGTGCCGCGGATCGCGCCGAGAGGCGCCGTCGCCTGGGCGAGGTCGTCGTCGGGGAGCACCAGGATCGCCCCGCCGAAGCGCACCCGCGCCGCGCGCGCGATCGTGCGGACCTGCGTCACGAGCGCGGTGATCGGAGCGCGGGATCCGGCGCCGGACCCGATGACCTCGCCGGCACGGAAGCGCGCGATCTCGCCGAAATCGGCGGACATCAGGCCGTAGAGTCCACTCGGTCCGAGCACGATGTGGTCGAGGGTGTCGGGGTGCGGGGGCGCCCCGACGCCTGTGCCGGCCGCGGGTGCGCCGGCCGGCACCGCCACGTCGTGCCAGGCGGTGAAGCCCATGCCCAGATCGGCGACCGTGCGGGCGGTGTGCTCTTCGGCGAGGGCGTTCGCGAGTATGCGGCGCAGCTCGCGGGGGACCGTGCGCACGAAGGCGGGATCATACGGATCCGGCACGTCGGATCCGGCCCAGGCGCGCACCTGCGCGACATAGTGCCGGCGCCGGCTCCCGCCCGCGGCTCCGTAGGTCTTCGCTCGTGGCCGGGTGTCGGTGCGCGCGTCGGGTGCACGCCAGCCGTCCCACGGGGCCTCGTCGTCGGAGAATCCGTGCCCGCGGTCGTAGGCGGCGCGCAGCTCTGGCGTGCCGACGAGCTCCCAGGCGCGCTGCACCTGGATGAACACGGTCGCGTCGCCTCCCGTATCGGGGTGCGTGCGGCGCAGCTGGAGCCGGTAGGCGCGGCGGAGCTCGTCGTCGGAGACGTGCGCGGCGACGTCGAGCACCTCGTACGCGGAGGCGGAGAGCGGACTGTCGAACATCGCCCTCCTCGGGTGGTCTGCGGCGGCGGAACAGCGGAGTACAGGGTATCCGGTCCGATGTCGGAGGCCGCTCGTAGGCTCGCCACGACGACGAGAGGATCCCCCATGGCGATGATCGACTCCGCTACTCCGACCGGCTACACGAGCGTCGCGCCCTGGGTGGTGACCGATGACACCGGCGCCCTGCTCGACTTCATCACGGGTGCATTCGAGGGGGAGGAGCTCGCCCGTGTGCAGACCGAGGACGGCTCGGTCGGCCACGGCGAGATCCGCGTCGGGGACACCGTGGTTCTGGCCTTCGACCGGCGTCAGGACTGGCCGGTGATGCCGAGCCTGCTGCGCGTATGGGTGGCGGACGCCGATGCGGCGTTCGCCCGGGCGCTCGAACGCGGCGCGACGGTCGTGACCGAGCTCGGCGACAACGCCTTCGGGCAGCGCGGCGGGCGCGTGAAGGATCCGTTCGGCAACATCTGGTGGATCACCGCGCAGATCGAGGATGTGCCGGAGGAGGTCATGTGGCAGCGCCTGCAGGAGCCGCGCTATGCCGAGAACATGCGGTACGCGCAGGAATCCCTCGACGCGGCGCTGACCGGATCCGCATCGAACTGGAGCAGCGCGCCGCTGCGTTCCGACGACTCGCGCTGAGTTCGCGGTCGCGGTCGTCCGAGGTGAGTCGCAGGGCTCGGACCACCGCCGGGTAGCATTCCCCGGGTGAGATCCCCGATGAGCCCCGACCACCCGCTGCAGCAGGACTACGAGGTGCGCTTCGACTGGGCGCGCGAGGGCCTGCGCTCGATCGCGCAGGGGGCGGGCGTCATCGTCGTGATCGACGCCATCTCGTTCACGACGACCGTGGAGCGGGCCCTGACCGAGGGCCTCGAAGTGCAGCCGTTCCCCGGCACCCGCGCCGAGGCCGAGCGCCTCGCGGCGGAGCACGGCTTCGGCCCGGCGCGGCTCGCGGGCCCGCGTGGGGGAGCGGGGGTCACGCTCTCGCCGTCGAGCCTCACCGCCGACAACGTCGCCGCGTTCGGCGCCACCCGTGCCGTGGTGCCGTCGTTCAACGGCTCCCGTCTGGCGGCGGCGGCCGCACGGTTCGGTGTGCCGGTGCTTGCGGCCTCGCTGCGCAACCGCTCCGCCGTCGCGCAGTGGATCCTCGACCACCAGCACGCCGCCGGGCACCGCGTGAAGGTCGCCGTGGTCGCGGGCGGCGAGGTCCGCGACGACGAGACCGTGCGCTTCTCCGTCGAGGACATGCTCACCGCCGGCGCCGTGATCGACGCCCTGGGCGCGCTCGGCATCGACGCCTGCTCGCCCGAAGCCGCCGCGGCGTGCGCCGCCTACACCGGCCTGGCACGGGCGACCCGCCATCTGTTCACCGCTTCGTCGAGCGGAGTCGAGCTGCGTGAGGAAGGCCAGGGCGCGGATGTGGAGCTCGCCGCCCAGACCGATGTGTCGACCACGGTCCCGGTGCTCGTGGACGGGGTGTTCCGGGTGGTGGATCCGCGGCTGTCCTGAACCGGCGGCTGTCGCGCGCATCGGGCGCTGCGCCGACCCGATGCGGGACGATACTGGAGGAACCCCGATCCGCCGAGGAGTTCCGCATGCCCGCCACCGTGACCTCACCGCTCGACGCCGCCCTGCTCGGCGACGACGTGCGGGTGGCCTCGCGCACGATCGACCGGTTCGCCCGCGCGCACGACGCCTCGCACTACCTGCTCGTGCCCGACGCGGTGCTCGTGCCGCAGGACGCCGCGTCCGTCGCGCGGGTCTTCGCAGCCGTGCGCGCGGCGGGGCGCAGCCTCACCTTCCGCTCGGGCGGGACGAGCCTCAGCGGACAGGGCGTGACCGGTGACGTCATGGTCGACACGCGCACGGCGTTCCGCGGCATCAGCGTGAGCGCCGACGGTGCCTCCGTCTCGGCGCAGCCCGGCGCCACCGTGCGCCAGGTGAACACGCGCCTGGCGCGGTTCGGACGCAAGCTCGGACCGGATCCGGCGAGCGAGATCGCCTGCACGATCGGCGGCGTGGTCGCCGACAACTCGAGCGGCATGGCCTGCGGCATCGTGGAGAACTCCTATCGCACGATCGAGTCGATGGTGCTGGTGCTGCCGAGCGGCACGATCCTCGACACCGCGGCGCCCGACGCCCTGGCGCAGTTGCGCGATCGGGAGCCCGAGATCGCCCGGGGCCTGCAGCATCTCCGTGACCGCCTCCGCGGCGATCCCGCTCTGAGCGCCGAGGTCGCGCGTCAGTTCTCGATGAAGAACACCATGGGCTACGGCCTCAACTCCCTGCTCGACTTCGACGATCCGGTGCGGATCCTGGAGCACCTCGTGATCGGATCAGAGGGGACGCTCGCGTTCGTCGCGGAGGCGCGGTTCCGCACGATCGCCATCCAGCCCGCGATCTCGACCGGGCTCCTCGTGTTCGACACGCTCTCCGACGCGATGGCGGCGCTGCCCGGTCTGACCGCCCTCGGGCTCGCCACGATCGAGCTCATGGATGCCGCCTCGCTCAGGGTCGCGCAGGGGCTCAGCACCGTGCCCGACGTGATCGCCGGGATCGAGGTGCGGGGGCACGCCGCGCTGCTCGTCGAGGTCCATGCGGCGGACGCGACCGCCCTCGAGGCGGGCAAGGCGACGGCCCTCGCGCACATCGGAGAGCTGCCGCTCGCGGCACCGGCGCGGATGACCGAGGATCCCGCCGAGCGGGGCGAGCTCTGGACGGTCCGCAAGGGGCTGTACACCGCCGTCGCCGGCGCCCGCCCGTCGGGCACGACGGCGCTGCTCGAGGACATCGCGGTGCCGGTGGAGCGGCTGCTCGGCGTGTGCGAGGGGCTCACGGCGCTGTTCGAGAAGCACCACTACGAGGGCTGCGTGATCTTCGGGCACGCCAAGGACGGCAACGTGCACTTCCTCGTCAACGAGCGCTTCGACGACCCGGAGGCGCTGCGCCGCTACGAGGCCTTCACCGAGGACCTCGTCGAGCTCGTGCTCGCCCAGGGCGGGACGCTCAAGGCCGAGCACGGCACGGGCCGCATCATGGCGCCGTTCGTGCGACGACAGTACGGCGATGTGCTGACCGACATGATGTGGGAGATCAAGGGGCTCATCGACCCGGACGGGATCCTGAATCCCGGTGTCGTCCTCTCGGACGATGCGAGCTCGTACCTCGCCGACCTCAAGCTCGTGCCGACGGTCGAGGGGGAGGTCGATCGCTGCGTCGAGTGCGGGTACTGCGAGCCGACCTGCCCCAGCAAGGACGTCACGCTCACCCCGCGCCAGCGCATCGTGCTGCGCCGCGACATGACGGCCGCCCTGCACCGTGGCGAGGTCGAGGTGGCCGCCGAGATCGCGCGGGACTACGACTACGACGCCGTGCAGACCTGCGCCGTCGACGGCATGTGCGGGGTCGCGTGCCCGGTAGACATCAACACCGGGGATCTCGTGCGCCGTCTGCGCGCCGAGGAGGCCGGCCGGCTCGAGCAGGGCGTGTGGAACGCCGCGGCGAAGGGCTGGGGCGCGATCACCCGTGGCGGCGGATTCGCGCTGAACGTCGCACAGGCGCTGCCGGCGCCCCTGGTGGCCGGCGTGACCAAGGCGGCCCGTGCCGTGCTCGGCGCCGATACCGTGCCGCTGTATGACGCGAGGCTCCCTGGTGGAGGCTCGCGCGCTCCGCGGGCCCAGAGCCCCGCCGATGCGCAGGCCGTGCTGTTCGGATCCTGCATCGGGACGATGTTCGGCGCCGAACACGACGCGGACGGCGTGCACGGAGAGGGCTCGCGAGAAGCCGTGCGGCTGCTGCTGGAGCGGGCCGGGATCTCGTACAGCGTGCCGCCGGATGCCGGTGGGCTCTGCTGCGGCACGCCGTGGAAGTCCAAGGGGCAGCTCGACGGGTACACCACGATGACCGAACGCGTCCTGCCCGCACTGTGGCGGGCGAGCCACGAGGGCGCCCTGCCCGTGGTCTGCGATGCCGCATCCTGCACCGAGGGGCTTCACGTCATGCTCGCGAAGGCCGTCGCGGAGCGCCCCGAGTACGCCGCCCTGCGGATCGAGGACGCGACGACCTTCCTCGCGCGTGAGGCTCTGCCGAAGCTGACCGTGCGGGACCGGATCCATTCGGTCGCGGTGCATCCGACGTGCTCGACCACGCAGCTCGGCGCGAACGACGCCCTGCGCGCGCTCGCGGGCGCCGTCGCGGACGAGGTGTACGTGCCCGAGGGCTGGGGGTGCTGCGCGTTCGCGGGCGACCGGGGCATGCTGCATCCCGAGCTGACCGCGAGCGCGACCGCCGTCGAGGCGGCCGAGGTCGCGGCGGCCGGCGCCGATCGCGGTGGCTTCGACGCCTACGTCTCGGCGAACCGCACGTGCGAGCTCGGCATGAGTCGCGCGACCGGCCGGCCGTACCGGCACGTGGTCGAGGTGCTCGAGGAGCTCACCCGGCCCTAGCCGTCAGATCGGCGCTCCGGTCGCCACGCCGACGGCTAGCTGCCGAGCCGCCGGCCGGTCGCCTCGGCGACGCGCGTGAAGTACTCGCGGAACACGCCCTCCGCCGTCTGCGGCAGCACGGCGGAAGGCGTCTGCGTGAAGACGAAGGGCACCGGCCGGGTCCCGAAGAGCGGAGCATCGGGGGACTTCACGAATCCGAACCTCAACCGGCACCGGTCCGCACGGCGCACGTCGAACTGGACCGCGAGCCAGCGCGCCGGAGTCCGGAAGTGGAAGTCGGTCGTCGGCGGGAACTCGAAGAGCTCGAAGACGCCCCGATCGAAGCGGAGGAAGAGTCCCTCGTATTCGAGTTCGAGAAGATCGGGGGGGGGTACGGGGTTCATGGCGCCTCCGGTTCACATTCCGCTGCAATCGAGCCCACGATAGACGCGAGGCGCGCCGTCGAGGGTGAGGGCCACCGTCCCGGTGCCGACGGTGAGCGGCATCTCCTGTCCGATGCAGTCGATCTGCGTGACGCTCGCGCCCGTCGCCGCGACCGTCAGCGCGGTCTTTGTCGGCCATGGATCCAGCCAGAGCTCGGGGGCGGCGAACGTGCTCCCGGAAGGGTCGTGGCCGGCGTTCAGGATGTAGCCGTCGGCGCGGTTCCACAGCACGGCGAGCTCGCCCTCCGGCGTATCGAACAGGAGGCCCTTGTTGTCGTCGTCCGTGAAGGTGAGCCAGCGGACGAACGTCGCTCGATCGAGCAGTCGTGCTGCGTTCGCGTAAGCGAGCAGGGACGGTTTCGCGCTGGTGTCGCGGTTCATCAAGCCGTAGTGGTACTCGGCGTCGGTCGGGTTCGCGACTTGGGGGTTGCCGAGCACGCTGTCGTGGAACTGGTACCAGCACACGCAGCGGACGCCCTCGGCCTTCGCGAGTGCGAGGCTCAGGAACACGTTCTCCGCGGCGTGCCGGTAGGTGTCGTACCACCACGCGTTGGGCTTGGTGCAGGCGTACGCCTCGGTCATCCAGATCTCCTTCGGCCCGTACTGCGCGATGAGCGCCTTGAGCCTGCGCAGGCCGCCGAGGAAATTCCAGTAGGTGCCGTTCGCGCCCGCGTCCACGGGGCCCTGCGGATCGTAGTCGGGGGTGAAGTTGCCACGACCGGGGTGGAAGGCGATGCCGTCGATGAGATCCCAGCCGCCGGCGCTGTGGAAGTTCTGCACCCAGGGCTCGTCCATCCCCGCGAGTCCGTTGTTCAGCAGCTTCAGCGACGCCCCGGTGGCGACCACGCGGTCGTGCACCGGGCGCAGCGCCTTGTCGACGTACGCCTGCGCCGCCGTCCCGGTGTTGAACGGGCGGTTCAGCTCGTTGCCGACCTCGAAGTACTCGGCGCCGGCCGCGACGGCGGTCGTGGTGTTCGTGGCCGCCCAGGCGGTGGCCTCGGCAGCGGTGGCGGTCAGTGAGGGCTGCAACTCGATGTTGTGCGACATGCCGCGTGCGTCGAACGCGGAGGGCGGCAGTCCAGGGCCGCCGTCGTACGAGATCCGGACCCGGTCCACGCCGATGCTCTGCCAGAGGTCGAGCACGGCGGTCGCGGAGGGCACCTGGAGCCAGGGGTAGTTGGCCATTCCGAACATGCTGTCCGCCGTCGCGGGGTGGTCTCGGGGCGGAACCGCCGCCAGATTCGTGCGGGCGAACGCCTCGATCCCGCCGGAGACCGCGGCGACCTCGGTGACGACGAAGCCGGATCCCGGCGCGGTCAGGGTGAAGGCGTGGTCGAGGGTCCCGGTGGCGGGCACGACCACGGAGACCGTCTGACTGGCCAGCAGGGTCCCGTTGAAATCACGCGCCCACCAGACGAGGTCGACGGCGCGATCGGCCGCCGCGCCGTTCGCGACCTGGGCGGAGATCGCGATCTGCTGTCCGGCGGATGCCCACAGCCCGAACGGGCGGTCCGTCCACACCTCGATGCCGAGGTCCTGTGCCGTGCCGATCGAGGCGACCGCCGACGGCCGCTTGTCGCTGAAGAAGAAATCCGCCCGGCTCACGACGCTGCCGTCGGTCTGGAGCACGCCGGGCGCGTGCACCCAGGTGGAATTGGTCCAGGACTGACGGGAGCGGTCGAGGATGAGCAGCCCGTGCAGCGCGCCCCATGTCGACGTGTGCGCGACGCCCACCGCGTCCTCGAAGGGGATCCCGCCGGCGGCGTCCCGCTTCCACTCGGTGAGTGCGACATAGCCGTCCGACTCGGTCGCCGACAGGACCGCGCGACTGAACAGGAAGCCCTCCGGGGTGAAGGTGCTGGACCCCGAGGCATGCCATTCGAGCCGGACGTGGCGGGTGCTGATCGAGAAGAGCCCGTACACCGCGATCGGCCCGGCTGCGGCGGACATCACGTAGTCCATCCGGATGGCCGGGGTGCCGTCGGCGAGCGTCACGAGCGTGGGCGTTCCACCGGTGGACACCTGGATCCCCGTCACGGTGTCCTTGGTCTGGAACTTGGAGCCCTGCAGGCGGATGACGCCCGTGCCGTCCTTGATCGCGACACGGCCGCCGGGGCTGGCGACGATGCTCACCCCGTCGGCGCTGAGGGTCAGATCACCCGCCGCCGCAGTGGCGCGGATCGGACTCTGGGCTGCCACGAGGAGTGCTCCGGCCGCGAATGTCGCGCCGAGGAATCCTCGGCGCGTGAATCCTGCGCTTCTCTCGTCCTGGTTGGTCATCGGATCTCCATCGATCGTGATAATGCGCATTAGCGCGTGAGCGTTCTACAGTCTGATCACCCTTCCGGTTCGAAGTCAAGATGACTTGCGCTTTCTGAAGATACGCATTAGCGTCGGCGTCACGCCTTGGTGATAGGCATTATCAGACGCGGAGGATGGACATGTCGGGGAAGACGGGCAAGACGACCCAGAAGGAGATCGCACGGATCGCCGGGGTCAGCCAGACGACGGTGTCGCTCGTGCTCAACGATCGGGACGGCACGAACGTCCGCATCCCCGAGGCGACGAGGGAGCGGGTGCGTCGCGCTATCGAGCAGACGACGTACGTGGCCGATCCCGCCGCGCGCAGGCTCGCCGGGCTCGACAACAAGATCCTCGGCGTCTTCACCTACGAGTCCGCTCTGACCGCGGAGAGCATGGACTTCTACGGACCGCTGCTCAACGGGATCGAACGCGCTGCCGAGCAGTACGACTGCGACCTCCTGTTCTTCACCAGCTCGCCCGTCGAGAACGGCTCGCGCCGCCTGTTCCACCGGAACACCCGGTTGCGCCTCGCGGACGGCTGCATCCTGCTCGGTCAGCACATGGACGGGGAGGAACTGGCCCGTCTGGTCAGCGAGGGCTTCCCGTTCGTCGCCGTCGGACGACGCGACGAGGCCGAAGGCGTGCCCTATGTCGGGATCGACTACCGCGCACTCACCCGCGATCTGGTCGCGCGGGCAGCCGAGCTGGGCCACACGTCCGCGGTGTACCTGCACGGTGACCGGGACACCCCGTCGTCCCGCGATCGACTCGCCGAGATCGAGGCGGCGGGCGCGAACGGAGCGCTGTCCTTCCGCTCGCTCCCGGAGGTCGGTGGGGATCTCGCCGCGATCGCGCACAGGATCATCGAGAGCGGCGCGACCCTCGTGGTCGCCGAGGACGCCTTCGCCGCCGAAGATCTGGCGCTCGCCCTCGAACGGCAGGGCGTCGCACTGCCGGCCCAGGTCTCGATCGCCGCGCTCGGCGAGGTGCAGAGCCACACCGTCGGAGGCCTGCGCCTCTCCGGATTCCACACGCCCCGACAGCGCATCGCCTTCGAGGCGCTGGGCCTGCTCAGGGAGCTGATCGCGGCTGACCCCGAGAGCGCGGGCGCGATCGATCGGCAGCGCCTGCTGCAGGGATCCCTCGAGCTCGGCGAGACGCTGGTGGCACGTCGGGCCGACGCATGAGGGAGCTCCATGCCGACGTCGCGATCATCGGAGGCGGGCTCGGCGGCGTCGCTGCGGCACTCGCCGCCCTCGGCCGCGGCAACCGCGTGATCCTCTCCGAGGAGCATGCGTGGCTGGGCGGCCAGCTCACCTCCCAGGCTGTTCCCCCCGATGAGCACATCTGGGTCGAGCAGTTCGGCGTCACGGCCCGGTACCGCGCGCTGCGCGACGGGATCCGCGACCACTACCGCTCGTTCTACCCGCTCACCGAGGCCGCTCGCCGTGACCCGCGGCTCAACCCCGGGCTCGGACGCGTGAGCAGGCTCTGCCATGAGCCCCGGGTCGCCGTCGCGGTCATCGAACAGCAGCTCGCCCCGCACCTCTCCAGCGGCCGGCTCACCGTCCTCCAGCCCTACGCGCCGACGGCGGCCGCGGCGGCCGGACACGTCGTCTCCTCCGTGACCCTTCGCCATGTCCATGACGGCACCGAGGTGCGGGTCTCGGCGCCGTTCGTGCTCGACGCCACCGAGACGGGCGAACTGCTCCCGCTGACCGGGACGGACCACGTCGCCGGTGCGGAGTCGCGCTCCGAGACGGGGGAGCCGAGCGCGCCGGAGCAGGCCGATCCCGGCAACCTGCAGGCGATCTCGTGGTGCTTCGTCTTCGACCACGTCGAGGGTGCCGACTTCACGATCGAGCGACCGGAGACCTACGACTACTGGCGTGACTACGCCCCTGCGTTCTGGGGCGACCGCCTGCTGTCGTTCACCGCACCCCAGCCCCGCACCCTCGAGCCCGAATCCCGCACGCTCCACGTCAACCCGCCCTACGGCGCGGAGCGTGCGGCGCAGGATCCCCGTGAGGATCCCGGCGACCTGGACCTCTGGGAGTTCCGCCGGATCATCGCCCGTCAGAACTTCCTGCCCGGTGCCTACGAGAGCGACATCGTCGTGGCGAACTGGCCGATGCTGGACTATCTCGACGGGTCGATCATCGACGATCCGGACGCGGAGGCCCACCGTGCGGCCGCGAAGGAGCTGTCCCGCTCGTACCTGTACTGGTTGCAGACCGAGGCGCCGCGGCCCGACGGCGGAAGAGGCTGGCCAGGACTCCGTCCGCGCGGCGATCAGACGGGTACCGCGGACGGGTTCGCGCAGGCGCCGTACATCCGCGAGTCGCGCCGCATCAAGGCGGTCACCACTGTCGTCGAGCAGGACATCTCGGTCACGTCGCGCGGTCACGCCGGACCGGCGACGTTCCCCGACTCGGTCGGCATCGGCATGTACCGGATCGATCTGCACCCGTCGACGGGCGGCGACAACTACATCGATGTCGAATGCGCACCGTTCGAGATCCCGCTCGGCGCGCTCGTCCCGGTCGAAACGCGCAACCTCATCCCGGCCGCGAAGAACATCGGCACGACCCACATCACCAACGGGGCCTACCGGCTCCATCCCGTCGAATGGAACATCGGGGAGTCCGCGGGCGAACTCGCGAGCTTCTGCATCGATGAATCCACACTTCCGAGACATGTGCTCTCGGACCCGGAACTGCGACAGCGGTTCCAGAGCCGGCTCGTCGAGTCCGGTATCGAGCTCCACTGGCCGGAAATCCTCGGCTACTAGCGAGTCCCCTCCTATCAAGAAAGCCCCCCATGAACACAGCAAAGAAGCTGGTCGGCGCTGCGGCCCTGGCGACGGCCGCGATCGTCGCGATCACCGGATGCAGCGCCACCCCGAGCACCCCTGTCTCCACGACCGCCGCCCCGAACAGTGTGGCGCTCCGGATGACGGTGTGGACCTCGAACGAGGCGCAGCTCGCGCTGTTCGCCTCGATCGCCGACAGCTACAAGTCGACGCACCCCGAGATCAAGTCCATCACCTTCGACAGCCTCCCGTTCGCCGACTACAACACGACGCTCACGACGCAGATCGCCGGCGGCAACGCCCCGGATCTCGCGTGGATGGGGGATCTCTCCAAGGATCTGATCGCCTCGGACGCACTGCTTCCGCTCACTCCCGCGCTGAAGGACACGAAGGGGTGGGGGTACGGGGACCTGCTGCCCAGCGCGACAGCGGAGTTCACCCGCGACGGCCAGCTCTACGCCTACCCGTTCTCGAACTCGCCGTACGCCCTCTACGTGAACAAGGACCTCCTCGCCGCCGCGGGCCAGTCGCTGCCCGCCTCCGGCGTGACCTGGGACGAGGTCGCGAAGATGGGAGCGGCGGTGAACGCGGCGACGGGCAAGGCGGGGTTCGTCATCCGGGACTTCGACTACTCCGCATGGAACACCCTGGCCACGGTCTGGACAGGGTGGGGTGCGAGCGCATGGAACGCCGACGGCACGAAGTGCACCTTCGACGACGACAAGATGGTGGGTGCGTTCACCTTCCTGCACGACGCCGTCTTCAAGGACGCCGCGATGCCCGGCCCCGGCACCAAGGCCGACTTCTTCGCCGGTGACTCGGCATTCACCGTTGCGCAGGTCTCCCGGGCATCGCTGCTCACCGGCACCTTCGGCTACGACGTCGTGCCGCTTCCCGCAGGTCCCGCCGGAACGTACTCGGTGATCGGGCAGGCTGGCATGGGTGTTCTCCGCACGAGCGCGCATCCTCAGGAGGCGACATCCTTCCTCGCCTATATGACCGGCCCGGAGAACAGTGCCAAGCTCTCTCAGTTCTTCCCCTCGGCGCGCACCTCGCTGCTGACCGGCGAGAAGCTCGCGGCGAACAACACCAAGCTCACGGCGGAGCAGTTGCAGAGCGTGGTCGTGGATCAGATCCCCGACGCCGTCACACTGCCGAACCACACCAGCCCCGCGGAGATCGCGCAGAAGGGCAAGACCGCTCTCGATGCGATGTGGAAGCCCGACGCCGACGTCAAGAAGGTGCTGAGCTCCGTCTGCTCGGCGATCTCCCCGCTCCTGGCGAAGTGACGATGACCTCCACCCCCACCGTGCCCCGGGAGGCGGCCCTCGCCGCCTCCCGGACTCCCGGCAGCCAGGATCCGGTGCGCCGGCCCGCCAGACGGTTCTGGACCATGAGGCGTCGAGACGCCGCCGCGGGCTACCTCTTCATCGCGCCTCAGATGATCGGCGTGGTGCTGTTCGTGCTCATCCCCGTGGGCCTCGCGATCGTCTACAGCCTGAACAAGTGGAACATCTTCACAGGGCAGCTCACCTTCGTGGGCGGGGCGAACTACGCCGCGCTCGCTGCAGATCCGCAACTGCCGAGCGTGCTGGGCGCCACCGCGGTCTTCTCCCTCGGCGTGGTCGTGCTCAACATCGGGCTCGGGCTCGGCCTGGCCGTGATGCTCAATCGCCGGTTCCGCGGCGTCACGTTCTTCCGCACCCTGTTCTTCTCCCCGGTGGTCATCTCGGTCGTCGCCTGGACCCTCGTCTGGGGGTTCCTGCTCCAGGACAACGGCGGGATCAACGCCGTGCTCGCTCAGATCGGGATCCACGGACCCAACTGGCTGCAGGAGGGCCCGACGGCGATGGGAGCCGTGATCGTCACCCAGGTCATCCGCAGCGTCGGCGTGAACATGGTCCTTTTCCTCTCCGCGCTGCAGGGGGTTCCCCGCGAGCTCTACGAGGCGGCGCGCATCGACGGCGCCGGCAGCCGCACGATCTTCACGCGCATCACTCTGCCGCTCATCTCGCCGACGCTGCTGCTCACGAGCATCATCACGATCGTGGGCGCGCTGCAGGCGTTCGCGCAGATCGCCGTGCTGACCGAGGGCGGCCCCGCGCTGTCGACGACGGTGCTCGTCTACTACGTCTTCCAGCAGGCGTTCACGTTCAACAACATCGGATACGGCTCGACCCTCGCGCTGATGCTGCTCACCTTCGTGATGCTGCTCACCGTGCTGCAGTGGCAGCTCCGAAGGAAGTGGGTCTTCTATGAGCACTGAGACGTTGCCCGCCGCGGGGTCGAGGATCCCCGTTCCGAGGGCTCCGTTCGTTGGTGCCCGCCGGCCCGGGGGCGCCGTTCTCCGTCGGATCGTGCTCTACGTCGCGCTGGCCGTGATGGCGCTTCCGTTCGTCGTGCCGACGGTCTGGATGGTCGCCTCCTCGTTCAAGCCGCTCGACCAGATCTTCGCCTCTCCGCCCTCGATCTTCACGGCGTCGCCGACTTGGGACGCCTATGTGCAGGCGTTCGGCTTCCAGCCCTTCGCCCGTCAGTACGCGAACAGCGTCTACATCGCTGTCGTAGTGACGCTCATCGTGCTGCTGGTGTCGAGCCTGGCGGGTTACGCGTTCGCACGCCTGCGGTTCCCGGGGCAGAACGTCCTCTTCCTGGTCGTGCTGGTCGGACTGCTCGTGCCGGGGGAGGTGACGATCGTCCCCCTCTTCCAGATGTTCAAAGGCGTGGGGCTGATCAACACGCATTGGCCGCTCATCCTCGTGACCGCTCTCGCCGCGCCGTGCGTACTGGCGACCTTCATCATGCGGCAGTTCTTCATCGCGCTGCCGGTCGAACTGGAGGAGGCCGCAAGGCTCGACGGACTCGGCCGGTTGGCGATCTGGTGGCGGATCTGCCTGCCGCTCGCGAAGCCCGCGCTCTCCGCGGTCGCGATCCTCACCTTCCTCGCTTCCTGGAACCTGTACCTCGAACCGACGGTGTACCTGACCTCGCCGGATCTGTTCACCCTGCCCCAGGCGCTCACCCGTTACACCGACGCATACGGCGGCGAGATGTGGAACACCCAGTTGGCAGCCGCGACCATGACCGTCGTGCCGGTGCTCGTGGTCTTCCTGATCGCACAGCGGCAGTTCGTCGAGGGTCTGGCCCATTCCGGGCTGAAGGGCTGAGCGGCCGAGTTGCGACGGCACGCTGGGCGGCTGCCGGGTCAGTCGCGGTCCTGCGCCACCTCGAAGTACAGGTCGGCGTGCAGGGCGCAGCCAGGATTGAACGATGCAGTGCAGTGCGGGCAGGCGGTGACCCCGAGGTACTCGCGGATCTCGAGTTCGTGGCCGCAGACGCCGCACAGCACGGCTTTCGCGTCCTGCTCGGCGAGCGCCCACGGGCGGGACGGATGGTCGGCCGTCTCGGTGTGGCAGAGGTGGCACGGGTAGTACTCGCCGCAGCACGCGAAGCGGATCGCCACCACGTCGAGCTCGGTGCGATAGTGCACGCAGCGGGTCTGCCCGTCGACCGGACGCCCCTTGATCTCGAACTGCTCCGCGCCCATGGTGACGATCCTAGGCGCAGTCCGGGTTCAATCCCGGTGCACGTCGACGGGCACGATCATCGGCGTGCCGGCGATCGGATCCGGGATCACGACGGCTTCGAGGTCGAACACCTCGCGGAGCAGCTCGACCGTGACGACGTCGCCCGGCGCGCCTTCGGCGACGATGCGGCCGTCGCGCATCGCGACGAGATGGTCGGCGTAGCGGGTGGCCAGGTTCAGCTCGTGCATGACGACGACCACCTGCGTGCCGCGCTCGCGCGAGAGCCGCACCAGCAGCTGC
Organism: Microbacterium sp. Au-Mic1; assembly: GCF_021341785.1. Taxonomy (GTDB): domain Bacteria; phylum Actinomycetota; class Actinomycetes; order Actinomycetales; family Microbacteriaceae; genus Microbacterium. The sequence continues at coordinate 201,184 of NZ_JAJTTF010000005.1, forward strand.
AGCAGCTCCACCTGGTGGGCGAGGTCGAGGTAGGTCGTGGGCTCGTCGAGCAGCAGGATGTCGGGCTCCTGCGCGAGCGCCATGGCGACCCACGTGCGCTGCCGCTGTCCGCCGGACAGCTCGTCGATGGAACGCGCGGCGAACTCCGTCATGCCGGTGACCTGGAGCGCGTCGGCGACGACCTCGTCGTCGCGGTGGTCGCGCCCGCCCAGCCAGCCGCGGTGCGGCGTGCGCCCGCGGTCGACGAGGTCGGCGACGCTGATCCCGTCGGGGGCGACCGGCGCCTGCGGCAGCAGGCCCACGATCCGCGCGACCTCCTTCGTGGGCAGCTGCGCGATCGCGGACCCGTCCAGAAGCACGGATCCGCTGCGCGGCTTCAGCAGCCGGGCGAGGGTGCGCAGCAGGGTCGACTTGCCGCAGCCGTTGCCGCCGACGATCATCGTGATCCCGGATCCGGGGAGCGCCAGGTCGAGCCCGTCGATGACCGGGTCGCCGTCGTAGCCGACGGTCAGGGCTTTCGCCTCGAGGGTGTGCGAGCTCATGCGCGCGTGCGTCCTCTCATCAGGAGCCACAGCAGGAACGGCGCGCCGATCGCGCCGGTGACCACGCCGACGGGCAGCGTGATCGGGAACAGGTGCTGCCCGACCGCGTCGCCGGCGAGCACGATGATCGCGCCGAGGAGCGCCGAGACCAGGGGGAGGGCCGCGTCGCGTCGGACGAGGCGCAAGGCGATGGGGCCTGCGAGGAACGCGACGAATGATATGGGCCCGGTCAGCGAGGTGGCGACCGCGATGAGCAGCACCGCGCACAGGATCAGCAGGATCCGGGTGCGCTGCGGACGCGCGCCGAGCGCGGTCGCCGAGTCGTCGCCGAGACGGAGGACCGGGAGCGCGCGCGCCGCCACGAGCGCGGTCGCCAGCAGCACCACGAGCGCGGGCGCGGTCGGGGCCAGCTGATCCCAGAGGCTGCGGCTGAGGGATCCGGCCATCCACACGGTCGCCTGCTCGGCGGCCTTGACGTCGGAGCGGGTGAGCACGTAGCTGATCACCGCCTGGAGGGCAGCGGCGACGCCGATGCCGACCAGGACGAAGCGCAGGCCGGAGAGCCCGCGACGGGAGGCGAGCGCCCAGATGAGGAGCGCGGTCGCGAGCCCTCCGGCGACGGCTGCGCCCGATACGACGAGCCCGGACGCGCCGAAGAAGGAGATGGCGGTGATCGCCGCGGCGCTGGATCCCGTGCTGATGCCGATGACATCGGGGCTCGCGAGCACATTGCGCAGCAGGGTCTGGAACAGCATGCCGCCGAGGCCGAACGCGGCCCCCGCCAGCAGGGCGCCGACGGTACGGGGCAGACGCAACTCGACCACGGCGAAGCTCACTCCGGGCACGGCCTGTCCGCCGAGCGCGCGCAGCACGTCGGGCAGGGCCAGGGTCTTCGCGCCGAAGACGAGACCGGCGGCGCACAGGGCGACCACGACGACGGCGAGTCCCGCGATGAGCGCGGCATCGCGCACCGCCTTGCGGCGACGGGCGATGCGGAGCCGCTCGGCGGGTGCGGTGCCGGCCGCGGTGCGTGCGGCGTCGAGGACGATCACAGACCCACCGCCTTGCGACGGCGCAGGAGCGCGATGAACACGGGGGCGCCGACCACGCCCGTGACGATGCCCACCTCGAGCACGCCGGGGCGCGCCAGGATCCGCCCGATCACATCGCAGACGAGGAGGAACGCCGCACCGGCCCCGGCGGAGAGCGGAACGATCCAGCGGTAGTCGCTGCCCGCGAGGAAGCGGACCGCGTGCGGCACCGCGAGCCCGACGAAGCCGATGGGGCCGGCGAGAGCCGTGGCCGTGCCGCACAGGAGCACGACCGCGAGCACCGCGGTGAGGCGGGAGGCGCCGACCCGCACGCCCAGCCCGCGGGCGACGTCATCCCCGAGGGCGAGCGCGTTCAGCCGGCCCGAGCAGGCGAGCGCGAGCACCGCGCCCAGAGCGAGGAGGCCACTCAGCTGGGCGAGCGAGGAGAACGATGCCGCGGTCAGGGATCCGACCTGCCAGAACCGGAAGCTCTCCAGCGTCGACTGGTCGACGATGAGGATCCCGGTGATCACGGCCGTCGCGATCGCCGTGACCGCGGCACCCGCGAGGGCGAGCGTCACCGGGGTCGCACCCCCGGGACTCGCCGCGGCGGCGCCGTAGCCGAGCACGACCGCCACGGCCGCGCCGGCCAGAGCGCACCACACGATCACGAGCGGCGCCTGCCACCCGAACAGCGTCATCCCGAGCACCACGAACAGCGACGCCCCGGCGTTCACGCCCAGCAGCCCCGGGTCGGCGAGCGGGTTGCGGGCCATGCCCTGCATGAGGGCACCGCCCATGCCGAGCGCCGCGCCGACGAGCAGCCCGGTGATCGTCGTGGGCACCCGGGAGAGCACGGCCGCTTGGTCGGTGGAACCATCGGGGCGCAGGAATGCGTCCCACACGGCGTCTAGCGGCACAAGGCGTGCGCCGAGGGCGAGGGAGAGCAGGGTCGCGGCGAGCAGGGCGACCAGGCACACGACGAGCGCCCACGTCGGGGACAGACGCACGCGACGGCGTGCCTCGGATCCCGACGTGGGTGTCGTCGGCGCAGGGGCGAGGGTCATCAGGCCTTGGCGGCGGCCTCGCCGAGCATCTTGGCGTAGGTCGGCAGCGCCCACGGGATGGACAGCACGGTGGGCGCGGAGACGGCCATGAGAAGGGCCTCGTCGTTCATGAGCACGGCGGATCCCTTCTTCACGGCGGGGATCCGGCTGAGCAGCGGATCGTTCTGAAGGGTCGACAGGTCGCCGCCCTGCACGTAGACGACCGCGACGTCGGCGTCGAGCTTGTCGGCCTGCTCGGCCGAGATCGTGCCGACGAAGCCCTTCTCGTTCTTGGCCAGGTCGGTGATCGAGGTCGGGGTGGTGAAGCCGAGGTCGTTCAGGTACTGCACGCGGGTGTCGCTCGGCACGTAGTACTGCACCTTGCCGAGATCCTTCGCGTCGACCCACATGACCATGCCGGTCTTGCCCTTGGCCGCCGGGTACTTCGCCATCTCGGTGGCCATGGCCTTCTCGGTGTCCGCGATCAGGGCCTTCGCCTCTGCGGACTTCCCGAGCGCGGTGCCGATCATCGTGGTGGAGTCACGCCAGGACGTGCCCCAGGGGGCGCCCGGGTAGGCGACGGTGGGCGCGATCTTGGTGAGGGTGTCGTACTCCTGCTTCGTGAGGCCGGAGTTGGTGCCCAGGATCAGATCCGGCGAGGTGTCGGCGATCTTCTCGTAGGGGATGCCGTCGGTCTCGTCGTGAATCGGCGGGAGCGTCGCCTTGTCGGCGTCGATCGCCTTCTTCGTCCACTCCAGGTAGCCGTCGCCGTCCGGGTCGCCGAAGGTCGCCTTCGGGATCGTGACCGGGATGGTGCCCAGGGCGATCGCGGCGTCGAAGCTGCCCCAGCCGATCGTGGCGACGCTCTTGGGCGCCGACTCGACGACGGTCTTGCCGTAGACGTGCTCGACGGTGGCGGGGAATCCGCCGTCGGAGGAACCGGTTCCGGTGGCGCTGGGCGCGGATCCGGTCGAGCACGCGGTCAGGGCGAGCGCGCCGGCGGTCAGGAGGCTGAGGACGGCCGCGCTGCGGCGCAGACGAAGGGAGGGCATGGATCTCCTCGAAGAACGGAACGGGTAGGTAGGTAAGCCTAACCTATGCTGTCCGACTCGGAGGAGCATCGTGCGTCCCTGCGGAATCCTGGCGGCTCGCGCACGGGGACGAGGGCGGACAGAGAAGCGGAGGACCGCCCGAACGGGCGGCCCTCCGCAATGAGGTTCAGCGACGCTCGATCACCTTCGTGACTGCGCCTGCGGCCAGCAGGATCAGTCCGGCGAAGAGCAGGAACGGGTCGTAGGACCCGGTCTGCGCGAGAGAGCCGTTCCTCGGGGTCGCTGCATGCAGGCTGCGTGCGGCCCCCACGAGACCGCGGGTCACGTGGGACACGACCTGGACTCCAGCGTTGCCGGCGCCCGGTGCGGTCGCTCCGGTGCCCGTCCCGGGTGTTCCGGTGCCGGGTGTGCCCGGAGTGCTCGTGCCCGGGGTTCCGGGAACGGTGGGCAGACCGGGGAGGGATCCGGTGATCCCGCCGATCACGCCGGGGAGGGATCCGATGATCCCGCCGACGACGCCGGGCAGCGCGCCTGTGACCGAGCTGACGACGCCGGTGAGCGTCGACGGAAGGGACCCGGTGACACCGCCGACGAGGCCGCCGAGGTCACCGATGGGCAGGTTCGGCAGACCTGGGAGGGTGCTGCCGTTGCCCGGGGTGCCGCCGGTTCCGGGAAGACCCGGAATCGAGGGCAGGCCGGGGACGGTGGGCAGCCCCGGAAGGCTGCCGGTGATTCCGCCGAGGTTCGGCAGGCCCGTGCCCGGGTGCGGCTCACCAGGGAGGATCCCCGAGAGAGCACCCGTCAGGTTCCCAAGACCGGGCAGGCCCGGGAGGGTTCCGCCGTTGCCGGGGGTTCCCGTTCCCGGGACGGTGGGCAGGCCCGGCAGGTTGCCGGTCAGTCTGCCGAGTGCGCCGGTGACGGCACCGATGGGCAGGTTGGGCAGGCCCGGCAGGGTTCCGCCGTTGCCGGGGGTTCCCGGGTTACCGGATCCCGGGAGGCCCGGGACGGTGGGCAGCCCCGGAAGGCTGCCCGTGATTCCGCCGAGGACTCCGCCGAGGTTCGGCAGCCCCGGGAGGGCGCCGCCGTTACCGGGGGTGCCGGTTCCCGGGAGGCCCGGGACGGTGGGCAGGCCGGGGACGGTGGGCACCCCCGGAAGGCTGCCGGTGATCCCGCTGAGGTCGGGCAGGCCCGGGACGGTGGGCAGGCCGGGGACGGTGGGCAGGCCGGGGACGGCGGGCAGCCCCGGAAGGCTGCCGGTGATCCCGCTGAGGACTCCGCCGATGTTCGGCAGGCCGGCACCGGGGTTCGGCTCGCCGGGGAGGACGCCCATGAGGGCCCCCGTCAAGCCGCCGAGGTTCGGCAGACCCGGGAGGGCACTGCCGTTGCCGGGCGTGCCGCCGGTTCCGGGAAGACCCGGAATCGAGGGCAGGCCGGGGACGGCGGGCAGCCCCGGAAGGCTGCCGGTGATTCCGCCGAGGATCCCGCCGAGGCTCGGCAGGCCCGGGAGGGCTCCCCCGTTACCGGGGGTTCCGGTTCCCGGGAGGCCCGGGATCGAGGGCAGGCCGGGGACGGCGGGCAGCCCCGGAAGGCTGCCGGTGATTCCGCCGAGGATCCCGCCGATGTTCGGCAGGCCCAGGAGGGTTCCTCCGTTGCCGGGGGTTCCCGGGTTACCGGTTCCCGGGAGGCTCGGGACGGTGGGCAGGCCGCCGGTCAAGTTGCCGAGGACCGGCAGGGTGACCGAGGCGTGCGGTGCGGTGGTGCCGGTGGTGGGGACGGCCGCGTCGACGTAGACGTTGGTGGCGTCGGTGCCGATGCGGTCGGTGGTGGACACGCCGTTGGGGCCTGCGGTGAGGTCCCAGACGTCCTTGATTCCGAGGACGTTGAGGTTCTTACCGACGTTCAGGCCGTTCGGGGTGGTGCCGGTGTGAACCGTGCCGACTCCGGGAACCGGAATCGTGATCACACCCGTGTTGCCGCCGGTGCCGGGGAGACCTGGAACCGAAGGCACGCCCGGGACGGACGGCAGACCCGGGAGGGATCCGGTCAACCCGCCGAGCACACCGGTGAGGTCACCGATGGGCAGGGTGGGCAGGCCAGGGAGGGTTCCGCCGCCGTTGCCCGGGAGGCCCGGGACGGACGGCAGACCCGGAAGGACGCCGGTCAGGTTGCCGAGGTTCGGCAGGGTGACGGCGGCGTGCGGTGCGGTGGTTCCTGTGGTGGGGACGGCTGCGTCGACGTAGACGTTGGTGCTGTCGGTGCCGATGCGGTCCGTGGTGGAGACGCCCTTGGGGCCGGCGGTGAGGTCCCAGACGTCCTTGATTCCGAGGACGTTCAGGTTCTTTCCGACGTTCAGGCCGTCAGGGGTGGTGCCGGCGCGAACGCTTCCGACACCGGGAATGGGAACCGTGACGACACCCGTTCCCGGAGTTCCACCGGTGCCCGGGAGACCCGGTACCGAGGGCAGCCCCGGAACGGAGGGCAGGCCTGGAAGGCTGCCGGTGATTCCGCCGAGGACTCCGCCGAGGTTCGGCAGGCCCGGGATCGAGGGCAGCCCCGGAATGGTTCCTCCTCCATTACCTCCGGGGGTGCCGCCGGTGCCCGGAATGCCGGGAAGGGATCCGCCGCCGGGAAGCCCCGGGACGGTGGGGAGGCCGCCGGTGATTCCGCCGAGGTTCGGAAGCGTCACCGACGCGTGCGGGGCCGTGGTCCCGTTCGTCGGAACCGCTGCGTCGACGTAGACGTTGGTGGCGTCGGTGCCGATGCGGTCCGTGGTGGAGACGCCCTTGGGGCCGGCGGTGAGGTCCCAGACGTCCTTGACTCCGAGGACGTTGAGATTCTTTCCGACGTTCAGGCCGTCAGGGGTGGTGCCGGCGTGAACGCTGCCGACACCGGGGATGGGAACCGTGATGACACTCGTGCCCGGAGTTCCACCGGTGCCCGGGAGACCCGGAACCGAGGGCAGACCCGGGAGGGACGGGAGTGCCGGCAGGCTGCCGGTCAGACCGCCCAGGACTCCACCGAGATTCGGCAGACCGGGAAGGGATCCTCCAGTACCCGGGGTTCCGCCGTTACCGGGCAGACCCGGAACGGTGGGCAGGCCCGGGAGGCCGCCGGTGATTCCGCCGAGGTTCGGAAGCGTCACCGACGCGTGCGGGGCCGTGGTCCCGTTCGTCGGAACCGCTGCGTCGACGTAGACGTTGGTGGCGTCGGTGCCGATGCGGTCAGTTGTAGACACGCCCTTGGGGCCGGCGGTGAGGTCCCAGACGTCCTTGATGCCGAGGACGTTGAGATTCTTGCCGACGTTGAGCCCGTTCGGCGTGGTACCGGCGTGAACCGAACCGACCCCCGGGAGGGGAACCGTGATCACGCCCGGAGCTCCGCCACTCCCCGGCAGGCCCGGAATGCCTGGCAGCGAACCACCAGGAAGCCCAGGAAGCCCAGGAAGACCCGGAAGACCCGGAAGACCCGGGGTGCCGCCGTTGCCGGGCAGGCCGGGAACGGTGGGCAGGCTCGGCAGGTGTCCGGTGATTCCGCCGATCGTGCCGGTGACACCGCCGAGGGTGTCGCCGATGTTCGGCAACCCCGGCAGCGACGGGATGCCCGGGAGCCCGGGTGTGCCGCCGTTGCCCGGGAGGCCCGGGACGGTAGGCAGGCCAGGAACGGTGGGAAGACCGCCGGTGATTCCGCCGAGGGCGCCGGTGACGCCGGACGTGGTGGCGTCGGCGACCCCGTTGACGGTGTCGGCGACACCATCGCCCGCCGCCGCGACGACCGGGCCGACGGAGTCCGCAGCGCTGCCGGCAGCAGCGTGCGTGACGTCGTCGACGGTGTTCGTCACACCGGTCGTCGCCGCGTCGGTGACGCTGCTGACGGTGTCCACGGCGCCATCGGTCGCGGCCGTGGCGGCCTGGACGACGGAGCTCGTGACGTCGGGGACGGAGGGGACCGTAGGCAGACCCGGATCCGTGCCCCCACCCGAGGGGACCGTTCCCGTGACCGTGCCGAGCGTGTCGCCGACGAGCTGCGAGACGTCCTGCGTGACCGCAGGAAGACTGCCGGTTCCTCCGCTTCCGCCCTGCGACGGACCACAGGCTCCGGCCACGAGGTTCGTGACCGCGGTGAGTGTGCTGCCGACGACGTTGCAGCCGCAGTCGGCGCCATTGGGTGGCGCCTCTGCGGCATTCGCCGCCGTCGCGCCGGCGAGAGTGATCCCGCCCGCGATGAGCGTGCCCCAGAGAGCACGCTTGACGATGCGATTCATGTTCTCTTTCCTTCTGATCTGGGGATGCGCGAATGCGCGATGACACGTGCCGCCTCGAGGGCGGTCGTGCCCCGATCAGTCGGGAGAGGAGTCGTGGTCCGCGACCGGTGAGACCGGCAGGCGGTCATCGCCTGCGGATCCGGTGCGGACGGTCAGCAGACGGTCGCCCGCCGACAGGGAAGAGATGGTGCCGAAGAGGCGCACGTCGCTCGTGCTCCCACCGGATGCGGATCCGGTGCCGGGCACCCCGAACTCAGACGTCGGGGAACCCGACGGATGCCGCGCGGGCGCCGCAGGTGCGGTCGCCGCCGGGGGCGCGGAGAGCGCTGCCGTGAGGACGTCATCGACCGCGGGAAGTGCAGGCTGCGCCCCATCCCGGGCGGATGCGAGCACGACAGGCGGAATCGATGCGGAGGAGACCGGCTCCCGCGTGCCTTGGGGAGCGGGAACGGTGGGGGCTCCGACCGGATCCGAGACCGACGGTGAAGGCACGAGAGCGGTTGCGCCCCGTACCGTCTCGGTCACGGTGCCGACGGTGCCGTCGACGGAGACGGCGATCCGCGGGAGTGCAGCGGTCACGGCGTCGAGGGTCGTCGGAACTCGATGCAGCACGGCGTTGACCGGCGCGAGCACGGGGCTCAGCGCCGGGGCGACGGTGTCAGCGGTCGTCGTGACGGCGTCGATCGCCGCGCCGGCGGTCTGATCGACTCCTTGCACGACCGGAAGGACCGTCTCGACGATCGGCGCGATCAGGGGTGCCGCGGGCGCGGAGACCTCCGCGGGCGCCGGGCCTGCTTCGGAGACGGACGCCGTGTCCGTGATCGCGTCAGCGACGGGAGCGGGGAGCACCTCGGAGACGGAGGTCTGCACGGCCGAGAGCGTGCTCTGCACGGTGACCGGCCCTTCGGTGATCGAGTTCTGCACCGCACCGACGGTGCTCTGCAGCGCGCCGATGATGCTCGGGGGTGGTGGGGGTGCGGTTTCCGCCGCCTGCGCGGATCCGGATCCGAAGGCGATCGACAGCGCCACCCAGCCGAGGGCGAGGAATCCGCCCGCGATCGCACCGGGGACGAATCCCCGTAGCGACCACGTGCGACCCTGCATGATTACCCCCCGATATATCACTTACCGCACAAGGTATGCCCCGGAGGGGGTTCTGTCCAGAGGCAGGTTTCGTTGTTTCACACCGCTTCACCCGGGAGACCGCGGTGCTGCCGCGACGCGCCCAGGTGTCCCGCACTGACGTAGCGTTGATGTGTGAGTTCTCCCGCCCTCGATGTGGCCGCCGTCCGCGCCGACTTCCCCCTGCTCGCCGAATCCGTGAACGGGGCTCCGCTGGCGTACCTCGACTCCGCCGCGACGAGCCAGAAGCCCCGCGTCGTGCTCGATGCCGAGCGCGACTTCCTGGAGCGCTCCAACGCGGCCGTGCACCGCGGGGCGCACACGCTCGCCGCTGAGGCGACGGAGCTCTACGAGGACGCCCGTGCGGCCGTGGCCGGCTTCGTGGGTGCGCATCAGGACGACCTGGTCTGGACGCACGGCGCCACCGAGGGCCTGAACCTCGTGGCGTATGCGATCGGAAACGCGACCGCCGGGCGTGGGCTGCCGGAGAGCGCCCGCTTCGCGCTGAAACCGGGTGACGAGCTCGTCGTGACCGAGGCGGAGCACCACGCGAACATCGTCCCCTGGCAGGAGCTGGCCGCCCGCACGGGCGCCGTCCTGCGCGTGATCCGGATCCGCGACGACGGATCCCTCGACCTCGATCACGCCGCGGAGGTCATCGGATCCCGCACCCGCGTCGTCGCCTTCACGCACGTCTCGAACGTGCTCGGCATCGTGAACCCGGTGGGGGCTGTGGTCGCGCTGGCGCGCGAGGTCGGCGCGCTCACCGTGCTCGACGCCTGCCAGTCGGTACCGCATCTGCCGCTCGACCTGCCCGCGCTCGGCGTCGACCTCGCCGTGTTCTCCGGTCACAAGATGCAGGGCCCGTACGGGATCGGCGGCCTGTACGGACGTCGCGAGATCCTCGAGGCGCTGCCGCCCTTCCTCACCGGCGGCTCGATGATCACCCGTGTCACGTTCGAGCGCACCGAGTTCCTCCCGCCGCCGCAGCGCTTCGAGGCCGGAACGCAGCCGGTGTCGCAGGCGATCGCCCTCGCCGCCGCGGTCCGCTATCTCGAGGGTCTCGGCATGGACGCGGTGCACGCGCACGAGGCCGGGCTCGAGCAGCGCCTGCGCACCGGGCTCGGCGCGATCGACGGCGTGCGCCTGCTCGGCGCCGCGGACGGTGCCGAACGGGTCGCGCTGCAGGCCTTCGTCGTCGATGGTGTGCACGCGCACGACGTCGGCCAGTTCCTCGACTCCCGCGGCGTCGCCGTGCGCGTCGGGCACCACTGCGCCGAGCCCGTGCACGCCCGCCTCGGCGTGACCGCCTCGGTGCGCGCCTCCGCCGCGCTCTACAACACGGCGGACGAGGTGGATCGGATGCTCGACGCCGTCTCGGGCGTGCGGGCGTTCTTCGGGGTCTCCGGATCCCCCGACCAGCAGGAGGTGCCCGCGTGAGCGGCCTCGAAGACCTCTACCAGGAGCTCATCCTGGACCACTCCAAGCGCCCGCATGGCAAGGGCCTCCTCGGTGCGGAGGGCGACCCCCACACCGCCGAGTCGCACCAGCGCAACCCGATCTGCGGCGACGAGATCACCCTGCGGGCTCGCGTCTCCGATGACGGCGAGCGCATCACCGAGGTGAGCTGGGAGGGATCCGGCTGTTCGATCTCGCAGGCCTCCGCCTCGATGCTCACCGAGCTCGTGGTCGGCCACTCGCGGGCCGAGGCGGGGGAGCTCATCGACGGCTTCCGCGAGGCGCTGCGATCGCGCGGCGCGATGGAGCTCGACGAGGACGTGTACGGCGACGCGGCGGCCCTGACCGGCGTCTCCCGCTACGTCGCGCGCGTCAAGTGCGCGATGCTCGGCTGGGTCGCCCTGGAGGACGCGCTGCGCCGCGCCTGAGGCGTCACCTGCCCGTTTCGAAGCGCGTGAATGACCCGATTCCGGCTCTGGATCGAGCCAGTTGCGCGCTGTGAAACCAGGAGAGGTCAGGCCCCGAGCTTCTCCACGGCGAAGTCGAGGAGCGCTGAGGCGCGCGGCGTGAGATTCATGTCGGCGGGCCAGATCCCCACCACGTGGGAGCGCGTCACCGGAGGGTCGAGGGGGCGGATCACGACCGGGCGGCCCTCGGTGCTCATCGGGATGACGTTGGGTCGGGACATGAGCAGCCCATAGCCGAGTCCGCGGCCGACGAGCGCCTCGACGAGACCGATCTGCGTGACCCTGGTCTCGATGCGGGGCTCGAGCCCGCGGGCTGCGAAGGCGTCGGTCACGTTGCGGATGCTCGGGGCCGCGTCGTACAGGATGCAGGGCTGGTCGGCGAGATCCGCCAGGTCCACCGCCTCGGCCCTCGTTAGCGGATGGTCGGGATGCAGATGGACCTCGAGCTCCGTCGCGTAGACCTTCCGGCGGCGGTATCCGACCGGCAGGGAAACGTCGAATACGAGGGCGATGTCCAGGCGACCGGCTTCGAGCGCGGAGAGCAGCTCCTCGTTCGTGCCCACCATGATCTCGAGACGAACGCCGGGGTGCCGCTTCGGGAAGCCCTCGAGAAGCTCGGGGACCACGTTCGTGGCGAAGCTCGCGTAACAGCCGAGCTTGACCGGACCTCGCAGCTCCTCGCCCCGGCCGGCCCGCAGGACGAGCTCCTGGGTGTCCGCGAGGATCCTGCGGGCCTGTTCGGCGAACTCCTGACCCGTCGGCGTCAGGGTCAGGCCGCGCGCCTTGCGGCGCACGCACAGCTGCTCGCCCACGGCCTTCTCGAGGCTCGTGATGGCCTGGGACAGCGCGGACTCCGAGATGTGCAGATGAGCGGCGGCAGCGCTCAGCGTGGTGAAGTTCGGAAGCGCGGCGAACAGCTCCAGTTGTCTCAGGCTCACATCGGCCACGACAGTCCTCCTCGGGAAACTTCTTCGGCTCCATCGAACTATATCCGCGCATAACTGCGATTTACACGGAGACGGCGTTGTCCCACGATGAGAGGACCCGCTTCCCGAACCCTCCTCGACGGAGGGAGAACAATGACGTTAGGGACAACCATGACCTCCGCTCCTGCCCCCGGCGACCGCGCCTCTCAGCGACGGATCGCGTTCGCCACGATCATCGGCACCACGATCGAGTGGTACGACTTCTTCATCTACGCCACGAGCGCAGGGCTCGTGTTCGCGCAGCTCTTCTTCCAGCCCGCGGGCAAGGAGATCGCGCTCCTGCTGTCCTTCGCCACGGTCGGCATCTCCTTCCTCTTCCGTCCTCTCGGCGCATTCCTGGCCGGTCACTTCGGCGACGTCATCGGACGGCGGGCGATGCTCGTCGTCACGCTCGTCCTCATGGGCGCGGCGACGACACTCATCGGCGCGCTGCCGACATTCGCCCAGATCGGCATCGCGGCGCCGATCCTCCTGCTCCTGCTCCGGATCCTGCAGGGCCTGTCCGCCGGGGGCGAGTGGGGCGGCGCGGTCCTGATGGCCGTCGAGCACGCTCCCGCCGACCGCCGCGGTCGCGCGGGCTCCTGGCCCCAGCTCGGTGTGCCGCTCGGATTCCTGCTCGCCTCGGGCATGACCGCCCTCATGACCGGTGTGATCTCTCCGGGAGCGGCGTATCTGCAGTGGGGCTGGCGGGTGCCGTTCCTGGCGAGCGTGGTCCTCATCGTGGTCGGCTTCGTGATCCGTCGCTCGGTCGAGGAGAGCCCCGTGTTCGCGGAGATCGCGAAGCGCGGCAAGCAGGCGAGCCTCCCGATCGTGACGCTGTTCCGGCGCTACTGGCACCTGGTGATCCTCGCCGCGCTCGTGTTCGTGGGTAACGGCACCCTCGGCTACATGACCACGGGCGGGTTCCTGAACAGCTATGCGATCAACGTGCAGAGCATCGACACCACGGCGGTCCTGCTGGCCGCGGTCTTCGCGGCCGCCGTCTGGTTCTTCTCCACGCTCCTGGCAGGCTACCTGGCCGACGCGATCGGCCGGCGCAACACCTTCCTGATCGGATTCGCGCTGCAGGCCGTCATCGTCTTCCCGATCTTCTGGCTCGTCGACGCCGGAGGGCTGCCGGGCCTCTACATCGCGCTGCTGCTGATCTCCACCGGCCTCGGTCTCACCTACGGGCCGCTGGCCGGCTGGTACGCGGAGATCTTCCCCGCCTCGATCCGCTTCTCCGGGGTGTCGATCACCTACGCGGTCGGCGCGGTCCTGGGGGGAGCCTTCGCCCCGATGATCGCGCAGATGCTGCTGGGCGCCACCGGCACGACGGCCGCCGTCTCGGCCTACCTGCTCTTCGCCACCCTTCTGGGAGCGGGGGCGACCCTGTGCCTGCGCGACCGCAGCGGCATCCCCCTCGGCCCCGACCACGAAGCCGAGCAGGCGAGCGGCGCCACGATGTTCGCCCCGCGGGAGGCCGCCGGGGCACCGGTCGGCGCGCTCGCCGGGAAGCGCTGACGCCGCGCACGTCTCTGCACACGTCAATCAAGGAGAAGGAAATGGTCAGTCACGCCACCAGGATCGGGATCATCGGCGGGGGGATGGGCGGCCTCACGGCGGCGATCGCCTTGAGGCGGATCGCCGGGGTCCAGGTCACCGTGTTCGAGCAGGCCGGCGCGCTGGGCGAAGTGGGGGCGGGCGTCACGGTCGCGCCGAACGCCTCACGCGTCCTCGACCGGCTGGGTGTGCTCGACCGGATCAGGAGTGCGGGAGCGGTCCCGGACGGACACGGCGTCTATCTGGACGCCATGGGCCGCATGGTCACAGACGCGGCGTGGGAGGACTCGGCGAAGCAGTACCGCAACATCGGGATGTACCGGCCTGACCTCATCGACGCCCTGGCGCAGGACATCGATCCGGACTGCATCCGCCTCGGTCATCGCCTGAGCGCGGTGGAGACGGTGGACTCGGGCGTCCGCGTGACGTTCGAGAACGGCGCGGAGGACGTCTTCGACGCGGTGGTCGGAGCGGACGGGATCCACTCCGTGGTGCGCAAGGCCGTCGGACAGTTCCCCGAGCCCGTCTACTCCGGATACCTCGTCTACCGCGGCGTCGTCGACGCGTCACGCCTACCCGCGGACTGGCCCATGATCAGCCAGGTCTGGATGGGCGACAGCCGGCACTTCATGTGCTACCCGCTGCAGCAGCGGAAGTTGATCAACTTCGTCGCAGGAATCCCGAGCGACCGGCCCCTGCACGGGCCGTGGTCGGGACCGGCGGAGGTCGGCGAGCTCGCGGCGGAGTTCGCGGGCGACGGATGGGATCCGAAGCTCCAGCAGTTCATCGGGCTCATCGATCGGACGTTCTGGTGGGGTCTCTTCGACCACGAGCCCCTCACCGACTGGTCCCGAGGGGCGATCACCCTGCTCGGCGACGCGGCGCACACGATGCTGCCCCACCAGGGACAGGGCGTGAGCCAGGCGATCGAGGACAGCATGGCCCTCGCGACCTTCCTCGCGGCGGCGGATGACGTCTCCGACATCCCGGAGGCGTTCCGCCGCTACACCGCCGTCCGCATGCAGCGCACCGCGATCCTGCAGAGCGGATCGCGCAGAGCCGGCGCCATGTTCGACGCGCAGTACGAGTTCGCGGATCTCGCGAAGCGCGATGCCGACATCCGCGTCGGCCGGGACTTCCGCCGGAGCGCGGTGTTTGACTACGACGCGCACAAGGTGGCCGAACAAGCACTCACTCGATTCCGGAAGGTCCAGTTCGCATGACTTCGATCAGCATCATCGGCAGCGGGAAGATGGGCGCGGCGATCGCGGAGGTCGCCTCCCGCGCCGGCGCCGACATCCAGATCCTCAAGCGCAGCCCGGCGAGCATGTCCGCCGCGCGTCCCGGCTTCGAGTACGGCGTCATCGGCGACGAGCTCACCGGGGATCTCGTCGTGCTCGCCGTCCCCTCCGGGGCCTATGCGAGCATCCTCGAGCACTACCGGGACCGGCTCGGCGGCAGGGTCGTCATCGACATCAGCAACCCGATCGACTTCTCCACCTACGACGCGCTGACGTCTCCGGCGGACTCGTCGACCGCGGCCGAGCTCGCCAAGGCCCTCCCCGAGGGCGCGGCCGTGGTCAAGGCGTTCAACGTGAACCTCGGCGACACCCTCGCCTCGGGCACGAACGGGACGACCCGCACATCGGTCCTGTTCGCCGGAGACTACGCGGACGCGAAGATGGCCGTGGCGGCGCTGATCGAGGCGGCGGGGATGCGCGCGGTCGACGTGGGTCCGCTCACCCGGGCGAGGGAGCTCGAGGCGATGGGCTTCCTCCAGATCATCATGGCGGCGCTCGGCAAGACCCGCTACGAGTCGGGTTTCACCCTCCTGGAGTGACCCCGCCCGCCCGGTTCGAAGCGCGCGAATGACCCGATTCCGGGTCCGGATCGAGCCATTTGCGCGCTTTGAAGCCGGGATGTTAGGTTGACACCGTGGCCCTGACCTGTCGTTGTTGTCTCTGAGCGCGATCCGCGCTCCTTCGACGACCACAGACAGCCCGCGCCCTTCGAGCGCGACCACCGTTCAGGACATCTTCCGTGCGCTACGCCAGCCACGTCGCCGATCTCGTCGGCTCGACGCCCCTCGTCCGTCTCTCCTCCGTCACCGGCGCGACCGCGACCCGCGGGGCGATCCGCGCGACCGTGCTCGCCAAAGTCGAGTACTTCAACCCCGGTGGATCCGCGAAGGATCGCATCGCACGATCGATCGTCGACGCCGCGGAGCGCGACGGGCTGCTCCGGCCCGGCGGCACGATCGTCGAGGCCACGAGCGGAAACACCGGCGTCGGCCTGGCGCTGATCGCTCTGCAGCGCGGCTATCGCATGGTGTTCGTCGTGCCCGACAAGTTCGACGGGCCCAAGGTCGCGACGCTCCGGGCCTACGGCGCCGAGGTCGTCGTCACGCCCACGTCGGTGCCGCCGGAGCACCCGGAGTCGTATTACTCCGTCGCCGCACGGCTGGCCCGCGAAATCCCCGGAGCCTTCAATCCCAATCAGTTCGCGAACCAGAACGGTCCCCGTGGACACTACGAATCGACCGGTCCGGAGATCTGGTCCGACACGGACGGCAGGGTCACGCACTTCGTCGCCGGCATCGGCACCGGCGGCACGATCAGCGGCACCGGCCGCTACCTCAGGGAGGTCAGCGAGAGCCGCGTACGGGTGATCGGTGCGGATCCCGAGGGCTCCATCTACTCCGGCGATGAGATCCACTCCTATCTCGTCGAGGGCGTCGGCGAGGACTTCCTGCCGGCCACGTTCGACCCCGCCGTGGTCGACGGCTACGAGCGGATCTCCGACGCGGAGTCGTTCGCGATGACCCGTCGGCTCGCCCGCGAGGAGGGCCTGCTCGTCGGCGGGTCCAGCGGAATGGCCGTGGTGGCCGCGCTCCGCGTCGCCGAGCGCCTGGGGGAGGACGACGTGGTCGTCGTGCTGCTGCCCGACCACGGCCGCGGCTACCTGGACAAGCTCTACGACGACGACTGGATGACCGGGCACGGGTTCGACGTGGACGACGTGCCGAGCCGGGTTTCGTCTCTGCGTTCCGACTCGCCTTCGGCTCGCTCGACGAACACGGCGTCGCCGTCCTCGCTCAACGACCTCGCAGAAGCCGCTTCGGCTGCCGACGCGAACGACGAAACCCAGTGAAAGGGATCCGACATGACCATCGAGACCGACAAGACCGCCACCGCCGCCATCCACGCGGGCCAGGCCGCTGACCCGTACACCGGCGCGGTGATCCCGCCGCTGCACCTTTCGACGACGTTCGTGCAGGACGGCATCGGCGGGCTCCGCCAGGGCTACGAGTACGGCCGCAGCGGAAACCCGACGCGGGACGCCCTTCAGCAGCAGCTCGCGGCGCTCGAGGGCGGCACGCACGCCTACTCGTTCGCCTCGGGCCTCGCCGCGGAGGACACCCTCCTGCGCGCGATCCTGCAGCCGGGCGACCACGTGCTGCTCGGCAACGACGTCTACGGCGGCACGTTCCGGCTCATCTCGCGGGTGCTCGGCGCCTGGGGCGTGACGGTGCAGGTGGTCGACATGAGCGACACCGAGGCGGTGCGCGCGGCCGTCGCCGCGAAGGCGCCCCGTGCGCTGTGGGTCGAGACGCCGTCGAACCCTCTGCTGCGCATCTCCGACATCGCCGCGCTCGCGGAGATCGGGCACGGTGCCGGATCCGTCGTCGTGGTCGACAACACGTTCGCCACTCCCGTGCTGCAGCGTCCGCTGGAACTCGGCGCCGACGTGGTCGTGCACTCCACCACGAAGTACCTGGGCGGGCACTCCGACGTCGTCGGCGGAGCGGTGGTGCTGCGCGACGACGCCCTCGCGGAGAAGATCGGCTTCCTGCAGTTCGCAGTGGGGGCGGTATCCGGCCCGTTCGACGCCTGGCTCACCACGCGCGGCATCAAGACGCTGCCGGTGCGGATGCGCCAGCACGACGAGAACGCGCAGGCCGTGGCCGAGTTCCTCGACGCGCACCCCCGCGTGGCCCGGGTCTACTACCCGGGCCTGCCGTCCCACCCCGGGCATGAGCTGGCCGCGCGGCAGATGTCGGGCTTCGGCGGCATCGTCTCGGTCGCGCTGGAGTCGGGCGAGGCCGCTCGTCGCTTCGCCGAGTCGACGCGCGTGTTCCAGCTCGCCGAGTCCCTCGGCGGTGTGGAGTCGCTCGTCAACTACCCCGACGCGATGACGCACGCCTCCGTGCGGGGCACCGAGGCGGCCGTGCCCGTCGAGATCGTGCGCCTCTCGGTCGGGCTGGAGGACGTCTCCGACCTGCTCGCCGACCTCGAGCAGGCGCTGGCCGTCTGAGGCCTCGACGCCCCGGTGCCCCCGCCGCCCGGTTTCGAGGAGCGATGTTCGTCGTCCGCGCGGTGATCTCGGAGCAGACATTGCTCCTCGAAAGCCGGGTTCACGTCCGGAGGGCGGCCTCCAGCGCCGCGAGCCGGGCGGCTGGATCGCCGGAGAGCTCGAGGATCCGCGCCGTGCCGGTGAGCTCTTCGTCGTCGGTCAGCGCCCGCAGCGCCTCGTCCATGGCCTCGCGCAGCTCGGGATCCTCTTCCTCGGGCACGGTGATGCCGTCATCGAGCCCGAGGAGGACCAGCAGGTCGACGCCTGCCATGGCCTCCGCGGCGAGTGGGGCCTCGCGCCGGAACAGCTCAGCGGCCCGCGGGGACCGGTCCAGGTCGTCGAGCGCGGCGAGATAGGCGAGGAAGTCGAGCGGCCCGCGCTCCGCGATCACGGATCCCCCCAGGTCCGGGTCGAGGAGCCGGTCCGCGCTGATGCGCAGCTGCGCGACGAGGGATCCGGATCCGTGCCCCTCGTCCACGAACTCGAACGGATCCGGCAGGACGGCGAACTCCGGATGCGCGAGGGAGAAGTCCGAGACCAGGGTGCTCTTGCCGGTCGCGTGCGTGCCGGAGACGACGATGCGCATGCCCGGAGTCTACGATCCGCGGGTGCGGCAGGAGGCGTCGGGCTGCTGCAGGGCGTCGGATCTCGGCTGCGGAGACCGTAGCCTGACGTCATGACGGACATCGCCTGGTCGGACGGACGCTGGACCCACGATCCCGAAGAGGTCGTCGAGGATCGGGGTGATCTCGTCGTGACCGCGGCCGAGGGCAGCGACGCGTGGCGGACCACGTCATACGGTTTCGTGCACGACAGCGAGCACGCGCTCCTCGCGCCGTTCGAGGTCGGTACGGCCGTGGAGGTGGAGTTCACCGCGGCGTTCTCCGCGCAGTTCGACCAGGCCGGGGTCTTCGTGCGCGCCTCGGTCGAGCGCTGGGTCAAGGCGGGTGTCGAGTTCGCCGACGGGCGGCCCCAGGTGGGCGCGGTCGTCACGGACGGGCTGTCGGACTGGTCGCTCGCTCCGGTCCCGGAATGGGCGGACCGCCGCATCCTGGTGCGGGTGAGCCGTGGCGCGGACGCGCTCACGGTGCGCGCGGGTGTCCTCGGAGAGCCGCTCCAGCTGGTGCGCGTGCTGCCGTTCCCGTCGTCGCTTCCCGCGGATGCGGGGCCGTTCGTGTGCGCGCCGACGCGTGCTGGGCTCGCCGTGCGACTGCACGCCTGGCGCGTGGTCGAGGCCGACGGCGCCCTGCACTGAGTCCTCGCCTGCGCGCCACGTGTCTCGCCCGCGCGCCACGTGTTCTGCGCGGCGTCCGAGTGGCGAGGTCTGCCGGTCGGAATCGGGAGCTTTCTCGGATGCGGAATACCCCCTGGGGGTATATGGTTGTCGATATCGGATACCCGGACGGGGTATCGGACGGAGGAGATGACATGACCACCACCGAGTACCAGGTGACCGGGATGACCTGCGGGCACTGCGAGATGTCCGTGCGCCGGGAAGTCGGCGGCATCGCCGGCGTCGACGACGTCGAGGTGAGTGCTTCGACGGGCCGCCTCGTGGTGACCTCGACGACCGAGCTCGACGACGCCAGCGTCCTCGCCGCCGTCGACGAGGCCGGCTACCGGGCGGTTCGCGCCTGATGAACACCGCGGGACGCCTGGGCCTGTACGGCGCGGCGCTCGCGGCGGCCTTCGCCGTGGCGTTCGGCGCCGCGGCCCTGGCGGCCCCGCGCGGAGCAGTACCGCAGAGCATGCAGCACGAGGAGGAGACCGAGATGGACCAGCACGACGCCCACGGATCCAGCGCACACGGAACCCAGGACCACAGCGCGCACGGCGCCGCGGGGGAGAGCCTCGCGGGGGTCTCCCTGTCGGCCGGCGGGTTCACGCTCGCGCCGGTCTCCGCCCCGGCAGGCGTGGGGGAGCAGGGCACGCTGAGCTTCCGGATCCTCGACGCCGACGGCGCCGCGGTCGCGGCCTACACGCCGCAGCACGAGAAGGAGCTGCACCTGATCGTGGTGCGCAGCGACGGCACCGGGTTCCGGCACGTGCACCCCGTGCTCGACGCCGCCGGCGGCACCTGGAGCATCTCGTGGATGTGGGACGCCGCCGGCTCGTACCGCGTGTTCGCGGACTTCGCGGCAGCGGGGGCGGATCCGGTCACGCTCACCCGCACGATCGACGTCTCCGGAGCGTTCGCACCGGTCGCGCTCGCATCGAGTGCCGAGACGACGGTGGACGGCTTCGACGTCAGCGTCGACGGGGATCTGATCCCCGGATCCGCCTCCGAGCTGACGGTGACCGTCCGTCGCGGCGACGCTCCCGTCACCACGTTGCAGCCCTACCTCGGCGCCTACGGGCACCTCGTGGCGCTGCGCGAGGGCGACCTCGCCTACCTGCACGTGCACCCGGAAGGCGCGGAGCCGACGCCGGGCGCGACCTCGGGGCCGGACGTCCGCTTCTCCGCCCATGTGGGCACCGCCGGGCGCTACCTGCTCTACTTCGACTTCCAGGTGGAGGGGTCCGTGCACACAGCCGCCTTCGTGCTGGACGCGACGACGCACGATCACTGACCCCGGCACGACCGGCCGACGTCGAAAGGAGACGCACCCATGACCGCGAACGCGAACAGCGTGGAGCTCGAGATCGGCGGGATGACCTGCGCCTCCTGCGCGAACCGGATCGAGAAGACCCTGAACAAGATCGACGGGGTCACCGCCACCGTGAACTACGCGACGGAGAAGGCGAGGGTGTCGTTGCCGGACGGTTTCGACCCTTCCGCGCTCATCGCCCAGGTCGAGGACATCGGCTACTCGGCCGTGCTCCCGGCACCGCCGGTCGTCGCGGCGCCGGACGGTCCGGGTCCGGACGCTTCGGAGGCCACGCCGGACGACCCTGAGCTGCGCTCGCTGCGCACCCGGCTGCTGGTCAGCACGATCCTCACCGTGCCCGTCATCGCGATGGCGATGATCCCCGCGCTGCAGTTCACGTACTGGCAATGGGCCTCGCTCGCGCTCGCCGCCCCCGTGATCGTGTGGGGCGCGTGGCCGTTCCATCGCGCCGCGTGGCTGAACCTGCGCCACGGCGCGGCCACGATGGACACCCTCATCTCGATGGGCACGCTGGCCGCGTTCGGCTGGTCGCTGTACGCCTTGTTCCTCGGCACTGCGGGCACGCCGGGCATGCGGCACGAGTTCTCGTTCGCGCTGCAGGCAGGTGACGGCAGCGGCAACATCTACCTCGAGGTGGGGGCGGGGGTGACCGTCTTCATCCTGGCCGGACGGTACTTCGAGAAGCGCTCCAAGAGGCGTGCGGGCGCTGCGCTGCGCGCGCTGCTCGAACTCGGCGCGAAGGACGTGGCGGTGCTGCGGCGGTCCGCGGGCTCGGGAGACGAAACGCCGGGCGCGGCGACGGAAGAGGTCCGCATCCCCATCGGGCAGCTCGCCGTCGGCGACGAGTTCGTCGTGCGCCCGGGCGAGAAGATCGCCACGGACGGCGTCGTCGTCTCCGGATCCTCCGCGGTCGACGCCGCGATGCTCACCGGCGAATCCGTGCCCGTCGAGGTCGGCGCGGGCGATGCCGTCGCCGGAGCCACCGTCAACGCCGGCGGACGCCTGGTCGTCCGCGCGACGAGGATCGGATCCGACACGCAGCTCGCCCAGATGGCGCGGCTCGTCGAAGACGCCCAGACCGGCAAGGCTGAGGTGCAGCGTCTCGCCGACCGGATCAGCGGAGTCTTCGTGCCGATCGTGATCGTGATCGCGGTGGCGACCCTCGGCGCCTGGCTCGGCGCCGGCTTCCCCGCCACGGCGGCGTTCACCGCGGCGGTCGCCGTGCTCGTGATCGCGTGCCCGTGCGCTCTCGGCCTTGCCACGCCGACGGCGCTGCTGGTGGGCACGGGGCGCGGGGCCCAGCTCGGCATCCTCATCAAGGGGCCGGAGGTGCTGGAGTCCACCCGTCGCGTCGACACGATCGTGCTCGACAAGACCGGCACCGTCACGAGCGGCCGCATGGAGGTCGCCGACGTCATCGCCGAGGACGGGACGGATCCGGCCGAGCTGCTGCGCCTCGCCGGTGCGCTGGAGAACGCGTCCGAGCACCCCATCGCCCAGGCGATCGCCCGGGCGGCGCGCTCGGGGTCGTCGAGCGAGCGCGGCGAAACCGTGCGAGACGAGACGCGGTCCGTCGAGCTCCCATCCGTGGAGTCGTTCCAGAACCTCGAGGGCCGGGGCGTGCAGGGCGTCGTCGACGGTCACGCCGTGCTCGTCGGCCGGGAGGCGCTGCTCGCCGACTGGGCGCAGCACCTCAGCCCGCGGGTCGCTGCGGCGAAGGCGGAGGCCGAAGCCGGCGGCAAGACCGTCGTGGCGGTCGGATGGGACGGATCCGCTCGCGGCATCATCGTGATCGCCGACACCGTGAAGCCCACGAGCGCCGATGCGGTGGCGGAGCTCAAGCGCCTCGGCCTCACGCCGATCCTGCTCACGGGCGACAACGAGGCGGTCGCCCGGCGGGTCGCCGCGGAGGTCGGGATCGACGAGGTATCCGCCGAGGTGCTGCCCGAGGGCAAGGTCGAGGTCGTCGCCCGGCTTCAGGCGGAGGGTCGCGTGGTCGCCATGGTGGGGGACGGGGTGAACGACGCGCCCGCGCTCGCCACAGCGGATCTCGGCATGGCGATGGGCACCGGCACCGACGTCGCGATCGAGGCGAGCGACATCACGCTCGTGCGCGGCGACCTGCGCACCGCGGCCGATGCGATCCGGCTGTCCCGCCGCACGCTCGGCACGATCAAGGCGAATCTGTTCTGGGCCTTCGCGTACAACGTGGCGGCGATCCCGATCGCCGCGCTGGGGCTGCTGAACCCGATGCTGGCCGGGGCCGCCATGGCTTTCTCCAGCGTGTTCGTGGTGGGCAACAGCCTGAGGCTGCGCCGGTTCCGCTGAGCCTCGGCCTACCGCGCGGCCACGGGGTCTCGGCCGCGGTCCACCGCTGCTCCCGTCGCAGAATGTGTCGTTCTGAGCGCCTCATGGCGGCACCTTTTGCGACGGGAGCAGAACGAGCAGGCCCGGTCAGGCGCCGTGCCAGAAGATCGCGATGCCGGCGTTCAGTACGGCGAGGGCGCCGATCGTCCAGAAGGCCCCCGCGGTCGGCCGGCCCGCGCGCTCCCGCGTGATGACGACGCCGAAGGCGCCGCCGATGGCGAGGGCGACCACCAGCTTCACCCCCAGCTTGAGGTAGTCGAGATGCACGCCGGCGGGGAAGGGGATCGCGAGCAGCAGGCCCGACGCGATCATCACCCCCAGCCCCGTGCGGAACAGCGTCGTGGTGACGTAGCGTCGTCGCACCGCCTGCGCGGCCCAGCCGCCGAGAAGCAGGGCGAAGCCGATGAGGTGCACGAGCACGAGGAGCTCGCGCAGCAGGGTCAAGAGGTCCATGGGGTCTCCGTTTCGGATCGGTCAGAGCGCGGCGGTCTTGCCGCCGTCGACGGGCAGCACCACGCCGGTCACGAAGGATGCCGCGGGCGAGGCCAGCCATGCGATCGCCTCGGCGACCTCCTCGGGGCGCCCCATCCGCTGCATCGGGACGAACCGGCCGATCCGTTCGCGCACCTCCGCGGGATGATCGAGCACCGAGCCCGACTCGATCGGCCCCGGCGCGACGGCGTTCACGCGCACGCCCCGGGCGGCCTCGTCGAGCGCGGTGGTGCGGGTGAGTCCGACGACGCCGTGCTTGGCGGCGGCGTAGGCCGACATGCCCGGGGCCCCGCCGATGCCGGCGGTGGAGGCCACGTTCACCACGGCCCCGCCGTCGGGGATCACGGCGAGCTCCGCGCGCAGGCAGCGCGACAGGCCCAGCAGGTCGATCGCGAGCACCCGGGCGAACTCCGCGTCGTCGATCTCGACCAGGGGACGCGGAAGGTGCGCGATGCCGAGGTTGTTGACTGCGATGTCGATCCCCGTCGGCGCATGCGCAGCGAGGAACTCCGCCAGCGCGCCCGCGTCGGCGGCGTCGAACGCGGCGGTCTCCACGTCGCGACCATCGCCGCGCAGGGCGTCGGCGAGTGCGGCCAGCGGATCCGGTCGGCGCGACACCAGGAGCATCCGATGCCCCTCCGCAGCGAGCCGCCGCGCGACGGCCTCGCCGATGGCACCGTTCGCGCCGACCACGAGGGCGGTGCTCATGACGCGTCCTCCATGGTGACGGTGCGCGGGCTCCGCCGCGGCCGCTCCCTGGGCAGCAGGAACGCGACCGCGATCAGCCACGCCCCGCCCCCGAAGCGCACCACCGGCAGCAGCGCCTGCAGCGGGTCGAGCACCAGCGAGAGGAACGCCAGCTCGCCGATGACGGCGAGCACGAGTCCGGCCAGGGCGAGCCAGCGCGGGATCAGCCGCAGGATGAACGCCGGCACCGCGATGCCGGCGATCAGAAGACCCAGGCCCACGGCGTAGCCGACGCCGCCGAGTCCGAAGGCGAGTCGCCCGAGAACTGCGGCGCTGCCCGGGTCGGCGGCCTCCGGACCGGAGGCGAGGGCCCAGGTCGTGAGGGCCGACACGAGCAGCAGCAAGGAGGCGCCGATCCCGCCGTAGAGACCGATGACGGGACCGGGAACACGAACCCCCAGGCGCAGCTGACGGGCGTAGACCGAGGCGGCGAGGATCCCCAGCGGGACGGCGGCTCCCAGCTGCAGCGTCGCCGCGACGCGGATCGGAAGTGCGTGGGCGGTGTACCAGCTCGCGACGTCGGCGGCGGGGGCGAACGGCGCAGGAGCCGAGCCGGTGCCGACGAGCAGCACGACGACGCCCGCGATCGTCAGGGCGAAGGTGACGATTGCGAGCGGGCCCAGCGGCGGCCCGCCGGGGCGACGAGAGGCAGGCGAATAATCGGTCATGACAGAAATGATGCATGCTATGAATTATTCTGTCAAGAGGACTATGCTGGACCCATGGATGCCGCTCGTCGACCCGCACGCACGGGGTTCCTGCTGTCCCAGCTCGGCGCCTTCGCCTCCGCGCGGTTCGCCGAACTCGTGAAGCCTGCCGGCCTCACTCCGGCGACGGCGGGGGTGCTGCGCATCCTGATGCAGAACCCGGGGCTGAGTCAGCGTGCACTGGCGGACCGACTCGGCGCCGTGCCGAGCCGGGTGGTGGTGCTCGTCGACACCCTCGAGGCGGCCGGTCTGGTATCGCGGACCCGCGACCCCGACGATCGCCGCCATCACCGACTCGATCTCACCGAGGCCGGCCGCGCCTCTCTGCGCGGCCTCCGCGCGGCGGCGGAGCAGCAGAACGCCGACATCCTCGGCCCGCTCGATCCCGCCGAGCGTGAGGCGTTCACCGCGCTCGTGACCCGCCTCGCCGCCGCGCACGGACTCGATCCCGAGGTGCATCGCGGATACGGCGGCTCCCCGGGCGCCCGCTGAGTTCCCTCGAGGGGCATCGGCGCCGGCAGCGGAGCGCGCCGCTGCCGAGCGGTCAGTGCCCTGTGCGGAGCCTCTCCTCCTCGGCCGTCGCGGCCCAGCTGGCGAGCATCCGCAGCGCGTCCGCCGATCCGGATCCGGGTTCAGCGGTGTAGACCGCCATCATCACGCCGGGATCGGCGGACAGATCGAGGCCCTCGAACGTGAGGTCCAGGTCGCCGACGACGGGGTGATGCAGGCGTTTGATCCCGGTGCGATGGAAGCGCACGTTGTGCGCTGCCCAGAGCGCGCGGAACTCTTCCGAGCGATCGGAGAGCTCGGCGACGATCGATGCGAGCGAAGGGTCCGCGGGGTGCCTGCCGACCTCGGCGTGCAGGGTCGCGACGAGGTCCTGCACCACCTGATCCCATTCCCGGTAGAAGGTGCGCGCCGCGGGGTCGAGGAACGCGAAGCGCAGGCTGTTCGGCGCTGAGTGCGCGAACAGTGGCGCGTACAGCGCACGACCGAGCCGATTGGCGCCGAGGTAGTCGAAACCGCCGCCGCGCACGATCGCGGGCGCGTCGACGATCGCGTCGAGCATCCGGAGCACGCTGGGCCGGAGCGCGGCGGGGCGCGGTCGAGGGGAGAGCCCTGTGCGGCTCGCGCGGTCCGCGCCTCGGGCGAGGTCGAACAGATGCGCCGTCTCGGCCTCGTCCAGTCGCAGGGCCATCGCGATCGCGCTCAGCACTCCGTCCGAGGCACGGGCGAGGTCACCGCGCTCGATGCGGATGTAGTAGTCGACGCTCACGCCCGCCAGCAGCGCGACCTCCTCGCGCCGGAGGCCGGGGACTCGCCGGAACCGCCCGTACGCGGGGAGCCCGGCCTGTTCCGGAGAGAGGCGGGCGCGCCTCGAGGTGAGGAAGTCCTGCACCTCGGCCCTGAGGTCCCTTGCGCGCTCGTCCATGCCCTCGAACGTACGCGCCGCGACCCCGCGGTGCCAGGCACTGGCAGTACCCGGAACATCGGGGTCTGGTGCCCGCGGCGGATCGGGAGTCGACTGGAAGCGTCCCGGAGGCGCCGGGGCGCAGGACGCACCGGTCGTGATCGACCGGATCCGTGACGGACGGGAGACGGGGATGCACACGCGCACACTCGGGCACGGTAGCGACGGCAGGGGCCTCGAGGTCTCGGCGATAGGCCTCGGCGCGATGGGGATGTCGCAGGGCTACGGACCGAATCCCGGAAGCAGGGACGAGATGATCGGTGTGCTGCGCTCGGCGCTCGAGCAGGGCGTCACTTTCATCGACACCGCGGAGGTCTACGGCCCCTACGTCAACGAGGAACTCGTCGGAGAGGCCATGGAGCCGGTCCGGGGCGAGGTCGTGGTCGCGACCAAGTTCGGCTGGCACATCGAGGACGACGGGCGCTACACCGGGCTGGACAGCCGTCCGGAGCAGATCCGACGGGTTGCGGAGGCGTCGCTGCGGCGGCTGCGCACCGATGTCATCGACCTCTTCTACCAGCATCGGGTGGATCCGGCGGTGCCGATCGAGGACGTCGCGGGGGCGGTCGGCGAACTCGTGCGCGAGGGGAAGGTGCGCCACTTCGGGATGTCCGAGGCATCGGCGGCCACCATCCGCCGTGCGCACGCCGTGTTCCCGGTGACCGCCGTGCAGAGCGAGTACTCGCTGTGGACGCGGGATCCGGAGGCGGAGGTGCTGCCGACGCTCGCCGAGCTGGGCATCGGGTTCGTGCCGTTCAGTCCGCTCGGCAAGGGCTTCCTCACCGGTACGGTCTCGGCGGAGACGTCCTTCGCCGACGGGGACATCCGTGCCACCATCCCGCGTTACACCGCCGACAACCGCGCGGCGAATCAGCGTCTCGTCGACCACGTCGCATCTCTCGCGACGATCAAGGGTGCGACGCCGGGGCAGATCGCGCTGGCGTGGCTGCTCGCGCAGCAGCCGTGGATCGTGCCCATCCCCGGCACCCGGCGCACCGCGCGCATCGCCGAGAACGCCGGATCCACCGCGGTCGCGCTGTCGGCCGACGAGCGCGCGGATCTCGACTCCCTGGCCTCGCGGCTCGGCGTGGCCGGTGACCGCTACAACGAGACCCAGTTCTCGTACGTCGGGCACTGAGCTCCGTTCGGCGACGGGGTTTTCGAGGAGGCGGCGGGGGCGGCCGGATCCGGCAGAAAGTGGCCGAACCCCCTACCTCTTCACCGAATCGATTCGATAGCATGGGAGACGGCCTGCCGTGACCGATCACGGCGGGCCTCGCTTCGTCCCCCGCCCGATCCCCCGCCCGAAGAGCTCCGCATGTCCACGTCCCTCACCACAGGCCGCCCCTGGCGCGTCATCCTGGCCTTCGCCGTCCCGCTGCTGATCGGCAACGTCGTGCAGCAGCTCTATCAATTCGCCGACGCGATCGTCGTCGGTCGTCACCTCGGCGTCGACTCGCTCGCGGCCGTGGGCGCCACGGGCAGCCTGATCTTCCTGCTGATCGGGTTCGCCTGGGGCCTCAGCAGCGGCTTCGCGATCCCGACGGCGCAGGCGTTCGGCGCAGCCGATCACGCGGCCGTCCGCCGCTCCGTCGCCACGGGCACGCTGCTGACCGCCGCGACGAGCATCATCATCTCGGTCGGCGCCCCGCTCGTGACCGCGCCGCTGCTCGCGCTGCTGCAGACGCCCGAGGTGCTCATGCCCGAGGCGACCGTGTTCACGCAGGTCACGTTCATCGGCGGCAGCACGGTGATGTTCTTCAACTACCTCTCCGCAGTGATCCGCGCCATCGGCGACTCGCGCACCCCGCTGGTGTTCCTCACCGTGTCCTGCGCCCTGAACATCGTGCTGGTGATCCTCATGGTCGGCGCCTTCGAGTGGGGCGTCGCGGGAGCCGCCTGGGCCACCGTCGTCGCACAGGGCGTCTCGGTCGCACTGTGTCTGGTGTACGTGTGGCGCAAGCTCCCGGTGCTGCACGTGCACCGCGCCGACTGGCGCGTCACGCGCGCCGACATCGCCGAGCACCTGCGCCTCGGCCTTCCGATGGGCTTCCAGGCCTCGATCATCGCGATCGGCACGATCACCGTGCAGGTCGCGCTGAACATGCTCGGTCCCGACGCCGTCGCCGCCTACACGACCGCCTCCCGCGTGGACAGCATCGCGGTGGCGTTCCTCTCCTCGATCGGTCTCGCCGCCTCGATGTACGCGGCGCAGAACCTCGGCGGACGCCGACCCGACCGCATCCGCCGAGGCGTGACCCAGGCGATCTGGATGGCCGTCATCACGGCGATCGTGCTCGGCGCGCTGCTGGTGCTGTTCGGATCCTCGATGGTGCGCGTGTTCATCGGCGACGGATCCGATGAGGTCGTCCGTCTCGCCGCGCTCATGCTGCTGATCAACGGCCTCAGCTACACCGCGCTCGGCGTGCTGTTCGTGCTGCGCGGCGTGCTGCAGGGTCTGGGGCACACGCTCATCCCTACGATCACCGGCGTGATCGAGCTCGTGATGCGCGTGGCTGCCGCCGTCGTGCTGGGCGCCCTCATCGGCTACCCCGGCGTCGCGTTGAGCAACCCGCTGGCATGGCTGGGTGCGGCGGCGCTGCTCATCCCCGCGTACATGAAGGCGCACCGCGAGCTGGCGCGGATGCCCGTGGATCCGATCGAGGTCACCCCGACCACGGCGATCCCGGTCGTCGGCCCGACCGACGGCTCCATGGTGGTCGACGCCGTCATCACGGCTCCGGTGCCGGTGGTGCGGGCGAAGTCCCGCCTCAAGGTCGGGCGTCGCTGAGGCCGCGCCGCCCACGGTGACGTCGCGGCGCGAGCCCTGAGGGCTGTCGTGGTCAGCCGCGTCGGTACGCGTCGTGGGACAGATCTCGGCCGGGCGCTTGCGGTGCGGCCGCGCCGTCGCGCACTCTGGAGTCCTGGGGGGACCATCGGCGCGCGAGGAGCTTCCCCACATGACTCAGCGGATCACCCCCAACATCTGGTGCGACCACGCGGCTGAGGAGGCGGGGGCCTTCTACGCCTCGGTGTTCGAGCGGGCCACGTCGCGGGTCGTCGCACGCTATCCCGCCGACGGCCTGCCGGAGTTCCAGCGCTCGTTCGCCGGACTGCCGCTCACCGTGGATGTGTCGATCGACGGCTATCGGATCAGCCTCATCAACGCCGGGTCCGAGTTCGCCCCGAATCCGGCGATCTCCTTCCTGGTGAGCGTGGATCCGCGCGACTTCAGCGACGACGATGCCGCGCGCGCTTGGATCAACCGCACCTGGACCAGGCTCGGCGAGGACGGCCTCGTGCTGATGGACATCGGGGAATACCTGTTCAGCGGCCTGTACGGATGGGTCGAGGATCGCTACGGGGTGAGCTGGCAGCTGAAGCTGATGGACCGCGACGCCGAGCCGGCACCGCTGGTCACCCCGATGCTCGTGTTCGGCGGGCCGGTGCGGAACAGGTCGCAGGAGGCGATCGCGCTCTACGGCGAGCTGCTGCCGCCGTCGGGGATCACCCGCCGGGTCGAGTACCCGGTGACCGAGCCCCCGCACGTCGACGAGCCGATCTGGTACTCCGAGTTCCTGCTCGCCGGCCAGCGCTTCGCCGCCTTCGATTCCCCTATCGACCGGGACTTCACGTTCACCCCCGGACTCTCATTGCAGATCGACTGCGACGGGCAGGACGAGATCGACCGGATCTGGGATGCGCTCAGCGTCGTACCCGAGGCCGAGCAATGCGGCTGGCTCGTCGATCGATTCGGCGTGAGCTGGCAGGTCGTGCCCGCGAACATGGGCGAGCTGATGCAGCGGCCGAACGCCTACGAGCACCTGATGCGGATGGGGCGGATCGTCATCGCCGACCTCTGAGCCGGCGTGTTCCGGTCCGCGGATCCACCATCTCGTTTCAAGGAGCGAGGTGTGCGCTCGGATCCTGCGGAACAGAGCGGACATCGCTCCCCGAAACCAGTGGGCACCCGGGCCCGGCCAGTGTCAGCGAACGGCGAGGAAGCCCAGCACCGCGCTCGCCACCGCCAGCACGGCGAGGACGATCGCCGGGGCCGCCGGCTCCTTGCGGCGCAGGTGGACGACGACGGCGCCGAGCATGATGACGGCGAGACCGGTGCCGGCGAGGGGGGTCAGGATCGGGGCGATCCCCGTGGCCAGAGGAAGGATGAGGCCGATCGCGCCGACGACCTCGAGTGCGGCGATCGCCTTGATCGAGCCGGCGGAGAAGTCCTCGGTCCACGCCATTCCGCGCTCCGCGAGCACCGGCTTCGGGGTGATCAGCTTCATCCCTCCGCCGCCCAGCATGGCCAGGGTGAGCAGCGCGTTGACGATCCAGAGGGCGATCAGCATGGGGGTTCCTTCTTGTTATCGATCGTCACCTTGTTACGATCAGTAAGTAAAGGATGGAGCATCGTGGAGACGCGTACAAAAGGCACATCGGTGTCACCGGCGCACAGGGGCAGAACCGTGAGCGAGCCGGTGACGGCCACCCCCGCGGATCTCTCCGAGTACGAACGCTCGTGCGAGGGGCAGCCCGGAGGTCCCGAGGTGGGGCGCATGATCCGTGATGTCCTCGACCGCGTGGGTGACAAGTGGTCGCTGCTCGTGGTCGCCACGCTCGGTGGCGACGTCCTGCGGTTCAGCGACCTGCTCCGGCACATCCCCGGGATCTCCCAGCGCATGCTGACCCTGACGCTGCGGCAGCTCGAGCGCGACGGACTCGTGATCCGCACGGCCTATGCGGAGGTTCCGCCGCGCGTGGAGTATCGGCTCACGGCGCTCGGCAGCACCTTCGTCGAGATCGCGCACACGATCGCGCAGTGGGCGATCACCAATCACGCCACGATCGAGCAGTCCCGGGCCGACTACGACGCCCGCTGAGCCCCCCTTCCGGGCACCATCCCGGTTTCGAAGCGCGCACATGGCTGGATCCGGATCGGTTCCACCGCAAAGTGCGCGCTTTGAAACGAGGGGGAGAATTACCGCGTCAGCGGTGGTCGCGGTCGTGGTGCTGACCCGACTCGTCGCCGCTCGCGATGCGCTCGGCCTCGCGGGCGCGCAGATCCACCCGGCGGATCTTGCCGGAGATCGTCTTCGGCAGCTCGGGCACGAACTCGATGATCCGCACCCACAGGTGCGGGGAGAGCTGACCGCGCGCGTAGGCGAAGATCGACCCGGCGGTCGCCGTGAGGTCGTCGTGCGCCGACGCGGTGAGCAGCACGTACGCCTTCGGCACCGCCAGGCGGGTCGGATCCGGGCTCGGCACGACGGCCGCCTCCATGACGTCCGGGTGCTCGAGCAGCACCGACTCGAGCTCGAACGGCGAGATCTTGTAGTCCGACGCCTTGAACACGTCGTCCGCGCGGCCGACATACGTCAGATACCCCTCGGCGTCGCGGGTCGCGATGTCGCCGGTGTGGTGGAAGCCGCCTTCGCGTGAGCGCGCCGTGGCCTCCGGATCCGCGTAGTACCCCGCCATCAGCCCGAGCGGGCGCTCGGCGAGGTCGAGGCAGATCTCGCCCTCGGCCACACCGTCCGCGTCACCGTCGACACGCGTCCCGGTGACCGGATCCACCAGCACGACCGGGTAGCCCGGCAGGGGACGACCCATGGATCCGTCCTTCACGACCTGGCCCGGCGAGTTGCCCACGCAGGCCGTCATCTCGGTCTGCCCGAAGCCGTCGCGGATCGTGCCTCCCCAGGCCTGGCGCACACGGCCGATGACCTCGGGGTTCAGCGGTTCGCCGGCGCCGACGAGCTCGCGCGGCGGATGCGGCAGGCGTCCCAGGTCGGCCTGGATCAGCATGCGCCACACCGTCGGCGGCGCGCAGAACGTCGTGACGCGGTGCTGCTCCATGACCTCCATGAGCGTGTTCGCGTCGAAGCGGTCGTAGTTGTAGACGAACACGGTGGCCTCGGCGAGGAACGGCGAGTAGAAGCTCGACCAGGCGTGCTTCGCCCAGCCCGGTGAGGAGATGTTGAGGTGCACGTCGCCCTCGCGCACGCCCAGCCACCACATGGTCGAGAGGTGTCCGACGGGATAGGACACGTGCGTGTGCTGCACGAGCTTGGGTCGGCTGGTGGTGCCCGACGTGAAGTACAGCAGGCTGGTGTCGTCGGCCGGTGTCGGGGCGTCGGGCTCGAAGTCGTCGTCGACGCCGTTCGAACCCGCGAAGTCGTGCCAGCCCGCGGGCACCGCCGCGCCGGGAGCATCGGGCACGGCGATCCGTACGACCTCCGCGGGCAGCTCGGCCACGCGATCGCTCAGCGACCCGAGCGTCACAACCGCGCGCGCCTCGCCCTTCTCCGCGCGATAGGCCAGATCCGCCGGCGAGAGCAGCGTCGAGGTGGGGATCGCGACCGCGCCGAGCTTGGTGAGGCCGAGCATGGTCTCCCACAGGTCGATCGTGTTGCCGAGCATCACGATCACGTGGTCGCCGCGGCGGATCCCGAGGCCGTGCAGCCAGTTCGCCACCTGGTTCGATCGTCGCGCGAGCTCGCCGTAGGTCCAGCTCCTGCTCGTCAGATCGGCCGAGACGATCTGCACCGCCGGTCGGTTCGGCGTCTCGCCGGCGACGACATCGAACCACTCCAGCGCGAAGTTGAACTCCGAGAGCGCAGGCCAGTGGAACACGGAGCGAGCGCCCGGGTAGTCGGTGGCGTGCGCGAGCAGCAGGTCACGGGCGGAGCGGATAGCGGCGGTCGCCGCGGTGGCGGAACGGGGCTGGCTCATGGAGCCATCTTCGTCCTTCCGGACACCCGATGACAGTTTCGAGGAGCGATGTCTGCTGCTTCGCGGGTCCTTTCGGAGCAAACATCGCGCTCCGAAAGGAGAGGGCGGATCCTCGCTACGCTGGCGAGATGAGCGCTTCCCCCGAGCCCCTGTTCGTCCCGATCGGCAACGTGCCGCGCGACTACGCCTGGGGGCGGGTGGACGGGGTCGCGGGCGTGCTCGGGACCGCGGGCACCGGCGGCCCGGAGGCGGAGCTGTGGCTCGGCGCGCATCCCGGATCCCCGGCCCGCACAGTCGGCGGAGAGCCCTGGGCGACGCTGCTGGACTGGGAGCAGGCGAGCGGCTCCCGCCTGCCGTTCCTGCTCAAAATCCTCGTCTCGGGCGCGCCCCTGTCGCTGCAGGCGCACCCCACCCCGGCCCAGGCCGAGGCCGGGTTCGCCGATGAGAACAGCCGGGGCATCCCCCTCACCGCCGCGCACCGCAACTACAAGGACCCCTACGCGAAGCCCGAGTTCATCGTCGCGCTGGAGGACGGCTTCGATGCGCTCTGCGGCTTCCGGCACCCTGCCGCGATCCTCGCCGACGTGGATGCGCTCGCCGCCCGGGCCGGATCCGATGCGCTCGCTCCCTGGCGCGAGGAGCTGGCCGGGCCGGACGGGCTGCGCGCCGGATTCTCCTGGCTGCTGGCCGGCGGCACGGGCGTGGAGCTCGCCGTCGCCGCGCTCGTCGCAGCCGCCTCCGGTGACGAGCGCTTCGAGCTGATCACCCGCCTCGCCGAGGCCTACCCCGGTGATGCCGGTATCGCGGTCGCCCTGATGCTGAACCACGTGACCCTCGCCGCGGGGGAGGCGCTGTGGCTGCCCGCGGGCAACATCCACGCCTACCTCGGCGGCGCGGGCGTGGAGCTCATGGGGGCGAGCGACAACGTGCTGCGCGGCGGACTCACCCCTAAGCACATCGACACCGCCGAGCTCCAGCGCGTGCTGACCTTCGCCGCGTCGGACGACGACCACCTCGTCCCGGTCGAGATCGCCGAGAACGTGCGCAGCTACCGGCCGCGCATCCACGCGTCCGGCGCCGATGTGCCGTTCGAGCTGCTCGCGGTCACCGGCGCCGCCACGATCGCGCTCGCCGGTCCGTCCATCGCGATCACCACGGACGGATCCTTCGCACTGTCGGCCGGCGACGCGACGGCGGAGGCGCCGCGCGCCGCCTCCGTGTTCGTGAGCCGCGCGGCGGACGTGCAGGTGACCGGATCCGGCCGGCTCTGGATCGCCACCGCGGAATCCGCCGCCGGCTGAGTCGACCCCCCGGCGGGGTCGTGGCGCCGCACTGGCGCCCCGGTCGCCGCGCTGGTGCCCTGGTCGCCGCGCTGACCGCGAGACCGAACCTCTGTCCCGAGACCGACGATGCGATCGTCGGTCTCGGGACGTCGTTTCGGTCTCGCCGCCAGGGGGAACGGCTTCTCGGGGGTCGCGGGGCGCCGCCGCCCGGCCCCCGGTGGCGCCGGATCCCGTAGCGTAGTGCCGTGAACCAGCCCGCTCCTCGTCGCGTGTTCGGGCTCAGCCGGCAGGAGTGGGCCCTCGTCGGCATCACCGTCATCTGGGGCGGCACGTTCCTCGTCGTGCACACCGCGATGGAGCATTCCGGGCCGTGGTTCTTCGTCGGGTTCCGGTTCCTCGCGGCGGGGGTGTTCGCTGCGCTGATCTTCTGGCGTTCGCTGCGCGGCATGACCTGGCGCGAGCTCGGGGCCGGCGCGGCGATCGGCGCCGCGATCTACGGCGGCTACGGTCTGCAGACCGCCGGCCTGCAGACGATCGACTCCAGCACCAGCGCGTTCATGACGGCGTTCTACGTGCCTCTCGTCCCGCTGCTGCAGTGGCTGGTGCTGCGCAAGCCCCCGCGGGCGCTGACCCTGGTCGGGGCAGGCCTCGCGTTCGTCGGTCTGCTGCTGGTGGCGGGCATCGGATCCCGCGGCATCCACCTCGGCGAGGGCGAGATCCTCACGCTGATCAGCACCCTGCCGATCGCGGGGGAGATCATCCTGATCAGCCTCTTCGGCGGACGGTTCGACGTGGGCCGGCTCACCGTCGTGCAGCTGCTCACCGCCTCGCTGCTGGGCTTCGCGACCATGCCCGCCGTCGGTGAGGCGATCCCCGCCTTCGACCCGGTCTGGCTGTTCGCGGGTCTCGGCATGGGCGTCGCGAGCGGGCTCATCCAGCTCACCATGAACTGGGCGCAGCGCTCGGTCTCCGCAACCCGCGCCACCATCATCTACACGGGGGAGCCGGTGTGGGCGGGCGTGGTCGGACGCATCGCGGGGGAGAGGATCCCGCCGCTCGCGATCCTCGGCGCGGCCCTCATCATCGCCGGCACGCTGCTCAGCGAACTGCAACCGCGCCGCCCTTCGAGAGCCCCAGGGGCCGACAACGCACGCGCCGCCGAGGATCCTGGTGCGCACGCGGATGATCCGGATCCGGATGCGCCGGAGCTCACCTCCCGAGCGGGCGCCTAGGATCCCGCGCGTAGACTGGCAGGGTCCGCCCGTCCACCGGGGCGGCCGTAGAACCCGTCGAAGCGGTTGCTGAGGCCTGGTCCCTGAGGCCGCGCGAAGGGCTCGAAGCACAGGGACCCGAGGATCCGTCATGCCCGCCACCCGCACGTTCCAGCTGCGCCACGTGCAGCTCGCACGCGCCGCCTTCGCCGCGGTCGCGGCCCTCATGATCACCTTCTCGGCGAACCACTCCGCGATCGTCGGGCTCTCGGTGTTCAGCGGTTTCGCGCTCGTCACCGCGTTGATCCACATGCTCGCCGCCTGGCTGGTTGCGCCTGCCGGGTGGCGCTGGCCGTACGTGCTGCTCGCGGCGATCTCGATCCTCACCGGCATGGCCGGGAGCATCCCCGCCTGGCGCACCACGCCGCTGTTCTTCGTCGTCGTGATCGCCTGGGGCGCGCTCGGCGGACTCGTCGAGCTCATCGCCGGGCTCCGTGCCCGTCGCCAGGCCCGCGCCGGGACCGCGCCCGCCGTCGTCGCCGACGGGGCCCGCGATGCAATTCTGGTCGGAGCCCTCGGCCTCGCCCTCGCGGTCGGGCTCCTCTGCGTGCCGACGACCTATGCGCTCAACTACTCCATCGCCGAGGCCGGCTCGTTCACGCTGACCGGGATCACCCTGGCCGTCGGGATCTTCGGCGCGTACGCCGCCATCGTCGCCGTGTTCCTCGGCATCGCGGGGCTCAGCCCCCGCTCCCGCACCAACGGTTCGGGCATCGACACCGCCGGCACGGCGCCGGCCGAGAACGAAGGATCCGCATGACCGAGAAGACCAGGCGCAGGGATCTGTTCCGACCGTTGCAGCTGGTCGGCCTGTCGTTGCTGTGCGGACTCTTCGCCGGCATCGTGACCGTGATCGCGACAGGCGCGTTCACGGACAAGGTGATGCGCGCGGTGGAGAACGGCACCTACGGCGCGATCCCGCCGTGGAACCTCGCCTTCATCGTGACCGGCGGGATCTTCATCGCGAGCCTGCTGATCCTCTCGATCCTGATCCTCGCGGTCGACCCGGCGGACTTCACCAAGCCGCACGACCGCCCCGTGCTCTACGACACGGTCGATGACGCGACAGCGGCGCCCGGGACGGCAGCCCCCGACGCAGCCGACGCTTCCGACTCCGACGACGCGGCCGGATCCGCCGAGGGCGACGCGCCGAAGGCGTAGGCCACCGGGAATAGCCCGGATCCGGAACGCCTTGACCTCAAGGTGAGCATGACGATCGATCGCGCGGCCGTGGGTTTCCGCTCTGAGCGCGGTCCGGTGCTGCTCTCCCTCATGCTGGCCACAGGCCTGATCGCGATGGATGCGACGATCCTCGCCACGGCGGTGCCGAGCGTGGTGCAGGACCTCGGCAGCTATCAGCAGTTCCCGTGGCTGTTCTCGATCTATCTGCTGGCGCAGGCGGTGAGCGTGCCGATCTACTCCAAGCTCGCCGACACCGTGGGGCGCAAACCGATCCTCATGGTCGGGATCGCGCTGTTCCTGCTCGGATCCGTCCTGTGCGGTCTGGCATGGAGCATGACCTCGCTCATCCTGTTCCGGCTGGTGCAGGGCCTCGGCGCCGGCGCCGTCGGACCCATGGCCATGACCATCGTCGGCGACATCTACACGGTCTCCGAGCGGGCGGTCGTGCAGGGATACATCGCCAGCGTCTGGGCGATCTCCTCGGTCGTGGGTCCGGCGCTGGGCGGGCTGTTCGCGCAGCTCGACGTCTGGCGGCTGATCTTCTTCATCAACGTGCCGCTGTGCCTCCTCGCGGCGTGGATGCTGATGCGACACTTCCATGAGCAGGCCGAACGCCGCCGGCACCGCATCGACTACCTGGGCGCTGTCCTGCTCACGATCGGCCTGACCGGCATCATCCTGGGCGTGCTCGAGGGCGGCAACGCCTGGGCCTGGCTGTCGGTGCCGAGCCTGGTCTGCTTCGCCGGCGGAGCGCTGGCGCTGGCGGTGTTCGCGTTCGTGGAGCGACGTGCGGCCGAGCCGATCATCGATCTGCGGCTGATCTCGCGCCGGCTCATCCTCACCACGACGATCGCGTCGCTCGCGATCGGTGCGCTGCTGACCGGCGTCACCAGCTTCGCACCCGCGTACCTGGAGGGCTCGATCGGGGTCGTGCCGCTGCTGTCGGGGCTCGCCGTGGCCGCGATGACCCTGGGCTGGCCGCTCTCCGCCGCGAACGCGGGGCGGCTGTACCTGCGGCACGGGTTCCGCTTCACGGCGCTGATCGGGGCGTCGATCGCCACGCTCGGCGCGATCGGACTGGCGCTGATCGGGCCCTATCCGAACGCCTACACGCTCGCCGCGGTCGCCTTCGTGATCGGCTTCGGCCTGGGCTGGACCGCCGCGCCCACCCTCATCGTCGCGCAGGCCTCGGTCGGCTGGGGAGAGCGCGGCGCGGTGACCGGCATGAACACGTTCGCCCGCTCGGCCGGCAGCGCCGTCGGTGTGGCGGTGTTCGGCGCGATCTCGAATGCGATCATCGCCTCCGGCGGCGGATCCGAGGATCCCGCGACCGTCGTGCACGCCTCGACCTGGGTGTTCATCGCGGCCGCCGTGACCGCGGCGCTCATGCTGGTGGCGATCCTCGCGATGCCGAAGGACCGCGCCGGCGAGCACTCCGGCGCCCCCGCCACGATGCCCGCTCCCGAGCCCGCGGAGGCCTGAGCGTCCGTTCCCGCAGGAGTGCCCCCTCCGGGGCCGTTGAGCGAGGACGCGCGAAGCGCGACCGAGACGAAACGCGGTGCTCTTGCGCGAGCACGCCGTTTCGTCTCGCTGCTCCTTCGTCGCTGCTCGCTCAACGACCCCGAGGGCGAGGGGGAAGCTCCTTCGCGGCTGTTCGCTCCCGGGTCAGCGGGCGAGCGTCTCCGCGAGCCCGATGTACGTGGCCGGGGTCAGCGCGAGCAGGCGCTGCTTGGCGGCGTCGCCGATCTCCAGGCCCTGCACGAACTCGGCGAGGTCCGCGGCACCCACGCGGTGACCGCGGGTGAGCTCCTTGAGCAGCGCGTACGGATCCTGGATCGTGGAGCGGCCGGCGACGACCTCCGCGCGGATCACGGTCTGGATGGCCTCGGCGAGCACCTCCCAGTTGTGGTCGAGGTCCTCGAGCAGCACATCGCGGGAGAGCGAGATCTCGTTGAGGCCGCGGCGCAGGTTGTCCAGCGCGAGCAGCGAGTGCCCGAAGGCGACGCCGATGTTGCGCTGCGTGGTCGAGTCGGTGAGGTCGCGCTGCATGCGGCTGGTGACCAGGGTCTGCGACAGGGAGTTCAGCAGGCTGCCTGCCAGCTCCAGATTCGCCTCGGCGTTCTCGAAGCGGATCGGGTTGATCTTGTGCGGCATGGTCGAGGATCCGGTCGCGCCGGCGACGGGGATCTGCGCGAAGTAGCCGAGCGAGATGTAGGTCCAGATGTCGGTGGCGAGGTTGTGCAGGATCCCGCCCGCGTGACGGACGTGGTCGTACAGCTCGACCTGCCAGTCGTGCGACTCGATCTGGGTGGTGAGGATGTTGAAGTCGATGCCGAGGCCCTCGATGTACTCGCGGGCGATCATGGGCCAGTCGACGTCGGGCTCGGCGCTCAGGTGCGCCGACCAGGTGCCGGTCGCGCCGGAGAACTTGGCCAGGTACTCGGAGCCCTCGATCCGCTTCACCACGCGCTCCAGACGCCAGGCGAACACCGCCAGCTCCTTGCCCATGGTCGAGGGGGTGGCCGGCTGGCCGTGCGTGCGGGACAGCATCGCGGCGTCGGCGTGCTCGATCGCGAGCTCGCGGAGCTTGGCGATCACGTCCTGCAGAGCGGGCAGCCACACCCGCTCGACCGCGCGCTTCACGGTGAGCGCGTAGGAGGCGGAGTTGATGTCCTCGCTCGTGCAGGCGAAGTGCGTGAGCTCGGCGATCGCGTCCAGCCCGAGTGCCGACAGGCGGTCGCGGACGAGGTACTCCACGGCCTTCACGTCGTGGCGGGTGACCGCCTCCTTCTCGGCGAGCCAGTCGATCTCGGCCTGGCCGAAGTCGCGGTAGAGGCCGCGCAGGCGCTCCTTGTCGGCGTCGGCCAGCGGGGCGGTGCCGAACAGCGCGCGGTCGGTCAGGGCGATCAGCCACTCCACCTCGACCTCGACGCGGGCGCGGTTGAGCCCCGCCTCGGAGAGGTAGTCGGCGAGCGGGGCGACCGCGGCGCGGTAGCGGCCGTCGAGCGGGCTGAGGGGCTGGACGGGAAGCGAGGCGGTCACGGGGGTCCTCCGGGAAGAGTCGTGGATCCGGGCCGCCGGTGTCACGGACGCGGCGGTCGGATGGCGGGTTCGAGCTGGCCGAAGAGGCCGTGGCTCGCTCTCTCGATCATACCGAGCACCTCGTCGAACACCCGGGCGTCGGCGTAGTAGGGATCCGGTACGTCCAGCACGGTCGGATTGTGCTCGAACGAGAGCAGCAGGGTCACCTTGCCCTCCTCCGACTCGTCGCGCGCCCACTGCTTCAGGATCCGCTCATGCGTGCGGTCCAGGGCGACGACGAGATCGTTCTCGGCGAACGAGTCGTAGGTGAACTGGCGAGCGCGAT
Organism: Microbacterium sp. Au-Mic1; assembly: GCF_021341785.1. GTDB lineage: Bacteria > Actinomycetota > Actinomycetes > Actinomycetales > Microbacteriaceae > Microbacterium. The sequence goes on from NZ_JAJTTF010000005.1 coordinate 241,275, forward strand.
GCTTCGATCCGTCGTAGCCGCGGCGGGCCAGGGATTCGATCGTGCGACTGTCGGCCTGCTCGCCCACGTGCCAGTCGCCGGTTCCGGCGCTCGTCGACACGATCCGGTCGCCGAGTCCCTGCTTCGCCGCGATGTCGCGGAACACGACCTCCGCCATGGGGGACCGGCAGATATTGCCCGTGCACACGAAGATCACGCGGAACGGGTCCGACTCGGTCATGGCTCCATTGTGCCGCACCGCGTCGCGCGGCGGAGAGGCCGGGCGGCGCAGGGGCGCTGCATCACGGCCGGCGGAGCAGCGCGGCCGAGCAAGGGTCGTCCTCCACAGTGCCGGATATACGCGGGATCTGCACGGGTCGCGCGAAACCCGCCCCGCAGGCGGTGCGCGCCCGGCAGGGTCGGCGTCATGTTCGCCATCGCTCCCACGACCGCCGAAGGATCCTGGATGCTCGCCGAGGCGCTGCTGCGCTGCGATCGCGCGCGTGAGCGGCTCGACCGCGCTCTCGCCGACCTGCGCGCTCTCCCGGTCGACTGCGCGTGGCGGGCGCGTGCGGTCGAGCTGATGCTCGAGCGATGCGCCGCACAGCAGGGCGAGCTGGTCGGCGCGCTCGACCAGCTGGTGACGGTCGAGTCCGCGCTGAGGGTGGGGTGACGCTCGTGGGAAGCGAGGTGGAGATCACGCACGGCGGGATCGTCGCCGTGGACCCGGACGACTTGCGTGCCATGGCGGGCCGCATCCGCGCCGATGCCGCCGCCGTGCAGGTCGCCAGGGAGGAGCTGCTCGAGATCCCGGCGATCCTGCAGTCCTCGTCCCTGCCGCCGGGATCGCGGTACGTCGCGACCACGCCGGTGTGGACGGTGGCGAACCGGCTGGATGAGGTCGGGGAGGTGCTGGACGAGATCGCGAGCGGCACCGCCACGATGGCCGACATCTTCGAGATCGCGGAGCTCCGTGCTCAGCGCGAGATGTCCGGCGTGACGGATCCCGAGCTCGTGAAGCGATCGCTGCATCGGATCGAGGCGATCCTCGGGCGGAATCCGCGCCTGGGGGAGATGCAGCGCGAGCTGCTGAAGACCTGGGCCGCGGGTGCGTATGAGGGCTTCACGCCAGTGCCGGGTGCCCCGCTCTCCGAGGCCAGCGGGGCGGCGTGGGACATCGCGTCCACGCTGACCCCGGCCCTGCGCCTCGCCCTGCTGAACGCGGGAGTGGGCGAGGGCGAGATCGCCCAGGGGGCGTTGCTTCTGCTGATGCTGGTGGCGCCGAGGTTCGGACAGACATCACGCTCACCGCTGACCCCGACGCCCGGGGTCGTGGTGGTCGACGGGGCGTCCGGCCCGGGCGCGCCGGGGAGAGGCGCCGTGGATCCTCGCCCGGGCGACCTGCTGCTCAGCCGCACGCGCACCCCCGGATCGGTATCGAGCGGTTCCGGGACGGCCGGGGCGACCTCGGGTGCGCTCCCGGTTCCGTCGGCGCCGGCCACCCTGAGCGATGCCGTCGCCCGCATTCCGTACGGCCAGGCGCCCCAGGTGCGCGTCGAGAGGTACACGCTCGCCGACGGCTCCCCGCGGTTCGTCGCGTATGTCGACGGCACCCGCCCCGGACAGCCCGCCTCGGAGCCGTGGGACATGGACTCGAACGTCCAGGCGTACGTCGAGCGGAAGGAATCGGACTCCTACAAGGCGACGGTCGCGGCGCTGCGCGCTGCGGGTGCCGACGAGACGACGCCGGTCGATCTCGTCGGATACTCGCAGGGCGGCATGAACGTCGATCTCGTGGCGCAGTCCGGGAACTTCGATGTGCAGGGCGTCTACACGGTCGGATCGCCGACGGAGCCCGCACTGCCCGCGGAGGTGGGCCACGTCGCGGTCCGTCACACCGACGATCCGGTCGCCGGGCTCGCGGGGGGCGGTCGGCCCGACGGACTGGGGTCGTCGCAGGGGCTGGTCATCACACGCACCGCCGCGCCGGGCCACGGGATCGACGCGACCATGCCGGCGCATCAGCTCTCCGAATACCAGGAGACGGTGCGCCTGGCCGAGCAGTCGGGGGATCCGCGGATGGGCGGGGTCCGCGCGCACTTCTCCGTCTACGAGGGCGCGGCGCTGACGGAGTCCACCGACTTCACGGCGACGCGCATCCCCGGATCGGAATGAATCCGCGTGGGTGTCGCAGCGAGCGACGGAGCGTCGGACGACGGGTCAGCGGTCGCGATCGCGCTGGCGCTGCGGGCGCAGGATCGCGTTGAAGACCGCGTTGATGATGGCGATGAGCAGGGCCGCGACGATCGTCCAGCCGAAGCCGCCGAGCGTCAGACCCCAGCCCCAGAAGCCCGTGATCCATGCCGTGAGCCAGAGCAGGAACCCGTTGATCACGAGCGAGATCAGCCCGAGGGTCAGGATGTACAGCGGGATTGCCACGATCTTGACCACGGTGCCGACGATCGTGTTCACGATCGCGAACACGGCGCCGATCGCGAGCAGTGTGACCAGCAGGGGGACCATCCCGCCCGGCGGGTAGGGGGTGACCGTGACCTCCAGGATGGCGATCAGGCTCACGACCCAGATGGCGAAGGCGTTCACGACGACGCGGATGAGAAACCTCATGTCGCCGATTCTCGCATCCGAACCCGGGATCCGCCCGGGGCATGATCGGATCCGGATCCTGCCGGTCGCCGAGCCCGTCGGGAGGCCGTGAGCGCGCGCAGTCCCGCCGGACGTCTTCGCGCCTCCACGCCGGGAAGACGCCGGATCTAGACTCGACGCGTGAGCGATGAGATCCTGCCCCGCATCCGTGAAGAGATCGCGGCCCTTCCGCCGTACCGCCAGGGCAAGCAGGCGGGCGCCGACGCGTTCAAGCTCTCCAGCAACGAGAACCCCTTCGAGCCACTGCCCTCGGTGCTCGCCGCCCTCTCCGATGCGACGCCGATGAACCGCTATCCCGACGCGACCGCGGGCGCGCTGCGCGCGCGTCTCGGCGAGCGTTACGGCGTCGCGCCCGATGCCGTGCACGTGGCCTCGGGCAGCGTCGCGATCCTGTACCAGCTCGTGCTGGCCGCGGCGACCGTGGGCGACGAGGTCGTCTACGCGTGGCGGTCCTTCGAGGCGTATCCCGGGCTGCCGCTGGTGGCCGGGGCGACCGGGGTGCAGGTGCCGCTCACGGCCGATGCCCGCCACGACCTCGACGCCATGGCCGCTGCGATCACGGAGCGCACCCGCGTGGTGATCGTGTGCACGCCGAACAACCCCACCGGTCCGATCGTGACCAGCGAGGAGTTCGCGGCGTTCGTGGCGAAGGTGCCGCAGGACGTGCTGATCGTGCTCGACGAGGCCTACGCCGAGTTCGTCACCGCGCCCGACGCCGTCGACGGCCTGGCCGAGCGCATCTTCGAGGCCCACCCGAACGTCGTCGTGCTGCGCACCTTCTCCAAGGCGTACGGGCTCGCAGGCCTCCGTGTCGGCTACGCCATCGGGCACCCGCGCGTGCTGGACGCGGCCCGCACGACCGCGATCCCGCTGTCGGTCACCGCCGCCGCCGAGCGCGCCGCGATCGCGAGCCTCGACGCCGAGGACGAGCTGCGCGCTCGGGTCGCGGTGATCGTCGAGCGTCGCGCCGAGCTCGTCGATGGCCTGCGTGCGCAGGGCTGGGACGTGCCGGACGCCCAGGGCAACTTCGTCTGGCTGCCCACCGGCGAGGCGACGGCAGACGTCGCCGCGGCGTTCGAGGAGGCGGGCCTGATCGTGCGCGCGTTCCCGGGCGACGGGATCCGCATCTCGGTCGGCGAGGCCGAGTCGCTGCCGCGTGTGCTCGCCGTGGCCGCCGCCCAGCGCGCCTGATCCGGCTACCGGGCCCGGGCCCGGTGCGCGGATATGCGGTAGGCCCGAACCGGGTGCCTGACAGCGCGGCGATCGATGCAAGGCCTTCCACGTAAAAAGCTAGGGGGACCTGGCATTAATACGTGGGACACCTGGATATCCGCGGGCCCGCATGCGTCCGTGGGGATCGTCACACAGGCCTCGGGATCGTTTGTGCGCACCCTCCACTGCGAAGCCGGAAAGCTCGGTTACCGTAGACAAGGTGACTGACGCCGATATCCCCACCGTCCGCGTCCTCGATGCCGACGGCCGCTTCGCTCCGAACCCTGCCGCGGAGGAGTATCTGCCCCTCATCGAGGCCCTGCCCGACGGCGAGCTCGAGCAGTTCTACCGGGACATGGTCGCGATCCGCGCGATCGACACCCAGGCCACGAACCTGCAGCGCCAGGGCCAGCTCGCCCTGTGGCCGCCGAGCCGGGGGCAGGAGGCCGCCCAGGTCGGATCCGCCCGCGCCGCCCGCCCGCAGGACACGATCTTCCCCTCCTACCGCGAGCACGCCGTCACCCGCATCCGCGGCGTGGATCCGGTCGACATCATCAAGCTCATGCGCGGCACCTCGAACGGCGGCTGGGACCCGACGGATCCGCGCAACGGCAACACCCGCATCTACACGCTCGTGCTCGGCTCGCAGACCCTGCACGCGACGGGCCTCGCGATGGGGCTCGTCTTCGACGGCAAGTGCGGATCCGGTGACGTCGATCGCGACCAGGCCGTCATGGTCTACTACGGCGACGGCGCGTCCAGCCAGGGCGACGTGCACGAGGCGATGGTCTTCGCGGCGAGTTACCAGACCCCCGAGGTGTTCTTCCTGCAGAACAACCACTGGGCGATCTCGGTCCCCGTCACGACCCAGTCCCGGGTGCCGCTCGTGCAGCGCGGCACCGGCTACGGCATCGAGTCGGTCCGTGTCGACGGCAACGACGTGCTCGCGAGCTGGGCCGTCACCCGCCGCGCACTCGACGAGGCCCGCACGGGCCAGGGCCCTCGAGCGATCGAGGCCGTCACGTACCGCATGGGCGCGCACACCACGAGCGACGACCCCACGAAGTACCGCGGCAGTGACGAGGAGCAGGAGTGGGCGCTGCGCGACCCGATCGCCCGCCTGCGCGCCTACCTGGAGCATCGGGGAGCCGCCGGATCCTTCTTCGCCGACGTCGAGTCCGAGGCGGCGGACGCCGCCGAGGACCTGCGCGTGCGCACCCTCGAGCTCGGCGCGCCGACGGCCGAGGCGATCTTCGACAACGTGTACAGCGACCCGCACCCGCTCATGGCGGAGCAGAAGGCGTGGCAGGCGCAGTACGAGGCCTCGTTCCAGGAGGACAACCGATGAGCACCGTCACGACGACCGCAGGCATCGAGACGATGCCCTTCAGCAAGGCCTTGAACGCGGGTCTGCGCAAGGCCATGGAGGACGACCCGCGCGTGCTCCTCATGGGCGAGGACATCGGTGCGCTCGGCGGCGTGTTCCGCGTGACCGAGCACCTGCAGCGCGACTTCGGCCCGCAGCGGGTGCTGGACACCCCGCTCGCCGAGTCGGGCATCGTCGGCACCGCGATCGGCCTCGCCATGGGCGGGTTCCGACCCGTCATCGAGATCCAGTTCGACGGCTTCGTCTTCCCCGCCTTCGACCAGATCACCACGCAGCTCGCGAAGATCACGGCCCGGCACGAGGGCAGGGTCTCGATGCCGATCGTGATCCGGATCCCCTACGGCGGGCACATCGGCGCGGTCGAGCATCACCAGGAGAGCCCGGAGACCTACTTCGCGCACACCCCGGGCCTGCGCGTGGTCTCGCCGTCCACCCCGAACGACGCGTACTGGATGATCCAGGAGGCGATCGCGTCGAACGATCCCGTGATCTTCCTCGAGCCGAAGAGCCGGTACTGGCCCAAGGGTGAGGTCGACCTGTCCGCCCCGGCCTTGCCGCTGCACGCGTCGCGGGTCGTGCGTCGTGGATCCGATGTGACCCTGGTCGGGCACGGTGCCATGGTGTCGACGCTGCTGCAGGCTGCGGCGCTCGCCGAGGCCGAGGGCACGAGCTGCGAGGTCGTCGACCTGCGTTCGCTGTCGCCGGTGGACTACGGCCCCATCCTCGACTCGGTGCGCTCCACCGGCCGCATGGTCTACGCGCAGGAGGCGCCCGGCTTCGTGAGCCTCGGCAGCGAGATCGCCGCGACCGTCATGGAGCGCGCGTTCTACGCCCTCGAGGCGCCGGTGCTGCGGGTGTCGGGCTACGACACCCCGTTCCCGCCCGCGAAGCTCGAGAGCACCTACCTGCCGGATCCGGACCGGATCCTCGAGGCCGTCGACCGGTCTCTCGCGTACTGATTCGCGCTTCCACCCCCGATCGGTGAAAGGATCCCGACCATGAGCACCCAGACCTTCACCCTCCCGGACGTCGGCGAGGGCCTGACCGAGGCCGAGATCGTCACGTGGCGGGTCGCGCCGGGCGACGCCGTGGCGGTCAACGACGTGATCTGCGAGATCGAGACCGCCAAGTCGCTCGTCGAGCTGCCCTCGCCGCATGCCGGCACGGTCGGCGAGCTGCTCGTGCCCGAGGGCAAGACGGTCGACGTCGGCACTCCGATCATCACCTTCGTGACGTCGGCAGCCGAGCCGGCGGCCCCGGCTGCGGTACCTGCGGCTCCCGCCGTCGAGGAGGGATCCGGATCCGTGCTCGTCGGCTACGGTTCCGGTGCGGAGGCGACCTCGCGCCGCCGTCGCCCCGCCGAGCGACCGGTGCGTTCGAGCGTCGGCGTGATCGCGAAGCCTCCGATCCGCAAGCTCGCGCGCGATCTCGGCGTCGACCTCACCCAGGTCGCGCCCTCGGGCGGCGACGGCGAGGTCACCCGCGACGACGTCATGAAGCACGCCGAGCAGGCCAGCGTGTTCCGCAACATTCAGACCCCGGAGTGGGGCGACGTGCGCGAGGAGACCGTGCCTGCGCCGCAGCCGGCACCGGTGGGCCTTGCCCGCGGCATCTCGCCCGCGCGCGCCGGCGCCGACGAGAGCCGCACCGAGTCGATCCCGGTCAAGGGCGTGCGCAAGGCGACCTCCTCGGCGATGGTGCAGAGCGCCTACTCCGCCCCGCATGTGACCGTGTGGAAGGAGGTCGACGCGACCCGCACCATGGAGCTCGTCAAGCGCCTCAAGGCCTCGCCCGACTTCGCCGACATCAAGGTGTCGCCGCTGCTCATCGTCGCCCGCGCCGTGATCTGGGCCGTGCGCCGCACCCCCATGGTCAACGCCGCGTGGATCGACACCGCCGACGGCGCCGAGATCGCCGTCCGTCACTACGTGAACCTCGGCATCGCCGCGGCCACCCCGCGGGGCCTCCTCGTGCCGAACATCAAGGACGCGCAGGAGATGGGCATGAAGGATCTCGCCCGTGCCCTGAACCGGCTCACCACGACCGCGCGCGAGGGCAAGTCCACGCCCGCCGACCAGCAGGGCGGCACCATCACGATCACCAACATCGGCGTGTTCGGGATGGACGCGGGCACCCCGATCATCAACCCCGGCGAGGCCGGCATCGTGGCCATGGGCACGATCAGCCAGAAGCCGTGGGTCGTCGACGGCGAGGTGCGCCCGCGCTGGGTGACGACCGTGGCCGGATCCTTCGACCACCGCGTCGTGGACGGCGACGGCATGAGCCGCTTCATCGCCGACGTCGCCGCCGTGCTCGAGGAGCCCGCGCTGCTCGTCGACTGAGACCGGATCCGGCCTCTTCGGGTTGTCCCCGAACGGGGTCGTTGAGCGACGACGCCGGAGGCGACGGAGACGAAACGCGGTGCTCTTGCGAGGGCACCGCGTTTCGTCCCACTCCTCGCTGCGCTCGGGGCTCGCTCAACGTCCCCGGGGGAGGTGGACGGGGCCGCGCTCAGCCCTTCAAGCGCTGCGCCACGAGCCGCGGCAGGCCCACGGTCCTCGCCGACGCGAGCGCCGTCGAGACGGCGCCGGCGAGCACGATGTCGGCGCCGAGGCGCGAGCGCAGGATCGCAGGCGCCGGCAGGTCCAGCAGCGGGCGCAGCACGTCGCGCGCGGCATCGAGCACGGGTTCGATGGCTTCCGCGATCGCGCCGCAGACGATCACGCGCTCGGGGTCGTAGGTGCTGCCGAGCACGGCGACGACCCGGGCGAGGAAGGCTCCGGCGTCGCGCACGACGAGCGCCGCGTCCGCATCTCCGGCAGCGGCGAGGGCGAGCACGCGGTCGGCCTTGAGCCCTTCTGGGGCGAGGTGCGCCAGCGCTCCGTCGGCGCTCGCCTCGCCGGAGGCCAGCAGCTCTCCGGCGATGCGCGTGATCGTGGGTCCGAGGCCGTCCGCCGAGTCCACCCCGCGCACGTGGTCGAACAGCACCATCTCGCCCACGCCGCCGTGCGCCCCGTGCAGGATGTGCCCGTCCACCACGGCGCCGGCGCCGAACCGCTCGCCCGCGATGAGCGCGATGTAGTCGCGGCAGCCCACGGCCTCGCCCAGGTCGCCTTCGGCCGCGGCCGCGAGCACGGCGTCGTTCTTGATCTCGACCACGGGCGCCCACCCCGCCAGCAGCTCGGCGAGGCCGGGGTTGGTGCGCTCCCAGAACCCGTCGGGGTGTGGAGGCGACGACCCGTTCCGCGCCACAGGAGCCGCGACCCCTGCGCACAGCGCGAGGACGCGATCGCGGGGCACGCCGCTCGTGGTCAGGGCCGCGTCGAGGTGCTTCAGGATCGCGGCCCGCCGCTGCCCCACGGTGTGTTGCGGATCCAGATCGGCGCGCACGCGCGCGAGCGGGGTGCGTGCCAGGTCGGTCACGGTCACACCGAGGTGCGTGTCGCCCGCGTCCAGCGCGATCACCGCGCCGAGGTCGGCAGGCAGCTCGAACCGCCGCGCGGGGCGGCCGGCCGAGTACTCGCCGGCGTCGCGGGCATTGGGCAGCTCCTGGACGACGCCTGCCTCGACGAGGGTGTCGATCGCGTCGATCGTGGTCGAGCGCGTGAGCGAGGCCCCGGCCATCGCCTCCGTGGCGGTGAACGGGCCGCGGCCCCAGGCGAAGTCCAGCACCTGGCCGAGGCTCGGCCGGCTGCCGGGCGTCGAGGCCGGAACCTCAGCGGGCGCGACGGTGGACCCCACGACGGCGGCGCCCGCGGCGGCCGCGCCAGGGGCGGCGGGCGCCGTGTCAGGCGCGGTGGATCTCGGCATTCGTGCTTGACCTCTCGGGTGGACCTCTGTCAGAGTATCCCTCGTCCGACTTAATTCGGACACAAAATCTAATCTCCGGAACAAAGATCCGCGTTACCGCCGGCGTCACGCCGCGGGAGCGTCGGATCCGCCGGAAGGGACGAGGACGATGGTGTCTGGGAAGAGAACGCGGATCGCGAGGGCGCTCGCTGCCGTCGCCGCGCTCGCCGTGGTCGGGGGAGCCCTCGCGGGCTGCGCCCCCGCCGACGGCCGTGAGACGGTGCGCTTCACCTTCAGCAAGCGCGAGGCGATCGACTTCATGACGAAGGTCGTGAAGGACTACAACGCCTCGCAGAACAAGGTGAACGTCGTCATCGACACGTCCGGCGTCGACGTGGTCTCCGCGAGCTTCGTGCGCGGCAACCCGCCGGACCTGATGCTGGCGAACTACAACTTCGAGGTCGCACGGTTCGTGCAGCGCTGCGCGTTGACCGACCTCTCCGACACGGCCGAGGCGGGGCGGATCCGCACCGATCTGCAGCCGCTGCTGGACCAGTACGGCACCTGCCCCGGCAAGACCACCGTGCTGCCGTACTCGGTGATGGCCGCCTCGGTGATCTACAACAAGGAGATCTTCGCGAAGTACGGCATCCAGATCCCGAAGACCTGGGATGAGCTGATCGCCGCGAGCGACACCCTCAAGGCGGCCGGGGTCACCCCGTTCTACGGCACGTTCAAGGACAACTGGACCATCGGTCAGGGCTGGTACGACTACGCGGTCGGCGGCGAGGTGCCGGTGGTGGACTTCTTCGCGAAGATGAACGCCGAGGGCACGAGCGTCGGTCCGGCCTCGCAGACGTCCTTCTCGAAGGACTTCGCGAAGCCGGTCGAGAAGATGACGCAGCTCATCAAGGACTACACCCAGCCCAATGCCGGCAGTCAGGCGTACGTGGACGGCAATCTCGCCTTCGCGAAGGGGCAGGGCGCCATGTACCTGCAGGGGCCCTGGGCCTTCGGCGAGATCGCCAAGACCTCGCCGGACCTGCAGCTGGGGACCTTCCCGCTGCCGATGACCAACGATCCGAGCGACCTCAAGGTGCGCGTGAACATGGATCTCGCGGCGATGATCCCGACCGGATCGCGGCACCAGAAGGCCGCACGCGACTTCCTCGCCTACCTCTATCAGCCCTCGGTGATCGACGCCTACAACGCCTCGCAGCTCGGCTTCGCGCCGACCACCGACGCCACGATGCCGACCGATCCGCGGATCGCGGGGATGATCCCGTACTACGACAAGGGCGCCGTCTATCAGGGGGCCTCGGTGCTCGTGCCGAAGACGATCCCGGTCTTCAACTACGTCCAGGCGATCGCCCTCGGGGGCAGCGTCAAGGGCACCCTGAGCACGATGGACGCGGACTGGGCGCGCGCCGCCTTCCTCGCCCCGAAGCTCCCGAGCGACACGAAGGGCAGCGAGAAATGAGCGCCACGACGACCATCGTGACGGGCGGTGACCGGAGGATCCGGCGCAGCAGCCGCCGGATCGAGCCGATCTACTACCTGTTCCTGCTGCCGACCCTGGTGCTGTTCACGCTGGCGATCACCGTGCCGGCCGTCATGGGCATCTTCTTCAGCTTCACCGACTCCATCGGGATCGGCACCTGGAACTTCAACGGGTTCACCAATTACATCGCCGCGTTCAGCGACCCGGCCATCCTGCAGAGCTACCTGTTCACGTTCGGTTTCTCGATCGCGACCGTGATCGTGGTGAACGTGCTCGCCTTCCTCCTGGCCGTCGGGCTCGTCTCGCGCATCCGGTTCAAGACCGGTCTGCGTGCGATCTTCGTGATCCCGATGGTGATCTCGGGCATCATCATCGCCTACGTGTTCAACTTCCTGTTCTCGAACTCGATCCCCGCGCTCGGGTCGGCGACGGGGATCCCGTGGCTTTCCACGAGCATCCTCGCGAATCCGGATCTGGCGTGGGTCGGCATCGTGATCGTGACCGCCTGGCAGGCGATCCCCGGCACGCTGCTCATCTACATCGCGGGCCTGCTCTCGATTCCGGGGGAGGTGTACGAGGCGGCGAGCATCGACGGAGCGAACAGGTCCCAGCAGCTCACCCGGATCACGGTGCCGCTCGTGGCCGGGTACTTCGTGATCAACATCGTGCTCGGGTTCAAGGGCTTCCTGAACGCGTACGACATCATCAAGGGCCTCACCGACGGCGGCCCCGGCACCGCGACCCGCAGCGTCGCCATGACGATCATCGCCGGCTTCAACGGCGGCGACTACGCCTACCAGATGGCCAACGCGACGATCTTCTTCATCGTGGCGATCCTGATCTCGCTGCTGCAGCTGTCTGTGACGCGCGGAAGGAACGCACTCTGATGTCCACCCAGAACCTCCTCACGACCCAGGCCATCGCCCTGGGCGGGCGCAAGCCCCGCATCAGGATGGAGCGGGTCAATTGGTCGGGGACGATCATCCTGATCCTGTGCACGGTCACGGTGCTGATCCCGCTCTACGTCACGATCTCGATGGCGTTCAAGACCTCGAAGCAGGCGGTCGACGGCAACGCGTTCTCGCTGCCGGCCCCGTTCAGCCTCGACGGCTTCACGCAGGCCTGGGATCTCACGAAGTTCCCGGTCGGCGCCGGGGTCTCGCTGCTCGTCACCGCGGGCACCGTGTTCCTGACCGTGGTGCTGGCCGCGTTCGCGTCGTACGCGATCGTGCGCAACTGGGACCACCGGCTGTTCCGGTACTCGTTCTTCTATCTGCTCGCGGCGATGTTCATCCCGTTCCCGGTCGTCGCGCTGCCGCAGATCCAGCTCACCGGGCTCACCCACCTGGACAACCCGTTCGGGGTGATCCTGCTCGCCACGATGTTCCAGCTCAGCTTCAGCGTGCTGCTGTTCACCGCGTTCCTGCGGTCGATCCCGCTCGAGCTCGAGGAGAGCGCCCGGATCGACGGCGCGAGCACCTGGCAGACCTTCTGGCGGATCATCTTCCCGCTGCTCGGCCCGATGAGCGCCACAGTCGGCATCTTCGCGTTCCTGTACGCCTGGAACGACTTCATGATGCCGTCGCTGATCATCTCGGATCCGGCCTTGCAGACACTGCCCGTGCGACAGAACCTGTTCCAGAACCAGTTCAGCAGCAACTACAACGTCGCCTTCGCCTCGTACCTGATGGCGATGGCTCCCGCGATCGTCGCCTACCTGTTCACCCAGCGCTGGGTGATGGAGGGCGTGACCCAGGGCGCCGTCAAAGGCTGATCGACCGGCCGGCTCCGGGGGCGATCGAACGGCCGATCGCTTTCGGAGCCTGCCTCGTCTGCCGGGCCGGCATGTGCCCGCGCAAAAACCGCAACACTGAAGGAGTCTCTCTTCATGACCGATGCAGTCCTCGCGACCGACACCCCCGTGACCGGATCCGCCGACGCCGCCTGGTGGCGCCAGGCCGTCGTCTACCAGGTCTATCCGCGCAGCTTCTCCGATTCGGACGGCGACGGCCTGGGCGACATCCGCGGCGTCGTGGACAAGGCCGACTACCTCGCCGGCCTGGGCGTCGACGCGGTGTGGCTGAGCCCGTTCTATCCCTCCGAGCTCGCCGACGGCGGCTATGACGTCGCCGACTACCGGGACGTCGATCCGCGGCTGGGCACATTGGCCGACTTCGACGAGATGATCGCCGCCCTGCACGGCCGCGGCATCAAGGTGATCGTCGACATCGTGCCGAACCACTCCTCCGACCGGCACGCGCTGTTCCAGGCCGCGCTCGCCGCGCCCAAGGGTTCGCCTGAGCGCGATCGCTACATCTTCCGCGACGGGCTGGGGGAGAACGGCGAGCTTCCGCCCGCGGACTGGACGAGCGTCTTCGGCGGCGCGGGGTGGGAGGCGGTCGGCGACGGCCAGTGGTACTTCCACTTCTTCGCGCGCGAGCAGCCGGACTTCAACTGGGACAACCCCGACGTGCACGCCGAGTTCCTGGAGACCATGCGGTTCTGGTCGGACCGGGGCGTCGACGGCTTCCGCATCGATGTCGCGCACGGACTCAGCAAGGACCTCCCGGAAGTGCTGCCGAGCCAGGCCGAGCTCGACGCGATGGACACCACGGGCGGGCAGCACCCGATGTGGGACCGCGACGCCGTGCACGACATCTACCGCGAGTGGCGGCAGGTGTTCGACGAGTACGACCCGCCGCGCATCGCGGTCGCCGAGGCCTGGGTCGCCACCGCCGAGCGGCGGGCGAAGTACGCCTCCCCGGAGGGCCTCGGCCAGGCGTTCAACTTCGACCTGCTCGAGGCCGACTTCGACGCCGCGCAGTTCCGGCACATCGTGACCGACAACCTCGCGCAGAGCGAGGCGACCGGATCCAGTTCCACCTGGGTGCTCTCCAACCACGACGTGGTGCGGCACGCCACCCGCTACGGCCTCGAGCCGCTGAACGGCCGCGCGGTCAAGCAGGGGTCCGCCTGGATCCTCGCCGGCGGCCCCGCCGATCAGGTCGACCTGGAGCGGGGTGGACGTCGCGCGCTCGCCGCGACGCTGTTCCTGCTCGGCCTGCCCGGCAGCACCTACCTGTACCAGGGCGAGGAGCTCGGCCTGCACGAGGTCGCCGACATCAAGGCCGAGGACCGGCAGGATCCGGCGTTCTTCCGCGGCGCCGACCCCGACCGGGACGGACTGGGCCGCGACGGCTGCCGCGTGCCGCTGCCCTGGGCCGGCACCGGGTCGTCGTTCGGCTTCGGCGCCGCCGGCGCGCACATCCCGCAGCCGGCCTGGTTCGCGGGCTACGCCGTCGAGACGGAGGATGCGGATCCGGCCTCCTCGCTCAACACGTATCGCCGCGCCCTCGCGCTGCGCCACGAGCTGCAGACCGGCGAGACGCTGGAGTGGATCGAGACCGGCCGCGACGACGTGCTGCGCTTCGTGCGGCCCAACGGCTGGCAGGTCGTGACCAACTTCGGCACCGAGCCGTTCGCGCTCGGTGCGGACTCCGGCGATGTGGTGCTCGGGGCGCTCGTCGACGGCGCGATCCCGGGTGAGAGCACGGTCTGGCTGCGGGGCTGAGCGGATCCCGGCGCGACCGGATGTGGCGCGAGTCTCCTGCGGGAGACCGCGCCACATCCGCTCGGAGTTCCTGTCAGACGAGGGGGGTCGTCGCTGCGGATGCCGGGCGGGCGTTCACGCGTCCGCGGATGAAGATCAGCAGGACGAGGCCGGTGATGATGACGACGGGGTTGCCGAGATTCGCGAGCGAGGCGAGCATGCCCGGCGCAGGATTCCCGACCATGAGGAAGATCGACGAGTCCGTCGTCCCGTGGATGAGGATCGGCCAGATGATGCTGCCTCCGACGCGCATCGCGAGGTACATGCAGATCCCGAAGCCGAACGTGTACAGCAGCTGCAGGCCGGTGGCGAGCAGAGGCTGACCGGAGAGCAGGTTTCCCGCGTGCAGCGCGGCGAACAGGGCGGCCGAGACGACGGCGACGACGATCTCGCGATAGCCGGCCTTGCGCATGAGGTTCACCACGAGGCCGCGTGTGAGGAACTCCTCGGCGAATCCGACGAAAAGGCTCGAGACGACCCAGCCGAGCACCACGCCGGCGCCGGCCTTCGCGTAGTCGATCCCCGCGAAGTGGAGGGCGTTGAACAGCACGGTGACGACGACGGCGATCCACATCCACCAGCTGCCGCCGATGGACTGCCGTGCGAAGACCTCCTGCAGCCATCCGGTGCTCAGGGCGAAGGCGATGAGCAGGACGCATCCGAGCGCGACGGGCAGGCCCGTGCCCACGAAGACCGCGAGTCCCTTATTCGCCGGATCCACACTCGTGATGATCGGGAGCAGCACCACCGTGAGGAGCTGCCACAGTGCGTAGTACCCGACGACCAGGAGCAGCGAACGCCACCAACCGCCCTTCTCCCAGAAGCGCTTCCATCCCGATGGGGTCCGCTGATCCGTCATTGGCGGTTCCTTCCTTTTCGGGTCCGTTCGGCTGCTCTCACGAACCCTACTGGTCGAGCACGGGGAGCAAGAGAGTCGCGCGAACCGCGAGAACTCCGTCACCAGCGTGAGAAGTACATGGCAGTTGCGGCGTCCCCCGATGCCCGTAGGATTTGGGACGCTCAGACCGAGGGCGTTCTTCGAGCGCCTGCACGCCCGCGCAGAACGCGTCGGTTTGTGGAATGCGGCCCCGGAATCAACGTTTATTCCTCTTGCAAACGCCTTCTAGCCTCTCTCGCAGAGACGACCGAAGGAGCTCGCATGCCCACTCTCCACCGCCGCACGGTGCTGCAGCTCGGCGGCTTGGCCGCCGCGGCTGCGCTGTTCGCGGATCTGTCCCGTCCGCCGTCCGCCGCCGCGGCGATCAAGCCTCTCGCAGTCGGTGTGCCCGAGATCGAGGCACTGCGACTGCGCTGGGTCGAGACGCTCACGGGGAGGGCGATCGTGGCGGCAACGCCCGCGGTCTTCGCCGACGCGATAGCGCGTCAGGACAAGGCCGCCGATGCGCTGCTCGGCAAGGCGAGCCCGACGGCGACGCGCTACTTCTCCGACCAGGATTGGGCGATCGGGGCGAGCGACATCGCCAGATCCAATTCGATGCGGATGAACTACGTGGGCATCCAAACCCTGGCGGTGTCCTGGGCGACCCCGGGATCCAAGCACGAGGGGTCGGCGACAGTGCTCGATGTGATCACCCGTGGGCTTGCCCACATGCACGAGCAGATCTTCAACACCGAGACGGCGTGGTGGGGGAACTGGTGGTCCTGGAACATCGGGGCACCCCAGCCGCTCGCCAACACCATGGCGCTCGTTCACGATCACCTGTCATCGGATGAGGTCGACGCCTACTGCACTGCGATCGATCACTTTCTCCCGAACCGTGATCCGCGACTGCAACTGCATCCCAGCGGGACACAGCTTTCGGACGCAGCGAACCGGGTGGATATCTGCCAGGGCGTCATCGTGCGCTCGATCGTGCAGCCCGATGCCGACCTGTTGCATGCCGCGGTGGCGGCGCTCAGCGACAGCTGGCAGTACGTCACTGAGGGCAACGGGTTCTTCCGTGACGGGTCGTTCGTGCAGCACTCCACGATCGGTTACACGGGCACGTACGGGCTGGTGCTGCTCGGCGGGCTCGCGAAGCTCTTCGCCCTGGTCGCCGGATCCTCCTTCGACATCACAGATCCGACCCGCGAGAACATCACCAGCGCGGTCGACGATTCCTTCGCACCGTTGATGTTCCGTGGCCAGATGATGGATGCGGTGCGCGGGCGGGCTGTTTCCCGTTTCGCGGAGCGGAGCATCGACGACGGTGACGGCCTCATCGAGTACGCCCTGCGTCTCGCCCAGTCCGCCGACGCCGCAACCGCCGCACGCTGGCGGGGCCTGTGCCGGCAATGGATCGAAAGCAACTCCGCGGCGGAGATCACGGCGTCGACGAACATCGTCCGGCTGTCCCTGGTCACGGAACTCCTCGCGTCCGACACGCCCGCGGTGCCGGATCCTCGCGGGCCGAAGCTGTTTCCCGCCATGGACCGTCTGGTGCACCGCTCGGCGGACGGCGGGTGGGCCCTGTGCGTCGCCATGTGCTCGAATCGCATCGCCTGGAATGAGGGCACGCCTGACGAGAACTTCTTCGGCGCCAAGACCAGTCAGGGCATGACCTATCTGTACCTGGCCGGGCAGGAGAGGGCATTCGACGATGAATTCTGGGCGACCTCCGATCTCGACGCGCCTCCCGGGACCACCGTCGATCTGACTCCGTTGCCGAAGAATCCCGAGGGCGAGTGGGGAGCGGGCACTCCGCAGAACGAGTGGACGGGTGGCGCCACCTTCGAGGACATGGCTCTTGCGGCGATGCACCTGGTGGCGCCAGGCGGTACCGGTCTCGTGGCCCGCAAGGCGTGGTTCACCCTGCCTGACGCTGTGGTCGCCCTCGGTTGCGGCATCTCGACGCGCAGCACGGCCGAGGTGCGCACGATCGTCGAGCATCGCAATCTCGGCACAGCCGGAAGGCGTCTCATCGTGGATGGGCAGGACGTCTCCGCCGACACCACGCTCGCAGGTGCCCGTTGGGCGCACCTCGAGGATGTCGGCGGCTATGTGTTCCTCGACGGATCTGCGCTGCTCACCGCGAGCATCGCCGACAGGCAGGGTTCATGGCAGCGCAACAACACGAACAAGGCGGCAGGCACGGGCGTTCTGCAGCGGCGGTCGTACGCAACGCTGACGCTCTCACACGGCGTCGGGGCGGGCGCCGCCGGTGGTTACGCGTATCTTCTGCGTCCGGGGGTCGACGCTGCCACGACTGCCGCGATCGCGCAGAAACCCCCGGTTCAGGTCATTCGAAATGACGAGACGGCCCAGGCGATTCAGCCCGCACCGCATGTCATCGCCGCCGCATTCTGGAAGCCCGGAACCGTGGGTGACGTGAGCGTGGACCGGGCAGCATGCGTGATCCTCCGCAAGACACCGGGGATGACACGGATCTCCGTGAGCGAGCCAACCCAGGACGAAGCAACGCTTGTGATCGATCTGGCGAACACGGAGGCGAGCAGAGCCAACGGCCAGGACGCCGACCGCGTCGCCGTCGTGCGACGCGCGGACGGTGTGCGTGTCACCGTCGATGTGTCCGGCGCCGCTGGTCGGACGGTCGAGTTCGTCCTGCAGCGCTAAAGAGATCTTCAAACGAGCGTTGAATCCCTCTGCGCTCAGCACGTCAGCTGGCAGGAACCCGCCCACAGGGAGGCATCATTTCGCAACGTCCCAACATCCTCGTCGTCATGGCCGACCAGTTCCGGGCCGCCTCGCTCGGCGCCGTCGGATCCGATCCGGTACGGACGCCGCATCTCGATCGACTCGCGTCCGAGGGGATCGTGGTGCGTCAGGCGGTGAGTTCGTACCCGGTGTGCAGCCCGCACCGCGCGATGTTCCTCACCGGCATGAGGCCCGAGTCGAACGGTGTCACGCTGAACGTCAACTCCGAAACCGCGCAGGACGGCGTGGGCCTCCGGGACGGTCTGCCGACCTGGGCGAGCGTGCTGCGCGCACACGGCTGGCGCACCGGCTACATCGGCAAATGGCACCTCGAGCCGCCGACCACCGATGATGAGCGGTTCGGAGAGGGGCGTCGAGTTGACGGCAAGGTGTGGGACGCGTGGTCACCGCCGGCCCGACGGTTCGGGTTCGACTTCTGGTACTCCTACGGGGCCGCTGACCATCACCTGGCTCCGCATTACTGGACCACGGACGCCGGGCGGGACGAGCGCGTCGATATCGATCAGTGGTCGGCCGAGCACGAGACCGACATCGCGCTGGACTTCCTCGCGGAAGCCGATCCGCGGCCGTTCGCGCTGATGGTGTCGTTGAACCCGCCGCATCAACCGTTCGATCAGGTCCCCGACCGATACCGCACCGCATATGCCGATCTCGATGAACAGGAGCTGTTGAACCGACCCAATGTGCCGCACGGCACCGCGATCGCGACCGAGGCAGCGGCGATCGCCCGTGACTACTTCGCCGCGATCACCGGCATCGACGAGCAGGTCGGGCGTCTGGCTGCGGCCGCGGCGGCCCTCGACGGCGACCGCCCGACCGTGATCCTGTTCACGTCCGATCACGGGATGCAGCTCGGCAGTCACGGACTGATGTACAAGAACGTCGCCTACGAGGAATCCATGAGACTGCCGCTGATCGTGCATGCGCCCGGACTCGTGCGCCCCGGCTCCTCCGATGCCGTGATCGACTCGCTCGACTTCACGCCCACGATCCTCGGGCTCGCGGGCGTCGCTGTGACGGATCCGCGGATGGTCGGCCGCGACCGCGCCCCGCTGCTGCGCGGGAAAGCCGAGGCCGAGCCCGACGACCCGACGGTGTATCTGCGCTACGCATCCCGATCGGATCCGAGCAGCGCACGCGGCCTGCGCACGACGACCGGCAAGCTCGTCGCTGCTTGGCATCCGGACCGAGGTCTGGATGTGCAGTTCTTCGACCTCGTCGCCGACCCGTTCGAACTCGACAGCGATCCGAATGCTCCGGCGGCGCACCGGCTCGCGACCGCGCTCGCCGCAGCCCTGACCGACGCCGGCGACGCCTGGGACGGTGCTGCGGCGCTCGCGGACGCCTACCCAGCAGCGACCGTCTGAGCGCTCAGGCGCCGTCCCAGTTCGGCGCGGCGAAGGCGCCCAGCGGATCGCCATCGAGGGGGCGGAGTTGCCCCGAGCCCATGACAGGCAGGGCGGCGCCGTCAGCCTCCGCGGTGCTGTGCGCGGCGAACCACTCCCAGAGCAGCCGACGCAGCGCGGCGACCTCGTCGGCGTGTGCCGCGTCCTCGGCCAGGTTGACGCGCTCCTTCGGATCCTGCACGAGGTCGTAGAGCTCATGTGGGCCGTAGGGCGCCCGATGCACGTACTTGCGCTCCCGGGTGCGGATCATCCGGGCCGGGCCGTACTCGCTGTGCACGACCACCGGACGCTCCGCCTGCGCGGTCGTGCCGTCGCGCAGCAGGTCCGCGAAGCTGCGTCCCGGACCCGTTTCGAAGGCCGACGGATCCTGGCCGATCAGATCGAGCAGGGTGGCGGGTAGGTCGTAGGCACTGAGGAGCTGATCGTGGACCGCTCCGACGGGCAGCAGCCCTGGTGCGCAGACGATGAACGGCACCATCACCGACTCGTCGTACATGTTCATCGGGAAGGTGCCGTTGCCTTTGCCCCAGAAGCCGTGCTGGCCGCAGCTGAATCCGTTGTCGCTGAGGAACACGACGATCGTCTCGTCCTCGATACCGTGCGCGTCGAGCCGCTCGAGGACGCGACCGATGGCGGCATCCATCGCGGTGACCGAGGCGAAATAACCGATCAGGGCCTCGCGGGTATCGGCCTCGCCTCCGATCGGGGCGCCGTCTTTGGTCTGAAGCCACGGGTGCGGCTCCTCCTGAGGACAGGTGTCGAAGGCGCAGTCACCGTACAGCGCGGTGAACTCCTCCGGATGCTCCCCGGCGAACGGGCGATGCGGCGCGGTGAAGTTGATCGCGAGGAAGAACGGCGCGTCCTGGCTCTGTTCGGCGTCGATGAACGCCGCTGCATCGTCGGCGATGACGTCGGTGAGGTAGTCCGTGACGTGCTCGGCTGCTCCCCCCCGATACATCACGGCGTCGTGATATGGGCTGCCTCCGCCTTCCAGCGCGTACCAGTGCACGAAGCCGCGCCGCGGCACGTCGCTCGCCCCGAGGTGCCACTTGCCGGAGAGGCCGAGGCGGTATCCGGCGTCGGTGAGGGCATCCGTCAGCGTCGGCAGATCGCCCAGATAGTCGCGGCTCTCGGGGCCGACGTGGGCGCCGCCGAGATAGTCGTGGACGCCGTGCGTCGAGGGGATCTGCCCGGTGAGCAGACTCGCGCGCGCCGGGGAGCACACCGGCGACGCGCAGAAGAAGCGGTCCAGGCGTACGCCCCGGTCGGCGAGGCCGTCGAGCACCGGTGTGCGGATCTCATGGTTGCCTGCGGAGCCGAGCGCCCAGGGGCCCTGATCGTCGCTGATGATCACGATGAGGTTGCGGCGGGATCCGGTCATGCGAGGGCCTCCACGGCGGCGAACGAGACCGCGGTGCCGGTCTCGGCGGAGCGGTACGCGGCGAGCACCAGCTCGACGACGTGACGTGCATGGGCGAGGGAGACGGCGGGCGTGGCACCGCCGACCACCGCGGCGAAGTCCGCCAGCTGTGCCGTGAAGGCACGCTGGATGTCGTCCGGACCGCTCTCGTGCACGACGCGAGTGCGCCCGTCGACGTGCACGGTCGTGCCGCGACGCGGATCCACCTCGATCACGCCCTGCTCGCACACGATCGTCATGCTGTCGCCCCGCGTGGCGGGGTCGCTGATGACCGAGATCGTCACGCCCACGCCATTGTCGAGGAGCAGCTGCATGCTGCCGTCGGTCTCGACCGACGATCCGAACCGGCTCGTCGTGTCGGCGAGCATCTCGAGTGCGCGCCCTCCGCCGAGCCAGAGCGATCGATCCAGGCAATGACCGCCGATGTTGATAAGCGCACCGCCGCCGGCGATCTCAGGGGAGAAGAACCACGCTGAGCGGGATCCGGGCCGGTAGTCGGTGCTGCGATTGTCGCGGATCATCCGCACTGCTCCCAGCTCGCCCGAGGAGATCACGCGGGCGGCTGCCACCTTCTCGGGGAGGAAGTGCTGGATGTGTCCTACGGTCAGGGCGACCCTGGCCGCCGTGCATTCCGCGATCATCCGGTCGCAGTCGGCGACGCTGGTGGCCATCGGCTTCTCCACGAGCACGTGCGCGCTCGCCGCAGCCGCGTCCTGGGCGATCGGCAGGTGCAGGGAATGCGGTGTGTTCACGATGACCGCATCGACGATGCCGGCCTCGAGCATCCGACGATGATCGGTGAACACGGCGGCTCCGGTCCCGGCGACCGCACGCAGTGCCGCGTGCTCGTCGATGTCGCAGACTGCGGTCAGCTCGATCCCGTCCAGCAGGGATGCAGCCGCGATGTGGAAAGGGGCGACCGCTCCCGCTCCGATCAATCCGATGCGCACGTGTTCTCCTCAGTTCTCGTCGTGTCGGTCGCCCGCGCCGCAGGATCGGCGGATCACGATGCGCGGGCGGAGTCTGATCTGGTGCAGCGGGCACTCATCGCCCTCGACGAGACGGCGCAGCATGACGTCGGCGGCCATCCGCCCGATGCGGTACTTCGGTGGGGCCACCGCCGTCAGCGGGACCTCGGCGAGGTCGGCGAACTCGTCGTCGTACGAGACCAGAGCGAGGTCGTCGGGCACTCGGACCCCGCTGCGCCGCGCGGCGCCCTCGAGCATCGCCGCCTCGCGGTCGCCGAACACGAGTGCTGCGGTCGCCTCGAAGGTGCGCAGCGCGGCGAAGGCTGACTCGGCGGAGTCGGCCTCCCAGTCGGTCTTCGCCTGCGAGAACTCCAGGTCCGGGGTGAGCCCGAGATCGGCGACGGCGCTGCGGTATCCCTGCACGACGCCGAACTCGGTGACCGTGCGCGAGCGCGTGAGCAGCGCAATGCGGGTGTGTCCGAGGAGGGCGAGGTGTCCGACCGCGTCGTATGCGCCGCCGGCGTGGTCCGAGCAGACGTGCTCCGTGGTGTCCGCGGGACCGACGCCGTGCAGGCTGCGCTCCACGAGGACGACCGGCACGGGCAGCGACATGAGCTCTCGGGTGCGGGCGAGCGGGGCCTCGATCCCGGTGAGGGTCGGTGCGAGCAGAAGTCCGTCGACGCCGGCGTCGAGGAGGGACGCGATCGACTCATCTTCGCGCTCGGGCTGGTAGCGGTAGGTGGCCAGTTGCAAGGAGGCCCCGGCCGCGGACAGCGACTCGTCGATGCCCTGCAGCACGCGCGGATAGTAGAGCTGAGTGTCGGGCAGCAGCACACCGATGCGGCGTCGGGTGCGCTCCTCTCGTGGCCGGGCATGAGCGACGAAGCTGCCTGCCCCCTGCCGCCGCACCACGATGCGCTCGGTGACGAGCTCGTCGAACGCGCGTCGCACCGTCGTCAGTGACAGTCCGGTCTCTTTCGCGAGTTCCTGCTCGGTCGGGAGCTTCTGCCCCGCGGTCCAGGTGCCGGCCAGGATGCCGCGGCGCAGCTGATCGGCGAGGATCTCGAACTTCAATCCCCGCGATTCTGCATCGCGCACAGGTGTCCCGCGCTGTCCTGCCATCACGATCCCTCCGTCGCACCTCCTCTGATTCTGTTCCTCGAAAAGTGAGGAATAAAGACGTATTCCCCTATTCCTCGCGTGCGGGAGGGAGCATTTCGACGCATTCGTCGGTCGCTGCCGGAGTAACGAGGAGACAAGTTCGCGATTACTCCTTGAATGCTTCTTTCCGATCGAGCGAGAGTCGTGCGACACAGGCGACGATGCCTCTCAGACGGAAGGAAATCCGATGGCGAAGATCCGAAAGCTCTCAGCCCTCGCCCTGATCAGCGCGCTCGCGCTCTCCGCCGCCGGATGCGCGTCCGGTACGAGCGGCGGATCGGGCTCGGGGGGAACGCTCACCTACTGGTCGATGTGGAAGGAAGGCGAGGCGCAGCAGAAGGTGCTCGCCTCCGCGATCGCAGACTTCACCAAGCAGACCGGCATCAAGGTCACCGTGCAGTGGCAGGGTCGCGACAGCGTGAAGAAGGTCGTGCCGACACTCAACACCAACAACGTCCCCGACCTCATCGACAGCTCGTTCGCGAAACTGGCCCCGGTCCTCGCGACGAGCGGGCAGGCCAAGGAGCTGGCCGCCGCGTACGGGGCGGACGTTGACGGCAAGAAGGTATCCGACCTGATCCCGAAGGCGTACCTCGCCGACACCGACATCACGCGTCAGGGCGACAAGGCGCCGTGGATGCTGCCGTACACGCTCACCAGCGATGCGATCTGGTTCAACGCCGCCACGCATCCCGAGCTCGCCTCCGCGCCGCCGAAGGACTGGAACGACTTCGTCGCCGAGCTCGGCACGCTCAAGGCCGCGAACGAGGTGCCGCTCGCCATCGACGGCGACGTCTCCGGCTACAACGCCTACTGGTACACGTCGGCGCTCGTGCACATCGCCGGTCCCGGCGCCATGAAGAAGATCGCCGAGGACAAGACCGGCAAGGCCTGGGAGGGATCCGACGCCGTCGAGGCCGCGAAGATGGTGCAGCAGCTCGTTGACGGCGGCTACTTCATCTCCGGCTACAACGCGAGCAAGTGGCCTGCGCAGCAGCAGGCCTGGGCGGACAACAAGGCCGCGCTGCTCTACAACGGCACCTGGATCCCGACCGAGACGGCGTCGTACGCGACCAGCGGCTTCCAGTACTCTTCTTTCCCGTTCCCCACGGTCGACGGCGGCAAGCAGGTCTCGCGGGCCGACTTCATCGGGTTCTCGGTGCCGGCCAAGGCCAAGAACGCCGAGAATGCGCAGAAGTTCGCCTCGTTCTTCCTGAACAAGAAGTACCAGGACGCGCTCGGCACGGACGCGAAGATCCTGCCCATCCGCGCGGATGCCGCCATCAGTCCCGAGGTCGACTCGGTGAAGAAGGCGCTCGATGCGGCCGACGGCTTCTACGTGCAGAACGACGGGATCACCTTCCCCGGCTACGCGGAGAAGCTGCTCTACCCGACCATCGACCAGCTCGTACAGGGCAAGCTCTCCGCGACCGACTTCATCGCCGCGATGAAGTCGGGCCAGGCCGACTACTGGAAGCAGAACTCATGACCCAGACGGCAGCGATGCCCGGGGTCGCCGCAGGCCGGGGCTCGCGTCGCGCGTCCCGGCCCGGCGGCAACGCCATCGACAACGCCCGCAAGAAGCTCTTCGTCCCCTTCGTGGGTCCGGCGCTGCTGTTCTACTCGGTGCTGTTCGTCGGCCCTTCCGTCTACGCGATCTGGATCAGCTTCCACAAATGGGCCGGAGCCGGTCCGATGGAGTTCGTCGGTCTCGGCAACTACGTCAAGCTGTTCGGTGACAAGCTGTTCCTACAGTCCTTCGGCAACACTCTGCTGCTGCTGTTCGTGGTCGGCATCGTGATCTTCTTGGTCTCGTTCGGCCTCACCCTGGTGCTGCGCGACATGGTAGGGCGCAAGATCGCCCGCTCCGTGATCTTCTTCCCGCACCTCGTGAACGCCATGATCTTCGGCGTGCTCGCCGGTTTCGTGCTCAACCCCGGCGGTCTTGTGAACAGGTTGCTGGGCTGGGTCGGCGTGACGGATCCGCCGGCCTGGCTCGCGACCGAGAACCTGTTTCCGCTGATCATGGTGATGCTCACCTGGATCACCACCGGCTACTACACAACGATCCTGATGGCCGGCGTCGACCGGATCCCGCCCTACTACTACGAGGACTGCGCCCTCGCCGGTGCGAACGCGTTCCAGCGGCTGCGCTACGTGATCCTGCCGCTGACCTGGGACGTGTTCGGCACCTGCGCGGTGCTGTGGACGATCTCCTCGGTCAAGATCTTCGAGATCATCTGGATCTTCGGCGGCTCGACCGGCCAGGGCATCCCGCCCACACGTACCTGGAGCACGGCCGTCTACACGTACGTGACGGCATTCTCGGGCGAATCCATCCCTGCGTACGGCATGGCCAGCGCCAGCGCGATCCTGTCGCTCGCCCTGGTGTCCATGCTCGTCGTCCTGCTGCGCCGCGTGATGAGGCGCGACGCGATCGAGATCTAGGAGTCCTGATGACCACTGCCCAGCTGCTCCGGGAGGAGACAAGCACCCGTGCGGTCGTGACCGGCCGATCCGACCGCCCCCGTCGGCGCCGGGGCGCCGCGATCGGACGCGAGCGCAGCGTGCTGCGCGGAGTCGGGCTGGTGCTGCTGTGGGCCTTCGTCGCCCTGAATATCGCCTGGATGGTCTGGATGGTGATCCAGGCCTTCCGTGACACGCGCTCGATCCTGAGCGATCCGTGGGGGCTTCCCTCCTCGCTCGATCCCGTGAACTTCGTGACGGCATGGACGGCCGGCGACTTCGCCACGGCGACGCTCAACAGCGTGAGCACGACGCTGGTCTCCTCGTTCGTGACGGTCGCGATCGCGGCCCCCGCCGCCTACTACCTCGGCCGGGTGGAGAACCGATTCACGAACGCGCTCACGATGTACTTCGTGTTGGGGTTGGGGATCCCGGTGCAGGTGATCCTGATCCCCTTGTTCGTGATGCTCAATGAGGTGTACCTCACCGACAGTCTGATCGGCCTCAACATCGTCTACGTCGGTGTCTCGATGCCGTTCACCGTGTTCCTTCTCATCGCCTTCTTCCGCTCCCTCCCGCGGGAACTCGAGGAAGCCGCAGCGCTTGACGGAACCTCCGCCTTCGGAACCTTCTGGCGGATAACGCTGCCGCTCGCGAAGGGCGGCATCCTCACCGCATTCGTGCTGCAGGTCATCTCGCACTGGAACGAGACGCTGCTGGCGCTCACGCTGCTCCAGTCGACCGACAAGTACACCCTGCCGGTGGCGCTGATCTCGTTCATTCAGCAGCAGACCTACTCGGGCGCCGACTGGGGCGGCCTATTCGCTGGGCTGTGCATCGTGGTGCTGCCGATGCTGGCGATCTATCTGTGGCTCGGGCGCCGCCTCACGGAGGGGCTGACGCTCGGCATGGGCAAGTAGTACCCGACATGGCGCTGGACGAGTTCTGAACGAGCGCGTTGGCCGGATCTCGCGGCGAACGCCGCGCCGCCGAACTCGCGTCGACGATCGCCTCGGTCATCGACGCCCCACTCGCAGGATTCGCTCCAGCCGGCGGAGGCGTGGGCGATGCCTTTGGCTCCGTTTTGATAATGATTCTCATTTAACGTAGTGTCGAGGACATGCAGAAGCCCCTCGCCGCCCTCGCTCTCGCCGTCGCCTCGATCCTCGCTCTCGCGGGCTGTTCCTCGACGGCCGGCCCCGCGTCCTCATCCAGCGCGGGGAGCATCGCGGTGACGGCGTCGACCAATGTCTGGGGCGACGTCGCGAAGGAGATCGGCGGCGATCACGTCGAGGTCACCTCCGTCATCGCTTCTCTGTCGCAGGATCCGCACGAGTACGAGGTGACTGCCGCGGATCAGCTGAAGGTCCGCGGCGCGAAGCTCATCCTGGAGAACGGCGGCGGCTATGACTCGTTCTTCGGCGACCTCGTCTCGAAGTCGGGGAGCAAGGCTCCTGTCGTCACCGCGGTCACGTTCGCGCCGAGCTGGCCGAAGGGTGAGGACGGCATGAAGACCGCCGAGGGATTCAACGAGCACGTCTGGTACGACACGGGGGTCGTCGAGGATGTCGCGAAGAAGGTCGCCGACGAGCTCAGCGGCATCGCCCCCGAGCACAAGGCCGACTTCGAGAAGAACCTCGCGACCTTCCAGCAGGGTCTCGCCGGGCTGAACTCCTCGCTCACGACGATCAAGGGTGCCCATCAGGGCGAGAAGATCTTCGTCACTGAGCCGGTTCCGCTGTACCTGACGGCGGCCGCGGGCCTGGTGAACGTGACGCCAGAGGCCTTCAGTCACGCGGTGGAGGAGGGGCAGGACGTCCCGCCCGCCACGCTCCTCGAAGCGACGAACCTCGTCGAGTCGGGTGAGGTCAAGGCGCTGTTCGCCAACGCCCAGGCCGGTGGTGCCGAGACCACGAAGGTCATCGGCGTCGCGAAAGAGAAGGGTGTGCCCGTGCAGGAGGTCACCGAGCTGGTGCCGGACGGCAAGACCTACCTGTCCTGGATGAAGGACAACATCGACACGCTCTCGCGTAACCTCGACAAGTGACCTCTCCCGCCGAGTCTCCGGCCGCTCCGCTGCTGCGGATCCGCGGTGCCGGCATCCGCCGGGACGACCGAGAGCTGTGGAGCGGACTCGACCTCGATGTGGCCGCGGGCGAGCTCGTGGCGGTGCTCGGCCCCAGCGGCACCGGCAAGACCACGCTGCTGCGCGCGATCCTCGGTCTGCAGCAGCTCTCCGAGGGCACCATCGAGGCGGCGGGGCAGCCGGTGCGTCGGCGCGGCAACCGCCGTATCGGCTACCTCCCGCAGGCGCGCCCGCTGCCGCCCGAGACATCGCTGCGGGGCCGCGACCTCGTCGCGCTCGGCGTCGACGGGCACCGGTTCGGCCTGCCGATCCCGCGCCGCGGTGACCGCGCCAGGATCGACGCGCTGGTCGCGGCGGTGGGAGCCGACTCCTTCGCGGATCGCCCCGCGGGCACTCTCTCCGGCGGCGAGCAGCAGCGGCTGCGTGTGGGCCAGGCGCTCGCCGACGACCCAGGGCTGCTTCTCTGCGACGAGCCGCTGACCAGCCTCGACCTGGCCAATCAGCGAGCAGTGGTGGAGCTCATCGATCGGCACCGCCGCACCGGTGCCGGTGTGCTTCTCGTCACCCACGACATCAACCCGGTGCTCGACATCGTCGACCGGATCCTGTACCTCGCGAACGGGCGGTTCACGCTGGGCACACCACACGAGGTGCTCACCACGCGAGTGCTCTCGGACCTCTACGGGGTTCCTGTTTTCGTCTCGGAGGTCGGCGGTCGGCTGGTCGTCGTCGGCGCGCCCGATGCGGAGAGCGCCGCGCATCATCACAACCATGTCGGACCGGACGGGGAGGCGGCCGCATGAACCTCGCGGACATCGGCCAGGCCATGTTCGGCGGCCTCTCCCAGTACGGCGAGATCCTCGCACTCGTCTCGAACTCGGTCTGGGCGGGAGCCGTGCTCGGCCTCGTCGGCGGTCTCATCGGCGTCTTCGTGATGCAGCGCGACATGGCCTTCGCGGTGCACGGCATCAGCGAGCTGTCCTTCGCGGGCGCTGCTGTCGCTCTGCTGGTGGGCGTCGACGTCGTCACCGGCTCGATCGTCGGCTCCCTGATCGCCGCCGCGATCATCGGTTGGCTGGGCGCTCGCGCGCGCGACCGCAACTCGATCATCGGCGTGCTCATGCCGTTCGGTCTCGGCATCGGGATCCTCGCCCTCTCGCTCTACAGCGGGCGCGCGGCGGGCCGGTTCAGTCTTCTGACGGGGCAGATCGTCTCGGTGCAGTCGGACCAGCTCGGCTGGCTGACCGGGATCTGCGCCCTCGTGCTGGTGGGCCTGCTGCTCATCTGGCGGCCGCTGCGCTTCGACTCGCTCGACCCGCAGTCGGCCGCCGCGCGCGGCGTTCCGACGGTCGGCGTCTCCTTCGCGTTCATGCTGCTGCTCGGTCTGGTCGTGGCGGTCGCGGTGCACATCATCGGCGCGCTGCTGGTGATGGCGCTCGTCGTGACACCGGCCGCCGCCGCCATGCGGGTGCGCTCCGGCCCGCTGTCGGTTCCGGTGCTGGCGGCCGTGTTCGGGGTGGCGTCCGCGGTCGGCGGTATCCTCCTGGCCGTGATGGGGACGCTCCCGGTGAGCCCGTACATCACGACGGTCTCGTTCGTGATCTACCTCGTCTGTCGCGCGATCGGATCCCGTCGGGATCGCGTCGTGCGCGCGGCGACCCGACCCGAGGCGGCGGTGCGCCAGCCGTGATCGACCGTCGCGCCGCCGCACCTCACCGCGTGCCGCGCGACCGGTCTTCCCGGGGGGACAATCCTCCCGGGGCGAGTGGAGGAGTTCGGCGATGGGACACGGGCACGGACATGACACGGCCGCGATCCGTCAGGTTCGGGTAGCGCGCACTCCCCGGCGCATTCTGCTGACGACCCTGATCGTCGTCGGGGTGGTGACGATCGTCGGGCTGCTGCTGCTCTGGCCGTCCCCGACGCGTCCGGGAAGCGTGGCGATCGGTTCCTCGTCCGCGCGGAGCACGACCTATCCGACCGGCGAGATCGTGAAGCTGACCGACTGCGCGGATCTGCCACCATCGGCGGGCGGCGGATCCGGCGGGGCAACCGGCTCCGGGGGAGCGGGCGCCGGTCCCAGTGGTCAATCGGGCGCCGGTGGCGTGGCGGCCCCTGCTGCGGGAGGTGCGGCCCCCGCGCCCTGCTTGATCGCCCAGGTCAGGATCGAGAGCGGCGCCCGTGCCGGAGACAAGGTCACGACCATGCTGAACGGGCCGTTCGCCCGTGCGGGTCTGCGTCCCGGCGACCGGCTCGAGCTGCGGGTGACCGAGGTTCCGGGGCGCGCGAACGTCCCGCAGCCGGGCGGGGTGGATCCGGGGATCGCGGCGTTCGGCGTGGTCAGGACCGTACCGCTCGCGGTCTGGGCCGGACTGTTCGTGCTGATCGTGCTCGTGGTCGGACTTCTCCGCGGCCTGCTCGCGCTCGTCGGGCTGATCTTCAGCGGCGCCATGATCGTGATGTTCATGCTGCCCGCCTTGCTGCACGCCGGGCCCGCGATGGCGATCGCCCTCGTCGGGTCCTCTGCGATCCTCTACGTCGTGCTGTATCTCGCGCATGGCGTCTCCATGCGCACGAGCGCCGCGCTTGCGGGGACCCTGGCGGGTGTCGCCATCACCGCGATCCTGGCCCAACTGGCGGTCGGTACCACCCGGCTCAGCGGCCTCGACGAGAGCGCCGGCTTCCTTGCGCCGATGGTGCCGCAGGTCGACTTCCAAGGGCTGCTGACCTGCGCGATCATCATCGCCGGCCTGGGCGTGCTCAACGACGTGACGATCACGCAGAGCTCCTCCGTCTGGGAGCTGCGTGCCGTCGCCCCGGAGCTCTCTCGGCGGCAGCTCTTCGGCCGCGCGATGCGCATCGGACGGGACCACATCGCGTCCACCATCTACACGATCGTGTTCGCCTATGTGGGGGCATCCCTCAGCGTCGTGCTCCTGCTCTACGTGTACGACCAGCCGATGGTGAGCCTGCTGAGCCTGGAGGACATCGCGACGGAGGTCGTCCGCACGCTGTGCAGCGGGATCGGGCTCGTGCTCGCCGTTCCGCTCACCACGGCCATCGCCGTCGCGCTGCTCCCGCCCCGTTCCGCCGTGACGGGGGAGGCGATGCCGTCCTCGCTTGGCGAGGACGATGCCGAGAAGGTCGCCTGGCTGCGCACGTTGCGCACCGTTGAGGACGAACCGCTGACGCGGCCGAGTCCGCGCACCGCGTGAATCCCGCTATGCGGCCGGATCGCCGTAGCGCTCGGCGATCTCCTTCGATCCCGGCCATCCCTCATACGTCGCATGCTGGGGCCAGCCGTCCGGGACGTCCTGCCAGACCTCCTGACGCCCGTACGGCAGCACGTCCGCGATCGCGAAGGTGAGCATGAACTGCTCGGCGCCGCGCCCCGTCGTGTGCCAGGTGCGGTAGACGTCGTCGCCGTCGCGCAGGAACACGTTGTACGCGAATCCCTCACCCGGACCGGCATCCATGTCCGCGCCGAAGGTCGACGCCGCCGAGGAGTACCAGGTCATGCGGTTCCCGACGCGCTTCTTGTACGCGAGGATCTCGTCCATCGGCCCGTTGGTGACGACGACGAACCGCACATCCAGCGGCTCCACGATGTCGGGACGCGCGAACTGCGCCGTGCCGCCGGTGCAGCCCGGGCACTGCCAGGTGGCGCCGTCGGTCCACATGTGGTGGTAGGTCACGAGCTGGCTGTGCCCGTCGAAGATCTCGGCCAGGGTGACCCGGCTGCCGTCCTCGGCGATCAGCGTGTACTCGGGCAGCTTCACCGCGGGCAGCCGACGGCGGGCGGCCGCGATCGCATCCAGCTCGCGGGTCGCCGCCTTCTCCCTGATCCGCAGTTTCGCGAGCTCCTCGCGCCAGGTCTGCTCGTCGACGACGGGGGGCAGAGCGGTCATGACTTCCTCCGATGGTCGTTCCGTTCGCGGCGGCGGCGCCGATGTTCACGGCGTCCACATCTGCTATGTTCACACCGTACACATGTGCGCCCGCCAGGACAAGGGCTGCGGGGGACGAAGCGAGAGGGGATCCGGTGGCCTACCATCACGGCGATCTCGCGACCGCCCTCGTCCAGGCAGCCGTCGACCTCGGCCGCGAGGGCGGGCCCGCGGCGGTGACGATCCGCGAGGCGACCCGTCGGGCCGGCGTCTCGCCGAACGCCGCGTACCGGCACTTCCCGAACCGTGCGGCGCTGCTCGACGCGACGGCGGCGGCGATCCAGCAGGGCCTGGCCGCCGCGATGACCGATGCCCCGAACCGCTCTCCGGCCGCGCGGCTGCAGCGGATCGGCGCCGCCTACGTCGACTTCGCCCTGGATGAGCCGGGCTGGTTCGCGGTGGTCTTCTTCGGGATCCGGCCGCCGGATCCCGCTACGGTGCGGCAGGCGCCCGCGTTCGTCGCGCTGACGGCCGCGCTCGACGATCTCGTCGCAGCCGGTGGCCTCTCCGCGGAGCGCCGGGATGACGCCGCGTGGGCGTGCTGGGCCACCGTGCACGGCTTCGCGGAGCTCTGCCTGCGCGGACCGCTCGCGGGCGTGGGCCGGGCGGAGCAGCGTCGACGCGCCGAGGTCGCGATCCACGCGGTGATCGCCGGGATCCAGCTCGACGCCGGGTGAAGATCTCCTGCGGTCGCGCTCTCCGCGATGACCGTTCTCAGGACGGGGTCCGCCTTCGAGCGGAAAGTCACGTGCGGGGCGCCCGATTCCGACAGATGATCCTGAGAACGGTCAGGAACGATTCCGCGCCCGGACCGCGGTCGTCGATGCGGCGATCCGCCAGGCGATCGTTCCGCGTCCGGCCGTGCACCGACCCTGTCGGCACAACGGAACGGCGGGTTAGGATCTTCAGGACTCGCGCGGATCGCGGACCCCGCACCCAGGGGCGCCGGACGACGCGATTCCCCCTCCGCATCCATCCTCCTGGCGCATCCCCCCTGCCCCGGAGCAGGAGGGGCGAACAGAAAGGCGCGGCACGTGGCCGAGGCAACTGAGGACCGAGCAACCGAGGACAAGGCCCCCCAGGGCGACTTCTTCGATCAGCTGCTGGACAACCCGACGACGCAGCAGTCCTTCACGATCGGCTTCCGCGGTTACGACAAGACCGAGGTCGACGCGCATCTGACCGCGCTCACCGAGGAACTGCGGCGGGCGACCGAGTCGGGCGCGAAGGCCGACGCCCACTTGCGCGGCGAGCTCGGCAAGGTCACGGAGAAGCACCGCCAGGACCTGGAGAAGGCCACCGCCGCGCATGAGAAGCGCGCGGCACAGCTGGAGTCCGACCTCGCGACGGCGAACGCGAAGATCGCCGAGTCGGCGCAGCAGATCCAGTCGCTGAGCACGGCCCTGGCCGGATCCCAGGAGGACATCGACGAGGCCACCTCGCGCTCGCAGTTCGAGACCGTGCTGCGCGTGGCGGAGGAGCAGGCCAGCGTCCTGATCCAGAACGCCGCGGTGCAGGCGGAGCGCCTGCTCGAGGCCGCCCGCGACGAGGCCGCCGCCAAGCGCGCCGAGCTCGACGCCGATGTCGCACGGATCACGGCGCAGGCCGAGCGCGACGCGGACCAGGTGCGTCTGAAGATGGAGACCGAGTTCACCGCGCACACGGCGCAGGTCGAGCGCGAGGCCGCGCACGCCGCCGAGAAGGTGAACCACGCCGAGCAGGAGGCGCACTCGATCCGCACGGAGGCCGAGAAGGGCGCCGCCGCGCTGCGTGCGATGGTCACCCGCGAGACGACCGATCTGCGGGTCTCGGCCGAGCGCGAGGTGCGCGAGATGAACGCGCGCGTGCTGGAGATGGAGGAGTCCCTCACGCGCCGCCAGGACGACGCCCAGCAGGAGTTCCTCGTACTGCACAACCAGGCCGTCGCGCACGCCGAGCGCATCACCGCCGATGCCAACGAGCAGGTCGCCTCCTCGCTCGCCCACGCCGAGCGGATCTCGGCCAAGGCCGAGGACTACGAGCGCCTGATGCGCTCGCAGGCCAGCGCGATCGAGGCCGAGGCGCAGGTGCGCGCCCGCGAGACCCTCGACCGCGCCCGCACCAAGTCGCAGAAGATCGTCGACATGGTCACCGCCCACACGGCCAACGTCGTGCGCGACGCCGACGACCGCGCCCGTCAGCTGCGCTGGCAGCAGCAGCAGCTCACCAGCTTCATGGCCGAGGTGCGCGAGCTGATCCGCCCCGACGGCGCTCTCGGCAGCGAGGCCTCCGGATCCGCTCCCGCCGCCGCGGAAGCGGAGGGGTCTGCAGAGGCCGAGGCATCCGCGGAGGGCGCCGAGGCCTGACCCTTCCCGGGGTCGTTGAGCGAACACGCGCGTAGCGCGAGTGAGACGGAACGCGGTGATCTCGCAAGGTCGCCGCGTTTCGTCTCGGTCTGCGTTTCGACTCGGTCGCTGCGCGACCTCGCTCAACGACCGTGCGGCGGCCTCGCTCAACGACCCCCATCCTCGCTCGGAGGTCACGGATACGCCGCTCCCAGCCGCGGACCAGAACCCCGCTCTAGACTCGAGGCATGGCTCAGCGGAACACGTGGCAGCGCGAACGCGTGCGCGAAGAGCTCTCCGACGTGCGCGGATTCGTCAGCGCGCAGACGCTGCACCAGGCGCTTCGAGAGGCCAACACCGGCATCGGCCTGGCGACCGTCTATCGCGCCCTTGCCGGGCTGGCGGCCTCGGGTGAGGCCGATTCGCTGCAGAGCCCCGAGGGCGAGGCGCTCTACCGCGCGTGCAGCAGCGAGGGCCACCACCATCACCTGATCTGCCGCTCCTGCGGGATGACCGTGGAGATCGAGGCCACCGACGTCGAGCAGTGGGCGCAGCGCACCGCGGCCCTGCACGGCTTCCGCGACGCGGAGCACGTCGTCGACATCTTCGGACTGTGCGCGAGCTGCGCGAACGCCGCCCAGGAGTGATCCCCGCGTGACCCTGACGACCCCCGGCCGCCGTGCGACTGCCGCACGAGACGGCGCGGCGACTCCGCACGCGCTGCGCACCCCACCGCCGCGGCTGTCCGGTCGCGCGGCGCTCATCGGCGCTGCGATCGGCGTCGCCGTGGTGGCGGCCCTCATCGCGATCGACGTGCTGGCGCCGCATCTGTTCTCCGCCCGCCTGCCGAACCGGCTGCAGGACGGGCTCACCCTGTCGCTGAGTGTGCTGTTCGAGGCGCTGCCGTTCGTGATCCTCGGCGTGCTGCTCTCGATCGTGGTGCAGGTGTGGCTGCCCGCCGGCGTGATCGAGCGCGTGCTGCCGAAGCGCGGCTGGGCGCGCCGGGCCGTGCTGTCGCTGCTGGGCATGCTCATCCCGGTGTGCGAGTGCGGCAACGTGCCGTTCGCGCGCGGCCTCATGATGCGGGGCCTGGGGCCGGCGGAGGCGCTGACCTTCCTGATCGCGGCGCCCATCCTCAACCCGATCGTGATCCTCACGACCCATGCCGCCTTCGGCTTCGACGGCGGAATCCTCGTGGCCCGCCTCGTCGGCGGCTACCTCGTCGCGAACCTGATCGGCTGGGTCTACAGTCGTCATCCGGATCCCGACGCGCTGCTCACCGCGCGCTTCCGCGACACCTGCGAGGTGGTCGTGCACGAGCAGGGATCCGGGATCCGCCGGAGTCTCGCCCAGTTCCTCATCGAGCTGCGCGCCGTGATGCCCGCGCTGATCATCGGATCCGCGCTCGCCGGCGCCGTGCAGGTGCTCGTCCCGCGCGACGTGCTGCTGGCGATCGGCTCGAACCCGCTGCTGTCGGTCGTCGCGATGATCGCGCTGGCCATCTCGGTGGCGATCTGCTCGAACGTCGACTCGTTCTTCGCGCTCTCGTTCGCCTCGACATTCTCCCCGGGCGCGATCGTCGCCTTCCTGCTGGTGGGTCCGCTGGTCGACATCAAGATGATGGCGCTGCTGCGCACCACCTTCACCGCCCGCACCCTTGCCGGGATCGTCGGCATCGTGGTCCTGTTCGGCTTCGCCCTGGGGATCGGGGTGAACATCCTTGCCTGAGACGACGACCGCGCACCGGCCCTCCCGCGCGCAGGCCCTCGGCACCCGCTGGCTCGGCGCCGGCCTGGCGGCCGCGCTCGCGATCGCGACCCTCGCCCTCGCCTTCACGGGACGACTCACCCTCTACATCAGCCCCGAGACCGTGTGGTTCGCCGTCGCCGCCGCGATCGTGACGCTCGTCGGGGCCGTGTGGTCGTGCATGCTGCCGCTCGGCGCGGAGCAGGATCACGGGCACGATCACGGCAACGCCGGCCACGACCACGATCACGCGCACGCTTCGTCCTCGCGCCGTGTCCTCGGGGCCGTGGTGGGTGCGACCGGCGGAGTGATCGCGACCGGCGTCGTCGCCGGCGCGCTGCTGCTGCCTCCCGCATCCCTCTCGGTGGACATGGCGATGCAGCGCGCCCCCATGGGCAATGTCCTGTTCGCCGGCGCCGACGACGTCGCCCTCGGGGCGAACACCGACACCAGTACGTTCGGCGTGGGCGGCTGGGCCAGCGTGTTCGCCACGGGCTCCCGGCCCGAGAAGTACGACGGATCCACGGTGACCCTCACGGGCTTCCTGACGCCCAGCGGATCCGCGAAGGATCAGGCGCACCTCACCCGCATGGTCATCACGCACTGCGTGCTCGACGCGCAGCCCGCGTCGGTGCCCGTGCAGATCAGCGGCTGGCAGGGACAGTACGCTGTGGGCGACTGGATCCAGGTGAAGGGGACCGTCCGCGCGAGTGCGGACGGGAAGCTCTCGATCGTGCCGGCCAGTGTGTCGAAGATCCCGGAGCCGAAGGACCCCTATGAGCACTGACGACGCGGATCACCCCCTCACCCGCGCCGAGCTGCGCGCGCGCCGCGCCGCGGAGGAGGCGGCTGCCGTGGAGCCCGCGGCGCCGGAGGGCTCCGCGTCGGCGCCGGAGGGCGCCGAGCCGGCTGCTCCCGGTGATTCCGCGCCGGCACCTGCGACGCCCGGGGTTCCGGCTGCCGCGGATGTCCCGGAGGCTCCGCGGATCCCCGCCGTGCCGGCCGCGGAAGAGCCGGTCACCCGCTCCGCCGCGCCCGAGCAGGTCTTCGACGCGAGGCCGGGCCCGCGACGCACCCCGAACGGGCCATCGGGCGTGAGCGTCTCGAGGGACGAAACAGGTCAGGGCTCGACCGGCGGCTCGGACACGACCGGCGGCCCGGATGCGGCCCCGGCGCCCGCTGCGCCAGCGGCCACGCGCGTGCATCAACAGGACCCGCCCCTCGTGCCGGACGACGCGCATGTCGAGGAACCTCCGACGGATCCACGGCTCCAGGCGCCGGAGTGGCAGCCGCATCCCACCCCGGAACCCGTCAAGCGCCGCCGACGGTTCCCGCTGGTCCTCGGCGCGGTGATCGCAGTGCTCGTCGTCGTGGTCGCGGCGTTCGGGGTGATCACGCTGCTGCAGGGACCGCGGATCAGCAGCGTGAAGATCGACGCGCAGTCCGCGATCGACGCCTCCGGCACCCGCATGATCATCACCGCCAGCCAGCCGCTGGCGAAGGTGGATCCGAAGCAGGTGACCGTGAGTCCGCAGGCTCCGTTCACGGTCGACACGTCGGGGCGCAACCTCGGGATCCGCTTCACCGTGCCGCTCGACGACGACACGAACTACACCGTCACCGTGAAGGACGCGACCGGCACCGACAAGCAGCGCCAGAGCACGCTGCAGGCGACCTTCCAGACGCCGAAGTCGACGATCTTCCTGCTCCAGCGCAACGCCGACGGCGACGACACGATCTTCCTCACCGATCTCGGTGGCAAGAACGCGGTCCCGGTGGTGCAGCACGAGAAGATCGACGATTTCCGGGCCACCGCCGATCACCTCGTGGTGGCGACCGAGAAGGACGGCGCGTCGGTGCTGCTGGTGATGGACCGGAAGGGCAAGAACCAGCGGCAGCTGAAGCTGCCCGGCGCCGGGTTCCTCTCGAACCTGCAGGTGTCGGAACGCGGGAACCTGGTCGGATACACCTTCACGGACAAGGGCATCAGCGCGACCAGCGGCCGGGCGAGCATCCTGGTGACCCAGTCGCTCACGGGCGACGGCGAGCCGCAGATCGTCACGGTCGGCGACAAGATGCCGAGCATCGCCCAGTGGGCGTTCGTGCCCGACTCGTCCTCGGCCCTGTTCATCGACTTCAGTGGCGCGCTGTACGTCGAGGACCGCGCCGACGCGAAGGCGAAGCCGACCGCCCTCGGCGCCGCGCAGACCGTCGAGGGCATCTCCCGCGGCACCTACACGGCGATCGTGAGCCGCGGCAACGACCTCGTCGAGCTGAATCTCGCGGACGGATCCGAGAAGCCCCTGGCGGCCTCCACGCCCGACTTCGGCGTGCCCGGCACGATCGCCCCCTTCCCGGGCGGAACGCTGCGACAGGTCGCCACCCGAGACGCCACCGGACTGCCGACCGGACAGATCGTCACGCGCGTGGGCGACGACGGCAAAGCCACGAAGCTGTTCAGCGTGACCGGATCCGATGCGATCATGCAGGCCTGCCCGTCGCCGAGCGGGCAGTACAGTGCGATCGTGGTGGCTCCCAAGCTCGTCAACAACCCGTACGACCAGTCGCTGCTGCCGCTGCCGACCACGATGCAGACGCACATCGTCGACACGAAGACCGGCAAGGAGCTCGTGGTGCTGGCGGGCTTCGACCCCTCGTGGTGCGCGCAGGCGCCGCACCGGTGATGACCGGGTCCGCCAGCCGATGACCGGATCCGACGCCCGCCGCGGCGGCACGAGCAGGAGCGGATCCGACGGTGCGGGGCTGCGCCGCGCGACGCGGGAGGACCTACTGGCGCTGCCGCTCGAGGTGGCGCCGCGTCTGCTCGGCGCCCGGCTGCGCACGCTCGTGGACGGCGCGGAGGTGCAGCTGCGGATCACCGAGGTCGAGGCCTACCACGGCAAGGGCGTCGGCGACCGGCACGACCCCGGATCGCACGCCCGGATGGGGCGTACCGCGCGCAATGCCACGATGTGGGGCGAGCCCGGGCATCTGTACGTCTACCTCAGCCACGGCATCCACTCGTGCGTGAACGTGGTGTGCGGGCCGGACGGAGTGGCCGGCGGTGTGCTGCTGCGTGCCGGCGAGGTGGAGACGGGTGTCGAGGTGGCGGCGGTGCGGCGCGGGCTGTTTCCCGTTCTCAGGGTGGATTCGCCGAAGTCACCGAGAACGGAGCGGATCGCGCCCCCGGAGGAAATCGATCCTGAGAGCGGTGTGCTGCCGCTCCGCGCGACCCAGCGGCGCGACCTGGCTCGCGGCCCCGGGCGGTTCGGGCAGGCCTCGGGCCTGCGGCACCCGCAGCACGACGGCATCGACGCGATCACCGGGCGGCCGCGGGCCGGTGCGGTTGCCGAGCTGTGGCTCGCGGAGCCGCTCGCCGACATCGCCTCCGGCCCGCGGGTGGGCGTCGCCGGTCACGCCGGCACGGACGCGTTCCCCTGGCGGTTCTGGATCCCCGGGGATCCGACCGTGTCCCCGTTCCGCTGGGGGCGCGGAGCCGCCGAGGCCGCCGCACGCTGATCCCGGAGACCGCGCGACCGGCCGTCTCCGCCGAGCCGGTGCGGGCTCAGCCTGCGCTCTGCGCGCGCCGCACGCCGAAACCGGTGTGGAAGCGCGGCTCCGCGGTATCGAAGGGCACGTCTTCGCGGGATGCTTCGACCGCCTCCATCGATGCCGGGATGTCGAACGGGAACGCACCGGTGATCGCCGCCCGGCCCTGCAACGCCGCCAGCAGCACGGCATCGCTCGCGCCGAAATCGCCGACGACCGCCGCGGCGACC
This sequence comes from Microbacterium sp. Au-Mic1, assembly GCF_021341785.1. GTDB lineage: Bacteria > Actinomycetota > Actinomycetes > Actinomycetales > Microbacteriaceae > Microbacterium. The sequence continues at coordinate 280,396 of NZ_JAJTTF010000005.1, forward strand.
TCGACCAGGGGGCCGAGGATTGCGGGGCGCTCCAGGTACACCGATACGAAGACCGGCGCGACCGATGCGTATGCCGTCAGTCGCTCGAGGATCTCGTCGTCGAACGCGAGCGTGCCACCGTGGAAGAAGTCACCGAGCGATCCGCGGCCCGGGGTGAACGGCGCGTCCAGACGCACCACGATCGCGTCCGCCTCGGCGGCATCCGTCACCGGGACGAGGCCGGCGTCGCGGGCGGCCTGCGCCGCGACACCGTCGAGCAGCACCCGTGCACCGGTCGCGAGCACCGGCGCGTCCGCCGTCGCCAGTACCAGGGACTGCGCCTGCGCACGCACCCCGCGGGCGGTGAACTCCGGCGATCCGCAGATCTCCCGAGTGCGGGCGACGTCGACGCGACGGTGCTCGAACACTCCGAGACGGAACTTCTCCCGCAGCAGCCGCCGGATCGATTCGTCGAGCCGCGACTCCCGGATCCGGCCGGAATCGACGAGCTCCTCGATCAGAGCCGCATTGCGGTCTCCACCGAACTGATCGACGCCCACGTCGATCGCGATCGCCGCGCGCTCGCCCGGGGTGAGGTGCTCCAGCCCCCATCCATTCGGGCCGAACTGCAGATCACCCATGGGTTCGGCCTCGAGCAGGTTCCAGTCGGTGACGACGACGCCGTCGAAGCCCAGTCGGCGACGCAGGATGTCCTGCACCACGGGCGCGTTGAACGCGAACCCGACCTCGGGCCACGCCGTGCCGACCGGCTTGCCGTAGTAGGTCATGACCTGGGTGGCTCCGGCCGCGAAGGCGCGCTCGAACGGGCGCAGGTGCAGCTCCTGCTGCCCGCCCGGATAGACCTGCTCGGGGTAGCGCGGGTCGTGCGCATCGTCGCCCCGCAGCTGCGGGCCACCGCCGGGGAAGTGCTTGACGACGGCGGCGACCGACTCCGGGCCGAGCTCTGGTCCGCCGCGCAGCGCCTCGATGAATGCGACGGTCAGGTCGGCGACGCGCTCCGGATCCTCGCCGAAGGTGCCGGACCCGCGCGACCAGCGCGGCTCGCTGAAGATGTCGGCCATGGGGCCGAGCAGCACCCGGATGCCCATCGCGAGGAACTCCTGCCGCATGGTGTCGCCGAACGTGCGGGCGGCGTCGAGCCCGCCGATCGCCGCGATCCCCGGGTAGTCGGGCCAGCGGGACAGACTGTCCAGCGCCTGCCCGGTGAAGAGGTTGCTGCGGAAGCCGTGCCGAGGATCCGAGGACAGAGTGATCGGGATCCCGAGCCGGGTCGACTCGGCGATCTCCTGCAGGGTGTTGTGCCACTCGGCGACGGCGGCGCTGTCCTCCCCGCCGAGCACGTTGAAATGGCTGATGCCGACGGCGCCGGCGTAGCGCTCGGCGGCGGCGAGGGCCTCCGTCTCGCTGAGTCCGTCGCCCGCGGGAGCGGTGGACGGGTGGAACATCATGGCGGCCTTCTCGGCGACCGTCATCCGGCGAAGCAGGTCCTCGACACGGCGATCGATCGGCAGGGAGGGATCCTGGTAGTCGTTCATCGGTTCTTCTCCGGATTCGTCAGCGGGTGGAGCGCACGAGCAGCATCGGCACGAACGCCAGCAACGTGAGGGCGGCGCTGACGAGCAGCAGCGCGGGGTAGTTCGCCACTCCGCCGCCGATGCCGAGCAGCAGGGGGGCGATGAACGGCATCACGGAGTAGGGCAGCGAGAGCGCGATGTTCACGACGCCGAGATCACGGGCTGCCGTGGCCGGGTCGTTCATGGTGGCCACGGCGAAGCCGATGTAGCCGCCGTACGCGATGCCGGTGCCGAGGCCTGCGGACAGGGAGAGGCCGACCATGAACAGCGGCACGGTATCGGCGAAGGCCAGCATCACGAGCCCGGCGACGACGAACAGGGCGCCGATTCCGAGGATCACCTTTCGGCGTCCGGTGCGGTCGTTCAGCCATCCGGCGAGCGGGGCGCTGGCGACGGCGATGATGCCGGGGATGACGTATGCGAGCGTGATCAGGCCGGGCAGCTCCGCCTCGGGCGGGGAGACACGATCCTGCAGCAGGTAGACGGTGTAGGTCGAGATGACGCCCATGCCACAAGCGATCAGGAACAGTGCGGCGAGGAACTTCGCGAAGTCGGGGGAACGTCGCGGGTCGATGTAGAAGCTGCCGAAGAACTCCTTGACGCTGAACGGCGGCATGTCGGCGGGCGCGGGGGCGTCATCGCGGAACATCACGATCAGCAGCGCGGAGAACAACACCGCCACGATCACCGGCAGGCCGAACTGGGCGATCACGCTGTCGGGGAACCACTGCACGAAGAACACGCCGACGAGCACTGCGGCGGAGGATGCGGTGCCGCTGAGTGCACCGACGATGCCCTGCTGCTTCTCGGGCACCCGGTCGGGCACGATGGCGAGCACGGCGGCGATCGCCGCGTTCACGAAGGCCTGCATGATGATCCAGCCGAGCAGCAGCAGTGGGAACGAGCTGCTGAGCCCGATGATCACGGCGCCGACGATCGTGCCCGCGAGGCCCACGACGATCCACGGGCGCCGGCGGCCGAACCTGCTGCGGGTGCGATCGCTGAGGCGACCGAACAGCGGGTTGGCGATCAGAGCGACGAGCGTTCCCACGCCGGCGGCGATCGAATAGCTTGTCGTCTTGCCGTCCGGATCGATCTGCGAGATGCGCAGCGCGAGCGTCACGGATGCCGGAAGCATGATCGACATCCAGATGCCGAACATGGCCAGGGCGTAGATCAGAACGAACGCCGGGCGGACGGGCCGGACTGCGACGCCGGTCTCCGGCAGTGGGGAAGCGGTCATGGGATCCTCAACATCGAGCGATTGGAAACGCTACCGGTAACGTTTGCGGTAGCGGTACCGATAAGGTAGGGCGAACCCGGGCGTGTCGTCAAGTCCATGATCACCGGGAAGGATCCGGAAGGGGTCGAAGGTGCGGAAAGTGACGCTGGCCGATGTCTCGGCTGCGGCTGGAGTCGGTGTCGCGACGGTGTCCCGTGCGCTCGGCGATCATCCCGACGTGAGCCAAGTCACTCGTGACCGGGTGCGCACGATCGCGAGGGAACTGGGCTATCGCCCGTCCGTCGCTGCGCGGGCGTTGCGCTCCGGGGGATACCAGGCGATCAGCGTCGTCGTCCCGGACGCCGCCTGGGGCTGGTGGGAGCCCGTGGTGCGGGCTGCGTTCGCGGCCGCCGCCGAGGAGGGCTACCAACTGCTCGTGCACCCTGTGGCGGGCGCTGCGGGCGGAGCGGCGTCCGTCGTGCGGAGCCTGGCGAACGTGCCCACCGAAGGTGTCGTGGTGATCAGCGTGCCCGATCAGGACGGAGTGCGCCGAGCCTGCGACGATGCCGCGCTCTCCGCCGTCGCCATCGACGACACCAGCCGGACGGTGCGGTTCCCCACGGTCTCCGTGGCCAACCGGCACGGCGCGCGTGAGGTGGTGCGCCATTTGATCGCCCAGGGGCGGCGCCGCATCGCGATGCTCGTCACCGACTTCAACTCAGCGGATGTCGCGAACTGGGGTGACGGGCTGTTCGTGGACGAGCGCCTCGCCGGGTACCGGGACGCGCTCGAGGAAGCCGGAGTCGCCTTCGATGAGGCGCTCGTGATCCCTTGCGCGTCGCCCTTCGACGAGACCGCCAAGGAGTGGCCCGAGCTGCGCCGCGCCCTGGCCGACGGCCTGGGGGTCGACGCGGTGTTCTGCGTCGCCGATCTGATGGCTGTCGCGGCGATCCGCTCGGTGCGGGCCGAAGGGCTGCGTGTCCCCGAGGACGTGTCCATCGCGGGATTCGACGACGAGCGTGCTGCGTTGCTGACGGACCCGCCGTTGACCACGGTGCGGCAGCCGTACGAGCAGATGGGGCGGCTCGCCGTGGAGCTGCTGCTGCGGAGCATTCGCGGCGATGAGCTCGACGAGAGCCGCATCGAGATCGAGCCGACGCTCGTCGTTCGCGAGTCGACGGCGGTGGCACGCTGACGGCGATCGCGCCGACACGCCCGGGTTCGGATCCGTGCTAGAGTAGCTCTTTGTCTGCGCACACTCCTGTGCGCAGTTCGTGTGCCTCCCCCTCCATGCCGAGCGATCGGGCGGGGGAGAGGCGTGCAGACAAGGGATCTTGGGTGAGGCCGTCCGGCCTCACGGTAGAGAAGGAGTCATCATGGCAGCAGTGTGCCAGGTGACCGGAGCAGTTCCCGGTTTCGGTCACAACATCTCGCACTCGCACCGTCGGACGAAGCGCCGCTTCGACCCGAACGTGCAGAAGAAGACCTATTTCGTTCCGTCGCTGGGTCGCAAGATCACGCTGAACGTGTCCGCCAAGGGCATCAAGGTGATCGACGCCCGGGGCATCGAGAAGGTTGTCGCGGACCTCCAGGCGAAGGGTGTGAAGCTCTAATGGCCAAGAAGGCACAGGACATCCGTCCGATCATCAAGCTGCGTTCGACCGCGGGCACGGGGTACACCTACGTGACCAAGAAGAACCGCCGCAACACCCCCGACCGCCTCGTGCTGAAGAAGTACGACCCGGTGGTTCGCAAGCACGTCGAATTCCGAGAGGAGCGTTGATCCATGGCTAAGAAGAGCAAGATCGCGCGCAACGAGCAGCGCAAGGTCGTCGTCGAGCGTTACGCCGAGCGTCGTGCCGAGCTGAAGAAGACCCTGGTCGACCCGAACGCGACCGAGGAGGCCCGCGAGGCCGCCCGCGTCGGTCTGCAGAAGCTTCCGCGCAACGCGTCGCCGGCCCGCGTCCGTTCGCGCGACGCCATCGACGGCCGCCCCCGCGGTGTCCTCACGAAGTTCGGCATCTCGCGTGTCCGCTTCCGTGACATGGCGCACCGTGGCGAGCTGCCCGGCGTGACCAAGTCGAGCTGGTAAGCAGTCTTCTTCCCTGAGTTCAGGGAATCAGGGGCGGGGATCTTCGGATCCCCGCCCCTTCTGCATGTCGGGATTCCGGATCCGACCTGTGACTGGAGTGACGGATGAGGCGCGACACGCCGCCGCAAAACGTCAAAACCCGCGAAATGACGCGGAAAACCGGGGTTTGGTTGATACATTCAAGGCGGTCGTTCGACCAACGGGGGGCATCCGCCCATCCGGAACTCTGATACGAAGCGACGGGATCCCGTCGCTGGAGGATGAAATGGCTGACAAGTCCATCACCAAGACCGAGCTCGTCGCGAGCATCGCCAGCGCCACCGGCCAGAGCCAGGCTGCCGTCTCCGGCGTTCTCGACGCCCTGTTCGCCACGGTCTCGGACGCTGTTGCCAAGGGCAGCAAGGTCTCGATCCCGGGCTGGATCTCCTTCGAGCAGGTCGCGACCGCCGCCCGCACGGGCCGCAACCCGCAGACCGGCGCCGAGATCAAGATCCCGGCCGGCAAGCGCGTCAAGGTGACCGCCGGTTCCAAGCTCAAGGCTGCCGTCAAGTAATTCGGCTCCGCCTCGCAAGGCCGCCCCTCCCCGGAGGGGCGGCCTTTCGCGTGCACCGGCTCTGCTGCGCCGTTGGGTTCTGTGGGCGCGAAGGTTGCCGGCGCACGATGCCACTTTGGGGCGCACTTCTCCCGTTCGGGGCGCGTGAGGAGCGGGGAACGCGGCGTACGGCGCCCCAAAACGAGGGGATGCGCCCCGAGAACTGGGTGCGAGCGTCGGGCGAGCCCGCTCCCGGCAGACCCCGAGCGACAGCGGAATAGGCTGGAGGGGTGAATCGCCCCGCCACCGGGGTCCGCCCCGAGACCGGGTCGGATGCCGCCCGCTCCGCCCTGCCCGCCGGATCCCCGACCCTGCGCATCGCCGGTCCCGTGATCCTCATCGGGGCCGCGATCCTCGCCGTCGTCGCCGGGCTCGCTTTCGGCGGGGGCGCGGCGCCGAACCTGCTGCTCGATCCCGGACCCGTGGTGCGCTGGGGCCTGCCCGTCGTGAAGACGATCAGCAACCTGGGCGCGGCGGCGATGCTCGGATCCCTGGTGCTGGCGCTCTTCTCGTTGCGCAGCGGGGCGCGGTCGTTCGAGATCGCGCTGGACACCGCGTCCATCGGCGCCGCGGTCTACACCGTGGCGAGCGCCGTGGCGGGCCTGTTCACGTTCCTGCAGACCCTCGGCGTGAAGCTCAGCGCGGGGCCCGAGTTCGGCGCGCAACTGGGCCGGTTCCTGCTGGAACTGCCCCTCGGTCAGGCGTGGCTGATGACGGTTCTCGCGGGCGCCGTCATCACGATCGCCGCCTTCGCCTTCCGCGGCTGGACCGCCACACTGCTCACGGCGATCCTCGCCGCCGCCTCGTTCATCCCGCTCGCGACGCAGGGGCACGCGGGCGAGCTCAGCGGCCACGACGCCGCCGTGAACTCGCTGCTGCTGCACACGATCGGCGCCGCGGTGTGGATCGGCGGCCTCGTGCTGCTGATCGTGCTGCGCGGATCCCGCAGCGAACTCGCCGAGACCGGACGCTCCGGCGCGAGCACCGCCGTGGCGAAGAACGCGGCCAAGAGCGGCGCGAAGACCGCGGTGACGCCCGGAGCGAAGGGCGCACACAAGTCGGCGGGCGCGAAGAAGACCAAGGGCGCCCTCACGTTCGCAGCCGTCGTGCGCCGCTACTCCTCCCTCGCTCTCGCCGCCTACGTCGTGGTGGCGGTCTCGGGCGTCGCGCGATCCATCGTCGCGGTGGGCGACTGGGCCGGCCTGCTTACGCCCTACGGCGGCCTCATCGTCGCCAAGGCGATCGTGCTGATCCTGCTCGGCGCGCTCGGCGCCCGCTACCGCACCCGGCTCATCCCGAAGCTCGAGGCGGGCGGATCCGGCCCGTTCTGGACGCTGGTCCTCCTGGAGCTGGCGCTCATGGGGATCGCCTCCGGCCTCGCCACGGCGCTGTCCCGCACCGCTCCGCCCACCGGACTCGAGGTGGCGACCGTGCGCACACCGGCCGAGATCCTCACCGGCTCCCCGCTGCCGCCGGAGCTGACGCCGATCCGCTGGATCACCGCGTGGAACATCGACCTCATCTGGGCGGTCGCGGCCGCGTTCGGCATCGTGCTCTACGTGCTCGGGGTGCTGCGGCTGCGCAGGCGCGGCGACGCCTGGCCGATCCACCGCACGGTCTTCTGGATCCTGGGGATGCTGGGTCTGGTGTGGGTCACCGGGGGCGCGATCAACGCGTACCAGGAGACGCTGTTCAGCGTGCACATGCTCGGGCACATGATGCTGTCCATGGCGATCCCGCTGCTGCTCGTCGCCGGTGCCCCGGTCACCCTGGCCCTGCGTGCGATCGACAAGCGCGATGACGGCACCAGGGGCGGACGGGAGTGGATCCTGTGGGCCGTGCACTCGCCGTTCTCGCGTGTGGTCACCAATCCGTTCGTGGCGGCGGCGATCTTCGTGCTGTCGCTGTGGGCGTTCTACTTCACCGACCTTGTGCGCTGGGCCATGACCGATCACATCGGGCACGAGTGGATGACGATGCACTTCCTCATCTCGGGGTACCTGTTCGTGCTCAGCCTGATCGGGGTGGATCCGGTTCCGCGGCGGCTGCCCTATGCGGGGCGCCTCATCACGCTCATCGCCGTGATGGCCACGCACGCGTTCTTCGGCATGGCGATCATGATGCAGTCGGGCCTGATGGTCGCCGAGTGGTTCGGATCCATGGGCCGCACCTGGGGAGCGACGCCGCTGCAGGACCAGTACGTGGGCGGCGGCGTGGCGTGGTCGGTGGGGGAGATCCCCACCCTGATCCTCGCCATCACGGTCGCGATCCAGTGGAGCCGCAGCGACGCGAAGGTGCAGAAGCGCCAGGATCGTGCCGCCGACCGCACCGGCGATGCCGAACTCGAGGAGTACAACGCGCGGCTCGCCGAGCTCGCCGAGAAGGACGCCAGGGCCGCCGCGCGCGGGCGCTGAGGCACCCACGGGGTCGTTGAGCGAGCGAAGCGAGACGAAACGCGGCACCCCGGCAGGGCACCGCGTTTCGTCTCGGTCGCCTTCGGCGTCCTCGCTCAACGACCACCTGCGGGGCGGGCTCAGCCCTCGGAGCCGGGCGGCGGGGCGGACTGCTCGGGCGAGGTGATGCTGATCGAGGCGGACCCGTCGGGCAGGAACCGGATCGTCCCGTCCACCTCGAACGGCACGTCCTGGTCTACGTGCGACACGGATCCGTCGTAGAGCGACTTCACGTCGAGCTGGATGTGCGCGGTGGCGGGCGTCGCTGCGATCTTCCACCCCTCGCCATCGGGCTGCAGCGTGATCTCTGGCCCCTTGACCATGCTCCAGGTGGGGCCGTCGATGACCCGGTTGGGCACGGTCTGACCGAACGGGCAGCCGGTGGGCTGCAGCACATGCTGCGTCGTGCACTGCGCCAGGAAGTCGTCGACCCGCTGCTGCACGACCTTGACGAAGGCGTCGGTGGGCGCGGCCTGCACATCCAGCGGCACGTCGGCGAGCGGTTTGTCGGCGAGCACGCCGATGCCGGTGGCCGTCGCGGTGGCGGTCTTCACCGACACCGAGTAGAGCCCCGGGGAGAACACCAGCATCGGGACCGGGTCGAGTGCTGACGAGTCCGCCCCCTGCGCGGCGACCTGACGGCGGTCGAGTTCGAAGTCGTTCACGAAGAACCGGTCGGATCCGCGCACGGTGAGCGAGATCACGGCGAGCGGGCTCTGCGCGAACTCCCACGCGGGTGCGACGCCGATCCAGCCGTCCTGCGCGATGCGGAAGGTGGAGGACCCGGGGTGGCCCCCGGCCTTGTACGTCACGGTGACCGACGTGGCGTTGCCGTCGGCGTGCTCGTCGGTCACGGTGATGTCGGTGAGTGTGCCGAGGGCGTCATGGCGCAGCAGGGCATCGGAGGCGGCCCGGAACGTGTCGCTGTCGAGGTCGCCGTGAGAGAGGGCGACGCCGGGCAGGCGCAGCGCGTCGGCCGCGCGACCTTCGCTGAGCAGCGTGAGATAGCGCGTGACGAAGGCGGAGGGGCTGTAGAACTGGCGGTAGACGGTGAGCCCGCCGGCCGCGAGCGCGGCGGCGAGGACGACGCCGACGACCGCGAGCAGCGTGAGGTCCGACCAGAGCGAGGCACGGCGACGCGCACTCCGCGCCCGGCGCGACCGCACGCCTGGCGTCAGCACCCCCGCCGACTGCACCATGTGCGCCAGTCTACGAAAGCCCGCCTGCGGGAACCCCGAATGCGCGACCGCCGGAGAAAGTCGCGCGCCGGTAGAATTCGAGGACCGTGAGCACGCCGACCCTCTCCGCCGAACAGGAAGAACTGTTCCGACTGATCGAGGACTCCCGCGAGCACGTGTTCATCACGGGACGCGCCGGCACGGGCAAGTCGACGCTGCTGCAGCACTTCGCGTACAACACGCAGAAGCAGATCGCCGTCTGCGCGCCCACGGGCGTCGCGGCGCTGAACGTCGAGGGGCAGACGATCCATTCGCTGTTCCGGCTGCCCATCGGCCTCATCGCCGACAGCGAGATCGACCAGTCGGATGCGACCCGCAAGATCCTGAACGCGATCGACACGCTCGTGATCGACGAGGTCTCGATGGTCAACGCGGATCTGATGGACGCGATCGACCGATCGCTGCGCCAGGCGCGCGGGCGGCGGGCCGAGGCGTTCGGCGGTGTGCAGGTGGTGATGTTCGGGGATCCGTATCAGCTGGCGCCGGTGCCGCCGCGCGGTGACGAGCTGCGCTACATCCAGGACCACTACCGCTCGTTCTGGTTCTTCGACGCCAAGGTCTGGACCGGCGGCGAGGCCACCGACGGGCTGCTCGACATCGGCACGCACGGCGCGACGCTGCACGTGCGCGAGCTCGTGCACATCCACCGGCAGTCCGACGCGGGGTTCAAGGCGATGCTGAACGCGGTCCGCTACGGCCGGGTGACCGCCGAGATCGCGGGCGCGCTCAACGACGCGGGCGCGAGAACCCCGCCCGAGCCGGCGCCGGGCGAGATCCCGATGATCACACTCGCCACGCGCAACGACATCGTGAACGGCATCAACGCCCGCCATCTCGCGGCGCTGCCCGGCAAGGTGCAGAAGGCCAAGGCCGACATCTCCGGCGACTTCGGCCGCGGCGAGGCCAACTATCCGGCCGACCAGGAGCTGCAGCTCAAGGAGGGCGCGCAGGTGATGTTCCTGCGCAACGACATCTCCGCGATGCCGGATCCGCCGCGCTGGGTGAACGGAACGATCGGCACCGTGGTGCGCATCCTCGGCGACGCCGTGCGGGTGGAGATCGACGGCGAGGAGGTCGATGTCGAGCCCGCCGTCTGGGAGCGCTACCGCTACATCTACAACCCCGGCACCAAGACGCTCTCGCGAGAGGTGGTCGCGGAGTTCACCCAGTTCCCGCTGCGGCTCGCGTGGGCGGTCACGATCCACAAGTCGCAGGGCAAGACCTACGACCGGGCGATCGTGGACCTCGGATCCGGCGCGTTCGCCCCGGGGCAGACGTACGTCGCGCTGTCGCGGCTGACCTCGCTGGAGGGTCTGTATCTGTCCCGTCCGTTGCGCCCCCGCGACATCCGCGTCGACGAGGACGTGCGCCGCTTCATGCGCGTCGCGTGGGAGGCCCGCCAGGGCGACTCCACGCCGCAGGTCGGGTCCTAGGCCGCGCATGCGACACGACGGGTCAGGCGGTCGCGCCGGATCAGGCCGACGAGATCCGGATCCGCCTGATCGCGTGCGATCGCGGACAGTCGCAGCGGCGGTCCTGCTGCTCGTCGCGGTCGGGGTCGCGGTGATGCTCGTGTGGCCGCAGGCGCTCGGCGCGCAACGCGTCGTCGGTGTGGCACAGCTGATCGCGTTCCGGGCGCCGCTGGCACTCGGGCTGGCCGTCGTCGCGGCGGTCACCGGCGCCGTGGTGCTGCTGATGCGCCGTCGGGCGGTGCGGCTGCGGCGCATGCTGGTCGCGTTCACGGCGGTCGTCGCGCTCGCCGCGGGCGGGAACGCGGCAGTGCTCTTCGCCCGCGGCACGGCGGCCGGCGGGACGAGGGGCCTGGGCAACGGCGATCTGACCGTGCTGGTGTGGAACACCCAGGGCGGTGCCACATCGCCCGCCGAGGTCGCCGAGCTCGTGCTCTCCACGGGGGCCGAGGTGGTCAGCCTGCCCGAGATGGATGACGATGCCGCCGCCGAGGTCGCGCGGCGGGCGACCGCCGGGGGGATCCCTATGACGGCTGCCACCACCCGAGCCGTCGCCGAGACGTCGGAGCCGTCGTGGATCCCGACCTCGTTGCTCGTCGCCGACCGCCGAGGCGCGTACCGGCTCGACGCCTCGGCGGGCACGACCCGCGGGCTGCCGAGCGGAGTGTGGCGGCCGGTGGACGGATCAGGCCCTGTCATCGTCGCCGCTCACCCCGCCGCGCCGCTCACCGACGGCATGGACGACTGGCGCGCCGGTCTGGACTGGGTCCGCGCGCAGTGCCAGGGGATCGGGCCCGAGCTGATCCTCGCCGGCGACCTCAACGCCACGGTGGATCATCTCGACGTCGGCGACTGCCGTGACGCCGCGACCGAAGCGCATGCCGCGGCGACCGGCACCTGGCCGGCCACGATGCCGGCGTGGCTCGCCGCGTCGATCGATCATGTGCTCGTCGGATCCGCCTGGCACGTGCGCGAGGTGCGGGTGGTCGACGCGACCGGCGGAACCGACCACCGGGCGCTGGTCGCCGTGCTGGTGCGGCACGACTGATCCGGTGAGAGGTGCTCAGGCATCCGCGCATTCCGCCAACGGGCAGCACCGTCACGGCCGGAGATCTGGGTGGGTTCGGGCTGGACCTTGCTCAAGGGTGGGCTGACTACAAGGATTCCGGTACTTCGCTCAGCATTCGAAGTTGGCTCGGGACGTATCTGGGAACGAGTGGCTCTCCGCAGTTCGACCTCGAAGACATGGTCGCCGATGTGGACGGATACCTTGTCGCCCGGATGCTGCGCGCCAACCCGAGCCGAGATCTCGACGACTGCGTGAGATCGATTGAGGTTTCGTGCCAAAGTGATCCGACCTGGCGGTATCGCGAGTTCGTCAATCTCCGTTTCGATGGGAACTGGTCGTGGGTCGCGAACGCGGGTGAGCACCTGTTTGACCCTGGTACCTGGAGCCAGCTGCCGGCTGAGCATTTCGGGGGAACTCCCCCGACGGCGGCGCAGAGCGTTCAGCTGGGCCTGGGCTTCATGGACGCGTTGAAGCGTCTCGCGGGCGCTTAGCCGGCGCCGAAGGGATCGGGGTGCCGCCATTCATCGACGGCGCACCGATCCCCGTTGGTTTTCGTGGGATCGATCCAGGATCTCGACCGGATAGTCAGTTCGCGCGGATAGGGTCGGATTCATGGCGGAGCCCCGGACGGATGTCCCTAGCATTGGCGTTGATGCGGTCTCACGTCCCTCCCGCGCCATCGCGATCGCCACTCTCTGCAGTGTGATCCTCTTGCTTGCTCTCTCGCTCTTTCACGCTGTCGTCACGAACGCGGCGGGCCTCGTCACGGCGGTCGCTGGCAGATGGGACTGGGCGGAGTGGAGCTACCTAGGGCTTGTCGCGCTGCTGGCGGCAGCGCTTCTCGTGCACGCCGCTCAGGACGATCGTGCAATGTTCCCGCGGACCATCGCCACCGTGGCGGTTGTGCTGGGATCGGCCGATTGCTTTCTGATGTATTGGAAGTGGGTGCTGCTCGCGCCCCCTCCGCTCAACGAGCCGGAGCCGAGCTGGCTCGCTGTCGCCGCGAACTTCATGTTCGTCCTCACCCTGATGCCCTTCGCGATGGCATTCGTCGCGGGATTCGTCATGCGACGTGTCGATCACACCTCAGCGCGGTTCCGGGTCGGCATGACGGCATTGGTCGTCGGGACCGCAATGCTCGTGATCGCACTGGCCATGTGGATACCGAGGCTGGCGGCGTCGGCCGGGGACGTATCGATCGGATGATGCCGACCAGCCGCTATGAACCGCGGCTGCTCTCGCCGGAGGGAATCTGCTCCCTAGCCTGTGCTGATCCGCAGCCGCGCCGACGATCCCGGTGACGAGAGCTGTTCTTTGACGAGGGCCCCGCCATCCGGGGCCTCGTCGCATGTGAAAGGAGGGCGCGATGCCCTACGACTACACCACCATCGACAGCCACCGAGTCGAAGCACACGTCGCGGGGGCATTTTCCGGTCTGCGTTCCGCGTTCCATGAAACGTTCGGGTTCGATCTCCTCGTGACCGATGGCACCCGCACCCGTGCCGAGCAGGCCGAACTCTACGACGGCTGGATCAACCGCCGCCCCGGGTACAGCCTCGCTGCGGCTCCGGGGCTCTCGAATCATGAGGAGACGGGGCCACGGGGCCCGCGGGCGCTCGACGTCCGCGACACGGGGCCGGATGCCGGCGTGACACGGATCGGGACGGAGCGTTCCCGGTGGCTGTGCGAGAACGGACCGGGCCACGGTTTCGTGGCCGCGGGCTATGACTTTCGACCCGCCCGAAGCCTGGCACATCGAATACACCGGTCCACTCGACGGCTCGGCATCCGGGGGCGGTGACGCTGCCGGGAATCCGTTCGGCATCCCGCGCACGCTGGGCCTGCAGAAGATCGCACGGCTCTATGGCTACGACGGGGCTTTGGATCAGGTCTTCGGAAGCGGAAGCATGGCGGGATTCGCGGGGTTCCTCCGCGCGAACTGGGGGTATCTCGATGCGGACGACGAGCTCGGTCGCCGCATGTGGTGTGCGATCCAGCGCTGGCTCGCGGCGCGCTGGGGATACGAGGGCGGCATCGACGGAGTTCCCGGACCGCTCACACGCGCCGCGCTGGTGCGCGCTGACGCGGCGAACGAGGCAGCGCTGTGAGCCCGGCGATCCAGCAGTGGCTTCAGGACCTATCGGTGTGGGATGTGGGATTCGGCGTGGTGACGCTCGCCGGTCTGGTCTTCGCCGTATGGCGCGTCATGCCGCTGGTGAGGAAGCTCGCGAACTTCATCGATGACGTCGTCGGCGAGCCGGAGCGCGCGGGTGTGCCGGCTCGCCCTGGCCTGATGGAACGCGTTCAGCGGATCGAGCACGAGCTGTTTCCGAACTCGGGGCTGTCGACCCGGGATGCGATCAACCGCACCGAGGAGGCCGTGAAAGGGATCCGCGTCAAGCTCGACGAGGACGAGCGGCGGCTCGAGCATCTCGAGCTCACGGAGCAGCATGAGCGGGTGTCGCGCTGCGCCCATGATGCACAGCGCACGAAGGAGAACGTATGACCACGACGATCGAGATCCCGCCCGGTGCCGTCATCGCCGATGCGCGGGTTCGGCGCGGGATCGGCGTAGGGCTCTACCTGGTGTCCCTGCTCGCCGGAGTCGCCGCACTGACGTTCTCCTTCTTCCCGGAGCTCGCTCAGGGCACCGATATCCCCACTCGTGCGATCGGACTGATCAATGGCGTCGTATCTCTGCTCTCCGGGGCGTTCGGGCTGGTGGTGACCGTACCCAACGTCCCCAGGGTGAGCGAATCGACCGCAACCCCGGTGCAGCGCTGACGGGATCAGGTCCGGGCGGGCACCTCGCCAGGTCGCCATTCCGCACACCGACCGGTCCTGGGATCCTGTACCCATGACACGGCTCAACGGTCCTCCGGGCGGACGCGTCCCGGCGGCGGGAGGACGGGGCCTGCGCGACGCCCTGGTCGGCATCGGGATCCTGATGGCCGCGCTCTGCCTCGTCGAGCTCGCTGTCCCCTCGTCGTCGCGAGGCCTCGGCGGATCACTCCTCGACGGAGTGCTGGTCGCCGTCTACACCGTCACCGGCCTGCTCGCCTGGTCACGGCGTCCGCACAACCGCATCGGCCGGCTGATGCTGCTGACCGCGCTGGCGCTGTGGGCGTCGCGCACGCAGGATGACGACCTCCCGGCCCTGCACATCCTCGGCACGCTGACGTCCAGTCTGCCGCTGGCGCTGCTGCTGCACCTGCTGCTCGCGTTCCCCTCCGGGCGACTGGCGAGCCGTGCCGCCCGCGCGATCGTGACCGTCGCCTACCTCGTGTCCGTGGCGCCCCAGATCCTCGTGGTCCTGCAGCCCGCCGTGACCGAGGTCGCTTGGACCCTCCAGGCGGCGGTCGGGATCGGCACGCTCATCGTCACGATCGTGCTCCGCGGGCGTGGGCTCGGACGGATGCCTGCGCTGCTGCGGCGCCAGTTGCTCCCGTTCATCGGCTACGGGTTCGCGGCGCTCGCCGTGATCGCCGCGACCGTCGTGATCCTGCACCTCGATTCCCGTCCCGGTGCCCAGCAGGCGGCCGCCGTCGTGCAATCGGTGATGCTCGGCGGCCTGCCGATCGCCTTCCTCGTCGGGCTGACGTTCGGCGCCTTCGGTCGGGCGGGCGAGATCGCCGAGGCCGCAGCGGGCATCGCGGCGGCGTCGATGGACCCAGCCCTGCTCGACACCCTCGCGGCGCGGGCACTGGGCGACCCGGGTGCCCGCGTCCTCTGGGCCTCGAACCCGGAGGGGGCGGATCCCTCCCGCTTCGTCGACAGCGACGGGCGCCCTGTCGCCGTGCCCCCGGAACGCGGCCGGTGGCCGATCGGCCCGCCGGAGGCCCCCACCGGCACGCTCCTGTACGACCGCGAGCTGATCGCGGACCGGAGCCTGGTCGCGACGGTGTCCGGGCAGCTCGGACTCGCGATGGACAAGCAGCGCCTGATCGTCGAGCTGCGCTCGGCCGTCCAGCAGCTCCATGTGGCCGCGGAGGAACTGCAGACCTCCCGCCGCCGGATCGTCGTGGCTGCGGACGCCGAACGCCGCCGGATCGCCCAGGACCTGCACGACGGCGCCCAGCAGCGCATCGTCCTGGTCGGAATCGACGTGCAGCGGATGGCGCGGCAGGCCGACGATGCGGACTACGTGCGCTTGGAGGCGGCGCAGATCGCCGAACGCTGCGGATCCCTCCTGGACGAGCTGCGCAGCCTGGTCGAGGGCCTCATGCCGAGCCGGCTCAAGGACCACGGGCTGGAGGCCGCGGTCACCGCGCTGGCCGACCAGATCCGGATCCCGGTGCGGGTCGAGGTCTCCGGAGCCCTCGACCGGATGGGCGCCGAGTTCGAGTCGACCGGCTACTTCGTGATCGCGGAGGCCCTGACCAACGCCGTGAAGCACGCCGGTGCACAGGAGATCGTGGTGAGCCTGACCGTGCGGGACGGCCGCCTGCAGATCGCAGTGACCGACGACGGGAAGGGGCCGGCCGGGGCAGCTCCGGGGTTCGGTCTGCGCAGCCTCAGGGATCGGGTCGAGACCCTGGGCGGCACGATGACGCTCGAGCCGGCCGGGCGCGGCGGGACGACGCTGCGGGCGCAGCTGCCGCTCGGATAGGCCTTCAGCGGTCCAGGAAGCGCATCACAGCGAGGACCCGGCGATGGTCGTCGGGATCCGGCGGCAGGTCGAGGGTCGTGAAGATGAGGGCGATGCTGCGCGCGACCGCCTTCTCCGTCACGAAGAGCTCGCGCGCGATGCGGGCGTTGCTGTAGCCCTGCGCCATCAGCTGCAGCACCTCCAACCGCCGGGGCGTGAGCTGCGCGATGCCGCCGTCGCGATGGTCTCGGACCTCGCGGCGCACCATCGAGGTGATGACGTCCGAGTCGATGCTGGATCCGCCGTCGGCGACCCGCTGGACGGAGTCGAGGAAGTCCTCCAGGTTGAGGATGCGACGCTTGAGCAGATAGCCGATACCGGCGGCGCCGTCGGCCAGTAGCTCCATGGCGCCGGTGGTGTCCACGTACTGGGACAGCACGATGACGGCCGTACCGGGAAGTTCCTGGCGGATCCGTTTCGCCGCCCGGAGGCCGTCGTCGGCGAAGTCCGGCGGCATCCGGATGTCGGTGAGCACGAGGTCGGGCCGATGGGCGCGGGTCTTGCCGAGCAGGTCATCGGCATCACCCGCCGTCGCGACGATCTCGTGACCCTCGTCGGTCAGGATCCGGGAGATGCCCTCGCGCAGCAGGACCTCGTCCTCGGCGATGACGACGCGCATACCTGCTCCTGCCTGACGATGCGGACTCCCATCGGTGAGGCCGACAGTACCGGAGCAGAGCCGCCGCCCACACCCTCTCGGGCGCGGGCGGCGGCTCGGATCCGTGGCTCCCCAGTTCCTCGGATCCCCCAGCACCCCAGTGGGTCAGTCGGTCGGCGTGATCGGCTTGATCTCGGCGACCTGCGGCAGGTTGGCCTTCTCCTGGTCGGTCAGCGGGCGTGCGACACTGTCGTAGAGCGGGTCGGCGTCCTTCTTCGGGACGTCGAAGTACACCCCGGTGAGCTTCCAGGTGGTCTTGCCCATCGTGACGGTGAAGTCGCCGGTCACCCGGTCGGTCAGCGACCGCGACCACATGTTGTAGTTCGAGTAAGGGCTCATCGTGTAGTTGTGCACCTTGGTGGTCTCCTTGGTGTCGGACCAGGAGCCGCCGTACTTGTGGCTGAGTCCCGCCTCGAGGATCCCCTTGATCGTCAGCTTGGCGGATCCGGTCGTCTCGACCGAGGAGGTGGTGGTGGCCACGACCTTGGTGGTGAAGCTCTCCGGACGCGCCGTGTCGGTGTTGTTCGCGCCGCCGGCGACCAGCCTGCGCTGATCCGGACCGTCCACCTTCGTCACCGGCGTGAACGTGCACGACGCGAGACCCGAGACGCAGGTCTGGTTGAGCAGCTCGGCCTGACGCTGCGCGTCCGATGCGGGCACGGTGATCGTGGAGAACTCCTTCTCGGACAGGATCAGCCGGCCCGCGGTGATGCCCTGGTTCTCGACGGTGAAGGTGGCGCCGGCATCCGTGCGGATGTTGGTGCCGCTGAACGCGTCCACCACGAGCGTGGCCTCGAAGGCCCCGATCCGGATCGAGCCGTCGGCCAGGGGCTCGCTGTAGTTGAACGTGAGGGTCGTCTCGCCGCGCTTGGCGAAGTAGTAGACCTTCTCGTAGCGGTATGACTGACCGGGGAGGATCTTCGTGCCGGTCGGTCGGTACTGATCGCGCTCGCCCGGGCTGCCGATCCCGGTCAGCTCCAGGGTGTGCTTGGTCGTGTTGACGATGTCGAACCCGCGGGTGACATCTGCCGTGGCCGCGGCGCGTACCGGGGTCGCGGCCGACGCGGGCGCGGCGGTGGCGACGCCGACGGCGATCGAGCCGAGCACGGTCGCGCCGACGAGCCCGGCTCCGACGAGGCGTCTGGTGGTCTTGCTGGTGGTCTTGGTGGTGTTCATGGTGTCCTTCTCTCACTGCCCGCGAGGGGCTTCTGCGGCATCCCGGTCCGGGAAGTTCTCGTACTGAAAAGGCTAGAAATCGCCGTTCCTCGCGCCGATGGTCGTGCCACCACAACCGTGTGGTGCCTGCACCACATCGCGGGGTGGAACGCGGATCTCCACCCGCCGGGCGCGGATCTCCACCCCTGGGCGGTGCCGCCGGATCCGGCATCCGAGGAGCATCGAGGACATGAACCTCTCGATCGTCTCCAACGTCCTGCTGATCCTCGTCGCGGTCGGCGTGATCGCCGTCCGGCAGATGACCTGGCGTCCGGTGCTCGGCGCCCGCGACTGGAGCTTCCCCGCGGTCGCGGCGATCCTCGGCGTGGCCCTGCTGCTGCAGTCGCTGAACGGGCACGGACTCGGCGTGATCGATGTCGTCGCGTTCGTCGTCGAGATGGTGATCGCCCTCGTCGTGGGCGCCGCGATGGGCGCGATCGCGCACATCCGCCGGATCGCCCGACCAGCCGGAGCCGCCCCGGTCACGGCCGGGCTCTCGGCCAAGAGCGCGGCCGTGGCCGCCGCCGAGTTCGAGACCCGCACCTCGCCGTGGGGCCTGGCGCTGTGGGTCGTGCTGATCGGCGTGCGGGTGGGCCTGACGTTCGCGTTCGAGTCGTTCGGCAGCCACCTCGGAATCTCGGGCGGACTGATCCTGCTCGTGCTCGCCGCGAACCGCGCCGCGCGCATCCTGGTGCTGCACCACCGGGTCGAGGGACTGCGCCGCAGCACCGCGCAGGACGCATCGGCGCGCATCATGGTCTCGTGACCCGCATCAATCCGCTCACCTGGTGGAGCGCCGGCATCAATCTCGCCGGCGCTCTCGCCGTCGGCTACGGGCTGTGGCGAGCCGCCCCCCTGGTCTCTCCCTGGGTCACCGCCCTCGCTCTGATCGGACTCGCGGCCTGGGTGGTCCGCACCCTGGTCGCGGCGACGCGCGGCGGAACGGATCCGGTCCCGACGGTGGGGACGCCGGCGCCGGTCGCACAGGCGGGGGAGTCCCGTGCCTCGGTGCCGGCGTCGCTGCTCGCGATCGGACTGCTCGCCGCGATGACGATCGCGGGCAGCCTCACTGCCGTCCCGACGCGCGGGGTGGGTGTGGCGCTGCTCGTGGTCGCGGTGATGATCGTCACGAGCGACCCCGAGACGCCGCTGCCGGTCTTCGGAGGCATCGCGGTCGCGGGAGCGCTCGGGATCGCGCTGGGCGCCGTGCTCGCGCAGGCCGGTGCGACGGGGAAGGCCGGAACCGAGGTCGACGTGCTCGGATTCGCCGGGATCGTCGCCGCCCTCGTGCTGTGCGTGATCGCGGGGCTCGGACGTCGGGCGCAGCGGGTGCTCCTGGTCGAGCGGGAACGCGCGGGCGCCGAGGCGCTGCGGGCGCAGGCGACCGCCGCACGCGTGGCGCTCGCCCGCGACCTGCACGACGTGCTGGCCCACAGCCTGGGCGGACTCGTGGTCCAACTGGACGCGGCGGAGGCGCTCCTCGATGCGGGCGACGCCGGTCGCGCGGCAGAACGGGTGACGGCCGCGCGACGACTCGCCGTGGAGGGGCTGGAAGAGGCGCGTGACGCCGTGCGGGCACTGCGCGAGCCGACGGAGCAACCCGGATCCGACGCCGCGGAGCCCGTGCCGCCGATCGAACTCGAGTCCCGGATCCGCGCACTCGTCACCGGTGAGAAGAACGCCCGCCTCGACGTCGTCGGCGTGCCGCGCTCCGTGCCGGCCGCGCTCGCCGAGGCGCTGATCCGCGCGGTGCAGGAGGGGCTGAGCAACGCGCGCAAGCACGCGCCGGGTGCAGAGGTGCGCGTCGGGCTGGTCTGGCATCCTGACCGGGTGGAGTGCACGATCGACAACCCGGTCCCCGTGGCGGCCGTGCCGGATGCGTCGCTCGTCGCGACCGGCGGCGGCTACGGGCTGCGCGGGGTGCGCGAGCGCTTCGCCGCGCTCGGCGGAACCGCCCGCGCCGGCCTGGAGCCGGGCCCCTCGCACGCCCCAAGGGCCGAACAGGGCGACCGGTTCGTCCTGCGGGTGGAGGCGCCGGCATGACCACGCGGATCCGCATCGTGCTCGCCGACGACCAGGCGATCATCCGCGACGGCCTGGAGACGGTGCTGGACCTCGTCGAGGACTTCGAGGTCGTCGGCACCGCGGCCGACGGCGCGGAGGCCGTGGCGCTCATCGCCGCGACGCGTCCCGACGTCGCCCTGATGGATCTGCGGATGCCCGTGCTGGACGGCGCCGCCGCGACCCGGCAGGTCACGGCGGAGACGCCGGGCACCGCCGTGCTGGTGCTGACCACCTTCGCCGACGATGCCGACATCGTCGCCGCGCTGCGCGCCGGTGCCCGCGGCTACCTCACCAAGGACGCGGGGCGGGCCGAGCTCGCCGCCGCGATCCGCGCGGTCGCCGCGGGGCAGTCCACGTTCTCGGCGCCGGTGCGGGACGTGCTGCTGGGACGGATCGACGCTCCGGACGCCACCGCGCCGGATGCTCGCGGACCCTCCCTCGCCGGCACGGATCCGGATCCCGCCTCGGCAGCGGCGCTCACCACGCGTTTCCCTGCGCTCACGGCCCGGGAACGCGAGGTCTACGCCCTCATCCTGCAGGGCCGGTCGAACGGCGAGATCGCTCAGGCGCTCTACGTCGGGGTGGCCACGGTGAAGACGCACGTCAACGCGCTGTTCGCCAAGCTCGGCGTGCGCGATCGGGCACAGGCGATCGCGAAAGGACTGGGGCGGGGCTGAGATCGCGTGGGCGGGGGATCCCGCACATCACGATCTTCACCCGATGTCCGGGATCATCCTCAGGGATGACGTCGGCCCTGAGAAGGGCCGCTTACAATCGTGAGGAATGTCAGGGGGGCGAATGCGTCGGATCACAGGCCGTCGGATAGGGGTGCTGGTCGCCGGTGCCGTGGTGGCGGCACTCGCGTTGAGCGGATGCTCGGGCAACGCGGCAGCTCCCTCGTACTCCCCGAAGCCGCAGGTGCAGGGCGAACTGCCGTCCGAGATGCAGGACCAGATCAAAGCGGCCGTCCAGCGCGCGATGGCGGCGAGCGGATCGAGCGGCGCGATCGTCGGCGTGTGGGCGCCGTGGGGCGGAAGCTACGTCGCGGGTCTCGGCACCGTCTCGGTCGAGGACAAGACGCCGGTGAGCACCGACATGTCGTTCCGCATCGGCGACGTCACGCGGCTGATGACCTGCGACGTGCTCTACGCGCTGGCCGACCGCGACACGGTCAAGCTCGACGCGTCGATCACCGAGTACGTCTCCGGTGTCCCGGATCTGCAGGACGTCACGCTGCTGGATCTGTGCAACGGCACCGGCGGGATCGGTTCCTCCCAGGCGACGGCGATGCCGATGTGGCTGAACAACCCCGACCGGCAGTGGGATCCGAAGGAACTGGCGTCCTACGGGCTCGCACAGAACCGCACGCCCCCGCACACCGGCTACCGCGACTCCGACGCCGGCTATCTGCTGCTCGGGCAGGCGCTCGAGCGTGTCACGGGTCAGACCGCGGCACAGCTCATCCGTCAGTACGTGACCGCCCCGCTCGGGCTGGGCTCCACGTCGTTGCCCGGTCCCCAGGCCGCCGCGCCCACCCCGTCGCCTGCGCTGAAGGGCTCTTACCTGGCTCAGGTCGACGGCGCCTATCAGTGCGCGAAGCCCACGGACATCACCGTGAGCTCGTCGAGCAACGGCTACACCGACTCGGGAGTGGTCTCCACGATCACCGACCTCGGGCGGTACATGCAGGCCGAGGCCGAGCAGGCGCTGCGCCTGAAGAAGACCCCGAAGCGCTTCGGCACGCCGCTGCGCATCGCGGACGATGCTCCGACCTGGTACCAGGCCGCGGGCGGTGCGAGGCTGGTCGGGTCGATGATCGGCCAGCACGGCGGGACGCCCGGCTACCTGACGGCGGCCTATTCCGACCCCGCGACCGGCTTCACGGTCGCCGTGGTGCTGAACGATTCCACCGTCGGCGACGCGTTCGCGGGCGACCTCGCGTTCGAGCTCGCCGCGATCGCCTCCAAGGCGCCTGCGGGCAAGGGCAGGACCGCTCCGGAGTTCGCCCTGCCGTTCACCTCGGACGACTACGCTAAGGCGGTCGACGGCGCGGCCATCTGCCCGCTGCCGCAGGGCTGATGCGAGAGTCCCGCCGCGCGCGGGAATCCCGCGTCCCCGGGCCCGATCGGCTGTCGGAAGGCAGCTGACGGGTCCGTTCGACGCCTCCCGCGATTCGGCCGGCCTGAAGGCCGAAGCGCACGCACGACCCGAGGAGCAACCATGGCGATCGTCGACAACGGCATCTATGTGGACGGCGTCCGCACCGACACCCCGCACACGCTGGACGAGACGTTCGAGCTCATGCACGCCCGCGAAGGCATGGGCTGGATCGGCCTGTATCGCCCCAGCGAGGAGGAGGTGCGTCAGGTCGCCGCGGAGTTCGGGTTGCATGAGCTGGCCGTGGAGGATGCGCTGACCGGACATCAGCGCTCCAAGCTCGAGCGCTACGGCGAAACCCTGTTCATCGTGCTCCGCCCTGCCCGCTATCTGGACGTCGCGGAGGAGGTCGAGTTCGGCGAGCTGCACGTGTTCGTGGGGCCCAACTTCGTGGTCACCATCCGGCACGCCGAGACGCCCAGCCTGAGCCGGGTGCGCGGGCGCATGGAGCACGATCCCGAGCTGCTCGCCCGCGGCCCCGAGGCCGTGCTCTACGCGATCCTCGACGAACTGGTCGATGAGTACACCCCGGTGCTGAACGGCCTGGAGAACGACATCGACGAGATCGAGGCGCAGTTGTTCCTCGAGGAGTCCGATGTCACCCAGCGCATCTACGAGCTGTCGAGCGAGGTGATCGACTTCCAGAAGGCCACGCAGCCGCTGCAGCCGATGCTCGAGAACCTGCTGCGCGGATCCGCGAAGTACGCAGTCGATCTGGAGCTGCAGCGCTACCTGCGCGACGTGCTCGACCACATCCTGACCCTGTCGGAGCGGGTCTCGACCTTCCGGGCGAACCTCGACAACGCGCTGACCGTGGAGGCGACGATCGTGGCCCGGCGTCAGAACGAGGAGATGCGCCGGATGACCGAGGAGAGCATCCGGCAGGGCGAGGAGGTCAAGAAGATCTCCAGCTGGGCCGCCATCTTCTTCGCGCCGACCATCGTGGCGGGCATCTACGGCATGAACTTCCACGTGATCCCTGAGCTGGCCTGGCCGTTCGGTTACCCGATGGCGATCGGCCTGATGGTCGGCGGCGCCTTCGTGCTGTACCTGGTGTTCAAGAAGCGCGGCTGGCTGTAACAGGATCCGCCCCCCTCGGGGTCGTTGAGCGAGGACGCCGCAGGGAGGGTGCCCGTCAGGATCCGGTCAGCGCGATCACGGCGAGGGCGGTGGCGGTGACCAGGATCCACAGGATGGCGCCGAGCAGGAGCGGCCGCCAGCCGGCTCTGCGCAGCGCTGCGACGTCGGTGGACAGCCCGATACCGGCCATCGCGGTGGCGATGAGGAACCCGCTCGCCTGCACCATCGCCTCGCGGGGACCTGCGGGGATCACCCCGAGGGATCCGATCACCGCGACGACCAGGAATCCGATGAGGAACCACGGCACCAGCCCGACCACGCCGCGCACCGTCATCCGGCGCCCCTCGACGGCCCGGCGCGACTCGATCACGGAGAGCCCGATCGAGATCGGGATGATCAACAGGGTGCGCACGAGCTTCACCACGACGGCGTAGCCGAGCGCGGCCGCGCCGAAGACGCTCGCCGCGGCGACCACGGAGCTGGTGTCGTTCACGGCGGTGCCGGCGAGCAGTCCGAAGGTGTGCGGATCCATGCCCAGGGCGTGGCCGAGCAGGGGGAACAGCACCACGGCGAGGATGTTGAAGACGAAGATCGTCGACACCGCGTATGACACCTCCGCGCTGAGCGCGCCGATCACCGGGGACACGGCGGCGATCGCGGAAGCCCCGCAGATCCCCGTGCCGACGCCGATCAGCGTCCGCAGCCGCTGCGGCACCCGCAGCGCCCGCCCGATGATCCAGGTGCCCAGCAGGCACACGGTGAGCGTGGACAGCATGACCGGCAGCGACTCCGCGCCCACGCGCAGGATCGCGTCGAGCGACAGCTGCGCGCCCAGCAGCACCACTGCCAGCTGCAGCAGGAACCGGCCCGAATACTCCACGCCGGGCTGGAACCGCGCGCCGGGTCGGCGGATCACGGCGACGACCACGCCGATCACGATCGCGGGCAGGGCCGATCCGAGCACGGGGACCGCCGTGCCGATCAGGTTCGCGGCGACGGCGATCGGCACGGTGAGCGCCAGGCCCGGCAGCACGTCCACCCCGCGTGCGACGAGGCGGGAGGGGAACGTGCGGGCAGGGCGGAACATCATGGATCCAGGCTCGTCCGCCGGCGTCCTCCGCGGTATCCGGCGGTGTTCGATAGGGGTACAGTCGTGGACTGTGGCAAGCACGGTGACAGACGGAACGATGCCCGACCTCGGATCGCTCGAACTGCTGGTCGCCGTCGTGCGCACCGGCTCGATCTCCGGCGCGGCACGAGAGACCGGCGTGACCCAGCAGTCGGCATCGGCGCGACTGCGCGCGGTGGAGCGCCAGCTCGGACTGTCGCTGTTCCAGCGCTCCCCATCGGGCACCCGGCCCACGCTCGAGGGCGAGGTCGTCGCGTCCTGGGCGGACGACGTGCTGGCGGCGGTCGGACGGTTCCGCACCGCGACGCGCACCCTGCGCGGCGAGAGCAGCGCGCGGCTCACCGTCGCGGCGAGCCAGACCGTGTCGGCCAGGCTGCTGCCGCTGTGGCTCGTCGCACTCCGCCGGCGCCAGGTCGAGATCGGGCGCACGCCGACCGCCGTGCAGCTGCTCTCGGGCAATAGCACGGACGCCGCTGCACTGGTGCGGGACGGGCATGCGGATCTCGCGTTCATCGAATCGACCGAGGTGCCGGTCGACCTCGGCGCGACCATGGTGGACCAGGACGAGCTCGTGCTGGTCGTGGCGCCTGAGCACCCCTGGAACGGTCGCGGCCCCGTCGAGTTCGACACGGTGGCCGACGAGCCGCTCGTGGCCCGCGAGCAGGGCAGCGGCACCCGGCGCGCCTGGGAGGACGAGGTGCGCCGCCGGCTCGGCAGAGACGCCGCGGAGCCGGCGGTGGTGCTGCCGACCTCGGCGGCGGTGCGGTCCGCCGTCGCCGGCGGACTGGGCGCCGCCGTGATGTCCCGCCGCGAAGCCGCCGACGACATCCGGCTGGGGCGGCTGCGGGCGGTGCGCACCGCCGGGGAACCGGTCATCCGCCCGATCACGGCGCTCTGGCGCGGAGGAGCGCGCGACCTCTCCCCAGCCGGCCGCGAGCTGATCGAGGTGGCCGTGGCGACGGCGCGGGAACGGGTGCGCCCGGGCCGCGGTACTCTCTGATCGTCTTCAAGGAAGGATCCGGATGCCCCCGCTCGTGCTCTTCGGCCTCGCCGCCGTGCTGCTGTGGTCGCTGGTGTCGCATCGCTTCGAGCGGTGGGGCGTGGCGGGCCCCGCGATGCTGCTCGTGCTGGGCGCCGCGACCACCGTGTGGGACCTGCCGACCTACGCGGCGGCGCTCGACGCGCCGCTGACCGAGAAGATCGTCGAGGTCATCCTGTCGATCCTGCTCTTCGCCGACGCGACCGAGGTGCGCGGCGGCATCTTCGGCGGAGAGGGCAAGGTCACGGCTCGGCTCGTGCTGATCGCGCTGCCGCTGTCGCTGATCCTCACCGCCATCGCCGGAGCCTTCCTCCTCCCGGAGGCACTCGTGGCGGCCGTGGTCATCGCCTGCGTGATCATGCCGACCGATTTCGCACCGGCGACGCGACTGCTGCGCACCAGGCTCCTGCCGGAGCGGATGCGCGCGATCCTGAACGTGGAGAGCGGCTACAACGACGGGCTGGTGTCGCCGATCTTCGGCATGGCGCTGCCGATCGCCGTCGTCCTCGCCCCGCTGGTGGAGAAGATGATCGCGACCGGATCCGACACGGTCACCATGGACGACAAGGAGCTCGGCCACAGCGGTGAGAAGTTCGTGGAGGCCTTCGTCAACGCGGTTCCCGCGACGGTCTCGGCCATCCTCATCGGCGTCGTGCTGGGCGGCGTCATCGGACTGGCGCTGCGGGCCGCCCGCGACCGGGGCATCGCGAACGAGGGCGGTGCGCGCTACGCGATGCTGCTGCTGCCGCTCATCGCCTACGGCATCGCGACGATCCCGGCGATCGAGGCGAACGGCTTCGTGGCTGCCTTCGTGGCGGGGCTCATCTACCGCGTCACCCGCACACGAGGCATGCAGGAGCGCGTGATCCCGCACGCCGAACTGCTGCTGGTCGAGGAAGTGGGCACTCTCACGGCGAACTTCGTCTGGTTCATGCTGGGCGGCGCCGCACTCGTCGCCTTCACGTCGTCGTTCGACTGGCGTGTCCTGGTGCTCGCACTGCTCGCGCTCACCCTGCTGCGGCTCGGTCCGGTGTACCTGTCGCTCATGGGCAGTTCCGTCAGCCGCGGCGATCGCGTGCGGATCGGTCTGCTCGGTCCGCGAGGCACCGCGACCATCGTGTTCGGCCTGCTCGCCTACAACGCCTTCGAGACGGACAGCGTCGAGAGCAATGCCGTGCTGCTGGTCATGGTCGTCACCGTCGTCGGCAGCATCCTGCTGCACGGCGTTGCGGCGCCGTTCGCGCTGCGGGCGCTGGAGAAGCGGAGCGTGGCCCAGGGCTGAGCGGAGCCCGACCCGCCCTCGCGCGCAGCCGCGCTCAGGGCGCGGACAGGCCCAGGTGCTTGTACAGCAGGTCCATCGCGAACGGGATGCCGCCGTTGAGGGCGTCGGCGACGTGCCCGGCGCCGGGCACTTCGTGGAACGTCGTGGCGAACCCCGCATCCTCGGCCAGTTTCGCGTTGCGCTGGGTGCCGGGAATGTAACCGGGGTCGTTCCCCCCGACCGTGAAGACCGCGAGGCGGCCGGTGAAGGCGCCGGGGTGTGCGGCGATGCCCGCGGCGGCCTTGTTCGCGTCGAACGCGGCGGTGTCGCCGTCGAACATGGTCTTGATGGCTTCATCGCGCCATTCCACGCCGGGGTACTCGTCGGGAGAGATCGCGACGATGTTGCCCCAGATGTCAGGGTGATGCGTGGCCCAGGTGAATGCGCATGCGCCGCCGTTCGAGTAGCCCATGATCGTCCAGGTCTTGTGGTCCAGGTCGATGTTCAGGTTCTTCGCGGCGTAGGCGGGGATGTCGGTGTTGAAGTAGGTCGAGACCCCGCCGTACTTCTTCGAGTCGATGCAGATGGGATCCTGGTTCTCGTTTCCGAGCTGATCGGCGACGATCACGATGGGTGCGAGGCCGTTGTTCTTCGCCGCGAGGGCGTCGAGCGCAGACGCGATGAACGAGGGTTCGGGGCTTCCCGGGTAGCCCATCATCATCACGACCAGCGGCAGTCGCGGCGGGTTCTTGACCTGAGCGGCGGGCGGGAGGTACACCGACGCGTTGCGTGGTGCGAAGCCTGCGGTGGACGGGATCGCCTTGTCTCCGGCGAGCTGGCCGACGGTGCCGTGCGCCGGCATGTCAGCCGGGGGCTTCCAGGTCTTGTACAGGGGCCCGCTGCTGGTCTCGGTGGGGCCGGGGGTGGGCAGGGTATGGATGTCGTCCTGAGCCGACACCCCGAGCATCGACCCGACGGTCGTGTTGATGCCGAACGCGGCGTTGACGCCGAGCGCGGTGGAGAGCAGGGAGAGGATGACCGCGAGGACCGCGACGATCTTCCGCCAGACTCCGCGCTCCCACAACGAGACGATGCCGAACAGGATCGCCGCGAATCCGCCGGGCACCCAGAACCAGCACGCGTACGGGAGAGCGGGCCCGAACAGGTGCGTGATGTTCGCGAACGCCACGAGCCCGACGCCCAGCGCGACCCCGACGGCGACGGCGATCACGATCCGCCACAGCCACGCCGGTGTCGGGCGCCGGATCAGCAGCACGACGATGGCGACGAGAGTCAGCGCCCAGACCGTGAGCGGGAGCGGACCGTCGATGACGTTCAGCCGGAGGAACCAGGTCATCAGAGCTCCTGACGTCGGGGCAGGGTGTCCGGATCCGCGACCGATGACACCGACGGATCGGGGTGCTCGGTCGTCGCGGGCCGATCACCACCGGGACGGATGGCTCCGCCGGAGATCATGCTGGCGACCGTGACGATCAGGAACAGCTGGCCGGTGATGGCCTCGGCGATCGCGACGCTCTCGAGGACGGGGCCGACGGGGACCACGTTCCCGTATCCCACGGTGGTCAGGGTGGTGAAGGAGAAGAACAGCTGCCCGCGGAAGGAGTCGCCGTGGGGTCCGTCGAGGACAGCGGCCGGTGAGAGCTGGGCGGCCAGGTTGTAGACGAAGGTGAAGAGCATCCCCACGAGGACGTAGGCCGAGACGGCGGCGATCAGGTTCTGCACGCCGGGGCGCCTCAGGCGCATGCGGTGAGCGATGATCGCGGAGGCGGCGAGCACGCAGGCGAACGCCGAAGCGATCGCCAGCACGAGGTCGACCACGCGCCCTCGCGTTCCGGCGATCTCGACGGCGACGACGGCGAGGACGGCCACGGCGAGAAGGACCCAGCTCGCGCGCTGCAGGCCATGCTCCGCATCTGCGACCCAGAGCACCACGACGAGCGTCGCGAGCTGCGCGAGGAAGGCGATGGCGCTGGGGTCCGCCCCCTCCTGTGCGGCGCAGAGCACGTAGGAGAGGGCGATCAGGGCGAGGACCAGCCAGTATCCGGCGCGCCGAAGAGCCGTCGTCAAGCGCTTCATTGCACGGACGCCTCCCTCTGGGTGCGCAGGCTCTCGCGCTTCGCCTTGCGGGAGGAGGCGATCAGGTTCAGTGCTTCCACGAGGATCGCGAAGGCCATCGGCGCGTAGATCAGGGCCTTGTCGATGTGCGCTCCGAACCCTTCGGCGATGAGGAAGACGCCGATGAGCAGGAGGAACGACAGGGCGAGCATCTTCACCGTGGGGTGCCGGTTGACGAACGCGAACACGAAGCGCGACGCGAACAGCATGACCACGAACGAGAGCACGACCACCGTGACGATGACGATGACGTTCTCGGTCATGCCGACCGCGGTGATGACCGAGTCGAGGGAGAACACGATGTCGAGCGCGAGGATCTGCACGAGGACGGAGCGGAACGTGATCCGCTTCATCGACACGTCGTGCTCCTCGTCGGCTCCCTCGAGCTTGTGGTGGATCTCAGTGACGGCCTTGTAGACGAGGAAGAGCCCGCCGGCGATCAGGATGAAGTCCTTCACGGAGAACCCGATCCCGAACAGCACGACGATGTCTTCCTTCAGCGTGATGATCCATCCCGCGAAGAACACCAGCACGACCCGGATCACCATCGCCAGGGTGAGGCCGAGACTGCGCGCCCTCGCCTGCTGCTCCTGGGGGAGCTTGGACGCCAGGATCGAGATGAAGATCACGTTGTCGACGCCGAGCACGACCTCCAGGATGAAGAGCGAGACGAAGACCGCGAGGAGGTCAGGGGTCACCGCAAGAGAGAGGTCCACCCGCTCATCGTAGGGGCCGAGTCGCGCGAGGCCCCGGAGGTCACCGGACCGGAGGTCAGCCGCGCGTGTAGATCCCGCGCACGAGAGGCGACGGATCCGCGTCCGCCGGCACCGCCGTGTCCAGCTCGAGCATCAGCCGGTCGCCGTCCGCACGCAACCGGGTCACGGTGCGGCCGCGGTCGGAGCGCCGGTCGAGCACCAGGACATCGTCCTCCCAGACCGCGGTGCCCGGTGTCGCCGGAGTAAAGCCGTACGTGTCGAACCACCAGAACCCCGCGCCGGCGACCACGGCGTGAGCGACGAGGGGTGCGCTGTCGGCTCCGTCGCGCGACTCCACGTAGTCCAGGAGGATCCCGTCGGGACCGGGTTCGACGCTCAGCGCACCGCGGGCCGATCCCGCTTCCGTCCACGCCGTGGGGAAGAGCTCCTCCGTCCCCGTCCAGTCGCCGAGCAGTGCCTTCAGCCGAGGATCCGGTGCCATGACCTCGAGCCTACGCGCGGAGTGCCGGGCGTTGTCGGACTGTAAAGATCCGCGATTCTTTGCGCGTAAGATCGCGAAAAGCCGAGGGATCCCCGCCGTCCGGCTCAGTACTCTGAGCAGGTTGTCCGGGCGAGGTCGCCTGGAGCCCCGTCATGGCCGACGGGCACAGAGGAGGTAGCTATGGCAGTCATCGGCATCGTGCGCGAGCCTGCGGGCGAGGCGCGCGTGGCCGCGACCCCGGCGACGGTCGCACAGCTTCGGAAGCTCGGTCACGAGGTGGTCGTGGAGCACGGAGCGGGATCCGCCGCGTCGTACCCCGACGAGGCCTACGCGGCCGCGGAGGCGACGCTGGTCGATCGCGAACAGGCGTGGGGGAGCGAGATCGTGCTGGCGATCACGCCGCCGGATCCGGAGCGGATCGCGCTGCTCTCCGACGGGGCGACGTTCATCGCGCTGCTCTCGCCGGCGCTGCGTCCCGACCTCGTGGAGTCCCTCGCGCAGCGCGGGATCACCGCGCTCGCGCTCGACGCGGTGCCGCGCATCTCGCGGGCCCAGTCGATGGACGTGCTGAGCTCGATGGCGAACATCGCCGGCTACCGTGCCGTGGTGGAGGCCGCGCACGAGTTCGGCCGGTTCTTCACCGGCCAGGTGACCGCCGCGGGCAAGGTGCCGCCGGCCAAGGTCCTCGTGGCAGGCGCGGGCGTCGCCGGCCTCGCGGCGATCGGCGCCGCATCCAGTCTGGGCGCCATCGTGCGCGCCACGGATCCGCGCCCCGAGGTGGCCGATCAGGTGACCTCGATCGGCGGCGAGTATCTGCCGGTCGACGTCGCGGTCGAGAAGTCCTCCGACGGCTACGCGAAGGCCACGAGCGAGGCGTACGACCGCCGCGCCGCCGAGATCTACACCGAGCAGGCCGCCGACGTCGACATCATCATCACGACGGCGCTCATCCCGGGGAGGGCCGCCCCGCGCCTCATCACGGCGTCGGACGTCGCCGCGATGAAGCCCGGCAGCGTCATCGTCGACATGGCGGCGGGACAGGGCGGGAACGTCGAGGGATCCGTCGCGGGCGAGCGCATCGTCACCGAGAACGGCGTGATCATCCTCGGTTACACCGACCTCGCCTCGCGGCTGGCCGCCCAGGCCTCGCAGCTGTACGGCACGAACGTGGCGAACCTCGTCGCCCTGCTCACCCCGGGCAAGGACGGAGTGCTAACGATCGACTTCGACGACGTCGTGCAGCGCTCGGTCACGGTGGTGCGCGACGGTGCCGTCACCTGGCCGCCCCCGCCCGTGCAGGTCGCCGCCGCCCCGGCCAAGGCTGTCGCGGAGCCCGTCGAGATCCCCGCCAAGAAGGGCATGTCGGCCGGCCGCAAGGCGCTGCTCATCGTGCTCGGCATCGCGGCGCTGTTCGCGGTGAACGCGTTCGCCCCGGCGCCGCTGCCGCAGCACTTCACGGTGCTGACGCTCTCGGTGGTGATCGGCTTCTACGTGATCGGAAAGGTGCACCACGCGCTGCACACGCCCCTCATGTCGGTGACCAACGCCATCTCGGGCGTCATCGTGGTCGGCGCGATGCTGCAGATCACGGATCCGAACCCCGTCGTCCAGGTCATCGCCGCGATCGCGGTGCTGCTCGCATCCATCAACATCTTCGGAGGGTTCGCGGTCACCCGCCGCATGCTCGCCATGTTCACGAAGGGCGGCCAGAAGTGACCGTCGGGGCTCTCTCCACTGCCGCATACATCGTCGCGGCACTACTGTTCATCCTCAGCCTCGCCGGTCTCAGCAAGCACGAGACCGCGCGCTCCGGCGTGATCTTCGGCGTCTCCGGCATGGCCATCGCGCTCGTCGCGACCGTGTCGCTCACGGTCGCGCACGCCTGGTCCGGCGGCGCCGTGATCGGGCTGGTCCTCCTGCTCATCGCCGTGCTCGTAGGGGCCGGAATCGGTCTGTGGCGCGCGAAGGTCGTCGAGATGACGGGCATGCCGGAGCTCATCGCGCTGCTGCACAGCTTCGTCGGCCTCGCCGCGGTGCTGGTCGGCTGGAACGGCCACCTCGCGCACACGGAGATCGCACCGTCCCTCGTCGGCATCCACAACGCCGAGGTCTTCATCGGCATCTTCATCGGAGGCGTGACCTTCACCGGATCCATCGTCGCCTACCTCAAGCTGTCGGCGCGGATCTCCTCCAAGCCGCTCATGCTGCCCGGCAAGAACATGCTGAACGTCCTGGCGCTCGTGGCGTTCCTGGTGCTCACGGTGTGGTTCGTGATCGACCAGCAGCTCTGGCTGCTCATCGCGATCACCGTGCTGGCGTTCGCACTCGGCTGGCACCTCGTCGCCTCGATCGGTGGCGGCGACATGCCCGTCGTCGTCTCGATGCTGAACAGCTACTCCGGCTGGGCGGCGGCCGCGGCGGGCTTCCTGCTCAACAACGACCTGCTCATCGTCACCGGCGCGCTGGTCGGATCCAGCGGTGCCTACCTCTCGTACATCATGTGCAAGGCGATGAACCGCTCGTTCCTGTCCGTCATCGCCGGCGGCTTCGGGATCGTGGCCTCCGCGTCGGGCGACGAGGAGCACGGCGAGCACCGCGAGATCACCGCGGAGAGCGCGGCCGAGATGCTCACCGGCGCGAAGAGCGTCGTGATCACGCCGGGCTACGGGATGGCGGTCGCGAAGGCGCAGTATCCCGTCGCCGACCTCGTGTCCAAGCTGCGCGAGCGCGGTGTGGACGTGCGCTTCGGCATCCACCCGGTCGCGGGGCGCCTGCCCGGCCACATGAACGTGCTGCTCGCCGAGGCGAAGGTGCCGTACGACATCGTGCTGAGCATGGAGGAGATCAACGACGACCTCGCGTCGACCTCCGTGGTGCTCGTGATCGGCGCGAACGACACGGTCAACCCCGCGGCGGCGGAGGATCCGGGCAGCCCGATCGCCGGGATGCCGGTGCTGCGGGTGTGGGAGGCCGAGAACGTGATCGTGTTCAAGCGCTCGATGGCCGCCGGCTACGCGGGCGTGCAGAACCCGCTGTTCTTCCGGGAGAATGCGCAGATGCTTTTCGGCGATGCCAAGCAGCGCGTGGAGGACATCATCGCGGCGCTGTGATCGGCTCCGCCGAGCGCACCGAGGGCCGGTCTCCTGCACGGAGGCCGGCCCTCGGCATGAGGCGGGCGGGCCGGCGTTCCTGAGCGCGTCCGCGTCGTCGCGGGGCCCATTCCTGGGAGAACCCGATGGATCCGGTGAACGGATCGGGAATGATGCCCGCGACCCCTGTCGTCGGCGGTCGTGCAGGCCTACCGTCGGTGCGGGACCCGATGCCGGGAGCGCCTGGCGTCCTCACGGCACCGAGGCCCCCTCCTCTCACGAAAGGTCCCTCGATGTCCCGTTCCCGACTCGGCACGGCCGGGGCGCTCGGCGCCCTCGTCCTGGTGGCCGCGGCCGGCGGTGCTGCCGGCGCGCTGCCGGCCGCCGCTGCTCCGCGCCCCGCTGCCGCCACGTCCACCCCGATCCAGCACGTCGTCGTGATCTTCGGCGAGAACGTGTCCTTCGACCACTACTTCGCGACCTACCCGAACGCGGCGAACGTCGCGGGCGAGACCGTCCAGGGCACCGGCGCGGCGGCGTCCGCGTTCACCGCCGCGAAGGACACCCCGACCGACATCGCCACGCTCGCGAACGCAGGCCTGCTCGCGCCGAACAACCCCAACTCGGTGCAGCCGAAGCGGCTCACGCCGGGTCAGGCGGTCACGTGCGACCAGGATCACGAATACCTCGCGGAGCAGAAGGCGTACAACGGCGGCGCCATGGACCGCTTCGTCGAGAACACCAGCACCGATACGTGCGGCAACCCCGGCGACCCCCGGTACGCGACCCCGGGCATGACGATGGACTACTACGACGGCAACACCGTCACCGGGCTGTGGAACTACGCCCAGCACTACGCGCTCAGCGACAACAGCTTCTCCGACACCTTCGGCCCGTCCAGCCCCGGTGCGCTCAACCTCGTCTCGGGCCAGACCCACGGGGTCATCAGCGTCGACCCGTTCACAGGTGCGCAGACCGCCACGCCCGACCCGTACACGGTGAAGAGCCCGGACGCGCAGGGCGTCGGCACCATGACGGAGGATCCGGATCCGGCGTTCGACGACTGCTCCGACGGCAGCCATGCGAAGAGCTACGCGCTCGCCGCGATGCAGGGCCGCAACATCGGAGACCTGCTCAACGAGAAGAACGTGTCGTGGGGCTGGTTCCAGGGCGGATTCACGCCGCAGGGCACCAAGACCATCAAGGGCGTGGACTACGCGCAGTGCACGACGACGCACACGAACATCGCCGGCGTCTCGTCGACCGACTACAACCCGCACCACGAGCCGTTCCAGTACTTCGCCTCGACGGCCAACCCGCACCACCTCGCGCCGGCCTCCGACGCTGAGATCGGGCACGCCGGCCAGGCCAACCACCAGTACGACATCACCGCCTTCAACCGGGTGGTCGACACCGACAACATGCCGGCGGTCTCGTACCTGAAGGCGCCGAACTATCAGGACGGGCACGCCTCCTACTCGGATCCGATCGACGAGCAGGCGTTCGTCGTGAACGAGATCAACGCGATCCAGAAGTCGAAGAACTGGGGATCCACGGCCATCGTGCTTGCCTACGACGATTCCGACGGCTGGTACGACCATGTCGCGGCGACGGTGACCAACGCGTCGAACGACTCGCAGAACGATGCGGCCTGGTGCCTGAACGCGGCGGCCTCCGGTACGCCGATCCTCGGCGGCTACGCCGACCGCTGCGGGCCCGGGCCCCGTCAGCCGCTGCTGGTGGTGTCGCCGTTCGCGAAGAAGGACTTCGTCGACCACACCGCCACGCAGCAGTCGTCCATCTCGCGGTTCATCGAGGACAACTGGGGCCTCGGCCGGCTCGGTGGCGGTTCGGTGGACGCGGTCGCGGGATCGCTCGACGCGATGTTCGACTTCTCCCACCCGCGCAAGGACGCGAACCTGACGCTGGATCCGGCGACAGGCACGATCGCGCAGCCGGCGTACTGCGACGGCAACAACGGCAAGCACCTCGGGCAGGGCGGCGGCTGCAGCTGACGTCCCACCGGCACGCCGCGCGGGCCGGACTCCTCCGGAGCCGGTCCGCGCACGGACACGACGGCCCGGGCGCTCCGAGTGAGCGGCCGGGCCGTCGCCGTCGTCACCGATATCCCGGTTCGGCGACTCGCGGCGTGGCGATTGCGGATCCGTCGCAGAGGGCGTACGAACGAACCACGAAGTCCCGCCGGACGATGTCGTGGTCCTCCGGGAACGTGCATCTCGAGGGAGAGGACACGACCGATGAGCGAGTTCGCCGCATCCGCTGAAGAGCCGTCGATCTACGGGGAGGAGGACGCGGGCGACGGGAAGCGCATCGTCCAGATCGCGTCCGTCGCCGCACTCGGCGGCCTGCTCTTCGGCTACGACAGCGCCGTGATCAACGGCGCGGTCGCCTCCATCAAGACGGCCTTCGGGGTGAACGACGCCCTCCTCGGCTTCGCGGTGGCATCGGCGCTGCTGGGCGCCGCAGCCGGCGCGATGACGGCGGGGCGTCTCGCCGACCGGATCGGGCGCGTGCGGGTCATGCAGATCGCCGCGGTGCTGTTCCTGATCAGCGCGATCGTGACGGGCCTCGCCCCCGAGCTGTGGACCCTGGTGATCTTCCGCGTGGTCGGCGGCGTCGCGATCGGCATGGCCTCGGTGATCGCCCCGGCCTACATCGCCGAGACGTCACCGGCCCGCATACGCGGTCGGCTGGGATCGCTGCAGCAGATGGCGATCGTCACCGGCATCTTCCTGTCGCTGCTGGTGGACTGGCTGTTCGCGACGGCGGCCGGCGGAGCGGACAAGACGCTGTGGCTGGGGCTGCCCGCCTGGCGCTGGATGTTCCTCGCCATGGCCGTGCCCTCGATCCTGTACGGGGTGCTCTCCGCGACCATCCCGGAATCGCCGCGGTACCTGATCGCGAAGCACCGGATCCCTGAGGCGCGGAAGGTGCTCACCATCCTGCTCGGCGAGAAGAACCTCGATCTCACGATCACCCGGATCCACGAGAGCATCGACCACGACGTCAAGCCGAGCTGGCGCGACATGCGCAAGCCCGGTGGCGGGCTCTACGCGATCGTCTGGGTCGGTCTGCTGCTGTCGGTGTTTCAGCAGGGTGTGGGCATCAACGTGATCTTCTACTACTCCAACATCCTCTGGGAGGCGGTCGGCTTCCAGGAGAGCGCGTCCTTCGGCATCAGCGTGTTCACCTCGGTCGTGAACATCGTCACCACGATCGCCGCGATCATGCTCGTGGACCGGGTCGGCCGCAAGCCCCTGCTGCTCGTCGGATCCTCGGGCATGATCGTCACCCTCGCCACGATGGCGGTCTGCTTCGGCACCGCCCCGCTGAACGCGAACGGCGACCCGCACCTCGTCGGCGCCGCGGGCCCGATCGCACTTGTCGCGGCGAACCTGTTCGTCGTGTTCTTCGGCATGAGCTGGGGGCCCGTGGTGTGGGTGCTGCTGGGGGAGATGTTCCCGAACCGGTTCCGTGCGGCGGCGCTCTCGCTCGCCGCCGCCGGGCAGTGGGCCGCGAATTGGGTGATCACCGTCACCTTCCCGCCGCTGAAGAGCCTCTCGCTCGGCCTCGCCTACAGCCTGTATGCCGCCTTCGCCCTGCTGTCGCTGCTGTTCGTGGCGAAGTTCGTGAACGAGACCAAGGGCATGTCGCTCGAGGCGATGGACGAGGCCACGGGGATGATCCCGCTGCAGCACAAGGACGGCTCCGCGGGTGGAGTCGTCCGCGACTGACGCGGGCTCGGGCCCCGCGCCCGCCGCGCAGTCTCTGCTCGTGCGGGACGCTCCGGACGTCGCTCACTCCCCGTGCGCGCCGGCGTGACGGGCGACGATCGTGGTGGCGGCCCGGGCGGGGGCGGTTCCATAGAGGAAGCCCCGTACGTCGCCGAGCCGGGAGGCCGCGAACGCGTCGGCGACCTCGTGCGGCGCGTGGCGGAGCAGCAGCGAGCCCTGCAGGGCGACCGCGAGCGCCTCGGTGAGCCGGCGCGCCCCGGCCTGCGCCTCGGCGGATGCGGGATCGCGCTGCGCCGCGCGCAGCAGCTTCTCGGTGCCGGCCACGTGCGCGTCGAGGCGTGCGTCCGCCCCGGCGGCGAGGCGCACCTCGGCGAGCAGCGCGTCGGCGGTCTCGGGCTCGCGGGCGATCGCGCGCAGCACGTCCAACGCGATGACGTTGCCGGATCCCTCCCACACCGCCATCACGGGCTGTTCGCGGTAGCGCCGGGCGAGCGGGAACGCCTCGGTGTAGCCGTTGCCGCCCAGGCACTCCAGCGCCTCGTAGGCGTGGCCGGGCCCGCGCTTGCAGATCCAGTACTTGAGCACGGCCGTCGCCAGCCGGCGGAACGGCTCGTCCTGGGCGGGCGCGTCGGACTCATAGGCCGCGGCGACCCGCAGCGAGGAAGCGATCGCGGCCTCGGCCTCCACGGCGAGGTCGGCGAGCACCTGCGTCATCGCGGGCTGGTCGGCCAGCAGCGCGCCGAAGGCCGACCGGTGCTGCGCATGCCAGATCGCCTCGGCGGTCGCCTGGCGCATGCCCGCGGCGGTGCCGAGCATGCAGTCCAGGCGCGTCTGGTTGACCATCTCGATGATCGTGCGGACGCCACGGCCCTCCTCGCCCACGAGCCAGCCGACGGTTCCGTCGAACTCCACCTCGCTCGAGGCGTTCGCGCGGTTGCCGAGCTTGTCCTTGAGGCGCTGGATGAGGAACGGATTGCGTGAACCGTCCGGCAGCACGCGCGGCACGAGGAAGCAGCTGAGTCCGGCCGGCGCCTGGGCGAGCACGAGGAAGCCGTCGGACATCGGCGCCGAGCAGAACCACTTGTGCCCGGTGAGGATCCAGGACCCGTCACCGGCCGGCGCCGCGGAGGTGCGATTCGCGCGCACATCGGATCCGCCCTGCTTCTCCGTCATCGCCATGCCGAACAGGGCGGAGGTCTTGCCGGGGCTGAGGTCGGGGGCGTAGTCCCGGGAGAGCAGCCGCGGCATCCACTCGTCCCGCAGAGCCGCGGACCCGAACTGCTGCAGCGCCGGGACGACCGCGTGCGTCATCGACACGGGGCAGGCGTGCCCCGGCTCGATCTGCGCGAGCAGCAGGAACTGCGCGGCGCGGGCGACCTGCGCGCCGGGGCGTGGATCCGCCCAGGCGGCGGTGTGGGCTCCGGCGGCGACCGCGGCGCCGATCACCCGGTGGTACGCGGGGTGGTACTCGACCTCGTCGAGGCGGCGTCCCCAGCGATCGAACGCGACGAGCTCCGGCTCGTGCACGTTCGCGAGCTCGGCGTCGTGCTGGAAAGCGGCGGAGCCGACCAGCTGCCCGGTCGCCGTGAGCTCCGGCTCGGCCCAGGAGGCGCCGTGGCGTCGCACACCCTCGACGAGGGGGAGGTCGAGTGCGAACTCGTCCACGCCCTCCCGCGGCGGCGCCTGGTTCGTGACGGTGTGCGTCGCCATGCGGATCCCCTTCGATCGCGGTCTGATCCGACGCTACGCCATCCGCCCGCGCGGACTCAGGGTCGGCGTGCGAATGGCCGTCGCGCTCGACGAGGACCGGAACGCCGGCGAGGCGAGCTCAGTCGGCCGCGGGGTTCTCGCGCCACTCGTCGCGGAGCAGCCCCATCCGCACGATGTCCTCGTAGCGCCCGCGCACCCAGGCGTGCTCGCGCTGGCGACCCTCGACGACGAAGCCGGCCTTCTCGTAGGAGCGGATCGCCGCGGCGTTCGACGCGATCACCTCGAGATGCACCCGGCGCAGGTTGCCGCGCACGAACCCGAACTCCACCATCTGCCGCATGGCCTCGGTGCCGATGCCCTTGCCCCGGGCCGACGGGACGAGCGCGATGCCGACCTCGGCGTGCCGCGCGACCTCGTCGATCTCGAACAGGCCGACGGTGCCGACGGCTTCGCCGGCGACGTCGATGACGAAGCTCCGGTTGCTGCCCGGATCCGCTTCTCGGGCCGTGAGACGCTCCTCCCACGTGGTGCGGGGCGGAACGGCGGGGCGGCCCGGGTTGCGTTC
Source organism: Microbacterium sp. Au-Mic1 (assembly GCF_021341785.1). Lineage (GTDB taxonomy): Bacteria > Actinomycetota > Actinomycetes > Actinomycetales > Microbacteriaceae > Microbacterium. Next base: position 319,808 of record NZ_JAJTTF010000005.1, read on the forward strand.
CTCCCACGTGTCCAGATCCGTCGCGATGCTGTAGAGCGCATCGAGGTCGGCGTCGGTGCGGGCGCGGAGGGTGACGGCGGGCCTTGTGGACATGGGTGTCACGCTACCCGCAGGTCCAGACAACGCGGCCGGCGCCGACGCCGAGGACCGGAGAGGGCCGTCCCCTTGTGACGCCCTGGACGGCGGCATACCCTGCGGAGAAGAGGTCGGATCAGGGCCGCTGCGGGCGGGTATGCAGATGAGGGCGTCGGGGCCGGCTCCCTCGTGAAGGAGGACGAGATGGGCCACGACGAGGACGACGAGCCGGTCGAGGAGCAGGTCGAAGACCAGGAGACGGCCGAGAACGGTCCGCCGTGGGACGAGGATGACGGCGGGCTGATCCCGCCACCCGACGTGGACACGATGCTCGGGTTCGAGGGGTCCATCGAGGGGCTCTGACGGCACCCGTCCGATGGCGTGCGCCGTCCGGGGCTAGATGATCGCGTGCGCCCGCACGGGGAAGGTCCCGAAGCCGGCGACGGCCGGTGGTGCGGCGGTGAACCGGGCGCCCCGGGCCGGCAGCGAGCCCAGGTTCGCCAGGTGCTCGACGACAGGGATCCCTGCCGCGAGCAGGATCGAGTGCGCGGGGCGCTCGCCTCCCGACTCGGTGTCGTCGATGTTGAGCGAGTCGATGCCGACGAGTGCGACCCCGGCGCCGACGAGCGCCTGCGCCCCGTCTTCGGTGAGGAACGGCGCGCCGCGGCCGTACGCCGGGGTGCCGAAATGCCGGTCCCAGCCCGTGTGCAGCAGCACGGCCGCGCCGTGCAGGTCGCGGTCGGCGAGGGTGGCGGATCCGATCCCGCGACGGTCGGGCGACCACGCGTCGGCGAGATGGAAGACCTCCGCCGGCAGATCGACGAGCTTCTCCAAGGGCAGCGAGGAGAGATCGCCCCCGTCGGCGTATCGGTGGAACGGCGAGTCGACGTAGGTGCCGGTGTTGCCGATCATCGTGATGACGTCCATCGCGAACTCGGTGCCCGGCGCGTACTTCGCCCGCGAATCCTCCCGGGTGAGGAACGGGGTGATCTCGGGCGCGGGCAGCCCGGGGTAGGTGACGAGGCCGGCGTGGATCGAGTGCGAGAGGTCCACGATGCGGCGCACGGAGGTGGGGGTCGCGGCTTCGACTCCCCGGCTGCCCCGGTGCTGTTCTTCGACGATCTCGAGATCGCGCAGCGCGACGGACTCGACGAGCGCGAGACCGAGGTGGCGGATGAGGAGCGTGCTGATCGCGTCGGCGTTCAGGTCGGCGGAGGGCAGGTCGAGGCGGAAGCCGTCGCCGTGCATCCCGCCGCCGTTGGCGAAGGCGATGTCGAAGCCGAAGCGCGCGCGGTACTCGGGTGAGGTCATCCCGCCAGTATGGCGAGGAACGCCGTGGGCGGGCGTCACGTGTCGACGATCGAGCTCTCCCCCGGGATCGTGCGTCGCGGAGATCCCGCGGTCGCCGTTCCGGGGTGAGTACTGGCGGCGGTCGGACGAGGAAGGGTCGCACCCGCCTGAGCGGACGCGACCCTTCCTGTCATGCGGCGGAGCGGGTGCTCAGTGGAACTGGCCCAGCTTGCCGAACTTCTCCGCGAGGAGGTAGTAGACCGTGATGCGGCTCTTGGTGCGGTCCGCCTTCATGGTCTCCTTGACCTCGTCGAGCGCGGCGTCGAGCACCGCGTCCGACTCCGTGAGGCCGAGCTTCTTCTTGAGGAAATTGGTCTTGACGGTCTCGACCTCGTCCTTGTCGGAGAACGCGACGTACGCCGAGTCCTGGCTGCTCATCACGAGCTGGTAGGTCTTGAGGAGACCCGCGATCGCAGCATCATCGGCGTCGGGACGGTAGATCTTGACGTCAGCGGCCCAGTCGGCCATAGGGAACTCCTTCGCTCCGGCTCGGCTCGATTGCCGCGCTCGCCAGAGATCCTAGACGGGGCATCCGAACAGCAAAAGACGTCCATAGGAAACTGACAGGCCGATGCTTGGGCGTGCCTTCGGTCCCGGGCGGCGGGAGATGTCTCTCGAGCGCACTCAGGACCGGTCCGGCCTGCCGGCGTGCGGCCCGTCCGCCAAGCGTCAGGATGCGGCGCGCAGTCCCTCCACGAGGGGTGTCGTGGGGCGGCCGAGCAGGCGGGCCAGGGTCCGGTCGGTGTCGGCGAGGGCGCCTTCCCTGATGTTCGCGTCGAGCGCCGTCACGAAACCGACGGTGCCCGCGTCGAGACCGGCGGCCTCGAGCGCCGCGGCGTGGTCCTCGCTGCTGAGCGGCGCATAGCGGACCTCGCGTTCGACGACCGCCGACGCGGCGCTGGCGAGTTCGTCGTAGTTCCACGCGACGTCGCCGGCGAGTTCGTAGACCTCGCCGACATGGCCGTCCTCGACCAGGACGATCGCGGCGGCCTCGGCGTAGTCCGCCCGGCTCGCGGAGGCCACGCGGCCCTCGCCCACGCTCGCCGCGATGACGCCGGTGTCCCGGGAACGGGCGACATCGCCGAGATAGTTCTCCGTGTACCAGTTGTTCCGCAGGATGACCGCCGGGAGGCCCGCGGCCGCGATCGCCTCCTCCGTCGCCTTGTGCTCGGGAGCCAGCACGAGGTCGCTCGTCGTCGCCTTCGGGGCGCTCGTGTAGACGAGCTTGGCGACGCCCGCGGCGCGGGCCGCGTCGATGACGACCTGATGCTGCGTCGCGCGCTTTCCGACCTCGCTGCTCGAGATGAGCAGTGCGGCGTCCACGCCGTCAAGGGCCGCCGCGACGGTCTCCGGCGCGTCGTAGTCGAGGGCGACGACCTGCACGCCTCGCGCGGCGAGATCTGCGGCCTTGGCGGTGTCGCGCGCGCCGGCGCGGACCGTGGCGGGGTCGGTGCCGCGGGCGAGCAGGCTGTCGACGACGAGGCGGCCGAGGTTGCCGGTCGCACCGGTGACGAGGATGGTCATGAGGAGTCCTTTCGCAGGGGTTACGCACTCGACAACGTGCTCGCCGCCCTTCGCCTTCCCCGCGGAGAGTACCCACTTTCAGGTAAGGTACGCACATGGTGGTGAGTTTTGCGCAGATCCGGGCATCGCAGGATCGACTCTTCGATGACGGATGCGGCACCCGTGTCGTGCTCGACCATGTCATGAGCAAATGGGGTGTGCTCATCCTCTCCGCGCTGTCCGACGGCACGCTGCGGTGGGGAGAGCTGCGGCGTCAGGTCGACGGCATCAGCGAGAAGATGCTCGCCTCGACCTTGCGCACGCTCGCCGCCGACGGTCTCGTGCACCGGGAGTCGTTCCCGAGTGTGCCCCCGCACGTGGAGTACCGCCTGACCCCGCTCGGGCAGGATCTGATGAAGAGGATGCTCCCGCTCGTCGCCTGGGTCGCCGATCACGCCGAGGAGATGGTCGGGCGGCCGTAGGCGCCCGTCCGCGACCCGGCCGGCAGACCACGGCAGCGTCGTGTCCTGCGGCCTCGCGGGAACGCTGTCAGGCGAGCACACGCGTCGCGCTGTCCGCGAGGAGGAAATGGATGGAGGGGCTGACGGGAATCGAACCCGCGCTGTCTGCTTGGGAAGCAGAAGTTCTGCCATTGAACTACAGCCCCGCACGTCGGTGACGCCTGGCCAGCATAACAAACGCTCGCGGGGTCCTGGATCCGCGGGTCCGGAACCGCGGGCTCGGGTCCTGGGTTCCGCTGGAGGTGTCGTCTCCGCGGTGCGCCGGGCGGGCCAGGGGAGGGAGCCCGGGATCCGGGACTCGCGTTCGGGGTTTCCGGAATCATCCCCGTGGATCCCCGGAGTCATCCTCCAGAGGGATGCGCGAGGGCACAGCCGCCGCATAGCGTCGAAGACATGATCACAGCAGAGGGCCTCAGCAAGAGATATGGACCCAAGACCGCGGTCGACAACGTGTCGTTCACCGTCCAGCCGGGTTCGGTCACCGGCTTCCTCGGACCGAACGGTGCCGGAAAGTCGACCACGATGCGCATGATCGTGGGCCTGGACCGTCCGAGCGCGGGCCGCGTCACCGTGAACGGCCAGGAGTACCGTCGTCTGCGCGCGCCCCTCACCGAGGTCGGCGTGCTGCTCGATGCGAAGGCCGTGCACACGGGCCGTTCCGCCCGCAACCACCTGCGCGCGCTCGCCGCGACGCACGGACTTCCGTCGAAGCGCGTCGACGAGGTGATCGAGATCGCCGGCATCGGATCCGTCGCCCGCAAGCGCGCGGGCGGGTTCTCGCTCGGCATGGGGCAGCGCCTCGGCATCGCCGCGGCCCTGCTGGGCGACCCGCACACGCTGATCCTCGACGAGCCGGTCAACGGGCTCGACCCCGAGGGCGTGCTCTGGGTGCGCAACTTCGTGCGGCACGCCGCGTCGGAGGGGCGCACGGTGCTGCTCTCCAGCCACCTCATGAGCGAGATGGCGCAGACCGCCGACCACATCATCGTGCTCGGCCGCGGCCGGGTGCTCGCGGACGCACCGCTGTCGCAGCTCGTGCAGCAGTGGACCACCGCCCAGGTGCGGGTGCGGAGCCCCCGCGCCGCCGAGCTGGGCGATCTGCTGATCGCCGCCGGCGCCCTGATCACCCCCTCGGGCCACGACACGATCGACGTCACCGGCCCCGAGGCGTGGTGGATCGGCGACCTCGCCGCCGAGCGCGGCATCCCGCTGCACGAGCTCACCCCTACCAGCGGTTCGCTGGAGGACGCCTACCTCGCCCTCACCGGCGAGGCCGTCGAATACCGCACCCGCGCCGTGCCCGAGGCCGGCGCCCCGATCCCGGAGGTGGTCGCATGAGCGCCGTCACCCCCGCCGTGCCCGCGCTGCCGGGCCGGTTCCGTCTCAGCTTCCCGCGGAGCCTGCGCAGCGAGTGGATCAAACTGACCACGCTGCGCTCGACCTGGTGGTCGATCGCGATCACCGCCGCTCTCACGATCGGCATCGCCGTGCTGATCGCGTTCGCCCTCACCTCGTCGGGCGAGGCTCCGCGTGGGCTCAACGGCATCATGGCCGTGGTCACGCCCATCCAGTTCACGGCGCTGCTGGCCGGGATCCTGGGTGCGATCGCCGTCACCGGCGAGTACTCCACGGGCATGATCCGCTCCACGCTCACCGCCGACCCGCGCCGCGGGCGCGTGCTGATCGCGAAGGCCGTCGTGCTGGCGGTGTTCCTGTTCCTCGCCTCCCTGGTGATGTTCGTGATCGCCGCCGCCATCGTGTCGGCCATCCTCAGCGGGCACGGCCAGGGGCTGGAGTGGGGAGCGCCCGACAAGGTGATCCTGCCGCTGCTCGCGGCCGCCGCGACGATGGCGGTGTGCGCATTGATCGGTGTCTCGTTCGGGTTCATGCTGCGTTCGGGAGCCGGCGCGATCGCCGCCACGGTCGGACTGCTGTTCGTGCTGCCGATCATGGCGAACTTCTTCGCCTTCGCCGGCGAGTCCTGGAAGTGGGTGCTCGACGCGGCCGCCTACCTGCCGCTGTCGGCCGCGCAGAACGCGATCCTGCCCAGCGACACCGCGCCGCTCTCCGCGGGCGTGGCGTTGCTCACCCTCGGCGCCTGGGTGGCCGCGGGGCTGCTCGGATCCTGGGTGGTGCTGCGCTCCCGCGACGCCTGACCCTGGGACCCGCTGACGTCGCCCCCTCCGCACCGCGCGGAGGGGGCTTCGTCGTCGACGGGGTCGGCGGATGTGGTACTTGAGGACGACCCCGGAACGGACCGGATCCTCCCCGAAGCGGATGTGCGGCCCGCCCCCGACCGGTTGGCTGAAGGTACGGCTCGTCGCAGCCCGCGGCAGTCGCGGGTGCCCTGCGCCCGCCCGTATCGCCTGGAGGATCCGTGACCCTGCTGACCCGACTCAGCCTCGCCAACCGCGCCGTCGTCGCCCTGTTCACCGTCCTCATCGTGGGGGCGGGGCTGTGGGCCACCGGCAGCATGAAGCAGGAGCTGCTGCCGTCGATGTCGCAGCCCGCGGCGGTCGTGCTCGTGACCAAGCCGGGCGCCTCGGCGGAGACCCTCGACCACGATGTGGTCAAGCCCCTGTCCGATGCCCTCGGCGCCGTGACCGGGGTGGACGAGGTGCGCACGAGCACGTCGAGCGGCAGCGGCCAGCTGACCGTGTCCTGGGCGTTCGGCCGCGACGACAGCAAGATCCTCGCCGACCTCAAGTCCGCCGCGACCGCCGCCGGATCCGCCGCCGACGGCGTGCACACCGAGGTCTACGCGGGCAGTTCCGCGGACATCCCCGTGCAGAGCCTTGCGATCACCGGCGACGGCGACATCGAGGCCCTCGCCGACCGGGTCGACAAGACCCTCGTTCCCGCGATCGAGCACGTGCCGGGCGTGCGCGCCGTGCAGGTCTCGGGGCGCGTCTCCGAGCGTGTGCTGGTGACCCTGGATCCGGCCAAGCTCTCGGCGCGGTCGGTCGATGCGGCCGCGGTGTCGGCGATCCTGCGCACGGCCGGCGTCGTGGTGCCGGCCGGCACCAGCAGCGACGGCACGCGCGCGATGGCCATCGAGGTGGGCCAGGAGGGCACGTCGATCGAGCGCCTCTCGGCGATGCCGATCCCGACGATGCAGGGGCCGGTGCCGCTGTCCGAGGTGGCGACCGTCGAGCTCGCCCCCGTCCCGCAGAGCACGATCTCGCGCTCGGACGGGCGTCCCGCGCTGAGCCTGACGATCACCAAGACCCCCGAGGCGAACGCCGTGCAGGTGTCGCACGCCGTGACCGCCGCGGTCGCGAAGACCCTGCCCTCGCTGGGCGGGAGCGCCGCGAGCTCGGTGCTGTTCGACCAGTCCACGATGATCGAGAAGTCGACCCATGACCTCGCCGTCGAGGGCGGCCTCGGCCTGGTGTTCGCGGTGCTCATCATCCTGGTCTTCCTGCTCTCGCCCAGGGCGACGGTGATCACGGCCGTGTCGATCCCGCTGTCGCTGCTCATCGCGGTGATCGGGCTCCGCGTCGGCGGCTTCTCCTTCAACGTGTTCACGCTGGCCGCACTGACCGTTGCGGTGGGGCGCGTGGTCGACGACTCGATCGTCGTGATCGAGAACATCGCGCGGCGACGCGGATCCGCACCGCTCACGCCTGCCGACGTACTCGCCGCGGTGCGGCAGGTGGCCGGCGCCGTGACGGCGTCGACGCTGACGACGGTCGCGGTGTTCCTGCCGGTCGCCCTCGTCGGCGGCATGGCCGGGGAGCTGTTCCGGCCGTTCGCGCTGACCGTGACGATCGCGCTGCTGGCCTCCCTGCTGGTGTCGCTGACGATCGTGCCCGTCCTCGCGTACTGGTTCCTGCGTCGCCCGGCGAAGACCGCGGTCGCCGAGGCCGAGGCGGTGAATGCCGAGCAGTCGGCGATGGCCGCGGCTGACGGCGCGGATGCGTCGCGGACCACGGTTCCGGCCGACGAGCCCGCCGCGACAGCTCCGGTCCCGGAGGCGGCGGATCCCGCGGAGCGCGTCACGCGCATGCAGCGCGCGTATCTGCCCTCGCTGCTGTTCGCGCTGCGGCGCCCCGTCACGGTCGTGCTGATCTCGGTCGTGGTGTTCGCCGGCACGATCGTGGCCGCCGGGTTCCTCAAGACCGACATGCTCGGCAGCTTCGCAGATGAGCGCGCGGTGACCGTCACCCAGACGATGCCGCTGGACACCACGCTCGCGGTCTCGGACAAGGCGGCCACCGCCCTGGAGAAGAAGGTCCGCGACCTCGACGGGGTCGCCTCCTACCGCACCACCGCGGGCGAGCAGGGTGCTCCCGTCACGCTCGACGTCGTGATCGCCGCGGATGCGGACCCCAAGGCTGTGCTGCCGCGGATCAGGAAGGCGGTCGCCGAGCTCCCCGACGCCGACCGGATCACCGTGTCGACCCAGGCGACGCAGACCACGTCCTCCTCGATCGACGTGATCGTGAAGAGCCCCGATGACAAGGCGCTGGCGAGCGCCTCGGAGAAGTTGACCGCCGCGCTCGGGAAGGTCGACGGCATCGGCACGGTGAAGAGCGATCTCGCGGCCGATCTGCCGGTGCTGAAGGTGTCGGTCGACGCCGCGCGCGCCGCGACGCAGGGCTTCACGACCGCGGAGGTGGGCGCGGCGATCGCCGCCGCCGTGCAGGGGGAGCGGCTCGGATCCGTCGGCATCGACGGCACCGCGACGGACCTGGTCGTGCGCGCGCAGTCGACGGCGACGGATCCGGAAGCGGTCAAGGCGCTCACTCTCCCGATCTCGGCGCTGCAGGCGCAGAAGACGCAGAAGGACGCGGCCGACGCGCTGCAGCGCGAGCAGGAGGCGATGTCCTCCCAGGCGCGCACCGAGGCGGAGAACAAGGCCGACGAACAGCTCTCGGCGCTGTACGACGCGCGCTCCTCGGGGGCTCAGGATCTGGTCGCGCTGCGCGACCAGCTCGCACAGCTGCTCGCCTCGCCGCCGCCCGCCGATGCGAGCCCCGCGACGCAGGGTCAGCTCAGCGCGCTCGAGTACCAGAAGCTCGTCCAGCAGCTCACCCAGGCCGTGGCCGGGGCGGAGAGCGGTCTGACGGGACTCGACGAGCAGATCTCCGCGGCCCGTACCGCGATCGCCGACGGGTCGCGCCAGCAGGCCGAGACCGATCGGCTCACGCAGGCGCAGCGCGACCTCGAGCACCTGCGCGCGACACCGATCCGGGTCGGCGACATCGCCGCGGTGGAAGTCGTCTCGGCGCCTGCCACGATCACCCGGATCGACGGCGCCCGGGCGGTCACGATCTCGGCCACGCCGGCGGACGGGGCGGACCTCTCCACCGCGTCGTACGGCGTGCAGACGGCCGTGGTCGGGGTCGACCTGCCCGCCGGCGTGAGCCTGGACGAAGGCGGCGCCGCCGCCGAGCAGGCGCAGTCGTTCGGCGAGCTCGGGCTTGCCATGCTGGCCGCGATCGCCCTGGTCTACATCGTGCTGGTCGCGACGTTCCGCTCCCTCGTGCAGCCGCTGCTGCTGCTGGTCTCGGTGCCGTTTGCGGCGACCGGGGCGATCGCGGGCCTGCTGATCACGGGGACCCCGCTCGGCATTCCGGCCCTGATCGGCATGCTCATGCTGATCGGCATCGTGGTCACGAACGCGATCGTGCTGATCGACCTCATCAACGAGTACCGGCGGAACGGCTCGGGCCTCGACGACGCGGTGGTGCACGGTGCGCGCCTGCGCCTGCGGCCGATCATCATGACCGCGTGCGCGACGATCTTCGCGCTCATTCCGATGGCGCTCGGCATCACCGGGGGCGGGGCGTTCATCTCGCAGTCGCTGGCGATCGTGGTGATCGGCGGGCTGGTGTCGTCGACCGTGCTCACCCTGCTGCTGGTGCCGGCACTGGTCGTGCTCTACGAGCGCCGCGGCGATCGCCGGCAGGCGCGGAGGGAGCGCCGCGAGGTGCGTCGACGCAGCCGCAGCGCCGGCGTCGAGGTGTTCGAGCAGGAGCAGGATCCGGCGTCGCCCGAGGAGGTGTCCGTCGGTGCGGTGCCGTCGAACGCGGAGGCGAAGGCGTCGCGCACATCGCTCCCGACCGCGGATCGGACGGCATCCGTCGACCCGGACGACCATGGGAGACTGGCGACGTGACCGACGGCTCCGCGCGCGCCCTGGATCGCGCCGCGTCGCGCTGGCAGCGCCATCCGCGCTGGGCCGACGCGCTCACGACGCTCAGCTGGGTCGTGCTGACGACCGTGCCGATGTTCGCGGCGGAGTCCGCGGACCCCGAGATCGCCACGCGCCCCGTCGGCCCCTGGGGAATCGGCCTGGGCCTCGTCGTGGTCGCGATCGTCGCGACGACGATGATGCTGTTCCGCCGCCGCAACCCGGTGCTGCTCTTCCTCGTCTCGGTCACGCTGCCGCTCGTGGTGCTGCCGTTCTCGCTCGATGTGGGCGCCTTCGCCGTCGCGTACGCGGTGTTCGCGATCGCCGTGTACGACCGGGTGTCCCGGGCGTGGATCGCCGGGGCGGTGGCCTACGCGGTGACCCTGGTGCTGAGCGTCGTGCATCTGCTCACGGGATTCGGCTTCGCTCCCGTGAACCGTTCGGGGTCGCGGCTCGAGACCTCCCTGACCTGGGCCGCCTTCGATCTGCTGATCCTCCTGGTCGCCCTGCTGTGGGGGCAGAACGCGGGCAACCGCCGCCGCTACGTGGCGGCGCTCGTGGAGCGAGCGCGGATCCTGGAGCACGAACGAGATCAGGAGGCGCAGCTCGCGGCCCTCGCCGAGCGCTCGCGCATCGCCCGCGACGTGCATGACATCGTGTCGCACTCATTGAGCGTGATCGTGCGGTTGGCCGACGGCACGAGGGCCGTCTTCGATGCGGATCCGGTCCGCGCGAGGGAGGCGGTGGGGCAGATCGGCGGTGTCGCGCGCTCCTCCCTCGACGAGATGCGCCGGGTGCTCGGCGTGCTCGAACGACCGACCGGTCAGGAGTCGACGCGCAGCGGCACGGGGCTGGAGGACCTGCCGCGTCTCGCCGAGGTCTACCGCGGGATCGGGCTGCCGGTGCGGCTGGACCTCGACCTGGGACGGCCGGTGCCTGGCGACGTCACCGGATCCGCGGCCGCCGATGCGCACGAGATTCCGGCAGGGCTCCAGATGACGGTGTTCCGGATCGTGCAGGAGGCCCTCACCAACGCGCTGCGCCACGCCGAGGCGCCCACCGAGGTGCGGGTCGAGGTGCGCGTGACCGAGGAGGTCATCCACGCCGAGATCCGGGACGACGGC
>NZ_JAJTTF010000006.1 GCF_021341785.1 Microbacterium sp. Au-Mic1
TGCGTTCCGGCCTCTCGGCCTTCCCTTCAGGGCAACTTCTCTATCTTATCCGTGTCGCTCAGGCTGTCAAATCGACACGCCGTGAGGTTCAGAACCGGATCCGTTATCTCGTTTCCGAGGCAACTTCTCTAGCTTAGCCCTCCCGGCCAGCTTGTCAAATCGACGATCCTGGCGGACGGTCACCCTCCCGAACGCACGCGCTCGAGCCCCGCCGCAGGGAGAACCTGCGAAGAGGAACCGACTTCCGAAGAAGAAGGTGGGTGGTGTTCGTCGCTTGGGGAGTCAGGCCTTCCGGCCCTTCGCTCTACCGCTTGGGGCGAACAAGTAATAAGTTACGCGGATCCCGGGGTTCCGGCAAATCGAGGCGCCTTCTCGGGCGTGTCGCGCGCCGTTCCCCGCCTGTTCACCGGGATTCCACGCCGTCGACAGCCTCCGTGTCCCGTGCGCGCACCAGCCTCATCAGCAGGATGAGCGCGAGAGTGAGCGCGCCCCAGATTCCGCAGGCGAGCGGAAGGGTGCGGTAGGCGAGATGCTGCACGGTGAACTCCTCCGTGAGAGGCCCGTACACCGCGAGTCCGAGGACGACGGCGACGACCAGCATGGCGGGGAGCGACATCCACCAGCCCAGCCGGATGGCGAATGGTGCCGGATCCACCGGTCCCGGCGTGCGGCCTCGCAGCCAGAGCGCTCCGGCGATCGCGAGCACGATCACACCCCCGACGCCGGATCCGTACTGCAGCCACTTGTACCCGAGGAGCGGGCCCCACTGCTCGTCGAGCACCGGAAGCAGTCCGACGCCTGCCCTCCCCTCATGCGTGAACGCGTCCCAGAGGATGTGCGTCACCACGCCCAGCGCGAGCGCGAGCACCAGCAGGGTCACCCGTGCGAAGGATCCGAAGGTCTCGCCGAGCGCGGCGCGGGCTCCCCTGTCCCACTCCCCCGGGAGGCGTGCTCCGAGGAACCGCGGCGCGAGCAGACGGCAGGCCGGCCGCAGCACCAGTCGCCACACGAGGAGCAGCACCAGCGACAGCAGCACGGTGACCGGCAGCCAGCGCAGGTCGTGCGTCACCGCGTAGTCGACGACCAGTCCGCGGGTGAACAGCGGCAGGTCCGGCGCCATCGCGCCGATCGCGATCGCCGCGGGGACGAGCGGCGTGCGGACGAACGGCAGCGCCACGATCGCGTGACTCGGCGTGAACGGCATGCCGCCACGCTATCGGGCGAGGGATCGAGACCGATGGTGCTGGTGGGAGGAGCGGATCCGCCCTCACGACGAAGCCCCTCGCACCGCGGGGGTGCGAGGGGCTTCGAGAGGGTCGATGGTCAGGCCGGGAGCAGACCCGCGAGCGTCTTCTTGCCGCGGCGCAGCACCGAGACTGCGCCGGGCAGCCCGAGCGGAACGGTCGCGTCGTCGGACTCCACCCGCTCACCGTCGATGGAGACGCCGCCCTGCGCGATGGCGCGCCGCGCCTCGGAGGCGCTGGAGACCAGTCCGGTCGCGACGAGCGCGTCGACGACGGATGATCCGGCGGCCACCCGTGCGTTGGGGAGCTCCTCGAGCGCCGTGCGCAGCGTCGCCGCGTCGAGCGCGGACAGGTCTCCCTGTCCGAACAGTGCCTCCGACGCGGCGATGACCGCAGCGGTCGCATCGATGCCGTGCACGGTGGCGACGACTTCGAGGGCGAGGCGCTTCTGCGCGGCGCGGCGGAACGGCTCCGCCTCCACCAGCGCCGCGTACTCCTCGATCTCCGCCCGGGAGAGGAACGTGAAGACCTTGAGCCGGTCGATCACGTCCGCGTCCGCGGTGCTGAGCCAGAACTGGTACATCCGGTAAGGGCTGCACATCTCGGCGTCGAGCCAGATCGCATTGCCCTCGCTCTTGCCGAACTTGGTGCCGTCGCTGTTCGTGATCAGCGGGGTGCCGATCGCGTGCACCGAAGCGCCTTCGACGCGGTGGATGAGATCCGTGCCGCTGGTGAGGTTGCCCCACTGGTCGGATCCGCCCGTCTGCAGCACGCAGTTGTACTGGCGGTGCAGCTCGAGGTAGTCCAGGCCCTGCAGGATCTGGTAGCTGAACTCCGTGTAGCTGATGCCGGCGTCCGAGTTCAGGCGCGCGGCGACCGCGTCCTTCTTCAGCATGGTGCCGACGCGGTAGTGCTTGCCGATCTCGCGCAGGAAGTCGATCGCGCTCAACGGCGCGGTCCAGTCCAGGTTGTTCACGATGCGGGCTGCGCTGTCGCCCTCGAAGCTGAGGAAGCGCTCGACCTGCGCGCGCAGACGGCCCACCCACTCCTCGACGGTCTCCCGGGTGTTGAGCGTGCGCTCGGCCGTGGGGCGCGGGTCGCCGACGAGGCCGGTGGATCCGCCGACGAGCCCGAGCGGCTTGTGGCCGGCCAGCTGCAGCCGGCGCATGGTGAGCAGCTGCACGAGGTTCCCGAGGTGCAGACTCGGCGCGGTCGGGTCGAAGCCGCAGTAATACGTGATCGCGGGTCCTGCGAGGAGGGCGCGCAGCGCCTCGGGATCCGTGGACACGTGGACGAGGCCGCGCCAGACCAGCTCATCCCACACGTTCTCGAACGTGGGGTCGATGGCCGGTGCCGCGGTCGTCAGGGATGGGTTCGACACCGGATCAGGGTATCAGCGCGGATCGAGGGCGCCTTCCGCGCCCCATTAGGGTGGAGGGGTGTTGGGAACGCGCGCGGGTCGCACGGTCCGGGGCCTCATCGCCGCCCTGGTCGCGACGTTCGTGGCTTCCGTCTCCCACTCCACGGCCGACGGCATGCCCGCGCCGATGATCGGGATCGTGCTCGCGCTGCTGTTCGCGGCTCCCGTCTGCATCGCGCTGGCCGGGCGCGCCCTGAGCTGGATCCGCCTGTCCGTCGCCGTCGGGGTGAGTCAGATCGCGTTCCACGGGCTGCTGCTGATCGGCGTCGGATCCGGCTCGGGGTCGATCGCGGCCGGATCCGTCGGCCATCTGCACGGCTCCGAGATGGCCGATGCCCTGGGCGCCACGGCCGTCGACGCCGGACACGCCCTGCACCTGCAGCCCGCGATGTGGGTCGCGCACGCGATCGCCGCCGTGCTGACCGTGCTGGCGCTGGGCCGTGGAGAGCAGGCGCTGCGGGCGCTGCTCGAGCTCACCGGCTGGAACCTCGTCGCGCGGCTGCTCACCGCACCGCCCGCCCCGGCGCACCGCGTCCGGATCGCACCGCGCTCCGTCACGCGTGCGCTCCGCTCTGGATTCGTCCTGACCGTCGTGTCGAGGAGGGGTCCGCCGCTCGCGGCCTGACCTCCCTTCATCGCACCTCTGCCCGGGCCGCTCTCCTGGTGCGCCCGGGGTGCACTCACACGACCCCAGAAAGAACGAATCCATGCGAAACACCACTGCTTCCCGCGTCCTCGTCGGCCTCGCCGCCGGCGCTGCACTCGCCCTGGCCGCCCCGCTTGCCGCCTCGGCGCATGTGACCGCCACCCCGAACCAGGCCGAGGCCGGATCCTGGACCTACGTCACGTTCCGGGTTCCGAACGAGTCCGCGACGGCCAGCACGGTCAAGCTCCAGATCCACCTGCCCGCCGAAACCCCGTTTACGAGCGTCAGCTACCAGCCCACCGCAGGGTGGACCGGCGCCGCAGCCAAGACCACGCTGCCCAAGCCGGTCAAGGTCGAGGGCAACACCATCAGCGAGGCCACCACCGAGGTCACGTTCACGGCCGACGCCGGCGGGATCGCGCCCGGGCAGTTCCAGACGTTCACACTGTCGCTCGGTCCTGTGCCCGACACCGGCCACATCGTGATCCCCGCGACCCAGACCTATTCCGACGGCAAGGTCGTGGAGTGGTCGGCCACACCGGAACAGGTCAAGAAGGACGACACCCTCGAGCCCGCCCCCGTGGTGTGGGTCAACGACGCGCCCCCGGCCGACCACCACGGCGGCGCGACCGCGACGACCGCGCCGGCGGCATCGGCCGAGACGCCTGCCGACGGCCAGGGCGGTCTCGCCCTCGGCCTCAGCATCGCCGCGCTCGTGGTCGCCGCGGGCGGCGCGCTGCTCGGCGGCTTCGCCGTGGGCCGACGGAAGAAGGCCGACGCGTGAGTCTGCGGCACCGGCTCACCGCGCTCGCGGCCTCGATCGGCGTGGGCCTGGCCCTCGCGACCGCCGGCGCCACGGCGGCGAGTGCGCATGACACGCTCGAGAACACGGATCCGGCCCAGGGGGCGACCGTGAAGAGCCTGTCGTCCGTCGCCCTCACCTTCAGCGCGGATCCGCTCGGCACCGAGGGGGCCACGATCATCCAGGTGATCGGGCCCGACAAGAAGTACTACGAGACGGCGTGCCCGGACCTCAACGGCCCCGTGGTGTCGTCGCCCGTCGCGCTCGGCGCCGCCGGCACCTACGAGGTGCTGTGGCGGGTGGTGTCCTCCGACGGCCATCCGATCTCGGGCAGCTACACGTTCGCGTACGCGCCGGACGGCACGGCCTCGCCCGCGGCGGCGGGATCCGTCACGCCGGTCTGCGGTCCCGCCGCGTCGACGACCGAGGCTCCCGCAGCCGGGGCGACAACCGACACGGGTCTGTGGATCGGGCTCGGCATCGGCGCGGTCGTGCTGGTCGGCGTCGGTGTCGGCGCCTGGGCTCTGGCCCGCGGCCGCAAGAGCTGAGCCGGTCGCAGAGACCGAAACGGAGCGCGGCGTCCCCCAAAGGGCGCCGCGTTTCGTCTTTCCGCCCGGTCAGCGGCCGAAGCGAGGCGAGGTGCGATGCGTCACGTCGAGAGGGCACCGCGTTTCGTCTCGGTCGCCTTCGGCGTCCTCGCTCAACGACCCCGAGCGGAGGACCTCGACGACGGGAGGACCTCGGCCTCAGGGCGTCCTCGCTCGACGACCCCGTGGAAGCCGGGCCGACCATCGGGGGCGACGGTCAGCGCCCCTGCGTCGCCGTACCCGGCGCGCGCTCGAAGATCAGCGCCCGCCCTCCGCGCAACGTGCGCGACGTGAGGCCAGCCTCCTCCATGAGTCGTACGGCGCGGCGCGACAGGCCGGGCAGCACGGCGGACGTCCCGCCGGGTCTGCGGGCGATCCCGGCGATGAGCGTCAGGTCGACGCCGGAACCACGGGCCTCGATCCGGGCGAAGTCCCCTTCCGTGCGCCAGAC
This sequence comes from Microbacterium sp. Au-Mic1, assembly GCF_021341785.1. Lineage (GTDB taxonomy): Bacteria > Actinomycetota > Actinomycetes > Actinomycetales > Microbacteriaceae > Microbacterium. Next base: position 5,151 of record NZ_JAJTTF010000006.1, read on the forward strand.
CAGCCGGTCGAGCTCGCGGTACCGGATCCCGTCCTCGGATCCGTCGACCTCGATGCGCAGACGATCCGCGTCGAAGCGGGCGGCGCAGTCCACCGCGCGACGGCGCAGGAGCCATGACGTGAACAGGTAGGCGGGGAGCCCGGGGATCGCCACGTACAGAAGGAGGAACAGCTTCGGCCCGACGTACGGCACCCTGCCCTCGGTCGCGATCAGCACGACGGCGAGTACGGCGATCGCGATGGCGGCGGCGAGGGAGCACCACCACACGAGCGCCCGTGTGGACAGAAGCACGGCGCGGAAGCGCACGAGCGATCCGCGGGCGGTGGGCTCCCACTGCGGAGCGGGGCGCGCTTTCGCCGCGTCCCTGGCGCCGATCATCGCCGTGGTCCGGCTGATCAGCGCGAGCCATACCCAGCCGGCGGCCGGCACGGCGGCCATCTGCAGCACGGCGAGGAACGCGCGCGCAGGGTTCGGCTTGGGCGCCAGCAGCGAGGGGACGGCCTCGGCCAGGAGCCACAGCAGCAACCCCGCGCCCACGGCGCCCGCGATGTGCATGATCAGACCTCGCCGGGCCGGCATCCGCAGAGTCGCATTCACGAAGGAGAGACCGCAGAGCCAGCCGCCGATCAGCGTGAACAGGAACGGCAGGAAGCCCGGGTCGCCGGCGAGGTAGCCCGGCAGTGCCAGCGCCCCGCAGACCAGCGCCCAGAGCAGCGGCATGCGAGGGATCCGTCCCCAGCTCGAGCCCGGTTCGGGCCGTACCGGCTCGGGATCCGCCGGCGCCACGGCGTGCACCGTGTGGTGCGTCGAGCGCTGGACGTGGTGATCGGACATCCCGGTCAGTCTAGGGAGCGCGCGGTCTCGGCCGCCTCCCGGGCTCTCACTCCAGGGCGCGCAACCGCGCGTCGAGCTCGGCGAGACGCTCCGGCTCGATCGAGCCGAGACGCGCCGCACCATCGACCAAGGTGATCCCGCGGGCGAGGAACACCAGCGAATGCGTCGAGACGCCGGGCACGATCTCATCCAGCACGGCCCGCGCCTGGGGGTCGTCGAGGATCTCGCCGAGCGTGCTGTCCAGTGTGAACCGGGGCTTCTCGGTCATGGCTCCTCCTGAGCGAGCGTTCGTACAGTTCGATGGAGGCTGCGAATGCGCCCTCAGGACAAGGATCGCGGTGCCGACCGCGCTCGGCAACCGCGGAAGGCTTGCGAACTCCCGGGAAGGCGGCGAAGATTAACCAAATTAACTGGATTAACCGAGATCTACCGAGGTGTCGAGATGCAGAACCCGTTCCGTCCCACCGCAGGTGCCACCCCGCCGATCATCGTCAGCCGCGAAGGTCTCCTCAAGGAATTCGAGTACGGCCTGCGCGTGGGATCGGGCGCGCCGGGGTTGCTGACCATCTTCACCGGTGCCCGCGGTGTCGGCAAGACAGTGATGCTCGGCGCCGCAGAGGATCTCGCGCGAACTCGCGGGTGGGTGGTGATCTCGGAGACGGCCACACCGGGATTCATGGCGCGCATCGGTGAGACCATGCGCACTGCCGAGGCCGAGTTGGGCGATGGACCGACCGGCCGGCGGATCACCGGTGTCACCGTCGCCGGCTTTGGAGTGACGACGCAGCTGGCTCCGCAGCAGCAGATCGGCTGGAGGGAACTCGGGCAACGGCTGCTGACGCTGCTCGCGCAGCAGCGCACCGGCCTGCTCATCACGGTCGATGAGATCCATGCCGCCGAGCGGACCGAGATCGCGACACTCGCCGCGAGCATCCAGCACTTCATCCGCGACGGACTTCCCATCGCCCTGATCTTCGCGGGTCTCCCGGCCGCGGTCTCCGACCTCCTCAACGAGGGCGTCGCGACGTTCCTGCGCCGCGCAGATCGGATCGATCTGCATTCGGCCTCGATCGAGGAGACCGCCCAGTCCTTTGCGGACCTCTTCGCCCAGGGCGGCCATCCGATCACCCCGGAGCTGGCGCGGACCGCCGCCGAGGGCACCGGCGGCTACCCGTTCCTCATCCAGCTCGTGGGCTACAGCCTGTGGCAGGAGGCGGAGTCGCGAGAGGCGCCGATCGATGCGGACGCCGTGCGAGAGGCCGTCGCCGCCGCTCGCCGTCGCAACGAACAGACGGTGATCGGCGCCGCGCTCTCCACCGTCTCCGCCCGGGACATGGATTTCCTTCTCGCCATGACCGTCGACGATGCGATCTCGGATGTCGGCGACATCGGCCGCCGGATGGCGGCCACTCCCAGCCTCGTCGGCAAGTACCGCGCGCGTCTCATCGACGCCGGTCTCATCGAATCCGTCGGCTACGGCCGCGTCGCGTTCGCGATCCCGGGACTTCGGGAGTATCTGCGCGCGCAGACCGGTCGGTGACGCGTGCCGGCCCGTGCAGGCCGGCGCAGGACCGGACGCGGAGACACGCGGAGAAGCAACACCACGAAGGGCGGGGCGAGCGCGAACGCCCGCCCCGCCCTTCGTGAGGACCCGCTACGCGTCGAAGTCCTCCGGAACCTCGAGCGGGCGCCGCGAGAAGTAGGCGTCCTTCGCCCTGCGGTAGAACAGCAGCATCGGTACGATGCCGATCACGATCAGACCGAGGCCCAGGTAGTTCACGACGGGCTCGTTGTTCGGGATCGCGGCGAAGAAGATGTACAGCATGAAGATCGCGCCGACCGCCGGCCACAGGCCGATCAACAGGAAGTTCTTCACTGATCGGAAAAGCACCTTGCGGAAGCCGATCACCACGGCGAAACCCGCCAGCGAGTAGTAGAACGCGATCTGCAGGCCGATCGACGAGATCGCCCAGCCCAGGATCTGGCCGACGCTGTCGCCGAAGACGTTCGCGAGCACGAAGAGCAGCAGCGAGACACCCACGACGACGAGCGTCGCGAACACCGGCGTCTTCCACTTGCGGTTGATGCGTCCGAACGCGAACGGGATCGTGCGGTCGCGCCCCATCGCGAACAGCGTGCGGCTCACCTGCACGAGCGTGGTCTCCAGGGTCGCGATCGTGGAAAGCGCCACGGCGACGATCATGATCTTTCCGCCGATACCGGGCATGATCGCGTCACCGAGGACGCCCAGCACGTTCGCCGCGTTGTCCTCGATGGTCTTGCCGGGCAGCATCACCAGGGTGGTGGTGGTGTAGATCTCGAACAGGATGAACACGATGACGATGCCGAGGATGCCGGCCGCACCGGTGGTCTTGTGCGCGTCCTTCGTCTCCTCGCCGAGGTTGGCCGTGACATCCCAGCCCCAGTAGTAGAACGCCGCGATGAGAGCCGCCGCGACGAACACTCCGGCACCGGTCAGGTGCCCGAAGCCGAACCAGTCCCAGGAGAAGGTCTGCCCGTGGTGGTACGTGGTGATCGCGCGCGGGATCGCGATGGCCGCGAACACCACCAGGATCCCCACCTCGATGATCGACATGATCCATTGCGCGCGCTCCGTCGTATGCACGCCGAAGATCACCGCCGCGGCCATGACCAGGAACCAGACGGCGCCGACCAGCGTCACCAGCAGGGTGTTGTTGGCCTGATCCGGCGCGAACAGCGACACCGTCATCGCGCCGGCCGGCAGAGCACCGGCCACCATGAAGATCGTCGCCGAGATCACGACCGCCCACCCGGCGAAGAAGCCCAGGTAGGGCGTGAGCCCGCGGGCGACCCACGAGAACGACGCGCCGGCGTGACTGTCGACACGGGCGAGATAACTGAACGCGAACGCGATGCCGAGCATCGGGATGCCGCACCACAGCAGTGCGGCGGGCGCGCCGACGCCTGCGGCGCCGATCAGCAGCGCCGTGCTGGCCGCGATGGAGTAGGCAGGCGCACTGCCCGCCACGGCCATCAGCGTGGATCCGGCCTTGGTCACGCCGCCGGTCTGCAGCGAGTGCTCCTGATAGTCGATCGCGCGCTGCAGAGACGTGTCCGTCTCGAGTGGATTGCGGGTCACTCTGTTCCCCTGTCTCATCGTCGGGTATGGGGGATGACAGAGGGACGCTAGCACCGCGGATCCCCTCGCGCATAGAGCCTCGTTCCGATCCGTTCCACGACGGTTTCCGAAGCGGAGGGAAAAGGTGCGGAATGACGCGGATTCGCGCGCGATCTATCGGCTGATGCATAGGTATTCGTTGCGGAAATCGGGCTGCGGGTTCGAGATGCGCAGGCCTGGGCGACAGCGTCTCGGACGGGTTCCTCGGGGGCGCCCGCACTGATACCGTCGGCGCCATGACAGCGGATCCGGGGCCGCAGGACACGCGCATGCGTCTGCGTTACGCAGGCACCTGCCGTCTGTGCGGGCGGGCACTGCCCGCTTCGGTGGAGGCGGTGTACGAGCGCGACCGGAGGACGGTGCGATGCCTCGACTGCACGGCCGATGCAGGCCTGCCTTCCGCGCCTTCCGCGCCCTCCGCACCCTCCGCGGCACTCGAGCCCGGTACGGCGGGAGCCTCCGCGCGCCGGGAGTACGAGCGGCGCCACCGACGGCGAGAGGAGCGCATCCGCGCTGCGCACCCGAGGCTCGGCGGCATGATCCTCGCCCTCTCCGAGGATCCGCAGAGCACTCGGGCCTGGGCGCGCGGCGCGGTCGGAGAGGAACTCCTCGCGAAGCGCCTGGAGGATCTTCCGCCGTCCGCGCACGCGCTCCATGACCGTCGGATCCCGCGCTCGCGGGCCAACATCGACCACATCGTCGTCTCCCCCGGTGGCGTCTGGGTGATCGATGCGAAGCGGTACAAGGGAAGTCGCCCTTCGCGGGAGGGCATCGGCGGGGTCTTCGGGCCGCGGGTGCACACGCTGCGGATCGGCGGACGTGACGGCACGAAGCTGGTCGACGGTGTGCGAAAGCAGGTGGCTCTGGTGGCGGACGCGCTCGACACCGGCGTACCGGTCGCCGGGGTGCTGTGCTTCCTCGAGGCGGACTGGGGCCTGTTCGGCAGTCCGTTCTCGGTATCCGAGGTCCTCGTCACGTGGCCCGTGCGGCTGGTGAAGCACATCGCCGAGACCGCGGATCGCGAGGTCGATGTCGGCGCCGTGATGGCTCGGCTCGCGGCCGCTTTCCCACCGGCGTGACCGCGCCCGGGGCGACGTCGAGCGCGGCGGGCTCCGGCCGCGCGAGGGCGGCCGGAGCCCGGAGACGGATCCGTGTCAGCGCCCCGAGCGGCGCTTGTTGAACACGTCGAACGCGACGGCGGCGAGCAGCACGAGGCCCTTGATCAGCGCCTGGTACTCCGTGCCGACGCCGAGGATCGACATGCCGTTGTTCAGGATGCCGATGATCAGACCGCCGATGATCGCACCCGTGATCTTGCCGATGCCGCCGGTGACCGCCGCCCCGCCGATGAAGACGGCCGCGATCGCGTCGAGCTCGAACCCGTCTCCGTTCCGGGGGCTGGCGAGGTTCAGCTGGGAGGTGAACACGAGCCCGGCGAGCGCCGACAGCACGCCCATGTTGATGAACAGGGTGAACGTGACCCGCGGCGTCTTCACGCCCGACAGGCTGGCGGCGAGCGGGTTGCCGCCGATCGCGTAGATGTGCCGCCCCCAGACGCTGCGGGCCATGATCGCGGAGTAGACCACGGTCAGCACACCGAGGATCACCAGGGCGATCGGGGTGCCGTTGTAGCTCGCGAGCAGATAGGCGACGAGCGCGATCAGCAGGCTGGTGAAGGCGAGCTTGGCGATGAACCACCACAGCGGCTCGTCCTCGACCGCGAACTTGCGCCGCGTCATGCGGCCGCGGATCCCGAAGCCGATCATCCCGAGCACGACGAGCACCGCGAGGATGATCGTGAGCGGCTCGACGACGGTCTGGCCGCCGCCGAGGTCGGGCAGGAAGCCGGCCCCGATCGCGCGGAAGCCGTCCGGGAACGGCGAGATCGCGGTGTTCTGCAGGGTGATCTCGGTGAGGCCGCGGAACGTGAGCATGCCGGCCAGCGTCACGATGAACGCCGGGATCTTGAAGTACGCGATCCAGAAGCCCTGCCAGGCGCCGATCAGCGCACCCAGCACCAGGCACAGCACGACGGCGACCGGCCACGGCACGCCCATCTTGGTGATCAGCACACCGGCGGCGGCGCCGATGAAGGCGACGACGGATCCCACCGACAGGTCGATGTGCCCGGCGATGATCACCATCACCATCCCGATCGCGAGGATCAGGATGTAGCTGTTCTGGATGATCAGGTTCGACACGTTGATCGGCGCGAGCGTGATGCCGCCCGTGGTGATCTGGAAGAACAGCACGATCACGATCAGCGCGATGAAAAGGCCGATCTGCCGCAGTTGGCCGGTGAGGAACTCGAACGCGCTGCGCAGCGAGCTCGTCTGGCCGGTGTTGGATGAGCCGCTCATGCGGAGCCCACCTCCTTCTCCTGGGTCATGAATCGCATGAGGTTCTCCGCCGTGGCCTCCGCCCGCGGCACGTCCGCGGTGATACGCCCCTCGGAGAGGGTGTAGATGCGGTCGCACAGACCGATCAGCTCGGGCAGCTCGCTGGAGATGACGATGACGCCCTTGCCCTCGCTCGCGAGCTTGTTGATGATGCCGTAGATCTCGTACTTCGCTCCGACGTCGATGCCCCGGGTGGGCTCGTCGAGGATCAGCACCTCGGGCGACGTGTTCATCCATTTGGAGAGCACGACCTTCTGCTGGTTCCCGCCGGAGAGCTTGCCGACCACCGCCTCGACGGAGCTGGTCTTGATGTTCATGCTCTTGCGGTACGACTCCGCGACGATCCGCTCGCGGCTCTCGTTCACCCAGCCGATCTTCGCGATCCGGTCGAGGGCGGCGATCGTGATGTTCCGCTCGACGTCGTCGATGAGGTTCAGCCCGAACCGCTTCCGGTCCTCGGTCGCGTACGCGAGTCCGTGGCCGATCGCGTCCGACACCGTCCTGGTGGAGATCTCGGATCCGCGCTTGTAGACCCGGCCGGAGATGTTCACGCCGTAGCTGCGGCCGAACACGCTCATCGCGAGCTCGGTGCGGCCGGCGCCCATGATCCCGGCGATGCCGACGATCTCGCCCTCGCGCACGAACAGGTTCGCACCGTCGACGACCTTGCGCTCGTGATCAAGGGGGTGATGCACCGTCCAGTCCTCGATCCGCAGCAACTCGTCGCCGATCTTCGGGATGCGATCGGGGAAGCGGCTCGCGAGATCCCGGCCGACCATGCCGCGGATGATCCGATCCTCGCTGACGTCGTCGGTGCGCATCTCGAGGGTCTCGATGTTGCGCCCGTCGCGGATGACGGTGACCTCGTCGGCGATCGCCCGGATCTCGTTGAGCTTGTGACTGATGATGATCGAGGTGATGCCCTCGTCGCGCAGGTGCGTGATGAGCTCGAGCATGTGCGCCGAGTCGTCGTCGTTGAGCGCGGCGGTGGGCTCGTCGAGGATCAGCAGTCGCACGCTCTTCGAGAGCGCCTTCGCGATCTCGACGAGCTGCTGCTTGCCGACGCCGATGTCGGCGATCTTCGTCGCCGGGTTCTCCTTCAGGCCCACGCTCGCCAGCAGCTTCGCCGCCTCCTGGTTCGTCGTGTTCCAGTCGATCCAGCCGCCGGCCTGGCGCTCGTTGCCGAGGAAGATGTTCTCCGCGATCGACAGGTACGGGCTCAGCGCCAGCTCCTGGTGGATGATCACGACGCCGGCGTGCTCGGACTCGTTGATGCTCTTGAACGCGACCGGCTCGCCGTCCAGGAGGATCTCACCGTCATAGGATCCGTGCGGATAGACGCCCGAGAGGACCTTCATCAGGGTGGACTTGCCGGCGCCGTTCTCGCCGCAGATCGCATGCACATGGCCGCGCTGCACAGTGATCGACACGTCCTGCAGAGCCTTCACGCCCGGGAACGTCTTCGTGATCCCGCGCATCTCGAGGATGTTGTCGCTCATCTCGCTCTCCTTTCGTCAGAGGAGGGTGGCTGCGGGAGCGTCCGCAGCCACCCTGCCGAGGGAGTGCCTTACTTGAGCTGGTCCTCGGTGTAGTACCCGGTGTCGATGACGGCTTCCTTGTAGTTGTCCTTCGTCACCACGATCGGCTCGAACAGGAACGTCGGCACGACCTTGGTCTTGTTGTCGTAGGACTTCGTGTCGTTGACCTCGGGGGTCTTGCCGTTCAACACGTCGTCGGCCATCTTCACGGCCTCGCCGGCGAGCTTGCGGGTGTCCTTGTAGATCGTCGAGTACTGCTGCCCCGCGATGATCGACTTCACCGACGGGATCTCCGCATCCTGCCCGGTGATGATCGGGAGCTTGTCGGTCGCGTAACCGGCGCCGGTGAGGGCCGAGATGATGCCGATGGAGAGGCCGTCGTAAGGCGAGAGCACGCCGTTCACGGTCTGCCCGTTCGAGTAGGTCGAGGCGATGAGGTCCTGCATGCGCTTCTTCGCGACATCCGCCTGCCAGCCCTGCGTGGCGACCTGCGTGAAACCGGTCTGCCCGCTGCCGACCTTGACGACGCCCTTGTCGAGGTAGGGCTTGAGCGTGTCCATCGCGCCGTTGAAGAAGAAGGTCGCGTTGTTGTCGTCGGGGCTTCCGGCGAACAGCTCGATGTTGAACGGTCCGGCGGCGCCGGTGTCCTTGCCGCTCTTGTCGAGCACGCCGAGGCCTTCGAGGAGGCTGGTGGCCTGCTGCACGCCGACCTTGTAGTTGTCGAACGTCGTGTAGAAGTCGACGTTCTTGTTGCCGTTGATGAGGCGGTCGTAGGCGATGACCTTCACGCCCTTGGACGCGGCCTGGTCGAGCTGGCTGGAGAGCGCGGTACCGTCGACCGACGCGATGATGAGCACCTTCGCACCCTTGGTGAGCATGTTCGAGATCTGCTGCACCTGAGTGGGGATGTCGTCGTCCGCGTACTCGAGGTCGACCTTGTAGCCGAGCTTCTCCAGGCCGGCCTTGACGGCGTCGCCGTCGTGGATCCATCGGGTCGACGTCTTCGTCGGCATCGCGACGCCGACGAGCGCGCCCTTGTTGGCGCCAGGCTCCTCGGTCGAGGATCCGCCGCCGCGGGTTCCCGCGCACGCGGTCAGGCTGAGGGCGAGGGTCGCGGCGGCTGCGATGCCGACGACCAGTCTCTTGAACTTCATGTGATTCCTTTCGTCGAGCGGCCGCCGTGGCACGCTCAGGACAGCGGAGAGCGCGCCGATGGAGCGATCGGACCGCCAGGGTCGGGACCGGCGCCTCGAGGGCGAGGGCGTGGGTCGGGCTGACGACCGCATCACTGCGGGCGTCGGTTCGTGGTGCTGTTCGCACGGGGCCGGTGGCCGCCGACCTCATGCGCTCGGGACGGCGAGGAGGTTCGGAATCCGACCCCGTCGTCGCCGCGGCTGTGACCGATCACACCCGCACGAGTGATCTTCTGGCGAACCGGTCACATTTGTCAAGCACTTGATCGAAGTCGAGCGGCTCGCCGCGTGATCCCGAGGAGTGCGGCCCGACCCTCGATCGCCCTCAGAAGGGGCGAGGAGCCGCCGTGGACGCCCGCACGATCAGCCCCGGGACCAGGGGTTCCTGCACCAGGTCGTCGCCACCCAGCTGCGCCAGAAGCATCCGGATCGTCCGCCTGCCGAGTTCGCCGAAGTCCTGTCGCACCGTGGTCAGCGGAGGGAAGAAGTGCGCCGCCTCGGGGATGTCGTCGAACCCGACGACGCTGACGTCCTCCGGCACCCTGACGCCGCGCTCACGGCAGGCGTGCAGGAAGCCGAGCGCCATCGAGTCGTTCCCGGCGAAGACCGCGGTGAAGTCCGGCATGCGCAGCAGGCTCAGGCCCGCCTCGTAGCCGAACTGCGCGGTCCAATCCCCCAGCAGCGGGGCGCGCACGCGCAGATCGCGGTCGTCGAGCTCGCGCAGATAGCCCGCCATGCGCGCCTCCGCCTCCGTCCAGTTCTGCGGTCCGGCGAGGTGGACGATGTACTCGTGGCCGAGGTCCGCGAGATGCGCGACGGCGGCCCTGGCGCCGGCGATCTGGTCCATCGCCATCGAGTGGCGCTCTCCGCTCGGGCCGAGGGCCATGATCGGCACGTCCACACTCATCTCGCCGACCTCGCTCAGCACCTCCTGCTGCGGGGCGATGACGATGATCGCCTCGACGGCATGGCTGAGCAGATCGTCGATGCTGGCGCGCACCACCCCCGGCTCGCTGGAACGCAGATTCGCGATGGAGAGCCGGTAGCCGGCGTCGCGCGCCGCGAACTCGATCGCGGTGATCGCCGTGGCCGGCCCGTACAGCGCGCTGTGCGCCGTGAGCACGCCGATCGTGCGGGAGCGGTTCGTCGACAGCGCCCTCGCGACGGGGTTCGGCCGGTAGCCGAGTCGGTCGATCACCGACTGCACATGCTGGCGCGTCGTCTCGCGGATCCGGTCGCTGCCGTTCAGCACCCGCGACACGGTCTGGTACGAGACGCCGGCTTCGCGCGCCACGTCGCGGATGTTCAGGGCGCGAGGCGGGTCGCTCTCCACAGCCACGCGCACCTCCGTTCAGATCGGTCAGACTCATTATGCGCGAGGCGCGAGAGGCGCCGGCTCCGTCGCCCGCTTCCCCGTCGGCAGAGCATCGGGAATAGGCTGGTTCCACATCACGCAAACACCGTTGCGTCTTGCGCAATCGAATGGAGAAGCCCTCATGCCGAACCTTCTTCCCCAGCCGTCCCTCGTCGAGGTCGGATCCGGCGCGTTCCTGATGGCCGAGACCGTCCGGATCCGCGTCGCGGAGCCGCTGCGCGCGGCTGCGGAGCGGCTTCAGGAGGCGCTGCGCGCAGGGCTCGGTCTGCCCCTCGGCCTGGACGCCCCCACGGACGACGATCAGGGCTCCCCGAGCATCGAGCTGGTCCTCGATCCGCTCCTCGCGGAGGAGGCCTACACGCTGGCCGTGGAGGAGAGCGGGATCAGGATCGCCGCGGGCGGTGTCCGGGGCGCCCATCACGCGACGCAGTCGCTCCTGCAGCTGCTGCCCCCGCGCGTACACCGCCGCGCGCCCATCGTCCCCGGCGCGCCGGTCACCGTGCCCGCGGTGCGCATCGAGGACGCCCCGCGATACCGCTGGCGAGGGCTCATGCTCGACGTCGCACGGCACTTCGCGCCGACTGCCGAGGTGCTCCGCGTCATCGACCAGCTCGCGATGCACCGGCTCAACGTCCTTCACCTGCACCTCACCGATGACCAGGGGTGGCGCGCGGAGATCCGCAGGTATCCCCTGCTCACGGAGGTCGGCGGATGGCGCCCGTCGTCGCAGCGCGGATCCGGCCCCGGATCCACGCAGGACGGCATGCCGCACGGCGGCTTCTACACGCAGGACGACCTGCGCGAGATCGTCGCCTACGCGGCGGCGCGCGGGATCGCCGTGGTGCCCGAGATCGAGCTGCCCGGCCACGTGCAGGCGGCGATCGCCGCGTACCCGCAGCTCGGCCTCGTCGCGGAGCCGCTCGCCCCCTGGACCGGATGGGGGATCAACCCGCACGCGCTGAACGTCGAGGAGTCGACCGTCGCGTTCTTCTGCGACGTGCTCGACGAGATCATGGAGATCTTCCCGTCCGAGGTGATCGGCATCGGCGGGGACGAGTGCCGCAAGGACGAATGGCGCGCCGATGCGCGCACCCAGGAGCTCATGCGCGAACGCGGGCTCGCCACGGAGGACGAGCTGCAGAGCTGGTTCATCGCCCGCATCGACGAGCACGTCCGTTCGCGAGGCCGGCGCCTGTACGGCTGGGACGAGATCCTCGAGGGCGGCCGGGTCGCCGGCGCGACGGTCGCCTCCTGGCGCGGAACGGCCGGCGCGATGATCGCGGCGCGGCGCGGATCCGACGTCGTCATGTGCCCGGAGGACACCGTGTACCTCGACTACCGGCAGTCCGACTCCCCGGACGAGCCGATCCCGACCGGCCTCGTGACCACGGTCGCGCACGTGCGCGCCTTCGATCCGATCCCCGCCGGACTCGAGCCCGAGTATCGAGACAGGATCCTCGGCGGGCAGGCGAACCTGTGGGCCGAGCACGTCGACTCGGCCCGTCGCCGCGACTATCAACTGTTCCCGCGGCTGTGCGCTCTCGCGGAAGCGCTGTGGAGCGGTCAGGATCCGGCCGTCGTCGGCTCGTTCCCGGAGCGGCTCGAGGCGCATCTCGCGCGTCTGGATGCGGCCGGTATCGAGTATCGCCCGGAGGACGGGCCCCGCCCGTGGCAGCGGGTCCCCGGAGTGCCGGGCAAGACCTTCGACCGCGCCGAGCGCGCGGCGGAGATCGCCCGGCTCACCGCGAACCTGGCTTAGCCGCGGGGCGCCGCGCGTGGTGCGCGGGCACCACGCGTCACGCGCGGGCGGCGGGCGTCAGGCGCGGGCGGCGGCGAGGAACGCCCGCGCCTTGGCGGTGACCGCGGCCCAGTTCCGCTCAGATGCGTCCGTCGCCGAGACCACGCTCGATCCGGCCGTCACGGCGATCGCGCCGGCACGCAGGTAGTCGGCGGCGTTGCCCTCGTGCAGTCCACCGGAGGCGACCAGGGGCAGCTGCGGGAAGGGCCCCGCGAGGTGGCGGAAGAAGCCGGGGCCCACGGTCTCCGCCGGGAAGATCTTCACCGCCGCGGCCCCGAGCCGTGCGGCCGTGAGCGCCTCGGTCGGGGTGAACGCGCCCATGATCACCGGCACGTCGTGCGCACGCGCGACCTCGGTCACCTCGGCGATGACCGCGGGGGTCACGAGGAACGCGGCACCGGCGGCGATGGCATCCCGCGCCTCGGCCGCGGTCGTGACGGTACCCGCGCCGACGCGCACGCCGGGGGCGCCGCCGCCGGCGGCGATGACCTCGGTGACACCGGGGGTGGTGAACGCGAACTCGACGACATGGATCCCGCCCGCGGCGAGCGCCGCCAGCAGCGGCAGCGGATCCGGGATGCGCGCCAGGCGCGGCAGCGCGAGCGCCGCGTCCCTGCGCAGCAGAGCCATCACATCGTCCGTCGTGGTGACGTCCTTCTCGGTATCGGCGCTCATCGCGTCCCCTCCTTCGTCGCGCGCAGGCTCTGGCCCGACACGCTGTCCGTCCGCTCGCCGTCCCGGACCGCGAGCTCGCCGTTCACCCACACGCCCGCGATGCCGGTCGCCGTCCGGCGCGGCTGCTCGAACGTGGCGCGGTCCTGGATCCGCTCCGGGTCGAACAGCACCAGATCCGCGGCGAACCCCTCGCGCACGAGGCCGCGGTCGGGCAGGCGCAGCCGCCGCGCCGGGGTCGCGCTGAGGTGGCGGATCGCCTCCTCGAGCGTCAGCACCCCGAGCTCGCGCACGTAGCGCGCGAGGTAGCGCGGGAAGGTCCCCCACGAGCGCGGGTGCGGGCGGTCGCCGACGAGGATCCCGTCGCTGCCTCCGGTGTGCCGGGGGTGGCGCATGATCGCCTGCACGTTGTCCTCGTGCCCGATGTGCATGAGCACGCCGGTCGCGAACTCGTCGGCGAGGAGGACGCGGATGACCGCGTCCACCGGCTCCTCGCCGGCCTCCTCGGCGATCTCGGCGACGGTGCGGCCGACCAGGTCCGCGAGCTCGGGATGCCCGACGCCGGAGACCTGGATCCGGGTCCAGTCGGCGCGCTCGCCGTGGAATCCGTCGCAGCCGTCCACGTCGAGGGCCTGGAGCAGGGCGTCCCTGTCAGCGCCGGACGCGAGCCGGTCGCGCAGGGCGTCGAGGCCGCCCGCCGCGATCCAGCTGGGCAGGAGGGCCACGAGCGTGGTCGCGCCGGGCAGGTAGGGGTAGCTGTCCATCGTGATGTCGACCCCGTCGGCGAGAGCCTGGTCGATGAGCTCGAGGAATCGGGGCGCGGCGCCCGCGTTCGACGTGAAGTTGAGCGTCGCGTGCGCGAGGTGCAGTGCGCAGCCGGTCTCGCGGGCGATCCCGATGACCTCGGCGTAGGCGTCGATCGCTCCGGCGCCGTAGGAGCGGGTGTGCGGGGCGTAGAAGCCGCCGGCCTTCGCGACGACCTCGCAGAGCGCGGTGAGCTCGGCCGTATCGGCGTACATCCCCGGCACGTAGGTGAGACCGCTGGAGAGCCCGACGGCACCGGCCGACAGCGAGTCCGCGAGGATCGCGCGCATGTCGGCGATCTCGGATCCGGTCGCCGCACGACTGCCGGATCCGACGGTGAGCAGCCGCAGATTGCCCTGGGGCACGAGCACCGCCGTGTTGGTGGCGGTGCCCTGCGTGAGCCGGTCGAGGTAGCCCGCCATGTCGCGCCAGTCGATCGCGAGCCCGGAGTGCCCGTTCCAGCCGGCGATCTGGCGGCGCACGCCGTCGAGGATCGCGTCATCGACGGGCGCGTAGCCGATCCCGTCCTGGCCGATGACCTCGGTGGTGATCCCCTGGCCGACCTTCGCGATGTGCGACGGATCCGCGAGCACGGCGAGGTCGGAGTGCGCGTGCATGTCGATGAATCCCGGAGCGAGCACGAGGCCTTCGGCATCCCAGACCTCGGTGCCCTCCCCTGCGGTGAGGGCACCGGCCGGGGCGATGGAGCGTATGCGGCCGCCGCTCAGCAGCACGTCGGCGTTACGGCGCGCGGAACCGGTGCCGTCGACGACGGTCGTATGCCGGAACAGGGTCGGTGCGGGCGGAAAAGGGGTCATGCTCAGAACACGGTCTCCACGACGTCGACGACGACCGGGTCCGGTGCATCCGCGTCGGCGACGACCGGGATCAGGCGCCACTTGTCGAGGACGGTGCACGGGTGCGACAGCCCGAGACGCACCACGTCGCCGACCCGCAGATGCGCCGCAGCACCGGAGGCGACGGCCGCCTCGCCGAGTCGCAGGAACAGGTGCTGGTCGTTGAGCGCGGACACCGTGCTGCCCGCGAGCACGCCGTCGTCCTCCGCCCGCCCGGCGATGCGCTGCGCGACCGGGAGCCCCTCGTCGAACGAGGCGTCGCGGCGTCCGCAGTCGAGCAGCGCGAGGCCCGGCTCGGGACGCGAGAGCACCCGCGCCCAGACGTGCATGGCCGAGCGGAACGGCACCTCGCCGATCGTGCGGCCCATCGGGCTGATCCCGGCGTAGAAGCCGTCGTCATGGATCTGGAACGCACCGGAGCGCACCACGACGTCGGCGTCGAGGCAGAGCGGCGGCAGCACGGCGCCGACGCGGTCGAAGTAGGCGCTGCCGCCTGCGGTGACCACGGCGCGCACACCCGCCGGGTACAGCCCGGCATCGGCGAGCTCGCGGTGCAGCCCTGCGAGTTCGGCGAGGTAGGCGTCGACCCGCGCGATCGCGGCGTCACCGGCGTCGTGCGCGAGGGCGCCCTCATACCCGCCGACCCCGGCCAGCTCGAGCACGGGCGAAGCGGCGATGGCCTCGGCGATCGCGCGTGCCGTGGCGCGGTCGCGGGCGCCCGTGCGCCCGCCGGCGCCGCCGAGTTCGACGAGCACGCGGAGAGGCCGCCGCACTCCCCCGCTCAGGCCGGCCTCCATCGCGCGGACGACGTCCACGCCGTCGGCCCAGCTGAGGATCTCCGCCTCGGGGTGCGCGGCCAGCTCGTCGGCGATCCACTGCAACCCGATCGGATCCACCGTCTCGTTCGCGATGATGATGCGGCGCACGCCGTGGGCGCGCCCGACCTGCGCCTGCCACGGAGTCGCGAGCGTGAGACCCCACGCGCCGGCGCCCTCGGGGCGGTCATCGAGCAGCTGCCGCCACAGCGCCGGGGCCATCGTCGTCTTGCCATGCGGCGCCAGCAGCACCCCGGCCTCCTGCGCCCAGTCGGCCATGCGCGCGACGTTGTGCACCATCGCGCCGGCGTCGAGCGTGAGCAGCGGCGTGGCGAAGTCGGAGCGCATCGGCCCCGCCGCCAGGAACTGCTCCCGCGTCTGACCGTGCGCGGACGGCGGGAAGGACTTGTCCCTCACGGACAGCGGGCGGGCACCACTCGAAGACGTCTCCACCCCTCCATGATGCCGCCGTGTTGCGTTCGATGCAATTGGCGTTGCATGGGGTTGCACGGCTGGATAGTCTCGATCCATGCCCGCGTCCGCCCACCCCGTCGCGACCCCCTCCGCCGTCACGTTCGGCGAGGCGCTGGTCGTGCTGGTGCAGAACGAGCCCGGCCCGCTCGAGCACGCCAGCGGCTTCACCCGTTCGCTCGGCGGCGCCGAGGCGAACGTCGCGATCGGCCTGGCCAGCTGCGGCGTGCCGACCTCCGTCATCACCCGGGTCGGCGACGACGGCTTCGGCCGTTACCTCCGCGACGAGCTGCACCGCCTGGGCGTCGACACGAGCGCGATCGGCGTGGATCCGCTCCACAGCACCGGCGTCTACTTCAAGGAGGTCGGCGGAGGCTCCGCCGCGGTCACCGACCTGGGTGCCGGCCGCAGCCGCATGCACTACTACCGCTCCGGATCCGCCGGAGCGCACCTCAGCCCGCAGCTGCTGGACGAACCCGCCGTCGCCGCCGCGCTCGCCGGAGCCGCGCTGGTGCACACCACGGGGATCACGCCGGCGCTGTCCGGCTCCGCGGCCGACGCGCAGCGGGCGCTCGTCTCGGCCTTGCGCGGCCGCGCGCTCGTCTCCTTCGACCTGAACTGGCGCGCCCGGCTCTGGAGCGGACGCGAGACGGAGGGTCGCGCGCAGATGGCCGGTTTCCTGCGCTCGAGCGACATCGCGCTCGCCGGACTCGACGAGGCGGAGCAGGTGTTCGACGTCTCATCGCCGGAGGAGCTGCGGCGGGCGTTCCCCGAGCCGCGGATGCTGGTCGTGAAGAACGACGACGGCGCGGTCGTGGCGTTCGACGGCGAGGAGCGGATCGAGGTGCCCGTTCCGGCGCGGGTCGAGGTGGTCGAGGCGATCGGCGCCGGCGACGCGTTCGCCTCGGGGCTGCTCGCGGGGATCCTGCACGGCCTTCCGCTCACCGAGAGCGTGGCCCAGGGGCACCGCACGGCCGCCCGCGCGCTGACCTCGGTCGCCGATCACATCGCACCGGATCCGGCGCCGCGCGCCCGTGCAGCCGACGCGACGACGGACACCGGGCCGACTCCTGCCTTCGCCACATCCGCATCCGCATCCACATCCGCACCCGCCGAGGAGCCCCGATGAACCAGACCGTGACCCGCGCGCTGGACCTGCTCATCGCTCTGCAGGACGGCGCGCGCAGCCTCGACGAGTGCGCCGATCGGCTCGGCGTGCACAAGTCGACCGTGCTGCGCCTGTTGCAGACCCTGGAGGCGCAGCGCTTCGTGACACACGACGCGCAGCACCGCTACCGGCTGGGCAGCCGACTGTTCGACCTCGCCGGCGCCGCGCTCGCCCAGCGCGATGTGCGCGAGGTCGCTCGTCCTCATCTGGAGCGGCTGAACGAGCGCACCGGGCAGACCGTGCATCTGGCCGCCTACGAGTCGGGCGACGTCGTCTACATCGACAAGCTCGAGGCGCGCACCGGCATCCGGATGTACTCGCGGGTCGGTCTGCGCGCCCCGCTGCACAGCACCGCCGTCGCGAAGGTGCTGCTCGCCGACCTTCCCGCGTCCGCACAGCGGGAGATCGCCGAGGGCATCGACTACGTGCCCTACACCGAGCGCACGATCGCGAACGCGACGGACTTCCTCGCCGAACTCGCACGCGTGCGCGCCGACGACTTCGCCCGCGACAGCGGCGAGCACGAGAGCTTCATCAACTGCATCGCCGCCCCGATCCGCGACGGCAGCGGCGCCGTCGTGGCCGCCGCGTCCGTGTCGGTGCCGACCATGTCGCTGCCCGCCCACGAGGTGCTGGCCCTGTTGCCGCAGCTCGTCGAGGCGACACAGGCGACGTCCGCAGACCTGGGCTGGGCACCGCGCCCGGCCGCCGACCGAGAGGAACGACCATGACCGACAAGACCCGCGTTCTCACCGCCGACGCCCCCGCCCCCGCGCACGTGTTCTCGCAGGGTGTCCGCAAGGGCCCGATCGTGCAGGTGTCGGGTCAGGGCCCGGTGGATCCCGCGACGAGCGAGTACCTCTTCCCCGGCGACGTCGCGGCGCAGACGGTACGCACCCTCGAGAACGTGCGCGCGATCGTCGAGGCGTCGGGGGCGACCTTCGACGACGTGGTGATGCTGCGCGTGTACCTCACCAAACGCGAGGACTTCGCGATCATGAACGAGGCCTACGGCGAGTTCGTCACGAAGCACACCCCGAGCGGCGTGTTGCCGTCGCGCACCACCGTGTTCACGGGCCTGCCGCGCGAGGAGATGCTCGTCGAGATCGACGCGCTCGCCGTGGTCTGAGCCTGACGGCTCCCGCGCGGCCCGCCTCTCGGGCTCGGGCTCGGGCTCGGGCTCGGGCTCGGGAGGAGTTCTCGCGCTCTGGAGGAGGAATCTCGCACAGGGCTCCGCCCGAAGGCGAGTTCTCCTCCCGACGCGCGCGCTGGCCCATACGGCGTGCGCCGGTCCACACGCGTGCGGCGGCCCATGCAGCGCACGCCGGACCCCACGAGGAACCCGCTACAGCTCGATCTGCGACCCCATCACGATGACGCGGTCGCGCGGTAGGCCGAAGTGGTCGCTGGCGTCGGTCGTGATGTGCGAGGCCGCCAGGAACAGCCGCTTGCGCCACAGCGCCATGCCCCCGCGCCGCCCTTCGCGCAGCTCGATCTTCGACAGGAAGTACGTGGCGTTGTCGAGGTCCAGCCAGCCCTGCGTCTTGTGCGGCGGGATGCTGCGCAGCGCACGGGGCAGATCCGGCTTCTCCGCGTAGCCGAACTTCGCCGAGATGTACAGGATGCCGTCCGTCGGATCCCCCAGGTCGTCGACCGTGCAGCGTTTGGTCTGCGGCACGCGCGGGACGTTCTGGATGTCGACGGACAGGATGATCACACGCGCGTGGCGCACGTGGTTGTGCTCGACATTGGCGCGCAGCGCGAGCGGCGTCGTGGAACCACCCGGGTTGAGGAAGATCGCCGTCCCCGGCACCCGGTCGATGAGCTTCGGATGCGTGCGCAGGTTGCGCACGAAGTCCGTCAGCGAGCCCTCCGCCTCCGTGCGGCGCGCCGTGATGAGCTCGCGTCCGCGCTGCCAGGTCGTCATGACGGTGAACGCCGCCAGGCCGATCGCGAGCGGCAGCCAGGCGCCGTGCACGAACTTGGTGGCGTTGGCCGCGAGGAACAGCAGGTCGACCGACAGCAGGATCACCGCGCCGATCCCGAGGATCCAGCCCGGGGTCTTCCAGCGTCGCCGAGCCAGGTAGAAGAACAGGAGCGTCGTGATCGTGATCGTGCCGATGACCGCCATCCCGTAGGCGAACGCGAGAGACGCGGAACTGCGGAAGACGAACACCAGGGTGATCACCGACACCATCAGCAGCCAGTTGATCCAGGGCACGTAGATCTGGCCGTGCGTCTCGGACGACGTGTGCGTGACGCGCAGCCGAGGCAGGTAGCCGAGCCCGGAGGCCTGAGCGGCCACCGAGAAGGCGCCGGAGATCACCGACTGCGAGGCGATCACCGTCGCCACGGTGGACAGCACCACGAGAGCGATTCGGCCCCACTCCGGCGCGAGGAGGAAGAACGGCGCCGACATGTTCGCCTTGTCCTCCAGCAGCAGGGCACCCTGCCCCAGGTACGTCAGCGCCAGCGCGGGGAAGACCAGGAACAGCCAGGCGAACGAGATCGGCTTGCGACCGAAGTGGCCCATGTCCGCGTAGAGCGCCTCGGCGCCCGTGACCGACAGGACCACGGCCGCGAGTGCGAAGAACGCGATGTCGAAGTGACCGACCATGAACTGGATCGCATAGGTCGGCAGCAGCGCCAGCAGGATCTGCGGGTCGTGCATGATCCCGCCGATACCGAGGACTCCGATCACGACGAACCAGACCGCCATGATCGGTCCGAACAGCCGGCCGACCACGGAGCTGCCGAGCTTCTGGATGAGGAACAGCACCAGCAGGATCGTCGCGGTGATGGGGACGATCCACTCCTCCAGACCCGGGTTGATGGTCTTCAGGCCCTCGACCGCGGAGAGCACCGAGATCGCCGGGGTGATCATGCTGTCGCCGAGGAACAGCGCGGCTCCCAGCACCGCCAGCCCGGACAGCACGGCCACCGTGCGGGTGCGCTTGCCTTTCGGTGCCCAGCGACGCAGCAGGGTGAGCAGCGCCATGATGCCGCCCTCGCCGTCGTTGTCCATCCTCATCGCGAGCAGCACGTAGGTGATCGTGACGATCAGGATCACCGACCACACGATGAGCGAGACGATCCCGTACAGGTTCTCCGTCGTCAGCGGGATCGGATGCGGGTCCTCCGGGTTGAACACCGTCTGCAGGGCGTAGATCGGGCTCGTGCCGATGTCGCCGAAGACGACACCCAGCGCGCCGATGACGAGGGCGAGACGGAGCGGACTCCTGCCGGCGACGGGCGCCTTCTGGTCGATCACGGCCTGGCTGTTCACAGACGAAGCCTAAAGCCCCGTTTCCGCACCACCCGGCGCTCCTCACGGAATCCTCACGCGGCGTGGCGGGCGGGTCCTCACGAGATCCTGACGAAACTGCGCGGATCCGCGCAGTTTCGTCACTTCGACTCGCTTCGCTCGCTCAGTACGGCGCTCGGGCGGCTCCGTCGCCCTCGCTGACGACCCCGGTCAGGCGGAACGACGAAGCGCCGGCCCCGAACAGTTCGGGACCGGCGCTCCGGTTCGGATCAGCCCTTGCGGGGTGCCGTCACATCGATCAGCGCGGCGGTGTTGTTCTGCATCGACTTCTTCACCGAGATCACGGTGCCGTAGCCCACGCCGGCATCGGCGGGGTTGCCGGTGCCGAGGGTGGTGAACCCGAGGTCCAGACCGTAGAGGTCGGTCGCGGGAGTGCCGTCGGGGTTGACGACGCGCGTGCTGTACGGCGCGTTGCCGACCGAGGGCACGACCACCGAGGCGTCGCGCATGCGGTTGAACAGCTGACCGTCGCGGACCTCCAGGCCGGCCACCCAGCCCTTGTCGTCGGTGAAGGTGCTCACCGCGGGCTGCGCCGGGATGTCGGTGCAGGCCTCGTTCTGGTAGTTCGCGTCGACCAGGCAGTCCTTGAACGGCAGGGTCGGCGTGAGCCCGAACGCCGCGTTCGACGACTGCGCACGGCTGGAGATGTTCTTCAGCACGGACGGATCCAGATCCGCCTCCGCACCCGTGCGGCGCAGCGGGTCGAAGTGGCTGTCCACGAGCAGCAGGCCGCCCTTGGCACCGTAGCTCGGCAGGCTCGTCAGGTTCGTGGTGACCTGGTTCGAGCTGCCGTACGTGGTGTCGCGGTACCAGACCAGCGCGCCCGGGGCGTTGTACGGGACCTTCTCGACCTTCCAGCCGTCGGCGCTGTACACGGTGGTGTAGCCGTACTTCAGGCCGTTGTCGAAGCCGTCGAAGTTGCGCCACTCGACCAGGTAGTACTGCGCCTTGATCTGCGTGCCGGTGTCACGCGCCCAGCCGGCGCCGGTGGTGTCGGTGAAGGTGCCGTCGACCGCGGTCCAGCCGTTGTCGCCGGATTCGACGTCGTCGGTCCAGACGTCCGCTCCGCCGGCGGTCAGGGCGAAGTCGTCCGAGAACCAGCCGCGCTCCTGGAACGCCGCGTCGGTCGCCTGACGCAGACGGATCTGGATGTTCTGCCCCGCGTACGCCGACAGGTCGACATGGTCGTGGCGCCAGCCGTCGGTCGACCCGGTCAGGCCGTACTTCTTGTTGCCGAAGTCCTTCATCCGGCCGTTCGGGTCGCCGTAGCCGTCATCCGTGGAGACCAGCGCGCCGGACTCGTCGTAGACCTTCTGCTCGGTCCAGGTGGATCCGCCGTCGGTCGAGACCTCGACGAAGCCGTAGTCCCAGTCCTCCTCGATGACGTAGTTGTTCCACATCGAGAAGGTCGCTCCGACGGGCACGTTGTCGATCGAGCGGGTCAGCGTCGCATCCGCCCAGCTCTGGTCGGAGTTGGAGTACCACATCTCGGATCCGCTGTGCGGTTCCGCCAGCACGATCGTCTTGTCGGGCAGGTTGACCTTGATGCCGTCCTCGGTGCCCTTCGCGGGACGCGAGGTCTGGCCGACCTTGATGGTCTTCTTCCCGTCACCGGGATTCACGACCGCCGGGTCCGCCCAGCCGAGCACCCACTTGTCCCAGATCCCCATGTGGGTCGGCTGCGACTGGAAGATCGGACCGGAGTGCGAGCCGGAGCTCATCAGATCCCAGAAGTCGATGTCGGAGTTCCCGGCGTTCGACGTGTCGTACAGGTCGGGCAGGCCGAGGTCGTGGCCGTACTCGTGCGCGAACACGCCGACTCCCGAGTTCTCCGGCTGCACGATGTAGTTCTGGATCTTGAAGTCGGTACCCGGGATCGTGGCGCCACCCGCGACGTCGGACGAGTGCGCCCAGATCGCGTAGGTGCCCTCCTTGCCGCCGCCACCGGACTTGTCCTCACCGGCGTGCACGAGCACGACGTGGTCGATGATGCCGTCGGGCTCGTTCACGTTGCCGTCGCCGTCGCGATCGCCCTGGTCCTCGATGTCGTAGTCGGACCACGGGAAGGAGGGGTCGGCCTGCGCGAGCGCCGCCACAGCGTCGATGGGCAGCTGCCCCGCACCGAGCGGGTTGTCGGGGTGTCCCTGCATGTCCTGCATGGGGCCGGCCTCGTACTCGCCGGTCGCGGGGTTGAGGTGGCACACCGTCGCCCCGTAGTAGGCCTCGGAATGAGGCACGGTGACCCACGCGGTCGCCTCACCGGTGAGGGTGTATGCGCCGCGGGACATCTCCTCGTACATGTTCTTCATGGTGTTGCCGGAGATGTCGAACCCGGGCTTGCCGTCCAGACCCGTCAGGTCGGTGCGTACGCGCTCGGTGACGCCCTGCTTCGAGAACAGCATCTTGTTGTAGAAGTCGCTCGAGAAGTCGGGCATCCACATCGTGTTGTTGTCGGGCTGCGCGGCCGTGGCAGGGTCCGGGATGTTGTTGTGCAGGGTCGGCCCCTGCACGTCTCCCGGCTTGCAGTCGGTCGCGCCGAACGCCGTCGGGACCTGCAGGTTCGAGAAGTCCTCCGTGCCCCCGAACTCGACCAGGATCGTGAGGAGCTTCGCCTGCTGCGTGGTCTTGGACTTCTTCAGATTCTTCGGGCTCTTGCCGGTTTTCACGGCCTTCGCCTCGGTGATCGCGAGCTGCTTGGCCGCGACGGGGTTGCCCTGGGCGTGCTTCTGGTCGTTCTCCTTGGCGCGCTCGAAGGCCGCGGCGCCGATCGCCTGGCGCGCGCTCGTGCTGCCGTTCGTGTCGGCGACCGCTTCGTCGTCGGACGCGTCGGTGAACGCTTCGGCGCGGGGGGCCACGTAGTTGATGTAGTGGTCGCTGGTGCCGCTCTTCGCGTCGGCCCCTGCGGGACCGGCGCTCGTGGAGGTCACCGTGCTCGACGGCGGGGGGCTCGACGGCGCTGCGACGGCGGGAACGGCCCCGAGGGTCGCCACCCCGGCCGCCGCCAGTGCGAACGCGGACGTCGTCGCCACCACACGTCGTCGTGTGCGAGCGCTCTTCTCTGACATTGCTTCTCCCTCCAGGCATCGCCCCAGGGGTTCCCGCGGCGATGCGGATGTCGTGCACCGGTCAGGCGCACAAGAACCAGCATTACCGTGAAAGTCCTATGCAAGGGAAGAGAATCGCCTGAAAAAGGAAGATCCTCCGCCGATATACCGCGAGCCGCGGAAGAGCCGCGGCGGACGGGGATCCGACGGCGCGGGATCGGTCCGGACAGCGGAGGAATTCCCGCGGGAGAACGAACGAAGGGCGCCGCCCGGGATGTCCCGTGCGGCGCCCTCGTCGAGCGCTCGCCGTTCAGCGCGCGCCGGGTAGGGGTCAGCCCTTGTTGCAGAGATCCTGCAGCTTCTTGCCCTGCTCGGTCAGCTTCGCGCTGGCGTCCTGAGCCTTGGTCGAGATCTCCTCGACCTTGGTCTGCGCCTCCTTGAGCTTGTCCATCGCGGCCGGGTCCGTGGCGTCGATGTTCTTCATGTCGGGCATCTCGAAGCCGTCGAAGACCTTGACGAAGCTCTTGAACTCGGTCGCGAACGCCGTCAGCGGCGCCTTCACCGTCTCGTTGGTGACCTTCTTGCCGGCCTCGTCGAGACCCTTCTGCACGGGCGCGAAGATCCCGGCGAAGTCGACCTTCTCGCCGGTGGTGGCCTTCTGCATGGCCGAGCTGAGGTCGCTCGAGACGCTCGAGGTGGCCTTGGTCATCTCGGTGTTGGCGATCTTGCACGCGTCGGCCACGCTCTGGCCGCCCGAGCAGGCGGTCATGGTGGCGGTGAGGACGATCGCCGCGGCGAGGCCGCCGATGCGGGTCAGGGTTGCCTTGTTCATGTTGAGCTCTCCGGTCTCTCCATAGATGTGGCTGCCGGTCCGAAAGGGCGCGACAGCCATGGTTGCCTTCCACCCTATTCCGAGCCGATCCATAGACTCGGACCCGTGCAGCGGATCCGAGGGGATCGTGATCGCACCGAGATGTCGATGACACGGTGCGTTCACCGGCCCGCAGAGGTCAAGGCCCCGCCGAGATCAGGACGGCGCCGAAGCGGTCGCTGCGCAGCGCTCCAGCACATCGGCGAGGGCCGCAGGTCGACTCAGCGCCACGCGATGGCTGCCGTCGATCTCGTCCGGCGCGATGCCCAGGCGCTCGCGAACCACCCCGCGGAGGAACTCGGCGGGCAGCACTCGATCCTGGCGGCACAGCACGAACCGGGTGGGCACGTCGGGCCAGGCCGTCATCGGCCACGGCTCGACCATCGCCGTGCGCGACGGGTGCGCGCGTTCACGGCTGAGCGCCTGGGCAGCCAGCTCTCGGGGAACGTCGTGATAGAAGGCCACGAAGGGGTCGGCGCTCCCGGTCAGCCCGCCGTCCCGTTCCGCCTGCTCCGCGACAGCGGACTCGTAGCCCAGGTCTTCCCACCACCGCTCGGGCGGCTCCCCCGGCGCCGGGATCATGCCGGCGAGCAGCACCAGCACGTCGACGGGCACGCGCTCGGTGACCAGCGGCGCGGTGAAGGCGCCGAAGGAATGGCCGACGACGATCAGATCCCGGCGATCGCCGACAGCCTCCGCCACGGCGTCGGCATAGTCGGAGAGCGTCAGCGACTCGTCGTCGGCGGGCAGGTCGGGCGCGACGACATCGTGCCCCCTGGCGCGGAGCTCCGCCGCGACCAGATGGAAATGCCACCCGACATCGCCGGCACCATGGATCAGCACGAACGTCGCCATCAGGGCGCCACCTCCTGCCCTCCCATGGGATCGGACACTCCCAAGGTAGACGAAAACCCCCGATCTCTCGGGGGTTCTCATGGCGGTGACGGTGGGATTTGAACCCATCGCCCGGGGCTCGGAGGGGCTCGCCCCGACCCTGAATCCTCTCGCTTACGAGGAGAACCGGCGCTTTTGCTCACACCTGCACACGGGTGCTCGCACCACTTCTTGCACCAAAATGCACCACGCCCGCGCCGGACCCCGCACGGCCGAACGAGACCCCGGGGGTCGAGCCGCACGATCCCAGGAGAGACACCTGTTGCCCGCACTCGCCGCAGGATGCGACAGGCTCATTCGCATGAAGTTCGATGCCGAC
This sequence comes from Microbacterium sp. Au-Mic1, assembly GCF_021341785.1. Classification (GTDB taxonomy): domain Bacteria; phylum Actinomycetota; class Actinomycetes; order Actinomycetales; family Microbacteriaceae; genus Microbacterium. The sequence continues at coordinate 30,688 of NZ_JAJTTF010000006.1, forward strand.
GACGTCAGGTCCGCCTTTAGGAGCCGCTCTGCGACGTTCTTGGGTAGCGGCACGTTTGGGTCGACGTGGCACCTTCGGGGGTTTGATGACGGCGACGCAGATGCCGCCGCGAAGATTCTCAAACCGGAGCACTTTAGCGCCAATAGGGTTCAGCGGGAGATTGAGGGGATGCAGCGCTTCTCTCACGCTGGAGTGGCGCGGCTAATCGATGTCCGGCAAGCACAGCTTGCCGGCACGGAGCCGCTGACCCTCATCTGCGAGTACATCCCAGGCGGGAACGTCGCTGTCAATGTGAAAGAGAACGGCTTGCCTGCGCGTCGCGAGATCAACTCGTTCGCGCACGGGCTCCTAAGCGCGACCTCCGAACTGCACGCTGCGGGGACTGTGCACCGCGACATCAAGCCGGACAACATCATGCTTCGTGACGGCGATTGGGCACGACCAGTGCTCATTGACTTTGGCCTGAGCAAGGCCATCTCGGATGTCACAATCACTCGCTACCCGAGTCGTGTCGGGAGCCCGCCTTGGATGGCTCCTGAGCAACTTGTCGGGGAGCGTGCCCGCAAGGCCTCGGACATGTGGGCAATCGGCGTGGTCCTCTACTCACTGCTCACCGGAAAGCACCCATACCTGGATCTCGACAATCCCCAGGGGTTGGATGTCGAAGATCTCTACGACATGGCCATGGCGCCCCACCGCCCATGGAACGTGACCAAGCCAAAGAAGCTGATCAGACTCGTCGACAGGCTTCTGGTGGCAGAGCCGCTTCACGCCCGCGGTAGCGCGCGTCGAGCGATCCAAGACCTAGGGAGAGACAAATGACCGCGAAGGATGGTTGGAGCGGGAGGAGTAGGAAGAAGGCGCTCAACGGCAGAGCGCCACTACTTCTGTTGCACCGTAGCTATCAGAACTCTTCGAGGCTGCCGGAACTGGCCGATCATCTTGCCAGGATCCATGGCGATGCATTGGGACTCGGAACGGTTATTCGGCTTCCGCGGATCTCGTCTAAGAAGGCATCCGAAGTCTCGCGTTCGTTCGAGCGTGTCCCCGTTCGCATCGTCGATCCAGAGCTATGGCGGGGTGATTGCCTCGGCTGGCCTGGTGCAAAGGAGCTCACGGCTACGGAGCTGAGCTGGAACTACATTCGCGATGTGCCGGTGAAGCCAGGGCGCCTCTGGATCAAGTCAGTTCTCGACCTACAAGAAGACTATGACGCCTCGGTACTCCTGTCTCCGACCGGATGGGTCAGCGAAGCAAACGGAGCCAAATCACTGCAGCGAGCGCTTGCAACAATCGACGAAGCGCGCTCCTTGCGATCCGGCCAGAACCTCTGGGCCAATCTGACATTGGATTCCAAGTGGCTCACTGACGCCTCACTGCGAAACACGCTTATCGACGAGCTCGTAGAGAGCGACCTGACCGACTGGTATTTGCGCTTCTGGTGGCCGGACGTCTCGCCTCGTTATGGGCAACTGCAAGAAGCGACAATTCTGACCGGCTACAGAGACCTCGTTCGGGCGGCCGCACTTGAGGACCGCCGTCTCTACCTCCCCAACTCGGGCCTGACAGGCTGGCTGATGGGAGCGATCGGAGCCGCTGGCTTTTCTACAGGACAAGCGTGGGACGAACAGGCATTCGCTGCGCAAAGGATCGTCAGGCGCTCGCCCGGCCAGAAGCCAACGCCGCGCATCCCGCGCTACTTCGACAGCACACTTCTACATACTGTCGAGTTCAGCGAACACGAACGCCTAACGGAGCTGAGCGGTCATCTGACGCTTGAGACTCCATACTCGAGAGAAGTCAGCTCTGGCGGTCATACCCCGGAGCGCGCCAGCTTGCACTATCTCGCTGCGGTCGCAGACCTAGTCGCTTCAACCGCAGGCAAGCGCCGAGCGAATCGCACTCATGCACGCGTCAAGGCGGCCCGCGAGTTCATCAAATCTCTGGACAAGATCGACCAGCCCACTGGAATCAACAGCCCGTCACACCTCACGCTGTGGCCGAAAATGCTCCGGTAGCACCCAACCGAAAACAGGGCTTACAGGCCCCTCCATCTCGCCCCGCGCGAACATCTCGAGGGTCCGCTCGCTCAACAGCGCACGCCCCACTGCAGTCTTGCTGCGGTTCACGCGTGCTGGACGCACGAGGACTCGAGCGGCACCGGTTGCATCATCAAGTGAGATCACTCCGATGCCCCGTGCCCCGATCGCAGACAAGTCACCTTCTAACGACGTTGTCGAGTGGGCCGGAAGCGCTATGTAAGCCGCATCGGCCGACCACCGCTGCCTTCTGGCTTGCGAGAACGCGCGACGCCAATCTCGGAGTTTCGCCTCGACGGTAACGACGCGCTCTCCAACGAATGCCGCGCCTGGAACTCGCACGATGTGAGAGCCGTCCTTGATCAGCCAACCTTTGTCCTGCATCAGCGGGAAGACGGATCGTCGGACGTACTCATCCGACAACCCAACCGACGCACCAGCGCTGGAGAGAGGTATCGGCTTCTTTGCTTCCATGGCGAGGCGAACCTCCGTCTCCGACGAGAGCGGAACGATCTTTTCCTGCGCTCTTCGCTCAACCCCGGCCATGTCGAACCTGACGGCGACTAGATCCGGAACGCCCGCGACCGCGGGGACCTCCGTAAATATGCTCACGCGGTCACGACCGGAGCGACTAAAGGCCAAGGAGGGTAGGGACACCCTGAGGCTCGGAAGCATCTGCGACTCGAAGCGGTAGGCGTGAGTCGCGTACTTCGCGCTTCCTACCAAAGGCCGCACCCTATCCCTCCGGTCCGTCGCACGTCGAGCCAAATCTGGCACTAGCTCAATGTACTCCATGCGTGCGACAGCGCTTAGAGACGCCGAGCAGATACCGCTACAGCTGGAGCTGAGTCCGTCGCTGTGAGCTCAATGCGTGGGTCACGTTGTCCAAGTCGTCCGGAAAGAGCGCCGCGTAGGTGTCGAGGGTCACCTTTGCTGACTTATGACCCAGCATCCGCTGGACCACTTTCACGTTGGCCCCCGCGCTGATCGCCAACGAGGCAGCAGTATGGCGCAAGTCGTGAGGTGTGATCCGCGTCATGTCAGGATCCTCAGTCATCGCCCGCTTCACCGCTGCCTGGAACCAGCCGTTCTGGCTGTTGCCCTGACGCAGAAATCCTCCGTCTGCTGCGACCCAAAGTCGGTCCTCACGACTCTTGGCCAGGCACGCCTCAGCGAGCTCTGCGTCGAGGAAGTCCGGGTAGGCAACTACCCGCCGCTCGTGGTTCTTAACGTCGCCGAGAACGTGTTTGCCGTTGACCTCCGTGACCGCCTCGCGGATCATCAACCGCCTCTTCACAACATCAACGTTGCGAACCCGCAGGGCAGTCGCCTCACCCCACCGCAATCCGGTGTAGGCGAGAAATCGCACGAGAGTGGGATGGCGGGAGGCACGGGCAAGCGACTCGACCTGACCGTGCGAGAGATAAGCCTCGTCGGGAAGAGGCTTCCTCTTGATCGCGATGCCGCGTGCCGGATTCTTAACGATTCGCCCATCCTCGATCGCATCATCAAGGATGCCCGCGAGTAGGTCGCGTGCTCGCGCAACGGTTGTGTGCGAACGCTCCTCGCCGAGCTGATGCAACCAGGCCGCAAGTTCGCGGCGGGTTAGGGCACCGACCGCGTAGTCTCCCCACCTCGGCAGCACGTGGACTCTCCAGCAGCTCTCCACGGAGTGATGGCTACTCACTGTGACTGAAGCCCTGTGCCGAACGAGCCAATCGGGCCCGAGTTCGGCGATGCGAATCTTGGCATCAGCCGGATCCACGTAGGCGCCCTTGAGCTTCGACACCTCCACGGTTGCAAGGTGCGCTTCTGCATCCCGCTTGAGCTTGAATCCGCGATCGTGGCCCCGGGTGCCGTCGGGTTTCGTGTACCAGACCTCGTACATCCGCCCCTTGGTCTTGGTCGAGTACACCTTGACCGTGCCCATCAGGCGGCTTCGTCCGCCGTGCTTGCGTGCTCCTGGCTCAGGAGCCACGCATCGACCGCTTCGGGACGGTACCGCGGGCTCCGTCCGATGCGGATGAACTTGGGGCCGCGCCCGGTGATGCGCCATTCGGCGAGGCTGCGTTCGGTGGTGCCGAGACGTTCGGCGAGGGTTGCCGGCGTGATCAGAGAGTCGAGCAGCGGAGTGCTCGCGGGGGCGGAAAGAGACATGGAGATCCTCGAAAGTCGAAACTCTCAAGAGGATCTGATTAGCCGAACCCGTTAGCGGTTGCTTGGCGTATCCACTTGTCGAGCCAGATGGCTCTCGCCCCTTTCATGTCATTCGGGCGTAGAGCGATCATACACAGGAGCCCACGGCTCTTCACAAATGCGGTAGCCACGCCACCGGGCCGTTCACTCGCAAGCGGTTGGGCACAGCCAGCGTGTACCTGGTGTGTACCTGCACAAACGGGGGGGGTGCAGTTACACCTCCAGGTACAGTTCAGTCGCGGAAAATCAAGGTTCTAGAGCCATTGATGGCCGAAGTACCTGCTGTACCTGCACCCTTGAGAAAACCATTAGGTTGGCTCGTTGAGTTGAGGGCAGCCTTGCACGCGCCTCCTCATATAGAGGTTGTGTTCCTAGCAGGCACACCAGGTACAAAACAGCAAACGCCTGATCAACCTCGCTTTCCATTCTCCCGAGCTACTCGCCACCTTGCACGGCAGAATTCCCATGCGACCTGGACTTTCTTTCTCCACGCCACGTACCTACAGGGGTGCAGGTACATGCAGGTACACGCCTTCATCCTGGTTTGGCGCTGTTGCTCTGCGTGCACCGCTTGGTGATGGCTTGCTCGATCATGTTGAGATCGCCGTTCCGATGGATTGCGTTCGAGGTCAGCATTCTGATCTACACTCCGGAAATAATTTCCGCTTCGCGCACCCCCGTCGGAGACGATCCGACCTTGCTCATTCGGCGGTCTCCGGGAGTGGCACCGGCGGGAGCACCCGAGAACGCCCCCGACGGGGCGTTGGAGGGCAAGGAGCGAAGCGACGCAGTCAGGGCCTGAGGAGCGGCAGCGACGAGGGTGAGACGGCCGCGAAGACCGAGCGCAGCGAGCGTCTGAACGGCTGGCTCAGAGGTGTCGGCTATGCCGACCACCGGGCAAGTTGAACCGGAGCGCAGCGGAGGAGAAACGCAGCCCGGTGCCACCTCCTCTTATGCTCTTTTCTTTTCCTCCCTCGCATCGGGAGCTTCAGCGGACGATCGAGGTCACTATTGCTGTTTCATCAGCGGAAAAGGATGGTCCCAGCACATCTGGGCCCAGAGCAGAACCCGAAGGGCCCGAAGGGTGCTCTGGGACCAAGGCCATCCTTTTCCGTTGGAAAGTCGGGGTTTGGTTGGGTCCATGGTTTGGAACGAAGTGGCACCATGGTCCCAACACTCGAGCTGAGCCTGCGAAGCGACGCCCAGACGCCGGAACGGTGGCTGGTCCCACCCCGACGCGGCCGCGGGCAACGCGGCCGTCTGTGCTCTGAAACGGCGCAGGTCTGAGCATCGCGAAGACCTCTGGGTATAGCGCTCTGACACCATCCACGGGAGTCGGCGAAGCCGGCGGAGTGGGCACCGCGCCAGGAGCGCCAGCTCCGATCGTGAGCTCTTCTATCGCCGCATCGGACACGGCTATGCCGTGGCCAGGACACTCTGCTGGAGTGGCAGCTGGATCTGTCACCGGACAGGAACGACTCCGGTCGCCGGCCGCTGATGCAGTGGTGCTTCGGGCACCGTCCAGACCCGGTTGCGGGACTCGCTACGAGACCGACACAGCACCCGTCCAGATGCCGTCTCGGCGGCGCCGTCACTCCGCAAGTGGGTGCCTCTCCCGCGGTCGTCGACACGGCCCTTCGCCCCCTGTATTTCGGAACTGCGTGGAGCCTTGACCGCATCGACGTGCAGTTCTGAAATTGGCGATCAGCCGCCCCTCTTCATGGCGGCCGCGGAAGATCAAGGGCGGCCCGCGGGTCGCACGTCGATTGCGCTTCCATGCCGACGGGGCGGTAGCCCCCGAGGACGGTCGTGACCCACTCCAGGCTCCGCCGATCGCGTCTCGTGTAGATGTCCGGCCGGCGGCCGGCGCACGTACTCTGACAGCTCCTTCGAGTCAGGAGCTCGAGCTGCTCTTCGCTGTCCGGGGGTGTCTCCTCAGCGGGGGCGGGGAGCGGCCCGTCGGGCCTGGTGTACCTCTGCCTGTGGAGGGCCCGAACCCGTTACAGACCCTTGCTCCGTCTAGGCGACCAGGTGCGTTCCAGCGCTGCGTTGCTGCCCATTCCCGTGGGCGCGCTGGAGGAGCTCCTGGTCGGATAGACGTAGGGCCCTCTTCGCACACCCTCATACGCTCCACGGTCCCGCCCACCTTCACCCGTGGGGCCGAATCCGCTGCGTTGCAGCGGGCGTTCTTGCCCGGTTCACGGTCACAGGCGGGACACATTCCGCCCATTCGTGACCGTCGAGCGACCATCTCATGACCGGCAGACGGCCACGATCGCTCAGCGATGCGCTCAGCACTCCCGTTCGGCACCATGTCGGGGGCGGTGTCCCCACGGTGACCGCCGTTCGGCCCACGCGAGGACCACAGCTGGTCACGCAGCGGTCTCGGGTCGATTGGACCTGTTCGCCGCGGATCTCTGTGGGCGCGCACGGTCCACCTCGTGACCATGCGGTGGCCACGAGGTGGACCGGAGGCGATTCAGTACGCGGGCCACATGGATATCCGTCAGGGTTCTGCCCCGATCGCATGGGGCATACCCGGCCCGGGGGCGCTACCTCAGACCGCGGCGCGCGCCAGGTGCACAGACTCAAATCGGCGGGCTTCGGCGCGGAGCTCCTCGTCCTCGGGTGAGGTACCGCCGAAGCCTCCGTGCGCCATCGCCTCGAACACGTGCAGCTCTGCTTCGACACCGGCCTGGAGGAGAGCCCGGTGCATTCGGACCGTGTTTGAAAGGTACAAGTCGCGCGTCCCGGTCTGCAGGAACGTGGGTGGGAACCCAGTCAGATCGGCGAAGAGCGGGGATAGATAGGGGTGGGTCAGTTCTTCACCGTTCGCGTAGAGGAGGTTCACCGGCATCAGCGAGGTGAGCATCCAGTCGATACCGTCGTTGGTGGCGAAAGTGTCGCCGGACTCGGTCAGGTCGACTTCCGGTGTCAGCAGAACCAGCGCGGCGGGCATCGGGAGCCCTTCGTCCTTCGCTCGGACCAGGAATGCGGCAGACAGATTGCCGCCGCCCGACGCCCCGCTGACGATGACTTTCTCAGGGCCGACGAGGTCCAGCGCTGCCCGATAGACGTGCAGCAGGTCGTCCAGCGCCGCCGGATACGGATGCCTCGGTGGCATCCGGTAGTCGGGGGCCCAGGTAATCCCGTTGCGACCGACCGCGTTCGGGATGGCTGCCATCCAAGCAAGTTCCCCGCCGCCAAGAAAGAGACCGCCGCCATGCACCTCGATGAAGATCGGTGAGTTGCTGCCGTCCTCGACATGGTTCGGACGGATTACGTAGTTCGCGACGCCGTCGACGTCATTCGCCGTGACCGTGAAGGTCTCGGCCGGGGGCATGCCCGCTTCGTAGTACGAACGAACGCCAGCATCCGCGGCCTCAACATAAGCCTCCCAGGCCTCAGTGTCCGTGCGGTCCGGGTACTGCGGAACTTCTATGTTGACCGGCACGGATAGCACTCGCTGCGCCTGTTCGCTGACGCTGTTCGGCACGGGCGGTTGGTGTCGCTTCGCTCGCATCTCTTGGGACGGTTTCGAGTCGATGTCACTCATTTCGCTCCTTCAGGGTCACGCCACTGTGACCGTTGCGTTCATCCTCCGCGCAAGGGCGTACTGAGGCAGCCGACAGCCGAACGCTATTCTGAGCGTGTGGTCCGACAAATGTCGGCATCTATCCATCTCAAGGACGAGAACGTGCGCGAACTCTACGGTCGACTCGCCGATCTGGACCCGACAGCACGAGACAACCTGCTCGTGATCGAGTACTTCGACAGGCTTTCGGCTGCTCGCCCGAGCGCCGAGATGCTGCTCAAGGAGGCAGCGATCCTGGCAAGAGCGACGGTCGGATATGACAACGGCTCGCGTCGCTACCGCCGGTCGCCTTCCGGTGATGCGGCTGCGATCTCTTCTCGTCCTGAGAGCGCCACCGCGGTATCGGTTCCCGGAGGAGGAGAAGCATGGCTTTCCCCTTCAAATGACTCGCCACCGACGACGGACATGGTGCTCGAACGTCTCGCGCTGGCCCTCGAGCTCATTGCGAACAGGCCAGGTGATGACCCCGAGCCCACCTCTACCCAGATCCTCCTCGCCCGCCCGCGACCCGACGAACCTCCTGACCTGAGAACGAGGGCACTCGGCAGGCTGCGGTTGGAAGCCGACGGGCGTTTCAGAGCAATTGCGTTGCCGCTGTCAGCGACTCCTCCAAGCGCGGCACCACACGCACTTATGGAGACTTCCTGGGGCCCCGTCCGCGCGGCGATCGTCCGAGACGGGCACCGAGCAGTCGGGCCCGCCGGAGTCGGAACGCTGACAACAGGGAAGGAGCTGCACCACTCGTGGACGGATGCCGTCATCGCCCTGCGACTTGCAGGCAACGACGAATCCTTGAACGCCGATGACCTCGGCCCCGTGCTTCTTCGGACGCTCGAGGACGTCCAGACATCGCCCAGTTCACTCGATTCAGAGATGCTCGCGTTGGAGCGGGCACTAGCGAGCAAATGGACAATCGGTGAGCTCCGAGCAGTTGCCGACGGTCACAGCTTGCGGGCGATCGCGAACATACGCGGACTGCACCATTCGACAGTGCACGCCAGGCTCCTGGGGCTCCCCGAGATTCTCGGATACGACCCGCAAGGCGGGCTCGGCCGCCATAGACTCGCCACCGCGTTGATGGTCTGGCAGGTGCGCGCTCCTATGGCGCCCGAGGGACGACCCCGGCTTCACAAAGAACCGGCCGACGACTGGTAGCAGCGGCGTCCGTACGCCCCGCTACTGTCGAGGCATGCAGACCCACGGACCCGTCGTCGTAGATGCGTTTCACCGGAAGTACCTCTTGCACCGCAGCCGCGACAAGGCTGAGGCGACGTCCGGCGAGAAGCTGATCCAGATGATGGGCATGCGTCAGGAAGCGGTCGCCGAGAGCCCCCATCGGATCGAGCGCCGTGACGAGCTCGTGTGCGACCTCATCCGCCTCAACGGCACCTTCTACGAAGACCTCCGGGAGATGCGGGCACTGGGCGCCGACGACCAGGCCATGCAGCAGGGGATGGCTCTGCTCAAGACCATCACCGACCTCGCGTTCGACGAGCTCGAGATCATGCCATCGCTCTTCCTCGGCGACACGGCGACACGGCGACGCTGAGGATCGACGCCCTGCAGGCCGGACTGGTGCACAACATCGCCGTCTCCATCATCGAGAACGGGGACCTCGCGACCGGTCGTCGGGCATCGCAGGAGGTCCTCGACGTGCTCCGCGGTCACTCCGAGGAAGACCGTCGTCGTTCCGAGTTGGCTTCGACGATCGAACCGCTGCTTCTCGGATTGATCGCTCTGTGGTAGGCGCGAGCACTCGAAAAGAAGAACCCCCGCCGCCCCGAAGGCGACAGGGGTTCGCGATGGTGATGCGCGCCGGATCAGCCCCGGAGGAGCTACGTGGCGATGGCGGCGCGGATGGGTTCGACCACCAACTCGGACCGGCACCAGAAGCGGGACGACAGTCCGAGCGACTGTGCAGCGATCAGCGCCGAGGCACACTCGCCGAGTGAGCCGTGCTCGACGAGCCATCGCTGGTCATCGATCTGGCGGACGAGCGCGCGGATGAAGCCCGCGACCTTGTCGGCCTAAGGGCTCGGCAGCCCAAGCCGACGTTGCCTGGTCTGTCTGATTGTGCCCGGCGACCCGGCTACTTAATTGATCAGTGCTGGCCCGCGCATACATACCCTGGTGTCTGACCAAAGCGATACCGTGCACCGCATGGTGGAGCACATCTACTTCTTGGTCCACAGTTCGCATCAGCGCTTCAAGATCGGTAAAGCGTCAAGTCCGCTTCGTCGTTGGCGAGCAATCCAACCTCACGATCAGACTGATTTTGTTGAGTCGCGCGTCTTCGACCTGGCGCCAAATGGTTCCGCCGCCTGGGTGGAGAAGACACTCCATCGCGTCGTGGATCATGCACGCCTCGACATGCCGCCCGATATTGAAGGCCATACCGAGTGGTTCCACTACGGCGCGCTGGACACGGCTCGTGAATATGCTCATAGGGAGCAGGGTTTTCTCGGCATCGGCGAGGGCTACGCAATCCCCATGCCCACCAGATCAGCCTCGGCAGTTGCGCTCCATCGGCATCGCTCGGCGAGAGTACGCAGGCAACCGACGTCTCCCCGTGATCCGACTGCGTTCAATGAGGAAACGGTGACCGCCACAGAGGCCCGAATGGTTCGGCTGCTCGACAGCGGATCGCTACTAGGCTCACGCGAGACCGATTACGGATTGCAGCTCTATTTCCGTCAGGACCTTATCTCGATCGAGGAGATGAAATTTCACTCAGGCAACCATCTGATTTCGATTCTCCGCCTACCGTCTGGTCAGCCGATTGAACAGCATTGGTGCGTCTTCAGTGGGATGAGGAGGAACGGGAGACACATCCGACTCAGCGCGGTGCACCCGTTCTACATTTCCGAACCGCTCGACACGATGCTCCACCCCGCCCACTTAACTGCAGGCGGTGCAGAGACCTGGCAGCAGACCACGCCTGGGGTAGAACGGGTCCGCGCGGCGATCGCCAGGCTGGTCGCCTCAGCGCCGGATCCGGTCCCGGAACATATCGTCGACGAGATGGAGGTGGGATGGGGAAGCCGACTCGGCCTGTAGCCGGTTCCAACGCAAATCGGCATATCCCGCCGGTACCACTCGCTCCCCCGGCCCCTCCTGCCTCGAATCTCAGATGTCGGACGGCATGTCCAGGTCCTCAAAGACCTGATCGAGCACTGCCGACCGTTCGCTGACGCGTAGAAGTATCTCGTACCTGAGCGCGGCCGCAACGTCGATTGCGGCGCCAAGCGATGGCGTGACCTTGCTTGCCTCGACGTCATGGACCCAATGCCTGCTCTTTCGAACCGCCTGCGCGAGGTCCTCCTGCGTCATGCCGGCACGCAACCGTGCCCGCCGGACGAACGCGGCGAAGGCCCCCGCACTACCCAACCGCTCTTCCATCTCTCGCGCTCCCATGCTCTGATCTGAAGAGTATCGAACCAACCTCGCGAGAAGTTTTCTTCCCATTACTGCAACTGTGCAGAATAGTTCTCATCAATTGATATAGAGAACTGACGCGTTTCGATACATCCGGAAGCATGTCTGACGGCAATCCCCTTTGGCTGACAACAGTGTCACTGCAGGACGCGAGCGCCTCGCCGTCCACGGTGCTTAGTACTTCCGCACCAAACGCGTACGGGCAGAGCCCGACAGTCTCGGCGGGCGGAAACCCGTAGGCGTGATCATCCCGTTCGAACTCTTCGCCCTGATCCCCCTGCCGTCGATGGCGCCCAGGATGCTTAGGCCCTTGGCGAGCGTCGAGGCACCGGCAGGGTATCTCTGGCGGAACTTGCTGCAGAGATCGACCTGGACCCCGAGGGCCATTGACGCCAAGACTGCCACCCGGCACGCTCGAGGCCCTGCATCGAACGGAACAGCAAGTCACGAGCAGCGAGCACGACGACCTGACAATCGAAGCCCCATCCCCGACGCCGCGTCCGACGGCGGAAGCGGCGAATGCCGCACCGACAACGCTCTGGGCGGCACCGTGAACTGCTGACGCCCTTCGCGCGCACAAGACCGGGGGTGGCGAGACCACCCCGCATCTCGCCTACCAGCGGTAGGAGGAGTTCCGGGCCACGTCACCATCGGGTGGCGCGCCCAGCTTGCTGAGAAGCACGGCCCGTCAGAGCCTGAGCGCTCGGCGGCTCGATCAGATCCCCCGGGGAGCAGCACCGCTGCCTCCCCGGGGGATTCTTCGTCTCGGCCAGCTCGCGAGACCCCGCGTACCGAATAATCGGTACGCCAGAGCTTGAGCAGGATCCCCAGGTCAGACACGTTTTCGAGAAGCTCGGCAGGGCGTCGCGGCCTGCTCGGTACCACGGAGTAGATCCGCGCTGGTACAACGAAAAATGCTCGCTCATCAGGTCAATGGTCTGCGAGAAGAACGAATGTACCGCGTGTACCGCGATTTCGACTGAACTACATGCGTGTGCGTGCGCATGCGCGCATGTGTGGAGTTTCTACGGATACGCGGTACATCTGGTACATCTGCTCTCTATTTCCCTCAACTTCATTGAAGTATCAAGGGAACAGCGGGGCAAACGGTGCACCGTTTTCACTTTTCCCCGCGGTACACAAGCCCCCCTTGCGTGCTCACGAAATCAGCTGTGACCAGCCATTCCTCCACCCAGCCCTGCTGAGCAATCCGCGGTACATTCCGCGGTACATCTGCACCTCGTGCATCAACGAAACAGAACCGGTACATCTCTGAGAACGGAGCGCCCATGCGTGACACCGCGCAACTCCCTACTGCGATCGCCGAGCTCCAGTGCGTGCGAACCGGCCCGACTGCCACGCTCGAGGAACTCACCGCGCTGACGATTGCGCAGGCGAGCATCGACAAGCTCCCACGCTCCTGCGTCGAGGATTGACTATCCCGACCCTGTATGCAGCCTGTCAATCCGAAGCCGATTCTGATCTCTATTCGCTTGCGGGTGCTAACGTTTCTTACAAGAGGTATCAACGGAAGGAGTGTCAGATGACTCAGCTTGCATCTCACCCTGAAGACGACGTGCGCCACGCGCTCGAGGTGCTGGACGGCGCGGACATTGCGATTGTCGTTGGCGAGCTCGAGAACGTCCATGCCTCCTCGAGCGGCGTCCTGAACGCGATCCGCGGTGCGCTCGCCTACCGCGCCGCCACGGACTCCCTCGCGAGCTTCATCGCCTCGCAGTCGACCACTGTCGATCCTGCGACCGCTCGCGCGGTCCAGGCCACGGAGACCGTGTGGCGTCAGGTCGAGCGAGACTTCGGCCTGTACTCCTCCACGGAAGCTGGCGCTCTCCTGGGCGCCGGCAACCGCGCGTACGCGTCCTCGCTGCGCAAGCGTGGCGAACTCCTCGGTGTCGAGCGCAAGAACGCGTTCGTCTTCCCGGGCTTCCAGCTCGACCGCGTAGCCGGCAAGATCCGTCCCTGGGTGAAGCCTCTGCTGGCTCTTGCCGAGCAGCACGAGCGTTCCGCAGCGGATGTGGTCCTGTGGATGATGGCGCCGACGACCTACCTCGGCGGCGATCGCCCGGTCGATCACGTCACGGATCCCGAGCGCCTGCTCGCCGTCGCCAAGAACGCCTGGGGCGTCGAGTGGTGAGCGGGGCGGGACGCTCTGTCGTCGTCCCGCCTCCGCCCTCGCCGTTCGATGCGCTCGGTCACGTGGTTCCCGCCGGATCCCTGCTGCACCGCGTGCACGACCCGAAGCGCGCCGGCAACTCCTTCAACCCCGGGATCGGCTCGCCGACCCGGTTCGCCTTCTTCCGGAGCCCTGCGGTTCTAGACAGCACTGCGGATCCCGACGGCCCCGTGGTCCCCGTGCTCTACGCCGCGTCGACGGCTGAGGCTGCCGTCTGCGAGACGATCCTGCACGACATCCCCTTGGGTGGCGGCGTTCTGCCCGGGCGGAGCTACATGTCCCGTACTGAGACTGCGCTCTCCGTGTCGCGGGATCTGAATCTCGCGATGTTGATGGGGCCCGGGCTCCGTCGGCTGAGTGTCACCCCGCAACAGCTGACCGCGACCGACGCGGACGTCTACGACCAGACTGTGCTCTGGGCGCAGCAAGCGCATTTGGTCGGGTTCGACGGCGTCGTGTGGATGAGCGCCCGCGACAACACCTCCGAGGCGTACATGCTCTTCGGCGACCGCGTCGCCGAGCACGAGCTCGAGATCACCGACGACGGTATCGGCCCCTTCGCTCCCGGCACCCCGGGCTTCAGCTGGCTGTCGGCGTACTGCTCCACGGTCAAGATCGAGCTGCTGATCGTCTGACGCACCGGAGCTATGCCGACGATTCGAAAGAAGGGAACGCCGCATGCCCGCCAGAACCTGGAAGCAGGACCTCGACGATCTCCTCGCCGTTCTTCGGAGGACCCAGGCTGTCCGTGATGAGCGCCGAGAGTTCGTGAAGACCCCCGACGGCACAGCGCAGCTTGGGTGGGTCCTCTACGAGCGCGAGCAGATGTTCGCCGCCGTCAACGGACTCCGCGCGAAGGCGGGCAAGGATCCCGTCGCGCTCGAGAAGCTCACCTCAGCCGAGACCCGCGCTGCCGGCCACATCGACTACACCTCGAAGTTCGCGATGGGCTGCGCAGACCTCGTCGCCCGCTGAGGCCCAGGCGCAGAGCACTCGCCTAAAGGTTCCGGAGCGCCGCGGCCTTCGCCCGCGCGAACTCGTCGTCGCTGAGAGCGCCGGCGGCATGCAGAGTACTGAGCTGAGAGAGCTGCTCAGCGATCGTGCTCCCGGCGGCCGCAGGAACCGAAGCAGGCGCGTGAGCCGGAGCATCAGCAGCTGGCTCTTCGGAGGCCGCTGCAGCCGCCTGCTTCGCCGCGGTGTTGAACAGCGCAGTGAACCTGGTCGCGTCGCCCAGCTCGTCGGGCTTCACGGGCACCGCCCACGCGGCCTGGGTGCCGTCGATGAGAATGAACACCTCGCGCCCGTCTTCCTTCTTCTGAAGGAGCGCTCCGCCGATCGCACCCACAGCTCCTGCGAGCACAGTGCCGACGGCCACGCGCGTGAGGGTCGGGCGGCGGCTGAGTGCACCGGCGCTATCCACGACCGCGGTCGCACCGGCGATCGGCTGAGTGACGCCCTGGTAGGTCGCGCTGTCCTCCGAGAAGCTGAGCCCGGGGAACAGGTTCGCCAGCTGAGAGTCCTTCATCGCCGTCTTGAGCTCGCGCATCGACTCGCGGATCTGGGCCCAGGTCTCGTGAGGCGGTCCGTGTCCTCGAGCAGATGCGAGTCCTGACTGTGCGTCACGGCTCAGGCACTTACGTAAGCAGCCCGGATCCGTCCCAACTCCTCGAAGGCATCTCCTTCGCAGTTGAGATGATGCGTGACGACACACTCCGGGAAGTCCTCGAAGTGCGTCAGCTTCTCGAACCGCGGCCACCCGCCTGGCCGTCCAGCGCATGACTCCGTCGAAGCTCGCGATGATTCGGGAGGCGCACGAGCGCCACCGCATGATGAGTTCCATTGAAGACCTCGTAAGCTGCGACTTCGAGTTCCATTCGGCCATCGTTCGCGCGGCCGAAAATGACACGCTGTTCAGCATCCTTGACTGTCTCTCCAGCCAGACGGTTCGGCTTCGTATCTGGGGAGGTATTGTCAGTGACAATGCCGTGGGCTTGACAATCGACCACCACGGCAACATTCTCCGCGCGATCGAGGCAGGCGACTCGCACGGCGCTGAAGCGGCTTCCCTCGTCCACGTCACGGCTGCCAAAGGCTGGCTTGATGCCTACCTGGACTCCCACCCGTCTCACGCGGCTCAAGTCCGTTCCGTCGGCCGGCCGGCCGCGACGACGGTCTAGGCAGGGAGAACCGCGCAGCCCTGACCGCAGCGTTTCGTCAAGGAACGGGGACGGCGGTGGCTGGCTCTGCCACAGGCAGTCACGGACTGGAGTCGGCGCCGTTCAGAGACAGGAGATGGCCATCGTCGCGGCCCCGATGAGGACGGCGGAGGCGGACACAGGCTCCATAGCGCGCCAGCCGGCATCACCGTCGGGCCGTCGTGCGAGCAGTAGTCGCCCAAAGATCCAGCTCACCACGGCCAGCACGACGAGCAAACAGCGATCCGAGACGGCGAGCTCCGAAGATTCAGCAGTGAGGCCATGCGCATGCCCGATTCCCTGCCAGACCATCGCAAGCATGGTGGCGGCCATTGCGATCGCGTCGATGACTCGAAACTGCACCCGCCGATCTCCCCTCGGGGCTCGCGCCGCCATCACGGCGGCGCGAGCCAATGTCGCCAATACCAGCCCGATGACGGCAATCGGTGGATGCCCGACGATGGCGACGCTGATCATGGCTCCCGCCATCACGACGTGCTCCGCGTGCACGAACGCCCGTGCCAGCAGAACCTTCACGCCCTCCACACCGTCTTGGCGTTGACGAACTCGCGGATGCCGAAGCTACCGAGTTCACGACCGAATCCGCTGTCCTTGACGCCACCGAACGGCAGCCCGAAGAAGGATGCACTGTTGCCGTTCGCGAAGACGGCACCGAACTCGAGCTCGGCGTGTAGTCGGTCGATCTCGGCGTCGTCGGTGGTCCATACGCTCGCCGCAAGGCCGAAATCGGAGTCGTTCGCGGCCGCGATGGCCTCGTCGAGCGACGAAACCCGATACACGCTGGCCACCGGCCCGAAGCACTCCTCGCGGAAGATCCGCATCTCGGGAGTCACACCGGTCAATACGGTCGCCGGATAGAACCAGCCGGGCCCGTCGGGCAGACGGCCGCCCGTGTGAATCGTCACGCCCTTCACTCGCGCGTCCTCCACGAGGTCGTGAACCTCAGCGCGGATGCTCGCGGTCGCCATCGGGCCGAACCCGGTCGCGGAGTCGAACGGGTCCCCCGTCGTCGTACCCGCCATCCGGTCGAGGAAGGCGGCAAACCAGCGATCGTAGACTTCTTCATGCACATAGAAGCGCTTTGCGCAGATGCAGGACTGCCCGCTGTTCTGCGTGCGGGAGTTCGCACCGAACTCGGCCGCCCTGGCGACATCGGCCGACGGCATGACGATGAACGCATCCGTACCGCCGAGCTCCAGAACGCTCTTCTTGATATTGCGCCCCGCCGCGGATGCGACGGCCGCGCCCGCTCCGACAGAACCAGTGAGGGTCACGGCGCGGATGCGACGGTCTTCGATGAGCGTCGACGCCGCGGCACCCTCGATGAGCACGGTCTGGAACGCGCCAGGGGGAAAGCCCGCGCGTTCGAACAATTCGCCGAGGTAGAGCGCGCACTGCGGGACGCTCGAGGCGTGCTTCAGAATGCCTGTGTTGCCGGCCATGAGCGCGGGTGCCGCGAACCGGATGACCTGCCAGAACGGGTAGTTCCACGGCATCACGGCGAGCACGGTTCCGATGGGTTGGAAGACGACGCGAGCGGCGGATGCACCGACGCTCGCGGCATCGACCGGCTCCTCATCAGCCAGGTAGTCGGCGGCATGCTCGGCATACCAGCGCATCCCATTGGCCGACTTCGTCACCTCGTACTTCGCGGTTCCGATGGTCTTGCCCATCTCCGTTGAGGCGAGACCTGCGGCGAGTTCCAGATCTGCATCGAGCAGATCGGCGGCCGCACGCATCCACGTCGCTCGTTCCTCGAATGTCGTGTCGGCGAGAAGCGCATTCGCCTCTTGCGCACGGTTCAGGATCCCCTCGATCTGCGCAGCGGTATGAGGTTCGAAGGTCTTCTCGGTCTGGCCCGTGGTGGGATTGATGGTCGCGATCATGGAGGCTCCAAACGGTCGGCGGTGGTGGGGTGGTCTATTTGCCGTAGCCGGAGCTGAGGCCGGCAATGTACTGCCGTGAGAACACCGCGAACAGTACGACGAGGGGAACGGCGCCGAGGGTGAGCGCCGCCAGCAGCGCCGGGTAGTCGTTCTGGAACTGCCCGACGAACTGCTGCACTCCCAGAGTCACGGTCTGGTTGCCCTTGCTCGGCGCGAGGATGAGCGGGAACCAGAGGTCGTTCCATACCGGCAGCATCGTGATCGAGGCGACGGCGGCGATGCCGGGACGCACGAGGGGCAACGTGATGCCGAAGACCCGGAACTCGGCGGCGCCGTCGATGCGGGCGGCTTCTTTCAGCTCGGTCGGCACCTGGCGGAAGTAGGTCATCATCAGCGCAATGGCGAGCGGCAGCTGCATTGCAGTGTAGACGAGGATGAGCGCGGTGAGGGTGTCGATGAGGTGCCAGGCGACCATCGTCTTGATCAGCGGGATCGTGCCGAGGCGGATCGGCAGCATGATCCCGACGATGAAGAAGCCGGCGATGAGCGGCCCGATGCGCACACGATACTCGACGAGCGCGTAGGCGGCCAAGGTGCCGAGCACGGTCGTGAGCAGGATGGTCGAAAGCGTCACGATGATGCTGTTGGCGTAGTTCGTCCCGAAATTGCCGCGGGAGAAGACGTTGATGTAGCCCTGCAGGTTGAGGGTGCCGGCGTTCGGCAGGGCGAACGGCGCCCCGAAGATGCCGGGGGTCGTCTTGAACGAATTCATGACGACGATGAGGACCGGCAGGATCGCGAGGAGCACGAACACGATGAGGAGTGCGTGCACGAAACCGGCCGTGAGTACATCGGCGCGGGGCACGGTTCGGGTTCGCTCGCCGGTCCGGCGACGGATGGTGGTGGCTGAGGTCATCACGGTGTTCCTAAAGTTCGTAGGTCTTGAGGCGGCGCTGCAGCACGAGGAAGTACGCGGCCGTCGTCACCAGAATGATGAAGAAGATGACGGATGCCACCGCAGCCCCCAGGTCGACATCGGCGACCTGGCCACTCGATCCGAAGAAGGTCCGGTAGAAGAATGTGCCGAGGATGTCGGTGGAGTAATTCGGGCCGGGTGCTGATCCGTTGAGTGCGTAGACGATGTCGAATCCGTTGAAGGTCCAGATGTAGGTGAGGATGACGATGAGGCCGAACTGCGGCGCGATGAGCGGGAACTTGATCCGCCAGAAGGTCGTCCAGCTGCCCGAGCCGTCGATGCGGGCGGCCTCGACGACGTCGTTGGGGATCGCGAGGAGCGCCGTGTAGAGGAAGACCATCGGGATGCCGAGGTACTGCCACACCGACATGAGCGAGATCGTCGGGAGGGCAGTGATCTCGTTCCCGAGGAGGGGGAAGCCCACCAGTCCCCAGAGCGGGTTGATGAGGAGCCGCCAGATGAACGCGACGATCACGACCGAGAGGGTGGCGGGCACGAACAGCAGCGTTCGGTAGAGGCCGGTCGAGCGACGAAGCACACCGGAGGTGAGCAGCGCCGCCAAGAGCAGGCCGATCGGCAGCTCGACGAGCAGGTGGATCGCGAAGAACTCGACGTTGTTCGCGAGCGCGTTCCAGAACCGCCCGCTCGTCGTGGGGTTCGTGAACAGGTGAACATAGTTGTCGAACCCCGCGAAGGCCGACCCACCGGGCTCATCCGATCTGAAGAAGCTCAGCACTACAGAGCTGACGAGCGGATACACCGAGAAGGCGACGTAGACGACAAGGGCGGGGAGGACGAAGAGGGCCAGATAACGGCATCTGGAGGCTCGGGAGATCATGCGTCGCCTTTCGTGACGGGGGGAGGCGGGCCGGCCTGATCGCGCACGCCGGCCCGCCGATGGATCATTTCGCTGCCGGCTTGTACCAGGAGTCGAGGCCCTTCTGCAGGTTCGCGGTCGCGTCCTGCGGGCTCATCCCCGCGTTGTACATCTGCTGCAGGGCGGTCCAGGTCTCGTCGTCGAGCGGCGGGGTGCCGGCGCTCAGGCGGTCGAGCTGGAGGCGCGGGGTGAGCTCGGCGTCCTTCTTCAGGTCGGCGAACTCCTGCGCCAGCTTGTTGTCGTAGTTGACCGGAGCGCTGCCCATGGAGAAGAAGCCGGGAAGCTTGTTGACGTAGAGCTGCTGGAAGTCCTTCGTGCCGACCCACTCGAGGAACTCCTTCGCCGCGGCCTTGTGCTTGCTCGCGGCGTTCAGGCCGAAGGCCATGTCCGGCATCTCCTGCTGGTAGCGCTTGTCACCTGACTTCGCGACGGGCGCACCGAAGACGCCGACGTCGAGGCCCGTCGCGGTCGCGGCCGCGATGTCCCACGACCCGTCGGGGATGATGGCGGCCTTGCCGAGCGTGAACAGCTGCATCATGTCGGTGTACTTGATCGACTCGAAGCCGTTCGGGAGGTAGGGCTTGAGGTCACCGTAGGCCTTGAACGCTGCAACGAACGCCGGGTCGGTGAGCTTCTTCGAGCCGTCGACGAGCCCGAGCCTGCCTTCCTCGCCTTTCCAGTAGTTGGGGCCGATGCTGTCGAGCACGTTGTAGGAGAGCTGCCACCCATCGGCCGAGCCCAGGGCTAGGGGTTCGTACTTGCCGCTGTTCTTGATCTTCGCCAGGACGTCGAGGAACTCCTGCTGGGTCTTCGGGACGTCGAGCTTCAGCTCGTGGAAGATCGCCTTGTTGTAATAGAAGCCCGCGAGGACGGATGCCGCCGGAATGCAGTAGCTCCCGCCATCGTCGCCCTGCCATGCGGAGAGCGCCGTCTTGTTGAAGCCTGAGACGGCCTTGAGGTCGTCGAGCTTGTCGAAGTAGCCCTTGCTGATCCATGCCCTGTTGACGTCGAACGGACGACACATGATGATGTCCGGGCCCGTGCCGCTCTCGACCTGGGACTGAATCGCCGCGTTGTAGTCGTTGGTGTCGGTCGGGTTGTACTGGATCGTGATGCCGGGGTGGGACTTCTCGAACGCCGGGATGATGTCGTTCTCCCACATGGCGGCGTCTTCTGTGCGCCAGGAGCCGAGCACGAGTTTCACGGAGTCGCTGCTCGAGCCACCCGCGCTGGTGCCGCCTGCTGAGCAGCTCGCGAGGCCTACCGCGATCGTGGCGGCCGCGAGCGCGGCGAAAGGTGCAAGTTTCAATCGCATCTCAAGTCCTTCTTCTCTGAATGGAAACGCTTCTGCGTGTACGGGAAAGCAATGCTCTGCGCATCGCTCGACGGGTCCGATCGTTGCGCGATGGTCAGCCTATACAGGTCTTGCTTTGGTAGCAAGAGGTATTTGAATTTTCGTACTTCCGTTGCACTCGTATCTAGTTGTGTCCATACTGGTACTCTGTGGTTTCCAAGCGGGCGCGAAGCGCGCTGACGTGAGCTCAATCCAGGAGGGCAAGTGATTCGTGTCGGAATACTCGGCTCCGGCTTTATCGCCGACTGCTACGCCGATTCCCTGCTCGACGTGCGAGAAGCGGTTCTCACGGCCAACTACTCGCGGAACCCTGACCGCGCGACGGCGTTCGCGACACGCTGGAAAAGCAGGACCCACCACACCGACATGACCGAGCTGTGCGCGAGCGCCGACGTTGACCTCGTTGTGATCGCGCTCCCGAACGAGGCCCACGTCGAGGCCGTGCGCTTAGCTGCCTCAGCGGGCAAGGCCGTCATCTGCACGAAACCGCTCGCCCGCACCGGCGCTGAGGCGGCCGAGATCCTCCGCATCGTGCGGGAGGCGGGGGTCTGGCATGGTTACGCGGAGTCGAGCGTGTTCTCCCCCAGCCTCCAGAAGGCCCACCAGATGGCCGCTGCGGGCGGCATCGGCGAACTTCTCACGATGCGAGCCCGCGAAGCCCACTCCGGTCCCCACGCTCCGCACTTCTGGGATGCCATGTCTGCGGGTGGGGGCGCACTTCTCGACATGGGTTGCCACACTGTCGAGTCAGCCAGGCACTTCTTCGGCAAGGACAACCCCGTCGTCGAGGTCTTCGCCCACGGCGCCACCGTGGTGCACGGTGACAAGACGACGGGCGAGGACACGGCCGTCGCGCTGCTGAAGTTCGAGGGCGGCCAACTCGCGATCATCGAATCGGCATGGACCGAGAAGGGCGGTATGCAACTCCGACACGAGTTCGTCGGCACGGGCGGCCGCCTCGTGACCGACACGTCGGTGACCAGCGTCTGGGGCTTCATCGAGAAGCCGGTCGGCCACCTCGTCGAGAAGTCCGGCGCAGACACCGGCTGGGTCTACCCCGTTCCGGAGGAGACCAGGGCCTACGGTTTCTCGCAGCAGATGCGCCACTTCGTGCAGAGCTTCGAGACCGGTCGCACGCCCCTCGAGACCTTCGAGGACGGTTGGGTCGTCAACTGCATCCTCGACGCCTGCTACCGCTCCATGTCCACTCGCACCTGGGAGCCGGTGACCTTCGCCTCATGACCGATCCACGCCCTGTGCTCGTCGCCGACCGCCCGCAACCGCTGTGGCGTCAGGCCGTCGACGCGATTATCCGCGACATCACGGAGCTCGGTTTGGCCGAGGGGATGCGCCTGCCGACCGAGCGCGACCTCTGCCTGCGCTTCGACATCTCGCGGGTCACCCTCCGGAGAGCGCTTCAGCAACTCGTCGACGACGGTGTGCTCACGGCGCACCAGGGGCGCGGGTGGTTCATCGCGCCCGCCGTCGGCCCCAAGGACTGGCCCAACAGCCTTGAGTCGTTCACCGAGACGGCGCACCGGATGGGGCTGACCGCCAGCTCCCGGGTGCTCGGGGCCGAAATCGGCCAGGCGACCCTCGACGAGGCGGAGGCTCTCGGTGTCGCGCCCGGCACCCGCGTGTTTCGCGTGGTGCGGGTGCGCATGCTCGACCGGGTGCCCATCGCGATCGACCGTGCCCTCCTGCCCGTCTCTGTCGCCCCCGACCTGCTCGACGTCGATTGGGCGCTGGAAAGCCTCTATGGCGTCCTCGAGCAGCGCGACGTCACGATGCATCGGGCGGACTCCATCATCGAGGCGCGGAGCGCATCCGACGAGACGGCTGCTGCCCTCGACATCGCCCCGGGCAGCCCCGTTCTGGCGATGCAGCAGGTCGTGACCGACCGCGATGACCGACCCGTGCTGCTGTCGGCGATCGAGTACGTGGGCGACCGCTACCGGCTGCGCACCACCTTCACCCGAGCGTGAAATCCACGAAATCAAAGGAGACACCGTGACTGACCCCGAAACCGCCGCGACGTTGGTCGACGCGAGCCGCGCCGCCGCGCTCTCGACGCTCACCGAAGCAGAGATCACCACCAACCAGCGGATCCTCGAACGCGAGGGGCTCGCGACAGCCGACACGCACTACTCCTATGTCGGCCTCGTGGAGCCCGACAAGCGCGTGCTCCTCGCGGGCGGCCACGAGCCGCGCCGGGTGCGTTCCTTCCTCATCGACATGGTGACGGGCTTGTCGCACGATGTGGTGACGGCGCCCGCCGAGGATCGCGTCGTGAGCGCCCACGTGCTCGACCCGGAGGTCGACGGCGCGGTTCCCGTGGTGCTGCGCGAGTTCGGCTACGTCGAGGAGGTCGTGCACCGCGATGAACGCTGGCTGGCTGCGATGGCCAAGCGCGGACTCACGGATGTCTCGAAGCTGCGGGTGAACCCGCTCTCGGCCGGCGTGCTCGAGGAGGCCGAGCGCGGACGTCGCATCCAGCGCTGCTTCACCTTCGTGCAGAACACTCCCGACGACCTCGGCTGGGCGCATCCGGTCGACGGCGTGACCGTCATGGTCGACGTCGTGACCGGCGAGGTGCTCGACGTTATCGACTACGCACTGCTGCCGGTCCCGCAGGAGGACGGCAATTATCACCTCGCCTCCTGGCGCGGCCCCGACCTCGGGGGCCTGAAGCCCATCGAGATCACCCAGCCGCAAGGTCCGAGCTTCACGATCGATGACGACGGTGTGATCGACTGGGCCGGCTGGCGACTGCAGGTCGGCTTCGACCAGCGCGAGGGCCTGGTGCTGCACGACATCTCGATCGCGGACGGAGAGCGGCAGCGTCCCGTCATCTACCGCGCGTCCATCGCGGAAATGGTAGTGCCCTACGGCGACCCGAGCCCGCAGCGCTGGTTCCAGAACTTCTTCGACGGAGGCGAGTATCTCTTCGGCGGTTTCGCGAACTCGCTCGAGCTCGGCTGCGACTGCATCGGCGACATCACCTACCTCGACGCGGTCGTAGCCGGAAACGACGGTGCCCCCAGGGTCATCAAGCAGGCGATCTGCATTCATGAGGAGGATGCGGGCATTCTCTGGAAGCACTCCGACAACTGGAACGGCTCGAGCGAAACCCGTCGCAACCGTCGGCTCGTCGTGAGCTTCTTCATGACCGTCGGCAACTACGACTATGGCTTCTACTGGTACTTCGGGCTCGACGGAACGATCGAGTTCGAGATCAAGGCGACCGGGATCGTCTTCACCTCCGCATACCCGCACAAGGGGTACCCCTTCGCGACCGAGATCGCCCCCGGCCTCGGCGCCCCCAATCACCAGCACCTGTTCAGCGCGCGGCTCGACATGATGGTCGACGGCCTGTCCAACGCGGTGGACGAGGTCGAGGCCAGGCGGGTTCCTCGCGGATCTGCGAACCCCAGCGGAACCGGCTTCACACAGGCCGTCACCCGGCTGCACCGCGAATCGGACGCGCAGAGGGTGGCCGACAACCTTAGTGGTCGGGTCTGGTTCGTCAGCAACACCGAGGTGCAGAACCGCCTCGGAGAGCAGGTCGGCTGGGTGCTCTACCCCGAGGGGAAGCCGCTGCTGCTCGCCGACAGCGAGTCCGACATCTACAGGCGTGCGACCTTCACGACCAAGCATCTGTGGGTGACCGCCTACGAGCCAAGCGAGCTCTACCCAGCGGGAGACTTCGTCAACCTGCATCGCGGAGGAGCCGGCATCCCGACGTGGGTCGCGGCCGATCGCAACGTCGACGGCACTGACATCGTGCTCTGGCACACGTTCGGCCTCACGCATTTCCCCCGCGTCGAGGACTGGCCCATCATGCCGGTCGATACCGCCGGTTTCGTGCTGAAACCGCACGGCTTCTTCAGGCGCAACCCGTCGCTCGAAGTGCCGGCGGCGAGCCCAACGCATTGCGCCGCCCCGCACCCGGATGGGCACACCGCACACCACCCCCATCACTGATACTGATCGACAAGGAATCCACATGAACGGATACGTCCCCTTCGCCGAGGCCACCGCAACCCAGGCCGACGCTCTCGCCACCGCAATCGTGAGGGTGCGGAACGAAGTACTCCACCAGCAAGCGGCCGGCAGCCTCGCCGGAGCAGGGCCGGTCTTCCTGGCCATCGGCGCGAGCCTCGCCGCAGCAGCAGCTCCCGTCTGGGAGCTGCGCGCCCGCGGGATCGATGCCTCGCGTCTCGGATCCGGCGATACCCCGCTCCCCCTCCCCGGGAGCGACCGCACGATCGTCGCCATCTCGCAGAGCGGCCGCAGTTCCGAGACCATCGCCGCCTTCGAGACGGTCCCCGTCCCCCTCCGGTATGCCGTGGTCAACACGAGACCCTCCCCACTCGCCGACCTCTCGAGCGCAAGCCTCGACCTCGGCAGCATCCCGGACAGCTACGCGTCGACGATCGGCTACACGGCGACCATCGCCGGTCTCGCTCTGCTCGGCGAGGCGTGGAACGGCGGCGAGCTCGACCCGTCCTGGGCCGAGCTCGCGGACGTCTTTCGTCGACTCGAGACTACGCTCGACACGGCGGCGGCGTCAGACCATTTCGAGGGAGCACCAGGAGCGGACTTCATCGGCGGCGGCGCTTCCGTCGGCTCGGCCGAAGCAGGCGCTCTGCTGCTGCGTGAAGTCGCCCGGGTTCCCGCGTCCGCCATGAGCACTCGGCAGTACCTGCACGGCGCCATGGAGTCAGCCGGAGAGGGCGTCACCGTGCTCTTCGGGGACACCCGTGAGATCGAGGTGGCCAGGATGCTCGCGCGTGCCGATCATCGCGTCGTGCTGGTGACCTCATCGGACATCGACGCACCCGGCGTCGTAACGATCCACCTCCCGCAGCTCCGAGCCTCGCAACGGGCGATCCTCGAGGCGCTGGTCCTGCAGCGGATCGCCGGAGACGTCGCCCGACGACGCGGAATCGAGATCGAGGAGTTCGTCTTCTCCCACGACGACACGAAGGTAGGATCCCCCGAGTGACAGCAGCGCTGATCGGCGTCGACATCGGCGCCACCAAGACCGCCCTGCGAGCCGAGCTCCCCTCTCGCGAGGTCGTCGACCGTGTGGTCCCATCGATCGGATGGGACGCGGAACCCGTCGCGGACGGGGCGGCGTGGATCGATCGAGTGGTGCGAGGAGCATTCGCGCTCTCGGCCGAGTCGACCATCCTCGCCGTCGGCGCGCAGGGGCTCGACTCGGTCGAGCTTGCGGCGGAGTTGCGAGCGAAGCTGGTCGGCCTGGGCTACGCGGCGGTTGCATGCGTCAACGACGCCGCGCTACTCGTCCCGGCCGCGGGATGCGAGCACGGCATCGGGCTCATCGCGGGAACCGGGTCGATCGGCGTCGGAACCGACGCCGGAGGTGCGCTCCTGTTCGCCGGAGGGTGGGGCGCCGTGATCGGCGACGACGCGGGTGCGGCCGGCATCGTGCGAGAGGCCGCGAAGGCCGCGCTCGGGGCCCACGACGACGCTCGACCGGACGATGGTCTGCTCGCGGCTCTGCTCGCCTCCTTCGGGGTCGCGGATGCCGAGCGCCTCGCCCGCGTCGTCAACGATGAACCCACGGTGCAGAATTGGGCGCCGCACGCGCCGAGCGTCTTCGCGGCCGCCGCGACCGGGTCCGCGACGGCGACGGGGGTGATCGAACACGCCGCTGACCACCTCGCCCTCCTCGTCGGTCAGCTCGTACGCCGTGGGGCCATCGGTGATGACGTCGTGGTCGCCGGAAGCGTCATCACACGTCAGCCCGTGCTGTTCCAGGCCCTCGCCCACCGTCTGGCCGACCATCACCCGTCGCTCCACCTGCATCTGCTGGCGGACGATCCCGTCGCAGGCGCACTCGCGCTCGCGAAACGGCTCAACTGACCCGCGCCGCCCCGCGGACGAATGCCGTGCGAAGGCGGTAGCGGTCTCCGACGTAGCTGATGGTCGAGAGGCTGACAGCGCGATCGGAGCTGTCGAAAGCGATCTGACGCATGACGAGTATCGGCTGCCCCGGGGCGATCTCGAGCTCGGAGGCGACGCTTACTGGCGCCTCCTTGGCCTCAATCGTGGCGTCTGCGCGTTGGGGTTCGGCACCGGTGCGCTCCAGCTGCGCATACAGTGATCCGACCGTGAAGTCGACTGACTCGGGGTCGTCAAGCACGCTGACGAGCGTCACCGACACGTCGATGGCGATCGGGACCGCGTCGAGCATCCGCACCCGGTCGAGGCGGAAGACGGGTGTTCCGGGAGCAACAGCGAGCGCCTCAGCCTCATCGAGGTTCGCGGGGGCGGCCTCGGCGCGCAGGACGGTTGAGGACGAAGTGAGCCCCAACCGCCTCGCGGTTTCGCTGAATGACTCGAGCGAGTTGGGCCACTCCTTGACGCGCTTGGCGCCCATCACGTACCAGCCCCGGCCATGCGAGGAACTGAGAACGCCGTCGGCGACGAGCTTCGTCAGAGCTTTGCGCAACGTCACACGGCTGATGCCGAGCTGCTCGCAGAGTTCCCGCTCCGGGGGCAGCCGCATGCCCGCGCTCAACCTGCCTGCGGCGATCTCGCCAGATATGAGCTCAACCGCCTGGACCCAGAGCGGTTCCGGGTAGTCCGCCCGGATCGGCGACGCTGCGATCGACTCGTTCCCCACAGCTGCCATCTTGCCATCCATGAGGTACCACGATCGATACCACGCCGCTCCAGATGTATCCGTCTGTTTGGCGGCGTCCCTGGAGACGTGGGCTTCAAGTTCCCTGTGGAGAAAATATCAAGTCCACTAGTTACCAAAAGCAGACCACTAATGTACATTCTGCGGTAAGCGATTTCCAAGCCTGGAAACCCCGCACGCCGCAACCCACGCAACGTCGCGAACCCGTGCGCTCACAGATCAAGGATGACTCGATGATCACAGCAATGACTTCGCCGAGCGGAGAGACCCCACCCGCATCCCTCAAGCGTGCCCTGGGCACCCCCGCCCTCGTGCTCTTCGGCCTCGCCTACATGCTCCCCCTCGCCGTCTTCACCACTTGCGGCCTCGTGACCGAGGTCACCGGCGGCCACCTCGCCGGCGCCTACCTCGTCACCACACTGGTGATGCTGTTCACGGCATACAGCTATGCGAACATGGTGCGCGCCTACTCGGTCGCCGGCTCCGCCTACACCTACACCCAGCGCTCGTTCGGTTCCCACGTAGGGTTCCTCACCGGTTGGACGCTGCTGCTCGACTATCTTGCCTTGCCGCTGCTCAACTACCTGGTGATCGGAATCTATCTGCACGCCACCTTCCCGGCGGTGCCCTCGTGGGCCTTCGTGGTTGGATCTGTGTTTGTCGTGACTGCGCTGAACGTCCTGGGCATCACGGTGGTCTCCGGCGTCAACCTCGCCCTCGTCGGCATTCAGGTGATCTTCATCGTCGTCTTCGTCGCGACGGGCATCGCGTTCGCCTCAGGCTCTGCCGACATGCCGGATCTCGTCGGCCCGTTCTTCGACAGCGGTACTTCGATCAGCTCGATTGCGAGCGGCGCAGCGATCCTTGCACTCGCCTTCCTCGGCTTCGACGCCGTCTCGACTCTTTCAGAGGAAGCAAAGGACGCGAAGCGCTCCATACCGCGCGCGATCTTGGTCTGCACCCTCATCGGCGGCCTCCTCTTCATCGTGACCGCCTACGTCACCGGTATTGTCTTCCCTGACTTCCAGAGTTTCACGGACACGGATTCCGCGGCGCTCGACATCATGGGCCGGATCGGTGGCAACGCACTCTTCACGTTCTTCACAGCGGCATACATCGGCGGCAGCTTCGCGTCGGCGATCACATCGCAGGCGAGCGTGTCGCGCATTCTCTTCGCGATGGGCCGCGACGGGCAGCTGCCGCGAGCGCTTGCCCGGCTCCACTCCCGTTACAGGACGCCCGTTGTCGCCGCCGTCGCTGTCGGCCTCGTCGGGCTGATCGGAGCACTCTTCCTCCCGCTCGACGTCGCCGCATCCGTGATCAGCTTCGGGGCACTCGTTGCCTTCAGCTTCGTGAACCTTTCAGTCATCAAGCACTATGTGCTCGACAAGAAGGAACGCGGCGCGAAAGCCATGTGGGCCTACGCCGTCGCCCCTGTCATCGGATTCGCCCTGACGATGTGGCTGTGGACGAGCCTCACGCCGACGACACTCGTCGCCGGCGCGATCTGGGCGACGATCGGCGTCGTCATCCTCGCGATCCTCACCCGTGGATTCCGCCGCCGTCCACCGGTCATGGATTTCACCGAGGATGACCCGACGACCTCCGCGACCGCGGCCTCCGTTCCCGCTACCGAGTAGACGGACTCTCCCAGTGAAACGCGGCCGTTGCGCTCGGCCCACTGTCTCGGACGGCCGCGTTCGATCTACATGCGTGAAAGGGACGTGCTGACCGCTGCGGTCCCCCGGCGTGGCAACCCGCCCGTGGTAGCCGCTCCCGATCAAGCTCTTGAGAGCATGATCGGGAGCGGCGCAAGTCACGCGGGAAGACCGATTCGGCGATCCCCCGCGCGCAGCTGCTGGATCACGACCGCGACGACGAGCAAAGCGCCCTTCGCCACGTTCTGCCAGAACGCGTTCACGTCGAGCAATGTCATGCCGTTCGTCAGAATGCCCAGGAGGATCACGGCGAGAATCGTGCCGGCGATCGTGCCCTTTCCGCCCTTGAGCGCCGCCCCGCCGAGGGCCGCCGCCGTGATCGATTCGAGTTCGAGACCCTCCGATCCGGACACGGGCTGACCTGACCCCGTGCGCGCCGTGATCAGAATCCCGGCGACGGCGGCGATGACACCGGTGAGAACGTAGACACCGAGGATGTACCTATTGATGTTGATGCCGGCGAGACGCGAGGCGATGTCGTTGCCGCCGACGGCATAGATGTTTCTGCCGATGCTGGTGTAGCGCAGCACGACGTGGACGAGTATCGCGATCACGATGAGCACGGCGATCAGCGTGGGAATGCCGAGGATCGTACCTCGCGCCAGGAACGTGAAGAACGGATCGGCTCCGGTGTACCCCTGCGCGCGACCGTCGGAGACCAGCTGGGCCAGGCCTTTGAACGCTGCCAGGGTGGCCAGGGTCGCGATCACCGGGTTCACTCGCCCGAAGACGATGATGCAACCGTTGATCAGACCGCAGACGATCCCGATACCGATCGCACCGGCAACTCCGAGCAGCGGGCCGGCAGTGGTGAAGATCATCGCTGACGCGACCGAGGCGAGACCAGCGATCGAGCCGACCGAGATGTCGAGCGCTCCCATGATGATCACGACGGTCTGCACGACCGCGAGCAGACCGGAAATTGCGACCGCCGTGCCGATGACGCGCACATTGTCGATCCCGAAAAAGAGAGGATTCTGTGCGCCGATGAAGATGATCAACGCGACGATGGCGATGAGAAGCGAGATGTTCTGCACTCCCACGGCGCCGACGACGCGTCGTGCGAAAGAGGGAGCGTCCGGGGTTGCCGCTGGCGCGGGAGCGACCTGTTGTGTGGTGTTCACGTGATTCTTCCTTTTCAAGATGAGTGGGGTCACGCAGCGTCGGGGGCTGCGACCTCGAGCATGGCCAGAGCGAGAATGGCCTCTTCGGACGCGTGTTCACGGTCCATGTCGCCGACGATCCGTCCGCCGGCCATCACATAGATGCGGTCGGCCAAACCGAGAACTTCGGGCAGTTCGCTGGAGACGAAGAGGATGCCGACGCCCTGTTTTGCCAGGTCCTCGACGATCCCGTAGATCTCGGATTTGGCTCCGACGTCGACCCCGCGCGTTGGTTCATCGAGCACGAGGAGGGTCGGACCATGCGCCAACCATCTGGCCAGCACCACCTTCTGTTGATTGCCACCGGAGAGGTTCTTGACGAGCTGTTCGGTCGAGGGTGTGCGGATGCGCAACTGCTCGATGTACCGGCGAGCAAGCGACTTCTCTGTCGCGGTGCTGACGAAGAAGGCCTTGGCGATGCGCGGCAGGACCGCCAGAACGGTGTTGTCTCGCACCGTTCGCTGCATCACGAGCGCTTCGGCCTTGCGTTCCTCGGGCGCGAAGCCGATTCCGGCGGCGACGGAGTCAGCCGGGCTCGCGAACTTCACTTCCCTGCCGTTGACGCGCACGATTCCACGGCGAACGGGAAGATCGCCGACGATCGCTTTCATCAGTTCGCTGCGCCCAGCGCCCACCAGACCGGCGATGCCGACGATCTCGCCAGCACGAACCATGAGGTCGATGCCGGAGACATCATCGGTGTCCACCTTGCTGAGTTCGAGCACGGGCGCCCCGGTCTCGTGCGGCTGGCGGTGATAGAGCTGGGAAAGGTCACGCCCCACCATCATCCGCACCAGTTCGTTATTGTCGGTCTCTGTGGTCAGCTTCGACCCGACGAGCTTGCCGTCCCGGAGCACAGTGATGCGATCGGCGAGCTGAAAGATCTCGTTCATGCGATGTGAGACGTAGCCGATCGCCTTGCCCTCGGCACGCAACTGCCGGATCAGGGTGAACAGGAGCGCGACCTCGTCGTCTCCGAGCGAGGAGGTCGGCTCGTCGAAGCAGATGACATCCGGGTCGTCGACGATCGCACGCATGATCTCGACGATCTGTCGTTGAGCCGGTGACAGCTCGCGGCCGATCGTCTTCGGCGAGATCACGCGATCGAAGCCGAACCGAGCCAGATCTTCCGCAGCACGCTTCTCGAGTCCACGTTGGTCGAAGAAGAAGCCCTGTTTGGAGATCCCTCCGACGTAGATGTTCTCGGCGACCGTCACATACGGCACGATCTCCGGTTCTTGGGCGATCACACGGAGGCCGGCCGCGCGGGACTGGGAAGGGTCGGTGAACGAGACGTCGCGACCTCCCAGGCTGAGCTGGCCGGAATCGGGCTGGTAATCCCCCTCCAGGATCTTCAACAGCGTGGACTTTCCCGCGCCGTTCTCGCCCATGATCGCGGTGACCTCCCCCGCTCGCAGTTCGAGGTCGACGCCATCGAGGGCGATGACTGCACCGAATCGTTTGCCGATGCCGCTCGCACGCAGTGCGACCATTGTGAGACTCCCGTCTCTCTCTAGGTTGTTTGGGGCCGATGCTGAAGCCGGGGCCGCGACGCGGCCCCGGCAGGTTTCGATCAGGTGCAGACGACGCCGGCCTTCTCCCAGTTCGTCGCATCGACGATCGCCGTGTCAGCGATCGATTTCAGAGGCAGTGCCTTGCCGTTGCGGAGCAGATCCACCATGGACGTGACCGCGGCCTTGCCGACCTCGACGCCCGAGATGAACAGTGCGGCCTTGTTGCCGGTGTCCTGCTTGGCCTTCCAGTCCTTGCAGGTGAGGTAGGCACCGAGACCGACACCGTTGATGTTCGCCGGCGAGATGCTGGCGTTCTGCAGCGCCGTCACCACGCCGGTCTCGTTCTCGTCGTTGCAACCCCAGACGACCCAGTGCTTGACATCGGCGTTTCCGGTGATCACGGCGCCGGCCTTGTTCTGAGCGTCCGGTGCCGAGTTGTCTGTTCCCACGGTGATGATCTTGGGAGCCTCGGCGCCCTTCAGCCCCGCAGTGAATGCCTTGGCCGCACCGTCGACCCGGTCGACACAGTTCGGCTGGTCCTGCTTGTACGCGCTCAGCACGCGAGTATCTGCAGCAGTCCATCCGTCCTTGAGGTAGAGCTCGGCGGCCTTCGCACCGACGAGGGTCCCCATCGCGGTTCCGTCGAAGCCGGCGAACGGGATCTCCTTGCCGTCGGCCGCCGCGATCGAGTCATCGGCGGCCATGATCGGGATTCCTGCGGTCTTCGCGGCGGAGATGACCTGCGGACCGATCTGCTTGTCGGGAACCACGATGATGATTCCGTCGACCTTCTGCGCGATGACAGAGTCGACCTCGCTGATCGCCTTGTTGGCGTCGGTGCCGAGGTTCACCACCTTGACGTCAACATCGCCGAGTTTCTTCGCGGCGGCCGTGGCGCCCGTGGCTTCGTCGACGAAATACTGCTGATCGCCCTGCTTCTGCAGGAGGGCGATGGTCAGCTTCCCGCTCTTGGGACCGGACGACTGGGCGGTGCTCGCCGCTTCCTGTCCAGAAGTGCAGGCGGTGACGCCCAGCAGCATCGCTGCCGATACAGCGACGACGAGCACGCTTCGTGCGCGCCTCTTGACGTGTGTGATCATTCTGGTGCTGTCCTTTCTCATGGTGTACCGAACGGCGCCGCTGCCGATCGGGTCCGGCTGGTTCGATCAGCCGGTGTTGGCAGAGGGCTGCCAAGCGTGTGGGAGCTGCCACGCAACGGAACGATGACGCTCAGGTCAGGTGGATAAGGTCGTCGTCGGTCAACTCTGCGAACGCTGCACCGAAGGACACGGCGCCGGCCCCCGCGGATAAGAACTGCCGTGCATTGCGCGCATTGATACCTCCCGTGGCCACGAAGCGGGCTTCGGGGAATGGGCCCCGCATCGCGGAGATCCAGCTGGCTCCGAGCGCTTCCGCCGGGAACGCCTTCAGCCAGATGCATCCCCGGGTCAGAGCAGCCTGGACTTCGGAACCTGTGGCGACTCCCGGGAGATGGGGCATTCCGAGGTCAAGGCTGCGAGCCGCGACCTCCGGGTCGAATCCCGGTGCCACCGTGAAGCGAGCGCCGAGCGCGGCCGCCTGTTCAACCAGCACCGTGGAGGTGATCGTGCCGGCTCCAACGAAACGTCCGCGACGCGCGGCTTCGGCAGCGCCAGCAGCCAGAGCGTCAGCGGACTGCGCGTTCTGCAGCGGGATCTCTACCAACTCCAGGCCCGCGTCCCATGCTGCGCTGGCTAGCCGAACCGTCTCTTCTGGCGACTGACCGCGCAGGATCGCCATCGCACGACGGTGCGAAAAACCTCGTCCAAAGAAGGTTGCTGCCTCACTGTGCTGCATTGCTCGATCTCCGTTTCGGAAGGGTTGTCAACGGCGGACCCAAATGGCCGGGTCCGCTGCATCGGCAAGTAGCGCGTCCCACGCGATGCGTTCGCCGTGATCGCTCAGAGATGTCAGCGCGGTCCGAGCCATGAGGTGGCCACAACGCAGCCGCATGCGGTCGTCGACGCCATGGATCATGCCGCCGAGCCAACCGGCCGCGAAAGCGTCGCCGGCTCCGACGGATTCCACCACGTCGACGGAGAGAGCGGGGACCTCCCATCGCCCGGCCGGGGAATGCACAGTTGCCGATTCGGCGCCGTTCTTCACGACGACTCGTCCAGCGCCGCTCAAATGCGCGGCAGCGGCATCGGCGTCGGCCGCCCCCCAGAGGATCTCCGCCTCATCGAGACCTACGAAGACGATGTCACTCTTGTCCGCCAAAGCTGACAGGCGAGCCGAGGCGCGGTTCTGATCCGACCAGAGCACCGGGCGGTAGTTGACGTCGAATGAGGTCGTGATACCCAATGCGGCTGCCGATTCGAGCGCATACTCGATCGCATCGTCGCAGCTGTCGGAAAGTGCACTCGTGATCCCGCTGAGGTGCATGAAAGCGGGGCGGAGCGCGAGCGCTCGGTCCACGTCGCCGCGGTCCATCCTCGAGGCTGCCGACCCTTTCCGGTAGTAACTGACCTTGCGGCTCAGCCCAGACGGGTCCTTCAAGAAGATCCCGGTGGGATGTTCTTGATCTCTTACGACGGCGGACGTGTCGACGGACTCCTCCGCTAGGGCTTTCAGGAGGCGCTCTCCCACCGCGTCATCGCCGAGTCTGCTCACCCAGGCGCTACGCACTCCCAAGCGCGCGGTCGCGATGGCCACATTGGATTCGGCGCCCGCCTGGCCGAGGCTGAATGTCGTTGCATCCTCGAGGGGTCCGTCATCGGGAACGAACTGCCCCATGGCCTCGCCGAGACAGACGATGTCGATCGTTGTGGCGCTGTCATTACCGCTCATCGCGCACCCGCCGAGCCGAACAGTGACGACATGATCTCGGCGCCGGCGACATCGACGATGCGCCGGGACGCAAGCTCTGCCCGCCCGCCGTCACCACGAGCAATGGCATCGACAATGTCGCGATGGCTGGAAACGGCCGCATCCGTGAGAGTCGACGGCACGAGATTCAGGGCATGGCGCACACGAAGGGCCGCCTCGATGGGCTCGCCTTGCTGCGCGACGATCTTGTTCCCGCTCGCAACTAGGAGGGCACGGTGGAAGTCGACGTCGGCTTCGTTGAACGCGATTCCGTCCTGCCGACGGACGGCGACCTCCATGGCTTCGACGGCGTGGCGTAGTGCTGCCAGCCGCTCCGACACGACCCTCTCGCTGGCCAAGCGAGCCGCGAGCGGCTCGATCGCGCTGCGAAACTCCAGGAGCTCGGTGAACTGGGCGGCGGAATCCGCGCCCGCGCTTCGCCACCGGATGACGGCCGGGTCGAGCAGGTCCCAGTCCTCTTCGGTGCGAACGCGCGTCCCGACCCGTGGGGCTGCCTCGACCATTCCTTTGGCCTCGAGCACCTTGAGCGCCTCGCGCACGACGGCGCGCGATACCGCGGATGTCTCTGCGACGTCTTCGGGAACGATCCGGTCGCCGGCGACCAAGGTCTTCGCCCCGATGGCGCTTCCCAGCGTCTCCACGATCTGGCCGTGCAGCCCGCGGAACGGGTGCTGGCCGTGGACGTCTGACTCTGCGCTCATGACAGTTGTCCCTTCGCGCTGCCATCGGGAAAGAACTCGGCGAATTCGACGAGAAAACGGTCGATCATGGCGCGTTCCTCATCGTCGAGTTCGCGTGATGGAGCTCGGCAGTGGTCGGACGCGATGATGCCGCGCAACCAGGAGATGCGCTTCTCCGCGCGGATGATCAACTCGACGCCTTGCATCCAGTAGGCGATGTACGGCAGCAATCTGGTGTGCAGCGCGATCGCGGAGTCCTGCTCGCCGCTCTCCCAGTGACGCCAGATCGCGAGATAGATCTCGGCGAACGAGGAGCCAGGTTGCACGCCCTCTGCGTTGCGACGCAGAGCATCGATCAACTGCACTCCGGCGTAGCCGACGACGGCGCCGAGTGCTGGGCGCTGTGCGGCGAGCGCCGAGATCAGCTGACCAGGAGGCGCGGATTCCACCTTCACCTGCACGAGGTTCGGCGAGACTGCGGCCATCTGGGCGATGCTCGCGGCATCGAGGGAGGTGCCGGTCTGCGCAGGCGCGTACTGCAGGATCGCAGGAGTCGAGCCGATTGCGCCGAGAATTCCGGCGAGGTGCTCGCGAACCGCTGCGCCACTAGGACCGAACTGGTGAGGCGGAAGGATGTTGATCATGTCGGCGCCCATTTCGACGGCGCTGCGCGCATTGCCGATGCCCACGGCGGTGGCGTGGTCGGGGATCGAGATCACGACTGTGGTGCCGGCGACACGGTGGAACCGCTCGATGAGCACGGCTGTCAGCGCTTCGCGCTCCTGCTCGCGTAGCTTGTAGTACTCCGATGCGAACCCGGGGAACATCACGCTGCGAACCCCCGCTGCGAGCAGATGATCGATCAAGCGTTCGAAACTGTCGAAATCGACGTCGCCGGCGTCGGTGAACGGCGTCTCGAGCACGGGGCAGACTCCCTGCACCGTGGTGGTACCCGTTGGCATCAGAACGCCCTCCTGGCTGTAGCGTCTCCGCTTGAACCGACAAGGAAGTCGAAGTCGGCGCCGGTGTCGGCCTGCCCCACATGTTCGGTGTACAGGCGCGTCCACCCACGGGTGGCCGGCGGTTCGGGTTGACGCCACTCAGCGCGCCGGCGTGCGATCTCCTCGTCGTCGACGAGCATGTTGAGGCTGCGCCGGTGCACGTCGAGCTCGATCACGTCGCCCGTCCGGACAAGGGCGAGAGGGCCGCCGACCGAGGACTCCGGGGCGACATGCAGGATGCAGGCGCCGAAGGCGGTTCCACTCATGCGAGCATCCGAGATGCGCACCATATCGCGGACCCCTTGGTCGAGCAGCTTCTGCGGCAAGGGAAGGTTGCCCACCTCTGGCATGCCCGGGTAGCCGCGCGGTCCGCAGCCTCGGACGATCAGCACCGTGTCGGCCGTCACATCGAGATCGTCGTCGGCCAAGACAGCCGTGTACGCCTGCAGGTCGTCGAAGACGAGAGCGGGCCCCCTGTGCAGAAGCAGTGCGGGGTCGGCTGCGCTGATCTTGATCACGGCTCCGTCCGGGGCGAGATTGCCGCGCAGCACTGCGGTACCCGATCCTGCCGGTTGCACGGGGTTGTCGAGCGTGCGAATGACCTCCGGATCATCGACCCGCGCACCCGCCATGCTCTCGCCGAGGGGAAGCCCGGTGATCGTCATCGCTCCCGTGTGCATCCTGTCGCCGAGCTGGCCGATGAGCGCGGGCACGCCGCCGGCGTAGGCGAACTCTTCCATGAGGAAGCGGCCGCTCGGCATGAGGTCAACGAGGAGGGGTATCTCACGCCCGATCTCGTCGATGTCATCGAGCGTGAGGGGGACGCCGAGGCGCCCGGCGATCGCGAGCAGGTGCACGATCGCGTTGGTGGATCCTCCGACCGCGGCATTCACGACGAGCGCGTTCTCGAGCGCTTCCCTGGTCATGATCTTCGACGGGCGAAGCCCCTCGTTGGCCAGCTCGACCGCGCGCGAGCCGGTGTCCTCGGCAAGCACCACACGGCGAGAGTCGACGGCCGGAAGGGCAGCGCCGCCGGGCAGCTGCATCCCGAGCGCTTCGGTGATGCTGGCCATGGTCGAAGCCGTGCCCATCGTCATGCAATGCCCCGGCGACCGATTCAGGCAGCTCTCGAACTCGGTGAATTCCTCCTGGCTCACCTCACCGGCGCGCAGCCCCTCCGTCATCCGCCAGATGTCGGTCCCCGAGCCCACGGAGCGGCCGCGGAATCGGCCGTTGAGCATCGGCCCTCCCGTGAGCAGGATCCCGGGGAGGTCGACGCTCGCCAGCCCCATGAGCGCCGCAGGTGTCGTCTTGTCGCAGCCGGTGAGCACGACCACAGCGTCCAGGGGGTTAGCGCGGATGAGCTCCTCGAGCTCCATCGCCATCATGTTGCGATAGAGCATGGTGGACGGACGCATGAACGGTTCGCCCAGCGAAAGCACGGGAAACTCCAGCGCGAAACCACCAGCCTGCTGCACGCCACGCCGCACAGCGTCGGCCAAGCCGCGCAAGTGCACGTTGCACGGCGTGAGCTCAGACCAGGTGTTGGCGATGCCGATGACCGGCCGCCCGTCGAACTGTCGTCCTGAGTACCCCATCTGACGCACGTGATGACGGGCGATGAAGCCGTTCTTCCCCCCGTCACCGAACCACTCGCCGCTGCGCCGCCCGGTCGAACCGAGGTTGACGGCGCCCTTCCGTGCCTCCGTTGAAGTGCTCATCACGCTCAACGCTCCGCCTCGCTCTCGCGCGCGGGGTCTTGCAGGAGGGCCGAGCGCCCGCCGTCGATCGTCAAAATGGTGCCAGTAGTGAACCCGCTGCGACTGCTGTCGCCGAGGAACTCGATGGCGTGAGCGACTTCGGTCGAGGTGCCGAGACGATTCAGCGGGTGCAGCGCTTCCGCGGCCGCGCGAGCCTCAGCCGGATCCGAGAATGTCGAAAAGTACTCCTCATTGATGGGCGTGTCGATGTAGCCCGGGGCGACGGCGTTCACGCGAATGCCACGCGCAGCGAGCTCGATCGCGAGTGACTGGGTGAGCGCATTCACCCCCGCCTTTGCCACGTTGTACGGAAAAATGCCTGGAAGAGTCGAGTTCGCGTGGTTCGACGTGATATTCACCATCGCGGATCCGGGAGCCATGACGGCCGCCGCCGCCTTCGCGCAGAGCCAGACGGCGCGCAGATCCAGGTTCAGGCAGTCGTTCCAGTCAGAGATGCTCGCATCCAGCGTCCCACGGAAGACGTTGGCACCGGCGTTGTTGACGAGCAGGTCGACCCGGCCGGTCGCGTCGAGCGCGGCGCGGATCAGCTGTGTGGGCATCGCGGCGTCCCGTAAGTCACCGAGAGCAACCGTGGCTGTGCCGCCCGCGCTACGAATACTCGCGGCGAGCAGATCCGCATCGTCGGCGCTGCGCCCATGCAGGATCACGTGGGAGCCGAGACCGGCAAGGACCTGAGCGGTTGCACGCCCGATCCCCTTCGTCGCGCCCGTCACTACTGCGGTGCGGCCTTCCCAATAGGTGGGCGAACTCGTCACTGGCGGATCTCCTTGGCGGTCGTCGTCGACGCTGCGTGCGCTGCGCGAGAGCCACAATAGTATGACTATTACGGTCGGCGCAACCGTGGTCATGTCTCGCGAATTTCGGGCAGCTGGCGTACGCCGAACGGGTGATTTCTTCGGCCGGCGCTGTCGCGACACGCTCATCTCAGGCGCAGCCCGGCCGTCTCAACAAGCCGCCACCGGGCGCGGAGCGGCGAAGAGTCTCGGCGACGCGCAGAGATCGGCGCGGCGCCTGCTCGTGAGCTGGCAACCCGGGTACAACTGCATGATCTCGTGCACGATCCTGGTGTCGTAGACGCCGTGGCCCCGGGCCTTCAGCGATAGGGGGACGAGTTCGATCTCGTCCCCCTCAATCTCAATCAGCGCTGCGGGTGGTCGTCAACGGAGACGAGGGTGCGGTCGCGGAGCGTGTAGATCACGCCGTCCTCGTCGACGTTCAGGTGCGGGCCGCTGTACCAGCCGCCATTGATGCCCGCGACGACCACGGTGACCGCGAAGGTGCGCGGGTGGATCCGGAACAGCGTCGTGTCGGACACTCCGTAGACCACGCCCCTCGCTTCCTTCAGCGCGGCGAAGCCCGGGCAGATCGCGCTCTGGTCTGAGGTGTGCACGATCGTCCTGGTCGGTCGGTCGATGACGAACAGTGCACCCTTGATGGTGAGGGCGAAGAGGTACCGCCCCTTGGTCTCCAGCGCCGCGATGCCGTTGGCGGCACCGGTCTCGAGTCGCCAGAGCTCCGCACGTGCCACCGGGTCCCACGCGACGATCGTGCCGCGCGCCCCCGTCTTCTGGGCGTTGTCACCGCCGAGGTAGGCGACCCCGTCGACAGTGGCGACCGCACGCACAAGCTGGACGGCGTCGATCGGATTGACGTCGACGGTGCTGGCCCCCGTCGCCGGGTCGTATGTCCAGATCGAGCCGCCGCCCTGGGTATCGTCCTGCGCGGCCACGAGCAGCAGGCCGTTCGTCGCGTCCCAGTCCGTGTCGAGCGGGCGGTTCTGCGCCTCGGGCACCTTGGCCACTTGACGGATGGGTGCACCGGAGCGCGGGTCGTACGACCAGATCCCCTGGCCGCTGTACTGACCCACGTAGAGCACGCCGTCCACGACGTCGCCGTCCTTGGACTCGCCGGGGATGCGCAGGTTCTGAACGGTGCCGGCCGTGAGGTCGTGCCGGGCGATGCCGCCGTTCCCGCCGACGTACGCGAAGCCCGCGCCGACCGCGATGCCCATGCAGGTCTGCGCACTGGCCGGGGCACCGGCCTCGCCGAGGTCCGTGGTCGCCACGAGGGCGCCCGAGGCCGCGATGTCGGCGACGAAGCCGAAACCCGACACCGCGACGAGGTCGTCGCCCTGCGCGTC
This sequence comes from Microbacterium sp. Au-Mic1, assembly GCF_021341785.1. Classification (GTDB taxonomy): domain Bacteria; phylum Actinomycetota; class Actinomycetes; order Actinomycetales; family Microbacteriaceae; genus Microbacterium. Next base: position 70,991 of record NZ_JAJTTF010000006.1, read on the forward strand.
GAGACCCCAGATCTCGCCGAGGTCGAGCGATCCCAGGTCGACCTGCGACAGGTCCCCGGTCGACGGAGTCCAGGCGATGATGCCGGTCTCGTTGGCGCAGAACACCTGATCGCCGATCGTGGCGAAGCACTTCGCCGTCTTGCCGATCGAGGTGATGAGAGCCGTGACCGAATGGTCGGCCAGGGAGATCTCGGCCAGCTTGGTCGGATCCGCAGCGCCCGCGGTCGACGCGAGCAGCCGATCACCGGCGATCGCGAGCTCGCGCATGCTGGGGTCGCCGAGCATGGTGGCGGGCGTGATGTCGGCGAAGGTGCGCTCCACGCGATCGTAGGCGTACAGTGCGGCGCGGCTCGCGCTTCCACCACCGCCCAGACTGCTTCCCGCTCCGAAGTACACGAACGCGTCCGTGGCCGCGACGGCCCTGGCGAGGGTCGCCGTCGGCGCTGGGACGCCGAGGTTCGTCACGGCGCCGCTGGTCGGGTCGAACTGCCACAGCGCGGGCGCGCCGGAGGAGCCGCCACCGACGGCGAAGACCGTGCCGTCCGGGGCGACGGCGAGGTCGCGCACGTCGCGGTCGCCGATGCGACCGATCGGCTCGGCCGGGGCATCCAGAGCGGACAGTCGCCAGCGGTACAAGTTGGGCTGCGGGCCCGTCGCCTTCTGCAGCACGCCGGCGTACAGGATCCCCCGCTTCTCATCCAACGCAAGCGCCTGGATGCTGTAGCCCGCGGCGAGCGAGGTCGAGTGCGCGACCCTCCCGGTCGTGTGGTCCAGCGCGATGATGCCCGCAGGCTCCAGATTACGCGAGCCGACGTAAGTCACGCCCCCCGCGGTCACTCCGCTCATTAGCGAGTACTGCACGATCCCCGGGCCGATCTCGGTCACCCGCGTCGCAGGCGGGCCCATGGGCAGGCGGGTGGTCGCCAGTGCGCTCGGCCCCGTGGTCGCGACGGTCGCGGCTGCCAGGACTCCGCCGAGCCCTGCCATCAGCACGGTCCTGCGGGTGAGGCTCCGGGGTGCGGTTTCCTTCTGGGTGGTGGTCATCTTCCAACTCCTTCGTCTTTCGATGCGCTCGGCTCTGAGCAGGGTCCGCGGTGCACGCCGCGCGGTCGGCGTGGGTCTGCCGGGAGGGAGGTCAGGACGTCATGCGGTGATCTCGAGTCGCTCGGGTTCGATGCCGTGGGCGAGCGGTTCGTCGCGCGCCAGCTGACGGAGCTCCTCGCACACCGACGCGGCGAGGCGCCCGAGCTCGGACCCGAGGGATCCGGCCGCGTGCGGGGTGATCAGCACGCGGTCGGATCCGAGCAGCGGGTGGCCGGCGGGCAGGACCTCCGGCGTCGTGACGTCGAGCACGGCGTAGAGGTCGCCGGCGAGGATCCGGGCGGTGAGCGCGTCCTGATCGACGATCTCGCCGCGGGCGGTGTTGATGAGCGTCGCCCCACGCCGCATCCGTCCGATGCCGCGGGCGTCGATGAGGCCCAGGGTCGACGGCAGCGACGGCGCGTGCACGGAGACGACATCGCTCGTCTCCAGCAGCTCGTCCAGCCCCACCGTCCGCACCCCGAGGTCCTCTGCGTCGAGTTCGTCCAGGTACGGATCGTGCACGACGACGTCGAGGTCGTAGGCGCGCAGCAGTGCGATGACGAGGCGCCCGATCTTCGACGCGCCGACGATGCCGACCTGCTTGCCGTGGTTTCCGAGGTCCGGGTATGCCGCTTCGATGTCGAACGCCCGCGGATCCCGTCGGTAGTCGGCCGCCATCGGCAGGATCCGCTTCCCGGCAAGCACGATCATCGCGACCGTGTACTCGGCGACCGGAACGGCGTTCGCGGCGGCCATCGAGCTGACCGCGACGCCACGGTGAAGGATCGCCGGATCCACATAAGCCCTGATGCTCCCCGCGGAGTGCAGTACGGCACGGAGCCGCGGCGCCAGGTCGAGGATGTCGGCACCGACGAACGGCGACCCCCACCCCGTCACCAGCACCTCGGTGTCGGCGAGAATCCGCCGCGCCCGGGCCGAGGAGAACTCGCCCAGCTCGCCGACGACCTCGGCCACTTCGTCGAGCTCCGCCAGGCGCGCCGCTGGGAACATCCGTTCCCTGGCGACCTCCGGCATCGCCAGCACGACGCGGGGCCGCCCGCGGCTCACTTGACACTCCCGGCGGACAGGCCGGCGCGCCAGAAGCGCTGCAGCAGGATGAAGGCGATCACGAGGGGAAGCACCGAGACGAACGATCCGGCGATCACGAGCGTGGAGAACTCCGGGTTCTGCTGAACCTGACTCTGCCAGAGCGCGATGCCGACGCTGGAGGGGAACAGGTCGCGGTTCTGCAGCATGATCAGCGGCAGCATGAAGTTGTTCCAGATGCCGACGAACTGGAACAGCGCGATCGTGACGAAGCCGGGCACGAGCATGGGGAAACCGACCTGCAGGAAGGCGCGGAAGGGGCCGGCGCCGTCGACGCGCGCTGCCTCGAGGATCTCGGCCGGCAGGTACCCGTCGCTGAACACGCGCGCGAGATAGACCCCGAACGGGTTGCAGAGCACGGGGATGATGACGGCCCAGATCGTGTTCGTGGCGCCTGCCGATGCGGCCAGCAGGTAGAGCGGGATCACGGTGGCGGTGTTCGGGATGAGCACCCCGACGAGCACAGTCGCATACAGCGGGCGCTTCCCGCGGAACTCGAACTTGTCGAAGGCGTATCCGGCCAGCACTGAGATGAAGCCTCCGACGACCGCTCCGATACCGGCGTACGCGATGCTGTTGCCGAGCCAGCGCAGGAAGATTCCGCCGTCCTGCGCGAACAGGCGCTCCAGGTTGGCGACGAAGGATCCGCCCCAGGCGAAGGCCTCGCCCGAGTACAGGCCCGTCGCGTCCTTCGTCGACGCGAAGATCAGCCAGAGCAGAGGCAGCACCATGTATGCGGCGCCGATCACCAGCAGGCCGTTGACCGCGGCCTTCGCCGGGACGGCGCGTCCGCGGGCGCGCCGGGGAAGCGCGGGGAAGAGAGCAGTCATCGAGTGGGCTCCTTCGACGTGAAGCGGGTGACGATCCAGGACAGCGCCCCGGCGAGCACGGCCAGGACGATCGAGGCGGCGGCGGCCTGGGGCAGGTTGTTGCGGGTGAAGGCCGCGTCGTAGGCCCACATGTTCGGGACCCACGTGCTCGTCACCGACGTCGTGGCCGAAGCGAGGATCTTCGGCTCGGTGAACAGCTGCAGGGATCCGATCACGGTGAACAGCAGAGCGACGCCGAGCGCCGGCCACACCAGCGGGGTCTTGATCGACAGGGCCGTGCGGATCTCGCCGGCGCCGTCCATGCGCGCGGCCTCGAGCACCTCGCGGGGCACGGCCTGCAGCGCGGTGAACAGGATGATGACGTTGTAGCCGGCCCACTCCCAGACCGCGATGTTCACCATCGACGGGATGACCAGGTGCACCGAGAGGAAGTCGATCCCCACGCCGCCCGAGTCGAGAGCGCGCACGATCGGGCTCACCCCGGGCGTGTACAGGTAGGCCCAGATGAGGGCGGCGATGACACCCGGCACCGCGTGCGGCAGGAACAGCAGCAGCTGGAAGGTGCGGCGGGCGTAGGCGACCGTCGCGTCCAGCAGCAGTGCGAGCAGCAGCGCCACGCACAGCAGCACGGGCACGTAGATCACGCAGTACACGGCGAGGCGGCCGAAGCCCTCCACGAACGTGCGCTCCTGGAACAGGTCGACGTAGTTGCCGAGTCCGACGAACTCGGTCGTGGGCTTGCCGAAGCCCAGCCCGCTGCGCCGCTGCGCGAACACGCTCATGACCAGCGCGTAGACGACCGGCGCGATCATGCTCACCGCGAACAGGGCGAAGAACGGGATCAGGAAGACGGCGGCAGCGCGTCCGCCGGATCCGGAGATCGATCGGCGCGGGCGGGCCTCGGGGGCGGGTGTCATCGGCTCGACACGGCGGACCGGCCGGGTGGGGGTCATCGTGGCCATGGGGTGTTCTCCTGTCGGCGGACGGCTGCCGGACCGGATCCGATCCGGCAGCCGTCGCGGGTCACTGCTCGCGGTCGGTCACTTCGCGACGCCGACGCCGAGCTTCGTCAGCCCGGAGACGGTGTCGTTCTGCGTCGTCGCGACGGCGTCGCCGAGGGTCGGGCTCGAGGTCACCGCGTTCTTCAGCGCGGTGCCGGTGATGTCGTAGCTCGGCCCCCAGGCCCACGGGCGCAGACCCTTCGACGCCTGGGCGAACACGGCGTAGATGTCGTTGCCGTAGTAGGCGGTGGGCGCGACGCTCTTGGCGACGTCGTTGAGACCGGGGTAGGCGAGGTACGCCGTGCCGACCGCGCCGCGCGCCTTGATCGCGTCCGGGGAGGTCGTGAGCCATCGCAGGAACACCGCCGCCGCATCCGCGTTCTTGGAGTTCTTGGTGATCGCGAAGCTCGTGCCGCCGCTCAGCGACGCGCTGGGCTTGCCGTCCCAGGTCGGCGGAACCGCCGCGATCCACTTGCCGGCCTGGCCCGCGCCCTCGGTGCGCGTCTTCAGACCCGACGCGCTCCACGAGCCGCCGACCCAGCCGGCCACCGCGCCGCTGTTCAGGTCTGCCGTCCACTCGTCGCTGAAACCGAGCTGCTTCTTCACGAGGCCCTCGTCGATCAGGCGCTGCCAGTAGTCGGCGACCTTCGTGGACGCGGTGTCGTCGATGCCGACGTGCCACGAGCTCTTGCCGGGGTGGAACCACTCGGATCCGGCCTGCCAGGCGAGCGGGGCCAGCTGCGGCTCGTTGGTGAAGAAGCTCGCGAGGTAGGAGCCGGGGTGCACCGCCTTGAGCGCGCGGGCCGCCTTCTCGAAGTCCGCCCAGGTCTTGGGCACCTGCACGCCGGCATCGGCGAGGAGGTCCTTCCGGTACCACATGACCATCGGCGGCGCGTCGTAGGGCAGCGCGTAGTCGGCACCGCCGAAGGACACCTGTCCGCGCACCTCGGGGTCGTACGCGGTGAGGACCTTCTCGGGCACGAGCCCGTCGAGGCTCTTCAGCTGGTCCGCGGCGACGAAGCCCGGCAGCACCTGGTATTCGACGCCCGCGACGTCGGGTCCGGTGCCCGACGAGATCGCGGCGGACAGCTTCGTGTAGCCGCCGTTGGCTCCGTTCGGGATCTCCTCGAACGTGACGGTGATGTCCTTCTGGCTGGCGTTGAACGCCGCGGCCACATCCTTCATACCGCTGAGCGACGACCAGAACGTGACGTTCCCCTTGGCGGGCTGGTGCGACGTGGTCGGCGCGGGTGCCGCTGCTCCGGAGGAACATCCGGCGATCAGGGTGGTGGCAGCGACGACGGCGGCGGCGAACAGGGCGGTTCGGCGCAGATGCATGATCGGTTCTCCTTCGAATCGGGTCGGGTGCGGGGTCGATCCTGACCGCACCACGCCCTCGATCCAAGAGAACGGAGCTCAAACGAACATTTTCAAACAAACTCCCGCACGATCGTCGACTCCCGTACCACCAGCTCCGGCATGAGGACGCTGCGCACGACCGTCCCGGAGTCTCCCCGGACGCGTCGCAGTTGATCGACGCACAGACGCACCGCGGACCGCCCGAGATCGCGCTTGAGCGGAGCGACGGCGGTCAGCGGCACCGCGGCCAGGGACGCCACCTCGTCGTCATAGGCGATGACGGCCATGTCCTCGGGGATACGCAGGCCGCGCGCGAGAACGAGCTCGGTGAACGCCATCGAGTCGGCGTCGCCCAGCAGCATGACGGCCGTCACCTGCTTCTCCACGCACTCGTCGAGAAACGCTCCGAGCCCGGCGGCGGCGACGCGTTCACCGACGGGCGGATCCGAGAGTGCGCCGCGCAGCGCGAAGCCGTCTTCGCCGACCGCGACCATCCCGCGCCGGAACCCCTCGTCGAGACCCGACGCGGTGGCCGACGGGCGGGTGGCCAAAGCAATGCGGCGATGACCCAGCGCCACCAGGTGCCGGATCCCGAGCTCCGCGCCGTAGGCGTGGTCCGAGCGCACCATCGCGAAAAGATCCTGCACGCGATCCTCCGCATCGCGCTCGACGAGGACGATGGGAACCCGCGCATCTCGCAGCACCTGAAGCAGCGACGAATCCGCCTCGAGCGCACCGTGCGGAGTGATGAGCAGACCATCAACGCCGCTCTCCAGCATCCGGCGCGCCTGGCGCAGCTCCTCGTCCGGTGAGTAGTTCGTCGCGCCCACCACCAGCCGGCAGTTCGCCTCAGCCGCCGCGCGACTGGCGCCGCGGATCACCTCGGGGAAGTAGTACTCGGTCGTGGGGACGATCATGCCGATCGTCGCGACGGGACGTGGGCGCCGAGGGCCGTATCCATCGGCATCCGCAGCCTGCTGCTGGGCGACCGCGAGCGAGACCGCGCCGCCATGAACCCGGACGAGCAGGCCACGACGGTGCAGATCCTCCACGTCACGGCGCAGGGTCATCGACGTCACGCCGAGCCGGCGCGCGAAGCCCGTGTTGCCGAGGGATCCGCGCAGCTCCAGCTCGCGCAGGATCGCATCGTGCCGTGCGGCCGCGACCATGGTTGCTCCTTCGAACATCAGCGAACTTACGAATGCAACAATTGTCGCTCACCCTCGGTCCACGAACCCGACGAGCGTTCCGATTGGCCGAGGCGGTCAACAACGTCTGAAAGACCGAACTGTTCCGTCAGCGCGGCCCCTGGTGCACCGTCGAGTAGGTCGAACTCGCGACTCTCGAATCGGTGTCGTGGTGGAACAACCCACGCCTCCACGGCGAACTCGATGTGCGCACCCCAATCGAGGTCGAGGACGCGTATTAGCCGACCTGGAATCATCCCAACCGGCCCCGCTGGACAAGGCTCCCGATAGGAACGAAAGCCAGGCCGATTCAGTGCGTAAAAATGAGCAAGTGTGCGGAGGAGCTTCGGAGCGTGGATTCAGACAGCGACAGCCAACTTATCGAAAACGGAATCCTCGATCAGCTGGTTCACAGCCAGCCAGTATGCCCCGACCACTGAGGCGCGGTCAGCCAGCTCGGTGGTGACCAGCATGTGGTCGAGCTCATGTACAGACTGGACGAGTTCGGCGACAAACCGTTCGTGGAAGCGCCTGCCCAACAGCGCCGGATAGCCTGCGTAGGTGAATCGGCTGGGTCGCCGGATGTTGATCAGCATCGACGCGATTCGCGAGAACCAGAACGCCATCTCGTCGATTGAGTCGATTGCCACCTGGTCGCCCGAGTCGGCCAGGGCTACGATCTCAGCGCAGTAGTCCTCGATCATCTGGGGACCCTCGTGGGCCACTACCCCGGCGCCTCGCGCACGAGCGACCAGCGCCCAGAACCCGGCCGTCGCGTCGACGCATCCGTGAGCTCCGCAAGTGCAGCGCGCGCCGTCGACCCGCAGTGGGATGTGCGCCATTCTCGGCTGGGTGTCGAGCATGGGCACGCCCGAGCGGCGCCGAACAACACCTGCGCCGGAGCCGAACCCCATCTGGAGGTGCACCAGATCGCTCATACCTGGATCCCCTGCCAGCTGCTGCCAGTTGGCTAGCGCAGCGGAAGTGGCGACGTCGCGCATCACCACTAACGAGGGCTCCATCCCAAGACGCTGTGCGAGCATGTCGGCAATGGGGAACTGCCTCCACGGCCGGTATTGCGAATCGATTATCACTCGGTTGGTCTCGTCGATGGCTGCCCCCACCGCGAGGCCGATGCAGAGCGTCGGTAACCCGAGGCGGCTCTGCTCGGCCCGAATCTGGCGGACGATCACGTCGAGCGCTTCCTCGGTGGTCGCGTCGATCATCAGAGCGTGACTGGAGTCCCCCAGCAGCGACCCGGCGAGATCCCGAGTCTGGATCCGCACCCCGTCCAGACGCAGGTCGATACCAAAGATCAGGCGCTGTCCGGGCGCCAGCTGCACGCTCGAGCTTGGTCGGCCGGGGCCGACTCCCGGGCGCGGCGCCGCCTCGACAAGCCACCCCGATCCGATCAGCTCACTGATGATGCGGCTAACGGCGGGGCGGGTGACGCCGATCAGGTTCGCCAGTGTGGACCGGGTGACCGGGCCGACCTGCGCAACAAGCGCGAGAGCAAGTCCGCGGTTGCGCTGACCCAAGTCGGCCTGCGCCGAGGTGGGACGGTGAACGCTCATCGACGACCTCTCATGATCTTGGCCAGTGTATCGAGCACCCGACGAGAACGGACACCTTGACGAGGACCGGGTTAGGTGATTATGTACTGCTTGTATCTAATCACAACAGCCGCACACGAAGGAGTGGGCATGTCGAAGATCCTGCACGAAAGCACCAAAGTCGGTACCCTCAGTCGGCGGACGTTTCTCGCGGGCATGGCAGCAACGGCGAGTGGTCTCGCGCTCTCCTCCTGCGCGGCCGGCTCGACGGTCTCGAACGGATCGTCGACATCACTATCGATGTTGATGCTCGGCCCGAGCCATGAGACCCTGACGTATCTGACGAAGTCGCTGGCGCCCGCATTCGCTAAGAGTTCAGGCGTGAAACTCGAAATACAGAGCACGGACTGGGGGTCGGGTTTCCAGAAGGTGACCACCGCGGCCGCGAGTGGCACGCTCTCCGACATCGTCATGCTCGGTGGAATCTGGACCGCGCCACTAGCGTCGAAGAACGCCCTGCTACCGCTGGACGATCGACTCAAAGACCTCAGCCACCGTTCGAACTTCATCCCGGCCATGCTCAAGGACGGCTATTACAACGGACACAGCTACGCGCTGCCGCTGTACACCGACACCCGCACGCCGATCTACCGCAAGAGTTTCCTCAAAGCCGCCGGCGTCGACACCGACAATCTGCCTGCAACCTGGGAGGAGTGGGCCGAGGCCGCCGCAAAGTTGTCGAAGGCGAATGGCGGCCCCCTCGCCTTCCCGGTGGACTGGGGAATCGACAAGAGCGTCGGCCTGCAACAGACCTACGCGCAGCTGATGTTCCAGGCTGGTGGTACGTACTACGACTCGTCGGGCAAGGCAACTTTCGCCTCCGACGAAGGAGTTGCCGCGCTGGAGTACATGATGGGCTTCTATCGCCGGGGACAGGCTTCCAGCGACATGGTGAACAGCGGTACGGGCGCGCAGCCGGTCGTTAATGGCGACGCAGCGATGACCTTCTCGGGGCTGGGAGCGATCAGCAATGCCAAGCAGTTCAAACCCGAGGTGGTCGAGGACCTCATCGTCGGACTCCCGCTGGCTATGGACGCGCACAGTGATCGAGCCACGACCGCCTTCGTTAACAAGATTGGAATCTCGGCGCGCAGTAAGAATCCCGACGCGGCCTGGAAACTACTCTCCTTCATTACCGACGAGAACAACTCCGTCAAGCTCGCCGAACTGTACGCTGGGCTCCCGGCCCGTTCGGACGAGACTGACGCCCCGTACCTCAAGGGCCTCAGTCCGAATCTGACGGCCGCGGCGAGATACGTCGTCCCACAGCCGCCAAACGCCAACATGCTGGCGATCGCCCCGTTGATCAACACCTCCCTTCAGCAGGCGGTCCGGCTTCAGGGGACCGCGAAGTCGATCTTGACCGAACTCGATCGCCAGATCGACGAGCTCAATGGTGTCTGATCAGCAAGGCACCGTCCTCCCGGTTCTGCCGCGGACGCGGTCCCTCCGTCGTCGCCATATGGACACGCGGAGCCGGCGCTTCGCCATCGGGATGGCCTCGCCCGCGCTGCTGGTGATCGCAATCGTCTCAATCATCCCGCTGCTCGCAGCGGTCGTGCTGAGCTTCACTCGATACGACATCTTCTCCGTCCCGAAGTTCGTGGGACTGGAGAACTATCGGTCGCTGTTCGCCGATCCCGTGTTCTGGACGGCCGTGGGCAACACCGGTACCTTCGCGTTCAGCCAGGTCGTGGTCGGTATGGTCGTGGTGGTCCTCGTTGCGCTGCTCCTGAACCAGAACCTGCGCGGCGGTGCGGCCATGCGCACCATCGTCTACGTGCCGCAGGCGGCCTCGTACGTCGTGGTCGCTCTGGCCTGGAACCTGCTGCTCGACCCCGTCTCCGGACCGCTCAGTCAGGTCGTCACGGGGCTGACCGGTCACTCGCTCGCGGTGCTGACCAGCTCGAGTCTCGCAATGCCGGCGATCGTTGTGGTCAGCCTGTGGCGCAACATCGGCTACTTCATGGTGATTGTGCTGGCGGCGCTCCAGACGGTGCCTAGAGAGTTGCTCGAGGCGGCCACGGTGGATGGTGCCGGTGCCGTGCGCCGATTCTTCTCGGTCACGGTGCCGAACATTGCGCCGGCGCTGATGTTCGTCGCCATCACCTGGTTTCTCGGCTCGTTGCAGATGTTCACGCAGTCCTATGTGATGACCCAGGGTGGCCCGGTCAATGCCACGCGCACCGTCGTCTACGTCATGTATAACGAGGCCTTTCTCAGCCTCAACGTCGGTAAGGCCTCCGCGATCGCCGTCCTGCTCTTCGGCACCGTCGTCGTCATCGCAGGGGTGCTCCGTCTCATCCAGAGGAGATCAGCATGATCACGAGGCACCGCACCAGCACGCGGGTCGTCTTGCACACGCTGGGAATCGTTCTTGCGGCGATGTATGTCGTCCCGTTGGCGTACATCCTGCTCACCGCCGTCACTCCGACCGGCGAGCCGATCGGCCGGCTGCCCAGCCGACTGGCCTTCGACAACTTCGCCACCGCGCTCGGCAGCGCACAATTCGGCACTTTCGCTGTCAACAGCCTCATCGTCTCGATCGCTGCCACACTCGTGCAGGTCGTACTGGCTTGTGGAGCCGGCTACGCGCTGGCGAAGCTGCCGCTTCCCGGTGGCAAGACGATCCTGTTGCTCCTTGTCGCACTGATCGTGGTGCCCCCGGAGATTGTGCTGGTGCCGCTATTCCTCATGATGGTCCACTTCCCGCTGCTAGGCGGGAATGACATCGTCGGAGCTGGCGGCACCGGTCTGCTCGACATGCTCGGGGGTCTGATGGTGCCCCACTTGATCTCAGCCCTCGCGATCTTCCTAATGCGTCAGTTCTACCTTGGTCTTCCTGACGAGCTCGGCGACGCCGCGCGCGTCGACGGCGCGGGCGAGCTAAGGATCTTCATCCGGATATACACGCCGCTGGTACTGCCGGCGGTCACAGTGGTCGCGGTGTTCGCGTTCCAGGGCGCTTGGAATGACTTCATCTGGCCGCTGGTCATGATTCGCAGCCCGGAGCGGGAGACCCTGCCCCTAGGGCTAACCGGGTTCTTTCAGGAGAACTCCACCCAGTGGAACCTACTCATGGCGGTGGTACTCCTCATTAGCGTGCCCGTAGTCGCTCTGTTCCTTTACATACAGCGATACTTCAGGTCCGATGTTCTGTCAGGGGCCGTCAAGTGAACGGACACCGCCCGAACATCGTGCTCATACTTGTCGACGATCTCGGCTGGGTGGATGTGTCTTACTCGGGTTCGACCTTCTACGAGACCCCACACATCGATGCCCTGGCGACGCGTGGACTGCGCTTCTCGCAGGCGTACGCAGCCGCCCCCGTGTGTTCGCCGAGCCGGGCAGCTCTGATGAGCGGCAAGTACCCGGCGCGAGTGGGTATCACCAATTGGATCGGCGGGCATACCGTGGGGTCGCTGTCTGACGTGCCCTACTTCCACGGTTTGCCGATCAACGAATATTCGCTGGCTGCCGCTCTGCGCGACGGCGGCTACCGCACTTGGCATGTGGGCAAGTGGCACCTAGGCGACGGACAATGCGGCCCTGAGGCGCATGGATTCGAGGTCATCATTGGTGGGGGGGCGCAGGGTTCCCCCTCCACCTACTTCAGTCCTTACTCCCTGCCCCCATTAGCCGACGGCCCGGACGGCGAGTACCTGACCGACCGGTTGACCGATGAGGCGGTGGCACTGATCACCGAATACGACGGCGACGCGCCATTCTTTCTCAACCTGTGGCACTACGGGGTGCACACGCCAATCCAGGCTCCCGAACACCTCGTGGCACACTTCCGGCAGAAGGCCCAACGACTCGGAATCGACACTGAAGCTATCGAGGAGGGGGAAGCATTTCCCGCATGGCACGTACGCGGTGTGCGGGTACGGCGCCGCACAATGCAGTCGGATCCGACATACGCCGCGATGGTAGCCAGCCTCGACGCAAGTGTCGGCCGAGTAATGGAGGCCCTGCGCCGCACAGGTCGACTCGACAACACGCTGATTGTCTTCACCAGCGACAATGGCGGCTTGGCCACGGCCGAAGGGTCACCGACCTGCAACGCGCCATTGGCCGAGGGCAAAGGTTGGATGGAGGACGGTGGCGTACGCGTGCCGCTGGCAATCTCCTGGCCGCGCAAGCTGCGACCTGGCGACACCGACCTGCTCACCACCACACCTGACCTCTACCCCACGCTGCTCGCCGCGGCGCAAGTCGACGGCGATTCGCGCCAGCACGTCGACGGCGTCGACATCCTGGCTCTCGTCGAGCAGTCGGCACCCGATCGCGGACCGATCTTCTGGCACTACCCGCACTACTCCAACCAAGGTGGTACTCCGGGGGCGGCGGTGCGCGAGGGGCGGTGGAAGCTGATCCGCTGGTTCGAGGACGGCCACGAGGCGCTCTATGACCTTGAGAACGACATCGGTGAGTCGATAGATCTGGCCGACGAGCACGCGGAGATCCGCATCCACCTCGCTGGGCTGCTGGACGCATGGTCCGTCGACGTGCAGGCGCTGGTGCCGCGGACGAATCCGATGTGGGCGCCGGAGATGCATCGGCGAGGTTTCGAGAAGCCGCCTTGGAACGGCATTCCCACATGATGGGCCACGGCACCACGAGACAGAGGGGGTTGTTCATAAGCTTTGCTGATCCATTGCGGACAGGTACCTCCGGAGGCTATGACTGGGGTTCCTTGCAGAAAGCGGTCAAGGCCGTATGACCACGGATGGCCGATATAACTTGGCTGTCGGGTCCATCGGTTCGGGTGAGTCATACGACGTACTTACCGATCCCGACGAAATCAATAATCTACGACGCATCGTCGCCAGCGGGAGCCCGAGCCACCCTGGGACAACTTTCCATGACTCGTTCGCGTCACGTCAAAGGGCAAATGCCGACACATTCCACGTTCCCGTCTCGGGCTTTAGGAAGATCCATACGGCCTCTCGAGATAGAAGCTATCAGGATACCTCCATGCCTCTCATCTCACGACTCAGCTGTCAACGAGGCGTAAGCGCTGAGGCGACCAACGATCGCGACTGGCGAAGTTCAGCGTGTCCTCCATCATGTACGACGATTGACTCTCAACATTCGGCCGCGCGCCCAGACTAAGAAACGGCATCACCTTGGACTCCTTGTTTCATCTAGAATCTGCGGGCGTGGGATTGCTCGTCCGGATTGCGCCCGATGGCGGCCCGAGCATTGTGTACTGGGGCAAATCCTTAGGATCTCTCTCCGAGAAAGCCGCGCGCGTACTCGTCCTGGCGGATCCCTTCACGCCTTCACCATCAGGCGACGAGCCGAGAGCACGGGTCGCCATTGTGCCCGAGCACCATTTCGGTTGGACGGGACAGCCGGGGTTGACTGGCTCGCGTGATGGCCGCGCGTGGAGTCCGAAGTTCGAATGTATCTCCGCCTTCTACAACGGCGAGCCCACGTCCGGCTATGTCGAGGCCGGAGCTGGCACGATCGTGTTCGAAGGTGCCGATGTTGAAATCGGGTTATCGCTCCGGGTGGAGGTCGAACTTCTCGACTCCGGGCTGATACGAGCCAGGTCTACCGTGGGCAATCTGGATGAGGAACCGTACAGCCTTGACGGATTGTTTGTCACTTTCCCCGTCCCGGTCGAAGCTCTAGAACTCATGGACTTCACTGGCCGCTGGGGGCGCGAGCGGAGCCCGCAACGAGCTCCGTTCTCCATCGGCACACATTCGAGAGATGCACGCGGCGGTCGGCCGGGCCACGACTCGGCATTCCTTCTTCACGCGGGAACTCCAGATTTTGGGTTTGGCCGAGGAGATGTATTTGCCGTTCATGTCGCCTGGAGCGGAAACCAACGCATCTACGCCGAGAAGATGTCATGGGGTGCGGCGGTCCTGGGCGGCGGCGAACTCCTCCTCCCCGGTGAAATCAGGCTTGGCAAAAACGAAGAATATGCCAGTCCATGGGTCTATGCATCATACGGACTGGGACTTGACGGAGTCGCGCAGCGCTTTCACAAGCATCAACGGTCTCGCGAACGCCGGGTCAATAGCAATCGACCGGTGACGTTGAACACATGGGAAGCCGTCTATTTCGATCATAATCGAGAAACTCTGTTTTCCCTCGCGGAAAAGGCAGCTCTCGTAGGTGTCGAGCGGTTCGTGCTTGATGATGGGTGGTTCGGCGGACGGAGAGATGCTCAGGCCGGGCTCGGAGATTGGACGGTCTCAACAGAGGTCTGGCCAGAAGGGTTGCACCCTCTGGTGGATCAGGTGAAAGCGCTCGGAATGGAGTTCGGCCTCTGGGTTGAGCCCGAGATGGTCAATCCCGATTCAGATCTGGCTCGTGAACATCCCGAGTGGGTCATGTCGGCGCGCACCGAGTGGCCCTCAGCCGCCAGATGGCAACAGGTTCTCGATCTGACAATAGAAGGCGCATACGAGCACGTACGCGGCCAACTCTTCGACTTGCTCGACGAGTACGACATCTCGTACCTCAAATGGGACCACAATCGCGAACTCCTTGAGGCTGGTTCGCAACTGAAGCTCGGTTCTCCTGCAGTTCATGGGCAGACTCTGGCCTTCTATCGCCTACTTGATGAACTGAGGGCGAAATATCCGGCCCTCGAGATCGAAACATGTGCCTCAGGCGGTGGCCGCGTCGATCTTGGGGTGTTGGAGCACACAGACCGCGTATGGGTCTCGGACAACAGCGATCCGGTCGACAGGCAGCACATGCTGCGTTGGGCGGGACAGCTCGTGCCACCTGAGTACTTGGGTTCCCACATCGCGGCAGCGCGATCGCATACGACTTCGAGAACGCACGATCTGAGCTTTCGCGCGGGCACCGCGATTTTCGGCCATCTCGGAGTCGAGTGGGACTTAACTCAGGCGACAGAATCCGAGTTGACGGACCTTAGCGAATGGATCCGATTCTTCAAAGCGGAACGAGAGCTTCTTCTCGGCGGCAATGTCGTGCGCATGGATCATGTCCAGGAAGGGCAATACGTTTACGGCGTGATCAACAACGATGCGTCACGCGGAATCTTCGCAATCGTCGACACGATGAGCGTCGAATCCAAGCCCGGGCCCCGGCTGCGTTTGCGTGGGCTCGATCCGAATCGGGATTATCGCATATGTCCGTTGCGTATCGGCCGGGCACCCGAACGATTCACACCTCCATCATGGTTCGGGGAGGTGAGTGACACTGGATGGCACGGAATCGTCCTTCCGGGCCCCGCAATAGAGAATGTCGGAGTGGAGCGACCGGATCTGCGGCCAGAGCAGTTGATCCTCCTCATCGCTGAAGCAATGTAAAGGTCTGCTGCACGGATTGAATCGCCCCGAGCTTGGTTCGCTTCTTTTGGGAGGGTGAATCATGCCCCTGGCAGTTCCGCCAGCGTGCATTGCGGGTGCTCGAGGAGGCGATTCCTGAGCACGGGACCGAGTACGCAGCGATCCGTCATGTCGGCACCAGGCAGCGTGTCTGGCCGAAGACGTTGCGTAGGTGGCGTCGTCGTTCGAGATCGACTCGGGTGCCCACCCTGGCGTGACCAGTGACGAACTCGCCGAGATCAACGCCTCAAACGGGAGAACGCCGAGCACCCGCACGGCCCGACCGACCGCGCCACGGGACGCGTCGCAGATGGCAGTGCGCCGGATCAGCGCGGTCATCTTGTTCTGCCCGTACCAAGTTCATCCGTCGGCGAGTGGTCGGGACTGCTAAAGGTTTGGGTGACTCCTGATCTGTGGTGATTCGTCACTGCTGGAAGGATGTCCTCATGCCTTAGGCGTTTCCGAAGGAGTTCCGAGACGATGTCGTCGCGATTGCGCTGAAGTCGGAGTCGTCGTTCGCGCAGATCGCCACGGACTTCGGTATCCCCGAGTCGTGCGTGCCGCCGTGGGACTTCCAAGCCGAACTCGACCGGAACGCGCTCGTCGGATCCATGGGCGGAGTCGGTGCTGCCGGCGATAACGCCGCGATGGAATCGTTCTTCGCGCTACTGCAGAATAGCGTGTTCAACAGCCGACGCTGGGCCCCCCGCGACGACCTCCGCCTCGCGATCGTGACGTGGATCGAACGGACCAACCACCGGCGTCGCCGGCAACGCGTCCTCGGCAAGTGGACGCCCGTCGAGTTCGAAGCCATCATGACCAGAGGCGGCATCCGCTGCCTACGACAAACTCGCGACCGTCTATCGATCAGCAGCAGTCCTCAACGCCGTCATCGCCTGGACCCACCGCTCAACGACACACTAAAGTGCGCGTGCGCGTAACAGGCGCGGATGGGAACGGCGCGGAGCTCGAATGGGATCGGCGTAGCGAGTGGGTCCAGATCTACACGGCAGACGCATCGACCGACGTCCCGCGACACGCGATCGCCGTCGAGCCCATGACGTGTCCACCCGACGCCTTGAACTCGACGCGGGGCCTCATCTCCCTCACGCCCGGCGAGGCGACCGCTGTGGGATGGCGAGTACCGGCATTGCTGCAGCTGGCCGCCGCGCCGGATCCCCCTGATCAGCCAGAACAGCCACCGGCGACGCTGACCCGCCGGATGGCGGAGACGTCATCGCCGATCACAGCCGCACGGCGGGTGTCCTGTGCGAATCGGCAGGCCATCGTGAAAGTATCCGCGATGGAGCGGCGAAGAACGAAGGAGTTCCTCATGACGGAGACCACCCAGCTGTGCCGGCCACCCTTCGATCCCGAGCTCGGGGCTGCGCTCGATGCGCTTACCGGGGTCTACCCGACGACCATCACCCTCGACATGATCCCCGCACTGCGCAACGCCGTTATCCCAGGCCTGCCGACGGCCGCCGAGGCGATCGAACAAGCAGGACTCGAGACTCGTGACATCACGATCCCCGGTTATGGGGGCGATGAGATCATCGTGAGCGTGGTGCAGATCAAGGATCGCACCGGTACGGGGCCGGGCTTCTACTTCACGCACGGCGGCGGCATGATCATCGGCGATCGCTGGACCGGCGTCATGGCTCTCACCGATTGGATCTTGCGCTACAACGCGGTGGCCGTGACCGTTGAGTACCGACTCGCGCCCGAGTATGTCGATCCCGTGCCTGTCGAGGATTGCTATGCCGGGCTGGTCTGGACCGCGGCTCATGCACAGGAGCTCGGAATCGATCTCGACCGCCTCCTGATCGCCGGGGGCAGCGCTGGTGGCGGGCTTGCGGCGGGAACGGCGCTGCTCGCGCGCGATCGCCGGGGGCCGAAGCTCGCCGGACAGCTCCTCATGTATCCGATGCTCGACGACCGCGATCAAACCGTGTCGACGATCCAGATCGACGGCGTCGGCGTGTGGGACCGTGGTAGTAACGTCACCGGCTGGACGGCATTGCTCGGAGATCGGCGCGGCACCGACGACGTATCCATCTACGCTGCGCCGTCTCGAGCGACCGATCTCAGCGGCCTTCCGCCTGCATTCATCGATTGCGGCAGCGCTGAAGTGTTCCGCGACGAGGACATCGCGTATGCCGCTGCGATCTGGGCCTCTGGCGGCCAAGCCGAGCTGCACGTATGGCCGGGTGGATTTCACGCCTTCGAGGGCCTCGTCCCTCAAGCCGCGCTCTCACGCGAGATGGTGACCGCGCGCGACAACTGGGTACGTCGCATTCTCGGCTGACCTGTCGGCAACGTCTCTCGCCTTGTACAATGGGCTCACAGCGATGGAGCACCCATGCAAGAACTCGCCGGGCGTCTGACCGCCCTTGACCCCGAAGCGAGTGAGTCGCTGAAGGTCATCTCGTACTTCGACTCGCTTGTCGCAAACGGCGCAGGACTTGAAGCACTCGTGCGCGCTGCTGCAGTTCTCAGTGGAGTCGCCTCAGGTGCCGAACTGTCCGGCCGGGTGTTGCGAGTGGATGCCACAGGTCGGCGCAGTGACGCGGAACCGGACACGGACTCGGACTGGCCTTCATCCCAGGCGGGAGGGCCACGGGTCTGGATCGAGCGCCACTTGCCGATGCATGCCAACGATCCCATGATCCTCGACAGACTGTCACTAGCTGTCGCAATCGTCAGTGCCCGGCGCTCGATGGCTGAGCCGAGTTCTATCGAAGTGGTGCTCGATTCAGGACGGTCGCCCGACGAACGCGCCGCTGCCGTGACGCGATTGCGGCTCACTTTCCCAGTCCGCGTGATCGCGATTCCAGTTACCGCTGAGGGTCCGCCACCCGTATGCCCTTCCGCGGTGATCACTAGTCCGCACGGGCTCGTCCGCGCAATGCTCGCGCCGTTGTCAGCAGGCCCACCGAATGGGCCCGCTGGTCATGCTCTTGCCGCCACTGCCGCCGACCTGCCCCAAGCCTGGCTGGATGCGCGCATCGCTTTGCGCCTCACCGACGCACGGCGGCCGGTCGTGTTTGCCGACGAGCTCGGGGCGCTCATCGCATTGGCACGATCTTTCGATCCACGACAGCCGCGGCATCCCGATGTAGACACGCTGCTGGCGCTCGACGAGCGCACCCGTGCCCTGCTCGACGAACTCGTCGCGGCGGACAGCGTCCGCTCCGCGGCGGCCACGCTCGGCCTGCACCACAGCAGCATGCAAGCTCGCCACGAGTCGACCAGCCGTCTGCTCGGCTACGATCCGCGTTCCTCACTCGGGCGTCCGCGATACGAGGCCGCCCGACTACTCAGCCGGATGGTCTGAAGCTGCCCTTGCTCGAAAGAGGTCCGCGGACAGCCGGCTGAGATCCGATGTGCCTCACAGACAGCAACGCGTGGACTCATCGACGCGCGTAACGGCCCCCTGTGCCCGATGCGGAAATCTCCATGGTCCCGATCCAGAACTCGTCATAGTTGTGCTCCTCGTCTAGGCCGCCGTTCTCGGGCGGATCAGGAACGCTCCGATTGGGTTGGTGATGAACGGGATGGCCTGCCCGCCGAAACCGCCGTGTGGACGCAGAGGCTCGCGGAACTGAGTGAGATCGTGCCGCTCCCGGTACCGGCTCGGCACTGTCAGGAGTCACCCAAACCTTCAACAGTCCCGTTGCCGCTGCCGCTGCTGGATTGACCCGACCCGGCAACTTTGACGCGGGCGCTCGGTGTCATAGATCACATCGAACGCGTCGACCCGATTTGGAGTTGCTCCAACGTCTCGGCGAGCGGTTGGTTGTCGAGGATTCGGATCAGGGGCCTGGTGGAAGCGCTCGTTCTTGCCCTGCGTGGTTGGTTTGTAGGGCTTGCCGGTGATCGGTTCGACGCCGAGCGATCGCAGAGAGGCGACCAGTTGCCCCAGCTCTCCGCGCCGGGGTGGCCCACCGTCGCCCAACGGTGTGCCACCGAACGGCCACTACTGTTTCAGAATGAAGCGGTCAAGGTTGATGTAGGGGTAACCTCCAGCTCCATTGGTGCCGGTGGCGCGCAGGATCAGCGTGTGGAACCCCCATCCCAGGTCGCCGCTGTCGAACACTAGCTGATTCCCAGTCAGAACGGTATTGCGATACCACGACACAGTGGATCCAGCACTCCCGTCGATGAACACGCTCCCGACTCCCCCGCCAGTTCCGGTGGCGCCGTACAGAACAATTCCTTTGCCATAGAAGCGTATCGTCGCTGTGTCGCCGGCTGTGCCTGTGCTCGCGACGTCGTCGTTGTCGAAGACGACCGTGGGCGAGCCGAAGCCTCCGTTGCAGCCGCTGTAGCACTGCATCCAGCCGCCGCCCGTATATGTGACCTGGCTGGGCCCGCTGCCCTGGGTCGCGTTTCCGACGCTCGTCGAGACAGTGCTGCCGGGATCCACCGCAACGCGGTCGATGTTGATGTAGGCGGAGCTCCCGTAGAGGGTGGTCCCTAGGGCCGTCACGGTCATGGTGTGAGCGCCGGGGCTCAGCGTCGGTGTGGTGTACAGCAGCAGATTTCCGATGGCCGGTGGAAGAAACGACGATCCGGAGAACCAGTCGACCTGGACCGCTGGGCCACCATCGATAGAGACGGTGCCGATGCCGGCTCCGCTCGCAGTCTGACCGTAGAGCTGTGCACGAGTGCCCGTGAACGAGACGGTCGCGGTCGCCCCGGCCACGTTGCTGTAGCTCACCGAATCGCCATAGAGGGTGGTGCCGAACTGGGAATTACAGCCTGACGTGCATTGCGCCCACCCGGCTGAGTAGCTGATATTGCTCGAAAGGTTGTCGATGGTGTGCCGCGCGTCTGTCGGGAAGGTGCAACCGGGCAAGGAACATCCTGCCCGCCAACCGGATGTTCCGTACTCGTACGCTCCGATGTCCGGTGAGGCGCCAACGTATCCGTCTGTGATGCCAGTGACGGGGGCTCCCGCGTCGATCATCGGTGAAGCGGAGGCCAGGTAAGGTCCTCCCGCCAGATATCCCGGGGCGGATCCCGGTGTCGAGTTGTTGCTCTGAGTTCCGCCGCTGACATTGTTGGGCTTCTCGAGTATGTTGTTGACGATCTCTGCGCCGACCGAGGAGAAGCCCACGTACATTCCGAGGCTTTGGTACTGCCCTCCCATGAGCGTGTTGTTGCGGATCTTCGCGTTCGACGGATCGCCGGAATAGTTGCCGTTGATCCCGATGCCGGCCGTCAGAGCGTTGGCGACCACGTTGTGGTGAACGGACATGTTCTTCGATCCGTTGTCGAGCATGATGCCCGAGCCAGCGGATCCGACACGTCCGCGTGCATTGTTGTCGTGCACATAGTTGTATTTGATCGAACCGCCTGACATATCCGTGCCGCAGCATGAGTAGATGCCGCCGCTGTCCTCGTTCATGACGCCCCAACTGAAGATCTCGTTGTAGGAGATCTCGTTGCCGGTGAAGTCTGTGTGCGCGGAGCCGTAGATACCGTCACCGAGATAGTTGGCCGTGATTCCATCTCGCCCCGTATCGAAGATGGTGTTCCGGGTGACGACTTCGTTCTGACCTCGGATGTAGACACCCGCTGACCAGGTACCCATGTAGTTGATCTCCGAGATCAGGTTGTTGTCAACACGATTCGCCGTGCCTTGAATTGATACTCCGTTCCCTGCGCTCCCCGTGATCGTGCTGTTGCGCAGCTGGTTGCGCGTGCCGTTGAGGATGATTCCACTTGTCAGCAGGTGGGCCGCGGCTACGGAGTCATCGGAGACGTTGGGGATCGGAATCGTGTCGAAGTGCGAGACATAGTGGATGTCCAGGCTGTCGAGGACATTGTCCGAGCTGGTGTCCGTCGTTAGAACGGAGGCCGCCTGAAGCCCCAGGCCGCTTACCTGAATGAAGGATCGACCGCTGAGGTCGAACGCCCACTGGCGCTGTTTCATCGTGACGCCTGTGGGAATTCCACCGCCTGGCGCCCAGAGCGAAACAGAGTGGGCGACTTTGTCGTAGAACCATTCACCCGCGGAATCCAGTGCGCCCCGGACACCGTCCAGGTAGTAGCGTGTGCCGCTCGATACGCAGAGGAAACTGAGCCCTCCGCCGCACTCGCTGTTCGCGCCCGAGTAGCCGACAGATCCAGCGGACGTCGACGTCACGGTTCCGGTCGCCGACATCCAGGCCGATCCCGCCCAGACGTGCAAGTTCGCGCCCGTCCAGCCTCCGGCAATCGTTGGGAGCGCAGCATCGACAAGCGTGGATGTCGTGGTACCTCCATCTGCGAAAGCGAGCGGTGCATGGAGGAGGTCCGAACCAGCATTCGGCCAACGAGCCCGGTTGAACATGGCGTCGTTGATGAAGAGCTGCTGACGTGTGTCGTCGTTGAGTGTTATCGGCGCAGTGTAGATATTTCCGGAAGTCAACGTCCAGCCCGCCACGGGGTCCGCCCCAGAGACGATGACCTGCTGGCCTGCGGCCGCCCGGAAAGTGATCGGTGCGGTGCTCGTGCCTGATTGTGCCGGCGTGATCGTCTCGCGGTACACACCTCCTTGGATCTCGCAGATGTCGCCGGCAGTGGCGACGGACGCACATTTTTGAATAGTGCGAAACGGTGCGGCGGCGGTTCCTGCGGCCGAATCCGAACCGGTGGTAGAGACCACATAGGTCGAGGCTGCGTTGGCGGGTGCCCCGGGAAGAAGTATGAGAGCCAAGACAGCCACAGCAGCCGTAGCCACAGCGACGAATCTGGAGCGACGGAGATCTGTTGGTGCAGGTGACATGGGCAACAACCTTTCACGACGGTGTGAAACAGCACTTCGGCCGCGGACGATTCCCCAATAGTCGGGAGTCCTCCCGATCGTGGATGCGATACGATACGATCTGAACAGATGATGCTCCTCATCGTAGACGGAAGTCAAGGGCACGATAGGGATGCGTTCGGTAACGTTGGTCACGATGAAATGCGAGGTGCCACATGAGTGATTCACGCTTGTCGGCCTCATCTGCGAAGCGGAACCTCGGCGAAGATGTCTACGAGTCGATCAAGCAGCAGATCATGAGCCACGCCATCTCGCCAGGCGCCAGAGTGAACATCGATCGATTGAGTCGAGTTCTGGACGTTTCACAAACGCCGATCCGACAAGCGCTCGCCCGTCTCGAATCAGAGGGTCTCGTCGAGAAGCAACCCTCTGTCGGTTACTCGGCAACACAGGTGCTCACGCGCAAGGAGCTCGAAGATCTTTACGACTTCCGCCTTCTGACCGAGCCGTGGGCAGCGGCCCGTGCCGCGGCCCTTCGAACCGGCGGTACTCGTGAGTCTCTCGAAACGGAGCTCGCCAAGATCAAGGACATTCAGAACGCTCACCCGGAGGATCCGCTGAAGACGATGCTCGCGCACGACGCACGCTTCCATGATCTGATCCTCTCCCTCGCGGGGAATGAAGTCGTCCGCTCCGCGCTCGACAGGACGCACAGCCACCTCCACCTGTTCCGGCTCTACTCGCGCGATCGCGGCGTGGACATCACCGTCGATGAGCACGTCGGCATCGCGAGCGCCATCAACGCCGGGGACCAGCCCGCCGCAGCGAGGGCCATGCGAGAGCACATCGAATCGTCCCGAGCAAGGACGATTCAGATGCTGCAGACTTAGTGTCGGTGCGAGCTTTCGCACCCGGCAGCGTTCACCGCTAGTGGTCACGACGTCACAGAATCGTTATAGGTCTGAGACGTTATGTAGCGTTCAACGCTCGTGTGGCTCATGGCGGCGCGTTGCCGAGGCTGTGGATCTGGTCGCGATGTATGAATCCACCCGCTCCATCCTCGGAAAGTGTCCGCCGTGATTCGCCAGTACCGCCACGGCTATCTCCAACGCTCTCTCGACGGTGATACCTGCCGGGCGCATTCGGCAGCACGACGTCCGGGAGTGCCAGATCAGTATCGGCCTCATGGGCGGGTTCTCGTACACGTTGGCCTACGCGCGCTCCCCGGCGCGCCGGACGCGCAGGTGCGGGTACCGCCGTCGAGCTCAAGGGCGGCACCCGGTGACAGAACCGGAGACCGGGCTCGCGAGAAAGGTGATCGCGTCGGCGACCTCCTGCGGCTGAACCGTGCGTCTGGTCGCCTGGCGCGCGTCTAGGGCCGCCCGCTCCATGGCCGGGTCCGCGAACCCTTCAAGCATGCGTTCGAAGAACGGAGTGGAGACGGTCGCAGGACTCACGCAGTTGACGCGGATGCCCTCGGCGATGTGGTCGCGGTCGCCATCGCATGGGTGAGGGCGAGCACGGCACCCTTCGACGCCGAGTACAGCGCACGCTGCGGGAGACCGTTGAGGGCAGCGACCGAGCAGAGATTCACGATCGCGGGCGACGGTGACCGCCACAGCCAGGGCAGCGCTGGCGCAGTGACCCGCGCCATGCCGGTGACGTTCACGTCGAGCATCCGCGCGCCACTCGGCATCCTCGTTCTCCTCGACGGTACCAACGGCGCTGATCCCTGCGTTGTTGAGGACGATGTCGATACGGGCGAATGTCTTCGCGACGGAACCGATCGCACGCTGCACGCTGGAACGCTCGGTCACGTCGGCCTCGAAAAGGACCAGCGGATGGTGCACAGCCTCGGTCGCGCGGTCGAGCACGGCCACCCTGGCCCCACGTGCCGCTAGCGTCCGCGCTGTGGCCGGGCCGATCCCCGACGCACCACCGGTTACGACGGCGACCAGTTCGTCGAAGTCGCTTATGCCTGCACCGTCCTCTGCCTCGCGAGTCCCAGGCCATCGATCTGCAGCTCGATCACGTCACCGGCCCTCAGGTACGGATTGCTGGGGATGCCGAGCGCCACACCGGCTGGAGTGCCGGTGTTGATCACGTCGCCGGGGTTCAGCACCATGAACTGGCTCAGATACCAGACGATGTGGGCGACGGAGAAGATCATGTTCGCCGTCGTGCCGTTCTGGCGCTCTTCGCCGTTGACCGAGAGGCGCATGCCGAGATGCTGCGGATCGGCGACCTGCGAGGCAGGAACCAGATCGGGGCCGAACGGGTTGAACGTCTCGCAGCTTTTGCCCCGATCCCACTGGCTGCCGCGTTCGAGCTGGAACTCCCGCTCCGATACGTCGTTCGATACGGAGTATCCCGCGACATGTGCGAGCGCCTCGTCGGGCGACTGAAGGTAGCGCGTGGTCGACCCGATCACGACGCCGAGCTCGATCCCAGTCGGTCTTCGACGATCCACGTGGAATCAGCACGTCGTCGAACGGTCCGACCATCGTCGACGGATCCTTCTGAAGATGATGGGTTCCGCAAGCGGCGCCTGTCCTGTCACCTCCGCGTGGTCGCTGTAGTTGAGGCCGACACAGACGATCTGGCCGGGGCGCGATGGGCGCGCCGACACAGAGCGTGACCGCGTCGAACTCTGGGAGAGCGCCGAGCACATCAGCGATCCGGGCGAGTCCGCCCGCGGCGAAGAACGCCGGATCGAAATCGGATGCGACGGGGCGGGCATCGAGCGTTCGTCCTGCGTAGCGGACGACGGGAACCTCCTCGCCGGCGGCTCCGAGTCAGGCAAGGGCGAATCGTTCGGTCATGCTTGGCCTTTCGTGAGTTCCATCGGTAAGCGCGAATCGCCGTACCCTGGACGATCGCGTCGCGCGCCTGCGCGGGCAGATGCGCGATGACGTCCAACTGAGCGCTCCATATCCGTGTGAAGTCGCCGGCCGGCAGAGACACGGGCCAGTCGCTGCCGAGCATCGTCCGCTCAGCGCCAAAGCCCGTGACCACGTGATCGACATAGGGTTTCCAGTCGGCGCTTGTCCAGCCATCGCCAGACAGGGTGCTCAGGCCGGACAGTTTGATGTACACGTTCGGTTCGGCGGCGCACGCCGCGATCAAGTCCGCCCACGGCTCCCAGCCATGATTCGCGATGTCGGGGCTGCCGAGATGGTCGATGATGAGCCGAAGACCCTGGTGCCGTCGAGCAAGCTCGGGAATCAGAGCCAGGTGCTCGGGGAGCCCGGCGACATAGTCCAACGAGAGGTCCCGGGCCTCGACGCCGTCGATGGATCGGGCGAGGTCGCCACGCAGGATCCACCTCGCGTCGTCATAGTTGTGCGTCAGCGCTCGCACACCCCGGATCGTCGGGGTCCTGGCGTAGAGGTCCAGCGCTGCGAGCGCCTCCTCAGGACGGTCGAGCGGAACCCATCCGACGACTCCGGCGATGCCGGGGAGCCGTGCCGCGACGCTCAGCATGTATAACGTGTCCTCGTAAGTGTCGGCCGCCTGAACCAGGATCGCCGCTGTGATACCAGCCGCCGCAGCCTCAGCGGCGATGTCCTCCGGACGGAAGTCGGCGAAAAGGACTCCGTGTTCGGGACGTATCCAGTCGTAGCGACGCTCAGATCTGACCCACACGTGCCGGTGAGCATCGATCATGGTGCCGGCACCCCCGCCGCCAGAAGGCCACGATCGGCCAAGTCCCCCCAGAGCGCCGGAGGGATGGCAACGTCGAACAGCGCCGCGTTTCGAATGACGTGAGCTTCCGAAGAGGCGCCGAGACACACCGTCGACACGGCGGGATGGCCCAGCGCGAACTGGGCTGCGACGGCCGGCACGGTCACTCCGTGAGCATCGCACACGTCCGCGATTTCGTTGACTCGCGCCAGAATCGGTGCGGGAACGGCGTCGTAATGGTAGTGCGAATCGCCACGAGGCCGGTCGGTGGCGAGGACCCCGGAGCTGAAGGCCCCTGCCGCTACCACGGAGACACTGCGCTTCTCGGCCTCGGGCAGAAGGTCGATCAACGCTGTCTGATCGAGAACCGTGTAGCGGCCCGCGACCATGACGATATCGAGATCGGTGTTCCGTACGAAGTCCGTCAACATCGCCGATTGATTCATGCCCGCTCCATATGAGGTGATGACACCTGAGGCACGGAGTTCCTCAAGCGCGGGAAAGGCACCCTCCATCGCTTGGCGGTAGAACTCGTCGGGGTCGTGTACGAGAACGATGTCGATCCGATCGAGTCCCGTCCTTTCAAGTGAGGTCTCGATCGAACGCAGAACTCCATCGCGGGAGTAGTCGCGGACCCGCTGACGGGTGCGCGGCACGTCGAACCCTTCGTCATCCCTGAGGCCGGGGAATGCGTCCGTGTCGATCAGCAGCCTTCCCACCTTCGTAGAGACGATCACGTCGGCGCGCTTCCGTGCGGCCAGCCCGCGCCCGAGACGTTCCTCGGCAAGTCCCAGCCCGTAGTGCGGGGCGGTATCGAAATATCGAACACCTGCTTCCCACGCGCTCCCGATCACGTGGCCGGCCGTCATGTCGTCGACTGCGCGGTAGAGGTTGCCGATGCTTGCTGTGCCGAGTGTGTGACGGCCGACGGTCAGGCCGCCCCGACCCAGCGGCCGGGTTGAAGCGCTCGTCATGGCTTGCACGCCCATGGACTACGCCACCCTCACATCGTCGAGTGCGTCCAGATCCCAGTCAATCCCGAGACCGGGAGAATCGGGAGCCCACGCGCGTCCGTCACGGATGCTGATCTCCGTCGACGTGATCGCGCGCAACTGTGGGATGTGTTCGAGGTAGAGGGCGTTCGGGATCGCACACGCCAGAGAAAGGTGCAGCTCCATGAGGAAATGCGGGGCGACCTTGACGTTGAACGACTCGGCGAGGTGCGCCACCTTGAGCCATGGCGTGATACCACCTATGCGCGCGACATCGACCTGGACGATCGACGCGGCGCCGCGCTGCAGGAAGTCCCGGAAGTGGCCCACCGAATACATGCTCTCTCCCACGGCGACCGGGATCGACGTCGCCTTCGTCAGCCGCTCATGCCCGGCCACATCCTCTGCGGGAAGGGGTTCCTCGAACCAGAAGATGTCGAGATCGTCGAACAGTCGTGCCCGTCGGATCGCCTCCGCGCCGGTCAGGGACTGGTTGGCGTCGATCATCAGGTGGAAACCCGGACCGACCGCTTCACGGACCGCGCGAAGACGTGCCAAATCGTCGTGCGGATTCGGCAAGCCGACCTTGATCTTGACGCCGGGGAGGCCGCGATCACGGCTGCTTCGCGCCTGTGCCACCAGCTCATCCGGCGACAGGTGCAACCAGCCGCCCTCGGTGTCGTAGATAGGTACCGACGGAGACGAACCTCCCGCGAGCTTCCACAATGGCAGGCTCGCGCGACGCGACCGGCCATCCCATACGGCCGTGTCGATCGCCGCCAGCGCGAGCGACGTGATCGGTCCGACTGTGGTCGCCCGGGTGGAGTTGAACGCGGCATACCAGACCGCTTCCGGACGCTCTGCGTCCTGCCCCACCACGGCATCGAGAAGGCCGCCGCGCAGCATTTCGAGCACCGCCCGGCCGCCGGTCCCGATGGTGTAGGTGTAACCGAGTCCTCCCACTCGATCAGCCGTCTGCAGCGAGACGAAAATAGTCTCCTGCTTCACGAACGCCTGCACGGCGTCCGTCCGTTTGGTCTCGACAGGGAGGTCGACCAGCCACGCCTCAGCCGAGACGATCGTCGATCCATGAGTCATGCGAAGAGTCCTTTCGTGGCAATTCACTGGAGGTGGAAGATTTCCGGCAACGTCTTCCACCATTCCCCGGCTGCCCGATCTTCGATGGGCCGTTGCAGGGGGCCGCAGACCGCCCACCACTCCTGCGTGATCGGGTCCGCGGCCATTGCAGCCATGTCCGAATCGAAGTCGTCACCGTCGTACTCCATGTAGGCGAAGAGCAGGTCGGCGTGACTGAAGATCGAATAGTTGGTGATGTGGGATGCGTTCAGCCGCTCAAGCACGCTTGGCCACACGTCCGCGTGAAGGCGCGTATATTCCTGAAGGTTCTCTGGCGGCAAGCCGATCACCGACGCGAGGCGCCGTCGCTGTCGCGCCTCCCCGGTCGCGGCGCTCGTCGTCTCCCCGCCCCGACGCAGGGGCTTCGAAGGGATCCCACGGCCGCGGGCCGCTGCCCACGCGATGTTTCCCCATAGGTCACAGGACTCGTGAGCGAAGCGGCCTGTTTCGAGGAGTGGATTGCGCGGAGAGTGCGTGACGATGACCTCCTCTACGCGGCCCCCGTGCGCGCGGATTCCATCCGCTAGCTTGTGGGCGTGCTTGGTCGCCTGTTCGGGGATGATCGTGTCGGCGGGGGACCACGTCAGACGAACGTCGGTTCGCGAGAGCTCCTTCAGATACGTCGACGCGGATCGCACACGGTACTGGTGGGGATCTCGGTCAGGTGTTCCGCCGACTTCCTCCTCTATGGTTTCGTGGGCACCCATCGTCCAGAGATTGGATGAGGTCCGATGCTGTGCGATGTCGTCATGCCACGCTGCGAGGTCGACGATCGGGTTGACGGCCCACACGGCGGCGAGTTCATCGGGATGCTGACCCGCGAGGACGAGGGCTTCGAGTCCTCCCATCGAGAGTCCACCCGTCGTGATGTGTGTCGCAGACGTCGCGTCACGAAGCCGAGTCGCCAGGTCCCACGCCGCATCGAGGTGTGACTGCCACGCCAGCGACACGCCGTCGACTAGGCGGCCACGAGCACGGGGAGCCACCACGAGGACGCCCAGGGCATCGGCCGAGCGACCGATCCCGTCGAGAGTACTGATCAGGTAGTCGCCGGGACCCTCGCCGTAGAGGACCAGTTCGGGATTCGATCCAAACGGGTGAAAGACGATGCTTACGCTGCCGACGGGAGCAGAGGGCACGCTGATGAGGTACTCACGTTCGACACCAGCGCTGTCCCGGATAGATACAGAGTTGATCCCCGGTAGGAACTCCGGGAGTTCTGAAGTCGCCATGTCAGCGTGCCTCTCCTCTCGCCTTCGGTCTAGTACTCGCCCTTGTCCATGAACTTGTCGATGTTGCTCGAGTCGACGAGGGTCTGCGGCACATTGATGCACTGCTCCATCTTCTTGTCGGTGCCACGCAGGTTGGCGACCATCGCGTCGATAACCTGCCTGCCTCCCTGCTCAAGGGACGAGAACACGGTGGAGTGCATCGTTCCCGCCTGCACGGCCTTCAAGCCATCCTTGGATCCGCCGATTCCGAGGACCTGGATCTTCCCGGTCTTCCCGGCGGCCTTGATCGCCTGGATGACGCCGACGGCCATGTTGTCGTCCGGCGCGTAGACGAGACTCAGATCGGGGTGCGCCTGAAGGATGTTCTCCATGGCCGTCAGCGCCGTCGTCCGGTCGAAGTTCCCGGGCTGCGACGCGACCACCTTGATCGCTGGATTCGCTTCAAGCTCTTTGACGAACCCGTCGTGACGAAGCTTGGAGGATTGAAGCCCGGCCGCGCCATCGATAATTGCGACGTTCCCCCCGTTGGGAAGGATCTTCACAGCTTCTTGGCCCTGAAGTTTCGCCCAGCCCTGTTCGTTAAATCCGACGTGCCCGACGCTGCCCGAATAGGCGCAGGTAGCCGTACCGAGAGTTGTGAAGGCGCTAGCGAGCGGAATCTTCGCCGCAAGGGCTGCCTGGGCGGACGCAACGATCGCGGACGAGTCGACTGCATTGATCACGATCCCATCAACGCCCTGGCTGACCAGGTCGGAGACGTCGTTCGTCTGCTTGGATGCCTGGCCTCCAGCGTCGGCGATCACCAGTTTGACCCCGAGCTTGCGAGCTTCTTCCTGCATGCCCTTGTCAAGGGCGACGACGGCCGGGAACTCGGTTCCGAGAACCGATGCGCCGATGGTGAGAGGTTTATCGGAGTTCGCACTGTCGGCGGGTCCTGCTGAGCAGCCGCTGAGGAAGAGGGCGCCTGCCGAGATGAGTGCGACGGCCACAACACTGTGGCGTGTACGGATTTTCACTGGTTTGCCTTTCGATGATGGGTGGGGTTGCGTTCTGGTGTTCTGCGCGAGACCAGCGGTCTCCTTGTGCTCGAGCCGCGAGAATTCAGCGGCGGGTTCGCCTTGTGTAGACGGCGACGCTGAGGATGATCACCGCGCCCTGGATCACGCCTTGGTAATAGGAACCGATATTGAGGAGGTTGAAGCCGTTGTTCAGCGTCGTCAGCAGAGCGGCACCGACGATGGACTTCCAGACGGAGCCTGAGCCTCCGGCAAGACTGGTGCCTCCGATGATGACGGCGGCGATCGCCTGAAGCTCGAAGCCGGTTCCTGCGGTGGGATCGACCGAGTTCACGCGACCCGCATAGAGGACACCGGCGAATCCGGCGAGCAGGCCCATCACGGCGAACGCTGCGATCTTGTAGGCATCGACGTTGATCCCTGAGACTTCTGCGGCTTCGGCGTTGCCGCCGGCAGCAGTGAAGTAACGACCGGTTCGAGTCTGGGTCAGCATCGTCGCCATGATCGCGGCCACGATCAGGAGTCCCCACGCGATGTTCGGGATGAGGCTCGTCGTATTGACGAATGACTGGAAGCCGATGTTATCGCCCTGGATGCTCGTGCCGTTGGTGTAGATCAGAACAAGACCACGAACCAGTGACATCGTCCCCAACGTGACGATCAGTGAATTGATCCCCGCTTTGACAACGATGAACCCGTTCACAAGGCCGACCAGGAGGCCTGCGGCCAGAGCGATGCCGATCGATGCCATCAACGGCATGTGAGCACTCAGCCCGAGGGTCAGCGCGCCAGCCAGGCCCAGTGTCGATCCAATCGAGAGGTCGAAGCTCCCGGTTATCAACAGCAGCGTCGTTCCGACCGCGAGAATGCCGAGGATAGACATCTGGGTCAGGATGTTCATGGCATTCGCGTACGTGAGGAAATGCGGCGACAAGAGCGACATGACGATGATGACGACGACGAGCGCGACCAAGATGCCGTACTCGCGGATGAAGCCTGCTGCTCGTGCCGGAGCGCGTACGCCGGGCGCTTCTGGCAGCGCGGTGGTGGATGTCACGACCTGTCTCCTTCGACTGAGGTGGAATAGCGACGGCCTGTAGCGGCCTCGTACAGCAACTGCTCTGCTGTGACGGGGTCGTTCACACCGGAGATGGGGTGCTCCGCGATGACCGATCCCTTGTAGATGGTGAGAATGCGCGTCGACATACGGAGAAGATCCTCGAACTCGGCAGCGACCACGATGAACGCGCGACCCTCGGCGGCAAGCTCATCGATGATCGAGAAGATCTCAGCCTTCGCATGGATGTCGACGCCGTGCGTCGGTTCATCCAACAGTCCGACACTGAAGTTCGACGCGAGCAACTTTGCGAAAACCACCTTTTGCTGGTTCCCGCCGCTGAGATCGCCGACCCACTGGCCGATGCCTGCCGCGATCACCCGACATCGTTCGATGAGCGAACGCGCGGATCTCTTCTCACGTACGGGATGCACGAAGATCCGCCCAGAGAGCCGTTCTAGTCCCGGGAGGGTCACATTCTTCCAGATCGGCCAATCACCGATGAGGGCGTCCTTACGGGACTCGGAGAGCATGGCGAGTCCGTGTTTGAGTGCTTGCCGCCCGTTTCGCACCGACAGGCCACGGACCCTGGCATCGCCGCCATCCCGGCCATAACCCAGCGCGATACTGCGTAGGAGTTCGGTGCGTCCGGAGCCGATCAAGCCGGCAAGGCCGACGATCTCATGTGCGTGCACACGGAGGTCGATCGGGGGCGCGCCGTTGACCGCCAGCGAGTCCAGTCGCAGTAGCTCTGTGCCGGGCGCGACACGCACGACGGGAGCATGTTCGAGTGCGTCCAACTCGGAACCAGCCATGAGCTTGGCCAGCTGCTTTGCGCTCGGGCGCTTCTCGATGGTCGCAACCACTGCCCCGTTGCGCAAGACCACCGCGCGATCGCAGTTGTCCTCAAGCTCCTCGAGAAAGTGGGAAACGATGATGAAACTGACCGGCTCGTCACCCTCCCGCAACTTCCTTATCAGGTCGAACAGTTGTGTCCTGTCCGACGGGCTCAAAGCGGCAGTCGGCTCATCGAGGATGACGATTCTGGCACCGCCGGCAAGCGCTCGAAGAATCTGAGCCAGCTGCTTTTGAGCGACGGAGAGATCGGCCACCAGTGCGTCACCGGGCAGCTCGATGCCGGTCTTCTGCTGGAGTTGCGAGTACCTTGTGCGGAGGTCCAGGCGGTCCATTCGTCCGAAGCGATCGCGGCGTTCTAGCTTCAGGAAGACGTTCGCCGCGACCGTGAGCTGTGACACAAGGGTCGGCTCCTGGTAGCAGACGCCGATGCCAGCTTCACGTGCAGCTCCCGGATCCGCGAACGACCTTTCCGCCCCGTCGACGCTGATGCGCCCCATGTCCGCTGCCTTCGTTCCGGCGAGGATTCCGATGAGGGTGGATTTCCCGGCTCCGTTGTGGCCGGCGAGCGCGAGCACTTCTCCGCGATGCAAGTCGAAGCCGACTCCGCGAAGAGCGTGGACGCCCCCGTACCGCTTGCCGATTCCATCGACGCTGAGTACGACCTCGGGCGCCGTTCGCGAGGAACCGGCCCGATGGCCGTTCGTTTCTGGCACCCACTCCTGTGTGGGTGACGACGAGTCGGTCACGTCTTCTCCTCGCTGTAAATACGATACGATACGATTTCGCTCTAGAGAGATGATGTGGCACGCGGAGACCGAAGTCAACTGGAAAGCGAAATCCTGCAAAACTCGATGAGGAGCACATGATTCAGCGGCAACCGTCTGCGGCAGAAAAAATCACGAGACGCAACCTCGGCAACGACGTTTACGAGACAGTCCGAAGTCGGATCATGAATCATGCGATCGCGCCCGGGGACAGGCTCAACATCGATCGTCTGAGTCGGGCGCTCAACGTTTCTCAGACACCGATCCGGCAAGCCCTGGCGCGTCTCGAGTCGGAGGGTCTGGTTGAAAAGCAGCCCCTCATCGGCTATTCCGCGACACCGGTTCTCACCCGCGCCGAGCTCGAAGATCTCTACGGGTTCCGTCTGCTCAATGAGCCCTGGGCGGCCGGGCGCGCCGCTGCACTCCAAGGCGCGAACGCGCAAGACGCGCTGACTGCCGAACTCGCATCAGCTCGCGACGTCGGCAGCGCCACGCCTGACGGATCGCTCAAGTCTGCAATCGCTCATGATGCCCGATTCCACGAACTGATCCTGTCACTCGCCGGAAATGAGATCGTCCGTTCCGCCCTCGAACGCACTCACAGCCACCTTCACTTGTTTCGCCTCTACTCGCGCGATCATGCAGTTGACACGACCATCGAGGAGCACGAGGGAATCGCATCCGCAGTAGTCTCCGGCAGCGAACGCGCCGCACTCGAGGCCATGCGCGCACACCTCGAGTCGTCACGGACTCGGACCATCCAGGCGTTGCGCTAGATGTACTGACCTCGACCGTTGTTGAATCGATCGATGGAAGTCTTGCCGCAGATGCCGAGGTGGGCTCTGTCCAGATTTGTCGTCGAGCCAGGTTGACAAGCCCGCCGCGCGGTCGGTGTTCGAGGTCCAGAGTCTCGCGTATGCCCACTCTGCGGCGCGGGTGCGATTCGGTCGCTCCACTTTGCCGTTGGTCCAGGGGCAGTTCGGTTTGATGAAATTCTGCTTGATGCCGTGCGCGACGGTCACCTCCCGTAACGCGGCGGACCTCCGATAGGCGAACGCGTTGTCGCTGATCACGCGTTCGACATTCACGCCCAGGGTCGCGTAGAAGGCGATCGCACGCTCCAAGACCCCGGGGGCGGTGGCGCCCTTCTCGTCGTCGTGGATCTCGGCGTTGGCGACGCGCGAATGATCATCGATCACGGTATGGACGTAGTCGTAGCCGATCCCGCGGACCCGACCTACTCGTTTCGCCCGCGGAGCCGCCATTTGCGGTCGAACTTCTTCACATCGACGTGGATCAGGTCATGCTGGTAACACTCCGCGGACCGCCGAGCGGCGCGGATCACGACCCCGGTCACCGGGTCCGACTCCCGCAGCAGCTGCGTCTGGTGACGGCGCAACACTCGCCCACTGTCGAGGCCTGCAAGCCGAGCTTGCCGGCGATGAACACCGGCCCGCGGCGAGTGAGATGCCGCATGATCCGCCCCATGTCTCCACGCACGGACCCGTCCGAGCCGGGTGCGACCTCGTGAGTTCGATGACACGGGCGCGTTCTACGGGGGGTCGGTTTCGAGCGGGAGTATCGCGATGATGGTTGGCTGATCCTTCGCCGTGGCGAGCTTCGGTTGGAGTTCTTCCTGTTCCCTGGCCTCATGCCCGAGGAGAGCTCCTTCATGTGCAGCGTCCGAGTTGATGATCTCGATGGGCTGTATCGACAGATCAAGGAGACGGGCGTCGTCGAAAAGACCGCCGGGCGTCCGCGGCTGCACCCTGTGCAGTTGCAGCCCTGAGGGCAACGCGCGGGGTTCCTCGTCGCCCCTGACGGGACGCAGCTGAACCTGATTGACAACCCCGCTTAGCGCGGCGCCGATAGCAGGTGGGTCCAGGCGATGACAGCATCGAGGATCACGACGGCGCGATAAACAATCGCGTGCTTGTCGTAGCGCGTGGCGAGGCCGCGCCATTGTTTGATTTGGCAGCAGTAGCGCTCGATCACGTTCCGGTTTCGGTAGTCCCCGGCATCCAGTCCGACGGGCCTGCCGCCGCGTGAGCCGCGCCGTTTGCGTGACCCTTCTGGTCGTCCGGCTCGGGGATGGGGATGACGGCCTTGAATCCGCGGGAGCGGAGGTGGCTGCGGATCGCGCGGGAGGAGTATGCCTTGTCGCCGCGGACTGCGTCGGGGCGGGTTCACAGGCGGCCCGTCTCGCGACTGACGCGCAGGTGCGCCATCAGCGGTAGGAACATCGACGAGTCACCGGCCTGCCTCGCGTTCAGCAGCGCGACCAGGGGAAGCTTGTTGCCCTCCACGAGCTGGTGGATCTTCGTCGACAAGCCGCCTCGGGAGCGGCCGACCGCGCGATCAAGCGGCTCGAGCGTCAGATTCCTGTAGTTCGATCCAGCCCCCGTGAGGCGCTTCGTGTTCGTCGCGCGCTGATGAGCGCGGGCGATCGTCGAGTCCACCGACAGCGACCAGTCCACAAGCCCTTCAGCCTCGGCTGCGGCAGTGAGGGTGGCGAGCATCTTGCGTCCGTCGCCATGCGGTGATGCCAGGTCCACACTGTCTGCCACGGCCCGAACACCTCAGGAAGATCCCGCCACACAATTCCGCACCGATACCGGTAGACGATCGCCTCGACCAACAGCCTGGCGTCCGAAAACGGCCGGCCCTTGCGTCCGGTTGGACGCGGCAGCATCTCCTCGATCAACGACCGCTGAGCATCCGAGAGCACCTGAAACCGCGACACCCTCAAGACTCCCAGCACAACCGAACCATCTCTGAGACACGCCCTAGTCGTCTGAGCGACGCCGCACGACTCACGCCTTCCAGTTGGCTTGCCACGACGACAGGGCCGACTCTCCCAAGCTGTTCACAGCGCGCACGATGTAGTAGGCCTCGCCACCTGCGCCCGTGTCGGTGTAGTCCGTTCCGGAGATCCGAGCGACGAGCTTGAAGTTGCCGGCACTGTGGTTCGCGCGATAGACGGAAAAAGTCGTCGCGTCCCGCTGCGGCTGCCAGGATAGCCGGGGTTTGCCACCGTCCGCGGTCAGCGTGAGCCCTTGCACTGCTTGCAGCGGCGCACCCGTCACCGCGGAGGCTGACACGATCCCACCTGCCGGTCCGGGGCCGGATCCGTTGTAGGCCGTCACCTGGTAGTCGCGCGACACCGAGGAGTCGACCGCGAGGTCGAGGTAGCCGCGGCTGGACGCGTACGCGACTTCGACGAGAGCGCCGGTGTCGTCGCGTCGCGTGACGGAGTACGACTCGGCGTGCTCGACAGGTGCCCACAGCAGTTCGACATAGTTGCGGTCACGGGTGATCCGCACGTCGGGGGCGGTCGTGATCGGGGGCGGCGGTGTGGCGAATCGAACGGCGTCGGCGATCACGTACCGGTTGCCACTGGACGGCGCCGGAACGTCTTCAACGCGCAGCTCGAGGTACTCGTTGCCCGAGCCGTCGAAGTCCAGCGCGATCCGGCCTAGCTGACGCCACTGGCCGCCCGTCACGGTCTGATCGACGAGGAATTCCGTGATCCCGCCGTTGTGATGCAGCCGGAACTTCACCGCGTTGTATCGATCGCCCGAGCCGCTCGGAAGCCACAGCGAGACGGTGTACTTGCCCGCCGCCGGGATCGTCGGCTTCCACGTCGCAACGCGGGCGTTCGCGGAGATCGCGCCGCGATCGGTGTTGTGGTAGCCGGTGCCGTAGTAACCCTTCTGAAAGCTCGACGTCGACCAGGTGCCGGTGAAGGTCGCGGCCGCGTCGTCGATGATGATCTCGACCGGCGCCGCAGCATCCATTGAGTGCGGGGTCGTTGCAACGAGAATCATGCCTGCTCCGTCCAGAATTCGATCGAGTATGCGGGGATATCCAGGGCGAGCGCGGGGCCCTGCTTCGCGCCGAGGGCTGCGTTATTGAGATCGTGCGCGTAACGGCTGCCGACGAACGTCGCCGCCGTGCCGGACCCGTCGTCGACGTTCACTTGATACGAGAACGGGGCGGCTGCGCGGTTGGTGATCGCGAAGGTCCTCTGTCCGTTCGGCGCCATCCACGCCATGATCCGGTGCTCCGAGTCGATCGTCGGCTCGTCGACCTCGACGCGCACCGAATCCCACGGCATGTTCCGCAGAAATCCGGCGACGGCGTTCCAGTTCATGTCGTTCCAGGTCCAGGTTCCCTTCGCGAGACTTGGGAAGCGGGTCATGTCGTCGTCGTCCCAGGGGCGCCAGAAGCCCAGCGAGTAGCCCAGAGCCTCGGAGTTGTACGTAGGCTTCAGCGCGTGCAGCCAAATCCACGTCGGCGAATCGTGGAACGTCATCCAGTTCATGATCGACTGCGCCGTGTTGACCGTGTACCACGGAGTGCGGCTGACGTTCCAGGACAGATACTCGAACTCGTTGTTGAACACAGCGCGGTAGGCGAGATCGTCGCTGGCGTTGCTGTTGCCAGGGAGCAGGCCCTTGGCGTCATCACCGATCTTGTGCCAGGTCCACCCGTCCACGAGCGAGAGCGTGTCGGAGTCCTGCCGGATCGCGGCCGCCCCCGGCCCGTACTGGCCGGAGATGCTGGTCGCGTGGATCCGGACGTCCGGAAAGTTCGCCCTGACGCGACTTGCCGTGGTGCGGAATGCCCTGTAGTACAGGTCGCTCGAGTAGAGGCAGCTCGAGTACGGCGTCTCGTAGACGGGCTCGTTCTGCAGCCCCCACCAGGAGACGGGGACGCCGTTGTCTTCGAGATACTTCACGTCGCGCACGAGCGCGTCGGCGAAATCGGACAGGAACGCCTGATCGTCGCTCTTCAGCGTGCCGCGGATGTAGGAGTCGGTGGATTTCCAGTACGGCGTCGGCGACCAGTACTCGACCATGGCCCCCTCGATCTTGCCCTTTTTCATCATCTCGGCGAGCTCCGCCATCTGCTCCGGCCAGCGACCGACGACGTTCTTCTTGTCGTCGGTCAGGCCACGCAGATACAGGCCCATCGCCAAACGGCAGTAGCGGAATCCCTGTGCGCCACCGGCGCGCAGCATCTCCGCGTAGAGACGGTTGCGCTCCCCTGGTACGAGGTCATGCGGGACGGAGGTCGTCGCTTCGGGAAGGCCGTTGTTGCCGGATCCGATCGAATCGCTCTGGATCTCGAATCCCAGGCCGAGGATCGTCTGCCGGCGCCGGTTCCACTGCACCTGATAGGCGGGGCCGGTTGCGGCGTGGACGGGACTGTAAGGCCCGGCGAGCACCAGCGCGAACGACGCTGACGCGACCGCCGCGGTTCCTATGAAAGCTCGACGCGACAGGAATGTGGACGGGGTGTCTTGCACTTCGTTGGGCATAGCGACACGATATACGAAATGCGAGATACGACGCAAGGAGCTTCCCACCCACTCCGGCTCATCGGCCCTCAGGCCTGATCGCCACGCAGGATGGCGAGCCGAGAGGCAGCGACGAGAGGATCCTGCCGTCACGATCCATGACAACGACCTGGTCGGCGTCCTGGAGGGCGAGGATGTAGTTCCTGTCGGGAAGCACGGTGAAGTGGCGCGGATTGGCGCCCGGCGGCAGTGGGATTTCGCGCTCTACGCGCAAGGCGCCCTCCTGCGGGGTGAGCTCGACGATGCTGCCTGGCGTTCGGTTCGCCACGGCGATCACGCCGCCGTTCGCTGCGATCTCGGAGGGCCACGCTCCGGGATCCGCATCCGCAGTCGTCGCCACAGCAGGGCCGAGCCGGGTGATGTCGGTCTCGGTGATCCGGAACAGGGTGACGGTGGCCGTGATCTCCTCGACCACAGCGAGCACGCCGTCGTCGATCCAGAGCGCGTGGCGCGGGCCCGATCCGGATTCGCTGCGAGCGACGACGATCGGCTCGGGGCGGATCCCCTCCGAGGTCACCGTGTGCAGGGAGATCGTGTCGGTGCCCAGGTCCAGGAGGAGGGCACGGGCGCCGTCGGGGGTGAACACCACCGCGTGCGGATGCGCGCGGTCCTGCCGGGTGGGATGCGGGCCGCGACCAGCGTGCTGCACGCCCGTTCCCCGCCTTTCCAGCGCGCCGTCGTCGCCGATCACGGTGGTCACGAACGCTCCGCCTCCGTAGCAGGATGCGGTCAGCAAGCGCCCTGACGGGTGCAGGGCGAGCTGGCAGGGCCGTGCACTGTCGATCGTGAGCGCATTCAACGGCGCCAGGCGGTCGCGGGCCGCAGACACGGCGAGGATCCGCCCGACCGAAGTCTCCTCCACGGCGTAGAGGATCCGCCCGTCGGCGCCCCAGGTCAGGAACGACGGCGAGTTCGCATCGAGTTCCGAGAGCTTCGAGAGGCGCGCCCCATCCCAACGGACAAGGGCGAGTCCGCGGCCGCGGCCGCCGGTCGCGGGCGTGTAGCTGCCGAGCGCGAGACTGACGGCACTCATCTGCTGATCGACACGCCCGACAGCAACGTCGCCAGCTCGCGGCGGGAGGGGAGGCCTTCCGCGTCGCCCTCGGTCGCGACGCCGATCGCCGCAACTTGAGCGGCGCGTGCCGCGCACTGGGCGGTGGCGAGCCCTTCCAGGACGCCGGAGAGGAATCCGGCGACGAACGCGTCGCCGGCGCCGAACGGGTCCACCTCATCGACGGTGAGCGCCGCTTGGCGCCCGGCCGTGCCGTCGTGATACCAAGCGCCCTGCTTGCCCGCGGTGATCACGGCGATCCCGGGACCGAGAGCACGAAGTCGTTGCGCCAGTTCTGGCTCGCTCGCCGACGCGTCCTCGACGACGAGACGCGCCTCGTCGTCACTGGCGAAGACGATGTCGGCCCGCGCGGCGAGTTCACGCAGCACCGGCGCCGCTTCGTCGTCGCTCCACAGCCGCCGTCGATGATTGAGATCGAAGCTGACACGCACACCTGCGCGGCGGGCCTCCGCCGTGACCTCCAACGCGAACTCCCGCGCAGTCGGGCTGAGCGCCGCCGTGATACCGGAAATGTGCAGGATGTCCACGTCCGCGAGCGCGGCGCGCTCGACGTCGTCCATTGTGAGCGCCGTCGCTGCCGATCCGGCACGGTAATAATGCACCGCGCTCGACCCGGCGATGCGACGGTTCTTCAGGAGCAGACCGGTCGGCCGCGAGGGGTCGCGCGCGGTGAGCAGGTGGACACCTTCGCCCTGAAGGTGGCGGAGGATCGCGTCCCCTGCCTCGTCGTCGCCGAGCCGTGTCAGCCAGCGCGCCTGATGACCGAGACGAGCCACGCCGATCGCCACCGTCGCCTCGGATCCGGCGACGCCGAGAATGGCTGAGCCGCCGGCCATCAGCGGGCCGATCCGCTGCGCACCGACAGTGAGCAACGCCTCTCCGGCCGTAAGAAGGATCCCCATCAGCGCTCCCCCTGACCGACGCCCGCGGCGGCTCGCGCCGCCGCAGCCCGCTCACGCAATCCGTCCAACATGCCGTCCTCCAGCGCATCGCCGATCAACGGTCCACCGAGCCCGACCCCGAGCGCGCCCGCGGCGAGATACGCGGGGATGTCGGCGAGCGCCACTCCCCCGACCGCGACGAGCGGGATGTCCGGAAGCGGCGCCGCGACGTCGCGGAAGAACTCCGCTCCGACCGCGCGGGCGGGGAACACCTTCACCGCCGCCGCACCGGCCCGGTACGCGGTCAGGATCTCGGTGACGGTCATCGCACCGGGGAACGACTCCAGCCCGAGCGCCCTGGCGCGCGCGATCACCGCGGGATCCGTGTTCGGGGTGACGATGAAACGCGCCCCCGCATCCGCCGCTCGCTCGACGTCCTCGGTGGTGAGCACGGTGCCGGCCCCGACGACGACGCCGGAATGGCGTGCCACCGCAGCGCGGATGGCCACCAGGGATCCGGGCGTGGGCAGCGTCACCTCGAGAGCGCCGATTCCGGATTCCACCAGGACGTCGATCACCGCGTCCAGGCGGTGCGCGCTGCGTGCCCGCAGGATCGCGACGATCCGCTCCTTCTTCAGCACCGGGAGCACACTCGTCATCACTCAGGCCCTTCGTCGGCCGCGGACACTCGTCCGGCGGTCAGTTCCTCGTCCAGCGTCATCGTCGAAGTCTCGCGCCCGGCGAACACGGAGACCAGCGTCAGGACGCAGCCGAGCATGACGTAGATCGCGATACCGGCGATGCCGCCCGAAGCGGCGAGGATCGCGGTCGCGATGAACGGCGCGGTGCCGCCGAAGATCGCGCCACCGACCTCGCGCCCCACGCTCACACCGCTGTAGCGCACGCGGGCGTCGAAGAGCTCCGCGACCAGCGCCGCCTGGGGCCCGAAGACCATGTCCTTGGCGATCGGCAGGGCGATGATCATGGCGAGGAACACATATCCGGGCTGCCCGGTCTGCAGCAGCCAGAAGAACGGGAAGATGTACGCCATGGTGAACAGCAGGCCGATCGCCACCATCCGACGACGGCCGATCTTGTCGGAGAGCCATCCCCAGAAGGGGATCGCGGCGATCTCGAGCGCCGATGCCAGGGCGATCGCCCACAGCATCACGGACCTATCGATCCCGATCGTCTGCACACCGTAGTTCAGCGAGAACGCCTGCACCATGTACCCGAAGACGAAGCCCGAGATGGTGATGCCCATCGTGCGGAGCACGGCTCCGGGCTGATCCTTCAGGACGGCGATGATGGGGGCGCGCTTGCGCGCGCCGGCGGCCTCCAGCTGCGCGAACACGGGCGTCTCGTCCACACCCCGGCGCAGCCAGATCCCGAAGAAGACGAGACCGATGCTGATGAGGAACGGAACACGCCATCCCCAGCTCAGGAACGCCGCCTCGGGGAGCAGCGAGACGGACGCGAACACGACGCTCGCGAGGACGAAGCCTGCACCGGTTCCCATGGCCGGCACGGCGCCGAACAGGCCGCGCTTGCCGGCGGGGGCGTTCTCGACGGTGAGCAGCGTCGCCCCGGCGAACTCGCCGCCGACGGCGAAGCCCTGCAGGATCCGCAGCACGATGAGCAGGATGGGCGCCGCGACGCCGATCGCCGCATAGGTCGGGAGCAGGCCGAGCAACGCGGTGCTGATGCCCATGCCGAACATCGTGATGATGAGCACCTTCTTGCGACCTATCCTGTCGCCGAGATTGCCGAGGATGATTCCGCCGATCGGACGCGCGGCGAATCCGACGGCGAACGTCGCGAACGACGCGAGAACGCCGCCCACCGATGCCGTACCGAAGATCAGTGGTCCGAAGATGAGAGCCGACGCCAGCCCGTACAGGTTGAAGTCGTACCACTCCATGACCGTGCCGACGGTGCTGGCGATCATCGTGCGCCGATGTGCGCGCGACGGGGAGGGATTCATCGTCGAGATGCGGGACATGCGGGTGCCTCCATGGGCTTCATATTGGATTGTCGGATCCGACGGACGTTCCGTCGGCGGTGCACAACTGTCGAATGGCGCATCCGCCCCTCGCCGACGCTCTTCACCGCTCCAGGCCGAGGCGGCGACGGTACTGGCCGCGCAGCACCGTCGCCGATCCGAGCAGGCGGGATCCGCCGTCCACGACGATCTCGGCGCCGGAGACACGGCGTGAGGCCGGGCCGAGCAGCCAGGTCACGGCCTCGGCGATATCGGTCGGCTCGACCAGTTCGCGCAGCGGAGTGACGTCGAGGAGCAGCTCCTCGTCGCGCGGATCCAGCCGGCCCGCGGTGTGCGGCGCCCGGGTCCAGCCCGGCGTCACGAGATTGATACGGATGCCGAGATGCCCGTATTCAGCGGCCGCCTGTTTCGCGAGCGCGTGCACGCCGGCCTTGGCCGCTGCGTAGGCGGGGAATCCAGGCTGCGGATCGTCCCCATGGACGGATCCGATCACGACGATCGCGCCGCCGCCCGTGCGGATCATGGCGGAGACCCCGG
The DNA here is from genome assembly GCF_021341785.1 of Microbacterium sp. Au-Mic1. GTDB lineage: Bacteria > Actinomycetota > Actinomycetes > Actinomycetales > Microbacteriaceae > Microbacterium. The sequence goes on from NZ_JAJTTF010000006.1 coordinate 113,838, forward strand.
CCCGGAGCGTCTCGAACACTGTGGTGAGATTCGAGTCGACGACGGTTCGCCACTCATCGGTGCCGATCTCATGCAGGGATCCGCCGCCGGTCGTCCCGACCGCGATCACCAAGGCGGCGATGGGGCCGGCCGCCTCGATCTGCGCGAACGCTGCGTCGACGGCGGCGCCGTCCGTGGCGTCCAGCGCCAGCAGCTGAGGCGGCTCTGGGAAGCCCTCCGCGCCTTCCGCGAGGCGTCCGGCGTCCCGACCGATCAGCGCGAGCCGGTACTCCCCCGCGAGCTGCGCCGCGATGGCGCCGCCGATCGCGCCGCCTCCGCCGACCACGACGGCGATGGGCCGAGGATCCTTCATGCACGTGCCTCTCTCTGCAGTGGACGTCCTGGCTCTCGCATCGCGATGACGCCCGAGGTGCGGACGATGGACCCGGGGCAGATGCATTGGGGACTACATCCGCCCCGGGGGTCTATTCTGCGCGGAACTGGTCCACGCGATCCCAGTCCAGTTCGATGCCGAGACCGGGGCCGGTCGGGACGGCGAGCGTGCTGGCGGCGAAGTCGAACGGCTCCACCGTCAGTTCGTCGCGCAGCGGGTTGGGAAGCCGGTTGTACTCGTAGATCCGGAAGTTCGGGATCGCCGCCGACAGGTGCAGCGCAGCCGCGAGGCCGACCGCGGATCCGACCCCGTGCGGGGCGATGTCGACGTGGAACGTCTCGCAGAGCGCCGCAAGCTTGCGCGACTCGGTGATTCCGCCCGCGCGGGCGAGGTTCGGCATCACGACGTCGACCGCGCCCTGCACCAGGAAGTCGCGCTGATCCCACCGGGTGAACAGCGTCTCGCCGTTGACGAGCGACACGGGCGCCGAATCGCGGATCCGGCGGTAACCGGCGACATCGTCGACCGCGCACGGCTCCTCGATCCAGGTGATGCCGAGATCGACGAGGCCGGCGACCACGCCGACGGCGACATCGGCCGTGTAGGCGCAATTCAGGTCGACGAGCAGCTGGCGTTCGTCGCCGATCGCCTCGCGCACGGCCGCCGCGTGGGCGAGGTCGACGCGACGCCCGCGACCGAGCTTGAGCTTGATCGCGTCGAAACCCTGCTCGACGAAGCCGAGAGCGTATGTGGCAGACTCCGCGGGCGTCTCCAGCATCGGGATGGGGCTGGCGTACACCGCGACGCGGTCGCGGTGCGGACCGCCGAGGAGACTGTGCACCGGCACGCCGTACGCCTTGCCCTTCAGGTCCCACAGCGCGATGTCCACGCCGCTCATCGCCTCGAGGTAGTAGCCGCGCACCTGGCCGCCGCCGCTCATCGAGGTGAACACGCGCGACCACAGGCGGTCGATGGCGTTGGCGTCCTCTCCGATCAGCAGCGGTTCGATGATGTCGCGCACGACTTGCGCGGTGACCTTGGGCGCGGGAAGCCCGTAGCATTCCCCGACGCCCTCCAGCCCGTCCTCGGTGCGGATCCGGATCAGCGTCGAGTACTGACCTTTCCGCTGCAGCGTCCGGTGGCTCGCCGCCGGCTGCAGGAGCCAGCCGGGCACGTCGCCGTCGGGGTAGAGGCGCGAGAAGGGCGCGATCACCGGAATGGCTTCGATGGACTGGATCCGCAGTGGCGCGCCGAGGGACGCCGAGGAGGTCTGGAGGGTGTCGAGGGTGCTCATGATGTCAGTTCGCCAGCTTCTGCATGTCCGCCTGAGCCGCGTCCAGCGCGTCCTTGGCGGACTTCTGGCCGGTCAGCGCGGCCTGGATCTGCTCGGCGAGCTTGGCCTCCATCTGCGAGTAGTTCGCGAACTTCCACAGCGGGTCGGGGGACGCCGTGTTCGTGATCGCCTTCTGCCAGGTCGACGCATAGGCATCCGAGGTGATCGACGTGTCGCTTTGCGCAGCCACGGTCGTCGGTACGGAGCCGATCTTCTGGTAGCGGTTGATGCCGACCGCGGGCGTCGAGGTGTAGTACTTCGCGAACTCGGCAGCGGTCTGGGTCGGGCCCTTCTTGAAGACCACGATCAGGCCGCCCCAGGTCAGGGACTGCGGGGCGTCCCCCTTCTTCACGACCGGGCGCGCGACGGGCACCGTGCTGTCGAGAAGGGACGGGTCAGCTGCCTGCGACTTGATCGTGCCGCGTACCTGGTTCGCGTCATCGAAGAACGCAGTCTTGCCCTGTGCGTACAGGGTGCGCGCCTCCGGGCGACCGAGCCCTAGGGTGATCAACCCCTCGTTCTTGAGCTTCGTCAGCCACTCGAGCGCCTTGACGGCGCCGGCGTCATTGACGGAGATCTTGTCGCCGTCAACGATCTTCGATCCGAAGGTCTTGAACCACGGGATGAAGTCCTTGATGGTCTCCGGCTTCGTGGCGAGGGCGTACGGCACGATGTCGGCGCCGAGCGCCTTGATCTTGACCAGGTCGGCCTCGAACTCCTCCGTCGTGGTCGGCGCCGCCGAGATGCCGGCTTTGGCGAGCAGATCCTTATTGGAGACCATCCCGATGGAGCCGGTGTACCACGGCAGACCGAGCTGCTTGCCGTCGACCTGGCCGGTCTTCAGGGCGGCCGGGGTGTATCCCGTGCCCTTCGCGTACTCGGTGAGGTCGGCGAGCACGCCGAGCTTGGCGAGCGACTGGACGTCGGCGATGTCGAGCTGCGCGGCGCCCGTCGTGGAACCGTCGCGCGAGCGCAGCAGGATCTGATTGCGATACTCCGCGAACGGGTACGACGCGAGGTCGGCCTTGACACCGTGCTTGTCGGTGAAGCCGGCCACCTCGCTCTGGATGAGGGCCTTCTGCGCGTCCTCGCCGTAGTTCCAGCTCGTGAACGTGAAGTTCTCGTACTTCACCGAGGCGGCGGGCTTGGGTGCGGCGGAGGAGGAGGATCCGGAACAGGCTGTCAGAGCGAGGGCGGCGACGAGACCGAGGCCGACGGCGGCTAGCGCGGTGCGCTTGCCGGTTCGGCGCTGAACTGCAGACATTGGTGCGTCCTTTCGGGGGTGTTGCGGGTTGGCGAAGAGGGTTCGAACCTTATGGGTGTACTTGACTCGGGATTTGGGATTCGGGGGATGTCTTTGGGGGTCAGCCCTTCACGGCACCGGAGCTCAGTCCGGCGACGAAATAGCGCTGCAGCAGGAGGAAGACGATGATCACGGGGAGTGACGCGACCAGAGACGCCGCCATGAGCTCCGGCCAGCGGTCGCTGAACTCGCTGAGATAGGTGTTCACCAGGCCCGGGGGAAGGGTGCGGGTGGCATCGCCCGAGAGCGTCAGGGCGAAGGCAAAGTCGTTCCAGCCGCGGATGAAGGCGAACAGCCCGGCGGCGATCATGCCGGGAGTCACCAGCGGCATCAGGATCCTGTGGATGATCACGCCCTGGCTCGCGCCGTCGACCTTCGCCGCCTCGATGATCTCATCGGGCAGGTTGTCGAAGATGCCCTTCATCATCCACACGCACAGCGGCAGGGTGAAGGTCGTGAACGAGATGATCAGGGCGAGGTAGCTGTCCAGCAGACCCAGTGCGCTGAAGATGCCGTAGATGGTGATCAGAAGCAGGATCTGCGGGAACAGCTGCGACACCAGCAGCAGGAACATGAACGATCGCCGTCCGCGGTAGCGGAATTTCGAGAACGAGTAGGCGCAGTACATGCCGATGAACACGCTGCCCACGGCCGTCACGGACGCCACGAGGATGCTGTTCAACAGGAAATGCACGACCTGACCGTTCGCGAACACCCGCACATATGCACTGAAGTCGAACCCAGTCGGGAACAGCTTCGGGGGGAACGTGAACACGTCGGCGCCGCTGCGCATGCTGGTCAGCAGCATCCAGTAGATCGGAGCCAGGGCGAACAGCGAGATCAGCAGCAGCGAGATGCGACGGCCCCAGGCGACAGGGCGGGTCTCGCTGACGGAGGATGCACGACGGCGTCGTCCGCGCCCCTTCGCATCACGGGTGATGAGCAGTTCGGTGACGCTGGCACCGTCCTGCGCTTCGGAGACAATGGTCATGATTCGCGCTCCATTCCGCGCAGGTAGAGGATGACGACTGGCAGCAGAAGGACCATCCAGAGCACGCCCAGTGCGCCGGCCATGCCGAGGTCGAAGCCCTTGAACGCGGTCTCGTACACGGCCAGCGAGAAGGTCGTGGTCGCGCCGGCCGGGCCACCCTGCGTGAGCACGTACGGCAGGTCGAACTGCTGGAAGTTCCAGATGAACTCCAGGAGCACCACGACGGTCGCGACCGGCGCGAGCCCCGGAGCGGTGACGTAGCGGAACCGCTGCCACGAGTTCGCGCCGTCCATACGCGCCGCCTCGTAGACATCGGCCGGGAACGACTGCAGAGACGCGAGCAGCATCACCATCATCCAGGGGAACGTCGCCCAGGTGCGCGCCACGATGATCGCCGTCATCGCACCCGGCCCGGACTGCAACCAGGCGATGTTGTGATCGATCGCGCCGGCGCTGCGCAGCACGCCGTTCAGGACGCCGTAGTTCGCGTCGAAGATCCACAGCCAGAGGAAGCTAACCACGACACCTGGGAGCACCCAAGGGAACAGCAGTGCGCTGCGGAGTGCCGCACGGCCACGCATCCGCTGATTGAGCCCGAGCGCCGCCACGAGCCCGATCAGGAACGGCAGCAGCGTCGCCGGGATCGCGAACGTCAGCGTCGTGATCGCCAGCGGCAGGAACTCGCTGGTCACGGCGTCGACGATGTTCTTCAGGCCGACGAAGGTCTTGTCCGGGTAGAGCAGATTGCTGTTGAAGAACGCGTCGCCCAGCGCGGCGAGCAAGGGATAGATCAGGATCGCCACGAGCAGCGTCGCCGCCGGAGCGATCAGCAGCAGCGGAAACAACGAGCGGGGGCGGCGGCGATGTGGCGCAGCGGTGATTGCCACAAGTCCTCCTTGACGGTCATGGCAGGCCAGGATCCCTTCGGGTGGGTTCCGGCCTCGGTATGTGAACTACGATATACGAAATGCGAATACTGTCAAATACTGGCAGAATCGATCACGTCGCAACTTCGGACCGCACGAGTCCGGGCGTCGAGGGGAGCCAACATGGCAACGGGATTCGCGGGGCGGCCGCTCGTGGTCGACACGAAGGCCTCACAGATCCGCAAGCGCTTGGCCGATGCGATCGTCGATGGGGAGCTTCAGCCCGGCGACCGACTGGTCCTCGACGAGATCGCACGTCAGCTCGGGGTGAGCAAGATCCCGCTGCGCGAGGCATTGTCCAGCCTCGAGGGCGCCGGCCTCGTCGTGACGACCCCGCATACGGGCCCGCGCGTCGCGCCGCTGCCGTTCCATGAACTGCGCGGCATCTACCATCTCCGCGAGAGGGTCGAGACCCTCGGTATGGAGCTCGCCGTGGACGGTCTCGACGGCGCTGCGGTCGATGCGCTGCGCGAAATCAACGAGACGATGAAACGACGTCTGCGTCGCGCGGACGTCGTTGAGCTCAGCGACCTCAACGCCGAGTTCCACCTCTCCATCGCACGAGCCAGCGGATACAGCACGGTAGCCGAAGTCGTGAGCGAGCTGCTGACGAAAGTCCGCCGATATCGCGCCATCGTCCCCGCACTGGCAGCCAATTGGGAGCACGCCGTCATCGAACACGACCAGATCATCGAGGCAATCAAATCAGGCGATCGCGCTCGCGCGATCGAGACGATGCGCGCACACGTCCATACGCAGGGACGCCTCGAAGGCGTGGAGGGAATCCTCGAAGAGAAGGGGAACGCCCAGCACTGAAACCCACACCCGCTTCGTTGAGATCAGGTTCGTGACGCCGTCCGGCTTGTCGCCGACTCGCAACCCTTCCACCCGTTGCCATGCGGACGTGCATGTCGATCTTCTTCGATGCATGGTGAAGGCAGATCCGGTTCAACGCCTTGAGCTCCCGCTTCGCCGCCATTGATGATCCCACCAGCCTCCTTTAGCAGCTCAGCCCCCGTCGGCGAATGCGCCTCGACGGTGCGACGGCGCCAACTGCGCCGCGACCTCCCGACATTGCCTATCCGTCTCGTAGCCGGCCTCCGCCCGCAGAAGACGTTCCGCATGCCCGGGATCATCAGTCGATCCTGTCGGGGCACAGTTCACGGCAATTGGGGACAAGCATCGCCGCCCCTCGTACAACACGAGATACGCCGCAGCGAGGAGCGCCGCGCGCCACCAGCGTCCGCGCTCCCAGAGTGGCCGCCACTTCGGCAGTGCTTGATCACCGGTCACGCCAGTCCCTCCTCTGGCTGCCGATGAGCGCGCACGCGCCATGTGCCCGCTACCCATCACGTTGTCGGCAGCGCTCGTGGCTCCCAACAGCTGTGATTCTGGCATGGTCCAGCGACGGTCAGAAGCGGTCCGTTGAGGTTCACGGCTTCGCTGCGACAGGCTCGGATCAGATCGGGTTCCGGACGTCGTAAACGATGACGGCCGATTCGAGGTCTGATGTTCGTCCGCTGGCCTTCTCAGCGTCGTCGACCTGCTTTGCCGCGTGCCGAAGGCAGATCCTATTCAGCTCCTTGTACTCACGCCTTGCGGTCTTAAGCGCCAAGAGCGCTTCGTCCGGCACTGCACCCCCGCCAGTCAGCCAATCCTCGATGATGGCCTCCGCAGCCTCCACCGCAGATTCCGCCGAAGCTCGGTGCTGTCGCGCGACCGCGAAGTCTGCATCGGCTGACAGCAACCGTTCGGAATGAGCTTCTCTCACCGTGCGATCCTATCTCCGCCGATGCACCCGTGCCTTGGGCGGGGGAGTCAACATCCCTGGAAGGTGCACCACGAATGCACCACGAGCCGCGCGGATACGCGAAAACCCCCGATTTCTCGGGGGTTTTCATGGCGGTGACGGTGGGATTTGAACCCACGGTAGGGGGTTACCCTACACAACTTTTCGAGAGTTGCACCTTCGGCCGCTCGGACACGTCACCGCGGAAAAGCATACGCGACGGCGGGATCGAGCGCGAATCGAGGGGATCCGGCCGGGCGCGTCGTCGAACGCACCGGATCCCGCCGAGCGCACGGCTCATCGACGCAGAATTCCCGTGCGCTCGATGAGATGCCGTGCACCCGACGAGATCGCGTGTCGTCGACCCGGTCGCGCTGGTGCGCGCCGCATCGGATCACCAGGCTGCGGCGACCTCGGCGTGCGTGCGCAGAATGTCCTCGGTGGATCCGGCCGGGGCGCGCCCGATGCCGCACTCGGTCGCGACGCCGAACGAGGCGGCGTGCGCGGCGGCCGCTGCGATGCGGCGCCTGGCGCCTTCGGCACCGTCCTCGCGGTGCACGAGACCGAGGTACAGCTCGGTGCCCTCGCCCACGGCGAGCGCGTCGAGCGGAGCGAAGTAGGCGTCGTCGTCGTGCTCGATCGGCACCGGCAGGTGCAACCAGGTGAGCGGGCGGGCGGCGGCCCCCGCGACGGCGTTCGCGTAGCGGACCAGGTTCGCCGCGTCGGCGGGCTCGAAGAAGTGCTTCTCGGCAGCATCGCCGTAACAGAGGTGCACGCCGGCCTCGACGTCCGCCGGCACCGCGTCGATGAGCGCCGACAGCCGCGCCACGAGCCCGTCGAACGGGTCGCCTGCCCACCACGCCTCCATGACCTTCCCGTATCCGGCCGCGCGTTCGATGATGCCCATCTCGCTGGCCACATCCCACTGGATCGCGAGGTCGCCGTGCGGGATCGCGGCGAGGATGTCCGCGAGCTCCCGCAGGATCGCCGCCGTGTAGACGGGCTCGATCGCCGCCCGGTCCTCGCCGGCGAAGAACGAGGAGATGACGGCGAGCGGTGTGGGCAGGGACACCTGGAAGCGGATGCCGTCGGCGATCGCCCCCTCCTCGCGCAGGCGACGGAAGACTTCATAGGAGGCGAGCGCCGCAGCTGCATAGCCGAGTGGCGGCAGCGCGATCCCGGCCGCGTCGACACCGTCGCCGATCCGCAGCGGCCGGGCGTCGAGCCCCGCCCCGAAGGGGATCCGTTCGGCGCCCACGCGTTCGATCCCCTCCGCCTGACCCAGCACGTCGGGCTGGAACATGATCCAGTGGAACCGGGTGCCGACCTCACCGTCCGGGATGCGGCGCAACCGCGGCCCGAGGATCTCGGCCGCCGTGCGCATCGTGGTCTCGGCATCGTCGTAGTTGACGCTGCCGACCAGCAGCGCTCCGCGAGGGTTCGTCATGACTGAAAGCGTAGGGCGGTCATCGCTGTCGGTTTTGCACGGTTGCGCTCCGCACACGGCCGCACGGCGAGAGTTAGGATGCCCTAAGAAGACCCCGGAACCCGGATCGGAGGACGCCGTCATGTCGCACATCCACTCGCCCGCGCTCGAGAAGACCGGATTCGCGGTGCTGGATCCGCATGACCAGGCGGCCGATCCCGCCGAATGGCTCGACCTCGCATACGTGCCGTGGCGCTCCTCCGGCGTCACCCGGTTCGCGCCGCTCACGAGCTACTCCGGCGAGGCGGACTGCAACGGCTTCTGGAACCACACCCCGCCGCGCACCGACAAGGACGGCGTCTGGGTGACGGCGCAGACCGCGCTCGCGCCGACGCTGGTGCGGCGCGCGCAGGAGGCCGGCGCGAACATCGGGCGCTGCCGCGTGGTCGAGCTGCAGCCGAACAGTTACGCCGACGCGATCTACAACCTGCATCAGGACGACAACAACCGCCTCAACCCCGATGGCACCGGCTGGGTGGTGCGCGGGTTCTACAATCTCACCGACGACCCGGACTCGCTGCTGATCCTCCGCGAGGATCGGTTCGACCCGGCCACGGAGATGCGCCTTCCACTGCCGGCGGGCTCTCGGATCGTGGTCGACACCCAGCGCTTCTGGCACGCCGTCTGGCATCGTGGCACCTCGCCGCGGTATGCGCTCATCACGTCATGGACCTCGGGCCCTGAGCTCGACGCGCACCTCGCCGCCGGGCACGCGCACTCCGACGTGACGTCGGTGCCGCTGGATCCGGCCGTCGTCGACGCCGCACAGCACGAGCTGCATCGCCGTATCGAGGAGCGCCGCCGGGCGTTCGAGGCGCTGGGCGAGGTGCTGGAGCCCACCGAGCCGCTCTGGCCCTGATCGCGCCGGGGAGGTCCTGCGGTCGGGTCAGCCGGCCGCGACGAGGCGGATCCCAGACGCCTCGAGCTCCCGGAGGGTCGGATCAGCCGGATCCGCGTCTGTGACGACGCCGACCACCTCGTCCAGCGCCAGCACGGTGTAGCGCGACGCCGTGCCGACCTTCTCCTCGCTCGCGAGCACATAGGTCTCCGCGGCCCGCGAAGCGAGAGCACGCTTCATCGCCGCCTCCTCCGGATCGCCGGTGGTCAGCCCGGCCGTGGGATGCACACCGGTGACGCCGAGGAAGAAGAGGTCTGCGCTGATCCGCTGCGCCGCCTCGACGGCCGCCGCCCCGCATGCCACCGCCGAATGCTTGAACAGCTGCCCGCCGATGAGGAACACGTCGGCGGCATGGTCGAGCAGCGCGGCGGCGATCGTGGGGCTGTGCGTGATGATCGTGCACGGCAGCGAGGTCGGGATCTCGGCGACCATCGCCAGGGTCGTGGTGCCCCCGTCGAGGATCACCGTCGCCCCCGGCTCGATGAGGGCCGCGGCGGCGGCCGCGACACGGGCTTTGCTGTCGGGGGCCACGGCAGCCCGCCGCCCGTAGTCCACCACGGCGGGTGATGCCGGAAGCGCGCCGCCGTAGACGCGCACCGCGAGGCCCGCGGCATCGAGCTCGCGCAGATCCCGACGGATGCTGTCCTCGGACAGCCCCAGTTCGGCGGCGACGTCCTTCGCCACGAGCCTGCCGTCGCGATGCAGTCGCTCGAGCAGCATCTCCTTGCGCGCCGCAGCCAGCATTCCGACTCCTTCATGTTTGTGCACGTTTCTGCTGTATTGTACCCGACATGACCAAGCCACTCATGATCCTCATCGCCGGCCCCTACGCGTCGGGAACCGGCGGCGACCCCGCCCTCATGGCGCAGAACCTCACCCGGCTCGAGGAGGCGGCATGGCCGATCTTCCGCGCCGGGCACATCCCGATGATCGGCGAATGGGTCGCACTGCCCGTGCTGTCCAGCGCCGGCGCGACCGGCCCCGGCGACCCGCTCGCCACCGAGGTGATGTACCCGACCGCGGAGCGGCTGCTGCAGCACTGCGATGCGGTGCTGCGCCTGCCCGGCGAATCCCGCGGAGCAGACCAGGACGTCGCGATCGCCGAGGGGCGCGGGATCCCGGTCTATCGCCGTCTCGACGAGGTCCCGGGGATCGCCGCCTGAGCTCACGCTCACGGTGAGGACGTGGGGCGGCGTCAGCCGACGGGCAGGATCCGCCCCGCGTCGAGCCGGACCGTGCGATCGATCGTGCCGGCCGGGGGTTCCACGTGCGAGACGAGCACGACGGTCTGGGATCCGGCCGCGCCCAGCAGATCGCGCAGCAGCGCGTCGGACGCCTCGGGATCCACCCCCGCCGTCGGCTCGTCCAGCACGAGCACCCGGAAGTCGCGCAGGATCGCGCGAGCGAGCGCGATGCGCTGGGCCTGACCGCCCGAGACCAGGGCACCGCGCTCCCCGACCCGCGCGTCGAGCCCGCCTCGCTCCCGCACCCAGGGTCCGAGCCCCACCCGGTCGAGCACGGCGATCAGCTCGTCATCGGTCGCGGTCTCGCGGGCGAAGAGCAGGTTCTGCCGGATGTCCTCGTCGAACAGCATCGGATCCTGTTCGCACAGCCCGACGTGGCGACGCAGCTCGGGTCCCGGCGCACCGCCCGCATCGCTGTCGCCGATGCGGTAGGAGCCGTCGAAGCGCAGGAACCCGACGAGGACGGCGGCGAGCGTGGTCTTGCCCGCGCCGCTGGATCCGGTGACGAGGACCCGCTCCCCCGGCGCGACGTCCAGGTCGAGGTCGCGCAGCGAGGGGGTGCGGGCGCCCGGCCACGACGCGGTCACGCCGCGGAGGCGCAGCGCGCCGTCCTCGATGCATCCCTCGCCCTCGTCGCCGCGCACCTCGGCCGGCAGCGCGGAGGGCAGGAGGGCGTGGATCCGCTCCGCACCGGCGCGGACGCCGCGCCACGCCGAGGCGGCCTGCGGCACGGCCGAGAACACGTCGAACACCGCCATGGGCAGCAGCACGGCGACCGCGAACCAGGGCGCATCGACGGCGCCTCCGGCCTGCCCCGGCGCCGCGACGGCGAGCGCCCAGATCGACGCGAAACCGGCTGCGACCGACACGAGCGCCGAGGACAGCGCCTGCGCCACAGCGGCGCGGGTGGCCGTGCGCCGCAGCGCGTCGTCCGCAGCCCCGATCCGCTCGCGGGCGATGCTCTCCGCACCGTAGGCCTGGAGCACGTCGAGGGCGGTGAGCTCGTCGACGAGGGCACCGGCGAGCTCCGCCCGGTCGCGACTGAGGGCGCGCTCGGCCCGGCCGCCGACGATGCCGCCGAGCACGACCGCGCCGATGACGGCGATCACCAGGCAGACCGCGAGCGCAAGGGCTGCGGCGGGAGCGATGACGGCGAGGACTGCGATCGAGACGAGGGCCACGACCCCGCCGGTCAGCAGCGGCTGCACCACGCGCAGAGGCAGATTCTGCAGGTTCTCCACGTCGTCGACGAGGGCGGCGAGCACCGAGCCGCGGTCCGTGGACCCCAGTCCCGCCGGCGCCAGCGGAGTGAGCCGGCGCACGACCGCCGCCCGCAGATCCGCGAGGCGGCCGAGCGCGGCATCGTGGCCGATGAGGCGCTCGAGATACCGCGTGACGGCCCGGGTGACGGCGAAGAAGCGCACGCCGACGATCGCGACGGAGAGCGGCACGAGGTTGTCGACGAGCGACGCGGTGACGATGAGCCATCCGCTCACCAGCAGCAGGCCGACCGCGGCCGCCGCCGAGACGATCCCGGCGAGGAGCGCGGGCAGGAACCGTCGCGTCCGGGGCATCGCGAGGCGCAGGATCCCGCCGACCGTGTCCGGGAGATCCGGGATCGGATCCGGATCCGACGCCGCTGTCGTCGATGAGGCGGCTGCGGAGTTCGAGCGGGCACCTGCCATACCGGCGACGGTCGCATCTCCCGGATCGATCGAGACCGCGGCGGCGGGAGCGACGACCGGGTCGTCTCCGATCCGCACGATCTGGTCGGCGATCGCACGGGCCGACTCCCGGTGCGAGACCAGCAGCACCGTCGCCCCGTCATCCGCCGCGCGGCGCACCGCGTGCCACAGCCGATGCTCGGTCACGGCGTCGAGGGCGCTCGACGGCTCATCGAGGGCGAGCACACGCGCACCGGATCCGAGCCGGTACAGGGCGCGGGCCACGGCCACGCGCTGCGCCTGACCGCCGGAGAGGCCGGCGCCCTGCACACCGAGCACCTGATCCGGATCCAGTTCTGCCGCGGCCGCGGCGAGCGCACTCCGCACGCGGGCGAGATCGGGGGCCGGGTCGCCGAGCGCGACGTTCGCGGCGATCGTGCCGCGGATGAGCCCGGGGCGCTGGCCGGCCCAGGCGAGCCAGGCGGCCGGATCCAGATCCGTTGCATCCCCGCCCGCGACCTCGCCTGCGCCGTGACGCACCGCCGCACCCCCGACGCGGATGGCGCCGTCGTACGTCACCGCGCCGCGCAGAGCCGCGAGCAGACTCGACTTGCCGGATCCGCTCCGTCCCTCTAGGAGAGTGACAGTGCCGGGCTCGGCCGTGAACGACACCTCGGGCAGCCGGCGAGCTCCATGCCGCACGGCGACCCCGTCGACGACCAGCCGGACCGCCCCTCCTGTTTCGAAGCGCGCGAATGGTTGGATTCCGGGCCCATCAGCAGCAAAGTGCGCGCTTCGAACAGTGGAGGGATCCGCTTCGAGCACCTCGAAGACGTCCTCGGTCGCGGCGACGCCCTCGGCCGCGGCGTGGAACTGCACCCCCACCTGACGCAGCGGCAGGAAGGCTTCGGGCGCCAGCAGCAGCACGAAGAGCCCGACGCCGAGGCTCAGCTCGCCGCCCAGCAGGCGCAGTCCCACCGACACGGCGATGATCGCCACCGCCAACGACGAGAGCAGCTCGAGCGCGAAGCCGGAGAGGAACGAGTACCGCAGCACCCGCATGGTCTCGCGGCGGTACTGCTCGGCGGTCTCGCGCATCCGGGCGGCCGCGCGGCGCTCGCGTCCGAACACCCGCAGCGTGGCGAGGCCCTGCACGGTGTCGGCGAAGCGCGCCGCGAGCGTGTGCAGCACCTGCAGCTGCTTGCGCTGCACGCTGCGCGTCGCAATACCGATGAGGATGAGGAACAGCGGGATGAGCGGCAGCGTGACGAGCGCCGCGAGCCCGCTCGGCCAGTCCTGCCACCACATCACGGCGACGATGATCGGCGTCGCGATCGCCGTCAGCACGAGCTGCGGGATGTAGCGGGAGAAGTACGGATCCAGCGCGTCGAGTCCGTGCCCCGCCGTCACGGCGAGCGCAGCGCGGTTGCGCGAGCCGAGCCACGCGGGGCCGCGGCGGGAGATCGCCGAGAGCAGGGCCGTGCGCAGTTCGCGCCCGGCCTGCGCGGCCGCGCGGGCGCCCCACGCCTCCGACACCCAGAGCAGCGCGGCGCGCACCAGCACCACGAGCGCGAGCAACGGCACGTGACCGAGCGGCGAGCGGCCGGAGGCCACGTCCGTGATGCCCGCCGCCAGCAGGCCCGCGAAGGCGATCGTGACCGCGGTCTGCACCAGGGCGATGCCCGCGGAGACCGCGAGATAGGTGCGCGCGGCGGGCGCCCACCGCAGCAGTCGCGGATCGATCGGCTTCATCGGCTCTCCCACCGGTTCTGCCTCGACGCGGCCATCCGCCGGTAGCTGCGACGCTTGCACGACCTTGCGACGCCTGCAGGATCGGATCCGGTGATTCGATCGTGCCTCCGTCTCCGGATCGTGCACGCGTCGCTTGGCCGCCCTCCCCGTCGACCCGGCACACCCCGTCCACCCCGCACACCCCGCACACCCTGCACACCCCGCACACGCGGCCATCCGCTGGCAGCTGCGACGCCTGCACGACCTCGCGACGCCTGCACGACCGGATCCGCGAATCCGTCGCGCATCCGTGGCGGAGTCGTGCATCCGTCGCAGGCCAGCCGGCCCGGAAGGCGATCCGACCCGGTCATGCGTGCGCGGGTGCGGCCTCGATCGTCGACCGGCGCACGCGCTTGCGGAACACCCAGTACGTCCACGCCTGGTAGGCGAGCACGAGCGGCATCGCCACGAGGGCCGTCCAGCTCATGATCTGCAGCGTGTACGGCGTGCTGGACGCGTTCTGGATCGTGAGCGAGTTCGCCGGGTCGATCGTGGAGGGCAGCACGTTCGGGAACAGCGCGGAGAACAGCATGAGCACGGCGGTGAGGATCGTGACGACCCCGGCGGCGAACGCCCAGCCGTCGCGGCCGCGCAGCGAGAAGACCACCGACACGATGAGGAACACCGCGGCCACGGCGCCGAGCGCGATCACGGCCCAGAGCAGAGACGGTCGTCCGGCGGCGATCACGATCGTCCACACCACGGTCCCGGCCGCCGCGAGGATCGTCGGCAGCGCGGCGAGACGCGCCACGCGGCGGGCCCGCTCGTGCACGACGCCGTCGGTCTTGAGCGCCACGAAGTACAGTCCGTGCAGGAAGAACAGCAGCAGCGTGGTGACGCCCACGAGCAGCCCGTACGGGTTCAGCAGGTCGAACACCGATCCGCGGAAGACGTGCTTCTCATCCAGCGCCACGCCCTGCACGATGTTGCCGAACGCGACGCCCCACAGCAGCGCGGGAACGGCGGATCCGATCACGATCATGGTGTCGAAGCGGCGCTTCCAGCGCGGATCGTCCCGCTGGTGCCGGTACTCGAACGAGACGCCGCGCAGGATGAGGGCGAGCAGGATCACCAGCAGCGGCAGGTAGAAGCCGCTGAACAGCGAGGCGTACCACTCGGGGAACGACGCGAACAGGCAGGCGCCCGCCACGATCACCCAGGTCTCGTTGAGGTCCCAGACCGGGCCGATCGTGTTGATGACCTGGCGCCGCGAGACGTCGTCCTTGCCGAGAAAGGGCAGCGACATCCCGACGCCGAAGTCGAAGCCGTCGAGCACGAAGTAGCCCACGAAGAAGAGGGCGACGATCCAGAACCAGAGCGTTGCGAGATCCATGTCCGTGTCCTTCCTCAGTACACGACCGACGGGACGGGGGCGTCCTCGTCGTGCTTCTCGGTGGTGTCGGGCCCCTTCTTGGCGGCGCGGACGATGAGCCCGACCTCGACGACCGCGAGGGCGGCATAGATGGCGGTGAAGGAGATGAGCGAGATGAGCACCTCGACCCCGCTCACTCCGGGCGAGACCCCGTTCTTCGTCGTCATCAGGCTGAACACGATCCAGGGCTGCCTGCCCATCTCCGTGAACACCCAGCCGACGATGTTCGCGCCCAGGGACAGCGGGAAGGAGTAGATCGCGATCTTCCACATCCACTGCGCGGGCTCGCGCTTGGCGTTCTTTCGGGTGAACCAGAGGCCGGCCACCGCGACCAGCGCGTGGGCCATCCCCAGCCCGATCATCCAGCGGAACGCCCAGTAGGTGACCCACAGCACCGGGTTGAACTCGGTGAGCCCCGTGGACGCGAACTTCTGCGCGTACTCCGCGTTCAGGTCGTTGATGCCGTGCACGCAGCCGTCCAGGGTGTGGTTGGACAGCAGCGACAGCAGATACGGCACGCGGATCGAGAACAGGTCGGTCTTGCCGTCCGGCGTGCCGAGCGTGAACAGGCTGAACGCCGCGTCCTTGCCGCACACCGTGTTGAACGTCGCCTCGGCGGCCGCCATCTTCATCGGCTGCGTGGAGTACATCGCGAGGCCCAGCTGGTCGCCGGAGAGCACGACGCCGGCGGTCGCGACGAGGATCGCCCACAAGCCGAACTTCAGGGACTTCCGCATCGTCACGACGTGCTGGCCACGGGAGAGGTGCCAGGCCGAGACCGAGATCACGACGCCGGCCGCGAGCATGAACGCGCCGAAGATCGTGTGCGGGAACGCGGCGAGCGCGACCTTGTTGGTCAGCAGCGCCACGAAGTCGGTGAGCTCGGCGCGGTTGGTCGCCGGGTTGTACGTGTAGCCGACCGGGTTCTGCATGAACGCGTTCGCGGCGATGATGAAGTACGCCGAGAGGATCGTGCCGATCGCGACGCCCCAGATGGTGGCGAGGTGCACCTTCTTCGGCAGCTTGTCCCAGCCGAAGATCCACAGGCCGATGAAGGTCGCCTCGAGGAAGAACGCGAGCAGCCCCTCGAACGCCAGCGGGGCGCCGAACACGTCGCCGACGAAGCGGGAGTAGTCCGACCAGTTCATGCCGAACTGGAACTCCTGCACGATGCCGGTCACCACGCCCATGGCGAAGTTGATGAGGAAGATCTTCGAGAAGAACCGCGTCAGATGCAGGTACTCGATCTTGCCGGTGCGCACCCATGCGGTCTGGAAGATCGCGGTGACGGTGGCCATGCCGATCGTGAGCGGCACGAACAGGTAGTGGTAGACGGTCGTCAGCCCGAACTGCCAGCGGGACAGGACGAGCGGATCAAGCCAATCCATGCGCGAGGCCTCCTGCGTTCGCGGATCCGGCGAGGGATCCTGTTCCGTGTGGGGATCCGGATCCTCCCGCGGATCCGTTGCGCTCCTCGACCGCGGAGGCGGCGCCGTCCGTGCGGTCCAGCTCGACCGTGCACTCCTCCGGCCGCGCCGCCGAGCGCACGCAGCGCGCCGTGAGCGGGCCGCCGGCCTGGGCGAGCACGCCCTGCATGAGGCCGAGATGCACCTGGCACAGCACCGGTCGGTGCTCCGGCCGCGCGGCGGCGTGCGGGCACGGGGTGAGCTCGACGGTGAGCCGGTCTTCGTCGATGACGGGCTCGAAGCCGCTCTCCTCGAGGTGCTCGACGAGCGCGTCGAGCTGGTAGGTGGCGCGACGGCCCAGTCCGGAGGGGTCCGTCCGCAGCACACGGCGCAGCAGGTCTCCGCGGCGGGCGGCGGCGTCGGCTTTCTGCTTGGCGACCGGGCTCGATGCCTCGGGCGCGCCCGTGGCGGCGCTGTACAGCACGCGCGGGCGACCACGGGTCGTGCGATGCTCGGTGGCCGGCACGACGTACCCGCCCTCGATCAGCCGCTGCAGGTGCTCGCGCACGGTGTTCGGGTGCAATGCGGTGGCCTCGCACAGCTCGCCGATCGTGCGGCGCGGACGCGCCTGCACGAGATGCAGGATCCGCACCCGCGAATAGCTGGAGATCGGCCCGCAGACGGGCCCGGCGCTGGCCATGGCTCCATACTCGCATCGCGCACGGCCGCGGACGGGGACTTCGGCCGTGAATAATGCCGCGCGCGATAGGAGGTTCGGATCACGACCATGCGGAACACGGATCCGTCCGAGGCTCCCGGGTCGGACTCTCCGCGTCAATCCTCCGGGGCGGAGCGGTGAGCGAGGGCGAGTTCGGAGATCGCGGCGACCACCGCGCGCACATCGCCGGGGCTTCCCCCCGCACGACCCGCCACGAGACCGGCGACGAAGGCGCTGAACGGCGCAGCGGGGCGGGCGACGCCGTTCGCGACGTCACGGGCGAGGTCGAGGATCAGCGCGATCGGCAGGTCGTCCTCGGCGAGGCCGAACCGTTCGCGCAGCTCGGCCGCCCACTCGTCGAGCGCCTCCGGGGGCAGGGTGCGGTCGTTCGGGGTCATCGGGGCTCCTCTGATCGTACGGCGGATCCGGCGGCGTCGGCGCGAGCGCGTTCGAGGTCGTCCGGGGTGTCGATGTCGGCCGTGATCCCATCCTCGTCCGCGACCCACCGGATCGGAAGACCGCCGAGCAGGGCGCGGCAGGAGGCGCCGTCCACCTCGCCGAACCCGGCCAGAGCCGCGCGCACCGCGGCGGCGCTGTAGCGTCCGGCGAGCCATTGCGGGTGGCCGCCTGCCCGGAACACGACGGCGTCGGGCGAACGATCGAGACGGGTCGGCTCCCTCTCGGCCAGGCGCGCGATGACCGCCTCGGGGTGAGCGAGATCTCCGGCCAGGAGCAGGAACTCCTCCGCGTCGTCGAGCTCGGGGCGGGACAGGGCCGCGGCGAGCGCCGCGACCGGGCCTCCGAACGGCGGATCCTCGCGCACCCAGGTCACGGCGCGCCCGGGTGCTGCGCCCGTTCGCGCTCCCCTGTCAGCGGGCGCCGGACCGACCGCGACGACCGGGGACACCCCGTGCGCCGCGAGCGCGTCGAGCGTGCGATCCCACGGCGTGGAGACGCCGAGCTCGAGCAGATGCTTGGCCGCGCCGCCCATCCGCCGGGCGCGACCACCCACGAGCACGACCGCGCCGATCGGCGTCGACGCGGAATCGGGTGCCGGCATGAGGCTCAGTCCAGCTCCAGCACGTCGACGAGATCGCCGATCTCCACCTCCGACACGTCGGCCGGCACCACGGCGTAGGCCCTCGCCCCGGCGAGCCCGACCGTGAGATGCGAGCCGGATCCCCCGCGCGTCGCGGGCAGGACCGTTCCGTCCACGATCACTGCCGGCAGGTACTGCCGGCGGTCCGGTGGCGTGCGCCAGGCCGCACCGGCCGGGATGCGCCGCACCGGACGGAGGACCTCGGCGCGGCCCTGCAGTCGCAGCAGCGCCGGGCGCACGAACGTCTCGAACGACACCGCCGCACTGACGGGGTTGCCCGGCAGCCCGAACAGCAGCATGCCCTCCGCGGTCACTCCGAACGCCTGCGGCTTGCCCGGCTGCATCGCCACCGCCACGAACTCCATCGCCTCGCCCATGCTCAGCCGCACGGCCTCGTACGCTCCGGCGCTCACCCCTCCGGAGAAGATGACGACGTCCGCGCCGAGCGCAGCGGCCCGGGCGGCCGCCTCGGCGGGACCGTCGCCGTCGTCGCCGACCACCTCGCGCAGCACGATCTCGGCACCGGCCTCGGCCGCGAGCCCGGCCAGAAGCACGCCGTTGGACTCGGGGATCTGCCCGCGCCGCAGCGGAGCACCGGGCGCGACCAGCTCGGATCCGGTCGACACCACGGCCACGCGCGGGCGCGGCGCGACCTGCACCTCGGCGATGCCGACCGAGGCGAGCGCGGACAACTGCCGCGGACCGAGCAGCGCGCCGGCGGGCAGCACGACCGCTCCGGCCGCGGCGTCGCTCCCGGCTCGGCGCACGTGCACGCCCGCTGCGCGCGGCGCGTGCTGCACGACGGCGGTCCGCAGCGAATCTGCGAGCCCGCCGGCGGTGTCCTCGAAGGGCACGATCGTGTCAGCCTCGGTGGGCAGCGCGGATCCGGTCATGATCCGCACGGCGCAGCCCGGGGCGAGGGGCGGATCCTCCGGGCTTCCGGCGGGCAGATCCGCCGTCACCTGCAGGGTCACCGGCGCGCCCTCCGAGGCGCCCGCGACATCGGCGAAACGCACCGCGAAGCCATCCATCGCGGAGTTGTCGAACACCGGCACCGGGTTCACCGCGACGGCGTCGACCGCGAGCGTCGACCCGCCCGCCCGGTCGATGGGGATCGTCTCGGCAGGGCGGGGACGCACGGCGGCGAGCACCCGGTCCTGCTGCTCCTCGACCGTGCGGAACGTGCTGCCGTGGCTGCCGCCGGGGGGAGAACCGTGACTCATCGCCTGCTCCTCGCGTCCATGCTCCCGAGGGTACCGGTGTACGACGACCCACCTTCCGCTCGCTGGTCGCCAAGCGCCCCTTCCGCGCCCCGCAACGGGCCATACGAGACCACCGAACGAAAGTGCCACACGAAGCCACCTGGCCCACCTTCCGCTCGCTGGTCGCCAAGCGCCCCTTCCACGCCCCGCAACGGGCCATACGAGACCACCGAAGCGGCTTCGGGATGTAGGCATCCCTCGTCGCCCCCTGCCCTACTCCGCCCCGCCCTCTCCTCAGCCCCGGCTGTCCGCACCCCCGGCTAGCCTTGCTGCATGGCCACCAGGAAACCCACCGCACCCGCGTACGTCTGCACCGAGTGCGGATGGACGACCGCGAAGTGGGTGGGCCGGTGCGGCGAATGCCAGCAGTGGGGCACGGTGACCGAGCAAGCAACGCAGACCGGCATCGTGCGCCGGGTCGAGGCCACAGCCCCCGCGGCGGGCCGGCGGGCGCGCCCCATCACGTCGCTCACGTCGCAGGAGTCGCCGCGACGCTCGAGCGGGGTCGCCGAGTTCGACCGCGTGCTCGGCGGCGGCATCGTGCCCGGGGCGGCGATCCTGCTGAGCGGTGAACCCGGGGTCGGCAAGTCCACGCTGCTGCTCGAGGTGGCCGCCGCGGCCGCCCGCGCCGGCCGGCGGGTGCTCTACGCGAGCGGCGAGGAGTCCACCGCGCAGGTGCGCCTGCGCGCCGAGCGCACCGGCGCGCTGCACGACGAGCTCTACCTGGCGGCCGAGACCGACCTCGGCACGATCCTCGGTCACATCGACGAGGTCTCCCCCGAGCTCGTCATCGTCGACTCGGTGCAGACCGTCGCCTCCGCTCTGTCCGACGGGGCCGCGGGTCAGCCCGCCCAGGTGCGCGAGGTGGCGTCTGCGCTCATCCGGGTGGCGAAGGAGCGAGACCTCCCGATCGTGATCGTCGGGCACGTCACGAAGGACGGATCGGTCGCCGGTCCCCGTGTGCTCGAGCACCTCGTCGACGTCGTCTGCCACTTCGAGGGCGACCGGCAGACGTCGCTGCGGTTCGTGCGGGCGCTGAAGAACCGGTTCGGGCCGACCGACGAGGTCGGCTGCTTCGAGATGACCGGATCCGGGATCGCCGAGGTGCCGGATCCGTCGAGCCTGTTCCTCTCCCGCGGGCGCCCCGAGCCGGGCACCTGTGTCGCGATCGCGCTGGAGGGCCGGCGTGCGATGCCGGTCGAGGTGCAGGCGCTCACGATCCCGACCCAGGCGCCGAACCCGCGTCGCGTGGTGAACGGACTCGATTCGTCGCGTGTGGCGATGGTGCTGGCGGTGCTCGAGCGCCGGGCCGGCATCAGGACCAGCGACAAGGACGTGTACGTCTCGACGGTCGGCGGCGTGCGCTTCGTCGAGCCCGCCGCCGATCTGGCGATCGCGATCGCGGTGGCAGGGTCCCTCACGGAGAACGCCGTGCCGCGCACATTGGCGGCGGTCGGCGAACTGAGCCTGGCCGGCGAGGTGCGCCCGGTGACCCAGGCGGCGCAGCGCCGCTCGGAGGCGACCCGGCTCGGCTATGCGCACGTGATCGACGATCGCTCGGCGACACTGCGCGGGGCACTCGGCGACGTCAAGGCGCACCGGGCACCGCGGCGCCTCGACGACGAGATCCCCGCCTTCTGACGGACGTTCACACGTCCTGATGGACGGTCACGCTTCCAGTGCGCGCAGCAGTTCCTCGGGCGGCGCCTGCATGGGGTGCGGACCGGCGATGTCGAGGAACACCGTGGTGATCACGTCGCGATGGGTCGTGAGGAAAGAACGCAGCCACACCGGCGAGTAGATGCCCACACCGGGCGGGAGGTTCGCGGGCTTGTGCTTCGCGTCGCTGAACAGAAGCAGCGCGACGTCACCCGTGGACGGATCCCGATAGGTCCACACCTCTCCGCTGTCCCGAGGGTTGTCCCTCGCACCGGGCCGGATGAGAGGCACGACCGTGTTGCCGTTGCGCAGCGCGAGCGCGACCGCAGCCATGTCCTGCTTCTCGAGCGCCTGCGCGAGAGCTTCGGAGCGGAAATCCGCCGCGGCGGGTGCCCTCTTCTTCGACTTCTTCACGGCCATCGTTCCAGCTTAGAAGTTCCCGCACAAAGAGGAGGACCTCTTCGCTCATCGCTTGGGGACAGATGATTGAAGAGGCCCTCAAAGTCCTCGACGACGGACGACGATGCGCTGGGGACGCTTGAGATTGTCGAAGCCACTGGGGATGGCACCCGTCAAGATCTCGAAGACTTGATGTCTATGGTATCCCAAAGGATGCTCCTAGGCGACAAATTCCCACTTTCCGCCCAGTTTCAGTTGAGCAGGAACTGCATCGGGTTCGTGCTCTGGAACCCGCCGATCGATACCGTCAGCCGGTAGGCGGCCCCGCCGCCGGGGGCGCGCTGCCGGTCCGTCGCCGCGCAGGTGTCCACGCTGGAGCGCGTGCGGTCCCACGTGACAGGGGTGGAGCTGGTGATCGTCGCGCCGGCCTTGATGGTCTGGATCGCGTCGCTCGGCGTCTGCTGGCAGTCCGTGGAACGCCACCACGTGTCGTTGCCGCTGGTGATGGTGAACGCCTGCGTGGTGGTGCCGACGTTCATGGTGCAGTCCTTGGTGCTGCTGTTGGTCAGCGAGATCGACAGCTGCGGATTCTGGTCGGCGGAGTAGGAGTCGTGGTCGGTGACGGCCGTCACCTGCACTTCGGCCGCCGTGCACGGCACCGGCCCCGCATCGGCGGTGCTGGTCGGCGCGGGCGTCGTGGCGGACGGGTCCGGGCTCGCGTCCGCGCTCGGATCCGGCGACGCGGGCGGGGTGGAGGTCGTCGGCGAGGGCGTGGACGACCGTGTGGCGGATGGCGTCGGATCCGGCCCCGTGCCGCCGCGCGCCACGAGCGACCACACGAGCCCGATCAGCAGCGCGAGCAGCACGACGATGATGCCGAGGACCACGATCCGCCGGCGACGATAGACGGCGGCGGACTGGCGAGGGCTCATGCTTCCAGGTTAGACAAGGTGCTTGAGCATGCGCGTGTTGCCGAGCGTGTTCGGCTTCACGTGCGCGAGGTCGAGGAACTCGGCCACGCCCTCGTCACCGCTGCGCAGCAGCTGGGTGTAGACGTCGGGATCGACGACCTGCTCGCCGATCGGCGCGAATCCGCGACGCTGGAAGAACGGCACCTCGAAGGTCAGGCAGAACAGGCGGCTGAGGCCAAGTCCGACCGCGTGCTCCTCGAGGCGCTCCACGATCGCCCGCCCGACGCCGTGGTGCTTCCATCCCTCCTCGACGAGCAGGGTGCGCACCTCGCCGAGGTCCTCCCACATCACGTGCAGCGCCCCGCAGCCGATGAGGCGGCCGTCGGCCTCGGCGACCACGAACTCCTGCACCGCGCCGTACAGCACCGCGATGTCCTTGCCGAGCAGGATCCTTCGCTCCACGAGCGGCTCCAGCAGTGCGTAGATGCCCTGGACGTCGGCGGCCCGCGCGGGCCGGACGAGATAGTCGCTCATCCCTCCAGCCTACGACCGCGCCTCCGCCCTCCGGGGGCGACGCGGCCCCGTCGCCCGCTCACAGGGAACGGGGCGACGGGGCCTGAAGCCCGGCCTGCACATTCAGACGGTGACGATGACGTCATCCGCATCCACTCGCACGGGGACAGGGCGGAGCCCGACGCGGCGATCCGCCGGGTGCTTGCCGGTCAGGATGTCGAACTCGAAGCCGTGCCAGGGGCACACGATGTTCCGGTCCGTGGGGTGGAAACCCGGTCCGCCGCTCTTGAGTCCGTCCTCGCCCCGTACGAGCTGCACGGTGCGCGGCATGATCTTGCCCTGGCAGACCGGCCCGCCCTGATGCGGACACACGTTGTACCAGGCGCGCACCTCTCCGGCGTGGAAGTACAGACCCAACTCGGTGCCGTCGACATCGACGACGATCCGCTCGCGCTCCTGCAGGTCGGCGAGGCTCGCGACCACGACGTCCCGACGCACGACCTGCGCGCTCATTCGGCCCTCCGGTACCAGATGGCCATGTCGAAGAGGTTCACGTCTGCGGCGTCCAGCAACGCCGTGACGAGCACGACGGTCTCGGTCGCGTTGAGCGCGTCCTCGCGGATCGGCCACGCGATCTTGCCGACCCGATCGGTCTTGGCGGAGAAGAGCCGCGCGGCGGCGTAGAGCACATCGGCGATCTGCTCGTCGGAGACCTCGGCGCCGCGCTCCTCGGCGGCGACGTGCTGCACGAGCTCGCCGAGGCGGGCGATGACCGTCGACAGCTCGGCGGTCTCGGGGGCGGTGGTGGTGGTGTTGTCAGTCATGTCAGGAGATCCCGGGTCGTTCCTGGAGCACGCGCTCCGCGGAGGGCTTCTGTCGGTCGGTGGGGAGGTTGAACACGCGTGCGGCGTTCAGCCCGAGGATGTTGCGCTTGGCCTGTTCGGAGAGGAAGGGCAGGCGCGTGATCGTGGACGGTGCATCCCAGTCCCAGTGCGGCCAGTCGGACGAGTAGAGCAACTGGGTCTCCGCGTTGAACGACTTCATGGTCGCCTCGAGCAGCTCCATGTTGGTCCGTTCCATCGGCTGGGTCGTGTACCACATCTCCTTCATGTACTCGCTCGGCAGGCGCTTGAGACCCGGGGCCTCACTGGGGCGCATGAGCACCTCGTGGTCGAGCCGCTGCATGAGGAACGGGATCCAGGCCAGTCCGCTCTCGACCCACACCATCTTCAGCTTCGGGAACCGCTCCGGCATGGCGTTGATGATCCAGTTGGTGACATGGATCTGGTTGTAATGCGTGAACGAGAGCGCATGCATCGAGAGGAACCGGTTCAGCTGCGAGAACGACGGATCCCCCCAGTGGTAGCCGGAGTGGAAGGCAAGCGGCTTGCCACTGTCCTCGATGAGCTTGTAGAGGCGCGTGTAGACATCGGAGTGCACCGGGTTGTTGCGGGTCGAGCACACCGTGTAGCCGATGATGCCCGGATCGTCCGCATAGGTCTCGACGAGCTCCTCGCACACCTCGGGGGTGTTGTACGGCAGGTAGAGCATGCCCTTGAGACGCGGATTCGGAGGCAGGATCACCTCGGTCAGCCAGCGGTTGAACGCGCGACCGAGCACGACCTCGACCTCGTCCTGCGGGTGCATCCCGAGCATCAGCATCGCGCTCGGGAACACCACCTGATAGTCGAGGCCCATGGCGTCCATGCCGCGACGTGCCGCCGTCACGAACGGGTGCCCCTCCGTGCCCTCCACCGGCTCCTTGCGACCCTGGTGACCGATGCGGCCGCCGACGCTCTGGTGCGACATGCCCGGCTGGATGTTCAGCAGCGCGTTGTTGCCGCCGAATCCGTGGAACTGGCTCAGGCCGAGGTCCCGCCACACATCGTTGTCGATGAGGTCGAGCACCTCACCCCAGAAGTGGTCTTCGGAGACGTGGGCGTCGATGTCGACGATGAAGTAGTCGTCGTAGTCGTCTCGCGCCTGCTTCGTCGCGTGGGCGAGCACGTCGCGGGTGTCGGAGCGGCCGCCGATCTCGGCGAGCTCGCGGATCCGCGGCGCGTCGGAGCGGGGTGTGGGCAGGTCACTCATGGGCGTTCCTCTCGGGCGTCGATCGCTCAGTGCGCGGCGACGATCGCATCGGTCATCGTGGTCAGGTAGTCGTCCTCGGACGGCGCGGCGGATACGCGGTGCGGGATCACGACCGCGCGGGCGGGGTTGATCGCGAAGCCGTACGCGTCGCCGGGGCGGGGCACGGCGTCTGCGGCCATCTCGCCCGTGTCGACCCGTACCCGCACCGGCAGGCCGTCCGCGCGGACGAGGAGGTTGACGGCGCTGCCGAGGTAGGTGCTGCGCTCGACGGCCGCGCGGAACCGTCCGGCGCCGGGCGCGAGGTCGTCGACCGGCATGATCCGGGCGTGCGCCGCGCGGAAGGCGACATCGGCCCGCTCCCCCGGCGTGGCCTCGCCGGTCACGACTCCGGCGACGACGAGCGACGTGCCGTCGACCTCGACGTCGGCGATGCCGTCGCGCACCGCGCGGATCGTGCCGGGGAGGATGTTCTGGAAGCCCATGAAGTCGGCGACATACGCCGAGTTGGGGCGGTCGTACAGTTCGCTCGGTGTGCCGTCCTGCACGATCGCGCCTTCGCTCATCACGATGATCCGATCGGAGAGCGTGATCGCCTCCTCCTGATCGTGCGTGACGTAGACCGACGTCGTCTCGAACTGGTTGTGCAGCGAGCGCACCTGCTGCCCCATCTGATAGCGCAGCTTGGAGTCGAGGTTGGAGAGCGGCTCGTCGTAGAAGATGATGCCCGGCCGGGCGGCCAGCGCGCGGGCGAGAGCCACCCGCTGCTGCTGGCCGCCCGACAGGGCGGTGACCGGACGCTTCTCGAAGTCCGCGAGTCCCACCGCGGAGAGCATGTCGGCGACGCGGGTGCGGCGCTCGGCCGCCCCCACCTTCGCGACCTTGAGCGGGTACGCGACGTTCTCCGCCACGCTCATGTGCGGCCAGAGCGCATAGCTCTGGAAGACCATGCCCACCTGCCGCTTGTCGGCCGGCACGAACGTGCGCCGGTCGGTGTCCACGACGATGCGATCGCCCATGCTGATCCGACCGCCCGTGGGGCGCTCGAGACCGGCCAGGCACCGCAGAGTCGTCGTCTTGCCGCAGCCCGAGGGGCCGAGCAGGGTGACGAACTCGCCGGATCCGATCGTCAGATCCAATCCGTGCAGGGCGGTCTTGCCGCCGTAGCGCTTGGTCAGTCCGGATACCTGGACCTCAGTCATGCCGATCAGTGCTCTCTCGCTGGGGGACGTCGGGTTCGAAACGGCTACTTCTTGAACTGCGCGTTGATGAAGTCGAAGTAGGGCTGGTTGAAGTTCGGGTCGGGGTTGGAGAACGGCAGGCGTCCGAGCTTGCTCAGCGCCGGAGCGCCCTGCGGGCCGGGAGCGTCCGGCGTCCAGCCGTACGACTTGTTCTTCTCGGCGAGCGCCTTCTGCCCCTCGGGCGAGTACAGCCAGTTGATGTAGAGCTGCGCGGCGTCCGCGTGCGGGGCCTTGTTCACGATGCACATGCCGGTGCGGGACATGAAGTTGCCGCCGTCGTCGAGCGGGAAGACCGCGGCGACCGGGCCGCCCTTGGCCTTCACGTCCTCGTAGAAGCCCTGGTAGACCGCGATGCCGATGGGGAACCGGCCGCTGGCCACGTCCGCGGGGACGTTGGGCTCGGACTGGGCGAACTGCACGTCCTGCTTGGCGAGCGATTCGACGTAGGGCTTGCCCCACTTGTCGGCGCTCTCCGGCACCATGAGCGAGGTGAGGATGTAACGGATGCCGCCGGGGACGGTCGGGTCGCCGACCGTGATCTTGCCCTTCCACTTGGGGTCGAGCAGGTCCTTCCAGTTCTTCGGGGCCTCGTTCTCCTTGACCATGTCGGTGTTGTAGACGAACACGAAGTAGCGCATCGCGTAGTAGGTGAGGCGGCCGTCGAAGTTCGTCGGGATCTCGAAACCGTCCGGAGCCGTCTGCACGTCGGCCTTGGTGCACAGGTCTGCCTTCGCGGCGACCTGCGGCGACTCCCCGCCGTCGTAGATGTCGGCGATACGGTTGCCGCTCTGCGCCTCGGTCTCGATCTTGGTGATGCTCTGCGCGTCCGGCTGGTCCTGCTGGACGACCTTGATGCCCGGGAAGCGGTCCGTGAACGCCTTGAACAGCGCCTTCTGGGAGGAGACGCTGGGCCCGTAGACCACGATGTCCGTCTTCCCGTCGGCGACGGCCTTGCCGTACAGGTCGTTCATGTGCTTGTTGCCCGCGGCACTGGTGCCGGGGACCTCGATCGGAGTGTCGGGCTTGGCCGCGGCCGTGCCGGAGGAGCACGCGGTCAGGGCGGCGAGCGCGCCGATGGCCAGGGTGGCCGTGGCGAGGCGGAGGGTGGTGCGGGAGAACGTCATCATTCTTCCTCTCGGGTGTGTCAGGGGGTGATCCGGGTGAGGGGGACTGAGGGGGCGCGGCCCGAGCGGCCGGCGCGGGCGCGGAGGACCGCGGCGAGTTTCATGGACCCCGCGGCGAGCGCGAGCACACCCATGGCCGCGACGAGGATGATCATGAACAGCGCGGCGCCCTGCGACATGTTGCCCTGCAGGAACTGCTGGAACGCGGTCAGCGAGACCGGCTGCAATCCCGGCGGGGCGAGCAGCATCGGCACCGACAGGTTGCCTGCGATGAAGAGCGCGGAGAGGAACCAGCCCGACAGGAAGCTGGGGACGACGAGTCGGAGCACGATCGTGAGCAGCACGCGCCAGGATCCGGCGCCGGACGTGCGCCCGGCCTCTTCGAGCTCCGGCGAGAGCTGGGCGAGCGCCCCCTCGGCGATCCGGCTGGAGACGGGGATCGTGGCGACGATGAGCACGAGCGTCATGAGGAACGCGGTGCCGTAGAGGCTGCGGAAGGCGGGCACGTAGAGCACTGCGAACATGTACGCCAGCGCGAGGACGATGCCCGGCAGCGCCCACGGGATCCACACCGAGAACGACGTGTACGAGCGGATGAAGCCCGTGCGGCGCGCCGTGACGTAGGTGGTGAGCAGAGCGACCGCGATCGAGCCGAAGCCGCCGATCACGGCGAGCCAGGCTGTGAGCCCCAGACTCGAGCTGAACTCGGGGTCCGTGAGCATCTGCACGTAGTTGTCGAAGGTGAGCCCGGTGCTCATGACGCCGAAGATCGGCTGCAGGCTGCCGAGGATCATCGCGAACAGCGGCAGGATCAGGTTCAGCAGCAGGAAGAGGACGATGAGGGCCGAGAGCACCCAGCGCACGGGGCCGAGCTCCTGAGGCTCCCGGCGCGAGGTCTTGCCGGTGAGGGTCGTGAAGCTGCGCCCGCGGAGGATCCAGCGCTGCGCGAGGAAGAGCAGCAGCACGAGCACGATGAGCACGAG
Organism: Microbacterium sp. Au-Mic1; assembly: GCF_021341785.1. Taxonomy (GTDB): domain Bacteria; phylum Actinomycetota; class Actinomycetes; order Actinomycetales; family Microbacteriaceae; genus Microbacterium. The sequence continues at coordinate 142,411 of NZ_JAJTTF010000006.1, forward strand.
CGAGAGCGCGAAGGCCTTCGTGTACTCCGCCGGCGCCTGATCGCGGACGTAGTGGAAGATCTGGGTCGAGAACACGAAGATGTTGGCCTGCCGTCCGATCAGCTGCGGGCTGTCGAAGGACTGGAACACGAGCACCGCGATGAGGATCGCGGCCCCGGTGATCGCGGGCCCGACCGAGGGGACCGTGATGGTGAAGAAGGTCCGCACGGCACCCGCGCCGCTGATGGCGGCCGCCTCATCGAGCGACTGGTCGCGATTCTTGAAGGCGCCGAGCATGAGCAGGTACGCGAACGGCATGTAGCCGAGCGACATCAGCAGGAACAGGCCACCCCAGCTCTGGATGTTGATGAGCGGCCCGTGCATGCCGAGCATGCGGCCGAACTGGTTCAGCAGGCCGTTCTGCGGGTTGCCCAGCATGATCCACCCGAGCGTGTGGAACAGCGGCGGCACGAACAGGTTGACAGCCATGAGCGGCGTCAGCAGGCGGCGACCGGGGACGTTGGTGTTCGCCGCGATCCACGCGAAGAGCCCTCCGCCGGCGACGGAGATCGTGCCGCACACGACCACGAGCAGCAGCGAGTTGCCCATGGTCTTCCACGTCTCGGGATCCTGGAAGGCCGCGAGCAGCCCGCCGATAGTGAAGGGCAGGTCGTCGGACGGAAGTCCGTCGCGGAACGCGCCGATCGCGATCATCGAGACCGGGTAGACGAACACGAGCGTCAGGGCGGCGAGGAACACCGTCCACCCGAACCCGCCGGTCAGCGAGCGCCGGATCGATGCTCGCCGGTCGCGTTCGAAGTCGCTTGCCGTCACTGCCCTCTTCTTCCGTTCGCGAGAGCGGATCCGAGACCTCCGGTCACCCGGGATCAGACCGCTCCGTCTGTCGTGTTGTCAGCGTAGGAAGCCGCTGCGCGAGCCTCATCGGGCCCGGCTCCGAAGTCCTTCCCGGGCGGTCCGACACGGTGTCGGAACCCGGGCCGCCGGTGGCGCGATCGTGTCCGTCGGCGATCCCCGGCGCGCGATCGCGACGCGCCGGGGATCGATCAGGGAGTCAGAGGAGGGCCGCGAGGACGGCGTCGTTCTCCGCGGGGAGGCCGACCGTGACGCGCGCACCGCCGGCGTTCGGGAACGGCCGGGCGAGGACGCCCTGCTCCGCGAAGCGCGCCATGAGGGCGCCGGCATCGCCGGGGAGGAAGAGGAAGTTGGACTGGCTCGGGAGCACGGAGACTCCCGCGCCGTCGAGAGCCCGCACGATGCGCGCCCGCTCCGCGACGATGATCGCGATGCGCTCGTCGGCGATCGCGATCCCCTCGGGACTGAAGGCCGCGATGAGCGCGGCCTCGGCGATCCCGTTCAGCGCGAAGCCGACCGAAGTGCGCCGCAGCGCCTCCGCGATCCGCTCCGAGGCCGCCGCGTATCCGGCCCTGATGCCCGCGAGGCCGTGCGACTTCGAGAGCGTGCGCAGGATCACGAGGTTCTCGAACTCGTCGAGCAGCGGCAGCGTGGCCTCGACGGGCTCGTCGGTGACGAACTCCCGGTACGCCTCGTCGAGCACGACGATCACGTTCTCCGGCACCTGCCCGAGGAACGCACGCAGGCCCTCGACCGGGATCAGGCCGCCGGTGGGGTTGTTGGGGTTGCAGAGGTACACGATGCGTGTCTCGGGACGGATCGCCGCAGCCATCGCGTCCAGGTCCATCGCGCCGTCGTCGGCGAGACCGACCGCCGTGGTCTCGGCCCCGGCGAGCGCCAGAGCGGCCTTGTACGCCTCGAAGGACGGTGCCGGGTAGACGCCGTGCACGCCGGGCTCGCAGACGAGCCGCGCGAGACCGTGCAGCAGAGACCCGGAGCCGTTGTCCACCGCGACCCGGTCGGGGGCGACACCGAGAGCCCCGCCGATCGCGGCGCGGGCCGCGGCGCGGTGATAGTCGGGGTAGCGGTGTGACGTCTCGACCGCCACGGTCATGGCCGCGACGATCGGCGCCGACGGCGTCCAGGGCATCTCGTTCTGCGAGAGCCGGATGGGCGGCGGTGTCGCGCCGGCGGGACGGTTCGGGGTCTGCAGCATCTCATCGACGACGCTTCGGAACTCGAGCGACATGCGTCCTCCTCGGGCGGAAGTCAATTGTTAATAATGAATATGAACATTATTGAAGACGCGCCGCCCTGTCAACCCGCTCCGCCCCTCAAACCCTCAGGAGAGCAGTGTCGCGACCGAGGAATGCCGGTGCCGCTCGGCCGCGGACCGCGCAAGGTCGTGATCGCGCTGAGCGACGGCCGCGGCGAAGTCAAGGTGCGTACGCAGCCGCTCGGGGGTGCTGGGCGCCATGGCGCCTTCGAGCTGCTCCGCGATGATGTAGTCGACGAGGTTCGTGTAGAGGCTGCGCAGCAGTTCGTTCGGCGTGATCAGGGCGATCCGCGCGTGCAGCGCCCAGATCGCCGACGGCCCCGCCTCGGTGCCCCACACGGCCTGGAGCCGCTCGGCCAACGTCGCGATCTCGGCGACGTCGTCGTCGCTCGCGTGCTCGATCGCATCGTGCAGCACCAGACCGTCCAGCGCGTCCAGCACGCGGAGGCAGTCGCTCGCGGTCGCCTTGCCCTCGCGCAGCTGCAGCAGCTGGTCGCTGAGCTGCATGAAGGGCGAGCGCGACGCGACGAAGATGCCGCCGCCGGGGCCGGGCTTCGCGTCCACCACGCCGCGCGAGCGCAGCAACTGGATCGCCTCGCCGAGGGTCGCGGGCGCCACCCCGAACCGGGTCGCGAGCTCCTGCCGCCTCCCGATGAAGTGCCCGGCCTTCCAGCCGCCGGAGACGATCTCGTCCTCGAGCGACTTCGCCACCTGCACGGCGACGGCGGCGTTGGTGATCTGCGTCATGACTTCCCCCGGTGATCCCTGCGGTGACCCCGAGCCGGCCACGCGTGAGTACAGAGTATGAGGTGACCCGCCTCGGCGCACCCTCTATTGGATATATTCATCATACTCAATGGCCATCGGCGACCACGGATCGTCGACTCGGGACGAAGGAGCCCCCATGACGGATCCCGCCGCGCTGCGCGCAGACGCCAGATCCCTCCAGCCCGAGCTGGTGCGCCTGCGCCGCGCGCTGCACGCGCACCCCGAGGCGGGCTTCGCGCTTCCCCGCACCCAGCGCGCCGTACGCGACGCTCTCGACGGTCTCGGCCTGGAGATGCAGACAGGGCCGGAGGAGTTCTCCTCGATCACGGCCGTCGTTCGGGGCGCCCGGCCTGGTCCCGCCGTGCTGCTGCGCGCCGACATGGACGCTCTGCGAGTGCAGGAGCGCACCGGGCTCCCCTACGCGTCAGATGTCGACGGGTTGATGCACGCGTGCGGGCACGACCTGCACACCGCCGGCCTCGTCGGCGCGGCCCGGCTGCTGGCGGCGCGGCGGGAGCGGATGGCCGGCTCGGTCGTGCTCATGTTCGAGCCCGGCGAGGAGGCCGGAGGCGGAGCCCTCCGGATGATCCGCGAAGGCGTGCTCGACGCCGCGGGTCCCCGCGTCGAGGCGGCGTACGGCGTGCACGTCCTGCCCGGGCCTGCCGGGGTGTTCTCGACCCGCGGTGGGACGATCATGGCGGGCGCCTGCGCGCTCGAGATCGTGGTCGAGGGCCGCGGCGGACACGGGTCCCGCCCGCAGCAGGCGATCGATCCGGTGCCGGCCGTCGCGCAGATCGTCCTGGCCCTGCACGCGTTCGCGACCCGCCGCTTCCCGACCTTCGATCCGATCGCCCTCTCGGTCACGAAGCTCGCGGGCAGCGAGATCATCAACGCGATCCCCGACACGGCCTCACTGGGAGCGACGGTCCGCATCCTCTCGGACCGCAGCCGCGAGGTGCTGGAGAGGGAACTGCCGGATCTCGCGCACGGTATCGCGGCTGCGCACGGCTGCAGCGCCAGGGTCTCCTTCCGCACCGTCTATCCGGTCACCGTCAACGATGAGACGTGCGCCGAGCGGGCGCTCGCGACGATCGGCGGGCTGCTCGGCACGGAACGCGCGGTCCCGGCCGCCGAGCCGTCGATGGCCTCCGAGGACTTCTCCGCGGTCCTGGCCGAGGTTCCCGGAGCGTTCCTCTTCCTCGGTGCCACACCGGAGGACATCGATCCCGACGAGGCGGAGATGAACCACTCCCCCCGTGCGCTTTTCGACGACGGCGTCCTCGCGGATCAGGCCGCAGCGCTCGCCGCGCTCGCGCTCGCGCACGTCGGCCCCCGATGAGCGACGCCGGATCGCTGCGGGGCGCCACGGACCGCGGAATCGGGGGCCGCGATGTCCGGGCGGGATCGTTCCGCCACCGACCGTCGCCGCCCCCGGGCGGATCAGTGCTTCTCGTGGATGAGCGACCAGGGCGAGGGGAACACGTCCACCCGCACCCGGACGATCGCCGGACGCCGGGCCGCGATCGCGGCCTCGATCGCGGTGCGGACGCCGTCGGCGTCCTCGACGTCCACGAAGTCGATCCCGAACGCCTGCGCGAGCAGCGCGAAATCGGGGTTGACGAGGTCGGAGCCGATGAAGCGCCCGCCGTAGGTGTCGCGCTGGATGCGCCACACGTTGCCGAACCGTCCGTCCTCGAACAGCACGGTCACCAGCGGGATCCCGTACCGCTTGGCGGTCGCGAACTCCTGCAGCGACCAGCCGATCCCGCCGTCGCCGGTGACGGCGACGACCGGGCGGCCACCCGAGCCCACTGCCGCGCCGAGCGCGGTCGGCATCGCATAGCCGAGCGTGCCCTGGTATCCGGGCCACACGTACGAGTGCGGCGCCTGCACGGGGAAGCCGTAGGTGGAGACGTAGCCGATCTGGGTGAGCTCGTTCACGTACACGCCGTCCTCAGGCAGCGCGGCGCGGATCGCGTCGACGAAGGCCATCTGCGGCGCCACGCGCTCGCGGATCCGCTCCTCGCACTCGGCGCGCAGGCGACGCAGCTCGTCCCCCCAGCCCTCCCGCGCCGGGGCCTCGGCGACGAGCGCCTCGAGCACCGCGGTCGCGTCGGCCTGGATGGCGAGGTCGGGCCGTCGCGGGGATCCGAGATCCGCGGCCTCGACGTTGACGAGCGCGATCCGCGCGTCGCCGACGTTCAGCTGCTGCCCGAACGGGGTGAGGAAGCGGCTGCCGAACGAGATCACGAGGTCGGCCGTCGCGCGCAGCTCCCAGAGGGCGAAGGCGGGGAGGGCATGCGGATCGCGCGCGTCGATCGCCCCGCGGCCGTTCTCGCTCATGACGACCGGGGCGTCCAGCTTCTCGGCGAGAGCCGCGATGAGCGCGAACGCGCGCGTCCCGCGCACACCGCCGCCGACGTGCAGGACCGGGCGCTCGCTCTCGGCGAGCAGGCGCAGGAGCGCCGCCACGTCCTCGGCGGGCGCGACCGGCGCCTCCACCGCGAACGGGTCGCCGACTTCGACATCGATCTCGGCGTGCAGCAGATCCGGCCCCAGCTCGAGGGCGACCGGGCGCGGACGTCCGGTGCGCATCTGGCGGAAGCCCTCGTGCACCAGCTCGGGGATCTCCTCGGCCCGGGTGGGCCGCATCGCCCATTTCGTGAGCCCCCCGACCGTCTCGGTCTGACGCGGGATCTCATGCAGCGCACCGAGCCCGCCGCCGACAAGACGCGAGGGGATCGTTCCGGCCAGCAGCATCACCTGCGAGGAGCACGCGTACGCCGTCGCCATGCCCGCTCCGGCGTTGAGCACGCCGGGCCCGGGCACCACCATCGCGACGCCCGGCTTCCCGGATGCCCTGTGGTAGCCGTCCGCCATGTACGTCGTGCTCTGCTCGTGCCGCGGGACGAGCAGATCGATCTCGTCCTGCTTGCGGTACATCCCGTCGGTGAGACCGTCCAGCTGCACGCCGGGGATTCCGAAGACCGTCTCGACGCCCTCGCTGAGCAGGGCCAGGGTGAGCGCGTCGCCGCCTGTCATCTTTGCCATCGCATCGCCTCTCAAGAAATGAATATAATGAATATAGATCTATTTCCCGGATCTCTGCAACGCGACCATCTGTCGGCCGCTTCCTCGGACGCTCGCAACCGCGTTCGGCAGATCCCGGAGAGCAGCGGAAAGGGAGGCGGGCGATGACGCTCGAAGCACAGGTGCAGGCCTATGCGGACCGGCTCGGACGGCCGATCATCGTGTTCGACGCGGAGTTCGCCGTCACCGCGTTCAGCGTGCACGACGGCGACGTCGACCATGCACGACTGGCGATCATCCTGGCCCACCGCGGCTCATCCCGCGCACGGGAGTCGATCAAGGAGTTCCGGGTCGGGCAGGCGGACGGCCCGGTGCTGATCCCGGCGATCGAGGGCGGGCAGACGCGACTCGTCGCGCCGATCCGGCACGACGGCCACCTCGTCGGCTACGTGTCGTCGACCGTCCCGGAAGGGTACGAGCCCGTCGCCGATGACGAGGTGCTGCGCACCGGCCGGGAGCAGTTGGGCGTGGTGCTCGCCGCGATGGCGCTCGGCAACAGGCAGGACGAGGACAGGGCGCTGCGACTGCTCTCCGCGCTTTTCGGCGGGGCGGCGGAACAGCGGGCACGCGCCGCGGACGAGCTGCTCACGAGCGGCCTGCTCTCCCCCGCCCCGCACTACACCGCGATCTCGCTCGCGGTGGCACCTGGCGCCGTGGCGAGCGCAGCCACCCTGCGCCTCCTGCTGGACCGTGCCGTCGCGAGCATCCCGGTGTTCCCGACCCTCAAGGCGGTCGGGGCGGTGATCGACGGCGAGGCCGTCCTCGCCGTGCCCTACGAGATCGACGCCGATCGCCTCACCGCCCTGCTCGCGCAGCCCGCGTTCTCCGCACTGCGCGCCGGAATCGGGGGCGCGCACGCCCCGCTCGCCTCGGCCGTGCGGTCGCTCCGGGAGGCGCGCATCGCCCAGCGCGCCGCGGTCGTCGACGAAGCACGAGGCAGCGTCGCGCACTGGGCCGACCTGGGCCTCGACCGCGTGCTCCTGCAGCTGCCACTCGCGGAGCTCGCACTCACCGATCTCCCCGAGGCGGTGCAGCGCCTGCTCGACGCGCAGTCCGGCCCCGACCTCGCGCACACGCTCGAGGCCTACCTGGACTGCGGCTGCGATGCGCAGCGCACGGCGCAGGAGCTCCACGTGCACCGGAGCACCCTCTACTACCGGCTCGACCGGATCCGCGCGATCGCCGACGTCGACCTCGCCGACGGAGGCGTGCGCCGCGAGCTGCACACCGCGCTGCGCGTCGCGACGCTCGCCGGCCTGCGCTGACGCGCAGACAGCGATCGGACAATTGACTATATTGATTAGAGTTTATTGCGGCCGTCTTCCGACCGCCGCGACCCCGCCGCACGCAAGGGAGCTGCCATGAACGCACTGCTGACCTCGGTCTCCGACCCCGACGGCCGCCCGATCCTCGACGCCGCGACCCGCGCGGAGGTCGGACGCGCCCCTGTCCGCACTGTCGCGGATCTGGAGCGGGCGATCGACGCCGCCCGGACCGCCCAGCCGAGCTGGGCCGCTCTCGGCCACGCCGAGCGCTCCCGACTGCTGCACCTCGTCGCCGACGACCTCGACGCGCACGCCGACGAGCTCGGCGAGATCGTCACCGCCGAGCAGGGCAAGATCGACGGCGCCGGAGAGGTGCACGGCGCCGCGCACTGGCTGCGCGCCGCCGCCGATACGGCCCTGGAGCCGCAGGTGCTGCGCGAGGAGGGCGCCTCCCGCACCGAGCTGCATTACGTCCCGCTCGGCGTCGTCGCCTCGATCGGCCCGTGGAACTTCCCCGTCATGATCGCGGTCTGGCACATCGCGCCGGCGCTGCGCATGGGCAACACGGTCGTCATGAAGCCGTCGGAGAACACCCCGCTGAGCGTCCTCGCGCTCGCGGAGATCTTCCGGCGTCACCTGCCCTCCGACGTCGTGACCGCCGTCTCCGGCGATCGCGAGGTGGGGGCCGCGCTGGCCGCGCACCCCGACGTCGCGAAGATCGTCTTCACCGGATCCACCCCGACCGGCCGGCGCATCGTGGAGAGCTCGGCGCACAACCTCGCCCGACTCACGCTCGAGCTCGGCGGCAATGACGCCGGGATCGTGCTGCCCGGCACGGACGTCGCCGCGGTCGCCGATCGCCTGTTCTGGGGCGCCTTCATGAACACCGGGCAGGTGTGCGCCGCGCTCAAGCGCCTCTACGTGCACGACTCCGTCTACGACGAGGTGGTCACCGCGCTCGCCGAGCGCGCCGAGGCCGCGCCGATGGGCTCGGGACACGACAAGGGCAACCGGCTCGGCCCGGTGCAGAACCCCGCCCAGTTCGACATCGTCTCGCGCCTCGTCGACGACGCCCGCGAGCGCGGGGGCAGGATCGTCACGGGCGGGGAGCCGGCCGCGGATCTCGGCCCGCTCTTCTACCGCGCCACGATCGTCGCCGACGTCGAGGACGGCACGGCGATCGTCGACGAGGAGCAGTTCGGCCCCGTGCTGCCCGTCGTCCGCTACACCGAGGTCGACGACGCGGTGCGCCGCGCGAACGGCACGGAGCAGGGCCTCGGCGCCTCGGTATGGGGTCCGGACGCCGATGCGGCTGCCGAGGTCGCCCAGCGCCTCGACGCCGGCACGGTGTGGATCAACCAGCACGGCGGCGTGGATCCGTCGATCCCCTTCGGCGGCACCAAGGCCTCGGGCTACGGGCTGGAGTTCGGCGTCGAGGGGTTGAAGGCGATGGCGGCGACGAAGGTCATCCGCCGCTGACGGGCTGGCGCCTGCCGGGGGACCGCGTTTCGTCTCGGTCACCTGCGGCGTCCTCGCTCAACGACCCCGGGAGGAGTTCCGGGGTCGTTGAGCGGCCCCGGCGTAGCCGGAGCGAGCCGAAACGCGGCAACCGCCAGGCGGGTCAGACGGCCCCGCGGAGCAGCTCCCAGAGCGCGGCGGCCTCCGGAGCGGTCGGCGCGGCGCCGCGCCAAACCACGGTCTGGTCCTGTCGGACGAGGGTGATCGGCTGGTCGTACTCGGTCGGCAGCCCTTCCGCGACCTCGACGGCGGCGAACGGGATCCCGCGCAGCTCGGCAGCCGCGGCGAGCACCGCGACCGGGACGCCCGGTGCGCACACCGCCGTGTAGCCGGCGGAGAGCAGGTCGTAGAGCGAGGTCCCGTCCGCGACCCGGAAGTGCGGGGCGCGGCAGCCGGGGACCGTCGAGGCCGTGTAGGAGCCCATCGTGTATTCGGGCGCCGTCCCGTCGTCGTACCGGATGATCGGCGAGGCGTCGTAGCTGTAGCCGTAGTTGAGACCCGCCGCGGCGAACTGCGGCTCGTTGAGGTCGTGGACGGCGGCGCCGAACGCTCGACGTGCCTCGTCCCCCTCCGGCCCGTCGTCCTCGAGCGCCGCGGGCAGTCCAGGCTTGGCCAGCTTCTGCTGGTGGCTCATCGCGAAGTGCGAGACCTGCTCCGTGATCGGGCGCCGCTCGGCCTGGTACGCATCCAGGATCCGCTCGTCCGCCCAGCCCGCGATTCGCGCGCCGAGCAGCCAGGTGAGGTTCAGCACGTCGGCGATGCCCGCGTTCATGCCGAACCCCGCGAACGGCACCCAGAGGTGGCAGGCGTCGCCGGCGATGAAGACCCGGCCGTCGCGGAAGCCGTCGGCGAGCAGGCGCCGCGCGACCCAGTCCTCCTTCGAGACGACCTCGTAGGAGAAGTCCTCGTCGACGCCGAGGATCGCGCGGATCGCCGCATCGCGGTCGACGGATCCCGGATCCTCCGCCTCCTGGGGTGAGAGGTAGGTGTGCACGAGGAACGTCCCCGTGCCGTCGATCGCGTAGACGTGGCCCACCCGGCGCGCGTTGAACGTGTAGTAGCCCCAGGCGCGGGGCTCGTCGGCCGACATGAGCCCGTACAGGTGCGGAGCGCGGATGCACGTCGACTGCACGTGCTGCAGCACCGGATCGCCGCTGAGCTTCGCCCCGATCTGCTTGCGCACCGCCGATCGGCCGCCATCCGCGCCGATGAGGTAGCGGGCGCGCAGGGTGCGCTCGTGCGCGCCGTCGAGGTCGCTGATCGTCGCGGTGACGCCGTCCTCGTCCTGTGCGAAGGCATGGAACCGGGTGCGGTTGAGCAGCGTCACCCCGGGCGCCTCCGCCGCGTGCCGGGCGAGGATCGGCTCCAGGAACGTCTGGTTGATGCGGTGCGGCGGCTCGGGCGTCGCCCAGGTCGTGTCGGGCCCGTCCGTCGCGGTGTACCGCTCGCCGCTCGCCGGGATCGGGATGCGGGACAGCTCTCGCCCGGTGAGGGAGGTGCGGAACGCGACGTCCTGCGGGTAGTCGGCGGGAAGGCCCGCCGCGCGCACCTCGGCCGCGATCCCGAGCCGGCGCAGGCTCTCCATCGTGCGGGACGCGACGTGGTTGCACTTCACGTTCGGCGGTTCGAGGAAGTCGCGCGTCTCGACCACGATCGCCGAGACCCCGCGGGAGGACAGGTCGAGCGCGGCGAGCAGGCCGACCGGGCCCGCTCCGATGATGAGGACGTCGGCGTCCGGCGTGCCGGTCATCGTGCTCCGTTCGGGTCGGCCGCCGGACGGATCGGATCCCCGAAGCGGCGGAAGTCGTAGAGGTCGAGGGTGAGCTCCCCCGCGCGCAGGCGCGCCATGTACGCGTCCTCCTTCGCGGCACGAGCGCGCGCCGCGTCGCGGATACGCTCGACGTCGCCAGCGGGCAGGATCGCCACGCCGTCGCGGTCCGCGACCACCAGGTCGCCCGCGTTCACGACGCGGCCGCGCAGCGTGATCGGGATCCCGATCGTGCCGGGCCAGTGCTTGATCGTGCCGCGGATCGAGATCGAGGTGCTGAACGCCGCGAAACCGAGTTCGCGCAGCTGCGCGGTGTCGCGCACGCCGCCGTCGATCACGAGGCCCGCGATGCCGCGCGCCTGCGCCGCCACCGCCATCACCTCGCCCCAGTAGCCGAAGGGCGCTCCCCCGGCGTCGACGACGAGCACATCGCCAGGGCCGGCCGCCTCGAGGCCGTGGTGCAGGGCGAGGTTGTCCCCCGCCTGCGCCGCCACCGGCACCGCGCGTCCGACGATCTCCGCGCCGTCCCAGGCGGGGCGGAACGCCGCGTCGAGGAAGCAGTCCTGCCCGGAGGCCTCGTACAGCGTCGCGCTCCCGAGGCGGAGCAGCTCCGCGGCGTCGACCGGGTTCGCGCCGCTCACGCCTCGGCCCGCTGCAGGTCGTGGTAGCCGTAGCGCGCGCGGGCCTCGGCGATCGACGCGCCGCCGAGCGCTGCGGCGAGGATCGACTCCTCGCGGGCATGGATCGTGTCCGCGACCTCAAGCACCTCGGTCTCGCAGTCCTGCGGGATCGCGACGACCCCGTCGGAGTCGCCGAGCAGGATGTCGCCCGGACGGACGGTGACGCCGCCGATCGTGACCGGCCCCTGCTCCTCGGCGACCTCGACCCGGTCCTTGCCGGTACGCATGAAGCGCCCGCGGCTGTAGATGGGATAGCCGATCGACAGGGCGCGATGCGTGTCGCGGCACACCCCCTCGATCACGGTGCCGGCGATCCCCCTGTGGTGCGCGACGGCGGTGAGGATGTCCCCCCACACCGTGCAGTCCACGCGGGCGTCGTTGTCGAGCACGACCACCTGCCCGGGCTCGACCTGGTCGATGAAGTCGCCGACCGTGCCGGCCGGCACCTGCGCGCTGACGTAGCGGACGGTGAAGGCGCGGCCGACCATGCGCTGGCCGTCGGCGAGCGGCGCGAGGCCGAGCAGGCTTCCGGGGCGGCGCAGCTTGTCGAGCGCGTCCGAGACGGTCGCGGTGCCGAGCTCCCGGAAGCGCTCGATGAGGGGATCCGTCATGGATTCTGCTCCTCTGCGGTGACGGTGGGGAACTGGGAGTCGTGCATGACCTCGCTCACGTCCCGGCCCGCGCGCACGGCCTCCGCCATGCGCACCTCCCGGTCCGCGATGCGGCGGGCGAGGCCCACCACGCGCTCGGCCTGGTCGGCGGGGACGAACACGACGCCGTTGACGTCGGCGATCACGTAGTCGTAGGAGGCGACCGGGACGCCCGCGACCTGGATCCGCTCGTCCGCCGCCTGCTGCACGATCCGGCCGCGCGCGCTCACCGGCACGGCGGCGCGGGCGAACAGGGGCAGGCCGAGCGCGGCGCTCTCCTGCACGTCGCGGCACGCGCCGTCGACGATCACGCCGGCCACGCCGCGGCGCACGGCGGCCTCGGCGAGCAGACCGCCCCAGCACGACACGTCGATGCGGCCGTGGTTGTCGATCACGACGACGTCGTCGGGCTCGGTGACGGCGACGAGCGGCGTCGCGATGTGCGTCGCGGGGCCCGCCGCGGCCTTGGGCGCCGCCGTGACCGTGCGCACCCGGCCCGCGGTCACGCCGGCCGACGGCCAGCGCGGCGCGAGGGCTGTGACGGCGCCGGGGAGGCCGAGCGTGTCCAGCGCGTCCGACACCGCGCAGCTGTCCAGCTCGCGCAGCGCCGCGACGATCGGATCGGTCATCGGGCGGTCCGCTCCCAGGTGAGGAAGCCCATCGCGTTGCCCGTGCCGGCCTCGGTGCGGTAGCACGGCTCGTAGTCGACGTTCGTGACGCTGAGACCGACCTCGTCGGCGATGCCGGCGACCGCGATCCAGTTGCGCAGCTCGGAGGCGCCCGACATCATCTCGCCCGCGGGGACCGACGAGAGGTACGCGGCGTCGTGGTCCTTCATCGCCTGGATGAACTCGGAGTCGAGCTTCTCGTCGATGACGAAGTGACTGAGGCCGCCGGACGCGACGACGCCGACCCTCAGGTCTCCGGGGAACGACTGGATCGCCCGCCCGACGGCGCGTCCGAAGTCGTAGCAGCGCTTGGCGCTCGGCGGATTCGGCTCCCAGAACGTGTTGATGAAGATCGGCACCATCGGGATCGTCGACTCCTGGCCGAGGAAGCGCTGGTAGATGAAACCGAAGCCGTGCGGGATCGTGTGGTTCTCGTAGCGTCCGGCCGGGATGATCTCCGTCGCGCCGGTGTCGAAGTCATCCGCTTGGGTCGACTGGATGATGTGCTTGCCGAGCGCGCGGTGCGTGGGGCGAATGACCGTGCGATCGGGCACATCCCCCATCGCGGCCTCGGCGAGGCCGGGAGCCATCTCGTCCAGCTGCGCCTGCGTGTACGGCACGTGGGCGACCTCGTCGCCCCAGAACACCGAGAACGGTGCGAGCCACTCGTCGCCGTAGGTCTCCTTGTGGTCGCTCGAGATGATGACGAGCACGTCCACGTCCTGATCCGCGATGAAGCGGGAGAGCGAGTCCATCGACGCCTGGCAGCTGTCCCAGCGGCGCTGCATGACGTCGTGGGTGATCTCGGCGGAGAAGTCCTCACGGAGGGCCTTGAGCTCCTCGAACGAGTACGTGCCCCCGCGGAACTTCAGGCCCTTGCTGCGACGGTCGGCGACGCCGCGCGTCTCCCAGGCCTCGGGCGGCGCGGCCTTGAGCTGCGGGCCGTGCGAGGTGCCGAATCCGGCGACGATCTCGGTCATGGTGGATCCTTTCTCGGAGTGCGGGGCGCGGCCGTCAGAGACGGAAGAGGGCGCGCGCGTTGTTCTCGAGCACGTCGGCGCGACGGTCGTCGTCGAGCCACTCGATGTCGTCGATGAGCAGGTGGATGTCGTCGAACCAGCGCCCGGTCGCCGGGTCGATCTGCGACCCGGTGCCCGGCTTCTCGGATCCGAAGAGCACGCGGTCGGTCCCGACGGCCTTGAGCAGCAGCTCGAGGCTCTCCTGGGTGTAGAGGCAGGAGTCGAAGTGGAAGTTGCGCAGCTTGTCGAGGTAGGAGACGCCGGTGCGCACGACCGAGGGCAGGAACCGGCCCATCTGGTACGGGATCGCCCCGCCGCCGTGCGCGACGACGACCTTCAGATCCGGGAAATCGGCGAAGACGTTCGCCTGGATCATGCTCCAGACCGAGACCGTCTCCTCCTGGATGAAGTGCAGGCTGTACGGCTCGCGAGAGGGGAACTTGCACCCCGCCGAGTGCAGCAGCATCGGCACGTCGAGCTCGCAGAGCGCCTCGTAGAGCGGGTACCAGTAGCGCTCGCCCATCGCCGGCGGCACCTCGGTGCCCTCATAGGGGTCGGAGTTGACCATCGCCCCGACGAAGCCGAGCTCGGTGACGGCGCGGCGCAGCTCGGGCAGCCACTGCTCGACGCTCAAGTACGGGCTCTGCGGGATCCCGGCGACGCCCCGGAAGCGGCCGGGGAAGAGCTCGGTCGCGCGGTGGATGAGGTTGTTGGTCTCGGCCGTGAACCACTCGACGATCTTCGTCGGGCGCTCGGAGTGCATCGCGTGGAACGGCCGCGGGGAGAGCAGCTGCAGATCGATCCCCGCCCCGTCGATGTGGTCGAGGTGCGAGATGTTCCCGAAGCTCGGATGCGGTGCGTTGTACGAGGCGATGAGGGCGTCGTCGCTGATGACCGGGGGCTTGCCGCCGTGCGAGCCGCGGGCGGCGAGCAGCGAGGCCTTCCACGCGTAGTACGCATCCGGGGCGGACATGTGGCCGTGGACATCGATGATCACGGGGGCTCCTTCTAGTCTTCTGCGGTCCGGAGGGCCGGGGCTTCGTCGCTGTCTCGACGCTATGAGAGGCCGCATCGGGGCGGATCGGCCGGCTGCGGGAAACTCCCCGGGACGGATCCGACACGGTGTCCGAATCGGGTCCGCCCCGGGCGCCGCGGTTCGGGCGCCGCGGCTCGGAGGTCACTGCACGAGGACGCTCGCGGCGGCGCGGATGCGCTTCAGGAACGGCTCGGCCGGGTCCTCGACGGGGACGTCGCCGCCGCGCAGGATCACCGCGAGCGCGTCGTCGAGCACCATCGACGGGTCCTCCGGCATGCCCGCCGACCGCCACGCGACCTTGCGGTCGGGGCGCACGAGCAGCGCGCCGTCCTCGCCGATCTCGCGCGCACCGTTCCACGCGCCGTCGGCGTCGTCGATCGCGACGACGGTGACCGGCAGGGCGCCGCCAATGAGGTCGATCGCCTCCTGCCACCGGCCCGCGGCGGATTCCGAGGTGAGCAGGGTCAGCCCCACACGCTCGACGAGGTCGTGCGAGGACACCGCGGCGCCGCCCTCCGCGGTGCGGCTCGCCAGCCAGACGTGGGGCAGGTGATGGCCCGGACGCGACGTCGCCTGGAAGTCGGTGGGGTCGGCGGGGTCGCCCGGCACCGGAGTGCCGTCCGGCACCAGAGCGCCCGCCTCGTAGTGGAACCCGGCCTCGACGCCGAGCTGGCTGTAGTCGTGCGCATTGTGCGCGACCTCGGCCTCGACGCGGGCGCGCATCGCCTCCCCCTCGGGGGTCTCGCTCACGAACACCTCGAGGTTGCGGAACCCCTCCGCCTCGTCCTCGCTGAAGCCGAGTGCCGCGGCGATCGGGGGGTGCCGGTTCGCGTTCTCGAGCGAGTGCGCGGTGTACCACGCCACGATCGGCCGCCGCTCGGCCTGATAGCTATCCAGCAGCGCATCGGGGGCCTGGCCGTCCAGCACCGCGGCGAGCTTCCAGCACAGGTTCTGCGCGTCCTGGATGCCGCTGTTCAGGCCCAGGCCGCCCGTCGGCGGGTGCTTGTGCGCGGCGTCGCCCGCGAGGAACACGCGGCCGGTGCGGAACCGCTTCGCGACCAGTCCGTTGTACGTCCACCGGGTCATCGAGTGCATGGTGATGGCATGGTCCTCGGCGAGGCCGAGCATGCGCCGGATCGAGTCGAAGAGCACCTGCTCGTCGCTCGGATCCCCCTCGACCATCCAGCCGGCGACCGAGACCAGCCACTCCTCGGAGTCGCGGTCGTAGTGCGTGGGGCCGAGCGCCTGGATCGTGCCGCGCCGGCGCGCGCCGCCCGCCGGATGCAGGAAATGACCGAGCAGCGCGTCGGGCTCCGACCATGCCGACAGGTCGAGGCTCACGTGGTAGTTCACGACCTCGCGCATGTCCCGCGGCCCTTCCAGCTCGACGCCGAGCAGAGCCGCGCTGTCGCGTCCGCCGTCGGCGCCGATCACGTAGCGGGCGCGCACCTCGCGGACCTCGTCCGAGACCACGTCGCGGATCTCGACGGTCGCGGACTCGGCGTCCTGCCGGATGCCGACGACCTCCTGCTTCGCTCGGATCCGGCCGGGTGCTGCGGCGACCGCGTGCCGGTGGATGAGGGGATCCAGCCGCAGCTGCGGCATGTTCGCGAACGCTCGCGGGCTCGAGGCCCGGTAACGCTCGGCGTCGGGTCCGCCGCCCCATGCCGGGACCTCGCCGATCTTGAGTCCGTCGAAGCGCCCGGGTCCGGTCGCGGTCGTGTACCAGACCGCCTTGCGCCAGCGGTCGTGTGTGGGCGTTGCGGCGTAGATGTCGTCGGCGACGCCCATGTCGTGGAACGCCTCCATGGTGCGCGGGTTGAGCAGGTGGGCGCGGGGGAAGCGGAACACGAAGTCGCGCCGCTCGACGAGCAGCACGTCGATGCCGCGCTGGGCGAGCAGGATCGCACAGCTCAGGCCGACCGGCCCGCCGCCCATGATGACGACCTCGACGGCCTCGGGCCACTCGTCCTCGCCGAGCGGCGGCAGGGGGGCGCGGGGGCTCTTCACGGATGCGGTCACGGATTCCTCCTCGAATGCGGAATCCCAGGCTAGGGAGGGGTCGGAACGCGACGATACGTGCCGAGAACGCGAAAGTCGGCCGCCGATTCCGACACCATGTCGCAACCCGTCATCGCCCCCGGACACGACGAAGGAGGACGTGCCGTCCCCCTCGGAGCAGCACGCCCTCTTCCGCCCGCAGGCCGGTTCTCAGCCCGAGATCGTAGGGACGGTCACCCACTGCCAGTAGGTGAACTCGTCCAGGTTCCAGTGACCGCCGTGTCGGCCGCCGTTGCCGGAGGCGCCGATCCCGCCCATCGGGATGTGCGCGGCGTCGTAGATCGTCTGCCCGTTGACGGCCACCATGCCGGCCCGCAGCCGCGCCGCGAAGCCGAGCGCGCGGGCGACGTCGCGCGTGTGGATCGCCGCCGTGAGGCCGTAGTCGCTCGCATTGGCCAGCGCCAGGGCCTCCTCCTCCGTCCGGAATCGGGTGACGGGCGCGACGGGGCCGAAGATCTCCGACCGGAAGGCCGCATTGTCCCGGTCCACCCCGTCCAGCACCGTCGGTGCGTAGAACAGGCCGTCGTGGGCGCCGCCGTGGACGACACGGGCGCCGTCGGCGATCGCCGCCTGGACGATCCCGTGCACCCGCTCGGTCTGCGCGGCGGTGATGAGGGGGCCGAGCGTCGTACCGGGTGCGAGCGGATCGCCGGGCACCAGTGCCGCCGCGGCCGCCCGCAGGCGCTCCACGTACTCGTCGGCGATGCTCTCATGCACGAGGTGGCGTCCGGTCGCCATGCAGATCTGTCCCTGATGCCGGAAGGAGCCGGCGACGCCGGCGGTGACCGCCTGGTCCAGATCCGCGTCGGCCATCACGAGGAACGCGTTGTTGCCGCCGAGCTCGAGCACCACACGCTTGAGCAGACCCCCGGCGACCTCGCCGACCCTGCGGCCCGCGGCGGAGGAGCCGGTGAAGGAGATCACGTTCGTGTGCGGGGAGCGCACCACGGCCTCCCCCGTCTCGGGCCCGCCGGGGAGCACGTGCAGCACGCCGTCCGGAAGGCCGGCTCGGCGGAACACCTCGGCGATCGCCGCGCCTCCGGAGAACGCCGTCTTGACGTCGGGCTTGAGCAGCACGGCGTTGCCGAGCGCGATCGCCGGCGCGACCGAGCGGATCGCGAGCATGAGCGGGGCGTTCCAGGGCGAGATCACGCCGACGACCCCGACCGGGATCCGCCGCGCCATTCCGATCGTCGCGGGATCCTCGACCGGCAGCAGGTCGCCCTGCGACATCGTCACCAGCCCCGCCGCAGCGACGAGCTCGTCGATGGCTTTGTCGACCTCATGCCGCGCCTTGCCCGGGAGCGAGCCGCTCTCCCGGATCAGGACATGCTCGACGTCCGCGCGGATCTCGCGCAGCGCGGCGGCCGCCCCCATGAGCACCTCGGCTCTGGTGCGGTAGGACGTACGACCCCAGGCGGCCTGGGCGGCGAGCGCGCTCTCGCCCGCGCGTGCGACGTCCGACTCGTCGGCGAGCCCCGCCTTCGCCACGACGCCGCCGTCTCCGGGCGACACGATCGACTGCACGCCGCCGGCCCCGGGAACCCATCCGTCCGAGAAGATGAGCCCGTCGATGTCCTCGATGTGCCACCGCGCCATCGCCGTCTCCGTCCTCCTCGTCGAGTGCTGCCAGGGCGATGCTATTCGACCTGCGCGCCCGCTCTCCCCGTCGCAGCGGCGCAAGGAGGAGCGCTCGGCTCAGACACCGTGTCGTGGGGGCATGACTCAGGGGCGCGACCCGGGCGGCATGCGCGAAGCCACGAGATCTGCTAGTCTGTTGGATTGCGCCTGGCCCGCCGACGTCTCTTCGGCGCCGCGCCATCCGGTCCTGAGATCAATCCTCGAGATGAACCTCGGGCCACCCGTCCGGAGTGACATCCGCGAATCGCACCGATGCGTTTTCGCGCGTCCGGACAGGATCCGACTTTTCCCGGCGGCCGCGCGCCGCCGGACAGCACGAAGAAGTATCACCATGAACATCACCTGGAAACAGGCGGACCACGACGTGTACGTGGCGACCCGAGACGGCGAGTATGCCGGCTTCGTGGCCGTCGACGGTGCGTCGCACGTCCTCCACGACCGGCACAGCCGCCGCCTTGGCAGTTATCCATCCCTCTCCGCCGCGCGCAGCGCCCTGGAGTCCTTCGGTGCGTCCGCATCTGCGGGGCAGCAGCGCCGACGTCGTTCTGCACGGAGCCGTCGCCGTCCATCCACCGCCCGGAGCCGCTGAACCGACCTCTGAAACACGCGAAAGGGGGACGAGCACCGAAGTGCTCGTCCCCCTTTCGCGTGTGGGGAACCGGATCCGGTCAGGCCGCGCCTGCCGCGATGTCCGGCGTGGTCGGGATCGTGCCGGCGGTGTTCACGCCGACGGAGACCTTCTCGCCGCGCGGGCCCGTCGTGAAGACGAACTTCCCGTCCTTCGCGTCCACGTGCACGTGGTCGCCGGGGTTGAGCTCGCCGTGCAGGATCTTCTCCGACAGCTGGTCCTCGACCTCGCGCTGCATCGCACGACGCAGCGGGCGGGCGCCGAGCGTCGGATCGAACCCGATCTCGATGAGCTGGTCCTTGGCCGCATCCGTCAGCTCCACCGTCATGTCGCGGTCGAGCAGGCGGTCGCTGAGGCGCTTCGTGAACAGGCCGACGATCTGACGCAGCTCGTCCTTGTTCAGCTGCGGGAACACGATGACGTCGTCGAGACGGTTCAGGAACTCGGGCTTGAAGTTGCGCTTGAGCTCCTCGTCGACCTTGCCCTTCATCCGCTCGTAGGTCGTCTGCGAGTTGCCCTCGATCTGGAAGCCGACCGGACCACCGGCGATCGCCGACGAACCGAGGTTCGTGGTCATGATGATCACGGTGTTCTTGAAGTCGATGACGCGCCCCTGGCCGTCGGTGAGGCGGCCCTCCTCGAGGATCTGCAGCAGCGAGTTGAAGATGTCCGGGTGGGCCTTCTCGATCTCGTCGAAGAGCACCACGGAGAACGGCTTGCGGCGCACCTTCTCGGTGAGCTGGCCGCCCTCCTCGAAGCCGACGAACCCGGGAGGGGCTCCGAACAGCCGCGAGACGGTGTGCTTCTCGCCGAACTCGCTCATGTCGAGAGAGATCAGGGCTCCCTCGTCGTCGAACAGGAATTCGGCGAGCGCCTTGGCGAGCTCAGTCTTTCCGACGCCCGTGGGGCCGGCGAAGATGAACGAGCCGGAGGGGCGCTTCGGGTCCTTCAGGCCCGCACGCTGACGACGGATCGTCTTGGACAGGGCGGCGATCGCCTCCTCCTGGCCGATGACGCGCTGGTGCAGCGCCTTCTCCATGAAGACGAGGCGGCTGGACTCCTCCTCGGTGAGCTTGAACACCGGGATGCCCGTGGCCTGGGCCAGCACCTCGGCGATCAGGCCCTCGTCGACGACCGCGTTGGTCGCGACGTCGCCGGCGCGCCACTGCTTCTCCAGGCGCAGCCGCTCGGCGAGCAGCTCCTTCTCCTGGTCGCGAAGGGAGGCGGCCTTCTCGAAGTCCTGCTCCTCGGAGGCCAGCTCCTTCTCCTCGCGGACCTTGGCGATCTTGTCGTCGAACTCGCGCAGCTCCGGCGGGGAGGACAGGATCGACAGGCGCAGGCGGGCGCCGGCCTCGTCGATCAGGTCGATGGCCTTGTCCGGCAGGAACCGGTCGGCGACGTAGCGGTCCGCGAGGTTCGCCGCGGCCACAAGGGCGCCGTCGGTGATCTGCACCTTGTGGTGCGCCTCGTAGCGGTCGCGCAGACCCTTCAGGATGTTGATCGTGTGCGGGAGGTTCGGCTCCTGCACCTGGATCGGCTGGAACCGGCGCTCGAGGGCCGCATCCTTCTCGAAGTGCTTGCGGTACTCGTCGAGCGTGGTCGCACCGATGGTCTGCAGCTCGCCGCGGGCGAGCAGCGGCTTGAGGATCGACGCGGCGTCGATCGCACCCTCGGCGGCACCCGCACCGACCAGGGTGTGGATCTCGTCAATGAAGACGATGATGTCCCCGCGCGTGCGGATCTCCTTGGTGACCTTCTTCAGGCGCTCCTCGAAGTCTCCGCGGTAGCGGGATCCGGCGATGAGGGATCCGAGGTCGAGCGAGTAGAGCTGCTTGTCCTTCAGCGTCTCCGGGACATCGCCCTTCACGATCGCCTGGGCGAGGCCCTCGACGACGGCGGTCTTGCCGACGCCGGGCTCGCCGATCAGCACGGGATTGTTCTTGGAGCGGCGGGAGAGGATCTGCATGACCCGCTCGATCTCCTTCTCGCGCCCGATCACCGGGTCGAGCTTGTTGTCGCGCGCGGCCTGGGTGAGGTTGCGCCCGAACTGGTCGAGCACCTGCGATCCGCCCTGGGCCTGCTGCTGGCTGCTGTCGTGCGCGGCGCCGGAGACGGCGGCCGGCTCGCGCCCCGGGGATCCGGAGAGCATCTGGATGACCTGCTGGCGCACCTTGTTCAGGTCGGCGCCGAGCTTGACGAGCACCTGGGCGGCCACGCCCTCACCCTCGCGGATGAGGCCGAGCAGGATGTGCTCGGTGCCGATGTAGTTGTGGCCGAGCTGCAGCGCCTCGCGCAGGCTCAGCTCGAGCACCTTCTTCGCGCGCGGCGTGAAGGGGATGTGGCCGGTCGGCTGCTGCTGACCCTGGCCGATGATGTCCTGCACCTGCTCGCGCACGGACTCGAGGGAGATGCCGAGCGACTCCAGCGCCTTGGCAGCGGCTCCCTCGCCCTCGTGGATGAGGCCGAGGAGGATGTGCTCGGTGCCGATGTAGTTGTGGTTGAGCATCTTCGCCTCTTCCTGGGCGAGGACGACGACACGACGGGCTCGGTCGGTGAATCTCTCGAACATGTCACTCCTTGTTCGTTGCCCGGTGGGGGCTGCCCGGTGAGGGCGATGGCACAGTTCGTGCCGGATACATCGAGAGTAACGACCGGGCGAGGGCCGTATGCCGTTGTTCGCCGTCGGCTGACCCGCGCGACGGACTGTGACGCGAGCGGATCCGGATCCGATCCTGGGGACCGCCGACGGTCCCTGATCCGCTCATCCCTTGACGCCCTTATCGACTGTCGTTATGTTAACGAACATCGATAACAACGTTCCTCGATAAGGAGTTGCCGATGAACGATCTCAGACCGGCGCCCTCGCAGGCGCTGACGACCCGATCCGAACGCGCCGACGCGATCACCGTGCTGATCGTCGGTCTGCTGGCCAGCGTCGTCATCATCGGCCTCGTTTCGCTGCGGGCGCTGCAGACCTTCCGCTCGGACGGCATCGGCTGGATCCTGCCGATTGATCAGCAGCCGATCGAGGCGACCGTGGGATCAGGGGTCGGGTCCCTGCACGGCTACGCGACCGAGGCCCTCGTCATCGCGCCGAACGTGAATGTCGTCAGCATCATCGCGATCGCACTTTCGCACGCCGTCTTCGCCGCGGCCGCACTGACCATCGTGGGTGGAACGCTGTGGATCGCATGGTCGTTCCTGCGCGGCCGCTTCTTCGCGCGGGGAACGGTGCGCGCCCTGGCGGTGATCAGCTGGGCACTCGCCCTCGCCCCCGCGCTGATCTTCATGCTGGACACGTTCGGGCGCAATGGAGTGCTTGCGGCCCTCTCCATCGAGAACGACGGCTCGGTCGATTCAGACCGGTACTGGTCGTGGCTTCCGCTTTTCAGCGCCGGCGTCGCACTGGGCCTCGTCACGATCGCGTTCCGGCGAGGCGCACGCCTGCAGAAGGATACGGAGGGACTGGTATGAACACGAAGGGCAGTGCTACCGCAGCGTCACGATCCCGTCTCGGCGAGGGGTTCGTGCTCGGGCTCATCGCCACCGGCGCGGTGAGCGTCGCGATCGCCGCCCTCGTCGCGATCGTGCTGCGTGCCGTCGCCCTGTTCGGGCTCGCGCCGACGATCCTGCTCCCGATGCACGACGGCGGGACCGTGAAAGCGCTGGCACAGGCGCCTGCCGTGCTGCAGTCGGACTACGCGAGTGCGCACGTCACGGTCGAGGGGATGCCGTTCTTCGCGCGCCTGCTGCTCGTGCTCGAGGGTGCACTGCCCGCGCTTGCGACGATCGGCGTCTGCGCCGTGGCCTGGTGGCTCGGCGTCTCGCTGATCCGGTCTCGGCCGTTCCGGCGCTCCATGTCGACCGCGATCGGGATCGCCGCGTGCCTCGTGATGGCCGGCGGCGTGCTCGGCCAGCTCGCCGGCGCGATCGGGCGCGCGGAAGTCGTCGATCACCTGAGCGTCGGGGATCCGTCGGTCACGCACGTGCTGTGGCCGTTCCTGCTCGAGTTGGATCTCGCGCCTCTCGGCTGGGGCTTCGCGCTCGCCTTGATCGCTACGGCGTTCCAGCTCGGCGCGCGCATGCAGAAGGATGCGGAGGGCCTGGTGTGATCACCTACAACGGAGATCTCTGGGGCTCGCTCGGTCAGGTCGCCATCTACCTCGGCGTGATGCTCGCGGTCGGCATCGTCGTGTTCTGGCGCGGGCGGCGCCGTCGCAGCACCACACTCATCCTTGACATGGCGCTCTCACTCAGCGGTTGGTGGGTCGCGATCTCCGGCTTCGCGCTCATCATGATCATGATCAAGGCGGTCACCACGAACTGGGTCGAACTGGACGGATCCGGGTTCGCCGTCCCTCTCCCAGCAGACCTCCCGTGCACGGAGTTCGGCGACGCGAGCGGACCGTCGATCAGTTGCAGCCCGGCCGCGATGGCACGATTCACCGTGGTGAACGCGAGCGGGGGGATCCATGCCCTCGCGGCGATCAGCCAGACCTGCAGCCTCATCGTCTCGACGTTACCGGCGGCGTTGATCGCAATCATCTGCTTCCAGACGCTGCGCGGTCGGGCGTTCCATCGCACGGTGACCCGCGCGCTGATCGTCGGCGCCGTGGTGCTCCTGGTGGTCGGGATCGCCGGCGATCTGCTGAGCGACATCACCAGCACCTTGGCGGTGCGCGAAGCCTTCCCCGCCGGATCGCCGTGGCACCCGGACTCATTCGTTCTCTCCGCGAGTCTGCTTCCAGTCGGCGGGGCGATCGCACTGTCAGCCCTTGCCGCGGTGTTCCACCAGGGCATCCGGATTCAGAAAGAACGCGATCTTCTGCAGCAGGACACGGAGGGCCTGGTGTGACCCCCGCGGCCTCCGACGAGGACGACACCGGGATCCACTGCCGCCTCGACGAACTGCTCGCCGCGCGCGGGATGACGCTCACCCAGTTGAGCGAGATGGTCGGGGTGAGCATCGTGAATCTGTCGGTGCTCAAGAACGACCGGGCCAGGGCGATCCGCTACTCGACCCTGCGCGCGGTGTGCGAGGCGCTGCAATGCGAGGTGGGTGACCTGCTGGTCCTGGCCGCGCGAGACTGAGCGCTGGGTCCGGCCCGTGACTCCGCAGCGCGAGCCTCCCTGGATCAGGCCACGGGCGGGGCCGGCGGTGCGGCAGGCTGGGCCGGCGCGGGCACGGCGCCATCGATCGGCTCGATCACCACGGCGGTGCCGTAGGCGCACATCTCGCTGAAGCTGCCGAGCGAGCCGGAGTCGAAGCGCATGGCGATCACCGCGTTGGCACCGCGCTGCACCGCTTCGCCCCACATCCGGTTCATCACCTCGTAGCGGCTCTCGTACATGAGCTTCGTGAACTCGGGGATCTCTCCGCCGCCGAGGGCACGGAAGCCCGCGGTGAAGCCCTGTCCGAAGTTCGTGGAGCGCACGGTGAGGCCCATGACCTCGCCGAGCACCTGGGTCACGCGATAGCCGGGAACGTCGTTCGTCGTCACCATGAACATGCGCTCATCGTCGCACGGCGACCGGATCCGGCGCACCTGTCTTCCTGCCTCCCATCTCCACCTCTCCCAGAGCGCGCACAGGCGCTCCCGGAGTCTGCACAGGTGCCCGTCGGAAGATCGAAGTCCCGCCAGACCGCAGACCCGCACGACAACTGCCCCCGACAGGAACGGATCCGGACGATGACGATGAGCCCCCAGCACGCCGCCCGGCGCCGCATGTATCGACGACGCCGGTGGGTCGTGGGGATCATCGCTGTGATCGTGCTCGCGCTGATCGCCGCGGCCGCGTTCGTGGTCATCACCTACGCCGACGCGAACAACGGGATCCATCGTTCGTCGATCGCCGGCGTGACGGGGCCGAAGCAGAACACCGGCGAGACGAACATCCTGATCATGGGTCTGGACAGCCGGGTGGATGAGAACGGCAAGCCGTTCCCGCAGGCGATCTACGACCAGATCCACGCGGAGGATGCCTCGGTCGGCGGCTACAACACGAACGTGCTGATGCTGATCCACATCCCCGCGAACGGCGGGAAGGCGGTGGGGATCTCGATCCCGCGCGACGACTACGTGGACTTCCCCGACTCCCCCGGTGGCGTGGACAAGGGCAAGATCAAGGAGGCGTACGGCGATGCCATGAACGCCTCGATGCAGAAGCTGACGGACAAGGGCGTCGCAGAGGCCGACGCGTATCAGCAGTCCCGCACGGCGGCGCGGCAGAGCACGATCAAGACGGTGTCGGCGTTCCTCGGCGACGTGCGGATCGATCACTTCGTCGAGGTGACGATGGCCGCCTTCTACGAGGTGGCCGAGGCCGTGCAGCCCATCACGGTGTGCCTGAACCATGCGACCGCCGATACGTTCTCGGGCGCCGACTTCCCCGCCGGCGTGCAGGAGCTGAACGCCGCGCAGTCGATGGCGTTCGTGCGGCAGCGCCGTGACACCACGTCGAGCGACTTCGACATGACGGATCTGGATCGCACCCGACGCCAGCAGGCGTTCATGGTGTCGCTGGCGGTGAAGCTCAAGCAGGCGTCAACGTTCACCGACTTCGGCAAGCTGCAGAAGCTCATCGACGTGGCGAAGAAGGACATCGCGCTCGACGACCAGCTGGATCTGCTGTCGTTCGCGCAGCAGGCGCAGAGCCTGGCCGGCGGCAACATCTCGTTCGTGACGCTGCCGATCGACCACTTCGACACCATCGACGGGCAGAGCGTGAACATCGTCGACGTGGACGCGATCCGCGCACAGGTGCACGACCTGCTGAACCCGCCGACCGCTGCGCCTTCTGCGTCCCCGGCGCCGTCGTCGTCTCCGGGATCGACGTCCGGATCCGGGTCGTCCGGGTCCTCCGCCCCGGCGACGCCGAACCCGGTCTACACGGACTCGTCGTCCCCGCTGCAGTCGGGGAACGTACCCTGCGTGAACTGACGCAATCTATGGCGGCGTGTCATCGCCACCGCGACACCGCTCTGTCGCGCGAGGGCGCGCCGTCGTACGGTTGTCGTCGTGAGTCGTGTCGCCAAGGTCGCCACCGGGGTCGGTGCCGCCGCCGTCGTCGCGGGGTTGGTGGTGCTGGCCTACCCCGCGTTCGCCACCCTCGGCGGCATCGGGCGTCCCGCCGCAGCCGCGGCGGCTTCGGCCAGGCCTCGCAGTACTCCGGTCGCCACCGCTTCGCCCACGCCCAGCCCGGACGGGTGCACCGCCGAGGCGTCCTACAACCTGATGGGCGATGCGGCACACCTGCTCAAAGCCGACGCGATCCAGGACCGCGGATCCCGGCCCGGAGCGCGGGGAGACATCGTCACGCATGCCGACGGCGTCTACGCGTACGTCGTCGCCCCCAACGACAACCTGTTCGCGATCGAGGATCGCCTGTGCTTCGACCAGTGGACGCTCGCGCGGTTCAACCACGTCGTCGGCATCGCCATCCAACCGAGCGCGCAGTTGATCGTCCGCCCCGACCCCACGCTCCCGTGGATCGATTCCTACCACCCGTATGACGAGGTGCCGGGAGTGAGTAACGCGGACTACACCGACGGACTGGCAGCCATCGGCGCCGCTGTGCGCACGCAGGATCTGGACACCGCCCGAACGATCTGGAACAGGCTCGTGTCCGGCCACGTCTCCCCGGCTGCCGAGGCCGCCGCGACGAAGGCCTTCGATGACAGCGATTGGGCGGTGCTGGATCAATTGTTCCCGTAGCCGAGGCGCGTTCTGCGGCGAGGCTTCGACGGCCAGGCGCTTCGGCTCACCCGGCCGAGGACCCTTCGCGGGCTCGGTCAGGCGGCGGGGCGGAACCGTTTGGGTGGCGGATCCACGTCTCCCCAGAGGTAGCGCAGCGGCAGCCGCCGGGCGAGGATCGTCGTCGCCCCGTCGGGCCCGCGGAGGATGAAGTCGTCCTTGCCGTCTCGGGTGATCCGCCACCCGCCGTGATGCAGTTCCCCGTGGTGGAACCGGCACAGCAGGATCCCCCGGTCGATGTCGGTGCGGCCGTGGTCGCGATGCCATTCGTCGATGTGGTGCGCCTCGCAGTAGGACGCGGGCCGGTCGCACCCGGGCCATCGGCAGCCGCCATCGCGCACCGCCAACCCGATCCGCTGTTTAGGCGTGAACAGCCGTTCCTCGCGGCCGACGTCGAGCGGGTTGCCGCACGAGTCGACCGCCACCGTGACCGCGCCCGCCTCGCAGAGCCGCCGCTCCGCGACAGCTGCCGATACGACGGTGAGCCCGTCTTCGGTGACGGCGATGCGGCCGAACGCGCCGGTGGCGTCGATGGTCTGCACGATCCGCAGCCCTGCCTGGCGAGTGCCGAAGACCGCGGGCGCGTCGGTCAGCACGCCGGCGCGCACGATATCGAGGAGCAGGTCGTACGCGAGCTGATCATTGGAGCACGCGTCCGCGGTCAGGTCGGCCGCCGCCTCCTGCTCGTCCGCGTCGACGAACCTGGGCCCGCCCCGGCGCGGGCGCAACGCCGCAGCGAAGATCGTGTCGAAGAACGCCCCGCCCTCATCGTCGAACACCATGCTCCCGCGCCGGGTGCCCTCCTGATCGAGCCAGGTGCGGAACGCCCGCCGCTCGTACCGCGCCCGGCAACGCTCCTCGGCCCCGACCGGATCCAGCAGGTCCCGCACGCATCGCGCGTGTGCCAGCAACTCCTCCACCGTGCGCCGCGAGGCCTCCTCCACCAGCTGCCCGGCGGCGGTCCACCACGCCTCCTCCGCCCCGGAGGGAGGTTCACCGAGCCCGCGACGGATCGCATCGAACTGCGCCGACGTCAACCGGCCCGCCCGCAGCGCCGCACGCAACGGCTCGAACCACGGCAGCACCGGATCCGGCCCGGGCGGCACCGCAGTGCTCCCCTCGACGCCCGCGGGCCGGGGATCCGCGGAGTCCTCGGACCCTGGATCCACGGCGGCCGAGGACTCCGGCTCCTCCGCCGGATCGGGCCCCTCATCGAGGAGCGCCTCCCCCACCCGCACCTGCCGGGACGCCTCCGCCTTGCTCATCCCGCCGAGTGCCTGCACCAGCGACGCCGCCGACCGATGCCCCAGCCGCTGCGCCAAGCCTTCGTGCCCTGCACGCCAGGTCGACCGGGCATGGAGCACGCCCGCCTCGATCGCCTGCAGCTGCTCGATCAGAACCCCCAACTCCGCGGTCTCCCCGAACGTGGTCACCAGTTCCGCGTCATCCAGACCGACGATCACGGACTGCGCATCGTCGATGCTCGCACCCGCGCCGAACCGGCCCCGGAGGGCCGGGATCAACGCTGCGATCGCATCGAAGGAAGCCATGTCCCATGATCTCAGCGACCACCGACATTCGAAGATCTGTCCACAGGTCGAATCCTGAGATCTGCCCGCGAATCACGACGCCGAATCCTCTGGCGCGCAGGCCCGGGGCCGCAGTATTTTGATCCTCGTGAGCCGCGCAGCCAAGGTCGCCACCGGCGTCGTGGCCGCCGCCGTCGTCGCAGGCCTGGTCGTGCTCGCCTATCCCGCGTTCGCCGCGCTCGGGGGCATCGGCCACCCGGCCGCGAGTGCGGTGACGTCGACGCGTCCGACAGCCGTGTCGGATCCCGCCCCTTCCCCCACGCCGAGCAAGGACGCTGGATCCGGAGACTGCCCTGCGGAGGCCTCCATCAGCCTCAGTGGTCAAGACAAGGCCCACATGGTTCCGACGCTCGTGAAGGCAGACGCACTGACGGACCGAGGCACAAGGCCCGGTGCGCGCGGCGAGGTGGTCAGCAACGCGCAGGGCATCTACTCCTACATCGTCGCTCCGAACGACAACCTGATCTCGATCGGGCAGCGCCTCTGCATCGAGTACGGGAACGTGGCCCTGTATGACCACGTTCTCGGCGCCGCGATCCAGCCCGGTGCGCAGCTGATCCTCCGCCCCGACCCGTCGATCCCCTGGATCGACCCCTACGTACCGTTCGACGCGATCCCGAATGTGACCAACACGGTCGATTACAACAGCACGATCTACGAGATGGGCGCCGCCGTGCGCACGCACGATCTGGACACCGCTCGGGCGCTCTGGGCCCGGTCTCTCTCCGGGCATGTCTCCCCCGCCGCCCAAGCTGCCGCGACTGCAGCGCTCGACGCGGGCGACTGGGCGGTGCTGGATCAGCTGTTCCCGTAGCCAGCGTCCGCGCGCACCGGAGCCGACGGCACCGTCGCCCCGCATCGAGCAGGAATCGAGAAGCGCCCTGCGGCGCCGGATCCGAGACTCGAAGCATGAACATTCAGCGCATCACCATCGAGACCGAACCCGAGGCCGTGCAGGCGGCCGAGGCCTTCTACCGCGACGCACTGGGACTGGCGGAGCGCGTCGCCGTCCGCGCCGCCTCCGAGCCGAGCAGCGGGTTCCGCGGCTTCGCTCCGTCGCTCATCTTCGTGCAGCCGGGCGACGTCGACGCGGCCGTCGAGCGGGCGCTGGCCGCCGGGGCGAAAGTCATCAAGCCGGTCGCCAAGAGCCTCTGGGGCTATGGCGGCTCGTTCCTCGCGCCCGACGGCACCGCCTGGCAGATCGCGAGCGCCAACAAGACCGCCACCGCGCCCGCCACGGGTGAGGTCGAGCGGCTCGTCCTGCTGCTCGGCGTCGACAGCGTCAAGACCAGCAAGCGCTTCTACCAGGAGCAGGGCCTGACCGTCGCGAAGAGCTTCCCGTCCTACGTCGAGTTCGACTCGGGCGACGTCAAGCTCGCTCTCTACAAGCGCGCCTCCCTCGCGAAGCAGGTCGGCATCGACCCGAGCGGCAGCGGATCCCACCGGCTCGCGGTCGTCGCGGGCGGGACCTTCACCGACCCCGACGGCTACGCGTGGATGACTGCGGAGAGCATCGTCAGCGCCGGGTGACGGCGAGGAGGAGCCACCCGGATCCGGGCCCCTCGAGAGATGCTTCGGGACCGGATCCGGGTGCGCCCGCAGGTGCGCCGCGTTTCGTCTCGCTGCGCTCGCTCAACGACCCCCGGGGAGCGCCCGCCCAACTACCCCCATCGAGCGCCCCCGGCGCCGCGAGCCTGCGTCATCGTTCGTCACACCCGACCCCGGAATACCAGCGGACTCATAGCGTTGAACTCATCCGGCGCCACGGCGCCCGCTGACCTGGCGCGAACCGCGCCGATCTTCCCCGGCGCACCCACGCGCTCCGACCAGGAGTCTCTGATGAGCACAACCACCCCCGCGGCACGGCGCCCCAAGGCGCCGGACACGCGCGGCCCCGTCCGCAAACTGCTGACCTCGTTCGGCTTCCAGATCATCGCCGCGCTCGTGCTCGGCATCGCGGCGGGCCTCATCGGTCGCCAGCTGGGCGCCACGCACGACACTCACACGGTGCTGTCCGACACGCTCGACAAGATCGGCGGCTCGTACGTCACGCTGCTGCGCGCAGCGGTGGTGCCCCTCATCTTCACGGCGATCGTCGCGAGCATCTCGAACCTGCGCCGCGTGCAGAACGCAGCCCGCCTGGCCGGTCAGACCATCCTCTGGTTCGCGATCACCGCGTTCATCGCCGTCTCCATCGGCATCGTGCTCGGCATCACCATCCAGCCGGGCGCGCACGCCGGCACCGACCTCGTGAAGGGCACCGTGCCCACCCAGGGCACCTGGTGGAATTTCCTGCTCGGCCTGATCCCGCAGAACTTCCTCGGCCTGGCCGTCAACACGACCGCCGGCCCGACCGACGGCACCTTCGTCTCGGGCGTTAACTTCAACATCCTCCAGGTGATCGTGGTCGCCGCCGCGGTCGGCATCGCCGCCCTCAAGGCCGGCCGCAAGGCAGAGCCGTTCCTCGCCTTCACGGAGTCGCTGCTCAAGGTCATCCAGCGCGTGCTGTGGTGGATCATCCGCATCGCCCCGATCGGCACCTTCGGCCTCATCGGATCCGCCGTGATCAACTACGGCTGGGACAAGCTGACCTCGCTCGCCTGGTTCACGGGCGCCATCTACATCGGCCTCGCGCTCGTGCTGTTCGTGGTCTACCCGATCCTTGTGAAGACGCACGGCCTCTCGATCAAGCAGTACTTCACGGGTGTGTGGCCCGCGGTGCAGCTCGGCTTCGTGAGCCGCTCGTCGATCGGCACGCTCCCGCTGACCGAGCGCGTGACCGAGCGCAACCTCGGCGTGCCCCGCGGCTACGCCTCGTTCGCCGTGCCGCTCGGCGCCACCACCAAGATGGACGGCTGCGCCGCGATCTACCCGGCCCTGGCCGCGATCTTCGTCGCCCAGTTCTTCCACATCGACCTGAGCATCATGCAGTACCTGCTGATCGTCATCGTCTCCGTGGTCGGATCCGCCGCGACCGCCGGCACCACCGGCGCGATCGTGATGCTGACCCTCACCCTGTCCACGCTGGGCCTGCCGCTCGAGGGCGTCGGCCTGCTGCTCGCGATCGACCCGATCCTGGACATGGGCCGCACCGCGGTCAACGTCGCGGGTCAGGCTCTGGTGCCGACGATCGTCGCCAAGCGCGAGGGCATCCTCGACCTCGACCTCTACAACGCGCCGCGCAACGGTCTGCCGTTCGCCGAGGACATCGACGACGAGGCGCCCGAGGCCGTCGAGTCCGCCGCCGACGAGGCCGCGGTCGGATCCGCCGCGCGCTGACGCTCCTGCGCGAATGAGGCCCTCGGATCCTTCGGGATCCGAGGGCCTCGTTCGTCGACCCGTCTCCCTCAGGACTCCAGCAGGGCGACGTCGAGATCGAAAGCCAGCACCGCCGCACGCACGAGCAGCCGTTCCTGGTCCTCTCCGAGGAAGCCGATCGTGCGCCCCAGTCGATCCACCGGAATCGTGAGGACGTTGTCGAGCGATACCGCGCAGTCGTGATCCAGTCCATTGCGAGGCCCCACGGACACCTCGCTGCTGAGCCCCTTCACCGTGGAGGTGATCGGCGCGACGGTGACCTTCGTCATCGCATGCCGCGCGGCCTCGCGAGTGAGCACCAGCACCGGCCGGGTCTTGTCCAGCCGTGCCAGGCAGATCTCACGCATCAGTCGCCGACGTCCAGGTGGTTCGCCGCCCAGTCGACGAGCCCGTCCAGGTCATCCGCCGCGCCCTCTCGGTGCAGGATCTCCGCATCGCGCTCGGCGAGCAGCCGGCGCATCTCCCGCTCCAGCGCCGATGCGACCAGCGCGGCCCTGCTGCTCACGCGTCCCGCGGCGACCTCTTCGTCGAGGAACGCGACGACCGGATCCGGCAGACGCACGGCGATCTGAGTGCTCATGGTCGCACTCTACTCCGGTTGCATCCCAGTTTGGGATGCATCCGCGGGCAGATCCCAAGTGATTCGGGGTCGTTGAGCGAGCACGGCCGCAGGCCGAGCGAGACGAAACGCGGTGATCTCGCGAGGGCACCGCGTTTCGTCTCGGTCGCCTTCGGCGTCCTCGCTCAACGACCATCCGTCGTCCAGGGATCCGCTCGTTCCCGTCCTCGGATCCGGCGTCAGCGCTCGGCAGGACCCGTCGCCATCCGGGTGTCGAGCGCGAGCTCCTCGGCGTCCATCGCCGTGATGAGCTCGCGCATGACCTCCTCGTTCAGGGTGCCGGCGTCGCGCTCGGCGATGAGCACGTCGCGGCGCACCTGCAGCCAGCCTTTCGACAGGCCGACGAGCTCGTCCCGGCTCGGGCGGGGCATGGCGTCCTCATCGCGCTGCCCCTTCTCCGTATCCCGCTCCACGCGGGTGAACCGCTGCGCGAAGCGGTCGAACCAGCCCAGCGACGCCGCACCGTGCTTCCGCTCCCACGCCGCGCGCTTCTCGTCGAGGAAGACCTTGCCCGCCTCGCGGGTGCGGGTGCGCACCTGCGCCAGCTGCCGGCGATCCTCCTCATCTTCATCGGTGACGTCGGCGACGCCGAGCCCGCGGATCAGCAGCGGCAGGGTCAGCCCCTGGAGCAGCAGGGTGCCCACCGTCACCAGGAACGCGACGACGACGATCGCGTGGGCCGCCTCCGTGTCGAGCCCGGCGAGATCGGCCGCGGCGAGCGCGGTCGCCAGGGTGACCACGCCGCGCATCCCTGCCCAGGAGATCACGGCGTTGTCGCGCCAGCTCAGCTGCGACTCCTGGAACCGCTCGCGCAGCTCCTCCTCGCTCGGTCGACGGCCCGTCCAGCCCCGCCTCCGCTGCTTCTCTGCGACGGCGTCGACCCGTTTCTGGAACTGCCCGGACGCGAGGGCCTTCTCGAACTGCCGCAACCGCAGCCGTGACCAGAACGCACCCCAGGCCGATGCCGGATACACGAACAGCGGCCGCACCAGCAGCACCACCACGAACACCGCCGTCGCGAGCCAGAGCACGCCACCGACCTGCGTCGCGCCCAGCTCGCCGATCACCGGCGGCAGCTGCAGTCCGATGTACGCGAACACGAACGCCTCCAGCAGGAAGTCCGCAGACAGCCAGATCGGAGCCTCCTGCATCCGCGTCGCGTAACTGGTCCGAGGCGCGTTGTAGCCGACCACGAGCCCCATTGCGACGACCGCGAGCACCCCGGATCCGTTCAGGTGCTCCGTGATCGCGTAGATCCCGAAGGGCGCGAGCAGCCCGAAGGTGCCGATGACCACCGGATCCGAGATGCGCATCCGCAGCTGGTGCATGCCGAGGCCGGCGACCGCGCCGATCGCGACGCCGACGACGACCGCGACCAGGAACTGCCAGACGCCGTCCCAGACGGTGAGGGTCGCGCCGGCGACGATCGCGGCGAACACCCGGTAAAGCGTCAGCGAGGTGGCGTCGTTGATCAGGCTCTCCCCCGACAGCACCGTCATCACCCGCCGCGGCAGGCCCAGCTTGCGGCCGATCGCGGCGGCGGAGACGGCATCGGGCGGCGCGACGATCGCGCCGAGCAGCAAGGCGCCGGGCAGGGTCAGCGACGGCATCAGCAGCCACGCCACGAGCCCGACGGCCGCGGTCGTGACGACGACCAGGCCGATGCCGAGCCGCCGGATCTGCGGCATGCTGCGCCGGAAGCTCACGAACGACACGTCGAGCGACGCCGAGTACAGCAGCGGTGGCAGCACGAGCGTGAGCAGCACGTGCCCGTCGATCCGGAGGTTCGGCACCGCCGGGATGAAGGACACGGCGAGCGCAACCACGGTCACGAGCAGCGGCGCCGGCCATCCGCGCCAGCGTGCGACCGCCGCGACGATGACGGATCCGACCAGCACGTAGAAGATCTCGGCGTCCATGCCGCCAGGGTAGCGGGGCACTGCTGTCGCGCCTCTGTCGCGACGCTGTCGGGACGGGACCGGATCCGTCAGCCACTGGAGGCGAGCAGGCGGACGACCTCCCCGTCCGGCGTCTGCCGGAAGTCGACGTAGTGCATCCCCACCGCCATGAAGCCCTCCGGCGCCTCGAGGCAGACGACCTCGTCGGCAACCGGATCCGACCCGGCCCTCAGCTCCGCGAGCACCTCCGGCGGCGCCACCGGCACCGCCACCACGACCCTCGCCGCGCCCCTGGCTCGCGCGATCGCGCAGGCGGCGCGCACCGTCGCGCCCGTGGCGATGCCGTCGTCGACGATGAGCGCGGTGCGTCCGATGAGCGGCTCGGGCGCACGCCCGCTGCGGAACAGCTCCGCCCGCCGTTGCACCTCGGCGCGTTCGCGGCGTTCCACGGCACGCAGGGTCTGCTCGTCCACTCCGGCGGCGCGTACGACGTCGGCGTTGCGGACCGCCGCGCCCTCCTCGCCGACGGCGCCCATCGCGAGCTCCGGTTGCCAGGGCACGCCGACCTTGCGCACCACGAGCACGTCGAGCGGAGCGCCGAGCGCCCGCGCCACCTCGGCCGCCACCGGCACTCCACCGCGGGGCAGGCCGAACACCACCGGATCCGGGGGCGGATCCGCCACCAGCAGCGCGCCGAGCCGCCGGCCGGCGTCGGCGCGATCCGCGAACCCGTGCATGACTCCGGACTACGCCGTGCGGACAGCACGGTCAAGACGGACGGCACGCCGGGGGGCGCTGAGCGAGGGCGTGCCGCGCGAGGGCGCCGCGCGCGTCGAGCGCCGACGGGCACCCGACCGCGCGCGTGGAACGCCGAACCACCCCTTTGCGCGCGAACCACCCCCTTCTGCGCGGCGTGCACGGGGGTGGCTCGCACAGAAGCGGGTGGCTCGGCGCCCCGCCGCACACTGCGCCGCGGACGTGCGCCCCGACCGCAGGCCGCGGCGCGGCAGAGATGCGGATCCGGAATGCCCCGGCACCCGCTCGCGTTGTCGAAAGCGATGTCTTCTCTCGCGCTCTCCGTCCTCGACCTCGTCCCGGTGCGCACCGGGCAGACCAGCGGCCAGGCGGTGTCGGCGTCGCTCGCCCTCGCCGCGCGCGCCGATGAACTCGGCTATCGGCGGTACTGGTTCGCCGAGCACCACAACATGCCGGCGGTCGCCTCCACTGCCCCGCCCGTGCTGATCGCCGCAACCGCCGCGCGCACGCAGCGCATCCGGGTCGGATCCGGCGGGGTCATGCTGCCGAACCACGCGCCGCTCATCGTCGCAGAGCAGTTCGCCGCACTCGAGGCGATCGCTCCCGGCCGCATCGATCTCGGCATCGGCCGCGCCCCCGGCAGCGACCCGGTCATCACCCAGCTGCTGCGGGCAGCCGGCACGGCCGGCGACGTCGAGCACTTCCCCGACCACGTGCAGGACATCGCGCTCATGCTGCAGCCCGACGGCGCGACCGTGCAGTTCACCTCGGGCGGCGAGTACGCGGTGCGCTCCACGCCTGCGGCCGCAGGCGCCCCCGAGGTGTGGCTGCTCGGATCCAGCGACTACTCCGCACAGCTCGCCGCTTCGCTCGGTCTGCCGTACGTGTTCGCGAACCACTTCTCCGGGCAGGGACTCGACCGGGCCCTTTCGCTCTACCGCGAGGGCTTCCGTCCCACCGAGGCGCACCCCGAGCCGCGCACCTTCCTCACCGCGAACGTGGTGGCGGCGCCCACGGCCAAGGAGGCGTCGGATCGGGCGATCCCGCAGCTGCGCATGATGGCGCGCCTGCGCCTGAACCGTCCGCTCACGGCACTCGAGACCGTGGAGCAGGCCCGCGCGGCCCTTGCGGCGAACCCCGATGCGCAGGAGGAGCAGATCCACGCTGCGGCGCTCGCGAACTGGTTCGTCGGCGACGCCACGACCGTGCGCGCAGAGCTCGAGGCGTTCGCCGCGCAGCACGGCGTGGACGAGATCATGGTCTCGCCGGTCGCCGGATCCTTCGCCGCCGAGGATCCCGACCGCACGCCCGGCCGGACGCAGACGCTGGAGTTGCTCGCGGGCTGACGGGCGGCCCGACTCGCCCGACGGCGTGCTCGCTGCTCAGAACAGGGTGCCGAGCTTGGCGATCGTCTCGACGACGTGCCGGGCCTGGTCGGCGCCGATCCCGAGCTCCGAGCGGATCCGAGTCTCGGCTTCGGCGGTCCGGCCCTGCTGCACGAGAGCGATGATCTCGTCGGGGAGCTTCGCCGAGAACGACGACGCCGTCGTCCCCTCGGGTGCGGCCGGCTCCGCTCGATGACGCCGGGACGCGGTGCTCGACCAGCTGACCGTCGTCGAGCTCGTCGACGTCGTCCGCGTCACTCCGTCGTCGGCGGGGTTCGCGTGCGGATCCGCCCCGCCCGTCCTCAGGAACGAGCGGACATCGGAGCGGGAGAGCCCGTCGACCGCACGCCGCGCCCACTCCGGTTCGTGCCGGCCCGTCGCCGCCATGAGAGCCGTCACCGCCTCGTCGACCCGCCCGTCGGCCACCAGGGTGAGGACCTCGTTCGGCACGATGTGGGAGCCCGCGGCCGCCCCGGTGTCGGCGTCGGGAAGCGGAGAGGTCTGGGGACCGACCGTGGCACCGGCCATGAACTCAGGACTCGTTCGCGTGCCCATCGCGCCCGGATCCGCTGACGCGGCGGGCGGAGTCGCATGCATGCCCGACGACGGGTTCAGCACGGCGCCCGATGGCAGGGTCGCACCGATGCCACGGTCGTCGGCACCGCGGGGGCGCCTCAGCGCGCGCACCAGGATCACGATCACCGCGGCGGCGACCGCCACCACGACCAGCCCCGCGACAAGCAGCCCACTCGAGATCATGACTCCACCGTAGAGGGCCGCCCGACCGGACAATCGCTCGGCGCAGATGCACCCGGGTCGGGACGCGCACGGGACACCGGAGGCGCCAGGACCCGGCCTAGGCCTCCGGTTCGCCCGCGATCAGCCCGCGCAGCCAGTCGCGGGCCTCGACGAAGACGTCGTCCGCGTAGCGCTCCGGATACTGCACGATGCGACGGTCGGCGCGCGGGTACGAGCCGAGGTAGACCACGCGCGGACTGAACCGGCGGATGCCGAGCAGCGCGTCGGCCATGCGCTCGTCCTGGATGTGGCCGTCCGCGTCGAGGACGAACCGGTACCGGCCCAGCTCGTCGCCGATGGGCCGGGACTGCAGCAGCGACAGGTTGATGCCGCGGGTGGAGAACTGCTCCAGCAGTTCGAGCAGCGCACCGGCGTGGTCCTCGGGGAGCTCGACGATGAGCGAGGTCTTGTCGGCGCCGGTCGGCGGGGCCGGCGCGGTCGTGCGCGCGACCAGTACGAAGCGCGTGACGGCGTTGTCGTTGTCGCCGATCCCGTCGGCGAGCAGCTCGAGCTCGTGGTGCGCCACGATGCCGGGGGCCGCGATGGCGGCGTCCGCCGGGAGCGAGCCGTCCAGGATCCCCAGCGCCGAGGCGACGTTGCTCGCCGCGGGCACGTGCTGGTGGGTCGGGATGTGCTCGCCGAGCCAGCCGTAGCACTGGGCGTAGGCGACCGGATGCGCGGCGATGACCGTGACGTCCTCGATGCGCGTCCCCGGAGCGGCGACCAGCACGAAGTCGACCTTCACCAGGTACTCGCCGACGATCCGCAGGCCCGGCAGGGTGGCCAGCGCGTCGAGCGTCGTGGTGACCCCGCCCTCGACCGAGTTCTCGATCGCGATCATCGCGGCGTCACTGCGCCCCTCGAGCACGTCGGCGAGCGCCTCGCCCACGTTGTGCACCGGGCGCCAGTCGTGTCCGCGCGCCTCGGGCACCTGCTCCAGCGCCGCCTCGGTGAACGTCCCCGCAGGGCCGAGGTAGCTGTAGGTGCGGCGGGCGGGGGCGGCATCGGTCACGGCGTTCAGCCTAGTCCGGGGCGCGTCCCCGCCTCCGGTCGATGACGCGGGCGGGCGCACGAGGTCGGCCACCTGCCCGATCGATGCCCCGCGCCGAAACGATGGTGCGTTGCGCGGCCCGGCGCGGCAGACTATCCCCATGACGAGCCGTGCCGGCCTCCCCGCGGAGGAAAGCGACCTGATCGACGTCGACGAGCTGATCGCCGCCTACTACGACCGGATCCCGGATCCGAAGATCTCCACGGAGAGGGTCGTCTTCGGCACGAGCGGGCATCGCGGATCCTCGCTGAGCGGCAGCTTCAACGAGCAGCACATCCTCGCCACGACCCAGGCGATCGTCGACTACCGCACCGCGCAGGGCATCACCGGCCCGCTGTTCCTCGGCCGCGACACGCACGCCCTCAGCCGTCCGGCCGAGCGCAGCGCGATCGAGGTGCTCGTCGCGAACGGCGTCGACGTGCTCGTCGACGCACGCGACGCCTGGGTGCCGACGCCGGCACTCAGCCACGCGATCCTCACGTACAACCGCGACCGCACGGACGACGAGCCCGGCCGCGCCGACGGCATCGTGGTCACCCCGTCGCACAACCCGCCGCGGGACGGCGGCTTCAAGTACAACCCCCCGCACGGCGGCCCCGCCGACACCGACGCGACCGGCTGGATCGCGAACCGTGCGAACGAGCTCATCGAGGCGGGCTTAGAGGGCGTGCGGCGCACCCGCTTCGCCGACATCGACACGAGCGAGCTCGGCACCTACGACTTCCGCGACGCCTATGTGCGCGACCTGCCCTCGATCATCGACATCGACGCGATCAAGAAGGCCGGCATCCGGATCGGAGCGGATCCGCTCGGCGGCGCGTCGGTCGAGTACTGGGCCCTCATCGGCGAGATGCACGGCCTCGATCTGACCGTGGTCAACCCCGAGGTCGACCCGACCTGGCGGTTCATGACGCTGGACTGGGACGAGAAGATCCGGATGGATCCGTCCTCCCCGTCGGCGATGGCGTCCCTGGTCGCGAAGAAGGGCGACTTCGACGTGCTCACGGGCAACGACGCCGACGCCGACCGGCACGGCATCGTCACCCCTGACGCGGGCCTGATGAACCCGAACCACTACCTCGCGGTCGCGATCGACTACCTGTTCTCGCACCGCGCGGGCTGGGGCCGCGACGCCGCGATCGGCAAGACCCTGGTGTCGTCGATGATCATCGACCGCGTCGCCGAGTCGCTGGGCCGGCGCCTGCTCGAGGTGCCCGTCGGGTTCAAGTGGTTCGTGCCGGGGCTGTTGGACGGCTCCGTCGCGTTCGGCGGCGAGGAGTCGGCCGGGGCGTCGTTCCTGCGCAAGGACGGATCCGTGTGGTCGACCGACAAGGACGGCATCCTGCTGTGCCTGCTGGCCGCGGAGATCATCGCCGTGACCGGCAAGACCCCGTCGGAGCGCTACCGCGAGCTCGAGGAGGCGTTCGGCGCCTCCGCCTATCAGCGCGTGGACGCCCCCGCGACGCCTGAGCAGAAGGCCACGCTCGGCAAGCTGTCTCCGGCATCCGTCGCCGCCACCGAGCTCGCCGGCGAGGCGATCACGGCCAAGCTCTCGCATGCCCCCGGTAACGGCGCGGCCATCGGCGGCCTCAAGGTGCAGACCGAGCACGCCTGGTTCGCCGCACGCCCCTCCGGCACGGAGGATGTCTACAAGCTCTACGCCGAGTCGCTGCTCGGGCCCGACCACCTCGCCCGCGTGCAGGAGGAGGCCAGAGCCGTGGTCAGCGCCGCGCTCGAGGGCTGAGCGCGGAGCGCAGCGACGAGACGAAGGGCGTCTCCGTCCTCGTCACTCAACGCCCCTGGGAACGCACCAGGGACGCGCTTAGCCTGCCTGGCCGTTTCCCGGGGTGCTGCCCCGCACCACGACCTCGACAGGCAACGGACCCTGAGTCCAGTCGTCATCGACGATGGCGCGGAACGCCTGGTAGCCGGCGGCGTTGAGCGGCAGTCTCACCGTTGTGAGCGCGGGTGTCACGTCACCGCTCGCGGGTACGTCGTCGAATCCGCAGACCGCGATGTCGGCGCCGACCTCGCGCCCCGCGGCTCGAATGGCGGAGATCGCGCCGAGCGCCACGACATCGCTCATCCCGAACACGAGCGTGCCGGGCTCGACCCCCTCCGCCAGGGCCGCCGCCATGGCCGCCGCGCCCGACTCCCGCCGGAAGTCGCCGCGGTGGATCCGCTCCATGTGACCTCCGCCCGACCCGAATCCGCGGGCGAACCCGTTCAGACGGTCGTCGGAGGTGCGCACCCCCTCGGCGGCGCCGATGCCGATCGCGGTGCGGTATCCGAGTGCGGCCATGCGTCGGCCGAGCTCCTCCGCACCGCCCGCGTTGTCGATGGTGATCGCCCGAGCACGGTCCCCGGCGCCGGTCGGGCGGTCGCCGAACGCGACGACGCGGCCGCCGTAGCGCTCGAACGCCTCGAGTTCGGAATCGCTCGAAACGGATCCCGCCCCCTCGTCGATGCCGTCAGCGCGGGAGGCCGCGAGGATGAGGCCCTGCGGACGCTGGCCACGCAGAGCGCGCAGGATCCTGTTCTCGCGTTCCGGGTCCCGCTCGGTGATGGAGATCGTCACGACGAGACCACGCTCGTCCGCGCCGCGGGCGACACCCGCCGCGATCTGACCGAAATAGGGATCGGCGATGTCGGCGACGAGCAGCGCGATGACCGGCGAGTGCCCGCGTGCCGTTGCCTGGGCCGACATGTTCGGGGTGTATCCGAGCGCCTCCGCGGCGCGCTCCACGCGCTCGCGGAAGGCTCCGGCGACCTTGCGCTCAGAGCCGTTCAACACGCGAGATGCGGTCGCCAGCGACACCCCGGCCTCCCGCGCGACGTCCTGCAGCGTGGCCGCGTGAGCGTCTGAGGAGACCGCACGCGGGGAAGGGCTTACCGGGCTCATGCCCCGAGCATAGTCCGCGACATTCCCGCCGAGAGGTACCCGCGCAGCGCAACCGATTCGGCCGCGAGTGCCGCCGGATCATCGTCCGGCACGAACTCGAGCAGTGCGTCGCGTGGGGGCGCAGGGGCGGCGGCAGCCGCGGCGAAGAACGCACGCCACAACCCGTCACGCGCGGTGAGCGGCAGCCGCTCGGTCGCAGGCCACCACGAGAACACGTGCACGGCGGAGACCAGGTCGGCGATGCGGGCGTACTCGGCCACGGCGGCCGCGTCGGAGGCCGCGACAGTGGGCTGCCAGTAGGTCGACAGATGCGGGCTGGCGACGTCGTCCAGCACCCGGAGCGTCTGTTCGGCGTCATCGGCGAGCGTGCGCCCGTGGAACTCCAGGGCGAGCGAGATCCCGCGCCTCCCCGCCTGCTCAGCGGCGGAGGCAAGGGCGTCGATGGTCGCTGCGCGCCCCGCCGCGGTGGCGTCCGCCGATCCGATCCGTCCCGCCCACACGCGGATCCGATCCGCGCCGAGCGCCGCGGCGGAGTCGAGGATCGGCGCAATGTCCTCCGCCGGATCCGCGCGGAAGTACGAACCGTACGAGGCGACGGCCAGCCCGGCGTCCGCCGTGATCCGCGCGACCTCGGCCGCGCGCGCGGCATCACCCGGGGGCACGTGCACGTCGCCGCCCCATTCGATCGCCTGGAGCCCGGCGCTCGCTGCGAGCGCCGAGATCGCGGCCGGATCCAGCTGGCGGAAGGTGACGGAGCACAGCCCCGGTCGGATGGTCATGGCGTTCAGCCTTTCATGTGGCGTCGGGCTCGGTTTCCGGTGGCGCTCGGTCTCCGGTGGCGCTCGGTCTCGCCGGACCTCGGCACGTCGCACCGCGTTCCCCCTTGAGACCGAACCTCCGTCCCGAAACCCACGATAAGAACGTCGGTCTCGTGACGCAGGTTCGGTCTCGCGGGATACGACGAGCGGTTACCGCAGGTGCGGGGAGACCGCCGCGCCGAACGATTCCGCCGTGCGGCGGACGACCTCGGCCGGATCCTGGGCCCAGATGTCGGCGTTGAAGATCTCCACCTCGATGTCGCGGTCGTACCCCGTCGCGACGACCGCCTGCGTCAGCGATCCGAAGTCGACGATGCCGTCGCCCGGGTAGTGCCGGCTGAGCAGCACGTCGACGGGCAGCGGCGTCTTCCAGTCGCACACCTGGTACGTCGCGATGCGGCCCTCACGGCCGGCGCGGGCGATCTGCTCGAGCACCTGCGGATCCCACCAGACGTGGAACGTGTCGACCGCCGCCCCGACCACGGCCGGGTCGAAGCCCGCCGCGATGTCGAGTGCCTGCCCGAGCGTGGAGACCACGCACCGGTCGGATCCGAACATGGGGTGCAGGGGCTCGATCGCGAGCGTGACGCCGGCGGCGGCAGCATCGGCGGAGAGCTCGCCGATCGCGTCGCGCACCCGCTCGCGAGCACCCGCAATGTCGCGCGATCCCTCGGGCAGTCCGCCGGCGACGAGCACCAGCACCGCCGTGGAACCGGCGGCCCCGGCGGCGGCGAGGGTCGCGGTCTCCTCGATCGCACGGCGGTTGTCGTCGAGCGCGGCGACGCGCTCCGGCCCCG
Source organism: Microbacterium sp. Au-Mic1 (assembly GCF_021341785.1). GTDB lineage: Bacteria > Actinomycetota > Actinomycetes > Actinomycetales > Microbacteriaceae > Microbacterium. The sequence goes on from NZ_JAJTTF010000006.1 coordinate 185,016, forward strand.
CCGGGAGGGTGAAGAACCCGCCGCGGCAATGCGTGGTGAAGCGCAGCCCGGAATCGGCGAGCATCCGCGCCGCCACGTCGAGGCCGACCTCGTTCACGGGCTCGCGCCACAGGCCGATGCCCTGCACGCCCGCCTCGGCCGTGACCTGCAGCGCTGTGGCGAGGTCGGCGTACTTGATCGTGGCCTGGTTGATCGACAGGCGCGGGTCGACGGCGCTCATGCGGTCACTCTCCCCAGGTCGATGCCGTTCAGCGCGAGCATGCCGTGCCAGCGCTCGCGGGCGAGTTCCGGATCCTCGAGCGCGAGCGATGCGTTCGCGAGCTCGACGATGCGGCTGAGGTGCGGCAGGCTGCGCGCGGAGTGCAGACCGCCCACCATCTGGAACGCCGGCTGGTGGCCGTTCAGCCAGGCCAGGAACGCGACGCCGGTCTTGTAGTAGAACGTGGGCGCGGCGAAGACCTGGCGGCTGAGCTCCTCGGTGGGCCCGAGGATCTCGAGGTACCTCGCAGGATCCCCCGCGTCGAGTGCCTGGATGGCCGCCGAGGCGACCGGGGTGATCGCGGCGAACGCGCCGAGCAGGGCGTCGGAGTGGCTGCGGTTGTTCTCCGCGAGGGCGCCGCGTTTCGTCTCGGTCGCGCTGCGCGCGTCCTCGCTCAACGCCCCCGAGAGAGACCCGCTGCGCGCGTCCTCGCTCGACGACCCCGACGAGTCACCGCCGATCAGGCCGACGTAGTTGAAGTCGTCGCCGGTGAACATGCGCACGCCCTCCGGGAGCTGCGCGCGCACCGCGATCTCGGACTCGGCGTCCAGCAGGCTCATCTTCACACCGGCGACCTTGCCCGGGTTCTCGGCGATGATGCGCAGCAGCGTGGCAGACGCCTCACGCCAGTCGGAGGATCCGAAGTAGCCCTCCAGCTGCGGGTCGAATGCGGTGCCGAGCCAGTGCAGCACGACCGGGGCGGTCGCCTGCTGCAGCACGGCGGCGTACACACGCAGGTAGTCCGTGCGCGACTCCGCGACGCGGGCGAGGTGGCGCGAGGCCATGAGTACGGGGCCGGCGCCCTGCTCCTCGGTGAAGTGCAGCTGCTCGACGTAGGCGTCGATCACTCGCTGCAGCGAGATCCGCTCCTCGTCGACATGGTCGGTGTTGACGCCGACGACGACGGATCCGCCCTCCTCGCGCGCGACCTCGGCGCTGCGCGCGATCAGCTCGCGCGTGGCCGCCGCGTCGAGCCCCATGTTGCGCTGCGCGGTGTCCATGGCGTCGGCGACGCCGAGGCCCCAGGAGTACACGTTGCGGCGGAATGCGAGCGTGGCGTCCCAGTCGATGTCGGCGGGCTGGCCCGGCGTGTTGTCGGCGTGCACCTTGGGCACCACATGCGCGGCTGCGTAGGCGACGCGGCTCTGCAGCGGCACGGTCGGACGCGTGTAGGCGCCGGAGTCGTTCAGTGCGGCATCGGTCCTCGTACCGTCGGCCGCGAGGAGGCGGATGGTCGTCATCGGATCCGCCTCAGTCCAGGCTCAGCGCGGGCAGCGCGATCTTGCGTCCCTCGGCGGAGGACTGCAGGCCGGCCTCGGCGAGCTGCACGCCGCGAGCCCCGGCGAGCAGGTCGAAGGCGTAGTCGGTGCCGAGCACATAGGACTCCAGGTACTCCTCCCACTGCTGACGGAAGCCGTTCAGGAACACGTCGTTCACGGGCACGTCGGCCCAGTCGGCGTCGTAGTCGTGCGCGTCGGCCAGGTCGGGGTTCCACACCGGCTTCGGGGTGGCGTTGCGGTGCTGGATCTTCGCGCCGAACAGGCCGACGACGGCGGATCCGTGGGTTCCGTCGACCTGGAACTCGACGAGCTCGTCGCGGTTCACCCGCACGGTCCAGCTGGAGTTGATCTCGGCGACGATCCCGCCGGAGAGCTCGAAGATGCCGTAGGCCGCGTCCTCGGCGGTCGCGGTGTAGTGCTCGCCGTTCTCGTCCCAGCGGTCGGCGATGTGCACGGCGGCCTGGGCGTAGACGCTCTCGACCTCACCGAAAAGGTTCTCCAGGACGTAGTTCCAGTGCGGGAACATGTCGCTGATGATGCCGCCGCCGTCCTCGGTGCGGTAGTTCCAACTCGGGCGCTGCGCCGGCTGCCAGTCGCCCTCGAACACCCAGTAGCCGAACTCGCCGCGCACCGACAGGATCCGCCCGAAGAAGCCGGAGTCGATCAGCCGCTTGAGCTTCTGCAGACCCGGCAGGTAGAGCTTGTCGTGCACGACGCCGGTCTTGACCCCGGCCGCCTGCGCCAGACGAGCGAGCTCGAGGGCCTCCTCGACCGACTCGGCGGTGGGCTTCTCGGTGTAGATCGCCTTGCCCGCGGCGATGGCCTTGCGGATCGCGGTCGCGCGCGCCTTGGTGACGAGGAAGTCGGCGTAGATCTCCCACTGCGGATCCGCGAGCGCGGCGTCCAGGTCGGTGGTGTAATCGGCGATGCCGTGCTTCGCGGCGAGCTCGGCGAGCTTCTGCTCGCTGCGACCGACGAGGATCGGCTTCACGGTGACGCGGCTGCCGTCGGGCAGCTCGATGCCGCCCTGGTCGCGGATCGCCAGGATCGAGCGCACAAGGTGCTGGCGGTAGCCCATGCGCCCGGAGACGCCGTTCATGATGATGCCGATCTCGCGAGTGGTCGTCTCAGCCACGGTGTTTCCTTCGTCTCGTGCCCACCTGCGGGTCGTGTCGTGGATCCCGATCCGGTAAGCGCTTTCCAGTTCGCATCATCCTGACATGGGAACGCGCTTTCCGCAAGTGGCGCACGCCCGTCACGGGGGTCGCGGATCCGCCCCCGGGGACCTCGGAGTCAGGCGCTCGCGCGCACGATCAGCGACGGCTTCAGCAGCGGCGGATCCGCGACGTCCCGCCCCTCGACCCGGTCGACGACGAGCCGCACGGCCAGCTCGCCGAGCGCGGCGAAGTCCTGCCGGATCGTACTGAGCGGAGGTCGGAACTCGGCGGCGTCGGCGATGTCGTCGAAGCCGAGCACAGCCACCTCGTCCGGAACGCGACGCCCCGCGTCGGCGAGAGCCCGCAGCAGGCCGAGGGCCATCTGGTCATTGGCGGCGAAGACGGCGTCGACCGAGGCATCGGCTGCGAGCACGCTTCCGCGGTCGTGGCCCGAGCGTGCACTCCAGTCACCCCGCACCGGATCCGGGACCGGGAGCCCGCGCGCGGCGAGCTCCTCTCGCCAGCCGCGCTCGCGCTCCGCCGCAGCGAACGAGCCCTCGGGCCCCGCGAGGTGGTGCACGGTCGCGGCGCCCCGGTTCAGGAGGTGCGCGGTCGCCGCGCGGGCTCCCGCCGCGTGGTCGGTCCCGATGACGGTGAACCGCGGATCCGCGGGGGAGTCGACGACGACGAGCGCGAGCCCGGCCGGATCCGCGTCACGCGCCAGCACGGACGCCTCGTTCAGCACGACCGCCCCGTCGACGCCCTGGTCGTGCAGCCGGTCGAAGGCCTCGCCGATCCGCCCCTCGACGCCGAGGGTGACCACGGCGAGCGCGTAACCGCGCGCCTCCGCAGCCTCGGAGACGGCCTGCAGGAGCGCGGAGTTGCCGACCGTGGCGAGGGTCTGCGCGACGACGCCCAGGGTCTCGGACCGCCCCGTGCGCAGCGCTCGCGCGGCGCGGTGCGGACGGTAGCCGAGCTCGGCCATGGCGGCCTCGACACGCTCGCGCGTGGCCGGATCCACCCGCGGGCTGTCGTTCACGACGCGCGAGACCGTCTGTCCGGACACCCCGGCGCGCGCGGCGACCATCGCCATGGAGACGCGCCCGGTGGACCGCGGCCCCCGGCGGGCGCCACCCGCCGCAGCGCCGTCGGCGATCCGGCGGAGCTCCTCGAGCTCGTCGTCGTGCTTCGGCATCGCCTCGCCTCTCCCCTGCCGGTCCCCGCGCGTACCGATCTCAGGAATGTTGACGCTATCACGCCATGTGCCCTATCGTGTTTACGTGAACATGGAAATCGATCCTGAGTACGGCACGGGCGCGCCGGCCGACGGCCCCGCCGCGCTCCCGGGCAGCACGGCCGCGCGCACCGGCGCCGCTCAGTCCGACGATGCCGCTCAGGCCGACGGCACCGGCGCCGCGACGCCGGCAACTGCCGGGGCGCCCGGCGCAACTCTCGAGGTCACCGCGCTCGGCGCGGGCGTGGTCAAGCGCGCCACGCGCCTCGCCGACGGCCGCGACCTCATCTACTACGACGACCCCGGCACTGCGCTCGGTCCCGACCGGAGCGCCGATGCCCGCGCCCTGGATCCCCGTCCCGACACCGCATCGATGCGCCAGGACGTGCTGACCGGCGACTGGATCACCTTCGCGACGAAGCGCCAGACCCGGGTGATGATGCCGAGCGCGGATGCGGATCCGCTCGCGCCCCAGTCTCCGACGAACCCCTCCGAAGTGCCGTCGCGCTATGACGTCGCGGTGTTCGAGAACCGCTCCCCGTCGTTCGGCCCCGCCCTCGCCGAGGCGGTCGGCGCAGCGCCGGCGGCCGTCGACCCGCCGCGCGGCCTGGACGACCTCGAATCGATCGGGCTCGAGCGCACCCGCACCAGCGTGGGCCGGTGCGAGGTCGTGTGCTTCAGCCCGGAGCACGCCGGATCCTTCGGCACCCAGTCCGTCACCCGCGCGCGCACCGTGATCGAGGCTTGGGCCGACCGCACCGCGGCACTCTCGGCCCTTCCCGGCATCGAGCAGGTGTTCCCGTTCGAGAACCGCGGCGAGGCGATCGGCGTGACCCTCCCCCACCCGCACGGCCAGATCTACGCCTACCCGTATGTCACGCCGCGCACGCAGCGACTGCGCGAGAGCATCGCCCGCACCGGCGCCGACCTGTTCGACCGGGTCCTGGACGCCGAACAGCGTTCGGAGCGCATCGTGCTGCAGGGCGAGCACTGGACCGCGTTCGTGCCGTTCGCCGCACGCTGGCCGCTCGAGGTGCAGCTGATGCCGCACCGTCATGTGCCCGACTTCGCCGCGCTGGACGACGCCGAGCGCGATGAGCTCGCTCCCCTTTACCTGCACTTGCTGCGCGGCGTGGATGCGCTCTACGGCACGCCCACCCCGTACATCGCCGCCTGGCACCAGGCACCGGTGAGGGTCGGGCGCGACGAGATCCGGATGCGGCTCGAGCTCACCAGCCCGCGCCGTGCCGCCGACAAGCTGAAGTTCCTGGCCGGATCCGAATCCGCGATGTCCGCATGGACCGCCGAGATCCTGCCCGAGGATGCCGCCGCGCGTCTGCGCGACGCGATCGCATCCGTGCCCGCTCCGACCACCTGACCCGGCGCCCCGCCGCCTGCCCTCTCTCGCCGACCATGTCCCCTTCCCGCTCCCGATTCAGCGCTTTCGCCGCCGGAAGTGGGACATGACCCCACCAGAAGTGGGACGCCGTCGGCGGAACACCCCTCCCGAGGAGACCCGATGACCTTTGCCCGCACCGCCGACCCCGCCACCACCGCGTCCCACGCGGTCGGTGCCGCGACGGAGCTGTTCCGCAGCCTGACCGGATCCGACCCGGTCGGTGTGTGGTCGGCGCCGGGACGCGCGAACCTCATCGGCGAGCACACCGACTACAACGACGGGTTCGTGCTGCCTTTCGCGATCCAGCACCGCACGGCTGCTGCCGCGCGCCTGCGCACGGACGGCCGGATCCGCGTCGCCTCCACCTTCGCCGCGGAACCGGTCGAGGTCGCGCTCGACGACCTCGAGACGCTCTTCCCGTCCGACGGCGCCCCCCGTGTCGCGGAGTGGGCGGCGTACCCCCTCGGCGTCGCGTGGGCGCTGCGCGCTCTGGTTCCCGCCTGGGCCGCCGGCACCTTCGCCGGCGTCGACATCGCGATCGCCTCCGACGTGCCGGTCGGGGCGGGGCTCTCGTCGTCCGCCGCGATCGAGGGCGCCACGGGCGCCGCCCTGAACGAGCTCTGGGGCCTGGGGCTGGATCCGGTCGCGCTCGCGCAGGCCGGCCGCCGCGCCGAGAACGAGGCCGTCGGCGCCCCGACGGGGATCATGGACCAGATGGCGTCGACGCTCGGGCAGGCGGACGCCGCGGTGTTCCTGGACTGCCGCACGCTGGACACTCGCGCGATCCCGCTCGGATTCGCGGAGGCCGGGCTCGAGGTGCTCGTGATCGACACCGGCGTGAAGCACGCCCACTCCACGGGGGGCTACCGCGAGCGTCGCGAGTCCTGCGAACGCGGAGCCGCCGCCCTCGGCGTGGCAGCACTGCGCGACGTCGCCGTGGCTGATCTGCCGCGTGCCGCCGAGCTGCTCGACGAGGTCGACTTCCGCCGGGTCCGGCACGTCGTGACCGAGGACCAGCGCGTGCTCGACACGGTCGCCGCCCTCGCTGCGCACGGACCGCGCGCGATCGGCGCTCTCCTCGTCGCCTCGCACGTGTCGATGCGGGACGACTTCGAGATCTCGATCCCCGAACTCGACACCGCCGTCGACACCGCCCTCGCGCACGGCGCGATCGGCGCACGCATGACCGGCGGCGGGTTCGGCGGCGCTGCGATCGCGCTCGTCGACCACGACCGGGTGCCGGCCGTCGCCGAGGCCGTACGCGTGGCGTTCGCCGAGGCCGGCTTCGCCGAGCCGCACCTGTTCACGGTCGTCCCCTCGGCCGGCCCGCACCGCGACGTCTGAGCCTCCGTCTCGGTTTCGAAGCGCGCACTTGGTTGCATCCGGCATCGGAATGCAGCAATGTGCGCGCTTCGAAACCGGATCCGGATCCAAACCGGAGCCGAATCCGGCCCGGTGATCGCCCAGCAAGAGCCCTGCCAGAATGAGACCCGCGCAATCGCGCGACGGAAGGAGACCCATGTCCTGGCTTGTCACCGGCGGCGCCGGCTACATCGGATCGCACGTGGTGCGCGCGCTCGCAGAGGCCGGGCTCACCCCCGTCGTGCTGGACGACCTCTCCAGCGGCGTCGCCTCGTTCGTGCCCGAGGGCGTCGCCTTCGTGCAGGGCAGCATCCTCGACCGGGAGCTGGTCGAGCGCACACTCCGCGAGCACGGCGTGCAGGGCGTGATCCACGTCGCCGGCTTCAAGTACGCCGGAGTCTCGGTGCAGCGCCCGCTGCACACCTACGCGCAGAACGTCGAGGGCACCCGGGTCATCCTCGAGGCGATGGCTGCGGCCGGCGTCGCGAACATCGTGTTCTCCTCGAGCGCGGCGGTGTTCGGCACGCCCGACGTGCCGCTCGTCGTGGAGGAGACCGACAAGCGGCCGGCCAGCCCCTACGGCGAGTCGAAGCTCATCGGCGAGTGGCTGCTGCGCGATCAGGCCGTCGCGACCGCCGGATCCGAGACGCCCCTCGTGCACACCTCGCTGCGCTACTTCAACGTCGTCGGATCCGCGGATCCGTCCGTCTACGACGTGAGCCCGCACAACCTGTTCCCGATCGTCTTCGAGAAGCTGCTCGCGGGTGAGACCCCGCGCATCAACGGCGACGACTACGCCACGGAGGACGGCACGAACGTGCGCGACTACGTGCACGTCGGCGACATCGCGCTCGCTCACGTGGCCGCCGCGCAGCGCATGATCGCCGGCGAGGCCGTCGAAGCCACTTACAACCTCGGATCCGGCGACGGCCTCTCGGTGCGTCAGATCATGGACGCGATGGCGCGCGTGACCGGCATCGCCTTCACACCGGAGATCGGTCCGCGCCGCCCGGGCGATCCCGACCGCATCGTGGCCACCGGCGAGCGCGCCGCGCGCGACCTGGACTGGCGGATGCGCCACTCGGTCGACGAGATGGTGCGCTCCGGCTGGGAGGCCCGCCGCAACGCCGGCTGATCGGCCCATGGTCCGGGCCGTTGAGCAAGCTCGAGCGCAGGCGAAGCGTCCCGCCCCGGGTCGTTGAGCGAGCCCCGAGCGCAGCGAGGCGCGAGACGAAACGCGGTGCCCTTGCGAGAGCACCGCGTTTCGTCTCGGTCGCCTGCGGCGTCCTCGCTCAACGACCCCGGGAGGGCGCTCAGCGGATCCGCCGCCTGCAACGCGGAACGCGGCCTCCCCGACGGGAGACCGCGTTCCGTTGACCGAGCGCCGGACTACGCCTGGGGTGCGTTCGCGGCGGCGATGAGCTGGTCGACGCCCTCGCGGTCGAGGCCCCAGCCGAACGCGGGGAGGCGCCCGAGCGGGAACGAGCCCATCATCTTCGCCATGGCCTCGCCCGACATGATGCCGTCGCCCTCGCCGCCGAACTGCTCCTGGAGCGCGGCGAACGCGCCCGCGACCATCGGCCCCGCGACCGGGTGCGCGAACACCGCGGCCAGCGTGGACTCGGGCGTGAGCGGAACCATGACCGCGTCGCCGGCCACGTCGACGACGGTGGAGCCGCGCAGGTCGCGGCTGGAGGCCCCGGCCTCGACGCGGTACGCGCCGCCCTCGACGACGAAGCGATCGACCCGGATGTCCCAGTACGCGAGGTCCTCGCGGCGCACGGTCAGCACGACGTCGGTCGTGGCGCCCGCGGCGATCTCGACCGACGCGAACGCCTTGAGCTCGCGGGGGGCGCGCTCCACGGCGGAGGCGACCGGGGCCACGTAGACCTGCACGACCTCTCGGCCGTCGCGGGATCCGGTGTTCGCGACGGGAACCGTCACCGCGATGTCGCCGGAGGCCGTGACCTCGGCCGCGACCTCGCCGTACGCGAACGACGTGTACGACAGGCCGTGGCCGAACGGGTAGGTCACCGCGATGTCGCGGGCGTCGTACCAGCGGTAGCCCACGAAGATGCCCTCGCCGTAGCGGACGTGCCCGTTCGAGCCGGGGAAGTTGCCGAACGCCGGGGTGTCCTCGAGGCGGTGCGGGATCGTCTCAGCCAGGCGGCCCGAGGGGTTCAGCGCGCCGAGCAGCACGTCGACGGTCGCGGATCCGCCCGCCTGACCCAGCAGCCACGCCTCGACGATCGCCGGCACGCGGTCGGCGAAGGGCAGCGCCACGACGGATCCGTTCGACAGCACGACGACCGTGCGCGGATTGGCGGCGAGGACCGCGTCGAGCAGCGCGAGCTGGTGCGCGGCGAGGTCGATGTGGTCGCGGTCGAAGCCCTCCGACTCCTCGGCGTCGGTGAGGCCGAGGAACACCACGGCGACGTCGCGGGAGGCGGCGAGCGCGACGGCCTCGGCGCGCAGGGCGTCCTGCCCGTCCGTTGCGGCGTCGAAGGCGAAGCCGGGTGCGAAGGCGACCCGATCGCCCGCCGCGGTGGTGAGCGCATCGAGAGCGGAGTCCACGCGGGTCGGGTTGATGTGCGACGATCCCCCGCCCTGGAAGCGCGGAGTGCGGGCGAACTCGCCGATCAGCGCGATCGAGGCGTCCTCGGCGAGCGGCAGCAGCGGGGCGCCGTCGACGGCCTCGTTGCGCAGCAGCACGATCGAACGACCTGCGACCTCGCGGGCCAGCGCGTGGTGCGCGTCGACGTCGAGCGGCCCGGCGACGGCCGGGCGGGCCTGGGCGCGGCCGACGAGGTCGAGCACGCGTCCCGCGGAGGCGTCCAGCGCCGACGCCACCGCCGGGTCGGAAGCCGCAGCGGTGGCCACGGCGCGGTCCGGGGCGCCGTCACTGCCGGGCATCTCCAGGTCCAGGCCGGCGACGAGTGCGGCGACGCGGTCGTTCACCGCACCCCAGTCGGAGACGACGAGACCCTCGAAGCCCCACTCGTCGCGCAGCACCTGCGTGAGCAGCCAGGGATCCTGCGAGGCGTAGACGCCGTTGATCTTGTTGTACGAGCACATCACGGTCCACGGTTGCGCGTCCTTGACGACGCGCTCGAAGCCGCGCAGGTAGATCTCGCGCAGGGGTCGCGGATCCACATCGCTCGAGGCGGTCATCCGCTCGAACTCCTGGTTGTTCGCCGCGAAGTGCTTGAGCGAGCTGCCGACCCCCTGCGACTGGATGCCCTTCACGAGCCCCGCGCCCATCGCGCCGGAGACGATCGGGTCCTCAGAGACGTACTCGAAGTTGCGTCCGCACAGCGGCGAGCGCTTGATGTTGATGCCGGGGCCGAGGATCACGGCCACGTCCTCGATCGCCGACTCGACGCCGAGCGCGACGCCGACGCGCTCGGCGAGGCCGGGGTCGAAGGTGGAGCCGAGGCCCGAGGCGGGCGGGAAGCAGGTCGCGGGGATGCTCTCGCTGAGACCGAGGTGGTCGCTCTCCGCCGCCTGCTTGCGCAGTCCGTGCGGGCCGTCCGTGACCATGATCGACGGCACGCCGATCCGGTCGATGGGCTTGAGCGTCCAGAAGTCCTTGCCGCTGGTCAGCGACGCCTTCTCCTCGGTGCTGAGCTGGGGCAGGTGATCGCGGGGCGATGTCATTGTCGACTCCTTCGTGGACGACTCTCGGGTGACGGGCAGGGCCAGTCGATCAGGTTCCGGGATAAAAAGCAAGCATTACTCGGTTTTTGATGCCGCGGATCCGGATCCCGGGATAGTCTCGGGACATGGCACGACGAGGTTCGTACGCGAAGGGCATTGCGAAGCGCGAGGAGATCCTGCACGCAGCCCTCGCCGTGGTCGCCCGCGAGGGCTATCACGGGGCTTCCGTGAAGGAGCTCGCCGAGGCGGTCGGCCTCAGCCAGGCAGGACTCCTGCACTACTTCGACAGCAAGGACGAGCTGTTCGTCGAGATCCTGCGCACGCGCGACGAGGTCGACATGGCCGGTCATGCCGGGGCCGTGGAGGCCGTCGACCTCGACGAGATGCGCGACGGCTACCTCGAGATCGTGCGCCACAACGCCCGCGTCCCGGGGCTCGTCGAGCTGTTCACCCGGCTCGCGGCCGACGCCGCGGACCCCGAGCATCCCTCGCGCGTCTTCTTCGCCGAGCGCGGCGCGGGTCTGCGCGACCGGTGGGCGGGCACGATCGCCGACGCTCAGGCCGAGGGCCGGATCCGCGGCGATGTCGATCCGGTGCTGGCCGCGCGCCTCCTGCAGGCCGTGTCGGACGGCGCCCAGATGCAGCTGCTCGTCGAACCGGAGCTCGACATGACCACCCTCATCGAGACGCTGTTCGACCTCATGCGGGCGCCGGCGGAGACCCCCTGACGAACCTGCACCCGGTCGGCGACGGCGGAATCGCTCCGGTGATCCCACCGCCAGGTCCGCCACCGGACCGCACCGTCGCCGACCGGGATCCTGTCATGCCTCCAGCAGCGGGCGCACCGAGGCGTACGCGTCGCGCACGTCGCGCGAGGGCGTGTCGAACACCCGCGCGACGCCGTCGCGGTCGTACCGCGTCCACCCGGGGTCGCCGCCCGCGATGAAGGCGACCGCGGCCCCGTGCACCTCGTCGGCAAGGGCCTGCGGCGGATTCGGGCCGGCCAGCGGCACCATGGCGGGACCGTCCAGGCAGTCGAAGAAGAACGGCACGTCGAGGCAGTGCTCGGCGAACCCGAACGTGACGGACGGCCAGGAGAACCGGTACACCCAGGTGGGGGCTGCGCCCCGATCGGCGACGATGCGAAGGATCGCGCGACGGAACATCTTGTCGGTCAGCACGCGTCCGGCCAGGCGCGCCTTGCCCAACGCCTGCACATCGGCGTTCGCGGCCAGGTAGGCCTTGCGCGCCGGCTTCGCGACGCCCAGCTTCCCGAGCAGCATGCCCGTGGGCACCCAGCGCAGCATCTTCGCCGCGTCACCCATCGCCATCGTGAACTCGTCGTCGGTGGCGCCGAGTACGAGCGGCTTGTCGGATCCGACGCCCGCGCGGAAGGAGTCGGGAGTGGGGCGCAGGATGAGGTCGCCGTCGACGGACGGCCCGAGCGGCAGCCCGTTCTCGACGATGTCGCTCATGTCACCGCCGTCGAAGGCGGTGAGCTTCTTCTGCGCCTCGAGGATCCGCTCCTCGCTCAGCGCGCCGAGGCCCTCCCGGGTCGGGGCGACGCCGAGCTCGGCGGCCAGACGGCGCCCGAACTCCTCCGAGCGCGCGGCCGACACATCGGCGAGCGCGCCCGAGATCGCATACACGCCGTGGAACAGGTGCTGGGCCTTCTCCATGCCGAGCAGGGTCATCACCGCGCCACCGCCGGCGGACTGCCCGGCGATCGTGACCCGGGCGGGGTCGCCGCCGAACGCGGCGATGTTGCGCTGCACCCATTCCAGGGCGAGCAGCCAGTCGCGCACTCCGCGGTTCGACGGGGCGTCCTCGATCCAGCCGAAGCCGTCGAAGCCGAGCCGGTACGAGATCGTCACGGTCACGACGCCGTCGCGGTTGAAGTTGCGGCCGTCGTACCAGGGGCTGGCCGGGGATCCGGCGAAGTAGCCGCCGCCGTGGATGTAGACGAGCACGGGCATGCCCGTGGCGTCCGCCGCCGGGTCGGCCGGGATCGCCGGCGTGTACACGTTCACGTTGAGCGTGGAGTCGCCCTCGACGCTGGGCTCGGGGATGAGGGTCACCCCCGGGTCGCCGCGCTGCGCGGTCGCACCGAACTCGGCGGCGTCGAACACGCCCTCCCACGGCGCCTTGGGCACCGGTGCCGCGAACCGCAGCTCGCCCACGGGCGCCTCGGCGAACGGGATGCCGAGGAACGCCGCGGACTGCGGGTTGCCCGTGCCGCCCGTGGTGGGGCGCCAGCGACCGCGGACCACGCCTGCTGCGACCCGCACCTCGGGCTGCGCGAGCACGGCGTCGGCCGCGACGGAAGAGGTCTGAGTGTTCTCCATCGGAGTTCCTTTCGTGGAGGAGAAGGTTGCCGCTCCCCGCAGCCGCACCGGATCCGGTCCGGCCGCGGGGAGCAGCGGACTGCTATCTGACCGACTTGATCGGCGCGATGGCGACGGCGCCGAGGACCGCGAACACGATCGCGAACACGAACAGCACCGGATAGCCGCCGAAGGAGCCGATGATGATCGCGGCGATCGGTGCGCTCAGCGCCTGCGGGATGTTGGTGGCGACGTTGAGGATGCCGAGGTCCTTGCCCGCCGAGGTGCCCTCGTTCGGCAGCACCTCGGTCATGAGCGCCGCGTCCACCGACATATAGAGGCCGAAGCCGACGCCGTTGACGATGCTCATGATGATCATGCCGGTCATGTTCGGCACGACCAGCGGGAACGCGAGCCCGGCCGCCATCACGACGGTGGCGACGTAGATGAACACCTTGCGGCGCCCCACCTTGTCGCTCCACCAGCCGGAGAGCGCGATCGCGATCAACGTCGGGACGAAGGCCACGAGCGTCAGGGTCATCACCGCGCCCTGAGCCTGCTGCAGCGGCAGCTTGATGTAGTCGGTCAGGATGTACAGCTGATACGCCGAGACGACGAAGTAGCCCAGGATCAGCAGGAAGCGACCGGTGAAGGCCCAGAAGAAGTCGGGGTGCCGGCGCGGGTTGATCCAGAAGCCCTTGAAGAACGCGCTCCAGCGGAACGGTTCGACGACCGCGTCCTTCGAGGACCAGTCCTTGTTGAACAGCGCGAACAGGATCGTGACCACGATCACGGCGATGCCGAAGACCGAGTAGCCGAGCCCCAGCTGTGCACCGAGGCCGACCGCGAGCATGACGCCGACCGTCATGCCGAGCTGCGTGCCGAGGCCGATCGTGGCGCTCGCGCCTCCGCGCTTGGCACGCGGGAAGCGGTCGGCGGTGATGGTCGTCAGCGGAGCCTGCAGGAAGTTCAGCGCGACCTGGATCAGCACCCAGAACACCGTGATCCAGATCAGGTCGGTCAGCGAGCCCATGCCCAGCAGCAGGACGCCGCCGATCAGCGCACCGAGCACCATCCACGGCACGCGTCGGCCGAAGCGCGAGCGGGTGCGGTCGCTGAGGGCGCCCGCGATCGGCTGCGCGAACAGGGTGAAGATGAACGACGTCGTCGTGACGATGGCGAGGTTGGCGACCTTGTTCTTCTCGTCGAGCAGCAGGATCTGCGTGGGCAGCAGGATCGCGATGAGCCCGCCGTAGGTCGCGAACAAGGTCATCGAGGCGATGAGCAGGCTGGGCAGCAGCCGCTTGGTCGCCGGCGGACTCGCAGCCGGCTCCCCCGCCGTGGGAGCGGTGGCCCGGATGAGCCCTGTGGGGGCGATCTCGGCGGCGGGATCGGGAGGGGTGATGGTCATGGGACGGCTCCTCATCGAGCGGATCGGGTGCGGATCCAAATCCCGAACCTTGTTTGGTATTTGGATCCGACTCGTATTGTGACACCGAAACCTGAACACTGCAAGGGTTTGGGTGTCACAAACCGATCGTCGTTCATGTTTCGTGACGGACGGATATCCTGATCCCATGGCCAAGAGAGGCGCGTACGCCAAGGGCGTCGTCAAGCGCGAGGAGATCCTCGAGGCCGCGCTCGAGATCGTCGGCAGGCTCGGCTACCGCAACGCCTCGGTACGTGAGATCGCCGACGCCGTGGGGCTGAGCCCGGCCGGCCTGCTGCACTACTTCGGCACCAAGGAGCAGCTGTTCGTCGAGATCCTCCGTGCGCGGGACGCGCACGACTTCGCCGGCCCGCCCGACGGCGACTTCTTCGAGACGTTCCTCGCCGTCATCCGACACAACGCCGAAGTGCCGGGCCTGGTCCAGCTGTACACCCAGCTGCAGGCCGAGGTCGCCGATCCCGACCACCCGGCGCGGGCCTTCTTCCTCGACCGCACCGCGGCCGTGCACGCCGCCGCACGCGAGGAGTTCATCGCCGCGCAGCAGAACGGACTCATCCGCGCCGACCTGGATCCGGAATGGATCATCCGCGCCGGTCACGCGCTCGCGGACGGGCTGCAGAACGCGTGGATGCTGGATCCGACCATCGACATGGCCGCCGACGTCGAGCAGTTCTTCGCGTTGCTGAAGCCCTGACACGCCGGTCGCGGATCCCCGATCGAGCGCCGCGAGACGAAGGGTGATTGATCACCGGTCTCAGTATCGGTTGGCGACGATCTGCAGCAGCGCCTCGTGGTCCGGAATGGTCACGGTGTGGGGCCAGGGCGGTGATTCCTTCTTGCCCGACCATGTCAGGTGCACCAGCACCACCCGATCCCGGGCCACGGCGAGCACGTCATCCTGCGGCTCGGCTTCAGCGACCACCGTCCATCGCACGCCTGCCAGGGGATGCTTCCTCGCAATCTCACGGCGCAGCTCCTCTGTCAGCATGGCCGCACGACGCGGGTCGCCGCGAAGGTCGATCATCGGCTCCCCGAACACCGCAACGTCTGCCCAGCTCACAACCACACCGTATCCATTGGACAGGCCAATCGGGAGTACCAACGATCGGGCTGCAGTTGTGGTCGTCGAAGTTCGCTGCGTCTGCGGGTTCCAACGCCGATGCCCGTTCCAAACTCAGTCGATTCGGGTGTTCCGCCCGCAGATCCGGCCGATGGCGCCCTATTCGACCGAGTTCGACACCGGATTCCCGCCGGTTACCCTGATCGGGTGACCGCCGACGCACCACTCGCCCAGACCGACTCCGGCCCCGTCCGGGGATTCTGGCGGGGCGAGCCCGGCACGCCCGGCGCCTCGGCGGCATTCCTCGGGATCCCGTTCGCTGCCGCGCCCGTGGGCGAACGGCGCTTCTCGGCCCCGAAGCCGCCCGAGCCGTGGACGGAGGTGCGCGACGCGACGGCGTTCGGCCCCACGGCGCAGCGCGGCGACAAGGGCGAGACACTCATCCCCGAGCCGAGCATCCCCGGCGCCGCGACGCTGAACGTGAACGTGTTCACGCCGTCGGTCGAGGGATCCCGGGCCGTCATGGTCTGGATCCACGGCGGCGGCTACGTCGACGGCTCCCCTGCCAGCCCCTGGTACGACGGCGCCGCCTTCAACCGGGACGACGTGGTGACGGTGAGCGTCTCCTACCGGCTGGGCTTCGACGGCTTCGGCCTCATGCCGGGCGCTCCCGCGAATCGCGGGGTTCTGGACTGGATCGCGGCATTGGAGTGGGTGCAGCGCAACATCGCCGCGTTCGGCGGGGATCCGTCGCGCGTGACGATCGCCGGGCAGTCCGCTGGAGCCGGTGCGGTGCTGACCCTGCTCGGCCTGGAGCGCGCCCAGCACCTGTTCCACGCGGCAATGGCCTTCTCCCCTGCGCTCGCGGACATCGACCCGGATCTGGCGTCGCGACGCACCCGGGCGCTGGGCGTGCTGCTCGGCTGCGCACCCGACGCCGACGGCTTCCGCACGGTGCCCGAGCGCACCCTGCAGCGCGCCCAGCCGAAGGCCGCCCTGCTCGGCGCGACCCGGTTGAAGGCGCTGCTCGCTCCGCTCGCCGAGGGGCTGCCCTGGGGTCCGGTGGTCGACGGCGATGTCGTGCCGCGGCCCGCCGTCGCGGCGTTGCAGGCAGGGATCGGCGCCGACAAGCCGCTCCTGCTCGGCGCCACCGATGACGAGTTCACCATGACCATGGACCAGGCACCGGGCGTGCTGCGGTTCGTGCCCGCGTCGTTCGCGCTGATGCTGCTCACCCGCGATCGCAGCATGCGCCGCGCCTACCTCGCCGCGAACCGGGAGCAGCGCCGCCGCGGCACCCCGGCGCTGCTCGGACGGTTCGTGACGGACCGGGTGTTCCGCTCACTCGTGGTGCGGGCCGCCCAGGCCCGCGGCGATGCCCCCACCTGGGCCTACCGCTTCGCCTGGGTGTCTCCCGCGAAAGGGTGGTCATGCCACTGCCTCGACGTGCCGTTCTGGTTCGACGTGCTCGAGGATCCGTTCGTGGAGCGCCTGGCCGGCCCCACCCCGCCGCAGCACCTCGCGACCGAGATGCACGCCGTCGCGGCCCGGTTCGTCGAGGAGGGCGATCCGGGCTGGCCGCAATGGCGCACGGATCCGGGCCTCTCGCGCGTCTTCGGCGGCGGGCCCGCCGAGCCCGCGCTGTCGGCGACCGCCTACGACGGAGCCCTGCCGCTGGCCTGACCGCGCACGCCCTCGCCTTCGCCCCTCCCCAGGGGCCGTTGAGCGAGGACGCCGCAGGCCCTCATCGCCCGGAGTGGCCGGCCTTCTGCCGTGTTCGCTCAGAAGGACGAACCCGCCGTCCGATGGGAGCGGGACGGCGGGTTCGGGTCGATGCGGGGCCTGCGCCCCGGGCGGATCCGATCAGGCGATCGGGTCCAGCAGCGGGATCTCGTAGCGGTGCGGCGTGCCGAAGCGGTGCGCGGTGACCGAGACCGCCTGCTCGCGCAGGAAGGTCAGGATCTCCACGCGGCCGGCGGCGACCACGGGGTTCGCGTACAGCGCGAGGCTCGGCGAGCCGTCGACCGCTGCCGCCGTCGCAGCCGCGGCGGCGCCGACGAGGCGCACCCGGCCGTCCCGCGCAGCCAGGCGCTGGGCGTGCGCGGCCCATGCGGCGGCGTCCTCGGTGGCGACGGTCACGTCCTGCGTGCCGAGCCAGGTAGCCACGGATCCCGGCAGCGGAGCGAGCGTGCTGACGGTCACCCGCGCGCGGGCCCGGCGGCCGGCGGCGACCACACGGATCAGCTCGGCGACGCGGTCGCCCTCGAAGCGCACCGTGACCGGCACGGCCTGGTAGCGCAGCGCGTTCTGCTCGGTGGTGAGGCCGGTGGCGTCGCGCACCACGCCGAACTCGTCGGCCCAAACGTCGATGTCGGTGGCCAGCGCGCCGCGCAGCCACGCGATGTCCGCGTCGGCATCGCCCGCAGCCGCGAGCGCACCCACGGCACCGGTCGCGAGCGCGTCGAGCTCCCGCGTCGACGTGACGGGAGCGTCGGTCCACTCCGAGAGGCCCACGAGGTAGTTCGGGCCGCCCGCCTTGGAGCCGGCGCCGACCGCGGCCTTCTTCCAGCCGCCGAACGGCTGGCGCTGCACGATCGCACCCGTGGTGCCGCGGTTGACGTACACGTTGCCCGCCTGGATCGCGGCGAGCCACGTCTGGATCTCGTCCTCGTCGAGGGAGTGCAGCCCCGAGGTGAGGCCGTAGTCGATGTCGTTGACGACGTCGATCGCCTCGTCCAGGGAGTCGGCGGTCATGATGCCGAGCACCGGGCCGAAGTACTCCACGCGGTGGAACTCGCTTCCGCGCTGGACACCGTCGCGGATGCCCGGGCGCCAGAGCTGGCCGGCATCGTCGAGCTTCTCCGGCTGCAGCAGCCAGCTCTCACCCGCGTGCAGCGTGGTCAGGGCGCCGAGCAGCTTGCCCTCGGCCGGGCCGATGAGCGGGCCGATGCGGTTCGAGCCGTCCTCCGGCGTGCCCACGTCGTAGGCGCGCACGGCGTCGACGAGCTGGCGTCGGAACCGCTCGGAGCGCGCAGCGGATCCGACGAGCACCACGAGCGAGGCCGCGGAGCACTTCTGCCCGGCGTGGCCGAAGGCGGCGTAGGCGACATCCTTCGCGGCGAGGTCGAGGTCGGCCGACGGCGTGACGATGATCGCGTTCTTGCCGCTGGTCTCGGCGAGCAGCGGCAGGTCCTGGCGGAAGCCGCGGAACAGCTCGGCCGTCTCGTAGCCGCCAGTGAGGATCACGCGGCCCACGGCCGGGTCGCTCACGAGCTTCGTGCCGAGGTCGCGCCCGTCGAGCTGCACGTACTGCAGCACCTCGCGCGGCACGCCGGCCTCCCACAGCGCCTCGACCATGACCGCGCCGGAGCGGCGGGCCTGACGGGCGGGCTTGATGATGACCGGGGATCCGGTCGCCAGCGCCGAGAGGGTGGATCCGGCCGGGATCGCGACGGGGAAGTTCCACGGCGGGGTCACCACGGTCAGTCCGACCGGCTGCATGACCGCGCCGTCGACGTCGGCGAGCTGCTTGGCGCTCTCCGCGTAGTAGTGCGCGAAGTCGATCGCCTCGGAGACCTCGGGGTCGCCCTGCTCGATGACCTTGCCGGCCTCGGATCCCATGACCTCCAGCAGCTCGGCGCGACGCGCTTCGAGCACATCGCCGGCCTTGTGCAGGATCGCGGCACGCCCCTCGGCGCCGAGTGCACGCCAGGCCTCGCCCGCGGCGACGGCGGTCGAGATCGCGTCGTCGACCTGCTCCGGCGTGGAGAGGGTGTTCGCTTCGACCGTCGCGTTGCCGAGCTCCGAGCCCTTCATGCGGGCGCGGATCGCGTCACCCCAGGCGCGGTTGGCCGCGAGCGACGGGTCGGTGTCGGGGGCGTTCAGGAAGCCGTCCGTGAGTCCCGCGGTGATGGGAGCGGTACGGTCCTGCACGCGGTTGGTGCCGGGCACCTCGGTCGGCATGCTGCGCACGGAGGCGAGGAAGCGCTCCTTCTCGCGTTCGAAGAGCTTCGGGTCCGCGTCGAGGTCGAAGACCGCCGACATGAAGTTCTCCTGCGAGGCCCCCTCCTCGAGGCGGCGGATGAGGTAGGCGATCGCGACGTCGAACTCGTCGGGGTGCACGACCGGGGTGTACAGCAGCAGGGATCCGACCGTGCGCTTGACGACCTGCGCCTGAGCCGAGGCCATGCCGAGCAGCATCTCGAACTCGATGCCCTCGGTCACTCCGCGCTTGGAGGCGAGCAGCCAGGCCATCGCGATGTCGAAGAGGTTGTGGCCGGCGACACCGATCCGCAGGTTGGCCACGTGCTCGGGGCGCAGTGCGTACTCCAGCACGGCCTTGTACGAGGCGTCGGACTGCTGCTTGGTCGACCAGGTGGCGAGCGGCCAGCCGTGCGACTCGGCGTCGACGGTCTCCATGGGCAGGTTCGCGCCCTTGACGACGCGCACCTTGATCGGCGCGCCGCCATCGGCCACGCGCTTCGCCGCCCACTCCTGCAGGCGGATCATCGCGCCGAGCGCGTCGGGCAGGTAGGCCTGCAGCACGATGCCGGCTTCGAGGCCGCGGAACTCCGGACGTTCGAGGATGTTCGTGAAGACCGCGATCGTGAGGTCGAGGTCCTTGAACTCCTCCATGTCGAGGTTGATGAACTTCGCGGATCCGTCGGGCATGCCCTTGAGCGCGATCCGGTACAGCGGCAGCAGCGCCTCAGCGGCGTCGGCGACGGCGGCGTCGAACGCCCACGGGCTGTGCGGGGCGACGGTCGACGAGACCTTGATCGAGACGTAGTCGACGTCGTCGCGCTCCAGCAGACGGCGGGTGCCCTCCAGGCGGCGCGCGGCCTCCTCGCGGCCGAGGATCGCCTCGCCGAGGAGGTTGATGTTGAGCTTCACGCCCTGGCTCTCGCGGATGTGCGCGATCGACTTGCCGAGCTTCTCGTCGCGGGCGTCGACGATGAGGTGGCGCACCATCTGGCGCAGCACCGTGCGCGCCGCGGGCACGACGATCCCGGGGACCATGCCTGCGGTCGCGCCGCCGAGCCCGATCGCGGCCTTCATCGGCGCGGGCAGGAAGCCCGGGGTGAGCGGCACGAGCTCCTTGAGCTTCGCGGCGGCGACCTTGAGGTCCTCCGGACGCACGACGCCGTCCACGAAGCCCACGGTGAAGTCGAGGCCGTTGGGGTCGCGCAGCACGCCGGCGAGACGCTGGCCCGCGGCGTCGACGGGGACCTCGCGGCTCTCCACGAGCCACTTCTTGACGAGGGCGACGGCGTCGTCGGCGAGGGCGGAGAGATCGTCGATGCCGGCTGCGGTGCCGACAGGGCTTTCGTTGGCGGTCATGGTTCCTCGTGGGTTCGGTGCCGGGTCGGGATCACGCGCACGCGCGCGGGATGCTCCCAGCATGGATCCGATCTCCCTGCAGGAAAAGCGATGATTCCTGGCGAGTATCATTCGATCCTGTCGATGCATTGTGGGGCCTCGGCACATCCGCCATCGACGCCTTACCCGCGAGACCGAACCTGCGTCCCGAGACCGACGATCACATCGTCGGTCTCGGGACGTGAGTTCGGTCTCGCGATCGCCCGGAACGGCCGGACGGCGAGACAGCAGAGGAGGGCCACCATGTTCGAGTTGCGCCGATTGCGGTTGCTGCACGAGTTCGCCCTGCGCGGCACGATCGCCGAGGTCGCGCATTCGCTGTCGTACAGCCCCTCGACGGTGTCGCAGCAGCTCGCGCTGCTCGAGCGCGAGGCCGGAGTCGCCCTGCTCGAACCCGATGGGCGCCGTATCAGGTTGACCCCGGAGGGCAGGGTGCTCGCCGAGCACGCCGCGCGCGCCCTCGAACTCGACGAGCAGGCCCGGCAGGCGCTCGCGCACGCCCCGGCCGAGGCCGTGCGGATCAGCGCCATGCCGACCGCCGCCGAGACCATCGTGCCGGCCGCACTCACCGCGCTCACCGTCGCGCATCCGCACCTGCGCGTCGAGATGACCGAGGCCCCGCCCGAGGAGGGCCTGTTCGAGCTCACCGCGCGCCGGTTCGATCTCGTGATCGCCGAGCAGTATCCGGGCCACACCCGGGAGCGGCACGCCGGCAACGCGCACGAGCTCATCGGCGAGGATCCGATCCGCCTCGTCCTGCCTCCCGGCGAGCGCGCCGTGTCGCTCGATCGGCTGCGAGACCGGCCCTGGGTCATGGAGCCGACCGGATCCGCCGCGCGCCAGTGGGCGGTCCAGCAGTGCCGCGCCGCGGGCTTCGAGCCCGACGTGCGCTTCGAGGCCGCCGATCTGACCGCGCACGTGCGGCTGATCGAGACCGGCCACGCGGTCGGCATGCTGCCAGATCTCATCTGGGGCGACACCCCTGCAGCGGTCACCTTCGCCGAGCTGCCCGGATCCCCCGTGCGGGAGGTCTTCACGGCCGTGCGCGAGTCGGCGCGGGGGTCCGAAGCGATCGGCGCCGTGCGCGGCGCGCTCGCGGAGGCGTTCGCACAGCACCGTCGCCCCCGCGCCCGCTGAGCCGGCCGGGACCGTCGCAGCCGGGGCACGAGAAGCGCGGCCGGCTCACCGCTCCGGCCTGTGACGATCAACACATCCCGCGACGATCAGCACACGTTTTCTCCGGATCCGTGTGCTGATCGTCACAATGTGTGCCGATCGTCACGGGCCGGCAGGCAGGGGCTCAGCCCTCCCGCACGCTCGCATGCGGGATCCGCTGCCGCATCACCCGCACAGCCTCGGGGCTCACGTCGACGAGCAGAGCATCGCGGCCGAGTGCGGAGGCGACGGCGCCCGCGGTACCGGATCCGGCGAACAGATCCAGGATCCGATCCCCCGGACGACTGGACGCCTGGATCATGCGGCGCAGGATCCCCTCCGGCTTCTGGGTCGGATAGCCGGTCTTCTCCCGCCCCGACGTGGGCACGATCGTGTGCCACCACACATCGGTGGGCAGCTTGCCGCGCTCCCGCTTGGCGGCGCTGACCAGGCTCGGCGCCATGTAGGGCTCGCGCTCGATGTCGTCGACGTTGAACACGTGCCCGCCCGGCGTCTTCACGTAGACGAGGATCGTGTCGTGCTTCGTGGGCCAGCGCGTGCGCGGCTTGGCGCCGTAGTCGTAGGCCCAGATGATCTCGTTCAGGAAGCAGTCCCGCCCGAACACCGCGTCCAGCATGACCTTCGCGTAGTGCGCCTCGCGGTAGTCGAGGTGCAGGTAGAGCGTGCCGTCGTCGGCGAGCAGCCGCCACGCCTCCTCGAGCCGCGGCATGAGGAAGTCGCCGTAGTCGTCGAATCGATCGTCGTACGCGTGCAGCAGCTCGCGCACCCGCTCGTAGCGGTGCCCGTGGAAGCCGTGGTTGACCTCGCGCGAGCGCTCCTCGGGGGCCGGCCGCTCCGTTCTCAGGATGGATTTCGCGGATCCCCGGATTCCGGGCACGGAATCCGCCGAGTCCCCGGACTCATCCTGAATCGCGTCCGCCGGGCGGTCGGCACGGCGGCTCGAGACCGCGTGCCGCTCCTGCGTGCGGCCGGTGTTGAACGGCGGATCCAGGTAGACGAGCGTGAAGGATCCGTCCGGCAGCGTGCGGGCGACGTCCAGCGCCTCCCCGTGCACGATCTCGACGGCGCCGGGCGTCGGCGCGCCCTCGGCGGCCGGGCTCACGGAACCCGGTGCAGCCACGCCTCGGTGCCGAACTTCGTGCGCACGAGCTCCTCCGCGGCCTCGTACTCGTCGGCGGCGATCACGCCGTCCTCGGCACCGGTGACCGCGCGGAACGTGTCCTTGAACCGCTCGATGATCTCGGCGCGGCTGAGGCCGGTCTGGCTGCGCAGCGGATCCACCCGCTTGGCGGCCGAAGCCGTGCCCTTGTCGCTGAGCTTCTCACGGCCGATCCGCAGGACCTCGGTCATCATCTGGCCGTCGATGTCGTAGGACAGCGTGGCGTGGTGCAGCACGCCTCCGTTGGCGAGCCGCTTCTGCGCGGCGCCGCCGATCTTGCCGCTGGGGCCGGCGATGTCGTTGAGTGGCTGGTACACCGCGTCGATGCCGAGCGAGCGCAGCGCCTGCAGCACCCAGTCGTCGAGGAACGCGTAGGAGTCGGCGAACGTCATGCCCTGCACGAGCGTCGCCGGCACGTACAGCGAGTAGGTGATGATCTGACCGGCGGCCATCATCATCGCACCGCCCCCGGAGATGCGCCGGACGACGTCGAAGCCGTGCTTCGCGGCCCCGGCCGGATCCACCTCGTTGCGATACGACTGGAAGGATCCGATCACCACGGCGGACTCGTCCCACTCCCAGATCCGCAGCGTGGGACGACGCCGACCCTCGCCGACGCGGGTGGTGAGCACCTCATCGAGGGCGAGGTTCATCCGCGGCGAGACGGCCTTGTCGTGCAGGATCTCCCAGTCGAAGTCGCGCCAGCCCGGCGCCGTGACGAGCGCGCGGCGCACCGCGGTCCCGACGGCCTCGGGCGTGAGTCCGAGCAGTTGCGCACCCTCGGGAAGCGCGGCGCGCACGGCGGCGGCGATGGCCGATGCGTCCGTCTCGACGGGCAGTCCGGTGACCGCGGCGTTGATGTCGTCGAGGGCGTCGTCCGGCTCGAGGAAGAAGTCCCCCGCCAGCCGGAAGTCGGCGATCGCGCCGTCCGTCACCTCGAAGTCGACGACGACCAGCTTGCCGCCAGGAACCTTGTACTCACCGTGCACCGCTCCAGCCTACGGGGCGGCGGCGCGGGGCGGACCCGCGTCAGTCCCGGGACGGGACGCGCTTGTCGAGCCAGGCGAGCAGATCGGCGCGGACCTCGGCCTGCTGCAGTTCGTTGAAGATCTCGTGACGCGCGTCGGGGTACACCAGCGTGGTCACGTCAGTGAGGCCGGAGCGGTTGCGGTAGTCGTCGGCGAGGCGGTGCACGCTGCGCGGTCCGCCGACCGGGTCGTCGCGGCCGACCATGAGCAGCACGGGCACGTCGTTCGGGAAGTCCTTGCCCGGGCGTCCGTAGAGCCGCGCGGCCTCGATGGGTCCGAACAGCTTCAGCAGCGGGACCTCGGTGGTCAGCGGATCGGCGCGGAACGCCTCCCACACGGCGGGATCGCGCGTGAGCCACTCGAGCCCGTGCGCGGCCGGTCCCTTCCATCGCGCGTTCAGCGGCCGCGAGTTGAGATCGGTCGGGGTGCGGTGGGCGGATCCGGTGAGGATCACGGCGTCATAGGCGTCCGGATGCGCGTTGAGCACCATCTGGGCGAGGAAGGATCCCCAGGAGTGACCGAGCAGCACGAGCGGCAGCCCGGGGTTCTCCGCGCGGATGAGCTCGGTCAGCTGCCACTCGTCGGCCACGACCGCGCGCATGCCGCCGGGGCCGAGCCGCCCCAGCTTCGCCGCGTCGCCATGCTGCTTCATGCCCGTGCGCCCGTGCCCACGGTGGTCGTCGGCGTAGACCGTGAAGCCGGCGGCGGTGAGCTCGGCGATCACCGCGCCGTAGCGGCCGGCGTGCTCGCCGACCCCGTGCAGCAGCTGCACCACCCCGCGGGGCGTGACGCCGCCGGCGGCGGGGTGGACGTCGTAGACGATCGCGATGCCGTGTGCGTCGGTGAACTCGGCGGTGCGGGGCTCAGCCATGCCCCGAGTCTACGGATCCGGCGCCCGCACGCCGCATCGGGTCTGCAGATGACGCGGCCCGCGTCGCACGGATGCGGTGTCGTGGGTCGGCCCGCGTCGGCTGGAGCACGCGTCAGATCCCGACTGCGACCGGGGCTCGCGCCAGATCCCGACTGCGACCGGGGCTCGCGTCAGAGCCCGAGCGCGGCGCGCACGGCGAGCGCCTCCGCGAGGTCGGTGACCTCGTGGCCGCCGCCGTCGTCGGCCGCGGATCCCATCCGCACGGATCCGGACGCGGCGACCGTGCGCTTGGCGGAGAAATGCAGGGCGTCCACCCCGGTCGCGGCGATCTCCGCAGCGTTGACCGCGGTGACGCCGCTGCCGGCCATCACCTCGATCCGGCCGGCGGCATCCGCGACCAGGGCCCGCAGCATGTCCACACCGTCGCGCGCGGCCGACGCTCCGCCCGAGGTCAGCACGCGGGTGAGCCCCAGGGCGAGGGCGACGTCCAGCCCCGCGACGAGATCCGGGGTGGCGTCGATCGCCCGATGCAGAGTCACCGCGGCATCGGCGCTCGTCTCGCGCGCCGCGTCTCGCAGCCGCACCAGCGCATCGGCGTCGAGCTCGCCGCCGGCGGCCTGCGCGCCGATCACGACGCCCGTCGCGCCGTGCGCGAGCATCCACCGCACATCCCGCACCGCGGTCGCGATCTCCTCCGCGTCGTAGTGGAACCCGCCCGCGCGGGGGCGCACCAGCACGTGCACCTCTGGACCGCCGTGCGCCGCCGCCTCGACCGCGAGCTCGAGTGTCGCGGGCGACGGCGTGAGTCCGCCGAGGGCGAGGGCCTGCGTCAGCTCGACGCGGCGCGCGCCGATCTCGCGGGCGACGCGCACTCCGGCAGCGTCCTGGACGGCGACTTCGAGCGCGAGGGGCATCCGACCATTCTCACCGTTCGACGAAGCGGGCGGAATGGACGCGCGGGCATTTGTTCAGCCTCTTGCATGACGTATTCGCCCCGCCGGGCCGAATACTTAGTTAGGCTATCTAAGCAATGACCTCCGAGAACCTGCACGAGACCGCCACCGAACTGCGCCTCGCCACGTTCCGACTCGCCCGCCGGCTGCGCTCCGTGCGCGCTGTGGACAGCCGCAACACGGCGATGAGCGATGCCCAGCTGGGCGTGCTCGCCGCGCTCCGCGCGCACGGGCGCCACTCCCTCACCGCCCTCGCCGACCGGGAGCGCGTCACGGCGCCGACCATGAGCGCCCTCGTGACAGGCCTCGAGGAGCAGGGCTACGCGATCCGGATCCCCGACGAGGTGGATCGGCGCCGCGTGCACGTGGAGATCACGCCCGCAGGCGAGACCGTCGTGACGGAGACCTTCGAGCGTCGCACCCAGCTGCTGATGGCCGAGATCACCGAGCTCGACCTCACCGACGACGAGCTGCGGGTGCTGCACGAAGCCAGCATCCTGATGCGGAAGCTGGCCGAGCTGTGAGTCAGATGTTCCGCTCCTTCGGGGCCTACAACTACCGGATCTGGTTCTTCGGCGCGATCATCTCGAACATCGGCGGCTGGATGCAGTCGACCGCGCAGGACTGGGTCGTGCTCACCGAGCTCACGCACAACGACGCGACGGCGATGGGCGCGACCATGGCGCTGCAGTTCGGGCCGCCCCTGGTGCTGGTCGGGCTCACGGGCCGGGTCGCCGACCGCTTCGACCGGCGTCGGATCCTGCTCGTCACGCAGAGCACGCTGATGGCGCTCGCCATCGCGGTCGCCGTGCTCCTGCTCACGCACGTGATGACGCTGCCGTTGATGCTCGTGTTCGCGGCGTGCTTCGGCATCGCGAACGCGTTCGACGCCCCCGCCCGGCAGGCGTTCGTCTCCGACATGGTCTCGATGGAGAACGCCTCGAACGCGGTCGCGCTGAACTCCGCGTCCTTCAACATGGCGCGGCTGATCGGCCCCGCCGTCGGCGGTCTCGCGATCGTCGCGCTCGGATCCGGCTGGGTGTTCGTCGCCAATGCGGCCACGTTCCTCGCGATGATCGTGGCGCTGCTCCTGATCCGCACCCGCGAGCTCATGCCGCGGCCGAAGAACCGCCGCGCCGGCGGGCTCATCGTGGGCATGCGGTACGTGGGCAGCCGCCCGGACCTCGTGGTCGTCTTCGCGATGGTCTTCCTCATCGGCGCGTTCGGCATGAACTTCCCGATCTTCGCGTCGACCATGGCGCTCGAGTTCCACAAGCAGGCCGACGGCTACGGTGTGCTCAGCTCGGTGCTCGCGATCGGATCCCTCACCGGGGCACTGCTGGCCGCCCGCCGCGATCGCGCCAGGGTGCGAGTGCTGATGATCGCCGCCGGCGGGTTCGGCGGCGCCTCGATCGTGTCGGCGCAGATGCCGACCTACGTCTCCTACGCGGTCACGCTCGTGTTCGTCGGATTCTCCACGGTGACCATGCTGACGACGGCGAACGGCTACGTGCAGACGACGACGGATCCGGCCCTGCGCGGCCGAGTGCTCGCGTTGTACATGGCCGTGGTGATGGGCGCGACACCGATCGGCGCCCCGATCGCAGGCTGGGTGGCCGACGCCTTCGGGCCACGTGCGGCGATCATGGTCGGCGGCGCCGCCGGACTCCTGTCGTTCGCGATCGGCGCGGCGTGGATGCTCTACTCCGGGCGGCTGCACCGCCGGGAGGAGTCCCGCTTCCTGCTCACGCTCGACGAGACGCGGCCGGTGCGGGTGGTGGAGGCGATGCGGCGCGCGGTGACCCCGCCGATCACGAGCGCGACCACGCCGATCCGGGTCGAGCCGCGCGCCGCGGGCTCGGGCGACGACGCGTGAGCGGCGCATCCTCGGCCGAGGACGCCCGCGGCCGTCGGTCGCTGCTGCCCGCGCTCGGTGCGCTCTCGGCGTTCGGCCCGCTCTCCATGGATCTGTACATCCCTGCGCTGCCCCAGCTCGGGCGGGATCTGCACACCACCGAGACCCTCGCCCAGGTGACCATGAGCGCATGCCTCATCGGGCTCGCACTCGGTCAGCTGCTGTGGGGCCCGATCAGCGACCGCTACGGGCGCCGACGCCCGCTGCTGTGGGCGGTCGCCGGGTTCGCCCTCGCCTCGCTCGTGTGCGCCCTCTCGCCGTCGATCGAGCTGCTGATCGCGGTGCGCCTGCTGCAGGGTCTCTGCGGCGCGGCGGGGATGGTGATCGCCCGCGCGGTCGTGCACGACGTGTACGAGGGTGCGGAGGCGACGGCGGGCTTCGCCGCGCTCACGGCGATCGCCGGTGCAGCACCCGTGCTCGCCCCGCTGCTCGGCGGCCTGCTGCTGACGTTCACGGACTGGCGCGGTCTGTTCGTCGCGCTCGGCGTGATCGGCGCGCTGCTCCTGCTGACGGCAGCGCTCGCCGTGCCCGAGACCCACCCCCGCGCGGAGCGCACCACGGGCGGGCTCGGCAATGACCTGCGCGGGATCGGAGCGGCCCTCGGCAACGGGCCGTTCCTGGTGTTCGCCCTCACTCTGGGGCTCGCCGCGGGAG
This sequence comes from Microbacterium sp. Au-Mic1, assembly GCF_021341785.1. Lineage (GTDB taxonomy): Bacteria > Actinomycetota > Actinomycetes > Actinomycetales > Microbacteriaceae > Microbacterium. The sequence continues at coordinate 213,333 of NZ_JAJTTF010000006.1, forward strand.
GGTTCTTCGCCTACCTGCAGATGTCGTCGTTCGTGCTGCAGAACCAGTTCGGCGTCGACGCTCAGGGCTTCGCACTCATCTTCGCCATGAACTCCGGCGGCATCGTGCTGGGGGCCTGGCTCAGCCGCCGCCTCGCACGCCGCACCGACGGGCGCCGCTTCGACGGTCGCCGCGTCGTGCTGACCTCGCTCACCCTCGGCACCGCCGCGGCCGCGGCGGTGCTGGCGAGCGCGCTGCTGCACAGCCCGCTGCCGTGGCTGCTCGCGCCGCTCTTCGTGCTCGTCGGACTGCACGGCGTGAACAACCCGACGCTGACCGCGCTGGCGCTGTCCCGCATCACGCGCGGGGCGGGGTCCGCCTCCGCCATCCTCGGCACGCTCTCGGCCCTGCTGGGCGCTCTGGTGCCGCCGCTGCTCTCGCGCGCCGGAGCGTCGGCCGCTCTCATGGGCGGGACGATGCTGGTCGCCTTCGCCGCCGCACTGGTGCTGCTGGCCGCGACCGGGCGGATCACACGCGCACGAGACCGGCCTGATCCACCGGCCTGAACGGATCCGGACCGCGCATCCGTCCTCGCCTCCGCTCCCCCGCTGCCGCTCCGTGGTCGCCGCTCCGTGGTCGCCACCTGCGGCCAGGCCCCCGGCCCGGACGCGATCCAGGTCCGCTGAGCAGTCCGGATCTGCGAAGTTCTTACGGATCCGTGATCTCGCCGCCCTGGGGATCCTGCAGATTCGTACGCTGAGAGCATGACCGGATCCGCTTCGCGTGACAGGGCAGGGGCCGCCGCAGCCGGCATCGCCGCGGCCCTGCTGGGGATCGGCGCGGGCGAGCTCATCGCGACGCTGCTGGCGCCGCAGTCCAGCCCGTTCGCGGTCGTCGGCGGCACCCTGATCGACGCTGCCCCGGCCTGGGCGAAGGACACGGCGATCGCCTGGTTCGGCACCGGGGACAAGACGGCGCTGCTCACCGGGATCGCGATCATGCTGCTCGCCGCCGCGGCCGCGCTGGGGCTCGGCGAACGACTCCGAAGCGGCATCGGAGTCGCCGGTTTCGTGGTGCTCGGAGCCGCGGTCTCGCTGATCGCCCCGCTGCGCGCCGACGCCGCCACCCTGTCCTGGCTGCCCGCGCTGCTGTCCGGGATCGTCGCCGCCCTCGTGCTGCGCATGCTCCTGCGGCGGCTGCCCGACCGGCGCCTACCCGACCGCGACACTGCATCTGCGTCTCGAGACAGCAGACGAGAACTGCAGTCTCGAGACGGAGATGCAGTCTCACGGTCCTCGGGCGAGGAGGCGCCGGGCTCGCCGGAATGGAAGGACTCGCCACCCGCCCCTCACGAGACGCCCGCATCCTCGCCCGAACACGCCGCCCCTGCCGCTTCGCAGCCCTGGGGCGAGGAGATCCCGACCGCACCCGACGGGCCGCCCGTGCCCGTGGCTCCCCGCGCGACGAACGACACCTCCCGCCGCCGCTTCCTGGCCTGGACCGTCGGCACCGCCGCCGTCGGGATCCTCGCGGCCGTCGCCGCCACGGCGGCGCGGGCCGGATCCGTCGCCGTCGGCACCGTGCGCAGCGCGCTGCACCTGCCCCGGCCCGCGGTGCCCGCCGCTCCGGTCCCGGCCGGCGCCGCGCTGAAGGTCGACGGCCTGAGTCCGCTGATCACCCCGAACGCCGACTTCTACCGCATCGACACCGCGCTCGTCGTGCCGCAGGTGGATCCCGCGACCTGGCGGCTGCGCATCCACGGAATGGTCGCGCACGAGGTGGAGCTCACCTGGGACGAGCTGTTGGCGCTCCCACTCGTGGAGAGCGCCGCCACGCTGTCCTGCGTGTCGAACGAGGTCGGCGGCGACCTCATCGGCAACGCCGTGTGGCTCGGCTACCCGATCCGCGAGCTGCTCGCGAGGGCGCAGCCGTCCGCCGACGCCGACATGGTGCTCTCGACCTCCGCGGACGGCTTCACGGCGGGCACACCGCTGGAGGTCCTGACCGACGACCGGGCCGCACTGCTCGCGATCGGCATGAACGGCCAGCCGCTGCCGTTCGAGCACGGGTTCCCGGTGCGCATGGTGGTGCCGGGTCTGTACGGCTACGTCTCGGCGACGAAATGGGTCACGGATCTGGAGGTCACCCGCTTCGACCGGGCGACCGCGTACTGGACGGCGCGCGGCTGGTCTGAGCGCGGCCCGATCAAGCTCGAGTCGCGCATCGACGTGCCTCGAGGCCCCGTCCCCGCCGGCGACACGGTGATCGCCGGGGTCGCGTGGCAGCCGCATGCCGGCGTCTCCGCCGTCGAGGTGCAGGTCGATGACGGTCCGTGGCAGCGCGCCGAGCTCGCCCCGGCGATCTCGGCCGACACCTGGGTGCAATGGCGGCTGCCGTGGAAGGCGACCGCCGGCCAGCGCACCGTCCGCTGCCGGGCGATCGGCGCCGACGGCACCGTGCAGACCGCGGACGTCGCACCCCCGGCGCCGGACGGTGCGACGGGCTGGCACACGATCGGGGTGACGGTCAACGCCTGAGCCGGCACAGGATCCTCACGGAATCCAAACGCTTCACTTCCTTCACGAATTTGTGAAATCGGCGTAGCATCGCCGCCATGAACACGATCATCCGCACCGACGGCCTCACCAAGCACTACGGCCGCGTGCATGCGCTCGACGGACTGGACCTCAGCGTCGACGAGGGCCAGGTGCACGGCTTCCTCGGCCCGAACGGGGCCGGCAAGTCCACCACGATCAGAATCCTGCTGGGTCTCGCCCGCAGGACCGGCGGGTCCGCCACCGTCTTCGGGGAGGATCCCTGGACATCGGCCGTGGGCATCCACCGCCGCGTCGCATACGTGCCCGGCGACGTCAGCGTCTGGCCGAATCTCTCCGGAGGCGAGGCGATCGACTTCCTCGCACGCCTCCGGGGAGCTGCGACCAAGGACCCCTCCTACCGCGCGGAGCGGGAGCGCCTCATGACGGCGTTCCAGTTCGACCCGCGCAAGAAGGGCCGCGCCTATTCGAAGGGCAACCGGCAGAAGGTCGCGCTGATCGCCGCCTTCGCCGTCCCCGCCGACCTGTACATCCTCGACGAGCCGACCAGCGGGCTGGATCCCCTCATGGAGGTCGTCTTCCGCGACGAGGTGCAGCGAATCAGGAGCCGCGGCGCGACCGTGCTGCTCTCCAGCCACATCCTGTCGGAGGTCGAGCTGCTCTGCGATCGCGTCAGCATCATCCGCGCCGGGCGGATCGTGGAATCCGGCACGCTCTCGGAGCTGCGCCACCTCACGCGCACCGAGGTGTCGTTCGAGGCCGCCGACGACGCCGCCCTGGCCGGGATCCCCGGCGCGCACGACGGCACGTTCGACGACGGCCGGGTCCGGTTCACGGTCGACAGCGACGCGGTCCCGTCGGTGCTGCCCGTGCTCGCGCAGCGCAGCGTCGCGGGCCTGCGCATCGAGCCGCCCTCCCTGGAGGAGCTGTTCCTTCGGCACTACGGCGACGACCTGGCCGCTCTGCGAGCCGCCGAAGAGGACGGCGGCACCCGCGCCTCGCGTCGCGCCGCCATGAAGGAGTCATGATGGGCGCCCTGCTCCGGCAGCGCCTGCGCCGCGACTGGCTGCAGGTGCTGCTCTGGATCCTCGCCACGGTCCTGATGGCCGCCGCCGGCTACTCGGGCGTGACCCAGTCCTACGCCACCCACACCGATCGGGTCGAGGTGCTCTCGGCGGTCATGGCGAACCCCGTCATCATGATGTTCCGCGGGCTCCCCTCCGGAGCCTCGGAGGGGCAGTTCCTCTCGTTCGAGGTCCTGCCGTGGCTCACGATGCTCGCCGCACTGATGAGCACCTTCCTCGCCGTCCGCCACACCCGCGGCGACGAGGAGGCGGGCCGCACGGAACTCGTCGCGGCCACCCCCGTGGGGCGCGCACTGCCGACCGTCGCCACGATCATCCACGGCGCAAGCGCGAACATCGTCCTCGGCGTCCTGGTGGCGGTGACACTGATCGGGTCCAAGCTCGACGCGACCGGATCCTGGCTCATGGGCGCGACCTCCGCGACGACGGGCATCGCCTTCCTGGGCATCGGCCTGCTGGCCGCGCAGCTCATGCGCACCTCCCGCGGGGCCAACGCGCTCACCGTGTGGATCCTGGTCGGCACGTTCCTGGTGAACGGGATCGGCAATGTCGCGGGCACGCCCAGCGACGACCTCACCCGCATCACGAGCTCGGGGCTTGTCTGGGCCTCGCCGTTCGGCTGGGCCGAGCAGGCGCGCCCGTACGACGCGAACGACGGCTGGCCCGCGCTGCTCGGGCTCGCATTCGGGCTGCTGCTGGCGATCGTCGCCGTGGCGCTGCAGTCGGCGCGCGACATCGGCGAGGGCTTCGTCCCAGCTCGCCCCGGCCGCGTGCACGCCCGGCCCGCGCTGTCGACGCCGCACGCGCTCGTGTGGCGGCTGACCAACGGCGCGATCATCGGCTGGGCCGTCGGCGGCGCGCTCACCGGCGTGCTCGCGACCAAGCTGTCCGGGCTCGCCGGGCAGATCTCGGGGCAGAACCCCGCGGTGCAGCAGATCCTCGACAAGATCGGCAAGGCCGGCAACCTCGAGGAGACCGTCGTCTCGGTGTTCTTCACGATGATGGGGATCCTGGCCGCATGCGCCGCCGTGCAGATCGTCGCGCGCGCGAGGCAGGAGGAGGCGCACGGCACCGCCGAGAGCGTGCTCGCACAGCCGGTCGGACGGGTGCGGTGGCTGCGGGACTACCTGCTGGTGGCGACGTTCGCGATCGCGATCATCGTCGCGGCGGCGATCCTCGCGGGCTACGCCGGACTCGTCGGCAACAAGGACGCGTCGTCGCTGATGCAGGTCGTCACCGTGGTCGGAATCGGGCAGGGCCTCGCCGCCTGCGTGTTCACCGTGCTCACCGGGATCGCATTCGTACTGCTGCCGCGCGGCACGGTCCCCGTCGCGTGGGCGCTCGTGCTCGTGGCCACGCTGTTCGGCCTGTTCGGTCCGCTGTTCGGGCTGCCGGAGTGGACCACGCGGTTCTCTCCGTTCTCGGTCACCCCGATCGTGACGAACGGCGACGTGGACCTGCGCGGGACGTGGTGGCTCGTGCTGGTGGTCGCGGCCGGTGCGACCGCGGCGCTCGCTCTGATGCGCCGCCGCGAACTCCGGACCGCGGGATGATGGGCTCATGAAGGCGCAGGATCCGGCACCGCTCGTGCACCACGGGGTCGATGCCGCGGAGGCCGCGGCGGCGATGATCGCCGCCGTCGGCTTCCCGCGCATGCCGGGACGCGTGATGATGGCGCTCATCGCCGCGCCCGCGGATGGATACACCGCGGCGGAGCTGGCCGAACGGCTGGGCATCAGCGCGGCCGCGGTGTCGGGGGCGGTGCGCTACCTGCAGACGATCCAGGTGATCCGTCGCGTCTCCCGGCCCGATCGCCGGCGCGACCACTACGTCATCATCCCGGACACCTGGTACGGGCTGATGACGAACAACGGCCCGATCTACGAGCGCCTCGCCGCGCACATCGAGGCGATCGGGGCCGAGCACGCCGACGACCATGCCGCCCGGGATCGGGCCTCGGAGATGGCGGAGTTCTTCCGGTTCATGGCGCGGCGCATGCCGCAGCTGATCGACGAGTGGGAGGCCCTGCGCGCCGAGCATCGCCTGGCGGAGTGACCCCCTCCGCTCCGGTGCTGCTCCCGTCCCGGCCCATGATCGCCGAAACCCCCGCGCAGCGCCGAGACCCCCACGTGGCGGCGCCTGCCCGTGGGGGTTTCGGCGCGCCGTGGGGGTCTCGGCGAGCTCGTGCACGCGGGGAAGCCCCGCGGGCCGACCGGACGTACCCGAGCCGCGGGCGTCAGCCGCCGAGCACCACGCGGAGTTGCTCGAGCGCCCAGTCCAGCTCGGTCGCACGCACCACGATGGGCGGGGCGATGCGGATCGTCTGGCCGTGGGTGTCCTTCACGAGCACGCCACGGTCCAGCAGCTTCTCCGCGATCTCGCGTCCGGTGCCGCGCGACGGATCGATGTCGACCCCGGCCCACAGACCGGCGACGCGCACCTCGGTCACCCCGTGGCCGAGGAACGCCTCGAGGCCGGCGCGCAGGTGTTCCCCCAGCGCGCGGGCGCGCTCCTGGAACTCCCCGGACTCGAGCATCTCGACCGCGCGCAGCCCGACGGCCGCGGCGAGCGGATTGCCGCCGAACGTGGATCCGTGCTCGCCCGGACGGATGACGCCCAGCACGTCCTCGTTCCCGACGACGGCCGAGACGGGCAGCAGCCCGCCGCCGAGCGCCTTGCCGAGCAGGTACAGGTCGGGCACGACGCCCTCGCGATCGCACGCGAAGGTCTCGCCCACGCGTCCGAGTCCAGACTGGATCTCGTCGGCGATGAACAGCACGTTCCGCTCGTCGCAGATCTCCCGAATCCGCCGCAGGTAGCCGTCGGGCGGGATGATCACGCCACCCTCACCCTGGATGGGCTCGACGAGCACGGCGACGGTGTCATCGGTGATCGCCGCCGCGATCGCCTCGGCGTCGGCGTAGGGCACCGCGTCGAAGCCGGGCGTGAACGGACCGAAGCCGTCACGCGCCGACTCGTCGTCGCTGAAGCCGACGATGGTCGTGGTGCGGCCGTGGAAGTTGCCGTGCGCCACGATGATGCGCGCCGCGTCCGGGCGCACGCCCTTGACACGGTAGCCCCAGGCGCGGGCGACCTTGATGCCGGTCTCGACGGCCTCGGCGCCGGTGTTCATCGGCAGCACCAGATCCTTGCCGCACAGCCGGGCGAGAGCCGCGGCGAACGGCTCGAGCCGGTCGTTGCGGAAGGCGCGGCTGGTGAGCGCGACCCGGCCCAGCTGCTCCTCGAGGGCGGCGACGAGCGCGGGGTGACGATGCCCGAAGTTCACCGCGGAGTACGCCGCGAGCAGGTCGAGGTAGCGCTTGCCCTCGACGTCGGTCACCCATGCGCCCTCGGCACGGGCGATCGTGACATCGAGCGGGGCGTAGTTGCGCGCCACGTGCGGCTCGGCGCCGGCCTCCGGATCCTGCCCGGCGATCGTGCCGTGCTCCGCGTACTCCCTGACCTGCTCCGGCGTCATCACGCGCCCCGCAGTTCCAGGGTGCAGCACTTGATGCCGCCGCCGCCGAGCAGCAGCTCGCTGAGGTCGACCATGAGGGGGTTGTAGCCGCGCTCGCGCAGCTGCTTCTCGAAGCCGGTCGCGCGCGGCGAGATGATCACGTTGTAGCCGTCGCTCGCCGAGTTCAGGCCGAACACGGCACCGTCCTCGTCCGAGACCAGGATCGCGTCCGGGAAGCGCTCCTCGAGAATCGCGCGGCTGGCGTCGTCGAAGGCGTGCGGAAGGTATGCGATGTTCGCGGTCGCCGGGCCGCCGTTCTCCTCGCCGATCACGGGGTCGAGCACGGTCAGCGCGGTGTCGAGGTGGTAGAAGCGCGGGTCGACGAGCGTCAGCGTCACGACCTCGCGACCGAAGACCTCGCTCACCTCGCGGTGGCTGTCGCCGGCGGAACGGAAGCCCGTACCGGCCAGGATCACGTCGCCGGCGAGCAGGAAGTCGCCCTCGCCCTCGTTGATCTCCTTCGGCATCACGGTGTCGAAGCCGTGGGTGCGGAACCAGTCGGCGAACGCGGGGGACTCGCCCTGGCGCTGCTCGTAGTAGAACGACGGCACGTAGGCACGGCCGCCGATCACGAAGCCGCCGTTGGCCGTGTAGACCATGTCGGGGTAGCCGGCGAGCGGCTCGATGAGCTCGACCTCGTGCCCCAGCTCGAGGTACAGGTCGTACAGCTTCTGCCACTGCGCGACGGCCTTGGCCGTGTCGGTGGGGTTCGCCGGCTCCATCCACGGGTTGATGCTGTAGTTCACCGTGAAGTGCTCGGGCTTGCACATCAGGTACCGGCGGTGGTGCGCGGTACGGGCCGGCGTGGCAGTGGCGGTCTCAGGCGTCGACATGAGGCTCCTCGGAATCTTCGGTCGCGGCGGACGCTGTCCTGAGGCCCGGCGGTCCTTCGATCCGTTGTGCGGAGAAGATGCGACACGGGCACGCCGCCGCCCATTGTCTCACCCGAGCCTGGATATGGCCCTCACGGCGCGGCCGCGGCCGAAGGCGGCCGATGTCAGCCCGGCAGCGTGTCGCCGATCGCGCGCAGGTAGCGGTCGGCGTCGAAGTCCTCCAGAAGCGCGGTCTGCACCGCCGCACCCTGCACCAGTCCGACGATCAGAAGCGCCATCCCCTGGGCCCAGGCCTCGGGATCGGAAGGAACCGGATCCGGCTGCGTGCGGGACCAGGCCACCATCGACTGCACGAACACCTGGCGCACTTCCGGGAAGACCCGGGACACGAGCGCGCGCAGCTCCGGATCCGTCACCGCCTCACCCCAGGTCTGCACGATCAGCGGCAGCGTAGCGATCTCGCGCAGACCACGGATCGTCATCACCGCCAGCTCACGCGGCGACCTCGGCGCGGGCCGCCCGTCGGCGCCGACGCCGATCTCGGCGATGCGCTCGCCGAGCACGGTCTCGGCGACCGCCTCGAGCAGTTCCTGCTTGCCGGCGAAGTAGCCGTAGATCGCCCCCGCCGACGAACCCGACTCGGCGATGATGTCGGCCATCGACGTCCGCTGATATCCGGTCCGTCCGAACGACCGCATGGCCGCGGCGATGATCTCGGCGCGACGCTCCTGCTTGCGCTCTGCGCTGATCTTCGGCATCGGGACCTCCTGGCTTGACTTCTCACTCTCTCAGGTGAACTATACAAAACGAACATTCATTCTGTTTGGAGTCCTCGTGAACACCGCACCGCGCAACGTTCTGCACACGACCTGGCCCCGTGCCGTCCTCACCGCCCTCGGCGCCTGCCTGATCGTCGGCGTGGTCCTCCTCGGCTTCGCCTGGCCCTCGGTCACCGCCTCGCCGAAGAACCTCCCGGTCGGCATCGTCGGATCCGACGCCCAGGTGACCCAGGTCGAGAAGGCGATCGCCGAGAAGGCCGACGGCGCGGTGAGGCTCTCGGTGTACGACGATCGCGCCGCCGCCGTCGCCGCGATCAAGAGCCGCCACGCCTATGGGGCGATCGTGCTCGGAGCCGCGCCGACGGACGCACCCGAGATCCTCACCTCCTCGGCGGCGAGCACCGCGGCCGCGCAGCTGCTGCAGGGACTAGGCACCGGGCTGCAGGCGCAGATCGACGCGCAGATCCGCAGCACGGTCGAGAAGAACGTGCAGAAGGCGGCGGCCGCAGGCCCCGCGGGTGCCACCGCGCTGCAGAAGCTCACGATCCCGACCGTGACGGTCGTGGTGAACGACGTCGTGCCGCTCACGGACTCCGACCCGCGCGGCACCGGCATCGCCGCGGCCATGTTCCCGCTGACGCTCGGCGGCATGCTGGGCGCGATGGTGGTCTCGTTCGCCATCAAGGGCAGCTGGCGGCGGCTGGCCGGGCTCGCCGTCTATGCGGTCGGCGCGGGCCTGGTGCTGACCTCGATCCTGCAGGCCTGGTTCGGCGCCCTGCAGGGCGACTTCCTGACGAACGCCGCGGCGATCGCCCTGTCGATCGCCGCGGTCTCGGCGCCGATCGTGGGGCTGTACAGCCTGATCGGCGCCCCCGGGCTGGGGCTCGGCGCCGGGTTCACGCTGCTGATCGCGAATCCGCTGTCGGCCGCGACGATGCCGGTGGAGTTCCTGGCGACGCCATGGGGATCGTTCGGTCAGGCCCTCGCGCCGGGCGCCGCGGGCACCCTGATCCGCACGCTCTCGTACTTCCCCGACGCGGCCACCGGCACGCAATGGACGACGCTCGCGATCTGGGCCGGCGCAGGGCTCCTGCTGCTCGCGCTGAGCGGTGTGCGGCGACCCGCCTCTGCCGCGGCGGGGCTGTCGTCGACCTCGTCCGCGCAGCCGGCCACCGCCTGACCCGGCGCGTCAGATCACCCCCGCGCTCCAGTCGTCGGGGTTGCCGTAACGGTGCGCGGTGATCGCGATGGCCTGCTCGTGCAGGAACGGCAGCAGCTCGATGCGGCCGGCGGTGGTCACCTCGCCGGCGAAGATCGCCAGATCCGGATCCCCCTGCACCGCCTCGGCGAGCGCGGCTTGCAACGCCGCGACGTCGTCCGCCGCGCCCACGATGCGCACGCGGTTCGGCCGCGCCGGCGCACCCTCCACAGCGGGTTCCTTCTCGCTTCCGTCGCGCTCTCTGCCGCTTTCCGTCAGGCTTTCCGGCAGTTTCTGCGACGGGAGCAGATCGGATCCGTGCGCCGTCACCGCCGGCCCCGTGAACCGCTGGGTCCACTCCGCGTCGCTCTCCACGAACACGGTGACACCGGCCTCCCCCAGCACGCGGCGCACCGCAGCGGGCAGGCCGATCGGCGACGACAGGGTGAACGCTCCCCCGCCGCGGATCGCCGCGATCGCCACCCGCAGCAGCGCGCGCAGGGGCGCCTCGCCCGTGGCGCGCACGGCGACGGGCACCGAGCGGTACCGGAAAAGATTGCGCTCCACGCCGAGACGCGAGACGTCGCGCACGCGCCCGAATTCGCGATCCCAGGCCAGCGCATCCGATAGCGCCGCCCGGCGCAGCCACTCGAACGCCGCGTAGTCCAGCGACGGCTGGGCCGCCTCGATGAGTGCGGTGATGCGAGAGTCCAGCCCGCGCAGATGCAGGGTCGTGGATCCGGCCCCGCCGGTGTCCCGCCAGGATCCGAGCCCGATCAGGTGGTTCGGCCCGCCCGCCTTCGTGCCGGTGCCGACCGAGGAGCGCTTCCACCCGCCGAAGGGCTGACGCTGCACGATGGCGCCGGTGATGCCCCGGTTCACGTAGAGGTTGCCGGCCTGCACGCGGTCGAGCCAGAGGGCCAGGTCGTCCGGATCCTGCGTGTGCAGCCCCGCCGTGAGCCCGTAGTCCACCGCGTTCTGCAACTCGACCGCCCGCGCGAGCGTCGGGGCGTGCATGACGCCGAGGACCGGACCGAAGAACTCCTCGCGATGGAAGCGCGATCCCGGCTGCACGCCGAGACGGATGCCCGGCGTCCACAGCCGCCCCTCCGATCCGGGGATCTCGCGCGGCTTCAGCAGCCACTTCTCGTCGGGACCGAGCTCGGTGAGCGCCCACTGCAGCTTGCCCTGCGGCGGTTCGATCACCGGCCCGACCTCGGCGCGCGGATCCTCGGGCCACGCCACCCGCATCGACCGGGTCGCGTCGACGAGCTGGCGCGCGAACCGCTTCGACCGCCCCACGGGGCCCACCAGGATCGCGAGCGACGCGGCGGAGCACTTCTGCCCGGCGTGCGCGAACGCGCTCTTCACGAGGTCGGCCACGGCGAGATCCAGATCCGCCGACGGGGCGATCACGATCGCGTTCTTCCCGCTCGTCTCGGCGTGCAGAGCCAGGTCGTGCCGCCAGCTGCGGAACAGCGCGGCGGTCTCGAAGGATCCGGTGAGGATCACCCGGTCGACCTCGGGATGCGCGATGAGCGCCCGGCCGAGCTCGCCCTCGGAGATGTCGACGAAGGCGAGCAGGTCGCGCGGGATCCCCGCATCCCACAGCGCAGCCGCGATCACGGCCGCCGAACGCCGGGCCTGCGGCGCCGGCTTGAACACGACACCGGATCCCGCGGCGAGCGCGGCGAGCACGCCGCCCGCGGGGATCGACAGCGGGAAGTTCCAGGGCGGGGCCACCACGGTGACACGGGACGGCACGAACGCGGCTCCGGGGATCGCGTCGAGCTCGCGGGCCTTGGCGGCGTAGTAGCGCGCGAAATCGACGGCCTCGCTGACCTCCACATCACCCTCGGAGATCACCTTGCCCGTCTCGGCGGCAGCGACCTCGATGAGCTCGGCGCGACGCGACTCGAGCACCGCGGCGACTCGCAGCAGCACCTCGCCGCGCTCGGCGGCCGGTCGAACACCCCACGCTCCCGCCGCAGCCCGCACGCGGGACAGGATCCGCTCCAGCTCCGCCTCTTCGGCGACGCGCGCGCTGCGCACGATCCCGTCGCCCGTCGTGGACGCTGGGATCCGGGCGAGGATCTCATGGGCCCACTCGCGGTTCGCCGGCAGCGCCGGATCGCTGTCCACGGCGTTGCGGAAGCCGGGCGCGCCCGCAGCGACGGCGGACTCGTCCTCGCGCGCGGCGAACACGGCCGTCTCGACGAAGGTGTCGCCGGGATCCACGGCCTCGGCGATGCCGAGCACGGCCTGCGTGAGGGCGGCGGACTCCGTGTCGGGATCCGTGGTGAGCGCGGTGGACTCGTGCACCGGGGCGAGCCGGTTCTGACGGCGGCGCGGACGCGCGAGCAGCCCGGGATCGGCGGAGCGCTCGAGCGACAGCGCGAACCGGTTGATCTCGCGATCGAGTGCATCCGGATCCTCATGCAGCCGGAACGCCGCGGAGAGGAAGTTCTCCGGGGAGGCGGTCTCCTCGAGCCGTCGCACCAGATAGCTGATCGCGACGTCGAACTCCTGCGGCTTGACGACCGGCACGTACAGCAGCACGTGCCCGACCTCGCGACTCACCGCCTCGACCTGCCCCTGGGCCATGCCGAGCAGCATCTCGAACTCGATCGGCGCGGATCCGGATCCGTCGTCACCGATCTCGGGTCGCACCCCGCGATCGCCGGCGAGCAACCACGCGTACGCGATGTCGAAGAGGTTGTGACCCGCGATGCCGATGCGCACGGCCCGCACCGATTCGGGCGTGAGCGCCGCGTCCAGGCAGCGCAGGTAGTTCGCATCGGTGTCGATCTTGGTGTCGTAGGGGGCGGGCGTCCAGCCGTGCAACGCGGCCTCGACCCGCTCCATGGCGAGGTTGGCGCCCTTCACGAGGCGCACCTTGATCGGCGCACCGCCGTGGTCGACGCGATCCTTCGCCCAGGCGGTGAGCTCGCGCAGCGCCGGCAGGGCGTCGGGCAGGTAGGCCTGCAGCACGATGCCCGCTTCGAGGTCCTTCAGCCGCGGATCCTCCATGATGCGCGTGAACACCGCGATGGTGAGGTCGAGGTCGCGGTACTCCTCCATGTCGAGGTTGATGAATGTCCTGCGGCTCTTGGGGCTCGCCGAGGCCCACGGATCCCCCGCCGCCGTCAGATACAGCGGCAGCAGCCGCTCCGCCACCTGCTCGACGACCTCGTCGAACGCCCACATCGAGATGCGGCTCACGACCGCCGAGACCTTGACCGAGACGTAGTCGACGTCGTCGCGGCGGATGAGATCGTGGATCCCGTCGAGGCGGCGCTGCGCCTCGTCCTCTCCGAGCACGGCCTCGCCGAGCAGGTTGAGGTTCAGGCGGGCGCCGGTCGAGCGCAACTTGGCGATCGCGGGGCCGAGCTTGGCCGGGCGGGCATCGGCGATGAGGTGGCCGACCATCTCGCGCAGCACCGTGCGGGCGATCGGCACCGTCGGCGCGGGGATCCCCTGCGCGACCAGGCCGCCCGCACGGACGGCCGCCCGCAGATACCAGGGCAGGAAGCCGGGCACGAGGGGAGCCACCCTGTGCAGTCCGGAGGCCGCCGCACCCAGGCTCTCCGGCCGCATCACGTCGTCGACGAAGCCGAGTGTGAACGGCAGCCCGTTCGGATCCCGCAGCACCCCGGCGAGCCGCTCGGCGGCCGGATCCGCATGCGAGGAGGCGGCCTCGTCGATCCAGCGCTGAGCCAGGGCCACGGCCCGGCGCGCGCGCTCGGTCTCCGAGGCGTTCAGCCACTGCGGCATCGGTTTCGTCCTTCCCGCCCCGCGCCGTCGGGTGGGCGCGGAGTGCTCCCCTCAAGCATGGCGTTCCTCACCGCCCACGGCAGGGCGGCACGCCCTCCGCGCCTCTCTATATGCTCAGTCGACCCAGACGCTCGGTGCGGGAGCCTTGGTCGGCGGCAGCGCCGAGGCGGCGGCCCAGTCGTGGATCCAGTCCTCGACGCCCGGCACGTCTTCGGGACGACCCAGGGCACCGAAGAACTCCTCGTGCGAGACCGTCCCGCCGGTGCGGCGCAGCATGCGCGCGCGCACGATCACCTTGGCGTACACCTCGCCGTCCACGACCGCACGATGCTCCATGAACAACGCCTTGTCGTCGTGACCGATGAAGCGCGACTCGACATCGAACCGCTGCCACAGCTCGAGGGACTTGCGGAAGGTGATCGTCTCGCTCGAGACCACGGCGTACCAGCCGCGCTCCTTCATGGCGTCGAACAGTCCCGTGCGGATCAGCAGGTCCCACCGACCGAGGTCGAACAGCGACAGATACCGGCCGTTGTTCATGTGCCGCAGGATGTCGAGATCCGTCGGCAGCGTGGTGAGTCGGATCCGCCCGACGGCCGTCGGCGCCAGGGTCTGCCCCCGGCGGGAGCGCCTGCGGGCGGAGAGGATGACGAGCAGAGTGCGCCAGATCACGTTCACACGAGGAGCGTAGTGAATCCGGCACGGAATCCCCTGATCGATTGTCGGATCCGCACAGTCACGGCACGACGTGTCACGTGGCGAAACGAGCCCGTAACGCTCGATTTCTCCTCAGCGCACCGCGCGCGTAGAGTCGCGAACATGAGCGCCGAAGCCCTTCCCACCGTCACCGTCCGGCCCGTTCGCGATGTCGATGCCGAAGCGCTCGGCCGTGTGCACGCGAAGTGCTGGCACGAGACCTACGACCACCTGATCAGCACCGCGACGCTCGAGGCCGTCTCGCCCAAGCGCCTCGCCGAGCTGTGGACGCACTGGGCATCCCAGGGCGAGGAGTACCGCATGAGCGCGGCGCTCGTCGACGGCGAGATCGTGGGCTTCGTCGGTTCCGGCCCTGCTCGGGACGAGAACCCCCCGGCGGAGCGCGAGCTCTACTTCATCTACCTGCTGGACGCCTGGCACGGCACCGGCATCGGCCAGCGACTCTTCGAGGCGGCCGTCAGCGCCGGCGAGAGCTCCTACCTCTGGGTCGCCGAGGACAACCCCCGCGCGCACCGCTTCTACGTGCGCAACGGCTTCGTGCTCGACGGCGCGTCGCAGCAGGAGCCGTTCCTCGGCGAGACCATCAAGGAAGTCCGCTTCGTGCGCTGAGCCCGGCGGCGGCTCAGCGGGCTGCGGCGTAGCCCTCGGCGCCGCACCCTTCTGCGCCGAAACCCCCACGCACCGTCGAAACCCCCTCTGAGCCACGTCGCTCCGAGGGGGTTTCGACGGCCAGAGAGGGTTTCGACGCTGCGGCGGGGCCTCGATGCGGATCCGATCGCGCGAGGCCACGGATGGCCACGGGCCAATCGGTCTCAGCCGTCGATCGCGTAGAGGAGCACCCGGCCGGCGTCCTCGAGCCGCTCACCGCGGAGCGTGTAGCCGAGGCGGTCCAGGATGCGGATCGATCCGGCGTTGTCCGCGTCGACGGTCGCCCAGACCTCGGGCAGCCCCAGGGCGAAGCCGTACTCGGTGACGGCGCGCGCGAGCTCGGTGCCGATCCCCTGCCCCCACTGCGACCGCGCGAGGATGTAGACGAGCTCCCAACCGGGCACGTCATCGCTCGGCGAAGGCTTGATCTCGGCGTGCCCCACGACCGCGCCGCCACGTTCGACGGCCCACACGGCGAAGCGCTCGGTCGGGTAGACCTTGTCGAAGACCCGCCCGAACAGCGCACGGTCCTCCTGCTCGGTCTGCTTGCCGTCGCCGACGTAACGGGCGACGGCGTCGTCCTGGAAGAGCGCGACGAACGCCTCTTCGTCGGCGCGTTCGTAGGGGCGCAGGCGCAGGCGCTCCGTCGCGAGCTCCGCTGTCGGCGCCGCCGTGACGCCGTCCCGGGGTGCCGCTCCGTCTCCGGTCACCGGCCGGACACCTGCCCGAACATCTTCGCGATGGGGGCGAGCACGAGCGGGCGCGCAGCGACCCAACCGCCGGCGATGACGACGAGCGACAGCACGAACACCCAGAACCCGGTCCACGTGACGGCATCCTGCGCGGCGAACATGTGGTTCAGGTTGCGCAGCATGCCGGTGAGCAGCACCAGCGCCACGTGCACCACGATGAACGCCGTGAAGAACAGCATCGTCGGGAAGTGCACGGCGCGCGCGATCTCGATCGGATACGCCTTCGACAGCCCCTCCGCCTTCTTCGGCCACAGCCCCGACATCCGGAATCCGGTGGCGATGGCCACCGGCGCGGCGAGGAACACGATCGTGAAGTAGGCGAGCTGCTGCAGGCTGTTGTAGTTGACCCAGCCGTTCTCGGTCGGCCAGTCGAAGGAGACGTACTGGAGCAGCGCCGAGAGCGCGTTCGGGAACACGTCCCAGCTCGTCGGCACGATCCGCATCCACTGCCCGGTGACGAACAGCAGCACGACGAAGATCACGCCGTTGACGATCCAGAGCAGATCGAGCCCCTGGTGGAACCACAGCGTGAGACTGATCTTGCCCTTCGGGTTGCCCCGTGGCGTCCAGAACGCCGTCGGCCGCTTCTCGCTGCGCACGCGCAGGCCGGAGCGGATGATCAGCGTCATCAGGAACACGTTGAAGAAGTGCTGCCAGCCGATCCAGCCGGGGATGCCGACGGGTGCCCCTGCAGGCAGGTGGTACTCGCCGGGGTAGGTCGTGAGGAAGTCCTGCATGAACGGCAGGCTGAGGAACGCCCGCACGATCGCGATCGCGGCGCCCGCGAGCACGGCGAGGCCTGCCGCGGCGAACAGCCCGCCGATCGCCTGCGGCCAGGTCGGTCGGAGCTTCGACGCTGCGGGCTCGGTCGCGAGGCGTCGCGGGGCCGAGCCGTTCCAGACGGTCCGCGTGAACGGCAGCGGCGCGGAGACATCTGGGCGCACGGCGACCGCGGACTCGGGCGCTGCCGCCGCGACGGCGATGGCGGCCGCCTCCGTTGCCGCGGGGGCGACCATGCTCTCGGCGACCACGGCTGCCGTCCCGGCCGGAGGCCAGGGCTCTCCCCCGACGACGCGCGGCAGACCGCGGCGCAGTGCGGATCCGGCCTGTGCCGGGGCAGTAGCGGCCGCAGCGGCCGGCGACGTCCTCGCGGTCACCGGGACCGCCGCGGTCGTCGCGCCCGTCGAAGCCTCCGAAACGACGACATCGCTCTCTTCGACGAGCTCGGGGACCGGGCTCGCGGCAGCCAGGACTCCGACCGCACCGGCAGGGGGCCAGGGCTCCCCGCCCGCGACCCGCGGCAGACCACGGCGCAGCACAGCCCCGGCAGGCGTGGACGCTGTCGCCGCACCCACGAGGTCGTTGAGCGACGACGCCGCAGGCGTCGGAGACGAAACGTCGTCCGCGCCGTGCCGCGTTTCGTCTCGCGGCGGCTCCGCCGGTGCTCGCTCACCGACCACGGCGGTGACGGTGTCCGCAACCGCAGCCCCGACGGGCTCGGCGACCGCCCCCACCTCGGTCTCGATGCCCGCCGCGACCACCCCGGCCGGTGGCCAGGGCTCGCCGCCGCGGGTGCGGGGCAGTCCCCTGCGCAACGTCGCCATCGCTACTTCTTCCGTGCGCGCAGCTGTTCGATCAGCTGGGGCACGACCGTGAACAGATCCCCCACGATGCCGAAGTCGGCGACATCGAAGATCGGAGATTCCGGATCCTTGTTGATCGCGACGATCGTCTTCGCGGTCTGCATCCCGGCGCGGTGCTGGATCGCGCCGGAGATACCGAGCGCGATGTACAGCTGCGGCGAGACCGAGACACCGGTCTGACCGACCTGGTGCGCGTAGGGGATGTATCCGGCGTCGACCGCGGCGCGGGACGCACCGATCGCGGCGCCGAGCTCGTCGGCGAGGTCCTCGACGAGGGAGAAGTTCTCCTTGGATCCGAGACCACGACCACCCGCGACGACGACCTTCGCCCCGCGCAGCTCAGGCCGGGACGACACCGCCTCCACGGCCTCGACCGGCTCACCCGTCGCGGCCGCAGCACCGGATGCCTCCACGGCGAGCGCCTCGACCCGGGCATCGGCCACGGCCTCCGCGCGGGCGTCGACCGCGCCCTGACGCACCGTGATCACCGGGGCACCGAACGTCGGCGCCGAATCGGTGAGGAACGCGCCACCGTAGACGGAGTGGTGCGCGACCACGCCATCGTCGTCGCGGGAGAGGCCGATCGCGTCGACCGACAACGCCAGCCGTTCGCGCACGGCGAGGCGCCCGGCGGCGTCGCGGCCGGCGATCGAGTTCGACACGAGCACCGCGTCAGGGCCGACCGCGCGGTACGCGGCCTGCAGCGCGTCGACCACGGGGACCGTCACAGCCCCACCATCGATGTCCGCGGTGAGCACGACCTGCGCGCCCGCGGCTATGGCGGCGTCGACCGCTGCCTGCGCCGTTCCTACCGGGGCGGCCACGAGCGCGACCGGGGAGCCCAGTTGCGCCGCAGCTCCCAGCAGGGCCGCGGTCGAGGGCGCCGCGGCACCGGCCGGGGTCACGTCGACGAGGACCAGGATCGGCTTCTCGGGGTACGCCATGCTCACACCAGCCTGTTCTGCGCAAGGAACTCGACCAACTGCGCGGCCGCGTCCCCCTCGTCCGTGATCTTCACGCCTGCCGCACGCGGCGGCTTCTCGGCCACCGCGGTCAGGATCGTCTGCGGCGCCTCCGCCGGGTCGGCGCTCACGCCGAGGTCGGCCAGCGACAGCACCTCGAGCGGCTTCTTCTTCGCCGCCATGATGCCCTTGAAGTTCGGGAACCGCGTGTCCGGGAGCGCCTCGGTGATCGAGATCACCGCCGGCAACGGGGCGCTCACCTGCTGGGATCCGAAGTCCGTCGCGCGCGTGCCCGACACGGCGTCGGTCGCGATCGTCACCGCACTGAGCGCCGTCGCCTGCGCGAAGCCGAGATGCTCCGCCAGCATCGCCGGGATGACCCCGCCGGACCCATCCGTGGAAAGGTTGCCGGTGATCACCAGATCCGCCCCACCACGCCGGATCGCCGCCGCAAGCACCGCCGCGGTCACACCCAGGTCCGCACCACGCAGTCCCTCATCGACCACATGCACCGCGGAACCGGCACCGATCGCCAACGCACGGCGGATCGACGCGGTCGCCGACTCCGGGGCCATCGACAGCGCCACGACCTCGGTCCCGGGGTTCGCATCGGCGTAGCTCAGTGCGACCTCGAGAGCGCGCTCGGTGATCTCGTCGAGCACGACCTCCCCCGCGCCGCGGTCCGCCAGACCCGTCTCCAGGTCGAGCTTGCGATCCCCGTAGGTGTCGGGAACCTCTTTCACCAGGACGTAGATCTTCATCGAACCTCCGTTTGCGCTTGCGCTGAGTCTACCGGGCGACCGTAGTGGAATTCGATCTCAAGATAGGTGAGATTCAGTCTCAACGTGCGCGAGGGGCGATCGCACCCGCATCACGTCGCACGCCGGTCGTCTGCGCGTCGGCCGCTGCGCCCCCGATGGTGCCGTCCGGGACGCCAGCGAGCCGACGCGGATCCGATTCCCGCCCCGGTAACGTAGGGGAATGGCCCGTCCGCACCCCCTGCCCGTCGACCCGCTCGCCGAGGCGAAGCGGCAGTGGCTCGCGCACGGCTGGGACCACGCCGCCGACGGCATGTCGCTGGTCACCTCGGTCATGCGGGCCCAGCAGCTGCTGCTCGCCCGGGTGGACGTCACCCTGCGCCCGTTCGCGCTGTCCTTCGCACGCTACGAGGTGCTGCGCCTGCTCGCGTTCAGCCGCACCGGCACACTTCCGCTGTCGAGTGTGGTCGCGCGCCTCCAGGTGCACGCGACGAGCGTCTCCAGCACGGCGGACCGGCTGGTCCGCGACGGCCTCATCGCCCGGCACCGTGACCCGCACGACGGCCGCGCCGCGCTGCTGGAGCTGACGGAGACCGGACGCGAGCTCGTCGAACGCGCCACCACCGCGCTCAACGACGAGGTGTTCACGGATCCGGGGATCTCCCCCGAGGACGGCGCCGACCTCGTCGCCATCGTCGCGCGCATGCGCAAGGCAGCCGGAGACTTCGCGGATCCGCGCCCGCAGCCGGATCCGCTCTGATGGGCTCGTTCGTCCTGGAGCGGACGATCGCCGCTCCCGTCGAGCGGGTGTTCGCCCTCTCCGTGGACGTGGACGTGCACGTCGACTCGATGGCGGCGCACGACGAGCGCATCGCCGACGGCGTGCACGCCGGGCGGATGGCGGAGGGCGACATGGTCACCTGGGACGCTCGGCACTTCGGGATCCGCTTCCGGATGACCTCGCTCGTGTTCGACGTGGATGAGCCGCACGCGTTCTCCGACCGGCAGATCCGCGGACCGTTCGCCGAGTTCCGACACCGCCACACCTTCGAGCCGGCATCGATTCCTGCCGCGCCCGCACGGCCCCGCGGGCGCGGCACCCTCATGCGCGACGAGATCGTGTTCCGCTCCCCGTTCGGCCCGATCGGGCGGATCGTCGACGCGCTCGTGATGAGGCGGCACCTGATCCGGCTCATCCAGCAGCGCAACGACACCCTCGCCGCCCTGGCGGAGCGGTCGTAGGCTGGCCGGCATGAGCGAACTCCGGATCCGCACCGTCCTCGAGCCCATGGGACCGGCGGGTGCCATCGTCCTCACCGACGCGCAGGTCGCCGAGATCAGCAGCGCGAAGGCCTTCCCGGTCGCGGTGACGATCGGGCAGAACACCGCACGCCTGCGTCTGGCACGCATGGGCGGCAAGAACCTCATCGGCTTCAGCAAGGCGAACCGCGCCGCGATGGGCATCGAGCTCGGCGAAGAGTTCGATGCGGTGATCGCTCCGGACGCCGCGGAGCGCACGGTCGACGTGCCCGACGCCCTGGCGTCTGCCCTCGCCGACGCCGGTCTCACCGCCGCCTACGATGCACTCAGCTTCACCCGTCGCAAGGAGATCGCCGTGTCGGTCGCCGACGCCAAGCAGGAGGCGACCCGCGACCGCCGCATCGCCAAGGCCCTGGACGAGCTGCGCGGCTGAACGAGCTCTCGCCTCGGCGACGAGTCACCCCGGCGAACGGCGTGACCCCCTTCCAGGTCGCTCGCTGGTCCCGTATCGCCCCTTCGCAGACACGGAAGGGGCGATACGGGACCAGCGAATGGGAGCGGGATGCCCGATTCGGCCTGCTCTCTCGGAGGACTGACCCGGAGTCTCAGCGGGCTCAGTCGCCGTCGTACACGTAGGCGTCGAAGCGCGCCGGGATGCTCATGCGCTGCCAGGCGAGTTCCTCGTCGCGGCGGGAGCGGTCGCCGGGGAACGCGCGGGCCGTGTGCCGCGGCACCTGCCGGCTGTGCCCGGCGAGGTGCGCGACGGCCACCGCCTGCCCGCACACGCGCGCGGCGGCGACGGCGCTCGGATCCTGCGCCTGGCGAGCGGCTTCGTGGCAGGCGAACGCCTTCTCCCGCACCGCATCGATGTCGAGCTCGCCACGCAGGAACGCCTCCGCGGCGGCGAGCGCCTCCCTCGGACGGTCGTCGTCGGGGCGCTCCGCCTGGAACAGCGGCAGCAACCGCTCGGCGCAGGCGATGGTCCAGCCGACCAGCTCGCGTCTGTCATCCTCGGAGAGACGCAGATCCTCGATGTCCGGCAACGCGCCGTCGGCGAAGAGCGGCACCACGTTCGAGGCCTCCTCGCGCCCGGATGCGCCCGCGCGGGACCGATCCGGGAAGGATCCGAGCGAATGGATGTCGGACACGACGATCACCGGTTCTCGAACTGCGGCGGGCGCTTCTCGCGGAAGGCGGCCATGCCCTCCTTCTGGTCGGCCGTGTCGAACAGCGACGCGAAGGCCTCGCGCTCGATGTCGAGTCCGACCGCGAGCGTGGTCTCCATGGCGGCGTCGAGCGTCGCCTTCGCGGCGATGATCGAGGGCAGCGACTTCGACGCGATCGTCTCGGCGAGCGTCGAGGCCTCGGCGAGCAGTTCGGACGTCGGCACGACGCGAGAGACCAGCCCGGCCCGTTCCGCCTCCTCGGCGCCGATGATCCGCCCGGACAGCACCAGCTCCGCAGCCTTGTAGTACCCGACCGCGCGGATGAGCCGCTGCGTGCCGCCCATGCCGGGGATCACTCCGAGGTTCACCTCGGGCTGGCCGAACTTGGCGTTGTCCGCGGCGAGGATGATGTCGCACATCATGGCGAGCTCGCAGCCGCCGCCGAGGGCGAAGCCACTGACGGCGGCGATCACGGGAGTGCGCACGGCGGCGAAGTCGCGCCACACACCGAAGTGGTCGGTCGCGGTGATCTCCGCGGCGGACATCGCCTCCATCTCCTTGATGTCGGCGCCCGCGGCGAAGGCCTTCTCGGATCCGGTGACGACGATCGCCCCGACCCCGGAGTCCGCGTCGAAGGCGGTGGCGGCGGCGGTGACCTCGTCGGCGACCTGCGAGTTCAGCGCGTTGAGCGCCTGCGGCCGATTCAGGGTGATCCAGCCGACTCGTCCGCGCTGTTCCGTGAGGATCGTCTCGTACTCGCTCGTGGCCATGGTCATCCTTTCGCCGCACCTTCGTGGCGCTTCCAGTATCCCCGATGTCGGTGAACGCACGGTGTCCGTGTCGCTACGGACCGCGCTTCCGCCCCGTTTCCCTCCGCCCTGCGTCTTCCCCTCCCCGGGACGGCGCCTGTCCGGGGAGGGAAAGACGCGGAGGGGAGGGGAACACGTGACGCGCATCCGATAGCGACGCGACGCGGATCCGATGACGACGCGACCCGGATCCGATGACGACGCGGATCCGATCAGGACGCGTCGCGGATGTCGGTGATGATGCCGGAGAAGTCGCGACCGGCGCCCGGGCCCGCCGCGAACGCCGCGTAGATCTGCTGCGCGAGCCGGCCCATCTGGGCGTCCGTGCCCGTGCCTTCGATCGCCTGCAGCGCGAGTCCCAGGTCCTTCGCCATGAGTGCGCCCGCGAATCCCGGCTGGTAGTCGCGGTTGGCGGGGCTGGTCGGCACCGGGCCGGGCACGGGACAGTTCGTCGTGATCGACCAGCACTGGCCCGACGCCTGCGACACCACGTCGAACAGCGCCTGGTGCTCCAGCCCCAGTCGCTCGCCGAGCACGAACGCCTCGGCCACGGCGATCTGCGAGATGCCGAGGATCATGTTGTTGCACACCTTCGCGGCCTGCCCGAGCCCGGGCCCGCCGCAGTGCACGATGCGCTTGCCCATCGCCTCGAGCAGCGGGAGCGCGGCGGCGAAGTCCTCGTCCGAGCCGCCCACCATGAAGGCGAGCGTGCCGTTCTCGGCCCCCACCACGCCACCCGACACGGGCGCATCGATGTTGCGGTGGCCCGCCTCGATCGCCAGGGCGTGCGCGACGCGCGCCTCGTCGACCGCGATCGTCGAGCTCTCGATGAACAGCGTGCCGGGGTCGGCCGCGCCCAGCAGTTCGTCCTGATAGGCGGCGATCACGTGCTTGCCTGCGGGGAACATCGTGATGACGACCTCGGCGCCGGCGACGGCGTCCACGCCGAACTGCGCGACCGGCAGCCCTGCGGCCGCGGCGGCGTCGACGGCGGCGGACACCACGTCGAAGCCGATCACCTCGTGCCCGGCGGCGAGCAGGTTCTTCGCCATCGGCAGGCCCATGTGGCCGAGTCCGAGGAACGCGATGCGCGTCATGATGCGGCCCGCATGGAGGCGGATCCGGAGGGGCGCAGCATCTCGCGTCCGACGATGAGTCTCATGATCTCGTTCGTCCCTTCCAGGATCTGATGCACCCGCAGATCGCGGACGACCTTCTCGATCCCGTAGTCCTGAAGGTACCCGTACCCGCCGTGCAGCTGAAGGGCCTTGTTCGCGACGTCGAAGCCAGCGTCGGTCGCGAAGCGCTTGGCCATCGCGCAGCGCATCGTCGCGTCCGGCGCCTTCTCGTCGACGGCCTGCGCGCCGTCGCGCACCATGAGCCGCGCGGCCTGCAGATCCGTGCGCATGTCGGCGACGGCGAACAGGATGGACTGCTTCTCGGCGAGGGGCTCGCCGAACGCCTCGCGCTCGTGCACGTACTGCACGGCGCGATCCAGCGCCCACTGCGCGCCGCCGATCGAGCAGGCCGCGATGTTGAGGCGACCGCCGTTGAGCGCGCTCATCGCGATCGCGAAGCCCTGCCCCTCGGATCCGAGCATGTTCGTCGCCGGAACACGCACGCCGTCGAGGATCACCTGACGCGTGGGCTGGGCATGCCAACCCATCTTCTTCTCCGGCGCGCCGAAGCTGAGGCCCGCGGAGTCTCCCGGCACGAGGAAGGCGGAGATGCCGCGCGCGCCGGGGGCACCGGTGCGCGCCATCACGATGTAGACGGCGGCCTCGCCGGCGCCCGAGATGAACTGCTTCACGCCGGTCAGCACGTACTCGTCGCCGTCGCGGGTCGCACTCGTGGCGAGCGCCGCGGCGTCGGATCCCGCCCCCGGCTCGGTGAGGCAGTAGCTGCCCAGCCCCTCCATGGTGGTGAGCTCGGGCATCCAGCGCGCGAGCTGCGCGTCCGTGCCATAGCTGTCGATCATCCAGACGACCATGTTGTGGATCGAGATGTAGGCGGCGATGGTCGGATCGCCCTTCGCGAGCTCCTCGAAGATCGCGACGGTGTCGACGCGCTCGAGCCCGGTGCCGCCAGACTCCTCTCGCGCGTAGATGCCGCCGAGGCCCAGCTCGCCGGCGCGCACCAGGGTGTCGCGCGGGAACAGGTGCTTCTCGTCGCGCTCGGAGGCGAACGGGGCGAGCTCGGTCTCGGCGAACTCGCGCACGGCGCCGAGGATGGCGGCGCGCTCTTCGCTGGTCATCGTGATCGGGGTGGCGACGGTGGTCATGTCGTGTCCTTCTGGTGTTCCTGCTGCGTGCGGCGGGGTCAGTGCATGGTCGGGATGACGAAGCTGGCGCCTTCCCGGACGCCTGCCGCCGGCCATCGCGAGGTCACGGTCTTGGTTTTCGTGTAGAAACGGAAGGCGTCGGCGCCGTGCTGATTGAGGTCTCCGAAGCCGCTGCGCTTCCACCCGCCGAAGGTGAAGTACGCGATCGGCACGGGGATCGGCACGTTCACGCCGACCATGCCCACGTTGACGCGGGCCACGAAGTCACGAGCCGCGTCGCCGTCGCGCGTGAAGATGCCGACGCCGTTGCCGAACTCATGCTCGGAAGCCATGCGCAGCGCCTCCTCGTAGTCCGCCGCGCGGGCGATCACGAGCACCGGTCCGAAGATCTCCTCACGGTAGATCGACATGTCCGTCGTGACGCGATCGAACAGGGTCGGGCCGAGGTAGAACCCCTCCTCGTGACCCGCGACGGAGAAGCCGCGCCCGTCGGCGAGCAGCTCCGCGCCGGCATCGATGCCCTGCTGGATGTAATCGGTCACGCGCTCGACCGCGGCGCGGTTCACGAGCGGGCCGTAGTCCATGCCGGGTTCGAGCGAGGGCCCGACCTTGAGGGCGGCCACCCGCTCGGCGAGCTTCGCGGCGAGCGCGTCAGCGGTCTCCTCGCCGACCGGCACGGCGACCGAGATCGCCATGCAGCGCTCCCCCGCCGAGCCGTAGCCGGCGCCGATGAGGGCGTCCGCGGCCTGATCCAGGTCGGCGTCGGGCATGACGACGAGGTGGTTCTTCGCCCCGCCGAAGCACTGGGCGCGCTTGCCGTGCGCGTTCGCGGTCGAGTAGATGTACTCCGCGATCGGGGTGGATCCGACGAAGCCGATCGCGCGCACCCGCTCGTCCGTGAGCAGCACGTCGACGGCCTCCTTGTCGCCGTGCACGACGTTGAGGATCCCTGCCGGCAGGCCCGCCTTTAGGAACAGCTCGGCGATCCGGACGGGCACCGAGGGGTCGCGCTCGCTCGGCTTGAGGATGAAGGCGTTGCCCGCGGCGATCGCCGGGCCCATCTGCCACAGCGGGATCATCGCGGGGAAGTTGAACGGGGTGATGCCGGCGACCACGCCGAGCGGCTGGCGCAGCGAGTACACGTCGATGCCGGTGCCGACACCTGTGGAGTACTCCCCCTTCAGCAGGTGCGGGGCGCCGACGCAGAACTCGATCACCTCGACGCCGCGCTGGATGTCGCCCTTGGCGTCGTCCAGCGTCTTGCCGTGCTCGCTGGAGAGCAGGGCGGCGAGGTCGTCCATCTCATCGCGGATCAGTTCGAGGAAGCGCATGAGCACCCGCGCCCGCTTCTGCGGGTTGGTCGCCGCCCATTCCGGCTGAGCCGCCTCCGCATCGGCGATCGCCGCGCGCACCTCGTGCGCGCTCGCGAGCGGCACGCGCGCCTGCACGGCCCCGGTCGACGGATCGAAGACCTCGCCCCAGCGCCCTCCGTTCACTTCCGGGCTGCCGGGGATCTCTGATCCTCCGATGAAATGGGTGATGTCGCGGACCATCGTGTGCTCCTGGTTCTGCATCGTCGTCGACGCTGGCTCCAGATTACATGGCCACCCATGTAGTTAGAAGGTGTTCCATGTAATTCATCGACACCTGACAGCGAGTTCACCTGCCGGTCACCTTCGGCACGTACAACGGATGCTGCGCGGGCCGCAGACGCTGACCGGATCGGGTGCTCGTCTCCCCGCGCACGATGGGATCCGCCCGGCTTTCTCGCACGGGCTCCCGGCGGTCACGAACCGCAGGACCCCCGCCGAATCGGGTCGGCGGGGGTCCCCTCGTTTCGCGGGCCTCAGGCGCCGGTCACTCCCAGGTGACCTGCGGTGCGGCCTTGCCGAAGTCCACGGTCGGGGTGCCGAGGGATCCGCCGAACGTGACGGTGTAGGTCTGACCGTCACTGCCCTGCAGCTGCATGTCGACGCTGATGTAGTCGTAGGCGGACACGACCGTCGGCGAGGATCCGTTGCTCTCCGGCTGCAGCGCATCGAGCTTCGCGCTGCCGTCCGCGGTGAGCGTGCGGGTGACCGTGCCCTCCACCGGGCTCGCGCCGGAGAGGTCGATCGCGGTGATGTCCATGCCGCAGGGCGTCGACAGCGTCTTCATCGCCACGCACGCCTCGACCGAGGAGCGCACCAGCGAGCGGAACTCGGAGACGCCGGCATCGTTGAGCTTCGTGCGCACGTCGTACAGCGCGGACGCGTCGTCGTAGGACGCGATGGCGAAGGTCGAGTCGCCGTCGATCGAGAAGTACTTCGAATCCAGTGCGATCTCGTAGGTCCCGGGGAACACGTACGCATCGGTGATGTCAGCCGTGGGCACACCGTTGAACGTCGCGTCGAGGCCGCGCAGGCTGTCCAGTGAGATCGGCGTCACGCCGTTCGCGATCTTCCAGGTGTCCTTGTCCTTGTACGCCTCGTAGGTCGTGGACACCGTGCGTCCGCCCACCTCGAACGACGCGGCGACGGTGGCCGAGTACTTGCTCTCCCCGCCCTTCTTCACCGAGATGTGGCTGACGCCGCCGAGCTTCTCGGAGGCCTTCAGCACCGGATCGGTGAGCAGCTTCTTGTCTGGCACGCTCTCGAGGTAGCCCAGCGCGGCCTTCGCATCGCCCTTGGACACGGCGGTCAGATAGGCCTTCACGGTATCGGCGGCGGTCACCGAGGATCGGGTGAGCGCGGGCACCACGAGCAAGGCCACCACCAGGATCGCCACGATCAACAGGGCGGCACCGCCGCCGATCAGGCCCCAGAGCAGCCCCTTCGACGACTTCTTCGGCGGCTGGGTGCCGTCGCCCTGCCCCGGGTACGGCTGGGTGGGCTGCGCGCCGTACGGCTGGCCGGGGTACGGCTGGGTGGGCTGCGCGCCATACGGCTGTCCAGGCTGCGCGGCCTGACCCGGCTGCGCGCCGTACGGCTGACCGGAGTACGGCTGGGCGGCCTGGCCCGGGTACGGCTGGGTAGGCTGCGCGCCATACGGCTGTCCGGGCTGCGCGCCATACGGCTGTCCGGCATAGGGCTGGCCCTGCTGTCCCGTATGCGGCTGGGCGGGCTGCCCGGGGTACGGCTGGGCGGGCTGGGCGGCGTACGGCTGGCCCGGCTGGCCCGGCTGGACGCCATAAGGCTGCACCGGGGAAGGCTGCCCCGGCGGCGGGAATGCCTGTTCCGGCGCAGGCGGCACCTGCTCCGGAACGACCGGTGAAGCGGACGCGGGGTTCCCCGCCTCGCCCTCGGTCGGCACCGGTGGCACCGGCGGCGGGGTCGGATCCTTCGACCCGGATCCGAAATCGAGCTCATGCCCGCCCTGCGGCGGTTCCCCCTCTGTGGCCATGGCTTCAGACTACCGAGCGGCCCGACGCAGTTCGATGGGCAGAACTGCCCGCGTTCCCGGCCGGACTCAGGGTCGCGGGCGCCGCAACGAGGAGGCGGTCACAGCGCGTGGATGCGCCAGCTCACGGCATGCACGGCGCCGGGTCCCAGCACGACGAACCGGCCCCGGGGTCGAACGCATCGGGCGTGCAGGTCATCGGCTCCACTGCGAGTCCGCCACGCTGATGTGTCACGTCACAGCCCCTGGGCGAGCCGGTAGTAAGCCTGGTTCCAGCGCACCTGCTTCTGGAACTCGCCCAGCGTGGTGCTGTCGTCGATCACCAGCAGCTCGACCTCGGCCATCTCGGCGAAGTCGCGGAACGCGTCGATGCCCACGGCCGTCGACATCACCGTGTGGTGCGCGGCGCCCGCCCTCAGCCACGCGGCCGCCGAGGTCGTGAAGTCCGGCTGCGGCCTCCACACGGCGCGACCGACGGGCAGCTTCGGCAGCGCATCGCGCGGCTCGACGTTCTCGACGACGTTCGCGGTGAGCCGGAATCGATCGCGCATGTCGCTGAGAGCGACGACGACGGCGGATCCGGGATCCGCGGTGAAGACGAGGCGCACCGGGTCGTCTTTGCCGCCGATGCCGAGCGGGTGGATCTCGAGCGTGGGCTTCTGCGTGGTCAGCGAGGGCGACACCTCGAGCATGTGCGCGCCGAGGATGAGCTCGTCACCGGGGGTCATGTCGTAGGTGTAGTCCTCCATGAGGCTGGCGCCTCCGGGCAGCCCCGCGCCCATGACGTTGGCGATCCGCACGAGCACGGCGGTCTTCCAGTCGCCCTCCGCGCCGAAGCCGTACCCCTCTGCCATGAGCCGCTGCACGGCGAGCCCCGGGAGCTGCTTCAGCGCGCCGAGGTCCTCGAACGAGGTCGTGAACGCGCTGAACCCGCCCTCCTCGAGGAACGAGCGCAGACCCAGCTCGATCGCCGCCCCGTCGCGCAGCGACTGATGCCGCTCGCCTCCGCGCCGCAGCTCGGGAGCGACCTCGTACAACTCCTCGTACTCGGCGACGAGGGCGTCGATGTCGGCCTCGCTCGCCGCGGCGACCGCGTCGACGAGCTCGTTCACGCCCCAGGTGTTCACCTGCACGCCGAAACGCAGCTCGGCCTCGGTCTTGTCACCCTCGGTCACGGCGACGAAGCGCATGTTGTCGCCGAAGCGGGCGAGCCGGAGGTCGCGCGAGGCGGCGAGGCCCGCCGCCGCCCGCTGCCAGGTGCCGAGCTCGCGCTGCACCCGCGGATCGGAGGCGTGGCCGACGATCGTCTTGCGCGGCACGCCGAGACGGGTCTGGATGTAGCCGAACTCGCGGTCGCCGTGCGCGGCCTGGTTCAGGTTCATGAAGTCGAAGTCGATGTCGGCCCAGGGCAGCTCGACGTTGGCCTGGGTGTGCAGGTGCGCGAGCGGCTTCTGCAGCGCGTCGAGGCCCGCGATCCACATCTTCGCCGGGCTGAACGTGTGCATCCACGCGATCAGGCCGATGACCTTCTCATCGGCGTTGGCCTCGAGCGCGGTGCGCTTGATCGCGGCCGAGTCCGTGAGCACCGGTTTCCATACGATCCGCACGGGCACGTCGCCGGCCTCGTCGAGGATCCGCGCGATCTGCTGCGACTGCTCGGCGACCTGCGCGAGCGTCTCGGGGCCGTACAGGTGCTGGCTGCCGGTGAGGAACCAGACCTCATAGCCGTCGAGCGAGGTGGTGAGCGGGGTGCGGGTCATCGGAGCTCTTTCGTTCTCAGGATCCGGATCCGGGGATCCGGGTGATCGTCGTTCGAGTCGTGGGCGGTTCAGAGGGAGGCGACCGCGACGGCCTCGATGGCGAGGCCGGTGCGGTAGCGGTCGAGGTAGGCGGAGAATCCGGCAACGTCGTCGGGAAGCGGATCCGCCACGGTGATGGCTGCTGCAGCGAACACTCGGCCGTCGAGATAGTCGCCGAGGCTCCGTTCGCCGGCGTGCGCGAGGTACGACGCGAGCACCGCGATCCCCCACGCTCCCCCTTCGGACGCCGCCTCGCCCACAGCGACGGGCGCGCCCAGGGCACCGGCGAGGAAGCGCTGCGCCACGCCCGCCGTGCGGAACATGCCGCCGTGGGCATACATCCGATCGAGCTGCACGCCCTCCGCGGCGAGAGTCCGCATGCCGAGCGCCAGCGTGCCGAACACACCGTAGAGCTGCGCCCGCATGAAGTTCGCCAGGGTGAACGCGCTGCCGGGGGTGCGCACCACGAGCGGTCGGCCCTCGGCCAGCCCGGCGATCGGCTCCCCCGCGAGGTGGTTGTAGGCGAGCAATCCACCCGCGTCGGCCTCGCCCGCGAGCGCCTCGCGGAACAGGGCCGCGAACGCGATGTCGTCGCTGACGGGAGCCCCGGCAGCCGCGGCGAAGCGGGCGAACAGCCCGGCCCACGCCGCCAGCTCACTGGCTCCGTTGTTGCAGTGCACCATCGCGACGGCGTCACCGGAGGGCGTCGTGACGAGGTCGATCTCGTGATGGCGTCCTGCGAGCGGGCGCTCGAGCACGACCATGGCGAAGATGCTCGTGCCGGCGGAGACGTTGCCCGTGCGCGGGGAGACCGCGTTGGTGGCGACCATGCCGGTGCCGGCGTCGCCCTCGGGCGGGCAGAGCGGGATGCCGGCCCCGAGGGACCCGGACGGGTCCAGCAGCATCGCCCCCGTCTCGGTGAGCGCGCCCGCGTCGGCACCCGCGGTGAGCACATGCGGCAGCAGCGCCGTGAGAGGCGCCGGCAGCCGGCCCGCGGCGAGCGCGTCGTACGCGGCGACCATGGCCGCGTCGTAGTCGCCGGTCGCCGAGTCGATCGGGAACATGCCCGAGGCGTCGCCGACGCCGAGCACGCGGCGACCGGTCAGCCGCTCATGCACATACCCGGCGAGCGTGTTCACGCCCGCGATGCGCGCCACGTGCTCCTCGTCGTCGAGCACCGCCTGGTGCAGGTGCGCGATCGACCAGCGCAGCGGGATGTTCACGTCGAGCAGGTCCGTGAGCTCGGCCGCCGCGACCGACGTGTTCGTATTGCGCCAGGTGCGGAACGGCACGAGCAGGTCTCCCGCGGCGTCGAACGCCAGGTAGCCGTGCATCATGGCGGAGACCCCGAGCGCGCCGATCGTCGTCGGGCGCACGCCGTAGCGGTCGTGCACGTCGGCGACGAGCGTCGCGTAGGCCTCCTGAAGCCCCGCCCAGACCTCGTCCAGGTCATAGGTCCACAAGCCGCCCTCGAGTCGGTTCTCCCATGCCGAGGATCCGGTGGCGAGCACGACGGTGGGATCGGATCCGATCAGGCACGCCTTGATCCGGGTGGATCCGAACTCGATGCCCAGGCTCGTCCGGCCGGCGAGGATGTCGTCGCGCGCGCTCATCGCCGGGCGTCCGAGTTCTGGCCGTACACGTTCTGGTACCGGCTGTAGAGGCGGTCGATCGCCTCCTGCGGGATCGGGATGAGCGGGCCCGCCTGCCGTGCGAGGTGCACCGTGCGCGCGACGTCCTCGACCATGACAGCGGCCTTGACCGCGTCCTTCGCATCGACGCCGATCGTGAACGGGCCGTGGTTCTGCATGAGCACCGCACGGCTGCGGTGCCCACGCAGAGTCTGAACGATCCCGCGGCCGATCGAGTCGTCGCCGATGATCGCGAACGGGCCGACCGGGATCGGCCCGCCGAACTCGTCGGCCATCGCGGTGATCACGCAGGGGATCTCCTCACCGCGTGCCGCCCAGGCCACGGCGTAGTCGGAGTGGGTGTGCACCACGCCGCCGACCTCGGGCATGTTCCGGTAGACGTAAGCGTGCGCGGCGGTGTCGCTGGAGGGGGCGCGATCGACGCCGGGGGCGCCGGGGATCGGGGCGCCGTCGAGGTCGCAGAGGATCATGTTCTCCGGTGCGAGGTCGTCGTAGCCGACCCCGGAGGGCTTGATCACGAAGAGGTCGTGACTGCCGTCTTCGGAGAGCCGGACGCGACCGGACACGTTGCCGCCGGTCCAGACCACCAGGTCGTAGCGCACGAGCTCGGAGTGCAGCCGCGCCACGTCGGCGCGCACGGTGGCGATCGCCTGCTCGATCTCCGCGGAGAAGGTGGTCATTCGGATCCTCTCGGGCCCGCCCGAGGTTCTCCTGGGCGACTGTGACCGGTCACGGGCAAGTGTGACACCACTCACCGCAAGCCGTCAAGAGCCCGACGCGTGCCTCACCGACCGCCGCGCGTCCGGGGAAGAACACGCTGCAATTCCGAGCCTCTCCCGCTCAGATCGCGCTTCCGGCTGCACGAGCGTGCCCGCAAGAGGACAGACTGCGACCCGAACGGCAGGCCTGGTCTCGTGAAGATCCGGCTGCTAGGCCGACGGCGGGACGATCGAGTCACGGGCGACGAGGACCGGCGCGATCGGATCCGTCGCGTCTGCGGCGGATCCCGAGGCCGCATCGTCATCGGCGGCACCCGTGCCGGGCCCACCCCGGGCGATGACGCGCGCGACAGCGCGCCGTGCGAGCTCCTCGAAGTCCTGCCGCACGGTCGTGAGCGGCGGCCAGGCGTACGCCGCCTCCGGCACGTCGTCGAAGCCGACGATGCTGATCTGCGCCGGCACATCCACGCCGGCCGCACGCAGACCGCCGATCAAGCCGAGCGCCATCTGGTCGTTCGCGGCGAAGACGGCAGTCGCACCGGAGGCGATCACGTCCGCCGCGGCCTCGTGGCCGGAGCGCGGACTCCAGTCGCCCGCGAAGACCGCCCCGACGGGCAGGCCGCGGGCGGCGAGCTCCTGGGCGAAGCCGGCCGCGCGCGCCTCGGCTTCCAGCCAATCCGTCGGGCCCGCGAGGTGTGCGATCCGCTCATGTCCGGCGTCGGCCAGAGTCGCCACGGCGAGGCGTGCGCCGGCCCGCTGATCGACGGAGAAGTCGGCGCGCTCGGCGGCGTGCAGGATCACGACGGGGGTCCCGATGCGCAGCGCGTCGAGCACCTCGAGGGTGCGCGCATGCGGCGCGAACACGATCATCCCGTCCACGGCCTGCGCGCGCAGGTGCTCGATCGCGTCGCGGACGGAGGCCTCGTCGCCGGAGTCGGCGAACGCCGCGGTGATCCAGTACCCGGCCTCGCGCGCCGACGCCTCGATCGCGGCCATGCTGCGCGACGGGCCGTACTGCAGCGCGTCCGAGGCGAGCACGCCGATCGTGCGCGTGCGGTGCGTGCCGAGCGCGCGCGCGGCGTTGTTCATGCGGTAGCCCAGCTCATCCATCGCTGCCACGACGCGAGCGTGCGTGTCGGGCGCGACGTCCGGGTGATCGTTGAGCACGCGCGACACGGTCTGCCGCGAGACCCCCGCGAGCGCGGCGACCTCCCGCACTCCGACGGCGCGCTGCGGCTTCGACTCACTCACGCCTGCGAGTGTACGGGTCGCGCACCCCCGCGCTCCGGCCCCGCCTCCGTCCAGGTCGCCCTTTCCGCTGTTCCGAGACTGCCGGAAGAGCCGAGAGTGCGACCTGAACCCGTCGACGGAAGACCCGATACGGCGCTACAGGCCGAGCCGCTCCAGATACGCGTTCCGGAATCGGCCGGCCGGATCCATCCGCCCCGCGAGCGCAACGAAGTCGCCCCACCGCGGGATGCGGCGGCGGATCTCCGCCGGCTCGAGCGCGGCGAGCTTGCCCCAGTGCGGACGGGCGCTCTCGGGCAACGCCGCCTCGATCGCCGGCAGCAGCGCCTCGACCGCGGGCTGGTCCCGGCGCCAGGTGAAGTGCAGTCCGACCGCGCCCTCCCCGTACGACGAACTCAGCCAGAGGTCGTCGGCGGCGACCGTGCGCACCTCGTTCACGAGCAGCAGCGGCGCGATCCGGTCGGCGAGCCCGCGGATCGCCTCGATCGCGCGCACCGCGTCGCGTCGCGGCACCAGGTACTCGCTCTGCAGCTCCTCGCCCGCCGATGGCGTGAAGCCCAGCTGGAAGTGGGGCAGCCGCTCGTGCCAGGGGCCGGGCTCGCCGAGCTGCGGGGTGCAGGCCTCCGCCGGAGCGCCGAGGATGGGATGCCGTCGCACGACGGCGGGCGTCGTCCCCAGCTGGGCCAGCAGGGCCTCGTCGAGGGCGACGCCGCCGACCCGGTTCTTGATCCAGAGCTGGTCCGCGCGATCGCGATCGGTCCAGCGGCTGAAGATGCTGACACTCGTCCCGAGCGCGGTGACCCGGTCGAACTCGGCCAGCAGCGCGTCCCACGCCGGCCCCTCGTGCACGGTCTGGGCGACGTCGTACGCCGGCTCCACGTCGAGTTCGAGCTCGGCGATCACTCCGAGCGCGCCGAGCGAGACGACCGCCCCGTCGAAGTCGTCATCGCCGCGACGCAGGGTGCGTTCGCCGTCGGGCCCCGCGAGCGTGAGCGACCGCACGGCCGCGGCGAGGGATCCGATCGCATCGCCCGATCCGTGCGTCCCGGTGGACACCGCGCCCGCGACGGAGATGTGCGGCAACGACGCGAGGTTCGGCAGCGCCAGTCCGCGGCGCTGAAGCTCTGCGCCGAGTTCGCCGTAGCGCGAGCCTCCGGGCACGCGCACGGCGTCGGGCGCGACCTGCACGACCTCCTGCGGCATCGCCGAGAGGTCGATGAGCGTGCCCGTCGTGTCGGCGATCGTGTTGAAGCTGTGCCGGGAGCCGAGCGGGCGCAACGACCCCGGCGTCGAGAGGATCTCGTGCAGCTCCTCACGGCTGCGCGGTCGTTCGATCGCCACGGCGCCGTAGTGCAGGTTCCCGGCCCAGTTCGTCCCGATGCTCATCGCCACATCATAGAACCGGGTTACATCGATAGAACGCCGAGGGGCGGCGGGACGCGAGGCCCGGGCTTAGGCTGAGCGCATGGCAGGGAGCACGCGGGCGACGATGCGCGACGTCGCGTCGCTGGCCGGCGTCTCCGCGAAGACCGTGTCGAACGTGGTCACCGGCACGGTGTTCGTGCGCGAGGACACGCGGGAGCGGGTCGAGGACGCGATGCGCAAACTCGACTTCGTCCCCAACCTGAGCGCCCGCAGTCTGCGCAACGGCCGTTCCGGAGTGATCGCGCTCGCGCTGCCCTACCTGGCGACCTCGTTCTCCGCCGAACTGCTCGACCACATCGTCCAGGCCGCCCGGCTGAAGGGCTTCGCCGTGCAGGTCGAGCAGACCGGATCCGAGCCGCGGCGCGAGCGCGAGCTGCTCTCCCGGGCCCGCGCGCACCTCGTCGACGGCCTGATCCTGAACCCCATCCGGTTGGAGGACAGCGCACTCACCGACGAGGACCGGCAGCTGCCCGTCGTCCTGATCGGCGAGGTCGAACAGCAGCTCGCCGACCACGTCGGGATCGACAGCGTGGCGGGCGCCGCAGCGATGACGCGGCATGTGATCGAACGCGGTGCCCGGCGGATCGCCGTCGTCGGCGGCGATGATCAGCACGCGATCGCGACCGCGACCAGCCGGCTCCGGTTGCAGGGCGTACGCCAGGCGCTGGCGGAGGCAGGCTTTCCCGCCGACCCCCGGTTGACCGTCAACCACGGCGACTGGACCATCTCCGGCGGCGCGGAGGCCACCAACGAGCTGCTCTCCCGCGGGGTGCCGTTCGACGCCGTGCTCGGCTTCACCGACTCCCTCGCGACGGGCGCCCTGCACGTGCTGCACAGCCGCGGCATCCGCGTGCCCGAGGACGTGCTGGTGACCGGCTTCGACGACGTCGAACTCTCCCGTTTCACCGAGCCAGCACTGTCGACCGTGCAGATCGACCGCAGCATCTTCGCCGCCTCCGCCGTCGACCTCCTGGCGGAGCGGATCGCGGACCCCACGGGCACGCCCCGCTCGATCACCGTTCCGCACCGCCTCGTCGTGCGCGAGAGCACCGCTGCGAGCCCGCGAGGCTGGGCTCCGGGCTCCTGACCCCGATACCCCGGGCAACAGGGCGACAGTTCCGTGACCGGTCTCAGATGGGTCTTGCATCCTCCATTTCATCGATGTAATGATGGGCGGCATCCCCCGATCGTCCACGAAGGAGTGACGATGACACCACCTCTCGATCTGAACCGGCGGCAGTTCCTCGGCACCGCGGGCCTGACCGCCGGCGCCGCGCTGCTCGCCGGCTGCGCTCCGTCCTCGGCCGCCGCGTCCGGCACCCGCACCCTGCAGTTCTGGCACCTTCTCTCCGGCGGCGACGGCGTGACGATGTCCGGTCTGCTGGACGGCGTGAACAAGGCGCAGACGGCTTACCGCGTGCGCCCCACGGTGCTCGCCTGGGGCACGCCCTACTACACGAAGCTCGCCATGGCCGCGGCCGGTGGCCGCGCCCCCGACGTGGCGATCATGCACGCCACCCGAGTGCTCGGCTGGGCCCCCGGCGGGCTCCTCGACGACTGGGACACCGGCCGTCTCTCCGACCTCGGCGTGGACGCGTCCACGTTCCCGGATCCGATCTGGAAGAAGGGCGACGTCGACGGCAGGCGCCTCAGCATCGCCCTCGACGCGCATCCCTTCGTGCTCATGTACAACACGGAGGTCTGCGAGAAGGCGGGCGTGCTCGGCCACGACGGTCGCCTGAAGGAGGCGGAGAGCCCCGATGAGTTCCTCGCCATGGTCGACGCGATCGCCGGAGTCACCGGCGGGCACGGCCTCTCCTACGGCTACCTCGGCGACGGCTCCCAGATGTGGCGCCTGTTCTACACGCTGTACACGCAGCACGGCATCGAGATGGAGATGCCGCAGGGTGGCTCCGCGGTGATCGACAAGGACGCCGCCGTCGCCTCCCTCGAGTTCATGCAGAAGCTGCTCGACGGCAAGAGGGCGGCCAAGCAGGCCGACTACGGCACGGCCGTGGCGGAGTTCGCGACGGGCAAGAGCGGCATGTTCCTCAGCGGAGTGTGGGAGCTGCGCACGATGCAGGCCGCCAAGATCCCGTTCGACATCGCGATGATCCCGCCCCTGTTCGGCACGCGCACGGCCTACGCCGATTCGCACTCGTTCGTGCTGCCGCACCAGTCGCACCCCGACGCGCCGAGCCGCGACCTCGTGTACCGCTTCGTGGCCGACATGCTGAAGGGCTCCTTCGGCTGGGCGGAGGCCGGGCACATCCCCGCCTTCCTCCCGGTCACCGAGTCCGCGAAGTACGCGAAGCTGCTCCCGCAGGCGCACTACTCCGAAGCCGCGAAGTACGTGCGCTACGACCCGCCCGCGTGGTTCACGGGCTCCGGATCCAACTTCCAAGGTCAGTTCGGCGCCGCCGCCCAGCCCGCACTCCTCGGCGGAGGCAGTGCCGCCGACGCCATCACCCGCTTCGAGGCCGCCGTCACGCGATTCCTCGCCCAACCCAATCCCGCCGACCCGGAAGGAGCTCGGAGATGACCACGACGGCGCCCACCACCACGACCATCGTCACCGGTCGCGCGGCGACCCGCGCGACCCGACGCCACGCCGGCGGATCCCACCGCGGCGAGCAGCTGATCGGCTGGGCGTTCCTCACCCCCTTCCTCATCGCGTTCGCGCTCTTCCTCGCGTGGCCGATCCTGCACGGCCTCTACCTGAGCTTCACCGACCAGTCCCTCACCGGATCCGGCGGCGGATTCGTCGGCATCGCGAACTACATCGAGGCGCTCGCGGATCCGGTCATGTGGGGAGCTCTCGGCAACACGGTGTGGTTCACGCTGCTGTCCACGGTCCCGCTCGTGATCATCGCGCTCCTCATGGCGGTGCTCGTCGACCGCGGACTCCCGGGCCAATGGCTCTGGCGGCTCTCCTTCTTCATGCCGTACCTGCTCGCCTCCACGGTGATCTCGCAGATCTGGATCTGGATCTTCAATCCGCAGATCGGGGCGGCGAACAACGTCCTGAAGGCGTTCGGTCTCGAGCCGATCGCCTGGCTGCAGGATCCGAAAGTCAACATGCTCGCGATCGTGATCGCGACCGTGTGGTGGACGGTCGGGTTCAACTTCCTGCTCTACCTCGCGGCGCTGCAGAACATCCCGCAGCAGCAGTACGAGGCGGCCTCGCTGGACGGCGCGGGAGGCTGGCGGCAGTTCACCTCGATCACTCTCCCGCAGCTGGGACCGGCGACCACCCTCATCGGCCTGCTGCAGATCCTCGCGTCGCTCAAGCTGTTCGATCAGGCGTACCAGATGCTCGGCGGCCTCTCCAGCGACACCACTCGCTCGATCGTGCAGTACATCTACGAGACCGGTTTCGTCGGGTACCGGTTCGGCTACTCGGCGGCGATCTCGTACGTGTTCTTCGCGATCATCATC
Organism: Microbacterium sp. Au-Mic1; assembly: GCF_021341785.1. Taxonomy (GTDB): domain Bacteria; phylum Actinomycetota; class Actinomycetes; order Actinomycetales; family Microbacteriaceae; genus Microbacterium. The sequence continues at coordinate 251,708 of NZ_JAJTTF010000006.1, forward strand.
ATCCTCGGCGTCGTCCAGGCGCTGATCACCCGTCGGCGGAAGGACGCCCGATGACCACCGCGACCCGCACCCTCGTCGCCCCGGGCGCTGCGCGCGCCCGCACCCGCCGGCCGGTCGGCCGCCGCTTCACCGTTCTCACCGTGCTCGCCTTCGCGGTGCTGCTGATCCTCGCGATCGGCTGGCTCCTGCCGTTCCTCTGGGCCGTCGCCACCGCGTTCAAGACCGAGACGGACGCCGCATCCGGCGACGCCGGCTGGATCGGCGCGAGCGGACCGACGGCGCAGGCCTTCGGCGCGATCCTCTCGCAGGGCAACGTCTACCTCTGGGCGTGGAACAGCCTGTGGACCGCGACCGCCGTCACCGTGATCACCGTCGCGATCTCGGCCCTCGCCGCCTACGCGTTCTCCCGGCTCGACTTCCGCGGCCGCAGGTGGCTGTTCGTCGTCATCATCGCCGCGATCGTGGTGCCCCCTCAGGTGCTGATCATCCCGCTGTTCTACGAGATGCTGGCCTTCAATCTCGTGGACACGCACTGGGGGCTCATCCTGCCTCAGGTGGTCGCACCCGCGATGGTGTTCATTCTGAAGCGGTTCTTCGACGCGATCCCGGTCGAACTCGAGGACGCGGCGCGCGTCGACGGCGCCTCGAGATTCCGGGTGTTCTGGTCGATCGTCCTGCCGCTGTCGCGGCCGATCCTCGCCTCCGTCGCGATCTTCGTGTTCATCGGCGCCTGGAACAACTTCCTGTGGCCGTTCCTCGTGATCAACGACACCAGCCTGATGACCCTGCCGGTCGGCCTGCAGACGGTCATCAGCGCCTACGGCGTGCAATACGCGCAGGTCATGGCCCAGGCCGTGCTCGCCGCCCTGCCGCTCATCATCGTGTTCCTCATCTTCCAGAAGCAGATCGTCACCGGTGTCGCCACCAGCGGCTTCGGCGGTCAATGACCCGAACGGATCGGATACCCATGACCCACGCCCGCATCACCATCGACCGCGACTTCTCGCTCGCCGACGTCCCGCGCCGCCTGTTCGGCCAGTTCGTCGAGCACATGGGCCGCTGCGTCTACACCGGCATCTACGAGCCCGGCCATCCGGCCGCCGACGCCCGCGGCTTCCGCACCGACGTGCTCGAGCTCGTGCGCGAACTCGGACCCACCGTCGTCCGCTACCCCGGCGGCAACTTCGTCTCCGGCTATCGCTGGGAGGACGGCGTCGGCCCCGTCGCCGAGCGCCCCGTGCGCATGGACGGCGCCTGGCACACGATCGAGACGAACGCCTTCGGTCTGCACGAGTTCATGGACTGGTCGCGCGAGGCCGAGGTCGAGGTCATGGAGGCCATCAACCTCGGCACCCGTGGCGTCGAGGAGGCCCGCGCGCTGGTCGAGTACGCCAACCACCCCGGCGGCACCTACTGGTCGGACCTGCGCCGCCGCAACGGCGCCGAGGATCCGTTCGGCATCAAGCTGTGGTGCCTCGGCAACGAACTGGACGGCCCCTGGCAGATCGGGCACAAGACGGCGCACGAGTACGGGCGTCTCGCCCAGGAGACCGCCAAGGCGATGAAGCTCGTGGACCCTGAGATCGAGCTCGTCGCGGTCGGATCCTCGAACCGGCAGATGCCGACCTTCGGCACCTGGGAGCACACCGTGCTCACGCACGCGTACGACGAGGTCGACTACATCTCCATGCACGCGTACTACCGGGAGCAGAGCGGCGACGCGGCGTCATTCCTCGCCGAGGGCGTGGAGATGGACATGTTCATCGACGGCGTGATCTCCACGATCGACGCGGTCAAGGCCGCCGGCAAGCACAGCAAGCAGGTGGACATCTCGTTCGACGAGTGGAACGTCTGGGACTTCGACCGGTTCAACGACGTCGAGGAGGGCGAGGTGGCCGCGGCCGGCTGGCGCGAGCACCCCCGCCTCATCGAGGACACCTACAACGTCACCGACGCGGTCGTGGTCGGCACGTTCCTGCACAGCCTGCTGCGGCACGGCGACCGCGTGAAGATCGCCAACCAGGCCCAGCTCGTGAACGTGATCGCCCCGATCCGCTCCGAGGAGGGCGGCCCGGCGTGGCGGCAGACGATCTTCTGGCCGTTCGCGCGGATGGCGCGGATGGCGAAGGGTCGGATCATGCGGCTCGCGGTCTCGTCGACCAAGGGCGAGACCGCGCAGTACGGCGACGTGGACGAGGTCGACGCGGTGGCGACGTGGGATGAGGCCTCGGGGCGCCTCGCACTCTTCATCGCGAACCGCTCGCTCTCCTCGGAGGCGACCGTCGACCTCGACCTGCACGGTCTGCGCGCGACCGCGGTGCGTTCGGCCGAGGTGCTCACCGTGCCCGAGGGCGGCGACCGCCTCACCGCGAACCTCGAGCAGACGCCCGACGCGGTCGGGATGCGGACGCTCGACGGCGTCGCGATCGACGACGGCGCGGTACGCCTCACCCTGTCGGCGCTGTCGTGGTCGGCGGTGGAGCTCGAGGTCGCCCGGAGCTGAATCCGGGGTCGTCGAGCGCGTGAAGCGACCGAGACGAGGCGCGGAGCTCCTGCGAGGGCGCCGCGTTTCGTCTCGGTCGCCTTCGGCGTCCTCGCTCAGCGACCTCGGGGAAGGAACCGGCCGCGCATGAGCTCAGCCCAGTGGATCCGCGAGCAGGCGTTCGAAGGCGGCGTCCGCGGCGCCGATGAGCAGGCGATCGGCGCCGAGCGCGGCGGCGGCGATCTCCAACCCTTCGGCCGATGCGGCGAGCGCGCGCCGTTGCACGTCCTCGTCGAAGACCGCCGGATCCAGATCCCGCAGGATTGCGAGGAAGCCGCCGAGCACGATCATCGCCGGGTTCAGCACGTTGACGGCGTTGCCGAGGGTCGCCGCGAGGATCCGACGCTGCCGTGCGGTCTCGGCGATCGCGGGCCCCTCCCCTGCAGCGGCGAGCGCCGCGCGAAGCTCGGCATCATCGGGCGCGACGAGACCCGCGGCCTGCACCAGGCGGGCGCGGTTGACCTCGTCCTCCAGGACTCCGCCCTCGGCGCGCCGGTCCGCGGCATCCGCCACGCTCGCGGCGGTCTGCCCCCATTCCCCCGCGTAGCCGCCCACGCCGCCGATGAGCTGGCCGTGCAGGATGAGCCCGCCGCCGATGCCGCTGGCGCCGCCGTTCAGGTACACGACGTCCCCATGCGCACGGGCGGCGCCGAACAGCCGTTCCGCACGGGCGCCGAGCGAGGCGTCGTTGCCCACGACCACGTCGATGCCCAGCGCGGCCGCGAGCGGTCCCGCGATGTCGGCGTCCCGCCATTCCAGATGCGGAGCGAACCGGACCAGGCCGTCCGATGCCCGCACCAGCCCGGGAACCGCGAGGCCGACGCCCTCGATGTGGCAGCCGGCCAGCGCCCCGTCACGCCAGCCGCCCACGACCCCGGCGACGATCTTCACGACCTCCGCGACATCGGGCTGCTCGACGGGGATTCGCACCCGCTCGCGCACCGCGCCGCCCAGCGCGACCGCCCCGATCTCGATGGCGTCGATCTCGGGGTTCACCCCGATGGCGACCACGCCCGGACTGGGCGCGACCACGGGAGAGGGGCGTCCCACCCGGCGCGTGGGATCGGGCTCGTGCTCCTCGACCAGCCCGGCCTCGACCAGCCGCCCGACCAGATCCGAGACGGTGGAGCGGTTCAGCCCGGTCTCCGCCGTGATGACGGCCCTGGACCGCGGACCCGCATGGTGAACGAGGCGCAGCACCTCGGCGAGATTGGTGCGCCGCACCCCCTCGACGGTCGTGGCGCGTTCGTTCATGCGGCGTCTCGCTTCCTGCACGCGGTGGGACTCCAGGCTACCGAGCGCCGCCGCCGGACCGCGCAGGCGCGTACGTGAAGCGGGCGATGCGCACGTCCCCCCGTGGCGGGGCACCCACGCTCGTGGCGTACACGCCGACCCAAAGGCCGAGGAATCCGCCTGTCGACGACGCGTCCAACTCTCGCCCATCGGCGGTGAGCACGTCGGCACCGGCGTGCCGGAGGACGTAGTCGTATCCGCGCCCGCTCACGGCGAGCTCCACCTCGTTCGCCTCGGACAGCGCACCCAGATCCCGATGCTCCCTGTCACCCCCGAAGCAGCGCTCGGACGAGAGCCGCAGCCCGTCCTGCGTGCGCGTGACGGCGACCGCCACGTGGTCCCGCTCGGACTGCCGCAGCACGACGCCCGCGCGCTCGCGCTCGGCGAGCCCGTGCACGTCCAGCACGCAGCGCACGTCGACGTCCGCGTGCTGCTGCCGCACCCCGAGGAACGCCGGCGTGGACGGCTCGTGCAGGGTCCCCGCGCGCACGGGTAGCCGCCAGCTGTCGCCGTCCGCGACCGCCACCTCGGCGGGCAGAGCGCGCAGCGCCGTCCAGCGAGGATCCGCGGGCTCGACGACGCCCGCGACCCGGTCGTCCGGCTGCCACGAGCCGGCGGGCGCTTCCTCGGTCGCCCACGGGATCGCGACCGTATCCGGCAGCCGCCCTTCGCCCGGCGCGAACACGGGCCAGCCGTCCTCCCACGCCACGGGGCACAGGAACGTCTCCCGGCCGAGGGGATAGTGATGCCCGTCGTCCGCACGCATCGCGAGCATCACCGCGAACCAGGAGCCGTCAGGCGCCTGGACGAGATCGGCGTGCCCCGCGCCGATCACGTCGCTCGTGCGTCCCAGATGCCGGTGCGTGAACACCGGGTTCGCACGATTGCCGAGGTACGGTCCGGTGACTTCGTCAGCACGCGCCACGCTCACCGCGTGGTGGAACTCGGTGCCACCCTCGGCCGCGAGCAGGTACCAGCTCCCATCGATGCGATACAGGTGCGGACCCTCCGCCCAGACCGTCCCGTGCACCGCGCCGCGCCAGATCACGTGCTCCTCACCGACGAGTACGCGTCGGTCCGGCGAGTACTCCTGCACCCAGACCTCGGTCTGGTCGTGCCACTCCGGATCGGGGGCCAGGCGGGTGCCGTGCAGCCACACGCGCCCCTCGTCGTCGAACACGATCGACGGGTCGATGCCGGCGACGTCGAGCATCACGGGATCGCTCCACGGCCCTGCCGGATCGCTCGCGGTGACCAGGAAGTTTCCTCCCCGGGTCGGATCCTCCCGGTCGACGAGCGTGCACACCACCCAGAACAGACCGCGCCCGTGCCGGATCGTCGGCGCGTACAGTCCACCAGAGGATCCGATGCCCTCGAAGTCGAGCATCCCGGGGCGGTCGATCACGTGCCCGACCGTCTCCCACCCCGCCAGGTCGCGCGAGCGCAGCACCGGCAGACCGGGCAGGTACTCGAACGTGGACGTCACCAGGTAGTACCACTCGCCCACCCGGCAGATCGACGGATCCGGATGGCATCCCGGCAGGATCGGATTCGCGACCGCGATCACGTGACCGACACCGTCACCAGGCGGGCGTCGGCCGCGCCGACCTCGTGCACGTCCCCCGTGAGCCGCACCGGCAGAGCCGCCGTCGCCGCGCCGGGGAGCACGCGGTGCGCACGGGCGCGCTCGTTCGAGATCGCGCCCCCTGTGACGCCGGCGATCTCGCCGTTGTCGGGCGCCGGAGCGGACGCCTCGGCGTGGGCGGCCGCCCACACGCGCACCTCCCCCGGCTCGACCACCCGGGTCAGCGTGCGGTCGGTGAACGCGAAGCGCGCCGCCGGCACCGCGAAACGCAGCGTGCGGCGCTCTCCCGGCTCGAGCTCGACGCGCGCGTAACCCAGCAGCTGCGCCACGGGACGCGTCACGCTCGCCACGACGTCCCGCCCGTACAGCTGCACGACCTCGGCTCCACGGCGGGCGCCCGTGTTGGCGACGGTCACGGTCGCGGTGAAGGCGCCGTCCGTGCGGGCCTCGGCGGAGACCGCGAAATCGTCGTAGACGAAGCTCGTGTACGACAGTCCGAACCCGAACGGCCGCAGCGGGGTCGGATCCGTGGAAGTGACGTCGGAGGGGCCGCCCAGGATCGGATGCAGGTAGCTGTACGGCTGCGCCCCCGCCGATCGCGGCAGGCTGAGCGGCAGCCGGCCCGAGGGCGACGCCGCACCGGTGAGCACGTCCGCGATCGCCGTGCCGCCCTCCTCGCCCGGGAAGAAGGCCTGCAGCACAGCCCCCGGACGCGCAGCACCATCGTCGAGCGCCCAGTCGATCGCATAGGGACGACCGGAGAGCACGACCATGAGGACGGGCGTTCCGGACTCGACCAGGCGCTCGACGAGCTCGCGCTGCACGCCGGGGAGGTCGAGCGACTCCACATCGTTGCCCTCGCCGACGGTTCCCCGGCCGAAGAGCCCCGCCTGGTCGCCGACCACGACGATCGCGATGTCGGCGTCCGCGGCGGCACGCTCGGCCTCGGCGAAGCCCGACGTGTCGTCGCCGTCGACCTCGGATCCGCGCACGTGCACGATCTCCGCTTCGGGGAGCGCGACGGCAAGCGCCTCGCGCACGGTGGGCATCTCGATGCCCAGCTCATGGTCGGGGTGGTGCGCGAGCACGTGGTTCGCGAACGAGTAGCAGCCCTGCAGCGCATCCGTGCGATCGGCATTGGGCCCGATGAGCGCGATGCGTCGCGCCGACGCCGCGAGCGGCAGGACGCCGTCGTTCGACAGCAGCACGAGGGATTCCGCGGCCAGCCGCCGCGCGACCGATCGGTGCTGAGGGGTGTCGAGGTCGACCGCGACCGGGGCCTCGTCCTCGAAGGCGCCGGGCTCGAGGAGTCCGAGCTGCTCCTTCTGGGCGAGCACCCGTATGACGGCGCGATCGAGATAGGCCTCGTCGAGCGCACCGCTGCGCACCCGGTCGATCAGGGGCTCCAGGTAGGCGTCGCCGGAGGGCAGCTCCACGTCGATCCCCGCCCGCAGCGCGAGCTCGGCGGCCTCGCCCCGGTCGGCCGCGACCGCGTGCATGACCTCGAGGAACGCGATCGCGAAGTAGTCGGCCACCACGACGCCGTCGAAGCCGAGCCGCTCGCGGAGGAGCCCCGTCAGCAGGGCCGGATCCGACGCGACAGGCACACCGTCGATCTCGGCGTAACTGTTCATGACGCCGCGCACCCCGCCGTCCCGGATCGCCATCTCGAACGGCGGCAGGAAGACGTCGGCGACCTCGCGCGGCCCGGCGGACACCGGCGCATGGTTGCGGCCGGCGCGCGAGCCGGAGTACCCGAGGAAGTGCTTGAGCGTGGCGTGCACCCCGGCGGACTGCAGCCCCTGGACGTAGGCGGTGCCCACGGTGCCCACGAGGTAGGGGTCCTCGCCGATGCACTCGTCCACCCTTCCCCAACGGGGGTCGCGCACCACATCGAGCACCGGGGCGAGCCCCTGGTGGATGCCGAGCGTGCGCATCGAATCCCCGATCAGCGCCCCCATCTCGGCGACGAGCTCGGGGTCGAACGAAGCGCCCCAGGCCAGCGGTGTCGGGAAGGTCGCGGCCTTCCACGCGGCGAGGCCCGTGAGGCACTCCTCGTGCACGAGCGCCGGGATCCCGAGCCGCGTCTCGCGCTTCAACCGACGCTGCTCCTCCCAGAGCCAGGCCGCGCGCTCCGCGGGCTCGACGGGGCGAGTGCCGTACACGCGGGTGTAGTGACCGATGCCGTCGCGGGTGATGCCGGCCAGCGTGTCGTGGCGTCCTGCGGCCGCCATCTCGTTCTGCAGGGGCGCCACGACCTCGCCGCCCTGATCGAGCCAGTACCCGACGAGCTGCGCGGCCTTCTCCTCGAGCGTCATCCGCGCGAGCAGCTCCCCGACCCGCGCGGAGGCGATCGGGAGGGCCGGGATCTCGTCCGTCGCCGTGGCCTGGGTGGTCGTGTCCGAAGTCATGCTCAGCCCTTCACCGCGCCGGTCAGGCCGCCGACGATGCGGCGTTCGAAGAGGCTGAAGAAGATGAGCGCGGGCAGCATCGACAGCGAGGTGTAGGCCAGCACACGGGCGGTGTCGACCGAGTACTGCGAGGAGAAGTTCTGCACGCCGAGCGGCAGCGTGAACAGATTCGGGTCATTGAGGATGAACAGCGGCAGCATGTAGCCGTTCCACGATCCGACGAACGCGAGGATGCCGACCGTGATGACGCCCGGGAGGCTGAGCGGGATCACCATCCGCCAGAAGAAGCCGAGCCGGGAGGCGCCGTCGATCGCCGCCGCCTCCTCGAGCTCCTTGGGGATCGCCTTCAGGAACGGTACGAGGATGATGATCGTGCCGGGCAGGGCGAACGCGATCTGCGGCACGATGATGCCGGCCAGGCTGTTCACCAGGCCGAAGTTGCGGATCAGGAGGTACAGCGGGGTGATCGCGACGGTGACAGGGAACATCAGCCCCGCGGCGAACAGCGCGTACATGGCCGGCTTGGCGGCGAACTCGTAGCGGGCGAGCACGTACGCCGCCATGACGCCGAGCAGCACGGCGCCGACGGTCGTGCCGATCGCGACGACGGTCGAGTTGACCAGAGCCGTCCAGAACTCGGATCCGGCGAGCACGTCGGAGTAGTTGGCGAACTGCCAGGGCGCCGGGAAGCCGGACGGATCCTTCGTGATCTGCGAGTTCGTGCGGAACCCGCCGATGATGATGTAGAGCACCGGCGTGATGCAGATCGTCACGAGCACGATCGCGATCAGGTACAGCCCGGGGCTCCCCCACGGGGCCTTCTGCGAACGGCGTTCGCCTCTGCGCCCGCGCGGCTGCACGATGGCCGTGGTGCGGAGGGTGTCGGTGGTCATCGGCGGGCCTTTCCGCTGTCGCCCGTCAGGGCGCCGTCGGTGTCGCGCCGCAGCACGAACCGCTGATAGATCAGGGCGACGACGAGAGTGATCAGGAAGAGCATCACGGCCACCGCGTTGCCGAAGCCGTAACTGCCGGCGAGATGCCCGTTCTGGTACATGTACGTCGCCATCGTCGAGGTGCCCGCCGTGGCGGAGATGTACTGCCCCCAGATGATGTTGACGAGGTCGAAGAGCTGCAGCGCGCCGATGATCGACAGGAACGCCCAGATGCGGATCGTCGGACCCAGCAGGGGCACGGTAATGTTCCACTGGATCTTCCAGAAGCCGGCGCCGTCGATCGCCGCCGCCTCGAACAGCTCCTCGGGGATGGACTGCATGCCCGCGAGCATCAGGATGACCGCGAACCCGATGTACTTCCAGGTGATGATGACCATCAGCGTCCACAGGGCGAGCTTCGGATCCGCGAGCCACGAGTGCTGGAGGAAGCCGAGCCCGAGCTTGCCGAGCAGCGAGTTCAACGCGCCCGAGTCCTGCATCATCAGGTTCCACCCCGTGCCGACGATGACCTCGGAGATCACGTAGGGCACGAAGATCAGCACGCGGATCAGCGACCGCCCGCGGAACTTCTGGTTCAGCAGGAGCGCGAACAGGATCGCGATCGGCCCCTGCAGCACGAGCGAGAGCACGACGATCGCGAAGTTGTGCACCACCGCGTCGCGGAACGTGTGGTCCTGCCACATGTGGATGTAGTTGTCGAGACCGACGAACTGCGTCGGCCACCCGAACCCGTTCCACTTGAAGAACCCGTAGACGGAGGCCATCCCCACCGGGAGGATGACGAATCCGACGAACATCAGCAGGGCGGGCCCGGAGAGCAGCGCGATCTCGCCGCGCTTGCGCCAGTCGGCGCGTGCTCGCCGCACCAGGGCCGGGGAGACCCCGGTCCCGGTGCGGCGGTCGCTCTCAGGCACGGCCTCGGCCATCACCTGGGTGCCAGTCATCGCTCTCGCTCAGCCCCTCGCCGCGGCGTCGGTGATCTTCTGGAGGAGCGTCTTCGGGTCGCCCTGCCCGGCGAGCATCTCCACGACGCCCGTGTTCAGCGCGTTGCCGACGTTCTGCCCGAGCGCGGTGTCGAGCCAGAGCGCCACGTACGGCGCCTTGCTGTAGGCCTCCATGAGGGGCTTCAGCGAAGCGTTGTCGACCGCGCCCTTGGCGTCCTGGTTGGCCGGGATGGTCTGGAACGCCACGGCGTACTTCTCCTGCTGCTCCTTCGCCGCGACGAAGTTGAGGAACTTCTCGCACGAAGACGGGGACTTCTCGGAGCAGGAGTAGCCATCCAGGCCGCCCATCATCGCGCCCGCCTCGCCCTTGCCCCCGGAGACCTCGGGGAACGGGAACCAGTCGAGGTCGGCCAGCGGCTTCTGATCCGGGGTGAGGCTCGCGACCACGCCCGGCTCCCAGGCGCCCATTAGCTCCATCGCCGCCTTGTGGTTCGCGACCAGGCCTGCCGAGGAGTTCGCACCCTGCTGCGCCGACGTGGTGAGGAAGCCCTCGTTGAACGGCTCGACCTGGGCGAACTTCTGCAGGTTGTTCGCAGCCGTCAGCCAGCAGCCGTCGGTGAAGTCCTTCTTCGTGGCGAGGTTCGTGATGAGGTCCTTGCCGCAGGCACGCACCGCGAAGAAGTAGTACCAGTGCGCGGCCGGCCAGGCGTCCTTCGCACCGAGGGCGATGGGGGCGATGCCTGCGGCCTTGAGCTTGATGATGGCCGCCTCGAGGTCGTCCATCGTCTTCGGGGTCTCGGTGATGCCCGCCTTCGCGAACAGATCCTTGCTGTAGAAGAGGCCGCCGGGCAGCACCGCGGTGGGGACGCCGTAGACCTTGCCATCCACCGTGAACGCGCTCAGGGCAGCGTCTCCGATCGCCTTCTTGACGTCGGGGTCGATCTTGTCCGTCAGATCCTTGACCTTGCCCGCCGCCACGACGTCGGCGAGCTTGCTGCCGCCGCGGGCCATGAAGACGTCGGGCATGTCGCCCGAGTTGACGGCGGTCTGCAGTTTGCCGTCCATGTCCTCGTTCTGGATCGAGGTGACCTTCACCGTCACGTCGGGGTTGGCCTTGTGGAACGCGGCTGCCGCGTCCGTCCAGAACTGCTTGCCGTCGCCGGTGGTCGAGTTCTGCCACACCGTCAGCGTCTGCTTGCCGCCCGCGTCGCCACCACCGGAGCCACCGGAGCAGCCGGTGAGGGCAATCGCGCCCACGGCCGCGACCGCCACGGCGGCGGTCAGAACCTTGCGGATCTTCATGCTGTGTTTCTCCTCATCGTCGAGTTCCAGCACCGCGTCGGCAATTTGTTGCCGACTACAGCGAATGTGCCGTCGGCCTACTCTGGCACTCGCGTCACCCGCATGTCAAACGATATCGATAACGTTTTCGCTCGCTAGATTGAGCAGATGAGCCCCCGCATCACGATCCACGACGTGGCCCACGCCGCCGGCGTCTCCGTCGCGACCGTCTCGAAGGCGATCAACGGCCGTGACGGCGTCTCGCCGTCGACGCTCGAGCACGTGCAGGAGGTCGTGGCCCGGCTCGGATACGAGAGCTCCCTCGTCGCAACCTCCATGCGACGGCGCAGGACCGACGTCATCGGCGTGCTCGTCGCCGAGTTCGAGCCGTTCGCCGTCCAGCTGCTGCAGGGCGTCTCGGCCGCACTGCAGGGCACGCGCTTCGACGTCCTCGCCTACGCCGGGAGCGTCTCGGCGGGCGAGCACCTCGGATGGGAGCGCCGCTCACTGTCCCGCCTCGGCGGCACCCTCATCGACGGCGCCATCCTGGTCACCCCCACGACCATGCCCGCCGACGCCCTCGTGCCGCTCGTCGCGATCGACCCGCACGAGGGGCCCGACGGACCGGCCTCGGTGAGCGTGCACAACGCCGAAGGCGGCTTCGCCGCGACCACCCACCTGATCTCGCTGGGGCATCGTCGCATCGCGCATCTGCGCGGTCGTACCGACCTGGAGTCCGCACACCAGCGCGAGGACGGATACCGCCGAGCGCTCGAAACCGCCGGGATCCCGTTCGATCCCGCACTCGTCGTCGACGGCGGCTATCGCAGGGCGAGCACGACCGCCGGCGCGCACGCGCTGCTCGATCTGACGGATCCCCCCACCGCGGTGTTCGCCGCGAACGACCTGTCCGGAATCGAGATGATCCGCGTCGCCGCGGAGCGCGGCCTGCGGATCCCCGAGGATCTGTCGGTCGTGGGCTTCGACGACGTACCCGAGGCCGCGGCGCATGTGCCGCAGCTCACGACGGTTCGTCAGCCACTCGCCGAGATGGGCGCCGAGGCCGTGCGCGTGCTGCTGGCGATGCTCGACGGCGCCCCGCACGAGCACGTGCGACTGCCGGCCGAGCTGATCGTACGCGCCTCCACCGCCGCCCCACGCTGACGCACCCGCCTGCCCGACCACGCCGCAGCCACCCCGCACGCGGCGTTGCATCGACTCGGCCGCGCTGATATGTTCGCTGCTACAACATTTCATCGACGTCGCTGAAGGCGGTTCACCATGTCACTCACCCCCACCCGCGAGGACAAGTTCTCGTTCGGCCTCTGGACCGTCGGCTACAACGGCGCCGACCCCTTCGGCGGTCCGACCCGTCCCGCGCTGGACGTCGTGCACGTCGTCGAGAGGCTCGCCGAGCTCGGCGCCTATGGCCTGACCTTCCACGACGACGACCTGTTCGCGTTCGGATCCACGGAGGCTGAGCGCCAGACGCAGATCGACCGCCTGAAGGGAGCCCTGGCCGACACCGGGCTCGTCGTGCCGATGGTGACGACCAACCTGTTCAGCGCGCCGGTCTTCAAGGACGGCGGCTTCACCTCGAACGACCGTGCCGTGCGCCGCTTCGCCCTGCGCAAGGTGCTCCGCCAGCTCGACCTCGGCGCCGAGCTGGGCGCGAAGACGTTCGTCATGTGGGGCGGTCGCGAGGGCGCCGAATACGACTCCGCGAAGGACATCCGCGCGGCACTGGAGCGCTACCGCGAGGCCGTGAACCTGCTCGGCGACTACGTGACGGACAAGGGCTACGACATCCGCTTCGCGATCGAGCCGAAGCCGAACGAGCCGCGCGGCGACATCCTGCTGCCCACGCTCGGCCACGCGCTCGCCTTCATCGACTCGCTCGAGCGTCCCGAGCTCGTGGGCCTGAACCCCGAAGTCGGTCACGAGCAGATGGCCGGGCTCAACTTCGCCGCCGGCATCGCGCAGGCGCTGTACCACGGCAAACTCTTCCACATCGATCTGAACGGCCAGCGCGGCATCAAGTACGACCAGGATCTGGTGTTCGGCCACGGCGACCTGCACAACGCATTCGCGCTCGTCGACCTGCTCGAGAACGGCGGCCCGAACGGGATCCCGGCCTACGACGGCCCGCGCCACTTCGACTACAAGCCCAGCCGCACCGAGGACGAGACCGGGGTGTGGGACTCGGCGAGCGCGAACATGCGCACGTACCTGCTGCTCAAGGAGCGTGCGGCGGCCTTCCGCGCCGATCCCGAGGTGCAGGAGGCGCTCGCCGCGGCTCGTGTCGACGAGTTGTCCGCGCCGACCCTGAACGCCGGCGAGACCTACGGCGACCTCCTCGCCGACCGTTCGGCCTATGAGGACTTCGACGCGAACGCGTACTTCGGCGGCAAGGGCTTCGGGTTCGTGCGGCTGCAGCAGCTCGCCACCGAGCACCTGCTCGGCGCCCGCTGAACATGACGCTGGTGATGGGCGTGGACTCGTCCACGCAGTCGTGCAAGGTCGTCATCTTCGACGCCGCGTCCGGATCCGTCGTGCGCACCGGCCGCGCGGGGCATCCGGACGGCACGGCGGTCGACCCCGAGGCGTGGTGGCGTGCGCTGAACGCCGCGATCGCCGATGCCGGCGGCCTGGACGATGTCGGCGCATGGTCGATCGGCGGCCAGCAGCACGGGATGGTCGTACTCGACGACGCCGGATCCGTGATCCGCGACGCGCTCCTGTGGAACGACACCCGTTCGGCCGGCGCAGCACAGGATCTCATCACCGAGTTCGGCGCGACCGAGCTCGCGACGCGCACGGGCCTGGTGCCGGTCGCCTCGTTCACGATCACGAAGCTGCGGTGGCTGCGCGACGCGGAGCCGCAGAACGCCGCGCGCGTGGCCGCGGTGGCCCTGCCGCACGACTGGCTGACCTGGCGGCTGCGCGGTTACGGGCCCGCGGGGGCGTCGCCGCTCGGACCGGTGCTGGACGAGCTCGTCACCGACCGCTCCGACGCGAGCGGCACCGGCTACTGGAATCCCCTGGACGGCGGCTACGACCGAGCGCTGCTCGTGGCCGCGCTCGGACACGACGCGATCCTGCCGCGGGTGCTGGGCCCGGACGAGTCGGTCGCGGATCCGTCCGGTTGCCAGGTCGCGCCGGGCGCCGGGGACAACGCCGCCGCTGCGCTCGGGCTCGGCGCGGAGCCGGGCGACGTCGTCGTGTCGATCGGCACGTCGGGCACCGTGTGCGCGGTCAACCGCGCGCCGATCGCGGATCCGTCCGGCACGGTCGCGGGATTCGCCGATGCGACCGGGAACTTCCTCCCGCTCGTGGCGACGCTGAACGCGGCGCGTGTGCTCGACGTCACGGCGGCGCTGCTCGGCGTCGGACACGACGAGCTCAGCGATCTCGCACTGCACGCCTCCGCGGGAGCGGACGGGCTGACTCTGCTGCCGTACTTCGAGGGCGAGCGCACTCCGAACCTCCCCGATGCCACCGCGTCGCTGAGCGGCATGACGCTCTCCTCCACCACGCGTGCGAACCTCGCCCGCGCCGCCGTCGAGGGGATGCTGCGCGGTCTGTGCGCCGGGCTCGACGCCCTCCGCGGACTCGGCATCCCGCTCGAGCGCGCCCTGCTCATCGGCGGCGGCGCGCAGTCCGAGGCCGTGCGCCGGATCGCGCCGGCGATCCTCGGCGTGCCGGTGGAGGTGCCCGCTCCGGGCGAGTACGTGGCACTGGGCGCCGCCCGCCAGGCGGCCTCGGTCCTGCACCGCGATCGCACCCCGCGGCCTGACGGCGCGGGTCGCCCCTAGGCTGACGGGCATGCCGCTCACCGATCTCCCCCTGTCCGAGCTCCGCGGGTACCTCCCCGACGTCGCGGAGCCCGCCGATTTCGACGCGTTCTGGCGCGACACCCTGGCCGGATCCCGCGAACTCGCCACCCCGGCCGAGCTCTCGCCCGCGACGACCCCGATCGATGAGCTCATCGTCGAGGACCTCGCGTTCTCGGGCTTCGGCGGCGAGCGCATCCGCGGCTGGGTCACCCGGCCTCGCCGCGAGGGGCGCCTGCCGGTCGTCATCGAGTACCTCGGCTACGGCGGCGGCCGCGGCATCCCCGGCGAGCGCCTGCAGTGGGCGGCCGCGGGATATGCGCACGTGCTCATGGACACCCGTGGCCAGGGCGCCGGCTGGGGATCGGGCGGCGCCACCGCGGATCCGCACGGGTCGGACGGGGCGACGCCCGGTTTCATGACACGCGGCATCGCGCACCCCGCGGACTACTACTACCGCCGGGTGTTCACCGATGCCGTGCTGCTGGTCGATGCTGTGCGGGGCTTCGACTTCGCCGACCCCGCGCGCATCGCCGTCACCGGAGGCAGCCAGGGCGGCGGCATCAGCATCGCCGCCGCGGCCCTGCACCCCGGGGTCGCAGCGGTCATGCCCGATGTGCCGTTCCTGAGCCATTTCCGCCGATCGGTCGCGCTGACCCCCGAGCACCCGTTCCGCGAGATCGAGCGCTATCTCTCGGTGCACCGCGATCGGGTCGAGCAGGTCTTCCAGACGCTGTCCTACTTCGACGGCGTGAACTTCGCACGACGGATCACGCGGCCCGCGCTGTTCTCGGTGGCGCTGACGGACGACATCGTGCTGCCGTCCAGCGTCTTCGCCGCCTACAATCACCTCGCCGCGGACGATACGGCGATCGAGGTCTACGAGTTCAACGGGCACGAGGGTGGCGGCTTCGCCCAGTGGCTGCGTCAGACCGCCTGGCTCGCCGAGCGCTTCTGACGCGCAGACGCTCGTCCTCCTGCAGAGCCTTCGGCTCACGCACACCGGCGGGCTCATCCTTCGCACGCTCAGGTCGCAGTTTCTGCTCCGAAACGCCGGTTTCCGCAGCAGAAATTGCGACCTGCTTGCCCGGTCTCTTCGGATGCCGATCGGATCCGGATGAGATGCGGATTCGATCAGAGGGGTTGACGCGGCCTCCTCCTGAATCTATAAAGAAACTTAGCTATTAGATTTCAGGAGCTTCGATGACGTCCTCCCCCGCCCCCGGCACCCCCGGCTGGCTCGCCCTCCGCAACGATCAGGCGGCGCTGTCGCTCCTGCTCGACGAGGGCCCGCTCACGCGCAATCGCATCGGCGAACTGACAGGTCTCTCCAAGCCGACCGCGGCGCAGATCGTGACACGGCTGGAGGAGGCCGGGTTCATCCACCCCGCCGGCGAGCTCTCCGCCGGCCGCGGACCGAACGCGGTCACCTACGACGTGCGGCTGGATCGCAGCCTGGGCGTCGCGATCGACGTGGACGAGAACGTGCTGCGCGCGACCGTGGTCGATGCGCGCGGTTCCCAGCGGCCGGTTGCGACCATCCCGGTCGACGCCGCGCACCCGCGCTCGGCCGAGGGCGACGTGCGCCGCGCGATCGAGGCCGCGTGCAGCGCGGCGGACGTCGACGCCGGCGCGGTCGTCGAGATCGTGATCGGCGTGCAGGCCGCAAACGATCCTGCCGCGGATCGCCTGAACTTCACCGACACCCTCGATGGCTGGCCCATGCAGAATGCGCGCGGCGAGCTGGAGGCGGGCCTCGGCATCGCGGTCACCCTGGAGAACGACGTGAACCTCGCCGCGATCGCCGAACGCGCCGAGGGCGCCGGCGCCGACGCACCTGGCTTCGCGCTGCTCTGGCTCGGCGAGGGCCTCGGCCTCTCGATCGACCTCGACGGCACGATCCTGCACGGCGCCACCGGCGGCGCCGGCGAGATCGGCTACCTGCCCGCGCCCCGCACGGCGATGGCGATCGACCCGGACGCGGAGGACCTGCAGGAGCTGGTCGGCGGATCCGCCGTCGCGCGCTCGGCGACCTCGGCCGTCGGCGGCCCCCTCGACTACGCCGGCGCTCTCGCCGCCCTCGCGAGCGAGCCGGATCGGATCCTGCCTGACCTCGCCGCACGGATCGCGCTGGCCCTCACGCCGGTCATCGCCGTGCTGGACCCGTCGCTGGTGATCCTCGGCGGTCCCACCGGGGTCGCGGGCGGAGCCGCCCTGGCCGCCGCCGTGTCCGCCGCACTGCGCTCCTCCTCCAGCTGGGATCCCGCGGTGCGCACCACGGGGGCTCCGGCCGACGCGGTGCTGCTCGGCGCCCGGCACGTGCTCGTGTCACGGCTGCGCGGGCGACTGCTTCCCGATTGATCGCCCCGGGGCCGGTCGTCGCCGGCCCGGATCCATGTTCATGAACAGAGAGGTTCACATGAAACGCCACACCCGGCTCCGGATCGGAGCCATCGCCGCGCTCTCCGTCACCGCCGTCGTCCTCGCCGGCTGCTCCAGCGGGTCCGACACCGCTGTCGCCGCCAAGGCGCCCGACCATCTGTCCGGCACGGTCACGCTGTGGGAGTTCTTCAGCGACCGCGAGGCGGGCGTCGTGCAGTCCGTCATCGACGACTTCCACAAGAAGTACCCGGATGTGAAGGTCGACGTGCGCACCGGTCAGGAGGACGACAAGATCATCAAGGCGATCGCCGCCGGTAGCGATCTCGACGTCGCGATCTCCGGTGCCGTCGACAACGTGGGCGCGTTCTGCTCGTCCGGAGCGCTGCGCGACCTCACTCCTTACATCGCGCGTGACGGCGTCGACCTCTCACAACTGTCCGACGTCGCGCGCAGCTATACCTCCTTCGGCGGCAAACAGTGCGCGCTGCCGATGCTCGCCGACGTGCAGGGCCTGTACTACAACACCGACCTGCTGCAGGCGGCGGGCTACAGCGCCCCGCCGAAGACGCTCGGCGAGCTCGAGGAGATGGCGGTCAAGCTCACGACCTACAACGCCGACGGATCCATCAAGACCCTGGGCTTCAACCCGCTGATGGGCGCCTACGAGAACGCGCCCACCGTCTTCGGCGCCGCCGCGGGTGCGGAATGGATGGAGGACGGAAAGAGCGCGATCGCGTCCTCCCCCGGCTGGAAGGACCTGATGACCTGGCAGAGGAGCTTCATCGACAAGATCGGCTACGACAAGCTCAAGGCCTTCACCGCCGGTCTCGGCGACGAGTTCTCCGCGGGGCAGGCGTTCCAGACCGGCCAGCTCGCGATGAACCTCGACGGCGAGTGGCGCGTCGCATTCCTCGCCGATCAGGCGCCCGACGTGAAGTACGGCGTCGCGCCGTTCCCCGTGCTGGACGGCCATGAGGATCTCTACGGCGGCGGGTACTCCTCCGGGACGATCGCGGGCGTCTCCAAGGGCTCCAAGAATCCCGAGGCCGCCTGGGCTCTGCTGCACTACCTGACCTTCGACACCGACGCGGTCGTGAAGCTCGCGAACGGCCTGAAGAACGTCCCGACCACGAAGGATGCGCTCGCCTCCTCGAAGCTGGACCTCCCTGAGCAGTTCGGCACGTTCCTCGACATCGCGAAGAGCCCGCACCTGACCTCGATCCCGGCGACCGTGATCGGCAGTGCGAACCAGGTCGCGCTCTCCGGCTATTGGACCAAGTACCAGTCCGGCGGCGGTGGCGACATCGACGCGGGCCTCAAGAAGGTCGACAAGGACATCGACGACCAGCTCGCGCTGAGCGAAGGCCCGTGATGACCGCGACACTCGCTCCGGGGCGTGCGGCGACTCCTCCGCACGCCCCGGTGCCCACCGCCCGACACCCGCGCGGATCCGCCGCCCGCCGTCGCCGCTGGAGCATCGCCCTGATGCTGGCCCCCACGCTCCTGGGCCTCGCCGTCTTCTTCGTGTACCCGCTCGCGGCGAACCTCTACTTCTCGTTCACGCGGTACGACCTCGTCTCAGCACCGCAGTGGAACGGGCTGAACAACTACGTCTACTTGTTCACCAAGGATCCGCGCATCGTCACGGCCGCCCTGAACACCCTGTGGTTCGTCGTGATCCTGGTGCCGGTGCGGATCGTCTGCGCCCTCGCCGTCGCCGGCCTTCTGCTGCGCGCCCGCAGCGCCGGCGGGATCTGGCGCACGATCTTCTATCTGCCCGCACTCGTGCCGCCCGTGGCGTCCGTCGTCGCGTTCGTGTTCCTCTTCAACCCGGGAACCGGTCCGGTGAACCTCGTGCTGAAGAGCCTCGGCATCCCCGGCCCGCTCTGGTTCAACGACCCGGCGCTCGCGAAGCCCTCGCTCGTACTGCTGGGGGTGTGGGTGATGGGCGACGTCATGATCATCCTGCTCGCCGCTCTCCTGAACGTGCCGCGCGACCAGTACGAGGCCGCATCGCTCGACGGGGCGAACGGCCTGCAGAAGGTGCGCTTCGTGACGATCCCCTCGATCGCCCCCGTGCTGCTGTTCGCTCTGGTGACCGGCATGATCGCGGCCCTGCAGTACTTCACCGAAGCGGCCGTGGCCTCCGGCGTCGCATCCGGCCGCTCCGGCGCCGCCTCCGGCGGGCTGGCAGCCGACATCGGCTATCCGGAGGACTCGCTGCTCACCTACACGCAGTGGCTGTACGTGCGCGGGTTCGCGAACTTCCAGCTCGGCTACGCGGCAGCGATGGCCGTGGTGCTGTTCGTGGTGGCCAGCGTGTTCGTCGCCCTGCTGCTGCGCAAGGCGCGGGCCTTCTCCCCGGAGGACTTCTCATGACCGCGACCGCGCTCATCACGACCGGATCCGCACGCCCGCCGCGTCCGGTGCGGGGCGGCCGGAGGGCGCTCGTCTGGATCGCCGACCACACCGTGCTCTCCGTGCTCGCGGTGCTGTTCCTCGCCCCGATCCTGTTCGTGCTGTTGACCTCGTTCATGTCGAGCCGGCAGACGCTGACGGCCTCGATCTGGCCGCAGCCCTGGGATCTCTCCAACTACGTCCGCGCGTTCACCCAGGTGCCGCTGGGCCTGTGGTTCCTGAACTCGGCGTTCTACGCGGTGCTCGCGACGGCGTTCATGCTGGTCTCCTCGGTGCCCGCGGCCTACGTGCTCGCGAAGATCCGCTTCCGGGGCGCGAACATCATCTTCCTCGCGATCATCGTCGCGATGCTGCTGCCGCCGCAGGTGACGATCGTCCCGGTGTACGTGATGTTCGCCAAGCTCGGGCTGACCGGCACGCTCTGGCCGCTGATCCTGCCCAATCTGCTCGGCGATGCGTTCTCGATCTTCCTGCTGCGACAGTTCTTCCTGACGATCCCGACCGCCTACGCCGACGCGGCGCGCATCGACGGCAACGGCGAATGGGGCGTGCTC
This sequence comes from Microbacterium sp. Au-Mic1, assembly GCF_021341785.1. Lineage (GTDB taxonomy): Bacteria > Actinomycetota > Actinomycetes > Actinomycetales > Microbacteriaceae > Microbacterium. The sequence goes on from NZ_JAJTTF010000006.1 coordinate 271,904, forward strand.
TGGCGGGTGATGGTTCCGATGACGAAGCCCGGCATCGCGTCGGCTGCGATCTTCCTGTTCTTCAACTCGTGGAACGACTACTTCGGGCCTCTCCTCTACGCCTCGGAGAATCCGTCGGCGTGGACGGTCGCCTACGGACTGTCCACCTTCCACGGCACGCACGGCACCGACTGGGGCACGACCATGGCCGTGACGATGCTCGTCACGATCCCCGTCGTCATCGTGTTCTTCTTCGCCCAGCGCGTCTTCGTCGAGGGCATCAACCTGACCGGCGTGAAGGGCTGACATGAAACTCACCGTCATCGGAGGCGGCTCCACCTACACCCCCGAGCTCACGGATGGCTTCTCCCGGCTGCGCGACCTGCTGCCGATCGACGAGCTCTGGCTCGTGGATCCGGACGACCACCGCCGGGAACTGGTCGCCGGCGTCTCGCGGCGCATGTTCGCGCGCGCCGGGCACCCCGGTCGGATCAGGGCGACCGCCGATCTCGTCGCGGGCGTCGCGGATGCCGACGTGGTGCTGATCCAACTGCGGATCGGAGGCCAGGCCGCCCGGCTCGGCGACGAGACCTGGCCGCACGAGGCCTGCTGCATCGGGCAGGAGACCACGGGCCCGGGCGGACTCGCCAAGGCACTGCGTACCGTTCCGGTCGTGCTCGAGGTCGCCGAGGCCGTGCGCCGGCATGCGAAGCCCGACGCCTGGATCGTCGACTTCACGAACCCGGTCGGGATCGTGACGCGCGCACTGCTCGAGGAGGGGCATCGCGCGATCGGCCTGTGCAATGTGGCGATCGGATTCCAGCGCCGCTTCGCCCGGATGCTCGGCGCGGATCCGGACCGGATCCGCCTGGAGCACGTCGGCCTGAATCACCTCACCTGGGAGCGCGGGGTGCTGCTCGACGGATCCGACGTGCTGCCGACGATGCTGGACGAGCGCCTGTCCGAGCTCGCGGACGAGGTGGAGCTGCCCGCCCCGCTGCTGCAGAACCTCGCGATGGTGCCCTCGTACTACCTGCGGTACTTCTACGCCCACGACCGCGTCCTCGAGGAGCAGCGGCACGAACCGCCGCGCGCCGAGAAGGTGCTGGAGGTCGAGCGGGAACTGCTCCGGCTGTACGCGGATCCGGCCGTCGACGAGAAGCCGGCGATCCTCGCCGAGCGCGGGGGTGCGTTCTATTCGGAGGCGGCGGTCGACCTCATCGCCTCGCTGCTCGGCGATCGCCGAGACGTGCAGGTCGCGAACCTGCGCAACGACGGCACGCTGCCCTTCCTTCCCGATGACCACGTCGTCGAGGTATCGGCCACGATCGGCGCCGCCGGCCCCGTCGCGGTGCCCGTCGCTCCGCTGCCGGCCGACGTGCAGGGCCTGATCGGCCACGTCGCGGGCTACGAACGGCTCGCGCTCGACGCGGCCCGGCACACCGGATCCGCCGACCGCGGGCGACAGCTCGTCGAACGCGCACTGCTCGCCCACCCGCTCGTCGGCCAGTGGGATCGCGCGGAGAAGCTCGCCGACCTGCTGATCGACCACAACCGGGATCACCTCGCGTGGGCGCGGTGAGCGGCACGGCGGTGCGGACCGGACAGGGCCACCCGGCGACGCACCCCGGAGGGATCGTCGTCGCCGTCGACGGCGGCGGCACCAAGACCGACGCCGTCGCCCTCGATGGGACGGGTGCGGTCGTGGCCCATGTGCGTCTGGGCGCGTCCGATGTGCACCCCGGACGGGAGGGGGAATCGGCCTCGGTTGTGGACGAGGCGGTCCGGAGGGTGCACGCCGAGGCCGGAGGGGGGCCGCTGCTGAGGGTCGGCGTGTTCCTCTCCGGCCTCGATCACGAGGACGAGTTCGCGGCCTTCCGCGCGCGGATCCGTTCGCTGCCGTGGTTTCTCGGCGAGGACGGCGTCGAGGCGCACGTGGAGAACGACATGTTCGCGCTGCTGCGCACGGGCACGCTCGCGCCCGACGCGGTCGCCGTCGTCTGCGGCACCGGGCTCAATGCGATCGGCGTGCGCGGCGACGGGACGACGGCCCGCTTCCTCGCCTGGGGGGCCGTGTCCGGCGACTGGGGCGGCGGGTCGGACATCGGCGCCGAGGCGCTGCGTCTGGCCGCGCGGGCGCTCGACGACCGGGGACCTGCGACCGTGCTGGCCAGGGTGATCCCCGGGCATTTCGGACGCGCCGACCTCACCGCCCTCATCGAGGACGTGCACTTCGGCCGCCTTCCGGAGGAGCGGCTGGCCGAGCTCGTACCCGTCGTGTTCGCGGCGGCCGGCGGCGGCGACGTCGTGTCGCGCGCGCTGGTGCAGCGCCAGGCCGAGGAGATCGTCGCGATGGCTGCGAGCGCCGCCCGGCGGCTGGGGCTCGAGCAGGATCCGATCCCCGTGGTGCTCGGCGGCGGAGTGCTCGCGGCGCGCCAGCCGCTGCTGCTGGACGGCGTCGTGCAGGGGCTCGCCTCGGCGCTGCCCTCGGCCGTTCCGACCGTGGTCGACGCCCGGCCCGTGGTCGGCGCGGGGCTCACGCTGCTGGAGCAGCACGGCGCGACGGACGACGTACTGCGCCGCGCCCGTGCGGCGCTCGAGCGCACCGTGCCCTCCTGAGCCGGGCGCTGCCGACGGACCGACGCACCGGGGCGGCCGACATCCGCAACATCCGGGAAACACGGGATGCGTACACTCGGGGACGCCACAAGCACGCACTCCCCCGAAGGACCCACCATGTCCGGTACGCCGTCATCCGCGCCCATCACCGTCTCGATCCGCCGCGAGGTCGACCCCGCCCGCATCGCCGAAGCCACCGCCTGGGTGCAGACCGGGGTGAATCTCGCCAGCGGCCATCCCGGCTTCCTCGGATCCGGCTGGGTGCGCGACGGGGAGGACTCGCACCACTGGCACATGCTCTACCGCTTCGCCGACGAGGCGGCCCTCGACGCGTGGGAGGCCTCGAGCGAACGCGCCTGGTGGCTGTCGATGGGCGAGGGCTTCGTGCGCAGCGAGCGCACCCGGCGGCGCACCGGGATCGAGGGCTGGTTCGACGAGCCGTCGACCGAGACGATCTCGCTGCCGACCTCGACCGGCACGACCACCGTGATGGTGGCGCCGTCGCCGCCGCGTTGGAAGCAGGCCGTGTCGATCTGGCTCGGATTCTTCCCGGTGAACCTGGTGTTCACGTACCTGATGAGCCCCGTGCCCGGCTGGAACGGCCTGCCGATCTGGCTGCGCGTGCTCGCGACCACGATCGTGCTGACGCCGATCATGACCTACTGGGTGCTGCCGTTCGTGACGCGCAGCCTCCGGCGCTGGCTGGCCCGCTGAGACGTCGCCCCTGTTTCAAAGAGCGCAAATGGCTGCATCTGCGGCCAGAAAGGCGCCATTTGCGCTCTTTGAAATCGGGATCAGGCCTCGATGTGCCTCTCCGGCACGCCGTCGTAGGCGGACAGCGGACGGATCAGCGCATTCGACGCGGCCTGCTCCATGATGTGCGCCGTCCAGCCCGTGATGCGCGCCGCGATGAACAGCGGCGTGAAGATCTCGGTCTCGAAGCCGAGCAGGTGGTATGCCGGCCCCGACGGATAGTCGAGGTTCGGGTAGATGCCCTTGCGCGCGACGAACTCGGCCTCGAGCGTCTTGTACAGCTCGGCCAGATCCGTGCGGCCGGTGTCGGCGATGAGCCGGTCGAGTGCCGCCTTCATGGTCGGCACGCGAGAATCACCGCTCTTGTAGACCCGGTGGCCGAAGCCCATGATCTTGCGCTTGTTCGCCAGCGCGTCGTCGAGCCACGGCACGACCCGGTCGGCGGATCCGATCTCCTCGAAGATGTGCATCACGGCCTCGTTCGCGCCGCCGTGCAGCGGGCCCTTGAGCGCCCCGATCGCACCGACGACCGCGGAGTACAGGTCCGCCGTGGTCGAGGCGATCACACGCGCGGTGAAGGTCGAGGCGTTGAAGGAGTGCTCGGCGTAGAGCACCATCGAGATCCGGAACACGTCCACGGCAGCATCGGACGGGAGCACCCCGAACGTCATCCAGAGGAAGTTCGTCGAGTAGTCGAGGTCGGGCCGCGGATCGATCGGCGCGAGACCCCAGCGGCGGCGCTGCACGGCGGCGACGATCGTCGGGATCTGGGCGAGCAGATAAACGGAGCGGCCGAGGTCGAGCTCGCGATCGGTCCAGCCGCCGGGGCGGTTCAGGCTCGGATCGAACGTGCCCAGCTGGCTGACCGCCGTCCGCACGACGTCCATCGGGTGCGCGTCGAGCGGGATCAGGTCGAGCAGGGCGAGAGTGCGCGGATCCAGCGGACGGAACGCCCTCTCCTGCGCCTCGAACGCGGCCAGCTGCTCGGGCGTCGGCAGCTCGCCGTTCCAGAGCAGGTATGCGACCGCCTCGAACGGCTGGGTCGCCGCAAGCTCCTGGACGGGGTACCCGCGGTAGAGCAGGCTGTTGGTCTCCGGGTTGACCTTCGAGATCGCCGTCGTGTCGACGACGACGCCCGCGAGGCCCTTCTTGATGTCGGGGTCGCTCATGTCACTCCTTCGTGCGCGGTCGCCGAGACGGGCTCAGAGACCGAGTTCCTTGTCGATCGTGAAGTTGAAGACGTTCGTGTCGAAGTGGTTGTAGGACTCGTAGTCGATGAGGTCGTACAGATCCGCCCGGTGCTGCATCTCGCCGAGCTTCGAGGTCAGATGCCCCTCCTCGTTCAGAGTATCCAGCGCGCGCCCGGTCGCCCCCATCGCGATCCGCAGCATCGAGACCGGCCAGATGACGATGCTCACGCCGGCGTCCTTCAGCTGGGACGAGCTGAACAGCTCGCTCTTGCCGAACTCGGTCATGTTCGCCAGGATCGGCACGTCGAGTTCGGAGGCCATCCGCTCGAACTCGGCGAGCGTGCGCATCGCCTCGGGGAAGATCGCGTCCGCCCCCGCGTCGACGAGGGCTTTGGCCCGGTCGACGGCGGCGTCCATGCCCTCCACGGCGCGGATGTCGGTGCGCGCCATGATGAGGAAGTTCGGATCCCGCCGCGCGTCGACGGCGGCGCGGATGCGCTTGGTCGCGGTCGACTCGTCGACCACGGCCTTGCCGTCCAGGTGCCCGCAGCGCTTGGGGTTGATCTGGTCCTCGATGTGCGTGCCGGCCAAGCCCGCGTCCTCGAGCGTCTGGATCGTGCGGGCCACGTTCATCGGCTCACCGAATCCGGTGTCGGCGTCGATGATGGCGGGCAACTCGGTCATCCGGGCGATCTGCTGCCCTCGCCCCGCCACCTCGGTGAGGGTGGTGAGGCCGATGTCGGGCAGGCCCAGATCGGCCGAGAGCACCGCGCCGGAGATGTAGACCCCGTCGAAGCCCTTGCGCTCGATGAGCCGGGCGCTCAGCGGATTGAACGCACCGGGGAAGCGCAGCAGCTCCCCCGCGGCGAGCCGCTCGCGCAGGATCCGCCGCTTCTCCGCGGCCGGCGTGGTGGAGTACAGCATCAGAACAGGCCCTTGGGCGCCGGTGCCGTGGCGAGCACGCCGGGGGCGGCGACGATCGACAGTGCCGCGACCTCGTCCGCGGCGAGTTCGGGCAGGCGCTGCACCAGCTCCAGGAAGCGCTCGATCTCGGCGGGCTCGAGCACCGGCTCAGCGAGGATCCGGAACTTGCGGATATAGTCCTCGCGGGCGAACGGCCGCGCGCCCAGCGGATGCGCATCCGCGACCGCGATCTCGTCGGTCACCGTCTCGCCGTTCGTCAGGCGGATCTCCACTCGGCCGCCGAACGCCTTCTCGGCCGGGTCGATCGAGTGGTAGCGCCGGGTCCACTCCGGGTCCTCGGCCGTGGTGATCTTGTGCCACAGGGCCACGGTGTCCTCGCGCTGCGCGCGCTCGGGCGCGTAGGAGTCGACGTGGTGCCAGGTGCCATCCTGCAGGGCGACCGCGAAGATGTACGGGATCGAGTGGTCCAGCGTCTCGCGGGAGGCGTGCGGGTCGTACTTCTGCGGATCGTTCGCCCCGGATCCGATCACGTAGTGCGTGTGGTGGCTGGTGTGGATCACGATCGAATCGATGTTGGCCGGATCCGCCAGCTCGGGCCGCTCGTTGTGCAGCTTGCGCGCCAGATCGATCCAGGCCTGCGCCTGGTACTCGGCGGAGTGCTCCTTCGTGTAGGTGTCGAGGATCGCGCGCTTGGACTCGCCGGCCACGGGCAGCGGCACGTCGTAGGACGCGTCGGGACCGTCGAGCATCCAGGCGATCACGCCGTCCTCGCCCTCGTAGATCGGGCTCGGCGAGGTCTCGCCGCGCATCGCCCTGTCGACGGCTTCGACCGCCATCTTGCCGGCGAATGCCGGGGCGTGCGCCTTCCACGTGGAGATCTCACCCTTGCGGCTCTGCCGCGTGGCGGTCGTGGTGTGCAGCGCCTGGCCGACCGCCTGGTAGATCGTCTCCACGTCGAGGCCGAGCAGTGTTCCGATGCCGGCGGCGGCCGAGGGACCGAGGTGCGCGACGTGGTCGATCTTGTGCGCATGCAGGCTGATCGCCTTCACGAGGTCGACCTGGATCTCGTACCCGGTCGCGATGCCGCGGACGAGCGCGCGACCGTCGGAGCCCACGTGCTGTGCGACGGCGAGGATCGGCGGGATGTTGTCGCCGGGGTGCGAGTACTCGGCGGCGAGGAAGGTGTCGTGGTAGTCGAGCTCGCGCACGGCGACGCCGTTCGCCCACGCCGCCCACTCGGGGCTGGTGCGGCGCTCGAGCGCGCAGCCGAACACGGTGGATCCGGATCCGTTCACCGAGACGGGGTGGTCCAGCGCCTGCTGACGGGCGGCGCTGACGGGGGCGCGGGTGAGCGAGGCGGCGGCGACGGACGCGTTGTCGATGACGCGGTTGATGATCATGTCGACGACGTCGGCGTCGACCTCGACCTCATCGGCGGCGATCTCCGCGATGCGCCAGGCGAGCTGCCCCTCGCGGGCGAGCTGCTCGTCGCTGCGATGCACACGGAGGTGGTGGGTGACGGTCATGCTCTGGCCTTCTTTCCGGATGGGGTCGTTGAGCGGGCACCGGCGGAGCCGGCGTTCGTTGAGTGAGCCGAAGGCGAATCGAAACGCTGAGACGAAACGCGGTGGTCTTCCGCGCCGGTGAGCGAGTCGAGGATGCTCGCGAGCGCGTTGTGCAGGTGGACGTGGGTGGCGTGCGCGGCGAGGTCGCCGTCCCCGGATCCGATCGCCTCGGCGATCAGGCGGTGCTCGCCCGCACTGGCGGCGAGGCGGGCGGGTTTGTCCCGGGCCATCCGGCGCACGCGCACGAGGTGGGTGCGCACGGTGCGCAGCGCCGCGGTGAGGTAGTCGTTGCCGACGGCGGCGTCGAGCGCCTCGTCGAAGCGGGCGATGAGCGCGTAGTACCGCGCGCGCCCCTCGTCGTCGCCGAGCGCTTCGGCGGCCTGGGCGAAGCGCTCGGCCAGGCCGGTGAACTCGGTGCGGTCGGCGGCGGCTGCGGCGGCGCGCGCGGTGCTCTCCTCGAGCGCCCGGCGCAGCGCGAACAGGTCGCGGATGTCGTCCGCGTCGATCGCGGCGACCACGGTGATGCGCGGCGAGAGCTGCTCGACGAGTCCGTCCGCGGTCAGCCGGCGCAGCGCCTCACGCAGCGGCGTGCGGCTCACCCCGAGGCGCTCGGCCTGCTCCACCTCGGCGAGCACGGTGCCGGCGGCGAGGGATCCGGACTGGATCTCCTCGAGCAGCGCACGGTAGGCGAACTCGCCCGCGCGCATCCCCTCCGCGACGATGGTCATGCACTCAGTGTATGCACAAACACTGTCGAACGGCGATGTCTCCGGGGAAATCTCCTAGTTCGTATACATTGAGCGTCAACTCAGCGACGCGACAGGCTCCCGAACCGCATCCGGATCCACCTCGTCGACGACGGGCTCGCCGAGCTTGACCAGCACCACGCCGACGAGCACGAGCGCGCCGCCGAACGCCTGCAGCAGATCGGGGAGCTGACCGAGGAACAGCCAGCCGAACAGCAGCGCGGCGATCACCTCGGAGAGGGCGACGAACGATGCGAAGCGGGATCCCAGCCGCCGTGTCGAGACGATGCCGAGCACGTAGGCGAGGGCCGTGGCGATCACACCGACCGCGAGCACCGGTACGAACCACGGCAGCGTGCCGAACCGGTAGGTGACATCGTGGGTGTTCCAGGCCATCGGCAGAATCCCGGTCGCGCCGGCGACGCTCAGCCCGATCGCGCCGATCAGCAGGCCGAGCCCGGCGAGCGCGATCGGCGGCAGGCCGGTGTCGCTGCGCCCCGAGAGCAGGAAGTAGGTCGCCGCGCCCACCATCGCACCGAGCGCCCACAGGATCCCCACGGGGTCGATCCGGGATCCGGTGAAGATCTCCAGCATGAGCACGAGTCCGACGAATGCGACGACGGCGCCGACCATGCCCTTGGCGCCCGGGCGCTCCCCTCGCCGGAGCCAGAGCCAGAGCACCACCGCGATCGGCGCGGTGTACTCGATGAGCAGCGCGAGGCCGACGTCCATCACGGCCACCGCCTGGAAGAAGCACAGCTGCGCCGCCGTGACCGCGAGCAGCCCGTAGACGAGGATCATGCCGGCGTTCTTGCGCACCATGCCCCAGCGGCCACGCAGGGCCAGCAGCGTCGGCACGAGCAGCACGAGTGCGGCGACCCACATCCGGACGGTGACGGCCGCACCGGGACTCCAGCCCGCATCCATGAGGCCGCGCGCCCACGCGCCGCTCATCCCGAAGGACAAGGCCGCGCCGAGCGCGAAGATCAGCCCGGAGCGCACTCCCGCGGCGCGCGTGTCATTTGCCACTGTGCTCATGACATGTGACACTACTCGTCCGAGATGTAAGCTGTCAACATGATCTTCACCGATGACACCGAGGAGACCCTACGGGCCGCCGTGTGGCTCGTGAACTCGGCCGAGGATCCCGACACGCTCACCTCGCTCAGTGACGAGGCGACCTTCCTCGGCGAATTCGGATACACCGGACGGATCGACCGCGACGACGCCGAGCTCGCAGGGCTGCGGGAGATCCGCCCGCAGCTGCGCACGATGCTGCTCGCCCCGCGCGACGACATGGCGGCGGCCGTCAACGCCGCCCTCGCCGGCGTCTCCCTCGCGCCACGACTGGCCCGCCACGGCGATGTGGACTGGCACCTGCATGCGGTCGCCGACGACCATCCGCTCCCCGAGCGCGTGATCGTGGAGACCGCGATGGCCCTGATCGACGTGATCCGGGCCGAGGAGGGATCGCGCATCTCGATCTGCGCCGACGACACGTGCGAGGCGCTCGCGCTCGACCTCTCCCGCAACCGCTCCAAGCGCTACTGCTCCACGGCCTGCGCGAACCGCAACGCCGTCGCCGCCTACCGCGCGCGCCGCGCCGAGAGCTGACGCACCCTCCCCATCGAGGCGCCTCACCGAGCACGCCCTGTGGCTCGCGCTCGAGCGGACGAGTGGAAGGCTGGGCGGAGTCGGTCGGCGCGCACTGTCGGGAAAACGCTTACTGGATTCTGTGGATCCCTTCACAAACGATTATCGATTAGTGTATCGTCGCGGATGCCCCCCACCCGCATCAGGAAGGATCAACGATGATCAAGGGCCGCCTCATCCCCGTCACCGGCATCGCCGCGATCGCCGCCGTCGCGCTCGCCGGTTGCAGCGGCGCCGCCGCCCCCGCGAGCTCCGACGCCTCCGGCACCGAGAAGGTGACGCTGCACGTGCTCGTGAACGTCACCCCGAACCTCACCGAGGAGTACTGGAACTCGCTCGTCAAGCCGTTCGAGAAGAAGAACCCGAACATCGACGTCGTCATCCAGAACCCCGGCGCCGAAGGCGTCGCCGCCGCCGTCCCCCGCCTGCTCGCCTCGGGCGACGCCCCCGATGTCGTGCAGTCGCTCGCCCCCACGGCCGAGCTCGCCCCCGAGCTCGTGGACCTGTCGAAGTACGCCTGGGCCAAGAAGGGCCCGCTCGCCGATCAGTACTCGATCGACGGCAAGAACTACATGGCCGGCATCGGCTTCCAGCTGCAGAGCCTCGTCTTCTACAACAAGAAGGCGTTCAGCGACGCGGGGATCACCACCCCGCCGAAGACCGTCGACCAGCTCACCGACGATCTGGGCAAGATCAAGGCCGCCGGCTGGGACGTGCCCGTCCAGACGGGTGGCGACTGGATGACCAGCCACACGCTCCAGGTCCTGGGACTGCCCACCATCGTGTCGAAGGATCCGAAGTTCTACCAGGACATCTCCACCGGGAAGACCACGTTCACCAAGGCGTACGGCCCCGCGGTCGAGACCTACGCGGACTGGGTCTCGAAGGGCTACATCCCGAAGGACGCCCTGGGCATCAAGTACCCCGATGCCGAGCAGGCGTTCCTCAGCGGCAAGAGCGCGATCTACACGATGGGCAGCTGGTTCGTCGGCACCCAGGCGAAGGCGACCGACTCGGCCGACATCGGCGTGTTCCGCGCTCCGGCGGAGAAGAGCTCCGAGACTCCGGCGATGGGGGCGAACATCGCGAGCCCCTACTCGATCCTGAACTCGAGCAAGAACCAGGATGCGGCGGCCAAGCTGATCGAGTACCTCACCACCGACAAGACGGCGGTCACTTCGCAGCTCAAGGTCGACGGCAACTTCCGCGACGGCTACGAGTACGAGATGACCCCGCTCGGCGAGGAGCTGCAGAAGATCGTCTCCGACACGAAGGCCGCGTCCTACACGCCCACCGGCGGCGGCTACGGCGAGCGCACCATGCCCGCCGGGTATTCCGGTGAGATCAACACCCAGACCCAGGCGCTGCTCGGAGGGACCTCCGCCGCAGATGTGCTCAAGAGCATGGACGACTGGTTCGCCGCGAACGCGAACTGACGGCGGGAAGCGACGAGATCGTGACGATGACACGTTCGAACGGGGGCGGGACGACCACCGCCCGCCCCCGGGCCACCGCACAGGAGAGGACACCCATGGGCCGGACGCCGAGCCTCATGGCCGCCCCCGCGCGCCGGCCGGTGAGCGCTGCACGGCGCCTCCGGCGCGCCCTCCCCGGCTTCCTGATGAGTGCTCCGGCGGTGGCGGTGTTCATCGCCATGTTCGTCATCCCGATGATCCTCGCCTGCGTGCTGAGCTTCACCAACTGGAACGGGTACAGCCTGCGCTTCACGTTCATCGGCTGGGACAATTACGTGCACGCTTTCCGCAACCCGCGCTCGATCCAGGCGGCGGTGTTCACGGGCGTCATCGCGATCACCGGCACCATCCTGTGCAACGGAGTCGGGCTCGCGATCGCCGCCCTGATCTCCGGATCCGGTCGCGCCAACGCGATCCTGCGCACCGTGTTCTTCTATCCGTATGTGATCAGCGGGCTGATCATCGGCTTCCTGTGGTCGGCGATGCTGGCCCCGCACGGCGCCGTGAACGGGATCCTCGAGGCGGTCGGCCTCGGTCCGCTGCCCTTCCTCACCGACCCGACCTTCGCGAAGGCGAGTGTCATCCTCACGATCGTGTGGTCGCATTTCGGCTTCAACATGATCCTCTTCCTCGCCGGCATCAAGTCGGTGCCGGCCGAGTACTACGAAGCCGCGACCGTCGACGGCGCGAGCCGCGGGGAGCAGTTCCGGAGCATCACGTTCCCCCTGATCGCTCCCGTGTTCACCGTCAACCTGGTGCTCACCCTGGTCGGGCTGCTGAAGGCCTACGACGCCGTGCTGGCGCTCACCGACGGAGGGCCCGCGGGCTCCACGCAGACCATCGTCTATCAGATCCTCAAGGACTCGTTCGCACGCTCCGCCCTCGGGCTGGGAGCTGCGCAGTCCGTCGTCCTGCTCATCGTCACGGCGGCGGTGGGCCTGGCCGTGACCCTGGTCCGCCGCCGTGCCGAGCAGAAGGTCGTGGACGACTGATGAGCACCGCCACCAGCCTCAATCCCGCCGTGCGACCGCCGCGCACCCCCCGGCGCACGCGCCACGCCGCAGGCCGCACGCGGGCGCCGCTCTTCGCTCGTCTCGCCCGGTGGATCGTGCTGACGATCGTCGCGGTCGTCATGATCGTGCCGCTGTACACGATGGTGATCAACGCCTTCAAGCCGCAGAAGGAGATCATCGAGAATCCGCTGCTGATCACGCCGCAGAGCTTCACGCCGGAGTTCCTCTGGGCCGCCATCACGAGCAGCAAGTTCAACGTGATCGCCGCCTACGGCGTGACGCTGCTCTTCGTCGTGCTCGTCAACGTGTTCTGCATCCTGCTGTCGGCGCCGGTCGCCTACGTGATCGCTCGCGGGCGCTCGAAATGGCACATGGGCCTGCTGCTGCTCTTCGTCTCCGGGTTGTTCATCCCCGGACAGGTCACCCTGATCCCTGTGGTGTTCGTGCTGCGCGTGCTCGGGCTCATCAACACGATCCCCGGGTTCATCCTGTTCGAGACGGCGGCCACCCTGCCCGTGACGATCTTCCTGTTCTCCGCCTACCTGCGGTCGGTGCCGCGCGACATCGATGAGGCGGCGGCACTCGACGGAGCCGGCCGGATCCGTGCCTTCTGGACCTGCATCTTCCCGATCATGAGGCCGGTCGTCGCCACCATCGTGGTGCTGAACTCCATCGGCGTGTGGAACGACTTCGTGAGCCCGCAGATCATCCTGGGCCCCGGATCGGGGATCTACACGGTCACGACCGGCGTGTACGCCGCTGTCGGCGAGTTCTCCACCGACTACACCCAGGTGTTCCCGACGCTGCTGCTCGCGATCGCACCCGCGCTGGTCTTCTTCGTCCTCATGCAGAAGCACATCATCGGCGGACTCGCCGCCGGAGCCACGAAGGGCTGACGATGACGGATCCGATCACCTCGCCACTGCGCGCGATCCCCGCCTGGGCGGTGCTGCAGCGCCGCCTCTTCGACGAGGTCGAGGCTGCCCGGCGGCTGTTCGCCGAGCGCTACACGCGGCCCGACGGACGCCTGCGCGGCGTCGCGGAGTTCGAGGACCGCGACGGCGTCGACGACCTGTACGAGCCCTTCTTCAATTGGCCGGCGTTCTACGCCCTCGGCGGCGCGGATGAAGCGCTCGCCGACGCCAAGCGATGCTGGGAGGGCGTGACCGCGCAGCTCACCGAGGCCGGCATGCTCACCGGGGAGTACGAGAACGGATACGACTGGTTCCACCAGGGCGAGTCAGTGCTGCTGTTCGCCGGCATCCGAGCCGCCGACCCGTCGGATGCGGCCTTCGCCGAGCGCGCGCGGCGCTTCGCGGCCCTGTTCACCGACCCGGCGCACGGCAACTACGACGCCGAGCGCAACATCATCCGCGCCCCGCACAACGGCGCGCTCGGCGCCCGGGCCGGTCTCGAGGATCCGCAGCCGGAGGGAACCCCGCACGCAGGCGGTGTGCGCCCTTATTCGGCAGATCGCGCCGAGATGCGCCCCTACGGCCTGCCGATCCACGGGCTCGACGGGATCACGACGTGGGACGACCTGGCCGACCCCGCGAACGCGCAGCGGATGGCGGACGAGATGCAGCGCCGCGCAGCGGGCGACGTCCCGGTGAACCTCGCCGCCACCTCGCTGCCCGCGCTGCGCTGGCTGGACGATGCCGACGACGCATCGGCGGCCTGGATCCGCCGCTACGTCGAAGGCTGGCTCGCCCGTGCCGACGCGAACGGCGGGCTGCTGCCCGACAACGTCGGCCCCGACGGCACGGTCGGCGCCCTGCAGGAGGGGCGATGGTGGGGCGGCCACTACGGATGGACCTGGCCGCACGGGTTCCACTCCGTCGCCATGAGCGCCCTGATCGGCGCGCTCAACCACTCGCTCGTCACCGGCCGCGACGACGCCCTGGATCTGGTGCGGCCCGCACTCGACGCCGTGCTGGCGCAGGCGATCACCGGATCCGTGGAGGACTCCACGTACAGCCTGCGCGGCGGCTGGCGCGCGCGCCTCGGCGCGGCCGCCGCGGCACCCGGCCTGCTCGTGCCGTACCGGTACGGCATCGACGGCTGGTTCGACTTCGGACCGCTGCAGCTCGACGTGCCGGTGTGGTTGTGGTGGTGGAGCCGAACGACGACCGACCGCGCACTGCTGGACCTCGCCCGCGCGGGTCTGCCTGCGCAAGCCGACCTCGTGGCGCCGTTCCGCGACAAGGAGGAGGCAGGGCACGAGGCCGGGTGGGTCGCGTACCTCAGTGGTGAGCTGCCCGACTACCCGGAACGAGCGCTCGAGATGGCGCTCGGCCAGGTCTCACGCCGCGTGGCGATGATGCTCGGCGACGATACCGACCCTGACGCGTCGCACCTGCACTTCTGGCAGCGCGTGAACCCCGTGGTCACCGAGGTGCTCACGCAGCTCGTCGGCGGAGCCCCGCAGATGCTCTACAACGGCGGCCTGCCGTTCACGGCGCTGCGCTACGAGGACGTCGACCGCGCACGCCCCGGACTCCCCCGCGACGTGGCGGCGCTCGTGCACCGCATCGACGACGCGGGCATCGGGCTGCGCCTGGTCAACACCTCCGTCGTGCACGCCCGCACCGTGCGGATCCGCGGCGGCCGCTTCGGCGCCGACCGGATCGTGCGCGTCTCCGCGACCGCGGAGACTCCGGGGGCGTTCCCCGGCGCATCCGGTTCCTATCGTGCCCCGGCGAATCCGGCGCGCACCACCACCTGGAGCTGCGACGACGACCTCGTCGTCACCCTGCCGCCGGCGCACGCCGCCGACCTCGACCTGATCATCGCCCGCGGGGCCGGAACGCCCCGCCTGCACCCTTCCGGAGGAGACGCATGAGCGCCGACCTGATCCGCCCCGATTTCGCCCTGCCCGTGCGCGGCGGCGCCTACGCCCGCCCGCCCCGCGGCCTCATCGACGACTTCGGCGGCGTCTCCTCGGCCACCGCGTGCGCCAAGCTGCACGGCCTGGGCATCCGGCACAGCTACATCGACGGCCCCGAGCCGCTGACGGCCGGCAGCCGCGTGGTCGGATCCGCCCTCACCCTGCAGTTCATGCCGCAACGCGAGGACATGGCATCCGGGCAGGGGCAGGAGTACGCCGAGCGGCACACCGCGCTCTGGCACGTGCTGGAGGCCGTGCAACCGGGCGACGTGCTCGTGATCCAGGCCTACGGCAGCCGCTTCTCGGGCTGCATCGGCGACATCCTCGCGCGCTACTTCGCGCGCAAGGGCGGCGCGGGGATCGTCGTGGACGGGCGGATCCGGGACGCGGGACGCATCCGGGAGCTCGGCATCCCGGTCTGGTCCACGGGCACGACGCCGCACTACGCCTCGCAGTCGGAGCTGGTGCCGTGGGCCTACGACGTGCCGGTGGCCGTCGGCGGCGCGCTGTGCATGCCCGGGGACCTCGTCGTCGCCGACGACGACGGGTCGGTGGTCGTGCCGCAGGCGATGGCCCGCCAGGTGATCGACTCGGCGCGCGATCATGAGGAGTGGGAGGTGTTCAGCCGCACGCGTCTCGACGAGGGCGCCCGGCTGAGCGACTACTACCCGCTCACCCCCGACACCCGCGAGGAGTACGAGGCATGGCGTTCCGTGCAGAGCTCCGTCCGCTGAACCCGGCCCCCGTCCGCGGCGTCCCGCTGCGCGACGATCTCGGGCTCGGCTGCGCCCCGATCGGCAACCTCTACACGCCGGTCGCCGACGCCGACGCCGTCGCGACGGTGCGCGCGGCGCTCGACGACGGCGTGCGCTACTTCGACACGGCGCCGCACTATGGCGCCGGGGAGAGCGAGCGGCGACTCGGGATGGCGCTCGAGGGCGTGCCGCGGGACGCCTACGTGATCGCGACCAAGGTCGGCCGGCGGATCGTCGACGCATCCGGGGATCCGGTTCCCGGATCCGCGACCGGCCAGGACACGGTCGCCGACCTCAGCCGCGACGGCGTGCTGCGCAGCCTCGACGCGAGCCTCGAGCGCCTGCGCACCGACCGGATCGACCTGCTGCACCTGCATGACCCGCTCGACGTCGAGGCCGGCCTCGACGGGGCGATGACCGCGCTCGCGGAGCTGCGCGAGCAGGGGGTCGTGCGGGCGATCGGCGTCGGGCTCGGCAAGCTGCCGCCCCTGCTCCGCTTCACGGCCGAGGCGCCGGTCGACGTGATCATGGAGGCGGGGCGACTCACCCTGCTCGACCGCACGGCGGAGGAGGAACTCATGCCCCTCGCCGACGAGCGCGGGATCGGCGTCATCGCCGCGGGTGTCTACAACACCGGGATCCTGGTCGCGCCCGAGACCGCGCCGTACTACGAGTACAGGCCCGCACCGCCGGCTCTCGTCGCGCGCGCCCTCGCGCTGCAGGACGCCTGCCGCGCGCACGGGGTGGAACTGGCGACGGCCGCCGCGCGGTTCCCGCTGGGTCGCGGCGCCGAGGCCGTCGTGATCGGCGCACGCACGCCGGCCGAGGTGCACGCGTTCGCCCGCGGCCGCGACGTCGCGATCCCCGAGGAGCTGTGGCTGGAACTGGACCGGATCGCCCTGGCTCCGGCTGCACCCTCGCGCACCGGGACCTCGCCCCTCGGGGCAGCTTCTCCGGCGCCGTCCTCCGGACGCTGATGCGGATCCTCGACGCGCACGTGCACCTGTGGGACGTCGACGCCGTGCCGATCCCGTGGTTCCGCGACGATCTGGGCCTGCCCCGGCGCGCGCTGCCGCACGCGCTGGGCGCACTGCTTCGTGCGGCGGGCGTCGCGGGCGCGGTCGCCGTGCAGGCCGCGGACTCCGTCGCCGAGGCCCGCTGGCTGACCGCGATCGCCGCGACGGACCCGCTCGTGCACCGGGTGGTGCTGCAGTACGAGCCGGCACCGCGCCGACCGCTCGGCCTGACCGCGGCCGTGCCGGATGTCCTCCCGGCGGACCCCGACACCACCCGCACCACCGTCGCCGGGATCCGCGCGGCCGTCCCGCAGTTCGCCGCCGACCTCTCCGACGTCGCCGGCCTCGACGATCTCGCCACGGCGGCGGGCGACGCCGGACTCGTGGTGGAGCTGCTGCTGCGGCCTGAGCAGCTGCGGGGCGCGACGGCGCTCGCGCATCGGCACCCCGCCACCGCATTCGTGGCATGTCATCTGGGGCTCGGGACGGCGGAAGCGGATCGGCCCTGGTTCGCCGACCTCGCCGCCCTGGCCGCCGAGCCGAACGCGCACGCCAAGACCTCGGGCCTGGTGCACCCCGACCGGTCGCAGGCAGAACTGGCGCGGATCCTCTCCGCAGCCGTCGACGCCTTCGGCGCCGACCGCCTGATGCACGGCAGCGACTGGCCGATCTCGGCGCGGCACACCCCGTACCCCGATGTCGCAGAACGCATCGCCGAGGCGCTTCCCGCCCTCGCCGCCGCCGACGCTGAGGCGTTCTGGTCGGGCTCCGCCGCCCGGCTGTACCGGCTCTGACGCCGCGCCGGGACGCGGGGCGCTCAGTCGCTCAGGAGCGTGCCGGCCGCGTGCGCGCGGAACAGCGCCGAGGCGGC
Source organism: Microbacterium sp. Au-Mic1 (assembly GCF_021341785.1). Classification (GTDB taxonomy): domain Bacteria; phylum Actinomycetota; class Actinomycetes; order Actinomycetales; family Microbacteriaceae; genus Microbacterium. The sequence goes on from NZ_JAJTTF010000006.1 coordinate 289,350, forward strand.
CTCCGCGTCGCCTCCGTCGAGCACGTCGAGCAGGCCCTTGTGCCAGTCCGCGACCTCGTGCCAGTCGCCGGTGAAGGCCGGGTCGCCGAGTACGTGCATCACGCGGAGGCTCGGCTCGAGCAGATCCCACATGCGCGGCAGGTAGACGTTGCCGCTCGCCTCGATCACCGTGCGATGGAACACGAAATCGAGCTCGCGGAAGCCCGACAGATCCGACGACTCGGCGGCGGCGTGCATCTGGTCGATGAGTTCGATGAGCGCACCCCGTCGCTCGTCGTCGAGGGCTCCGCAGGCGAGCCGTCCGGCGAGCGCCTCCAGTTCGACGCGAGCGATCTTGGCCTGGGCCGCCTCTTCCGGCGAGTAACTCGCCACGAAGCTGCCCAGGTGCCGCACCTGCGACACCAGCCCCTCGTGCGCGAGCCGCTTCAGGGCGTCGCGCACCGGCGCCTGACTGACTTGGAGCTGACGCGCCAACTGCGACTCCACCAGCTGCTCGCCGGGAGCCAGCGTGGACTCCTTGATCATCGCCTTGATCATCGCGTAGATCTGATCCGACAGCAGCCCTCGCTGCAGGTTCGTCGAGGCCAGCGCATCCGTCATGCTGCTCATTCTAGATCCGTTATCGACTATCGCTAATGATGGACGCGGCCGTCCATGCGTCCGCGATCAGGCGGGATCCGACGGGGGTGGGGTGCACCCCGTCAGGAGCCAGCTCGGCCGGCGCCCGGTCGCGCGCGGCCGCCGCGAAGACGCCGTCCAGCGGCACGAACGCCGCGCCGAACTCCCCTGCGATCTCCGCCACGACGGCACGCTTCTCGTCGAGGTCGTCCCGCCACGCGCGCTGCTCCGGCGCGGGCGGCAGGAAGAACGGCTCCATCAGGATCAGCCGCGGCTCGTGCGCGGCCATGACGGCGTCGAGCAACCGCCGATACGTCGCCGCGTACCGCTCGGTCGGAGTCGGGTCAGCGCTGTCATAGCGGCGCAGCATCTCGTTCACCCCGACGAACACCGTCAGCAGCTCGGGCGCGGTCGGCATCAGCTCGGCGTCCCACCGCGCCGCGAGGTCCGCGACCCGGTTGCCGGCGATACCCAGGTTGCGCACTGTGGCACCACCCGCGATCAGTCCGGGCGCGAGCAGCGACACATAGCCGTCGCCGAAGGATCCGTGATCGGCGCGGTCGCGCCCCGCATCCGTGATCGAGTCTCCGATGAACGTCACGCGCATCGCGGCACCTCTTCCTCGTCCTGCTTGATCTTCGGCCGCACCGAGATGTCGAGCGTCGTGGTCTGGCCCAGATAGGAGATCGTCAGCGTCTGGCGCGGATGCACCTTGCGACTGTCGAATCCGCTCACCATATCCGCCGCGACCTGCGCGCTCGTGAGCGTGCCATCGCTCCAGCGCACGCCCACGACCATCCCGGTGACGTCGAGGTCGTCGCCGACCACGTAGCGAGTCTTCGGATCCGCGTCCGCGGCCCAGCAGATGCCCGTGACCGTCGCCGGCGGCGGGGTGGGGCGCACCCTCAGGCTGTTGGTCTTCGCGTAGTGATAGAGGTTGAAGAACCCATCCGCCCCGATGCGCAGGTTCTGCCGTGCGTCGAGGGTGTTCCACACCGTCTTCCCGTCCACCCGCAGCACCACCCGGGTGCCGCCGGCCTCCTTCACGGCGCCCACCTCGATGCGGTGCGTGCTGTTCGGCGCGATCACGGTGTTCGGGATGACGTCGAGCATGGTCTGGCCGGGCGACCAGCTCTGGAACTCGAACGTGTCCTCCTTGACGATCACGAGGTAGCCGGTGTTGGAGTTCTGCCAGGCCGGAATCCCGGTCTGATCGGAGCGAACCTGGAATCCGTACCAGCCGCCGTCGAAGGCGCCGAAGTCGGCGTCGAACTGCAGCAGACCGTCGCCGAAGCGTTCGGCCTTGTAGCCGTGCACGCCCTGTCCGCTGATCGTCACGCCCGTGTCGCCGACCGAGATCGCGTCGGACGCGCTCCAGTTCGCGCCGTCGGTCAGCTGCGCGTCGAGACGCACAGTCGGATACGTCGCGTCGACCACGGTCACGGCGACGGCGGCGGTCGCCGTCGGCTCGGCCACGCTGGCGGCCGTGATCGTGGTGGATCCGGCGCCGACCGCGGTGATCCGCCCTGCGGCATCGACCGTCGCGACGGCGGCGTCGGCGCTCGTCCACGCCACCCGCAGGTCGCTCGCATCCTCCGGCGCGATCTTCGCGGCGACCGACCGTCGTTCGCCCACGTTCATCGACACCGGTGAGGCGTCGACGGTCACACCCGTCACGGGCACGGCGGAGATCGAGAAGCCGATGTCGTCGAGATCCAGCGAGGGGTAGCCCTCGACGTAGAAGCCGACGCGTCCTGCCGCCCCCGGCGCGGGGTCCGCGCCGTCGAGTACGAGCTTTCCACCCACGGAGATCCTGACGCGTCCATCCTGCACCGCGATCCGCACGTGCGACGTCCTGCCGTCGGGCAGCGCCTGATCGACCGGGAGCACCTTCTCGGCGACGGCCTTCCAGCCGTCGTCGAAGACGGTCCACGTGGGCCCGGCGGCCGCGTTGCGGTAGCGGATGTATCCGCCGCCCTTGCCGTTGCGGTCGTAGATCACCAGGCCGGAGCCGGTGGCCGCGGGGCCGGCCGGAGTGGTGACGTCGAGGTCGAGCACGAACGAGGTGAAGTCACGCGGGAGCACGGCGTTCGCACCCTTGACGATCCGGTACACGTGGTCGCCGGTGCCGTCGTCGACGACCTTGCGGTTCGGATCCGTCGGCCAGCCGTTCGATCCCGACTCGAAGTCGGTGAAGTGCAGCACGCCGTCGCCCTCGTCGACCGTCACCGCGATCGTGGCCGTGAGCGCAGGGTTCGACGCGGCGGTCGCGGTGACCGTCGTCGCACCCGGAGCGGCGCCGGAGATGGTGCCGTCGGCGGAGACCGTGGCGATCGCCGGGTCCGCGGAAGCGTAGGTGAGCCTCGCATCGGCCGCGTTCCACGGGAGCGGCACCGCGGCCGCGCGCAGGTCGTGTCCGACGTCGACCCGCACCGCGCCGCTCTGGAAGGCGATGCCCTCGAGCGCCACCTTGTCGGGAGACCCGGACTGCCCGATCCGGCCCTGCACGCCGATCTTGTCGAACGCGATGGCCTGGAATCCGGGAATCTGCGAGAACACCGCGGCATCCGGCTTGAGCCGGTAGTCGCCCTTCGCCGCGTCGACGAAGCCCGGATCCGCCGTCGCCACCACGTTGCTGTCGTAGTTCAGCAGGTTCTTGCCGTCCTTGGCACCCTGGGCGTTGAGACCGGAGGGCTTGCGGTTCGGGTTCCACACCACGTTCTGGGCGAACGTGCTGTGGTTCGGGAAGTAGTGGTCGTCCTGGAAGAAGTGGCCCAGCTCGGGGTACTTCTCCAGATACGGCGTTCCGACGAAATCGTTGTTGTCGGCGAACACCTTCTTCCAGGCGGGCATGTAGTCGCGGTCCACCACGTTGCCCTCCTGGTTCCCCATCCACTGCTCGTAGTTGTCGTAGGGCACGAGGTTGTCGATGAAGATGTTGTTGCGCGCCTCGATGTAGTCGGCGGATCCGCTCTTGATGCCCGAGTTGCCCATGTTCACGAAGATGTTCTTCGTGATGGTGAGGTCCCACGTGAAGTTGTCCGCGTAGATCCCCTCGACGCCGGCCATGCCGACCCCGATGTCGTGGAAGTAGTTCTCGGTGAACACGTGACCGCGCTGCTGCGGGGTCTGACCGGAGTTCATGTAGATCGCGCCGAGATCGTGGAACTGCTTGCAGACGTCGTAGACCTCGTTGCGCTCGAACAGGTGGTCGTTGCCGTACACGATGATCCCCGGATGCGGAGCGTCGTGGATCTTGTTGTTCTTCGCGATGTTGCCGACCCCGTCGAACATCACTCCGGGGTTGTAGGCCTTGTGGTAGTAGGCGAAGTCGGCGATCTCGGAGTTCTCCACGCGGTTGCGGCCCGGGGCGAGCGTTGTCTTGTCGCCGCCCTGCAGCACGACGCCGATGCCGCCGACGTGGGTGAGCCTGCTGTCGGTCACGGCGTGGTCGGTGCCGCCGCGGTTCACCGGGATGCCGTCATAGGTGTAGCGTCCGGGCGAGTTGATGAGCACGCCACCGTCGGTGAAGTTGCGGATGTCGGCGTGCGAGACCGTGACATGCGAGCCGCCCAGGATGACGGCCGCCGTGGCACGACCGTACTCCATGGCGATGTCGTCGAACGTGACGTACGACGCACCGTCCGTGCGCAGCATCGGATCCTTCAGCGTCGTCACGGTGATGTCTCCGCGGCCGGCCGTGAAGGCGGCGTTCGGCATGAGATACAGCACGCCCTTGTCGCGGTCGATGTAGTACTCGCCGGGGGCGTCGAGCTCTTCGAGCAGGTTCTGCGCGAAGTGGAAATCGGGGAACCAGCTCTTCATGATCCCGCTCATCTCTCCGTAGCGCAGCGTGATCGTCTTCTTCTCCGTGTCGATCGACTGGATCTTGTTGTACGACCACTCCCAGCTGTACCCGAAGATGCCGTCGAGCCACACGTCGTCGGCCTGAGTCCAGTACTTCGGGCGGTCGTATCCGTAGGTGAACGTGCCGCCACGGTCCTGCAGGTCGGCGTCCTTGCGGGTCGGACCCGGATCGATGATGTCGCCCATCTGCACGGTGGGCTTGACCGCACCGGCGTTGGGCCAGCGGGCGAGGGTCATGCCCTGCCCTTCGATGTAGAGCTCCATGGGCGGCGTCGTGCTGACGTCGTTGGCCTTCCAGTAGCCGTGCCGGCTCAGCTGCCCGTAGTCGGTGAGGCCGAGCGCGCGCAGGTCGACCTGCTGCACGATGTCGCGCGCCGCCGGGTCGATGATGCGATCGCGCACCGCCTGGTCGGTCACGCCTGTGAAGTCGCCCTTGGGCAGCGTCCGTCCGCCGCTCAGCGTGGCGCGCTCACCCGGGTGCGACCGGTAGGTGATGGGCGCGTCGGCGGTGCCGGAGTCCTGCGCGTCGAGCTGGAACGACGCATCGCGCTGGTAGATGCCCTGGCGCAGGTACACCGTCGTGCCCTCGGCGGAGAGGGATCCGGATCCCCTCAGCGCGCGGATCCGGTCCCGCGCACCCTCGAGGGTGGCCAGGGGTGCATCGATCGCGCCGGAGGCGGCGTCATCGCCGCCGGGCGCGACGTAGAGGGCGCCGTCGTCGGCCGCCGCGGCGGCGACCGTGCCGCCGGCGGCGAGGAGGGTGCCGAGCAGAGCGGCCAGGGCGAGTGTCGTCAGTGCACGCTTCATCGCGTCTCCGAAATCTGGGGCGGTGCCTGTCTGGGGAGGGGACTGCGTCGTCGCTCCGCTCCAGGGGCCGGGCCCGCTCCCCCGAGTCATCGCGACTGAACGAGACACTACCGCAATCGATAATCGACTATCAAGCATCGATCTGCAATCGGCCTCCGGCGTCGACGTCCCGCACGCCTCGGGGAGCACGGCGCAAGGGCCACACGGGCCGGAGGGCCCGGCTACCCTCGTTGACATGACCTCCGACTGGACCGGATCCGCCATCGCACTGCTCGAGGCGGACGGGAACCGCAGCGCCGACACCCACCTGCATGTGTTCCCGCTGCCGGCGGAGTGGGGCATCGACCTCTACCTCAAGGACGAGTCGGTGCACCCGACCGGATCCTTGAAGCACCGGCTCGCACGGTCGCTGATCCTGTACGGGCTGGTGAACGGCCGCATCCACGAGGGCACGACGCTGGTCGAGGCCTCGAGCGGATCCACCGCCGTGTCCGAGGCCTACTTCGCACGGATGCTGGGGCTGCCGTTCGTGACGGTCGTGCCGCGCTCGACCAGCCAGGAGAAGATCGACCTCATCGAGTTCTACGGCGGGCGCTGCCACTTCGTCGACTCCGGCGCCGCGATGTACGCCGAGGCCGAGCGCCTCGCCTCCGAATGCGGCGGCCACTACCTCGACCAGTTCACCTACGCCGAGCGCGCGACCGACTGGCGCGGCAACAACAACATCGCCGAGAGCGTGTTCAGCCAGCTGAGCCGCGAGCGGCACCCCATCCCCAGCTGGATCGTCGTCGGCGCGGGCACCGGGGGGACGAGCGCGACGTTCGGCCGCTACGTGCGCTACCGCCGCCACGACACCCGCATCGCCGTCGTGGACCCCGAGGGCTCGGCCTTCTACGGCGGCTGGCGCAACGGCGATCCGTCGTTCACGACCGGCACGCCGAGCCGGATCGAGGGCATCGGGCGCCCGCGCGTCGAGCCGTCGTTCGTGCCCGGCGTGATCGACGAGATGATCCCCGTGCCGGACGCCGCGTCGATCGCCGCGATCCGGTTGCTCAAGCAGCGCACCCTGCACTGGGCGGGCGGATCCACCGGCACGAACCTCGTCGGCGCGTTCCAGCTCATCGCCCGCATGCTGCGCGGCGGCGAGCGCGGCAGCGTGGTCACCCTCATCTGCGACGGCGGCGCCCGCTACCTCGACACGTACTACTCCGACGACTGGGTGGCCTCGAAGGGGTGGGACCTCGCCCCGCACCGCGCACGCCTGGAGCACTTCCTCACGACCGGCGAGTGGACCGAGGGCTGAGCCACCCCGTCCGCGCGCGCCCCGGACGCCCGCGCCCCTGGTGGCCCGCGGTCTCCGTGGTCTCCGCGGCCCTACCTCTGGCCGCGAGACCGAACTCGCGTCCCGAAACCGACGTTCCTATCGTCGGTCTCGGGACGGAGGTTCGGTCTCGCGGTCAGAGGGCGTGCTCGCCTACGCTGGCGGCATGACCACGCTCATCCTCACTCTCGTCGGATCCGATCGTCCCGGTCTCGTCGCGACCGTCGCGCACATCGTCGACGAGCACGGCGGCAACTGGGAGAACAGCCGGCTCGCCGAGCTGGAGGGCACGTTCGCGGGCGTGGTCCAGGTGTCGGTCCCCGTCGAGCGGGTCGAGGAGCTGCGCGCGTCGCTCAGCGGCCTGGAGGGACTGCTCACGATCGCGGTGCATCCCGGATCCGGATCCGAATCGGCCGCGGCCGCGCAGGAGCTGTCGATCCGGGTGCTCGGCAACGACCGGGCGGGCATCGTGCGCGAGATCTCCGGCGTGCTCAACGAGCATGCCCTGAGCATCGAGAGCATGACCACCGAGACCCGCGACGCCGCGATGGCGGGCGGGCGTCTGTTCGAAGCGTCGGTCGTCGCGCGCGTGCCGGCGGATGCGGATCCGGATGCGCTGCGTTCCGCGCTGGAGCGGATCGCGCACGACCTGCAGGTCGACATCACCGTCGGCTGAGTCCGCGCACACCGAACCGTCTTCAGGCTGAATCCGGGGCCCGCCCGCACCCCGGGTGACGGCACGACCCGGCACGCCCTCCCTCGGGGTCGTCGAGCGAGGAGTCCGAAGGCGACCGAGACGAAACGCGGCACCCCGCGAGGGCACCGCGTTCCGTCTCGGTCCGGCTGCGCCGGTCCTCGCTCAACGACCCCGTCGGGGGCCACCGCATCGCGCCGTTCCTGGCTCAACGCCCCGTGGGGGGTCGCGTCAGACCAGGCGCTCCTTCGGAGACACGTCGTAGGTGTCCTCGGGGTCGTCGTTCACGACGCCCGCCAGCGCCCCGTCGATCGCGGCGAGCGTGTCGGCGTCGAGCACGACGCCGGACGCCTTGACAGTGTCGGCCAGCTGCTCGGGGCGGGACGCTCCGACGAGGGCGGCCGCCACGTTCTTGTTCTGCAGCACCCACGCGATCGCGAGCTGCGGCATCGTCAGACCGGCCGCCGCGGCGATCGGCTTCAGCCGCTGCACGGCCGTGAGGATGTCGTCCTGCAGGAGGCGCTGGATGAAATGCGCGCCCGAGTGCGGATCCGTCGCGCGCGAGCCCTCCGGCACCGGCTGGCCGGGCAGGTACTTTCCGCTCAGCACGCCCTGCGCCATCGGCGACCAGACGATCTGCGAGATCCCCAGCTCCTCCGAGGCCGGCACGACCTTGCCCTCGATCACGCGGTGCAGCATCGAGTACTGCGGCTGGTTCGAGATGAGCTGCACACCCAGCTGCTTCGCCAGGGCGTGGCCCTCACGGAGCTGCTCCGCGGTCCACTCGGAGACGCCGATGTACAGCGCCTTGCCCTGGCGGACGACGTCGGCGAACGCCTGGAACGTCTCCTCCAGCGGGGTCTCATAGTCGAAGCGGTGCGCCTGGTACAGATCGACGTAGTCGGTGCCGAGGCGCTTCAGGGATCCGTTGATCGACTCGAGGATGTGCTTGCGGCTGAGGCCGGTGTCGTTGGGGCCCTTGGGACCGGTCGGGAAGTAGACCTTGGTGAAGATCTCCAGGCTCTCGCGACGCTGCCCCTCGAGCGCCTTGCCCAGCACGACCTCGGCGGCCGTGTTCGCGTAGGTGTCGGCGGTGTCGAACGTCGTGATGCCGGCGTCCAGCGCCGCGTGCACCGTCTTGACCGCGGCGTCGTCCTCGACCTGCGAGGCGTGCGTGACCCAGTTGCCGTAGGTGATCTCGGAGACCTTCAGACCGCTGTTGCCCAGGTATCGGTAGTTGACCATGGCTCCAGCGTAGGCGTGACCGGACACAGTCCGGGCCGGATCCGCCTCAGGAGGTCACACGCGAGGCGCCTCCCGGGCGTCCGTCACCCTCACGAGGTCACTCCGACATCTGCTTGCGCAGCCAGTACTCGGTCTGGGCGACATGCCCTGCGGCCGCCGCCGACGCCGCGGCAGGATCGCGCGCGACCAGCCCGCGCGCGATCGCACGGTGCCCCGCGTCGGAGAGGATCTTGAGCTGCGCCGCATCGGCGTCGTCGAAGATCCGGTACTGCCGGGTGCGCGAGCGCAGCACCTCGAGGAGACTCGTGAGCGCCGCGTTGCCGGCGAGCTCGGCGATGCGCATGTGAAACTGGTGGTCCAGTCGCGACGCCTCGTCGTGGTCGGGACAGTCCGCGATCCGCTCGACGAGGTCGGACAGCTCCGCGAGCATCCCGTCATCCGCCCGCGCCGCCGCGATCGACGCCGCGTGCGCCTCCAGCGGACGGCGGATCTCGACGAGCTCCAGGATCGCGTCCAGGGGCAGCACGTCGACGGTCAGCGACAGGCCGCGGATGAGGTCGGCGGGCCGCAGGCTGCTCACATAGCTGCCCGATCCGTGCCGGGTCTCCAGCACACCGAGTGCGGAGAGCATGCGGATCGCCTCGCGCACCGACCCGCGGGACACGCCGAGCTGCTCGCCGAGCTCGCCCTCGCTCGGCAGCTTGTCGCCCGGCTTCAGCTCGCCGTCGGCGATGAGCGCGCGCAATCCGTGCAGGGCGGTCTCCCGAGCGCTCATGCTCCTCCTTCGATGTGCTCCCTCGAGTGTGCCGTTTCGCACCTTCGAGGGATAGTTGTTCTACGACTATGCGGAAACAAGATCGTAACAGTGGCATTCTCCCGGGTTTCATGCCAAAGTTGTGCGACAAGTTGACCACGCTCTCACCGTAAGGATCCGCGCACACCATGCCCGAAGCCGACACGACCGTCCGCACCTCACCCGTGCGCCTGGCCACCTTCGAGCGCGCCCGCGACGCGTGGCCGCTCGACCCGGCTATCGTGCATCTGAACCACGGATCCTTCGGCGCGGTCCCGAGCGAGGTCGTCGCTCTGCAGGACGCGCTGCGCCGGGAGGCCGATCTCAGCCCGATCGGCTGGTTCCCGCGGATCGCGGAGAAGGTCCAGGCCGCCCGCGCCGAGGTCGCGCCGTTCGTCGGCGCCGATCCCGCCGACACCGCCTTCGTACCGAACGCTTCCGCCGCGGCCACGGTCGTCTACAACGCCCTGCAGCTGGATCGGGATGACGAGATCCTCGTCACGGACCACGGCTACGGGGCGGTCACCATGGGCGCGGCACGGCTGGCCCGCCGGTTCGGAGCCCGCCTGCGCACGGTCGCGCTCGGCCTGCTGGACGATGCGGAGACCGTCGTCGCCCGCTTCGCCGAGGAGATCGGACCGCGCACGCGCCTCATCGTGGTCGACCAGATCACGTCCTCCACGGCCCGCCGCTTCCCCACGGCCGAGATCACCGCCCTCGCACACGAGCGCGGCGTGCGCGTCCTCGTCGACGGCGCCCACGCCCCCGGCCTGATCCCCGACGCGGCGGTCGTGGGCGGCGGCGACTGGTGGTTCGGCAACCTGCACAAGTGGCCGTGCGCTCCTCGCGGATCCGCCCTGCTCGTGACCCAGGCACCGGACCGCGACGAGCTCTGGCCCCTCATCGACTCCTGGGCCGCGACGGACGCGTACCCCGTGCGCTTCGACACCCAGGGCACGATCGATGCCACGACCTACCTCGCCACCCCTGCCGCGATCTCGTTCATCGAGCGCGAGCACGGCTGGGCGCGCACGCGCGACACCATCTCCGGGATCGCCGACGCGGGCGCACGGCTCATCGCGGCCGCCCTCGAACGCGCCGCCGACGAGCCGGCCCTGGTCGAGCTGCCGATGCCGGTGCCCTCGATGCGCCTGATCCGGTTGCCGCTCGGCATCGGCCGAACCCGCGAGGAGGCCGACGACTTGCGCATGCGCCTGTTCGACGAGGTCGGCGTGGAGACCGCCTTCACGAGCTTCGCCGGCTCCGGCTACTTCCGCCTGTCCGCGCACCTCTACTCCGAGGCCGCCGACTTCGAGGCCTTCGCCGAGCGCTGCGTGCCGCGGATCCTCGAGCTCGCCAGGCGCTGACCCGCCCTCCTCCTTCCCTGCACCCTCCTGCAACACCCCCAACGAAAGGAAGCCCTATGGTGAAGCGCACTCGATTCGCCTCGATCGCCGGGGTGGGCATCGTCGCCCTCCTCGCGCTCAGCGCCTGCTCCGGCGGAGCATCGAGCGGAAGCGGATCCGCCGACGGCAAGGTCACCCTCCAGATGGTGGAGAGCCTGACCAACCCCGACCGCACCAAGCTCATCCGCGGCCTGCTGGACGACTTCCAGAAGGCCAACCCGAACATCACCGTCAAGCTGGTCTCCCCGCCGACCGAGCAGGCCGACACCACGATCCAGCAGATGCTGCAGTCCGGCAAGGGCATCGACGTGCTGGAGACGCGCGACATCACGGTCGGGCCGTTCGCCAACAACCACTGGCTCTACGACATGACCGCCGACCTGAAGAGCTGGGACGGCTGGAGCGCGCTCACCGACAACGCCAAGAAGGCCGGCGTCTCCGATGGCAAGACCTGGTTCGTCCCTTACGGCTTCTACGGCCTCTCGCTCTTCTACCGCACCGATCTCGTGAAGTCCGCGGGCTTCGACGGGCCGCCGAAGTCCTGGAAGGACCTGCTCGACCAGGCCTCGAAGATCCAGGATCCGGAGAAGAACCAGTACGGCTACGCGTTCCGCGGAGGCAAGAACGCCAACTCGAACGTCGTCGCCGCGATCGAGGCGTACACGATCGACGACCTCGACACGTCGAACGCGTTCCTGCTCAAGGACGGCAAGACGATCTTCTCCTCGCCTGACGCGCAGAAGGGCGTCGACGACTACTTCGCCCTCTTCAAGAAGGCCTCTCCACCGTCGGCCGTGTCGTGGGGCTACCCCGAGATGGTGGCGGGCTTCACGAACGGCACGACCGCGTTCCTGCTGCAGGATCCCGAGGTCATCGCCACGGTCTCGGCGTCGAGCCTGAAGCAGGACCAGTGGAACACCGCGCCGCTGCTGACCGGCCCGAGCGGCAAGGCGGCGCAGCCGCTGGCCGTCGCCGGCTGGGGCGTCGCGCAGTCGAGCGCGCACAAGGACGCGGCCGTCAAGCTCGTCGAGTACCTGTCCTCGGCGAAGCCGGCCACCACGTTCGCGCAGAAGAACAGCCTCGTCCCGATCATCGCCGCGGCCGCCAAGGACCCGTTCTACTCGACCGGCCCGTGGACGAGCTACGTCACCATGACCGAGCACCCCGACACCTACGTCAACGTGCAGCAGCCCCGCGGGGTCTCGTGGTGGACGGAGTGGATCCAGAAGTCCGACCAGGACGTGCAGAGCGTGCTGCTCGGCAACATGACCACGAAGGAACTGCTCACCTCGTGGGACCAGTACTGGACTGACAAGTACAAGAAGGGCTGATGGCGTGACCTCGACCTCCGCCACCGAGCGCCCGGTCGGCTCCGCCGGCCGGGCCGCTCGGCCCGATCCAGCGCGGCCCGCCCCGACGGGCGCCGGGCGCCGTCGCACCACGTTCCGCGCCCGGCACGCGTTCACGATCCTCGCCTTCCTCGCGCCCGCGATCGTCTTCGTGTGCTGGTTCACCTACCTGCCGATGCTCCAGGGCGCGCGCATGGCGTTCCTGGACTACAACCTCTGGGATCTCACCTCGACGCCCTTCGTCGGCTTCGAGAACTTCGCGAAGGTCCTCTCGGATCCGGTGTTCCCGACCGTCGCGGGCAACACCGTGCTGTGGGTGATCGGATCCCTCGTCCCGCAGTTCGTGATCGGCTTCCTCATCGCGCTGGCCCTGCGTCAGCGGTTCCGCTTCCGCGGCGTCTACCAGGCGCTCGTCTTCTTCCCCTGGGCCGTCTCCGGGTTCCTCATCGGGATGCTGTTCCGCTGGATGTTCAACGCCGAGTTCGGCGTGATCAACGACCTGCTCATGAAGGCGCACGTCATCTCGGCGCCCCTGCCCTGGCTCGCGGACCCGAAGCTCGCGATGTTCGCGGTGATCGTCGCGAACATCTGGTACGGCGTGACGTTCTTCGCGATCATGATCCTCGCCGCCCTGCAGTCCGTGCCGGAGGAGGTGCTCGAAGCCGCGAGCCTGGACGGAGCCGGCAAGGTGCGCCAGCTGTTCTCGATCGTGATCCCGTACATCTCCACGACGCTGTTCCTCACGGTGCTGCTGCGGGTGATCTGGATCTTCAACTTCCCCGACATCATCTGGGCGATGACGGGCGGAGGCCCGGCGAACCGCACTCACATCATCACGACCTGGATGATCAACTTCACGCAGCAGGGCAACTACGGCACGGCGAGCGCACTCGGTCTCATCGTCGTCGCGGTGCTGTTCGTGTTCTGCGCGTTCTACCTCTTCGCGATGCGGAAGGCCAGCCGATGACCGCCACCATGACCCTCACGACCGGGCGCACCGGCTCGTCGCGCCCGGTGCGCTCCTCCCGTTCCCGGGTCACCGCCGGCGGCGTCGTCAAGGTGGTCGGGCTCGCGCTCTGGCTGCTGATCACCCTGTTCCCGCTGTACTGGATCGTGCTGACCTCGTTCAAGTCGCCGCAGACCGTGAACCGATTCCCGATCGAGTACTGGCCGTCCGAGCCCTCGGTGCAGAACTACGCGAAGCTCTTCTCCGACGCGAACTTCGGGGTGTTTTTGGCGAACTCGGCGGTCGTCGCCCTGATCGCCGGCGCCACGTCGACGCTCATCGCGCTGCTCAGCTCCTACGTGATCTCGCGGTTCGAGTTCCGCGGCAAGGGCGCGGTGCTCATCGCGTTCCTGCTGACCCAGATGATCCCCGCGTTCATCGCGCTCGGCCCGCTCTACACGGTGATGACCGACCTGGGGCTCGTGGACAGCAAGCCCGGACTGATCCTCGTCTACATCGCGGTGTGCATCCCGTTCTCGACGGTGATGCTGCGCGGCTTCTTCGAGAACGTCCCGGACGCCCTCGAGGAGTCGGCGATGATCGACGGCTGCTCGCGGCTCGGCGCGCTGTTCCGGATCCTCGTGCCGGTCATGACCCCGGGCATCATCGCCGCGTTCATCTTCAACTTCGTGAACTGCTGGAACGAGCTGTTCCTCTCGGTCGTGCTCATGCAGTCGGAGGAGAACCGCACGATCCCGGCCGCGCTGAACAGCTTCATCTCCACGTTCAACGTGGACTGGGGCTCGATGTCGGCCGCCGCGGTGCTCACGATCCTCCCGACGATGGTGCTCTTCGCCGTCGCCAGCCGCTGGATCGTGGCGGGCCTGACCGCGGGATCCGTCAAGGAGTAGCGGACACGAAAGGGCCCCCTCCGATCCGCTCGGAGGGGGCCCTTTCACGTCTGCTCAGATCCTGGCGGCCTCGGGCGAGGTGGGGTGCGCCGAGGACGGGGCCGGGTGCGCGGAGGCCGGAGCGGGATGCGCGGATCCGACGCCGGGATGGGCG
>NZ_JAJTTF010000007.1 GCF_021341785.1 Microbacterium sp. Au-Mic1
CGGCTGAGGCGTCGGCGACGGGCGCAGGGCCGGCGGAGGGCGCCGGTGAGGGGTCGGCCGCAGGGGCGGGCGCCGGGTCCGGTGCGGGGGCAGGGGCAGGGGCAGGGGCAGGATCGGGAGCCGGCGCGGGATCGGGAGCCGGCGCGGGAGCCGGCAGCAGTGAAGCATCCACGCCGTAGCTCTCGCCGGCGGAGAGCGAAGGCGTCATCACCGTCCCCGGCGTGTGCCCGAGGCCGAGCACGTGGCCGAGCTCGTGGCGCACGACAGTGAGCAGGTCCATGTGCGCGGAGGCGGGATCGCCGGGGAACGTCACGTCCCAGCCCCACCCCGCGGCGTGCGCGTCGATGATGACGGATCCGGAGTCCTCGCTGCCGAGCCAGCCGGCGTCGAGGTCGCCGACGGTCGCGCTGAATCCGGAGAAGTCCGCGTTCGGGTCGACGGCCTGCCATTCGGCCTGCGCCTGGGCCACCGCGGAGTCGAGCTGGCTCTGGGTGAGCACGGCGGAAGCGTCCACCGGCGTGGCGGGGGCCGCGTCCGCCATGATCGGCGAAGGCGAGGGATCCGGAGTCGGGCTCGGAGTGCCGGCGGTTCCGGATCCGGTCGTCCCGGTCGACGTGTCGGATGATCCCGTGCCCGTCGACCCGGTGCCGGTCGAACCCGTCCCGGTCCCCGTCGTGCCCGTCGAACCTGTGCCCGTCGACCCGGTGCTGGTCGTACCTGTGCCCGTCGACCCGGTGCCGGTCGAACCCGTGCCCGTCGACCCGGCGCCGGTCGAACCCGTGCCCGTCGACCCGGTCGCGGGCGTGCCCGAGCTGCACGTGACGGAGTTGCCGTCGGCGCTGCGCACGCAGTGCATCTGCGAGCCCTGGTTCGACGGGGTCGGATCCGTCGTCGCCGGCGACGCGGCGGGAGTCACCGTCACGACCGTGCCGGGATCGCTCACCGGCGCCTCGACGACGCCCGATGCCACCGTCCCGGCGTCCGCGACCGGGGTGACCTGGCTCGCGGCGTCCACCTGCGCCTGCTGCAGCGCGGCCTCGTATGCGGCCTTCTCGGCGAGGTAGGCGGCCAGCGCCTCCGCGTACGCCGAGAACTGCTGCTGGGCGATCAGCCCCTCGAGCCGTGCCCGGCTGTTCGCAGCGTCCGCGGCGACGTTCGTCATCGCGGGAGCGGGGCGGGACGGGACCGAGGCGGGTGCGGCCACCGGCGGAACGGCCGAGGCGCTCGCCGGGAACGACATGACGAGCGCGGTCGCGAACGCGGCGACCAGCGCCACGGCGCGTGTGCGCCAGCTGCGCACGATCGGAAGATCCGACGCGCGCCGCCCCCTGTCATCCGTCCTGGTCGACACCAAGACCTCCAGCCCCGTAGAACGCACAGCTCCGTAGAACTGGTAGGCGCGCTCCCCCACGCGGATACCGAGACAAGTGGTACTCGCCCTGGAGCTCCCGCGTCAATACCCAAAATCCCGGAAGTCCGCCGCGTCGTCGATTCGCGCGTTCCGCGGCGGATCCGCCCCCATGCCGTCGACGACATACAGCCAGTTCCGACGGCGTTTCCTGCGAGACGCCGGCATGGCGGCCCTGCTGCAGACGCAGAACGCCCCCGGCCCCTCTGCGAAGAGGATCCGGGGGCGTTCCGAACGAGACGGGGCCCTACTTGGCGGCGCCGACCGGCTCCTTGGCCTTCTCGACCTTCGCCGGAGCCGCCTCGACGGCCGGGCGCGGACGTGCGGCGAACTCGTCGAACACGGCGCGCGGCGTCTGCACGGCCTCGAGGCCGACGATGTCGCGGCCGAGCCACAGGTTGTTCCACCAGCCCCACAGCACGCGCCACTTGCGCTCCCACGAGGGCATCGCGAGGCCGTGGTAGCCGCGGTGCGCGACCCAGGCCACGAAGCCCTTCAGCGCAAGCTTGCCGGACTGGAAGACGCCGTTGTAGAGGCCGAGACCGGCCACGGCGCCGAGGTTCTTGTGGAAGTAGTCCTTGGGCGTCTCACCGCGCAGCACCGCGACGAGGTTCTTGGCGAGCAGCTTGGCCTGGCGCACGGCGTGCTGCGCGTTGGGCACGCACATGCCTCCGACGCCGCCGCCGGACAGGTCGGGGACGGCCGACACGTCGCCCGCGGCCCAGGCGCCCTCGACGAACGCCTCGGGGGTGCCGACGCGCAGGTCGGCGCGGGTCTGGATGCGCCCGCGCTCCTCGACCGGCAGGTCGCCGCCGCGCACGACGGTGGGGTTGGCCATGACGCCCGCGGTCCAGACGATCAGGTCGGTCGGGATGACCTCACCGGTGGAGAGCTCGACGTTGCCGTCGACGGCGCCCTTGACCTGGGTGTCCAGGTGCACGTTGGCGCCGCGCTTGGCGAGATCCTTCAGCACCCATTCGCTCGTCTTCAGCGAGACCTCGGGCATGATCCGGCCCATCGCCTCGATGAGGTGGAAGTGGGTGTCGTCGAACGACAGCTGCGGGTACTTCGCGATGAGCGACGACGCGAACGAGCGGAGCTCGGCGAACGCCTCGATGCCGGCGAAACCGCCGCCGACGACGACGACCGTGAGCAGGCGGTCCCGCTCGGGCCCGGCGGGGATGGAGGCGGCCTTGTCGAAGTTCGACAGCAGCTTGTCGCGCACGGCGACGGCCTCTTCGATGGTCTTCAGACCGATCGCGTTGTCGGCGATGCCGGGGATCGGGAAGGTGCGCGAGACGGCACCCGCCGTCACCACGATCTGGTCGTACGCGAACTCGTACGGCTCGCCCATCGCCGGCGTGATCGTCGCGACCTTGCTGGCGTGGTCGATGCCGGTGACCTTCGCCGTCACCACGTTGGTGCGCTTCAGGTGGCGTCGGTGGGCGACGACCGCGTGCCGCGGCTCGATCGACCCCGCGGCGACCTCCGGCAGGAAGGGCTGGTATGTCATGTACGGCAGCGGGTCCACCATCGTGACCTCGGCCTCGCCCTTGCGGAGGTGCTTCTCGAGCTTCCACGCGGTGTAGAAACCGGCGTAACCACCGCCCACGATCAGGATCTTGGGCGCAGCAGCGCTCTTTGCCACGGTGCTCTCAGTCACGGAGGCTTACTCCTCAGTCATCGGGATTTTGGCGTGCGGATGCGCGCGCCGAACGGATGCGCCGGGCAGCAGCGGTGACGCCAAGCGCTATCAGGATACCAGGCACCGTGAGGGCTGTGAGCGGCAGGGTACCGTACAGCAACGAGTCCGGGCTGGGGATCAGCGGCGAGGTGGCCTTGGTCGGCGCATCCGCGCGCGGCAGAGGCGGGATCGCGACCGGGGTCGAGGTCGGCTGCTGCGGCTGCGGGGCCTCCGCCCGGCGGTGCAGGCGGATCCAGTCGGCCAGGTCGCCGAGCGGGTTCTGATCGACCGAAGGCACCGACGCGGACACCGCCGCCGCCGCGTCGATCAGGCCGTAACCGTAGAGCGGGTCGGGATGCGCGGTCGCCTGCGGCGCAGGGCGTGCCGTCTGGATGATCTGGTTGATCACGTTGTTCGCGTCCATGTCGGGGTGAGCCGCGCGCACGAGGGCGACGACGCCGGCCACGATCGGGGCCGCACCGCTCGTGCCGTTCCAGGTCTCGATCGTCCCGTTCGCGTCGACGCCGAGCAGCGACTCACTGGGCGCCGAGACGGCGATCGAGATGCCCTGGGTCGATGCGGCCTTGCTGGCAACACCGCGCTGGTCCACTCCCCCGACCGCGAGCACACCCGGGATCGTCGCGGGGGCGCCGACCATGGCCGTACCGCTGCCGCGGTTGCCGGCCGCCACCACCACCACGACGTCGTGCTGGAAGGCGTAGAGGAACGCCTCGTCCCAGCTGCGGTCCCACTCCAACGTGTTCGTGGTGAACGACAGATTGATCACGTTGGCGCCGTGGTCGACGGCCCACTTCATCGCGTCGGCCACCTGCTTCGTGAACGGCACGGGCGCCGTGGTTCCGAACCCGAGCGAGACGGAGAGCAGCTTCGCCTCGGGCGCGACGCCGATCATGCCGGTGCCGTCGGCCTTCGGCCTGCCCGCCGCCAGGGAGGCGACTCTGGATCCGTGATCGCTGTCCAGCGGCCCGAGCGGCGTGCGGCCGTCATCGGATCCGATCCCCGAGACGTCGGTGCCGTCGGTGACGGCGCCCTCGAACTCGGGCGGGCCCTTGGCGATGCCCGTGTCGATGACCGCGATGGTGACGCCCGCGCCGCGCGTGGTCTTCCACGCGGCGTCGATGTGGGCGCCCTCGAGCCAGTACTCGGCCGCGCGCTCGGGATCCGTCGGGCTCGGCGTCGGGGTGGCCCCGATCGCGAGCGGAGCCACGAGAGCGAGCGCGAGCACCGCCACGACGGATCGGATCCGCCGTGCGTTCAGGAGGCGTGTGGTCGACGACGTCATCGGACTCGGCTCACCGCCCCAGGGCGGCTCCCGGCTCCACGCACTCGCAGCGCTGGGGCGACCACCGCGCGCGCTGCAGCGCCTCGTCGCCGATGGGGTTGACGCCCTCCCCCGCGGCCAGCGCATGGCCGGCCAGGGCGTGCAGGCACTTCACGCGGGAGGGCATGCCCCCCGCCGAGACGCCCGCGATCTCGGGCACATCGCCGTACTGCGCGCGGTCGGCGAGATATGCCTGATGCGCCCTCAGGTAGGCGGCCGCCGTGTCCTCGTTGTCCAGCAGCGCGGCGAGCTCCGGCATCACGTGTTCGGCCTCGAGGGTCGACATCGCGGCGGCCGCGGCCGGGTGCGAGAGGTAGTAGAAGGTGGGGAACGGCGAACCGTCGGCCAGTCTCGGCAGCGTCGCCACGACCGTCGGGTTGCCGCAGACGCACCGAGCGGCGACCCCGACGACCCCCCTGGCCTCACGGCCGAGCTGGGCGGAGACGACCGCGATCTCGGCGTCGGTGGGCGGGGCGAAGGGCGGCGTGGTCACCCCTCCAGGGTACGGGGTCCGCCTGCGGGACGCCTCAGCGCGCGCCCGAGCCTGCGGCGGTCTTGGCGAGGCCGGCCCCGGTCACGCTGCGCAGCAGCTGTCCTGCCCAGTCCGACGACTTCTCCTGCACGGTGTCGCTGACGGGTGCCTGTTCGACGGGCTGAGCGGCAGGATCGATGTCGTTGTCGATCAGGTAGACGACCTCGCCCGGCTTGACGTAGAACAGCCGTTCCCTGGCCTGCGCGGTGATGTAGGCCGGATCGTTCCAGCGCTGGCGCTCCGCCGTGAGGGCGTCGATCTGCTTCTGCGTGACCTGCACGGAGTGCTCCAGCGCCGCGATCCGCTGCTTCTGATCGAGATAGGTGCCGAGGGTGGGCACGAGCACCCACGCCCCGAGCACGACGAGCGACAGCATGATCACCATGAAGCCGCTGAGCCTGATGCCGCCGACCCAGCCCCGCACGTCGACGGCGCGGGCGGGCGCGGCGCGCTCGGGCCGCCCGGCCGGCCGGACTCCGGAAGCGGCCGCCGCGGACGACGAAGGAGGAGTCCGACGTGATGTCATGACTCCTCCTCCGTGTCGTCAGCGGCCTCCGGCCGATGGCCGGACCGGCGATATGCGGATGTGCCGCTCAGCCCTTGAAGCGCGGGAAGGCGGAACGTCCGGCGAAGACCGCCGCGTCGCCCAGCTCCTCCTCGATGCGCAGAAGCTGATTGTACTTCGCGACCCGCTCGGATCGAGCGGGCGCGCCGCTCTTGATCTGGCCCGAGTTCACGGCGACGACGAGATCGGCGATCGTCGTGTCTTCGGTCTCGCCGGAGCGGTGCGAGAGCATCGTGGTGTAGCCGGAGCGGTGCGCCAGGCTGATCGCGTCGAGCGTCTCGGACAGCGTGCCGATCTGGTTCACCTTGACCAGCAGCGAGTTCGCGACGCCCAGATCGATGCCCTTCTGCAGGCGCTCCGGGTTGGTGACGAACAGGTCGTCGCCGACGAGCTGGATCTGCGAGCCGAGCTTCTCGGTGAGGCCCTTCCAGCCGTCCCAGTCGTCCTCAGCGAGGGCGTCCTCGATCG
Organism: Microbacterium sp. Au-Mic1; assembly: GCF_021341785.1. Classification (GTDB taxonomy): domain Bacteria; phylum Actinomycetota; class Actinomycetes; order Actinomycetales; family Microbacteriaceae; genus Microbacterium. The sequence goes on from NZ_JAJTTF010000007.1 coordinate 6,000, forward strand.
TCACGATCGGGAAGTCCTTGACCAGGCCGACGTAGTAGTCGGTGAGCGACGCGGCGTCCCAGTCCTTGTCGTCGAGGCGGTACACGCCGTCGTTGTAGAACTCGGTGGCGGCGGCGTCGAGGCCGAGCGCGATGTCGGTGCCCGGCGTGAAGCCGGCCTTCTCGATCGCCTTGACCAGGAACTCGAGGCCCTCGCGGTTGCTGGGCAGGTCGGGGGCGAAACCGCCCTCATCGCCGAGGCCGGTGGCGAAGCCCGCGGCCTTCAGCTCGCCCTTGAGCACGTGGTAGACCTCGGTGCCCCAGCGCAGCGCCTCGGAGAAGCTGTCGGCGCCGATCGGTGCGAGGAAGAACTCCTGCATGTCGATGCCGTTGTCGGCGTGGGAGCCGCCGTTGATGACGTTGAACAGCGGCACGGGCAGCAGGTGCGCGTTGGGGCCGCCCAGGTAGCGGAACAGGGGCAGATCCGCCGAGTCGGCCGCGGCCTTGGCCACGGCGAGGCTCACGCCGAGGATCGCGTTCGCGCCCACCCGGCTCTTGTTGTCGGTGCCGTCGACCTCGATGAGGATCTCGTCGATGATGCGCTGCTCGCTGGCCTCGACGCCCTCGATCGCGGGGCCGAGCTCGTCGATCACGGCCTCGACGGCCTTCAGCACGCCCTTGCCGCCGTAGCGGCTCTTGTCGCCGTCGCGGAGCTCGTACGCCTCGAAGGCGCCAGTGGACGCACCCGACGGCACGGCGGCGCGCTGCACGATGCCGTCATCGAGGAGCACCTCCACCTCGACGGTCGGGTTGCCACGGGAGTCGAGAATCTCGCGTGCGCCTACAGCCTCGATCAGTGCCACAGAGTGCTCCTTGTTCAAGAGGGAAGTGGGGTGGTGGAGCGTCGTCGATCCGCAGCCCAGTCTAGTCGGAGCCTGGCTCGGACCACGGATGATGAAGCGCGGGCGCCCGCGACCGGTGCCCTCGAGTCGTCGCCACCTGCGCCGGTATCGCCGGCCCTGTCCCGGAGTCGTCCGCCGCAGCGGGCCACGACCCGGATCCCGCCGATGACGCCGCCGCACCGGATCGGTATCCTTCCCCTGTGGTGCTCGATTCCCCACCCGCTCTGATCACGGCGGCGCCGCGTCGGATGCGCGACGGCGACGGGAGCGTTCGCGTGTCCGCCGATGTCGACGGAGCGGATCCGCTGTGGTTCTCGGTGGCCGCCGAGCACGAGGACCTCCTCGGCGACCGGGCCGACCACATCGCGGTCGCGCTCCTTCTGCCCGCGATGCGGTACGGGCGCGACCTGCATGTGGGCGGGACCGTCACGGACAGCCTGCTGCATCGGCTGAACCATGATCTGCAGCCGCTCGTGCGCTCGGTGCACGCGGCCTACCGCAGAGTCTCCGTGACGGCGGACGACGCCGTCCCGGCCGGATCAGCCCCGCCCGGGGTCGTGACGGGGTTCTCCGGAGGCGTGGACAGCTTCGCGACGCTCATGGAGTACGCGCTCCGTCCGGGGGTGCCGCCGGACATGCGGGTCACCCACCTGGTGAACAACAACGTGGGAGCCCATGGCGAGGGCGGAGGCGCGCTGTGGGACGCGCGCTACCGCGCGCTGGCGCCTCTCGCAGCCGACCTCGGGCTCCCGTTCCTCCGTGTCGACAGCAACGTCGGAGCGCACTATCCGGGAATGGGGTTCATGGAGACGGTCACGTTCCGGAATGCGGCCGCGGTGCATCTTCTTGGCGGAGGCGTCGGACGCTCCTACCATGCGTCCGAGGGCGCCTACCGGAATGTGCGCATGCCGCCCCCGCATGGCGACATCGGCTTGGCGGGCCCGATGACGTTCCCGCTGCTGTCGACACCCGCGCTGACCCTGGAGTCGACCGGTTCGGGACTGTCCCGCATCGAGCGGACGCTCGCGCTCGCGGGCATGCGGCACTCGCGCTACCTCGACGTGTGCATCGATCCCGACCCGGCGAGGACGACGAACTGCTCACGCTGCTGGAAATGCATGCGCACCATGCTCACCCTCGATGTCGCCGGCCGGCTCGACGAGTTCGTGCCGCAGGTGTTCCGACGCGAGCCCTATCTGGCGCGCCGAGCGGCCTACTACGTCGAGCTCCTGGCATCGGAGGAGCCGAACGACATCGAACTGGTCGAGTTCGCCGACGCGAGGGGCTGGCGATGGGGGCACGTCGCGCGGCCGCGGGCCGGAGTGCGGCGCGCCGCACGCGCGACGCGCGACGCAGGCCGCTCCCTCCGGCGGCGCATCCGGCCCGACACGGCTTAGCCGCACGGGCGCCGAGCCGGCCGCCGCCACGGCCGGGGAACGCGGAAGGGCCGCGCGGTGATCCGCGCGGCCCTTCGCTGTCTCTGTCCGGTGCAGGACTTACTTGTTGTACGACTTCACGACGTCGAGCAGAGCCGGGACGTTGGCGTACGCCTCGGCGGCGTTGTCCTTCGTCACGATGACCGGCGCGAGCAGGAACGACGGGACGACCTTGACGCCGTTGTTGTAGGACTTGGTGTCGTTGACGTCGACCTTGTCGCCCTTCTGCAGCTCCTGAGCCATCTTGATCGCCTGGGCGACCAGCAGCGTGGTGTCCTTGTTGATCGTGGAGTACTGCACGCCCTCCATGATCGACTTCACCGACTCGACCTCGGAGTCCTGGCCGGTGACCACCGGAACCGGCTTGCCGGCCTGCTGCACCGAGGTGATGATGGCGCGGGCGAGGGTGTCGTTCGGGCTCAGCACGCCGTCGATCGTGGCGGAGCTGTAGTTGGCGGTGAGCAGCGCGTCCATGCGGCGCTGCGCGTTCTCTGCCTTCCAGCCGTCCGTCGCGGTCTGGGTGATCTCGGTCTGACCCGAGACGACCTTGAGCGTGCCGTCCTTGATCTTCGGCTCGAGCACGTCCATCGCGCCCTTGAAGAAGACCGCCGAGTTCGCGTCGTCCGCGGAGCCGGAGAACAGCTCGATGTTGTACGGCGCCGGGTGGCCCGCGCGCTTGGCGAGGCCGTCCAGCAGGGCCTGGCCCTGCAGCTGACCGACCTTGAAGTTGTCGAACGCGACGTAGTAGTCCACGGCGTCCGTGTTCTCGATCAGGCGGTCGTACGCGATGACGGTCGCGCCGGCGTCGTGCGCGGCCTTGACCTGGGTGGACAGCTGCTTGCCGTCCTTCGCGCCGATGATGATGACCTTCGCACCGCCGGTGACCATGGCCTGGATCTGGTTCTGCTGCTCGGCGACGGTGTTGCTGGCCGGCGCGTACTGCACGTCGGGCTTGAAGCCCGCCTTGGTCAGACCGTCGGTGAACAGCTTGCCCGCCAGCACCCAGTTCTCACTGGTCTTGTCCGGCAGGGCGACACCGATCTTCGCGTCGGCCGCGAAGCCCTTGGCGGCCGCACCGCTCGAGGCGGGGGTTCCGCCGCGCTCGGACGAGCAGCCGGTGAGGGCGAAGGCACCCGCGACGACGACCGCTGTCGCCGAAAGGAGGATCTTCTTCATTGGGATCTCTTTCTCTCTTGGTGTGTGCATCTCAGGTGAATGCAGGATCGTGCCGCGAGCGCGGCCCGGACCTCTTTTACTTGCCGCTCGCGCTGCCGGCGGCGGTGGGGAACGGCTCTTCCGAACGGGAGAACCGGCGCGTGATGAAACCGGTGAGGGACGGACGGCCCTGCTGCTTGTTCCAGACGTCGACCGCGACCGCGAGCAGGAGCACGAGGCCCTTGACCATCGAGACCACGTCGGCGCCGAAGCCGAGCAGCGCCATACCGTTGTTGAGGAAGGCCATGACCAGACCACCGATGATCGATCCGATCACGGTGCCGATGCCGCCGGAGACGGCCGCACCGCCGATGAACACGGCCGCGATCGCGTCGAGCTCCCAGCCGTTGCCGTCCTGGGGGCCCGAAGCCGTGGCGCGGGCGACGTAGATCATCGCCGCGACCGACGCGAGCACCGACATGTTCATCATCACGAAGAAGTCGGTCCAGCGGTCCTTCACGCCGCTCAGGCGCGCGGCCTGACGGTTGCCGCCGACCGCATAGAGGTGACGGCCGAACACGGTGTTGCGGGTGACGAAGGTGTAGACGATGACGAGCAGCAGCAGGATCACGCCCGAGATCGGGAAGCTCGTTCCCGGCCGCCCGGTGGCGAACAGCCAGCCCGCCACGAGGATCAGGGCGGACAGGACCACGACCTTGACGACGCTGACCCAGACCGGCGCGACCTCGGTGCCCGCCTTGCGCTGCGAGCGGCGCAGGAACATCTCGAACACGACCACCCAGACGACGGCGAGCAGCGCGAGCACCATGGTGAGGAAGTTGAACGGAACCGAGATCGGCAGCTCGGGAAGGTAGCCGGCCCCGATGTACTGGAAATCGGTGGGAACGGCGACCGAGGTCGACTGGCCGAACCACTGGTTCGCGCCGCGGAAGAACAGCATTCCCGCCAGGGTCACGATGAACGCGGGGACGCGCACGAATGCGACCCAGAATCCCTGCCACGCGCCGACGAGCGCGCCGAGGGCGAGGCCGAGGAGGATGGCCGCCCACCACGGGAAGTGCCAGTTCGCCATCGACTGGGCCACGATGATGCCGACGAAGGCGGCGACCGAGCCGACGGACAGGTCGATGTGGCCCATGATGATGACCATCACCATCCCGATCGCGAGGATCAGGATGTATGAGTACTGGCTGACGACGTTGATCAGGTTGCCAGGCGACAGAGTCAGCCCGCCGGTCCAGATCTGGAAGATGATGATGATCACGACCAGGGATCCGAGGATGCCGAACTGACGGCTGGTGGACTGGCCGCCGCCCATCATCTTCGTGATGTCGCGGAAGCGGAAACCCTCCGGCGTCGGAGGCGTCGGCGTCGTGGCCGACGGGGTCGGGGTCGTGGTGGTGCTCATGCGGATGCTTTCTGAGTGAGGGAGGTCATGCTGCGCATGAGCGCCTCCGGGGTGGCTTCGGATGCCGGGAGGCAGTCGGTGACGCGCCCCTCGAACACGGTGTAGATGCGGTCGGACATGCCGAGCAGCTCGGGCAGCTCGCTGGAGATGACGATGACGCCCTTCCCCTGAGCCGCGAGCTCGTTGATGATGCCGTAGATCTCGTACTTCGCGCCGACGTCGATGCCGCGCGTGGGCTCGTCCAGGATCAGCAGATCAGGATCCGTGAACATCCACTTCGCCAGCACGACCTTCTGCTGGTTGCCGCCCGAGAGCGTGCCGACGCCCTGATCGACGGTCGGGGTCTTGATGCGCAGAGACTTGCGGTAGCGTTCTGCGACCTGCGCCTCCTCGACATCGTTGACGACGCCGTTGCGGGAGATCTTGGAGAGCTTGGCGGAGACGATCGAGCGCTTGATGGTGTCGAGCAGGTTGAGGCCCAGTACCTTGCGGTCCTCACTGACATAGGCGAGTCCGTGCCTGATCGCGCTGCGCACGTCCGGGAGGGAGATCTCCTGCCCGTCCTTGACGATCGTGCCGGAGAGGAACTGCCCGTAGGAGCGCCCGAAGATACTCATCGCGAACTCGGTGCGGCCGGCGCCCATCAGCCCGGCGATGCCGACGACCTCGCCACGGCGCACCTCGATGCTGGATCCCTTTACCACCATGCGCTCGGCGACCGAGGGGTGGCGGACCCACCAGTCCTTGACCTCGAAGAAGACGTCGCCGATCTCCGGGGTCCGGTCGGGGTAGCGGCTCTCGAGCGAGCGTCCGACCATACCGCGGATGATGCGGTCCTCGTTGATCTCGCCGCGGCCGACGTCGAGCGTCTCGACCGTGCGCCCGTCGCGGATGATCGTGATCTCATCGGCGATCTGCTCGATCTCGTTGAGCTTGTGGCTGATGATGATCGACGTGATGCCCTTGGCCTTCAGGCCCAGGATCAGGTCGAGCAGGTGCTGCGAGTCGTTCTCGTTGAGTGCCGCGGTGGGCTCGTCGAGGATGAGCAGCTTGACGTCCTTGTTGAGCGCCTTGGCGATCTCGATGAGCTGCTGCTTGCCCACGCCGAGGTGCTTGATCGCGATGTCCGGGTCCTCCTTGAGACCGACACGGGCGAGCAGCTCGACGGTGCGCTGCTTCTGCGCGGTCCAGTCGATGCGCGGCCCACGGCGGATCTCGTTGCCGAGGAAGATGTTCTCGGTGATGGAGAGCTCGGGGATGAGCGCGAGCTCCTGGTGGATGATCACGATCCCGGCATGCTCGCTGGCCGCGATGTCCTTGAAGCGCTGCTCCTGCCCGTAGAGCAGGATCTCGCCGTCGTAGCTGCCGAACGGGTACACCCCGGACAGCACCTTCATCAGGGTCGACTTGCCGGCACCGTTCTCGCCGCAGATGGCGTGCACCTCACCGGTGCGCACGGTGATCGACACATCGGAGAGGGCCTTCACGCCCGGGAACTCCTTCGTGATGCTGCGCATCTCGAGGATCGGTCCCGCCACAGTGGGCAACGCCGTCGTCTCGCTCACGGATCTCCTTCGATACCAAAGTCCGATGTTGATGTTCCAGTAAATGTTACCGTTCACATCGGGTTACATCGTGCCCTCGCGCTTCGGCAGTGTCAAGTGCCGTCGCCGAATTCGTGTCCTTACCGTGACGCGGCGGATTCGCGTCCGCACAGCACCGGCACGACCGGACCGAACGCCGGCGGGGTCTCTCCGCGCAGCTGTGCCAGCAGGATCCGCACCGCGCGTCGGCCCAGCTCGGCGAAGTCCTGGTGCACCGTCGTCAGCGGCGGGGCCACGTGCGCCGCCACAGGGATGTCGTCGAAGCCGACGACGCTCACATCGATCGGCACCCTCAGGCCCGCGTCGCGGAAGCCGTGCATGAGCCCGATCGCCATCAGATCGTTCGCGGCGAACACCGCCGTGAAATCGCGCCGGCGGGCGAGCTCCTGACCCGCGAAATACCCGAAGTCGGCGGTCCAGTCACCTCGGATCGGCGGGATCGTCGGCAGGTCCGCATCGCGCATCGCATCGAGGTACCCGCGCATGCGGGACTCTGCCTCGATCCAGTCCTGGGGTCCCGCGAGGTGCAGGATGTCGCTGTGCCCGAGCCGGATGAGGTACTCCGTGATCATGCGCGCGCCGGCGAGCTGATCCGCGGAATGACTGAAGCCGTCCGATCCCGACGCCGTCTGCAGACTGACGAACGGCACCGATACGGCCATCCCGCGGAGCACGTTGAAGACGCGCACCTGGGGGGCGAGCACGACGATGCCGTCGACGGCTTCCCGCACCAGCTGACGGACCGCGGCGCCGATCGCCTCGGGCGTGGTGTCGGGCAGGTTCAGCGTGCTGACCGAGTAGCGCTCGGCACGCGCCGCGTCCTCGATCGCCGCGATCGAGGATGTGGGCCCGAACTCGCCGGTGGTCGCCGAGAGGATCCCGAGCGTGTTCGAGCGGCTGGTGGCGAGCGCGCGTGCCGCGATGTTGGGCCGGTAGTCCAGCACGCGGATGGCGTCGAGCACCCGCTCCTTCGTCTCCGGGCGGATGCTGGGATGCTCGTTGAGCACGCGCGAGACGGTCTGATGCGAGACCCCGGCGAGCCGCGCGACGTCACGGATGCTGGGCATCCGGGCGCGCTCGGAGGAGGTCGACATGCAGAGCCTCCTCGATGTGCACGGTCACATGGATGAGTCCATTATGGGGTCGGAGCGATCCGCGCGCATCCGCGTCGCCGCCGCGCCGCCCGTGACCTTCGTCGCGGCGCACCGGAACAGGCGGGATCTTCGTCCGCCCGCAACGGACATCCGGGTGCGGATGCTGGCACCGTGGGGGCGTGGAAACTCTGCTGCGCGGCGGGCGCGTCATCGACCCGAGGACCGGTTCCGACACGATCTCCGATCTGCTGATCTCCGACGGCCGGATCGCCGCGATCGGATCCGGGATCGCCGCGCCGGAGGGGGCGACCGTGATCGATGCGGGGGGCCTCGTCGTCGGGCCGGGCTTCGTCGACCTGCACAGCCACGTGCACTCGATCGCCGGACATCGTCTGCAGGCTCTGGACGGCGTCACCACGGCGCTCGATCTGGAGGCCGGCCTCATGCCGGTGGCCGAGGCCATCGCGCGTGCCGGACGCGAGGGGCGTCCGCTCAACTACGGGTTCTCCGCCTCCTGGGCCCAGGCGCGGGCCTACGCGCACCTCGAACGCGTCCCGGTCCCCGACTTCACGGCGTCGATGGATCTCCTCGGCAACCCGGGATGGCAGCGCTCGTCGAGCCCCGCGGAACGGCGCCGCTGGCTGGGGCTGCTGGAGGACGAGCTCGCCGCCGGGGCCCTCGGGATCGGCGTGCTGATGGGCTACGCCCCGCGCTCCGACCCCGATGAGTACCTCCAGCTCGCCCGCCTCGCCGCCGCGGCCCACGCGCCGACCTTCACGCACGTGCGGGAGCTGATCGAAGCCGACCCGGCGACCCCGATCGACGGCTCGGAGGAGCTCGTGCGGGCGGCGGCGGAGACCGGGGCCGCGATGCACCACTGCCACGTGAACAGCACGTCGCTGCGCCACGTCGACCGCGTCCTCGGACTGTTGGACCGCAGTCGTGCGGCCGGATCCCGGGTCACCGTCGAGGCGTATCCCTACGGCGCGGGCAGCACCGCGATCGGCGCGTTCTTCCTCGCGCCGGAGAAGCTCGCGGGCCTGGGCATCGACCCGACTGCACTCGTGCTCGTCGACACCGGGGAGCGCATCGCCGACGAGGCCCGGCTGCGCGAGGTGCGCGCCGCGGATCCCGGGGCCGCGTGCATCGTCACGTTCCTGGACGAGGCGGATCCCCTCGATCGCGCCCACCTGCACCGGGCGCTCGCCTACCCGGACGCGATCGTGGCGAGCGACGCCATGCCGATCTCGTGGCCGGGATCCGGCGGAGCGCCGACCGTCTACGAGCAGCGCCGCTGGCCGCTCCCCGAGGGCGGGCAGACGCACCCGCGCACGGCCGGGACCTTCGCGAAGTCGCTCCGCCTCATGGTCCGCGAATCCGGCTCCTGGAGCTGGACCGAGGCGTTCCGCCGCTGCTCCTACCTGCCCGCGCGCGTGCTGGACGAGGTCTCCCCCGCCATGCGCGCCAAGGGCCACCTCACGGTCGGCGCCGATGCGGACCTCGTCGTGCTCGACCCCACCACGATCACCGACCGTGCGACCTACGCCGACCCCACGCGCCCCTCCCGGGGCGTGCGGCACCTGTTCGTGCACGGCACCGAGGTCGTCCGCGCCGGGGACATCGTGGTCGACGCCCACCCGGGGCGCGCCGTGCGCGGCGCCGCATAGTCGGCGACGCCCCTGTGCCCGGTCCACGGCCGCTGACCGGCACAGCCTTGTCCGAAGGCACCAAGGTCTCCGGAAGCCTCGTCGGCACGCACCAACGGGACGCGGATCCGCGCGCATAGTCTCGGCCCCATCGCCGTCACCCTGACCGACGGCGCACTCGACGAAGAGGAGCGCACATGTCCGACCTGAACGAAATCGGCACCTGGGTGCGGGAGAACCTCCCTGCACTGATCGCCGATGCGCACGTCCCCGCCGCCTCCGTGGGAATCCTCGCCGGCGGCGAGGTCTTCACCGCCGCGGCCGGCATCCTGAACAAGAACACCGGGGTGGAGGCCGACGAGGACTCGGTCTTCCAGATCGGCTCCATCACGAAGACCTGGACCGCGACGCTCATCATGCAGCTCGTGGACGAAGGGCTGCTCGATCTCGATGCCCCGGTGCGCGACACGGTCCCCGCCTTCGCGATCGGCGACGACGCCGCCGCCTCCGCGATCACCACCCGCCAGCTGCTCAGCCATGTCAGCGGCTTCGAGGGCGACCTCTTCAACGACACCGGCGTGGGCGACGACGCGGTCGAGAAGTACCTGGCGACCATCGCCGACGCCCCGCAGCTCTTCGCCCCCGGCGAGCGCTTCTCGTACAACAACGCGGCCTTCGTGGTGCTCGGCCGCATCGTCGAGGTGCTGCGCGGCCAGACCTACGACCAGGCGCTGCACGCGCACCTCGCGCGCCCCCTGGGTCTCACGCATGTCGCGACCGACGCCTCGCAGGCGATCATGTTCCGCGCCGCGCTCGGGCACATCCCTGCGGACGACGGCGACGAGCCCGTCGCCGCCCCCGTGTGGAGCCTGGTGCGCTCCAATGCTCCGGCCGGTTCGATGCTCGCGATGACCCCGCGGGATCTGCTGGGGTTCGCGGGCATGCACATGGCCGGAGGCGTCGCTCCCGACGGCACCAAGGTGCTCTCCGCGCAGAGCGTGGCCTCGATGCAGGAGCGACAGGTCGACCTCCCGAACCTCGGCGTGCTCGGCGACGCCTGGGGGCTGGGCTGGGAGATCTTCGACTGGACCGGCGGGCCGGTCTACGGTCACGACGGCGGCACGATCGGGCAGAACGCCTTCCTGCGCTTCGTGCCCTCCGCGGGCGTCGCTGTCGTGCTGCTCACGAACGGCGGCGACACGGTCGGCCTCTACTACGACCTGTTCTCGAAGATCCTCTCGGCCCTCGCCGGTGTCGACATGGCTCCGCTCCCGGTGCTCCCCGACGCTCCTGTCGACGTCGATCTCGACCGCATCCTCGGCACCTACTCATCCTCGGTCTCCGACTCCACGGTGAGCGTCGACGACGAGGGCCGGATCTGGCTCACCCGCACGATGAAGGGGATCTTCGCCGAACTGGGACCGGCACCCGCTCCGGTCGAGCTCGTGGGCTGGTCCGGCGACAGCCTCCTCCCCCGGGAGAAGGACCATGGCATGCGGATGCCGCACGCCTTCGTCGGCGACGACGGCAGCGGCCGCGCCCTGTACCTGCACACCGGACGCGCGGACCGCCGGGTCGACGCATGAGCGCCCTCACCGCCACAGCGACCTCGATCGCGGAGGTCTTCGCGGACGCCGACGCGGAGGGCTTCCTGCACGCACGCGCGATCGGCACGGAGTCCGGGCCGGAGGTGGACTCCGGCGCCGACGAGCCCGTCGTGCTCGCCTCGGTCTTCAAGATCCTGGTGCTCACCGCCTACGTCCGCGCCGTCGCCGCGGGCACCTTGGATCCGACCGAGAGGACGACCGTCACCGCGCGGTACCGCATCGGCGGCATCGGCACGGCCGGATTCTCCGACGACGTGGAGGCGAGCTGGCGCGACCTCGCCCAGAACATGATGACGATGAGCGACAACGCCGCCACCGACGTCCTGTACCACCGCCTGGGCGGCGAGGCCGTCGATCGCGTGATCGCCGACCTCGGCCTGCGGAGCACTCGGCTCATCGGATGCTGCGAGGACCTTTTCGCGTCCGTGGTGGCCGACCTCGGCGGTTCCGCCGACGACGATCTGGAGGAGCTGCTGGCCGGCACGGATCCCGAGCGGCTGCTCCGGATCTCTGCTCTCGATCCCGCACGCACCTCGGCGTCCACGCCCCGCGACGTCACGACGCTGCTGAACGCCCTGTGGACCGACACCGCGGCGCCCGCCGAGGCCTGCGCACAGGCCAGGGCGATCATGGCGCAGCAGATCTGGCCGCACCGCCTGACCTCCGGGTTCCCGAACGGGGTGACCCTCGCGGCGAAGACCGGGACGCTGCCGGGCTGGCGCAACGAGGCCGGTGTGGTCACGTATCCGGACGGCCGTGCGTACGCCGTCGCCGTCTTCACCCGCGCGCACACGCTCGACGAACGGCTTCCGCGTGTCGACGCCGCGATCGGCCGCGCCGGATTCGCGGCCGTCGAGCAGCTGCGCTCCGAGCGCTCCTGAGGTCCGGGCCGACCCGTCCAGGGTCGGCCCGGACCCTCCTCACCTCGATCCCTCTCCCCTTTCTGCGCCATTCCCCATCCCATCCCGCACCACCCGAACACTGCTGGAGGCTTCTGATGCGACACCGCACCCCGCTCATCGCGATCCTCGGCGCGACCGCCCTCGTCCTGACGTCCTGCGCCGGAGGCGGCGCAGCCGGAGCCGGCAAGGACGCCGCGCTCGCGACCGGGAAGACGTTCACGCAGGCCATCGCGACCGACCCCGGTTCACTCGATCCGTTCATCACGGCGATGTCCGTCGCGCGAGGGATCGACCGGTTCCTGTACTCGCGCCTCGTCGAGATCAAGGACGACGGCAGCATCACATCCGGCCTCGCGGAGAAGTGGAGCGGCGACACCACGACCGCGACCTTCACGCTGCGCGACAAGCTCACCTGCGACGACGGCACGCCGCTCACGGCGACCGACGTGGCCGCCAACATCAGCCATGTCGCGGATCCCGCCACCGCCTCTCCCCTCATGGGGCTCCAGGTGCAACCGGGCACGACCGCGGTCGGCGACGACGCCACGCGGACCGTGACGGTCACGAGCGGCCGCCCCGATTCCTTCCTCCTTCAGAACGTCGGCAGCATCTCGATCGTGTGCGGCACCGTGCTCAAAGACCCCAAGGCCCTCGCCGCCGGCAAGGGCGCGACGGGCATGTTCACGATGACCGAGATCACGCCGAACAGCCAGTACACCCTGACGCGCCGGAAGGACTTCACCTGGGGACCCGGCGACTGGGATCCGACGCAGAAGGGACTGCCGGACAAGGCCGTCTTCCGGATCATCCCGAACGAGACCACGGCGGCCAACCTCGTGATGTCCGGCGAGGTCAACGCCGCCGGCGTGCTCGGGCCGGATCAGCAACGGCTCCAGAACGCCAAGCTCTTCAACACGCAGATCCTCGCCCCGGCCGGCCAGCTGATCTACAACCAGGCGAGCGGCAGGGCCACTTCGGATCCCGCTGTGCGCAAGGCGCTCACCCAGGCGGTGGATCTGACACAGGCCCGTCAGGTGTTCGCGGGCGAGGAGCCGACCGGCTTCGTCACGGTCGCCCCCAACCCGTGCCGTGCGGACACCGTCAAGGGCAACATCCCCGGTTTCGATGCGAAGGCGGCCGGCGCCGCCCTCGACGCTGCGGGCTGGAAGCTCGGATCCGACGGAATCAGGGCCAAGGATGGCAAGCCGCTCACGCTCAAGATGATCTACGCCTCGGTTCTCGGCGACACCGGCACGGCGGCCGTCGAGCTGCTGCAGTCGATGTGGAAGAAGATCGGGGTGGACGTGACCGTGAAGTCCCTCGACGGCCCTTCGCTCAGCGAGACGCTGCTGTCGACCGGGGACTGGGACATCTCAGGAGCGGGGGTCACGGTGGGTCTGCCCAGCTCACTGGTGCCGTTCTTCTCCGGACCGACGCCGCCGAACGGCTCGAACTTCGCCGCGGTGGACGACCCGGCCTACGTCGCCGCGGTGACCGCTGCATCCGCCAAGGCGGGCACCGAAGGATGCGATGACTGGGCCGCCGCGGAGAAGTCGCTGCTCACGACGTCGTCCGTCGTGCTCTATGCGACCATCGCGCGGCACACCTTCGCCAACAAAGCCACCTTCAGCGAGGACGACGGCATCGCTCCGACCTCGATCCGCATGTACGAGTGAGGGGGAGCACCATGCTCGACGACCTTCAGGAGCTGCTGGACGACGGCGCCCGCGAGACGAAGGTGCCCGGCATCGCGGTCGGCATCGTCGACGGCGGCGCGGAGCACGTGCTCACGACGGGCGTCGCCTCGACCGCGACCGGGGCGCCCGTGACAGCGGACACCCTGTTCGCGATCGGATCCACCTCGAAGACCGTGACCGCCACGGCCGCGATGCGCCTCATCGAACAGGGCGCCTTCGACCTGGACACCCGGGTCGCCGACCTCCTGCCCGATCTCCGGCTGGCCGACGCGGACGCCCTCGACCAGCTCCGAGTGCGGCATCTGCTCACGCACTCCGGCGGCTTCCTCGGCGACATCGACGATGACGCCGAGGACTGGGGGCCGGATGCGCTGCAGAAGAGCATCGCCGGCTTCGGCGAGCTCCCGCAGCTCTTCCCGCCCGGGGCGATCGCGTCGTACAGCAACAGCGGTCTGCGCCTGCTCGGCCATCTCTGCGCCGTCGTGGCCGGGCGCGGGTTCGAGGAGCTGATCGCCGAGTCGGTCCTCGGGCCGCTCGGCATGACGGACAGCGTGTACTTCCCCTGGGAAGCGATCACCCGGCCGGTCGTGACAGGCCACGTCGTCGTCGACGGCGTCGCCCGGCCGGCTCCGGTGTGGGGCCTCACCCGCGATCTGGCGCCCGAGGGCGGCCTGCTCTCCTCGGTCCGCGACCAGCTGCGGTATGCCCGGTTCCACCTGCGCGGCGAGGCGGAGGGAACCGCCCCGATCGGCGACGAGACGCGACGGACGATGCAGCGCGCGCACATCGAGGTGGGTCCGCCGCTGGACGGCATCGGCCTGCCCTGGCTGCTCACGCACGTCGGCGACGCACGCGTGGTACGGCACGGCGGGAACATCAGCAATCTGCAGCTCAGCGAGATGGTGCTGCTGCCGGACGACGACCTGGCCGTCACCGTCCTGACGAACGGTGCGAGCGGGCTCGGTCCGCAGATCGTGTCCTGGTGCCTGGAGAACCTGCGCGGGATCCGTCCTGCGCCGGTGGACGACGTGCCGACCCACCCGTCGCCCGACGATGTCCTCGGACGCTACGACGTCAACCTCTGGCAGAACGTGGTGACGCGCGAGCACGACGAGATCGTGATCACGCCCGAGCTGCGCCAGGACCTCATCGACCTGGGACTCCCGTCGCTGCCGACCGTCCGCGCCACCCTCGGCGCGGACCTGCTGCTGCGCGACCACGACGGGCGCGCGGTGGGCCGGTTCCTCACCGCCGCGGACGGCACGGAGTTCCTGCACATGGGGCTGCGTGCGGCCCCGCGGATCTGATCCGTCGGCCGATGGGCGGGCGACGTTGTCACGACGCACAACTTCGCCCGTCCATCTCGTGGCCGCCGACAATCCGGCTCCGCACCGCGGTCAATAGCCTCGGTCCCACCGGACCCGCCTCGTCTTTTCCGCACCCGTGAGGACCCAGCCGTGACCAGCACCACCGCCACCCAGGCGATACTCATCCGATCCGCACGGTCGGGCAGCCCCTGGCTGTCCTTCCTGGTCCGTCGCGGAGGTCTCTTCGTCCTGTCGGTCTGGGTGCTGGTCACGGCTGCCTTCCTGATGATCCACCTGGTGCCGGGCGACCCCGTGCGCGCCGCCCTGGGACTGAACGCCCCCGTCGCCCTGGTCGAGGCGCGTCGAGCCGCACTCGGCCTGGACCAGCCGCTGATCGTGCAGTACCTGCACTACCTCGGCAACCTCTTCACCGGCGACATGGGCGTCTCGATGCTCACCAATCAGCCCGTCTCGGACATCATCGCGACCCGCCTCCCCGCGACGCTGCAGCTCGCGCTTCTCGCCGTGCTGGTGGTGCTGCTGGCCTCGGTGCCGATCGGCGTCACGATGGCGGTCGCGACGCGCGGCGGCCGCCGGCGCGGACTCGAGCTGAGCTTCGCGGTCGTGACCGTGGTGCTCGCCGCGATCCCCGAGTTCCTCCTCGCGGTCGGGCTCGTGTACCTCTTCGCCGTCTCGCTCGGCTGGCTCCCGATCGCCGGCGCCTCCGGACCGCTCTCCTTCGTGCTTCCCGTGACCGCGCTCGCGATCGGTCCGATCGCGGTGTTCTCCCGCCTGATCCGCGTCGAGGTGCTGAGCGTGCTGGGGCAGGACTACATCCGCACCGCCCGCGCCAAGCGACTGCTCCCCCGTCGCGTCTACACGCGCCACGCGCTCCCCAACGCGATGACGTCGACCCTCACCCTCACCGGGCTGCTGCTGGCCGGCATGGTCACCGGCACCGTCCTCGCGGAGAACGTCTTCGCCTGGCCGGGGCTCGGCACCATGATCGTGCAGTCGATCCTGACCAAGGACTACCCCGTGGTGCAGGCGATCGTCCTGGTCTACGGCATGGGCGTGCTGCTCGTGAACCTGGTGATCGACATCGCCCTCGCCGTCCTCGATCCGCGCTCCACGATCAAGGAGGCCTGATGTCCGCCGCAGCCACGATCAAGAAGGTCGTCCGCACCCCACTCGGATCCGTCTCACTGGCCCTCGTGCTCCTCCTCGTGCTCGTGGCTGTGCTGGGCCCGCTGGTCTGGGGCGCGCAGGCGGAGCAGATCGACCCGACCGCCGCCTACCGCGCCCCGAGCGCGGCCCACCTGCTCGGCACCGACGCCCTCGGCCGCGGCGTGCTCGCCCGCGTCATGGTCGCCACACGCCTGTCCCTGGGCCTCGCGATGGCCGCGGTGCTGATCGGCGTCGTCGCGGGGACCGTGCTCGGCACGGCCCCGGCGGTGCTGCCCCGGTGGGCGGGCCGCATCCTCTCCACGTTCGTCAACATCGCCGTCGCCTTCCCCGGGCTGCTGCTGGCGCTGTTCCTCGCCGTGATCTTCGGCGTGGGCACCGTCGGATCGGTCCTCGCGATCGGCTTCGCGATGGCCCCGGGCTTCGCGCGCCTGACCCAGACCCTGTCCGCGGCGATCGCCGGGCGCGACTTCATCGCCGCGGCGCGGGTGGCGGGCGTGTCGCGCTTCCGCGTGCTGCTCCGGCACGTCCTGCCCAACATCGGCGAGCCGCTCATCGTCAACGCGACGATCAGCGCGGGCGGCGCGCTCCTCGCCTTCGCCGGCCTGTCCTTCCTCGGGCTGGGCGTGCAGGTGCCGGCGTACGACTGGGGCCGGCTCCTCGGCGAGGGCCTCAACCGCATCTACCTGAACCCCGCCGCCGCGCTCGGTCCCGCCGCCGCGGTGGTGATCGCGGGACTCGCCTTCAACCTCCTCGGCGAGACCGCCGCCGCCGCCCTCGGCGGCCGGAACGCACGGCGCCCGCGCCGCCTCCCTCAGACCGCCCCCACGGGCGTCCCCGCGCACGCGCAGGTCGTGAACGATGACCTGGTTCTCCTCGTCGACGACCTGCGCGTGTCCTTCCCCGCAGCGGACGGCTGGGTCACCCCGGTCCGCGGCGTGAGCTTCTCGATCTCCCGCGGCGAGGCGATCGGCGTCGTCGGCGAGTCCGGATCCGGCAAGAGCCTGACCGCACTGGCCGCGGCGCAGCTCATCGAGCGCCCCGGTCACGTGGACGCGGCCCGGCTCGAGTTCTGCGGCACGCCGCTGCTCGACACCCCCGAGCGGACGCTGCGCCCCCTGCTCGGCACCTCGCTCGCGATGGTGTTCCAGGATCCGATGACCTCGTTCAACCCCACCCGCCGGATCGGCTCGCAGCTCGCGGAGGCCGCCACGGAGCACCAGGGCCTCCGCCGCACGGCGGCGATGGAGCGGGCGATCGAGCGGCTCAGGGCGGTGCGCGTACCGGCAGCCGAGCGCCGTGCACGTCAGTTCCCGCACGAGTTCTCCGGCGGCATGCGCCAGCGCGCGATGATCGCGATGGGCCTCATGAACCACCCGCGGCTCATCATCGCGGACGAGCCCACCACGGCGCTCGACGTCACCGTGCAGCGGCAGGTGCTGCAGCTGCTCGCGGGCGTGCGGCGCGACACCGAGGCCGCGATCCTGCTGATCAGCCACGACATCGCCGTCGTCGCTCAGACCTGCGATCGCGTGCTCGTGATGTACGCGGGACGCATCGTCGAGGATCTCCCCGCGAACCGGCTGAACGACAGCGCGCGTCATCCCTACACGCGGGCGCTGCTCGACGTCGTGCCCGAGCTCGACACCGACCGCGACGCACCGCTGCGGATGATCCCCGGCCGTCCGCCCGCGCCGGGGGCGTTCCCCGCCGGCTGCGGGTTCGCGGACCGCTGCCCGCTCGCCTCCGCGCTGTGCCGGGAGCAGGATCCCGCGCTCGTCGACGCCGGAGACGGGCACAGGGTGGCGTGCTGGCACCCGATCGACGGCGATCTGCCGGTCGCGGCGGTGCCCGCGATCACGACGGCCGTGCCGGTGCCCGAGCTCGAATCCGAGGAGGCCGTCCGATGAGCGAGCTGCGCTTCGATCAGGTGAGCGTGCGCTACGGCACCCACCGCTCCGGCCTCACCGCCGTCGACGATGTGAGCCTCGTCGTCCCGTCGGGCTCGGTCGTGGGCCTCGTCGGCGAATCCGGATCCGGCAAGTCGACGCTCGCCCGCGCCGCGATCGGCCTCGCGCCGATCAGCGGCGGCGCGATCACGCTCGACGGTGCTGACGTGCGCGCGCTCCGCCGACGCAGGCCCATCCAGATGGTCTTCCAGGATCCGTTCTCCTCCCTCGACCCGCGGATGAGCATCGGCGAATCGATCGCCGAGGCGCTGCCCCGCAGCCTGCGCGGCGGCGCGGCCCGGCGCGCCAGAGTGGCGGAGCTGCTGGAGATGGTCAGTCTCGACGCCGAGCGCGCCGGATCCCTCCCGGCGGCGCTCTCCGGCGGTCAGCGCCAGCGCATCGCCCTTGCTCGCGCGCTCGCTGCGGATCCCGAGGTCGTGATCGCCGACGAGATCACCTCGGCGCTCGACGTCTCGGTGCAGGGCTCGGTGCTCAACCTCGTCCGCGAGCTGCGGCGGGAGCTGTCGCTCACGATGCTGTTCATCTCGCACAACCTCGCCGTGGTCCGGTACCTCAGCGATCATCTCGCCGTGATGTATCTCGGCCGCATCGTCGAGTTCGGTCCGACCGAGCAGGTCCTCGCCGACCCGCAGCACCCGTACACGCAGGAGCTGCTGGCCGCCGCGCCGACCCGCAACGGCGACCTCCTGCGCACGGGCGGCGTCTCGACCCTCGACGCCGAGCCGCCGGACCCGCACTCCCCGCCGAACGGGTGCCGCTTCCACCCGCGGTGCCCGATCGGGCCCTCCGTGCATCCGGATCGCGCGGTCTGCCGCACCGTCATCCCGGTCCTGCCCACGGGCGTCCGCGGCGCCTCGTGCCACTTCTCGGCCTTCGGCGCCGAGCCGTCGGCCACCGCTGTGCCCGGCGCCCAAGAGGCAGCCGGCCTTTCGGCGGGCACGACAACATGCGCCGTCCCCGTGCGGACACAGTGAGTACCGACCACCGATTGGAGTCCGCATGAACCGCCCCGCGACCGTCGACGACCTCCTCGCCATCGCCTCCCCCGAGCAGCCCGCCCTCTCCCCGGACGGCACGCGCGTCGTGTACGCGCTGCGCACGACGGACCGCGACGCCGACCGCGACCTCCGATCGCTCTGGCAGGTCTCCACCAGCGGAGGCGGGCCCGAGCGGCTCACCCGCGGAGACGCCGACACCACGCCCGTGTGGAGTCCGGACGGATCCGCACTCGCGTTCCTGCGCGCCCAGCAGGGCCCCGCACAGCTCTGGGTCCTGCCCGCGTCCGGCGGCGAGGCCCGCGCGCTCACCGACCTGCCGCTCGGGGCCGGCTCCCCGCAGTGGAGCCCCGACGGCACGCGCATCGCGTTCGCCGCGCCGGTGGACAGCGCGGCCCTGCCCGGCGAGAGCGCCGAGACGATCCTCGCCCGCCGTTCCGCCCCGACCGTCGCCGATCGTCTCGGGTACAAGGCCGACGGTGCGGGCCGGCTCGGCACGCTCGTGCAGCAGCTGCACGTCGTCGACGTCGCCACCGGGGCCGTCACCGTGCTGACCCGCGGCCGCGCGCACGCCTCCGATCCGTTCTGGTCGCCCGACGGATCCCTGCTCGCATACTCCTCCGCGCCGGACGACGACGCCGATCTCACTCTGCGCATCCAGGTCTTCGTCACCTCCTCGACCGACGCAAACAGCGCCCCCGTGCGGGTGAGCGCCTCCGGGGTGCAGGCCGGCGCCGTCGGCTGGAGCGCCGACGGACGGCACGTGCTCGCCGCCGGCCGCAATGACACCGAGGTCGGCAACGCGGATCTGCTGCTCTTCCCGCTCGCGGACGGCGCCCCGACGAATCTCACCTCAGGGCTCGACCGCAACGTGATGCCCGGCGGTCCCGGATACCCCGGCGGCATGCCGCAGCACGCCGCCGACGGCGCGCTCGTGTTCTGCCTGCGTGAGAACGGTTCCTCCCACCTCTGGCGCATCGCGGAGGACGGCTCCGCCGCCCGCGCGCTCGTGGACGGCATGGCGAACGTCTCGGGGCTGTCCGTCGCGGGCTCGACCGCCGCGATCGTGCGGTCCGGCCCCGACTCCTTCGGCGAGGTCGTCCTCGTCGACCTGACCGACGGCACGACCACGGTGCTCACCGCGTCGCCCGACCCCGGGTTCGATCTCGTCCCCGCCGAGGAGCGGAGGTTCACGATCTCCGACGGCACCGTGGTCACCGGATGGCTACGGCGGGATCCGAACGCCTCCGGCCCGCTCGCGCTGCTGCTCGACGTGCACGGCGGACCGCACAACGCCTGGAACGGCGCGGCCGACCTGGTCCATCCCTACCACCAGGTGCTCGCGAGCCGCGGCTGGGCGATCCTCACCCTCAACCCACGCGGCAGCGACGGCTACGGGGACGCGTTCTTCCGCGCCGTGGCCGGCGGCTGGGGCGTGAGCGACGCGAACGACTTCCTCGAGCCGATCGACGCTCTCGTCGCAGAGGGCATCGCGGATCCGGCCCGCCTCGCCCTCACCGGATACAGCTACGGCGGGTTCATGACCTGCTATCTCACCTCGCGCGACGACCGCTTCGCGGCCGCCGTCGCCGGCGGCGTCGTGACCGACCTGTTCTCGATGGGCGGCACGTCCGACATGGGCCACTACCTCTCCGCGAAGGAGAACGGCGGCCTGCCGTGGCGCGACGAGGCTCTCATCTCGGCGCAGTCCCCGTTCACCCACGTCGACCGGGTCACCACGCCGACCCTGATCCTGCACGGCGCGGAGGACGACCGCTGCCCCGTCGGTCAGGCGGAGCAGTGGTTCACTGCGCTGCGCGAGCGCGACGTGCCGACGCGCCTCGTGCTGTATCCCGGCGGCTCGCACCTGTTCCCGCTGTCCGGTCCGCCCTCGCACCGGGCCGACTTCTCCCGACGTGTGATCGACTGGGTCGAGCAGTACGCCCCCGCCGCCGGCCGCCCTGTGCGCGCGCGACTGGACGCGCGGCACTGGCAGCAGCGGCTCAGCACGCTCGCGGCCGCGCACAAGGTGCCGGGTGCGACGCTCGGCATCCTCCGTCTCGGCGAGGATCCCGTGTTCGCCCGTCACGGCATCCTGAACGTGCGCACCGGAGTCGCCACGACGGATGACTCCCTGTTCCAGATCGGATCCATGACCAAGGTCTGGACGACCACCGCGATCATGCGGCTCGTGGACGACGGCGTGCTCGATCTCGACCGACCGGTCGTGGAGTACCTTCCCGAGTTCCGCTCGTCCGAGGACGAGATCACGAGGACCGTGACCCTCCGTCATCTGCTCACCCACACGAGCGGCATCGACGGCGACGTCTTCACCGACACCGGTCGCGGGGACGACGCTCTCGAGAAGTACGTCGGCATCCTGGACGGCGTCGCGCAGAACCATCCCATCGGCGCCACCATGTCCTATTGCAACTCGGGATTCGTTCTGGCCGGACGGGTGATCGAGAAGGTCACCGGAAAGACCTGGGACCAGGCTCTGCGGGACCTGGTCATGACGCCGCTCGGCCTCGAGCATTCGGCGACGCTGCCCGAGGAGGTGCTGCTGCACAGCGCGGCCGCGGGCCACACCGAGATCCTCGACGACGGTCCGAAGCTCGCCCCGGCCTGGATGCTGCCCCGGGCGATGGGACCGGCCGGGCTGGTCTGCTCCACGACGGCCGACGTGCTCGCCTTCGCGCGCATGCACCTCACCGGCGGCCTCGCCGCGGACGGCACCCGCGTGCTCTCCGAGCGCAGCGTGGCGCGCATGCAGCAGCGCGAGGTCGACATGCCGAACCCGTACACGCTCGGGGACGCCTGGGGCGTCGGCTGGATCCTCTTCGACTGGAACGGACGGCGGCTGTACGGCCACGACGGCAACACGATCGGCCAGTCCGCGTTCCTGCGCGTGCTGCCCGACGAGGGCGTCGCGGTCACCCTGCTGACGAACGGCGGAGGCGCGCACGACCTCTACCTCGAGCTGTTCGAGGAGATCTTCTCGGAGGTCGCCGACGTGCATCTCCCCGAGGAGCTCGCTCCGCCCGTGGATCCCTTCGTCGCCGACTTCTCGGAGCTGTTCGGCACCTACGACCGCGCCGGGGTGCGGGCGGAGGTGCTCGACTCGGATGCCGGGCTGAGGCTGCGGACGACGGTGACGGGACCGCTCGCGGCACTGCTCCCGGATCCGGTCGAGGAGCACGCGCTGATCCCGGTGCGGGAGAACGAGTTCGTCGTCCGGCCCGAGGGCACGCAGGCGTGGAACGCCGTGGTCTTCTACCGCCTCGCCAGCGGCGAGCAGTACCTGCACTACGGCGTGCGCGCGGCGCCGAAGGTCTCGTGATGGCGGCGCAGGCCCGCATCGCGGAGGCTCCTGAGGTCTCCCCCGACGTGATCGTCGCGGACATCGGCACGCTGGTGCGCTGCGAATCGCCCTCGCACGACGGGGAGGCGCTCCTGCGCAGCGCCGAGGTCACCGCGGCACTCGGCGAGCGCGTGCTCGGCGCCGCTCCCGAGCGCATCGTCATCGACGGCACGCCCCATCTGCGCTGGCGGTTCGGCACTCCCCGAGTGCTGCTGCTCGGACACCACGACACGGTGTGGCCGAGCGGATCCCTCGAGCGTCTCCCGTTCGGCGTCGAGGACGGCGTCCTGCGCGGGCCGGGCTGCTTCGACATGAAGACCGGCGTCGTGATGGCGCTGCACGCGGTCGCCGCGCTCGACGACCGCGAGGGCGTGAGCATCCTCATCACGGGCGACGAGGAGCTCGGATCGCCGTCGTCGCGCGCCCTCATCGAGAGCGAGGCGCGCGGCTGCGCGGCCGCTCTCGTGCTCGAGGCCTCGGCCGACGGCGGCGCGGTCAAGGTGGCACGCAAGGGCGTCTCGGTCTACCGCGTGCACGTCACCGGACGCGCCGCGCACGCGGGCCTCGAACCCGAACGCGGGGTGAACGCCTCGGTCGAGGCGGCCCACCTCATCCTCTCGATCGCAGCGCTGGGCGATGACGAGGCCGGCACGACGGTGACGCCCACGCTGCTCCGGGCGGGCACCGCCGGCAACACGGTGCCCGCGGAGGCCGAGTTCACCGTCGACGTGCGCGCGGTCACCCGCACCGAGCAGGACCGCGTCGACGCGGCGCTGCACGCCCTCGGCACGACCCTTCCCGGCGCCCTGGTGCGCATCGAGGACGGCCCGCGGAGCACGCCGATGGAGCGGAGCGCCTCCGCCGGCCTGTTCGCCCGTGCGCGCGCGATCGCGGACGAGCTGGGCCTGGCCCCGCTCGAGGGCGTCGCCGTGGGCGGCGGCTCGGACGGCAACCACACGGCCGGCATCGGAGTGCCGACGCTCGACGGCCTCGGCGCGGTCGGCGGCGGTGCGCATGCCGACGACGAGCACGTGATCGTCGACATGATCCCCGAGCGCATCGCCCTGGTGCGAGAACTCATCGCGGACGTCCTGACAGGAGGCGGAAGATGACCATCATGGGAACCTCCATGCAGGAGACCGCGGCCGCCGCGAGTGCCGCCGACGCCGCTGCGGCGGAGGCCGGAATCGAGATCCGGATCCTCTCCCGGGTCGAGGAGTTCGCCCAGGTGACCGCACTCTTCCGCGGCATCTGGACCGCGGCGGGCGACCGCGCGCCGGTCAACGTGGAGACGCTGCGCGCGCTCTCGAAGGCCGGCAGCTACGTCGGAGGGGCCTACGAGGGCGATGAGCTCGTGGGCGCGTGCTTCGGCTTCTTCGCGGCACCGGAGCGGCGCGCGCTGCACAGTCACATCGCGGGGGTCTCCGCGCGCATGCGCGGACGGAACGTGGGCTTCGCGCTCAAGGTGCACCAGCGATCCTGGGCGCTCGAGCACGGCCTCGACGAGATCTCCTGGACGTTCGACCCGCTGATCAGTCGCAACGCCTACTTCAACCTCGTGAAGCTCGCGGCCACGCCGACGGGATACCTCCGCAACTTCTACGGTCAGATGAGCGATGCGCTGAACGGCGCCGACGACACCGATCGCATGCTGGTCACCTGGTATCTGCACGATCCGGCGGTGTCGGCAGCCTGTCGCGGCTCCGCCCCCGCGACGACGACAGGGCCGGCCGACACGCTGCTCGGCCGGGAGGACGACACGATGCCGGTCGTGCGCGAGACCTCGGCCCGGCTCGTCCGCGTCTCGCTCCCCCGGGACATCGAATCCCTCCGTCGCACGGATCCGGAGCTCGCCACGCGCTGGCGACTCGCCGTGCGCGCGACCCTCGGCGACCTCATGGACGACGGAGCGCGCGTGCTCTCCTTCGATCGCTCCGGCGCCTACACCATCGACAGAGGAGAAGTGCAATGAAGCTCAGCGGGATCGAACTCCGCGTCATCGAGATGCCCCTGGTGTCTCCGTTCCGCACATCGTTCGGAGTCGCGACCGCACGCGAGGCGCTGCTCGTGCGGGCCGTGACGGATGAGGCCGAGGGCTGGGGCGAGGGCGTCGCGATGGCCGATCCGCTGTACTCCTCCGAGTACGTCGAGGCGAGCGTCGACGTGATCACCCGCTTCCTGCTGCCCGCCCTGGCCCAGGTGCCGGACCTCGACGCGTCCAAGGTCGCGCCCGCCCTGGCGAAGTTCAAGGGGCACCGGATGTCGAAGGCGGCCGTCGAGCTCGCGATCCTCGATGCCGAGCTGCGTGCCAAGGGCGTGCCGCTCTCCCGGGAGCTGGGCGCCGTGCGCTCGCAGGTCGACTGCGGCGTGTCCGTCGGGATCATGGACTCGATCCCCGAGCTCCTCGACGCCGTGGGCGGCTATCTGGACGAGGGCTATGTCCGGATCAAGCTGAAGATCGAGCCGGGCTGGGACGTCGAGCCCGTGCGCGCCGTCCGCGAGCGGTTCGGCGACGACGTGCTGCTGCAGGTGGATGCCAACACGGCGTACCACCGCGGCGATGCGGGACACCTCGCCCGCCTCGACCCGTTCGACCTGCTGCTCATCGAGCAGCCGCTGGACGAGGAGGATCTGCTCGGCCACGCCCAGCTGGCGAAGGCGGTGCGGACGCCGATCTGCCTGGACGAGTCGATCGTGTCCGCCCGCGCGGCGGCCGATGCGATCGCCCTCGGCGCATGCTCGATCGTGAACATCAAGCCCGGTCGGGTCGGCGGCTATCTCGAGGCGCGGCGGATCCACGACGTCTGCGCCGCCAACGACATCCCCGTCTGGTGCGGCGGCATGCTCGAGACGGGGATCGGGCGGGCGGCCAACGTCGCACTCGCCGCGCTTCCCGGCTTCACGCTCCCCGGCGACACGTCCGGCTCGAACCGCTACTACACGCGCGACATCACGGATCCGTTCGTGATCGACGACGGCACTCTCGCAGTGCCCACGGGCCCCGGGATCGGCGTGACCCCGACCGCCGAGGCGCTCGAGGAGGTCACGGTCCGCACCGAGTGGATCACCTTCTGACGCGGAAACCTCTTCCGAGGCCGAGGAGGGCGGCCCCGCATCCGCGGGACCGCCCTCCTTCGTCGTCAGCGGGCCTCACCCGAGCCGGAACCCGCATGACCCGCCTCGCGCGCACCGCCCGTTCGTTGATTCCGACGAACTCCGCCCTCGATTCGGGCGTCCCGCACCATCGCGAGCCTCGCACCCGAGCCCTATCCTGGGGGCTGTGCTCATGTCAGTGACGACGCGTCCACGTGCCAGTCTCGGTCGCGTGGTGGAGGACCTCGGCACCACGCTGCTCGAGGTGGTGTGCGGCGCGGCCGACGGCGACGCCGAGATCGAGACCGTCGTCATCCACGACGTGCTCGACGACGGGATGCCGATGCGCGGAGCGATGGTGCTCGGCGTGGGGCTGAGCGACCCGGCCGAGATCGCCGACCTGCTCGCCGCCCTCGCCGCGCAGCAGGCCACCGCCCTCGTCCTGCGCGCCCCGGTGCGTGCGGAGGAGCAGGTGCTCGCCGCGTCCGAAGCCGCGGGCATCCCGGTGCTGGCCCTCACGCGCGGCGCATCCTGGGCGCAGCTGGCAGCCATGCTCCGCTCCCTGATCGCCGAGGGCGACGTCGGCGACCAGGGCGCGCAGACGCTCGGCGGAATGCCCTCGGGTGATCTGTTCGCGCTCGCCAACGCGATCGCCACCCTCCTCAACGCGCCGGTCACCATCGAGGACCGCAACTCGCGCGTCGTGGCCTTCTCCGGACGCCAGGACGAAGCCGATCCCGCCCGTGTCGAGACGGTCCTGGGCCGCCAGGTGCCGGAGCGGTTCACCCGTCAGCTCGAGGAGCGCGGCGTCTTCGGAGATCTCTACCGCAGCGAGGATCCGATCGACATCGATCCGGTCGACGCCGACGGGGTTCCGTCCTTCCCCCGGGTCGCCCTCGCCGTCCGCGCGGGCGACGAGATCCTCGGCTCGATCTGGGCCGCCGTGCACGAACCCCTCACCGCGGATCGCGTGCGCGCGCTCAAGGACTCCGCCGGGCTCGTCGCCCTGCACATGCTCCGCCAGCGCGCGGGCGCCGATGTCGAGCGGCGGCTCCGCGCCGACCTGCTCGCCACCGTCCTGGAAGGCGGGACCGGTGCCGCGGATGCCGCCTCCCGGCTGCGTCTCGACGGACACCGCTGCGTCGTGCTCGCCCTCGCCGCCGCGGATCGCTTCGGAGACGAGTCCTCCGCGGACGCCAGAGCCATCGCGGAGCGGCAGCACATCGCGGACGCGTTCGCGATGCATCTCGGCGCGGTGTACCTGCGTTCGGCGGTCGCGCCGATCGGCGACGTCGTCTACGCGGTCGTCGGGATCCGCGCCGATCACGGCGATGCCGACCTCCGCGCATCGCGGGTCGCGTCCGACTTCCTCGGCCGCCTCGGCAGCACCCGCGAGGTGCGCGTCGGAGTCGGCACGGTCGCGGAGGACATGCAGAGCATCCCCGCGTCGCGCATGAACGCGGATCGCGCGCTGCGCGTGCTCCAGCACTCCCGGCATCGCGAACCCGTGGCGCTGTTCACCGCGGTGCAGGTGGACGCGCTGCTCGTCGAGCTCGGCGATCTCGCCCGCGCGCGAGGGGATCAGCCGACCGGCCCGGTCCGCCTGCTGATCGACCACGATCGCGAGAAGGGCACCCAGCTCATCGAGACATTGCGGGCCTGGCTGGACGCGTTCGGAGATGTCAGCATCGCGGCCGCCCGCATCTACACGCACCCGAACACGTTCCGCTATCGGCTGCGCCGGCTCGCCGAGATCAGCGGTTTGGACCTTGCGGACCCCGAATCGCGGTTCTCCGCGATGATGCAGCTGCGCCTGCTCACCGCCGAGAAGCGCTGAGCCCCGGCTCGACCTTCAGGAGCTCAGTCGTCGGCGGCGACGACGTGCGCGCCGCGCACCGGGCCATGCGCTCGCAGCGCCGTGCGCCCCCACCCGCGCAGCCGCTCGGCGGTGCTGTCGGCGCCCTCGGCGCTCTCGCAGAGGAAGGCGAGGGTGGGACCCGAACCCGACACGATCCCGCCGACGACCGGGCCACCGCCTCCGCCGATCACCTCGTCGATGAGCTCCTCCAGCGCCGGCCGCAGCCGGAAGGATCCGGCCTCCAGCTGGTTGCGCAGGCTCTGGCCGAGCTCGAACGCCTCGCCGGAGAGCAGGGATTCGAAGAAGGAGGGCGGCACCTGGACGGGATCCAGCCGTCGCCGCTGCGCGTGGCCCTCCGGGTCGCTCTGCAGGTCCTCGGCCATGACCATGTCGAAGGCGCGGTACACGGCGGGCGTGGACAGCCCCTCGTCGTCGAGGAGCAGCACCCACTCGTATCGGCCGCGCGACAGCGCCGGCGTCAGCACGTCGCCGCGCCCCGAGCCGACGGCGGTTCCGCCCATGAGCGAGAACGGCACATCGGCGCCGAGCCGGGCGCCGAGCTCATGCAGGCGCCCGTGGTCGAGGCCCGTGCGCCACAGCTCGTTGCAGGCGACGAGGGCGCCCGCGGCGTCGGCGGACCCTCCCCCCATGCCGCCCGCGACGGGCACGCTCTTGTGCACGTCCAGATGAACACCGCCGTCGTACCCGGTCGCCGCGGCGAGCACCTTGGCCGCGCGCATGGCGAGGTTGCGGTCGTCGAGCGGGACCGTGGACGGATCCGCGACGCCCGACACGCTGATCGTGAAGTCGTCGGCATGCGTCGCGATCACGTCCTCATAGAGCGAGACCGCCTGGAACACCGTGGAGAGCTCGTGGTAGCCGTCGTCATCGAGATCCCCCACCCCGAGGAAGAGGTTCACCTTCCCCGGTGCGCGCACGTGCACGCGGCGCAACGGCTGCTCGTCCGACTGCTCCTCCGCGATGCTCATCGGCTCACAGCTCCGATGAGACCGACCACAGGTTCACGTCGAGACCCGCCCCGGCGATGCCGTCGATGCGCGCGATCTCCGCAGCGGTGAGCTCGGGCGCGTCCAGCGCGGCGAGGTTCTCGTCGAGCTGCGCCGGACGCGAGGCGCCGATGAGCGCCGAGGCAACGACGCCGTCGCGCAGCACCCACTGCAGTGCGAGCTGGGCGAGGCTCTGCCCGCGCTCCCTGGCGAGCTCGTTCAGGGCACGCAGGACGGCGAGTCCCTCCGCGCTGAGCGGCTTGTCCGGCAGCGAGCCGCGCTTCTGGGCCCGCGCGGCGGTGCCGTCGCCGAGGTACTTGTCGGTGAGCAGCCCCTGCGCGAGCGGCGTGAACGCGATCGCTCCCATCCCCTCCTCGCGGAGGGTCTCGGTCAGGCCGTCCTCCACCCAGCGGTTCAGGATGGAGTACGAGGGCTGGTGGATGACCAGCGGCGTGCCCAGCTCCCGGGCGACGTCCACCGCGGCCTCGGTGCGCTCGGCGCTGTACGAGGAGATCCCGACGTACAGAGCCTTGCCCTGGCGGACCAGGGTGTCCAGCGCCGCGATCGTCTCCTCGACGGGGGTGACCGGATCCACCCGGTGCGAGTAGAAGATGTCGACGTAGTCCAGCCCCATCCTGGTCAGCGACTGCTCGGCGCTCGCGAGGATGTACTTGCGGCTGCCGAGGTCGCCGTACGGTCCCGGCCACATGTCCCAGCCGGCCTTCGACGAGATGATCAGCTCGTCGCGGTAGGGCCGGAAGTCCTCCGCGAAGATGCGGCCGAAGTTCTTCTCGGCGGATCCGTACGGCGGGCCGTAGTTGTTCGCCAGGTCGAAGTGCGTGATGCCCCGGTCGAAGGCGTGCCGCAGCAGGGCGCGCTGGTCGTCCAGCGGGATGTTGTCCCCGAAGTTCCACCACAGTCCGAGCGAGATCGCCGGCAGGTACAGACCGGAGGATCCGACCTGCCGGAAATGTGCTCCCTCGTAGCGGTCCGCCGCGGCGGTGTAGGGGCGGTGGATATCGAGGACGTCTGGGCGGAAGCGCGGCTCGGTCACCGTCCCAGGTTAGCGTCGCCACTCCTTTTCGGTGCCCGTCCGACGCGCGGGACGCAGAAGGCGACTCCGCTCCGCAGCTCGCACCGGTCGCCGTGGCACCCCAGGATCGCTATGATGATCCGCCAACCGCGGACCGAGCCCGATCCGCGTCCGATCACGCTCGCCCGAGTGCGGATCCAAACCCGGCCAGTGCATTCGCCCGAGCGTGCGGCGACAGGATCGTCATGCACCGGCACCGGCGTGTACCGCTCGTCCTCTCCGCGGCAGGCGTGCTCTGCGCGAGCATTCCCGCGGCCGCTCTGACGACGTCCGACCCCCATTGGTGGTTGTCCTGCTTCAGTCAGCTCGGCGCCATGGACGACGCCTCCAGCCTGCTCTTCAACGGCGGCATGGTCCTGACCGGCGCCGTGATCGCGCTCTCCGCGCTGCCTGTCATGCGCGGTCTCCGTGCGGCTTCCGCCGCGGGATTCCGGGCGCACAGCGCCGCTCCGGCCCTCGTGCCGCTGCTCATCGCGACCCTCGGGCTCAGCCTCATCCTCATCGGGGTGCTGCCGCTCTCGTTCAACGTCTTCGCGCACGAGCGCGCGGCCAACGGAGCGCTCGCCTCGTCGGCCGGACTGCTGCTGCTGCATCGCCGCTATCTGCGGGGCCTGTCCCGGAGCCTGGACCGCATCGCGACGGGAGCGGTCGTCGTCCTGACTCTCGGCATGGCCGGACTGGTCGCGGGCCTGCTCACCCTGACGGTGTTCGAAGCGCTTGCGTTCGGCTCGGTCATCACCTGGCTGCATGCCCTCGAGACACGCGCGAAGCGATTCCCCACCGCCCCGGCGGTGTCATTCACGGCAAACTCTCAGCATTTGATCTTGTCCCCCATTTGGGGGACAAGGCCATCCGGTGTTACTGTCTAGACCTCAGCTGAGGAATGTCGACCGGGACTGGGGACTCGGCCGACATGAAGGTACCTCCAGTCGAAGTGAATGTGCCCTCTCGGGAACCCGATCCCGAGAGGGCACAACTTTGCCCTGGGGGCGACCTCGACGCGCTCAGGCGGCCGGCGCCGCCCGCGCGATGCGATGGTAGTCGTCGACGGTGAGGTCCTCCCCGCGCGCGGTCGGTGCGACCCCGGCGGACTCGAGCACGGCCGACGCCTCGGCGGAGCTGCCGAAGATCCCGGACAGCGCCTGGCGCAGCATCTTGCGGCGCTGGTTGAACGCCGCATCCACGATCGCGAACGTGCGCAGGCGCTCCTGTTCGGATCCGCGCGGCTCGGGATCGCGATGGAACCCGACGAGCAGGCTGTCGACGTTCGGCACCGGCCAGAAGACCTGGCGCGACACCGTCCCGCTGAGCTTCCACGGCCCGTACCAGGCGGCCTTGACACTGGGCGTGCCGTAGATCTTCGAACCGGGCTTCGCCGCGAGGCGCTCGGCGACCTCGGCCTGCACCATGACGACGCCGCGCTCGAGGTAGGGGAAGGTCTCGAGGAAGTGCAGCAGCACCGGCACCGACACGTTGTAGGGCAGGTTCGCGACGAGCACCGTCGGGTTCCCCGGCAGTGCCGTCACGCGCATCGCGTCGGCATCGACCACAGTCAGCGCACCCTCGGGCACACCGCGGTCCTGAGCGGTCTGCGGCAGGCGCTCGGCGAGGCGGTGGTCGATCTCGACGGCCGTGACGCTCGCCCCCGTCTCGAGGATCGCGAGCGTGAGGGACCCGAGGCCGGGCCCGATCTCCACGACCCGCTCGGAGGGCTGGACGTCGGCGGCCTGGACGATCTTGCGCACCGTGTTCGCGTCGACGACGAAGTTCTGGCCGAGCTTCTTGGTGGGCGTCACATCGAGTTCGGCGGCGAGCCGGCGGATGTCGGCGGCGCCGAGCAGGGAGACGGTCATCTGACCATTGTCCCCTACGCTCGATAGTCTTCTCGGATGCCCCGGATCGGTGAACTCGTCGCGCCTCGGCGCATGGGCAGGGATTTCCGCTGGCTGCTCGCCTCCAGCTGGACCAGCAACGTCGGCGACGGCGTGGCGCTGGCCGCCGCTCCCCTGCTGATCGCGTCGATGACCTCGTCGCCGATCCTCGTCGCGTCCGGTGCGATCCTGCAGTTCCTGCCCTGGCTGGTGTTCGGCCTGCATGCGGGCGCGATCGCCGATCGCTTCGACCGTCGCCGGCTCGTCATGGTCGCGAACGCGGCACGAGCGGTGGTGCTGCTGGCACTGTGCGCGTTCCTGGTGACGGGCATGGCGAACATCTGGATCGTGCTGGCCTCCGCGTTCCTCTACGGGACCGCGGAGGTGTTCGTCGACACGGCAGGATCCACGCTGCTGCCGATGCTCCTGAAGCCGGCCGACCTCGGTCTCGGCAACGCCCGTCTGCAGGCCGGGTTCCTCGTCGCCAACCAGTTCGCCGGTCCCCCGCTCGGTGCGTTCCTCTTCGCCGCCGGGCACGCGTGGCCCTTCCTCCTCGAGGCGGTGTGCGTGAGCCTGGCGGTCGTGCTGATCTCGCGCATCGCGCGCACACCCGTGCCGCCGCGCGACTCGATCGACGCGACCGGGGCCGATGCCGCCGCCCGCACGAAGGTGCACACCGACATCGCGGAGGGCCTGCGGTGGCTGTGGCGCAACCCGCCGGTGCGGATGCTCGTGGTCATCATCCTGCTGTTCAACGTGACCTGGGCCGCGCCCTGGGGCGTGCTCGTGCTGTACGCCACGGAGCACCTG
This sequence comes from Microbacterium sp. Au-Mic1, assembly GCF_021341785.1. Lineage (GTDB taxonomy): Bacteria > Actinomycetota > Actinomycetes > Actinomycetales > Microbacteriaceae > Microbacterium. The sequence continues at coordinate 38,000 of NZ_JAJTTF010000007.1, forward strand.
CACATGGGCGCGGTCGGCTACGGCATGCTGACCACGGCGTCCGCGACCGGCGGGCTGCTGGCCACGCTGAGCTTCGGCTGGCTCGAACGCCACGTGTCTTTCGCCACCATGATGCGGGTCTGCCTGTCCCTCGAGGTGGTGATGCACCTCGCGTTCGCGCTGACGACGCAGGGCTGGATCGCGCTGCTGATCATGTTCGTGTTCGGGTTCTACGCGTTCGTCTGGGGCACGATCTCGACGACCGTGCGTCAGCGTCTCGTACCGCATGAGCTGCAGGGCCGGGTGTCGTCCGTGAACTCGGTCGGCGTGTTCGGCGGGATGGTGATCGGGCAGGCGCTGGGCGGAGTGATCGCACAGGCGTGGGGGCTCACGGCCCCGTGGTGGTTCGCCTTCGCGGGCGCCGCGCTCACGCTGCTGTTCGTCTGGCGTCCGATCTCGCAGATCGTCTCCGCGCGCCCGGTGCTCGACGACGTTCAGGCGAACGAGCCGTAGACCTCGAGGGTGTTCGCGGCGATCTGCGCACCCAGCTCGTCGGCGTCGATGCCGAGCTCGGCCGCCATGAAGCGCAGGGTGAGCGGGATCAGGTACGGGGCGTTCGGACGCCCGCGCAGCGGCACCGGCGTCAGGAACGGCGCGTCGGTCTCGATCAGGATCCGGTCCCGTGGCGCGACCGCGAGCGCGTCGCGCAGGTTCTGGGCGTTCTTGAACGTCACGTTGCCCGCGAACGACAGGTAGTAGCCGGCGTCCGCGCAGACGCGCGCCATGGCCTCGTCCCCGGAGAAGCAGTGGAACACCGTGCGGTCCGGTGCGCCGATGCGGCGCAGCGTCTCCAGCACGTCGTCATGCGCATCGCGGTCGTGGATCTGCATCGCCACGCGGTGCTTCTTCGCGAGGGCGATATGCGCCTCGAACGAGGCGTGCTGGGCCGCGCGCCCCTGCTCCTCCGTGCGGAAGTAGTCGAGCCCGGTCTCGCCGATGGCGCGGGTGCGCGGGCGCGCCGCGAGCTCGTCGATCACCGCGATCGCCTCATCCAGGCGCCCCGCCTCGGCGTACGTCGGGGCATCGTTCGGGTGGATCGCGACGGCGGCGAGCACGCGCGGATCCGACTCCGCAGCGTCCACGGCCCAGCGGGACGACTCGATGTCGCCCGACGCCTGCACGACGCCGAGGACGCCGACCGCCTGCGCCCTGTCCAGCTGCTCGACGAGCGTCAGCGAGGACTCCCCGTCGGCGATCTCGAGGTGGCAGTGGTTGTCGTACACCGGCACCGCGAGCGGCTCCGGCGCGGCCGGGTAGCGCAGGTCCTTGCGCCCCTCGGTCGCGCGTTCGCGCACGTAGGTGTCGGGGGTGGCGTCGCTCACGCGCTCAGGCCGTGGCCTCGATGCGCGGGAACAGCGGCGAGAGCGTCTGCACGGCGGTGCCTGCGGGCAGCCGGCCCCAGCGTCCGGCCTCGCGCAGCGGCTGCGCCGACAGCGCGCCGAGGCCGCCCTCGGCCCCGAGCGCGGCCCACAGCTTGGCGGTCGACTGCGGCATCACCGGTGACAGCAGCGTGGCGAGTGCGCGCAGCCCCTCGGCACAGGTGTACAGCACGGTGCCGAGGCGCTCGCGCTGCTCGTCGTCCTTGGCCAGGGCCCAGGGCTCGTTGTCGGTGATGTAGCCGTTGAGCGCGTCGACGATCGTCCACACGTCGGCGATGGCCTCGTCGATACGGAACCGCTCGACGGCGGCATCGGCGTCGACCGCGGCCTTCGCGACGAGCTGCTGCACCGCGAGGTCCTGCGCGGCGTACTCCCCCGCCGACGGCACGACGCCGTCGAAGTAGCGCTCGATCATCGCGATCGTGCGCGACGCGAGGTTGCCGAACCCGTTCGCGAGCTCGGCCTGATAGCGCGCCGACAGATCCTCCCAGGAGAAGGATCCGTCCTGCCCGAAGGCGATCGCGGAGAGGAAGTAGAACCGGTACGCATCGGATCCGAAGACATCGGTGATCTCGGACGGGGCGATGCCGGTGAGCTTCGACTTCGACATCTTCTCGCCGCCGACGAGCAGCCAGCCGTGCGCGAACACGCCCTTCGGGACCTCGAGGCCCGCCGCCATGAGCATGGCCGGCCAGATGACGGCGTGGAAGCGCAGGATGTCCTTGCCCACCACGTGGTAGGCGGGCCAGCGGCGATCGAACGTCGCCTCATCGGATCCGTAGCCGACCGCGGTCACGTAGTTGAGCAGCGCGTCGACCCAGACGTAGATGACGTGCGAGGTGTCCCAGGGCAGCGGGATGCCCCAGTCGAACGTGGAGCGCGAGATGGAGAGATCCTTGAGGCCCTGCGAGACGAACGAGACGACCTCGTTGCGCGCCGAGTCGGGGCGCACGAAGTCGGGCTCGGTCTTGTAGAGCTCGAGCAGGCGGTCCTGGAACTCGCTGAGCTTGAAGAAGTAATTCTTCTCCTGGAGCAGCTCCAGCGGCTTGGAGTGGATCGCGCAGACCTTGAGGCCCTCGAAGGGGCCGGTGCCGTCGACGATCTCGGACTCGGGCTTGAACTCCTCGCAGCCCACGCAGTACAGCGCCTCGTACTCGCCGGCGTATATGTACCCCGCGTCGTAGAGCTTCTGGAAGAAGACCTGCACGTTGGTCTCGTGCCGCTCCTGCGTGGTGCGGATGAAGTCGTCGTTGGCGACGTCGAGGGTCGTCAGCAGCGGGAACCAGCTCTCGCTGACCAGCTTGTCCACCCACTCCTGCGGGGTCACCCCGTTCGCCGCGGCGGCGCGCAGCATCTTCTGCCCGTGCTCGTCGGTGCCGGTGAGCATCCAGGTGTCATCGCCCGACTGGCGGTGCCAGCGCGCGAGGGTGTCCACGGCGACGCTGGTGTAGCCGTGGCCGATGTGGGGCACGTCGGACGGGTAGTAGATCGGCGTGGTGATGTAGAAGGACTCGCCTGCGGGCATGCGTTCGATTCTAGGCGGGATGAGAGGGCCGGTTCGGACGATGACGGCGGCAGCGCACCGGCGGCCTCACGGCCCGAGGGCGACGACCAGCCGCGCGAAGACATCGGGCGCGGGCGCCTTCGACGACCCCGGTCCCTCGATGTCGCTGCCGACGAGCACGATCACGGTCACGTCACGGGCGTCGTTGTGGAAGACGGTGGTCGTGTAGCCCGGGATGTCGCCGTCGTGGCCCCACCAGCCGTCGCGTCGGCCGATTCCGATGCCGTAGCCGCTGGTGTCGTTGTTGGGCGCGGGCGAGGTGAGGATCGAGTCGCGCCGCACCTTCTCCATCGCCGGGGTGAGCACGCCGTCCCCGGTGAACAGCGCGTGCGCCCAGCGGGTCATGTCGTCCATCGTCGAGACCACCTGCCCCGCCGCGCCCGCGAAGGTGGGCGTGAAGTGCGTGGCGTCCCGTGTCGTCGATCCGGTCGCGCCCTGCGCGGTGACCCCGGACAGGCTCGGCGCCGGCAGCGCCGTGCCCGACGGGTACGACGACTGGGTCATGCCGAGCGGGTCGAAGATCCGCTTCTGGAACACGGTGGCGAGCGGTTCGCCGGTGACCTTCTCGATCATCTGCCCGAGGGCGATGTAGTTCGAGTTGGAGTACTGCCAGCCCGTTCCGGTCGGGAACGAGGCCGGCAGGGTGCGCACGCCGTCGAGGAGTTCCGCCGGGGTCCACGGCCGGGACGGATCGTCGAGGTAGGTCTGGGTGATCTGCGGATCCAGCGTGTACGAGGGGATGCCGCTGGTCATGTCGGCGACCTGCCGCAACGTGGCGTCGCCATTCGGCAACCCGGGCACGTACTGCGAGATCGGATCGTCCAGAGAGACCTTCTTCTCCCCCACCAGCTGCAGCAGGATCGTCGCCGTCATGGTCTTGGTGAGGCTGCCGATCCGCGTGTGGTCATCGGCTGCGGGGGCCGCGGATCCGGCGCCGCTCGCGGTGCCGGTCGACCCGGTCCAGGTGCCGTCCGGGGTGATCACGCGCGCGATGGCGCCGGGGAAGCCGATCGCCGCGCGGGCATCGTCGAGGGCCTTCTGCAGCGCCGCAGCCGCGGGCAGGGCGTGCGCCGAGGCCGTCGGGCCCGGCGACCCGGCGCCGGGGGAAGCTCCGGAACAGCCCGTCAGCACGAGCATCGCGGCCGCGAGGGCCGTCGCGATGCCCTTCGGCACCCGTCGCTGCTGCACGATCCTGGACATGTCCCGCCGCCTTCCCGTTCCGACGCAGCCCACCCTAGGGCGCGGGCGTTCGTCCGAACAGGGACCTAGGCCCTGTCTTGGGCGAGGGCCAGGCGTCAGCGCCGCTCGGCGATCAGCGCACCGTGCGGGCGCACACTGCCGACGGCGCCGGGCTCGCGCTCGCGTCGTTCGACCTCGGTCACCGCGAAGCCCGCCGTCTCGAGGCGTTCGCCCAGGGCCGCGGCCGACCAGTAGTACGCCGGTGCGATCGCGTGCGCGAACCGCTCCCCCGGCTCGCCGTCGAAGAAGCCGACCAGGATCCGGCCGCCGGGGGCCGTCACCCGTGCCAACTCGGCGAGCACGGCCGGCAGCTCGCCGGGCTGCAGGTGGATGAGCGAGTACCAGGCGAGGATCCCGCCGAACGAGCCATCGGGGAACGGCAGCTCCCGCATCGACGCGGCCTCGAACCGGACCCCGGAGTGCCGTTCCCGGGCCGCGGCGAGGAACTCCGCGGAGATGTCGACCCCGACGACGTCGGGTCCGCGCTCGGCGAGGAAGGCGGTCCACAATCCCGGCCCGCACCCGGCGTCGAGCAGCGACCCCGTCGTCCCGTCCCGCCAGCGCCCGATCAGCGCGACATCGGCGCGCTCCATCTGCTCGATGTCTCCCAGCAGCGCCACGTACTCCTCGGCGCGGGCGTCATAGGCCTCGGCGATCTGCGCATCCTGCATTTGTCCCCCGATGGTGGACACTACCCGTCGACCCTCCGTGGGGGCCATCTCCCCACGCACCTGACGCACGTGTCCTGTGCCATCGTGAACACGATCGGCCCCTGCGAGGAATACAGGATGTGAACAACGACAACACGGTGATCGCGAGATCGGTGACGGATCCGTCGGCCTTCGGCGAGATCTTCCACCGCTACGCAGGAGCGGTGCATCGCTACGCGGCCCGACGGGCCGGTGACGCCGTCGCCGACGACGTCACGAGCGAGACCTTCCTGATCGCGTTCCAGCGCCGCGCCCGATTCGATCCCGCACGGGAGGATGCCCGGCCCTGGCTGTTCGGCATCGCGACGAATCTCATCCACCGCCACCGCATCGCCACTGCGCGCGTGCTCAGGGCGATGGAGCGCAGCGTGCCGGAAGCGGCGACGACGACGCACCATCCCGACGAGGCGCTGGATGCGCAGCTCGCGGTCGGGCGTCTCGCCGGGCGGATCCGCCGGCTCTCCGCCGGCGATCGCGACTGTCTGCTGTTGTTCGCCTGGGCCGAGCTCTCGTACGACGAGATCGCTGAAGCCCTGCACATCCCTGTCGGCACGGTGAAGTCGAGACTCAACCGCGCCCGGCGCCTGCTCCGCTCCACACCTGAGGAGGGTGAAAATGGACGACCTGACCTTGCTCCGCAGTCTGCGTGACGACGTCGCCGAGCCCGACGCGGCCCGGCTCGCTCCCGCATATCTGAACCTCGAGACCGCGATGCGCGCGGCGGAGAAGAGGCCTGCATCCCGCGCACCGCGCCGCCGGCATCCGGTCCGGTGGGCCGCCATCGGCCTCACTGCGGCCGCCGCCGTCGCCGCGGCGGTCGTCGTCGGCGGCGTGCTCGCCCCGCCGCATCCGCAATCGGCGAGCGCCGCCGCGATCGTGCTGCGCAAGGCGGCGGCCGAGGCGATCACCTACAGCGACCCTGCGGCGGGGCCGGGGCAGTATCTGAAGTTCCACACCCGCGCGGACTGGGCCAGCTACCAGGGCATGTCCGACGAGACGATGACGCGGCTGCCCTCCAACATCCAGAACGTCGACGTGTACATCCCGTCCGATCCGGGGTCGGACTGGGCACTGTACCGGGACTGGGAGCGCGGCGTGACGGGAGACGGCGCGTTCACCGCGGAGACGATCCACGCTCCGGGAGGCAGGTTCTACGGCGGCGCGTGGACGTCTCAGGATGTGACCGCGATCCCGACCGGATCCGGGGCGGAGACACTCGCCTACTTCGACGCGGAGTACCAGGGCGGATCGGCGAGCCGCGAAGAGGACGACTTCGTGCGGATCACGGATCTGCTGCGCACCTACCCGGTGCCGGCGACCGTGCGCGCGCGCCTGTTCGAGGCACTCGCGTTGATCCCCGGCACGACATCGACCGACGGCGTCGCGAATCTCGACGGCCAGGTCGGCGTCGCGATCGGCCGCAACGAACCGCAGCGCTCGGGTGAGCGCCAGGAGATCATCATCGACCCTGGCACGGGGCAGGTCATCGGTGAGCGCCGGTTCTTCCCTGCCGGTTCCGTGGCGGCCGGCGAGGAGCAGACCGTCCTGACCGCGATGTCCACGACGGTGGTCGACACCGTGCCGCCGGCGACGGCGCCCGCGCGCGACGAGAACGGCTGACCGGCGATGCGCCCGACACTCACCCCCGCCGCCCTGACGCTGCCCCCGACGATCAGCGTGCCCGTGCCACTCGCCGCCGTGCCGCCGTCGCCGCCGCTCCCGCGACGGTGACACGACGACAGGATCCGGTGCTTCTCGAAGGCACCGGATCCTGTCGCGTGCACGGGAACATCGCGTCCACAAGCCGTGCTCTCGGCGGGAGGCCGTGCTCTCGGCGGGCGAGCGCGACGGCGGATCCAGAGGCGGCGAGCCCCAGCGGTGGCAGGTCGCAGCGCGCGCCAGCCGGTCAGCGGGCGGCGAGCGCGGCCTGATACAGGTCGCGGGAGCCGAGGCCCGTGGCCGCGGCGACCTCGGCGCACGCGTCCTTGAGGCGCACGCCCGAGGCGACCAGCGCCTGCACCTGCACCAGGGCGTCCTCCGGGGAGACGGCTCGTGGCGCGGCGCCCTCCACGACCACCACGATCTCGCCCTTCACGCCCTGCTCCGCCCATGCGGCGAGCTCGGCGGCTCCGCCCCGGCGGACCTCCTCGTAGAGCTTCGTGAGCTCGCGGCAGACCGCCACCCGCCGAGAATCGCCGAATGCCGCAGCCATGTCGCCCAGGGTCGCGGCCAGGCGCGACGGCGACTCGAAGAACACCATCGTGCGGGGCTCCGTCGCGAGCGCGGCTAGAGCCGAGCGGCGCTCTCCCGGCTTGCGCGGCAGGAAGCCCTCGAACGTGAACCTGTCGGTGGGCAGGCCCGATACCGCGAGCGCCGTGACCACCGCGCTCGGACCGGGGATCACGGTGACCGTCACGCCGCGCTCGGCGGCCGCGGCGACCAGCCCGTAGCCGGGATCGCTCACGGTCGGCATGCCGGCGTCGCTGAGCACCACGAGATCCTCGGTCTCGGCCGCCTCCGCGAGTTCGGCGGCCTTGGCCTTCTCGTTGTGATCGTGCAGCGCGATCAGTCTCGGCCGGTTCGCGATGCCGAGGCCCTGCAGCAGCCGCTGCGTCGTGCGGGTGTCCTCCGCGGCGATGATCGTGGCGTTCTCCAGCACCTCGATGAGCCGGCGGGACGCGTCGCCCAGGTTTCCGATCGGAGTGGCCGCGAGGATGATCACCCGCCCCAGCATAGGCTGAGCGGGTGACCGCGCCCCTGCTGCCCGGCGTCGACGCCCGGTACGACGACCGCCCCACCGCCTGGGAGCGGCTGCACGACGCGTGGCTCGGCGACCCGGTGCGCCTCCGGATGATCTCCTGGCTCGCGCCGGTGCTCATCACGCTCCTGGCCGGGGTGCTGCGCATCGCCGGCCTCGGGCATCCGCATGCGATCGTCTTCGACGAGACGTACTACGTCAAGGACGCCTGGTCGTTGTGGGTGCAGGGCTACGAGGGCACCTGGCGTGCCGGCGCGAATGAGCTGTTCGTCAAGGGTGACACGAGCGCGCTCGAGGACTCGGCCTCCTTCGTCGTGCACCCGCCTCTCGGCAAGTGGCTGATCGCGCTCGGCATCGCCGCCTTCGGCCCCGGATCCAGTTTCGGCTGGCGCATCTCGACGGCGATCATCGGCACGCTCACCGTGCTCGTCGTCTACCTGCTCGCCAAGGCGCTCACCCGCTCGATCGCGGTGGCGAGCCTGGCGGGCCTGCTCATGGCGGTCGACGGGCTGGGCATCGTGCTGAGCCGGATCGGCCTGCTGGACGGGATCCTCACCTTCTTCATCGTGCTCGGGATCCTGTTCCTCGTGTACGACCGACGCCGGACGATGCCACGGCTCGAGGACCGCGTCTCGCACGAGCGCGGCGATGACCCGACGCTCTGGGGCCGCGTGTTCTGGCGTCGCCCGTGGGTGCTCGCCGCGGGGCTCGCGCTGGGAGCCGCGACCTCGGTGAAGTGGTCCGGCGCCTACGTGCTGGCCGCGGCCGGGATCTACCTCGTCGTCACCGACGCGCTCGCCCGTCGCAGGGCCGGGGTCGCGCTGTGGCCGACCGATGCCGTGATCCGGCAGGGCGCTGCGAGCTTCCTGCTGCTCGTGCCGGTCGCCGCGGCCGTGTACGTCGCCTCGTGGAGCGGCTGGTTCCTCACCACGGGCGGATACGACCGCAACATCACGGACAACGTGCTCACGTCGTGGTTCAAGTACCACTCCGACATCCTCGCGTTCCACGTCGGCCTGACGTCCTCGCACCCCTACGCGAGCCCGGCATGGCAGTGGCCGCTGCTGATCCGGCCGACCGCGTTCTGGGTGGGCGGGCAGGATGCGCCCTGCTTCGGCACGGATCACTGCATCGGCACGATCACCTCGATCCCGAACCCGCTGATCTGGTACCTGGGCGTCGCCGCCGCGGTCTATCTGCTCGTGCGGTTCGTGCGCGGACTCGTGCTCCGATCCCCCATGCCGTGGAGCTACGCGATCCCGCTCATGGGGCTCGCCGCGACCTACCTGCCCTGGCTGGCTTTCCCCGAGCGCACGATCTTCCAGTTCTACACGGTGGTGATGGCGCCCTTCCTGATCCTCGCGCTTGTGCTCGCGCTGCGCGACATCGCCGGCCGGCGGAGCGATCCGAGGCACCGACGACAGTCCGGTCAGCGCACCGTGGCGATCATCGTGGTGCTGATCGTGCTGCTGAGCGCGTTCTTCTACCCGCTGTGGATCGGTCTGCCCGTGCCGTGGTGGTTCTGGCAGGCGCACAACTGGATGATCACCTGGATCTGACATGCGCATCCTGGACAGCATCGACGAATCCCTGATCGCGCAACTGCGCGGGCAGGGCGAGTTCTTCTGGCTCGACCTGGTCTCCCCCACCGCGGACGAGATCCAACGGCTCGGCACCCTGCTCGGCTGGCATCCGCTCTCGATCGAGGACACCCAGCGGATGGGGCAGCGCCCCAAGCTCGACGTCTACGGCGAGGGGGCGCTCCTCGTGCTGCAGGGCGCGGTCGAGCTGCATCCCGAGGACGAGAACGACCACCCGCTGGAGGAGGTGCACTGCCACCTCAGCGGCGAGTTCATCGTCACCGTGCACTCCGAGCGGTTCCAGGACCTGCGTCAGGTGCGCGCGCTGCTGCAGAACTCCACGGCGCCCAAGACCGAGCGCTACTACGTCTACAAGATCATCGACGTGATCGTGGACAGCTACTTCCCGATCCTCAGCGACCTCGACGAGGAGATCAACGGCCTCGAGGACGCGATCGTCGCCGGCGGCGGGCGCAAGGAGCTGCAGCAGACCTTCGGCCTCAAGCGCCTGCTGCTGAAGCTGCGGCGGGCGGTCGTCCCGATGCGGGATCTGTTCGCCCGGCAGGCGGAGGTCATCACGGATCTGGCGGGGCTGGAGGCCGACAGCCACGACTACTTCCGCGACATCTACGACCACCTCATCCGGATCACGGACGAGATCGACGGCTATCACGAGATGGTCTCGGGATGCACCGACCTCTACCTGTCGACGGTCGCGAACCGGCAGGGCGAGACGTCGAAGCAGCTCGCGATCATCGCCTCGATCTTCCTGCCGCTGAGCTTCCTGACGGGGTTCTTCGGGATGAACTTCGACTGGTCGATCGCGCACGTGCTGTCCGGCCCGTGGTCGTTCTTCCTGCTCGGCATCGGATCCATGGTGATCTCCGGCGCGATCATGTGGTGGTGGTTCCGCCACAAGGGCTGGACCGGGAACGACGAGTAGGGCTCAGCCGCGGGCCGCGTGCTCCACGAGCGGCAGCACCCGGCCGCTGAAGTGCGTGCGCATCGCGATCGAGCTCGCGGTGCGGGCGACGCCGGGCACCAGGGCGATGCGGTCCAGCACCTCCTGCAGCTGCTCCGCGCTGTGCGCGACGAGGCGCAGCTGCATGTCGCTCGCCCCGGTGACCGTGTACATGTCGACGACCTCCGGGATCGCCGACGCGAGCGCCCCGGCGACCTCGTCGTGCCCGACCTTCTGATCGATCTCCACCTGGCAGAACGCGGTCAGCGCGTATCCGAAGCCGCGCGGATCGACGCGCGGCACGATGCCCTCGATGACGCCGTTCTCGTGCAGCCGCGCCAGGCGGCTGGTGACGGTGCCTCGGGCCACGCCGAGCCGCCGCGCGCACTCCAGCACGGGCAGCTGCGGCGCATCCGTGAGCAGCTGGATCAGGGCCGCGTCGAGGGCATCGATGCGCATCGTCAGCTCCGGAACACGTCGTCCGCGCCGTCCTTGAGGACGCCGGGTCGGGACAGGCCACGGGTGAGGCGGGCGAGCACCACGAGCACCACGGTGAGGCCGATCGTCAGCAGCAGCTGCGTCCGCGCGCCCTCGTTCAGCATCGTGAGCAGGATGATCGCGCCCAGCAGCACGAGCGTCAGGACCGACAGCCACGGGAAGCCCCACATGCGCATCGGCAGCGCCGTGCCTTCGGCGTCGGCGCGGCGGCGCAGGATCAGCTGCGTGATCGCCGTCGCCGTCCACATCACCAGCAGCGTGGATCCCACCACGTTCAGCAGTGTGGGCAGCACCTGCTCCGGCCAGATCCAGTTCAGGATCACCGTGACGAAGCTGAACGCCACGGACGCCAGCACGGCCACGCGGGGAACGCCCGCCGCGCTCGTCCGGGTGAGCGCGAGGGGGGCGAGGCCGCGCTCGCCGAGCGAGAACGCCATGCGCGAGGCGCCGTAGATGTTGGCGTTCATGGCCGACAGCAGCGCGACGATGACGATGAGGTCCATGACGAGCCCCACGCCGGGGATCTTCAGCGTGTCCAGCACCGCGGAGAACGGGCCGGCGAGCACCTCCTTGGAGTCCCACGGGAGCACGGCGACGATCACGAAGATGGATCCGACGTAGAACACCAGGATCCGCACCATCACCTGACGCACGATCCGGCTGATGTTGCGCGAGGGGTCGTCCGACTCGGCGGCCGCGATCGCGACGACCTCGGTGCCGCCGAACGCGAACACCACGATCAGCAGGGCACCCGCGATGCCCGCGATGCCGGTGGGGGCGAAGCCGCCCTGATCGACGAGGTTGCCGACGCCGGTGGCCGGGACGCCCGGGATCAGTCCGATGATCGCGAGCACGCCGACGACGAGGAAGGCGATGATGGCGGCGACCTTGATCGCGGCGAACCAGAACTCGAAGCGGCCGTAGTTGCGCACGCCGAGCAGGTTCACGACGGTGAGGGCGAGCACGAACAGCAGCACCCACGCCCACTCGGGAAGACCCGGGAAACGGTGCGCGACGATGCCGGCGGCGCCGGTGGCCTCAGCGGCGATCACGACGACGAGCTGGATCCAGTACAGCCAGCCCACGGCGCTGCCGACGCTGCGGCCCATGGCCTTCTGCGCGTAGGAGCTGAACGCGCCCGAGGACGGGTTGGCGGCCACCATCTCGGCCAGCATCGCCATGACGAGCACGACGATCGTGCCGGCCACGAGATAGGACACGATCACGGCGGGCCCCGCGATGCCGATCGCCTGTCCGGAGCCGACGAACAGGCCGGCGCCGATCGCCCCGCCGAGCCCCATCATGGAGATCTGCCGGCGGGTGAGCCCGGGATGCAGGCCCTTCGTGGTGGTCGTGGTCAGGGGCACTTCGGTGGTCATGCGGTCGCCTCCTCGCGAACGTCGGCGGTGGGGTGGGCGGAGTTCGTGATCACGGCGGCGAGCGCCGCCGCGACACGGTCGATGTCCTCGGCGGATCCTGCCGAGATGCGCACGCCCTCGCCGGGGAAGGTGCGGGCGACGACGCCGCCCGCATGCAGGAGCTCGTCGAGCTCGACGGCGCGCTCCCCCGCCGGCACCCAGACGAAGTTGGCCTCGGAGCGCACCGCCGGCCATCCCGCGGCGACGAGCACGTCATGCAGGCGGTCGCGCTGCGCGGCGACCTCGGCGATGCGCACGGCGAGCTCGTCCTGGGCGTCGAGCGAGGCGACGGCGGCGGCCTGGGCCAGGTCGGTCACACCGAAGGGCACGGCGACCTTGCGCTGAGCGGCCGCGATCCCGGCGGGCGCGATGGCGTAGCCGATCCGCAGGCCCGCGAGGCCGTAGGCCTTGGAGAAGGTGTGCAGCACCGCCACGTGCGGGTGACGGCGGAACAGCTCGAGACCCGCGCCGCGTTCCGGATCGATCGCGCCGGGCGCGTCCGCGAAGTAGGGGGAGCCGTCGAAGTGCACGTAGGCCTCGTCGATCACCACGAGCACGTCGCGCGGCACCGCGGCCACGAAGCGCTCGAGCTCCTCCGGCCCCACGACCGTGCCGGTGGGGTTGTTCGGGTTGCACACGAAGATCAGGCGCGTGCGCTCGGTGATCGCGGCGAGCATCGCGTCGAGGTCGTGCCGGTGCTCGGCATCGAGCGGCACCATCACCGGGGTCGCTCCGGCGATCCGGACCAGCGACGGGTAGGCCTCGAAGGAGCGCCAGGCGAACATGACCTCGTCGCCCTCGCCGGCCATCGCGTGGATGAGCTGCGCGGCGAGTTCCACGGATCCGGCGCCGACGGTCACCAGCTCCGGGTCGACTCCGTAGCGCTCGGCGAGGCGGCCGATGATCTCCGGCGCGGCCATCTGCGGGTAGCGGTGGATCGATCCGAGCCGGTCTGCGACGGCGGAGACCACCGACGGCAGCGGCGGATGCGGGGACTCGTTCGAGGAGAGCTTCGAGGCGCCGACCGGAGCCGAGCGCCCCTGCTTGTAGGCCGGCACGGCATCCAGGCGCGCGTTGGTCGGCGGGGTGGCCGGGGGCGTGGTGACAGGGAGGGTCATCGTCGAGGCATCCTTGCTGCGGTTCGTGCGGCCAGTGGGGAGGCGCGTCGGGCGGCAGGGCCGAGCGGCGACGTCGCCGGGGATCCGGCCACTGTATCCGCGGCCGCGACTGCTGGACAAACGGATCAGCAGCACCTGCGCATGTCGCACAGCTTGCCGCCTCGATGCGCGGTTCGCCTGGTCAGAATGTACAGCCGTTGAGGACTCCGACGGTCAGCGGGCGGTCGCCACGAGCGCGGGATCCGACACCGGCAGCAGGCAGACGAAGCCCCGGCAGTCGTGCACGACGCCGTCGACGCCGTCGCGCTCCTCGAACAGCGTGAAGCCGGCATCGGCGAAGGCCCGTGCCTGCTCCCGAGTCAGCACCGCGGTGAGGTCGGCGTCGGCGGCGCGGGCGGCGGTCGCGAGGGGCCCGCGCGGATCCGAGGTCACGGCGACGATCTGCCGGGGCGGGCGGGCGAGTCCCGCCGCCACGCGCAGGAGCGCACCGGATCCGAACGGCTGTCGCAGCGCCTGACCCGCGCGCTCCGAGACCAGGACGGTGGCGCGCTCGCGGTGCTGCTCCCCCGCGCCGAGCCTCCACGCGGTCAACTCGGCCGCGGCCCGCGCGGACGTACCGGAGGGCAGGTCGCCGTCGCCGCCGTCCGCGGAGGCGGTGATCGCGTGCGCGGCGAGCACCGGGTCGACGGACGCATCGGCGCTGAGCACCTCCAGCCCGCGCGTCGCCCAGCGCGCCTCCCCCGTGGCGAGGGCGAGGGCGAACAGCCCGTCCGCGAGCAGGGCGAGGTCGGCATCCGTGGCGACCGCGGCCGAGGGCGCACCGTCCAGCGAGGTGCGCACGAGGCGCCCGTCCGCGTCGCGGTTCACCGCCAGCACGGTCTCCGCCGCGCGGACGGCCACGTCGATCCAGGACTGCTCGCCCAGGGCGGCGCCGCCGCGAGCGAGGGCGGCGATCGCGAGTCCGTTCCAGCCCGTGATGATCTTGCCGTCGACGGCCGGCGACGACAGGCCCTCTCGCGCGGCCGCCGGGCGGCGGTAGTAGCCGCCTTCGCTGCGCTGCCCGTCGATCACGGACTCGGAGTCCTGCGCCGCGCCGAACCCGCCTCCGGGGCTCTGCAGCACGGCGAGCAGGAAGTGCGCGATGCCGCGGGCGACATCCGCGCGGCCCGCATCGACGGCCACCTCGAGCAGCTGGGCGTTGTCGGTGAGCATGCGCTCGTAGTGCGGCACGGCCCAGTCCTGCTGCGTGGCGTAGCGGAAGAAGCCGCCGTCCTCGTCGCGCAGTTCGGAGGTGGCCATCGCGTCGAGCGCACGCGCGACGACGTCGGTGCGCCCCTCCGCCTGCAGGAACCGCAGGGTCGTAGCGACGGGGAACTTCGGCGCCGTGCCGAAACCGCCGTATCTCCGGTCCTCACGGCCGACGATCTCCTCCGCGGCCGCCGCGAGCGCGGCGTCGTCCGGAAGCGGCGAGGGATCCGTCAGCGCCGAGGCCTCCAGGGCCTCCGCCACCACGCCGGCCAGATCCTCCACCTCCGCACGGCGCTCGGTCCAGGCCTCGCGCACGGCCGCGAGCACGGTGCCGAACGCCGGAAGCTGCCCGCGGGCCACGGGCGGGAAGTAGGTGCCCGCGTGGAAGGCGCGCCCGGACGGGGTCGCGAAGACGGTGAGCGGCCAGCCCAGATCCTGCGTGAACGCCGACGCCGCCGCCATGTACGCCGTGTCGACCTGGGGGTGCTCCTCCCGGTCGACCTTGATCGAGACGAAACCGCGGTTGAGCTGCTGCGCCGTGGCCGGATCCCCGAACGACTCCCGCGCCATGACGTGGCACCAGTGGCACGTGGAGTAGCCGATCGAGATCAACACCGGCACGTCGCGGCGCGCGGCCTCGGCGAACGCCTCGGCGCCCCAGGGGTACCAGTCCACCGGGTTGTCGGCGTGCGCGCGCAGATAGGGGCTGCCGGTGCCGGCGAGGCGATTGCTCATGGCCTCACGCTACGCCGGGCAGGACCGCTCCATGGTCGTGGAGCGAGCGCAGCGCGACGAAACGCGGCGCCCTTGCGAGGCGCCGCGTTTCGTCGCGGTCGGCTTCGCCGTCCTCGCTCGACGACCAAGCGATGGTCAGTTGACCTCGTCGGGGTGCGAGGCGACGCGGCCGGATCCGTCGCCCGGGTCGAGGGCCGAGATCGCCGCGAACTCGATGTCGCTCAGGGCGAAGTCGAACACATCCAGGTTCTCGCGCAGGCGCTCGGCGCGCACCGACTTCGGGAAGACGATGTTGCCCTTCTGCAGGTGCCAGCGCAGCACGACCTGTGCAGGGCTCTTGCCGTGCGCAGCGGCGGCATCCGCGACGGCCGGGATGCCGAACAGGTCGTACTTGCCCTGACCGAGCGGACCCCACGCCTCGATCTTCACCTCGTGATCGCGCGCCCAGGAGCCGACGTCGCGCTGCTGGTAGGCGGGGTGCAGCTCGATCTGGTCGACCGCGGGGGTGACGCCGGTCTCGGCCACGATCCGCTCCAGGTGCGGCACGAGGAAGTTCGAGACGCCGGCCGAACGCGCCAGCCCCCGGTCGCGGATCGCCACGACCTTCTCCCAGGCGTGCACGTAGTTGTCCCTGGCGGGGGTCGGCCAGTGCACGAGGTACAGGTCGACGTGGTCGAGGCCGAGCTTCTCCAGGCTCTCCGCGATGGCCGCATCGGGCGCGTCTCCGTCGTGGCGGTCGTTCCACAGCTTGGTCGTCACGAACAACTCGTCACGCGGGATGCCGCTCTTCGCGATGGCGGCACCGACCCCGGCCTCGTTGCCGTAGATCGCGGCGGTGTCGATGTGGCGGTACCCGATCTCGAGCGCCTCGCTGACCGTGCGCTCGGTGTCGGCCGGATCGACCTTGAAGACGCCGTAGCCGAGCTGGGGGATCGTGTGGCCGTCGTTGAGCAGGATTCCGGGGATCGTCATGATTCCACCCTAGGTTCCCGCACGGAACCACGGGCCGGCCTCACCGCGCTCGGCCTTGAGCGACAAGCGCTCAGCGCCTCGGGGCAAGCGCCGCGTAGGCACGGGCAGCCAGCGCCGCCGGGGATCCGCTTCCGCGCACCGGGGCCGTCGACCGCGCCCACTCCTCGAGTCCGATCCGGATCGCCTCCGTCGCCGCCGCGGCGAGCACCCGCGCGGCGAGCCGGTCGCTCTCCCCGCGCTCGGTGATGAGTGCGACGAGGCGCTCCTCGGACTCGTGGTTGACACGGTGCCAGACGGCCCTGAGCTCGCGGTCCTCGGCGAGCGCGCGCAGCAGCGGGCGCATGCGGGCGAGCCCCTCGGCATCCTCCGCGGTCGCCGGGGTCAGCTGCGCGGCGAGCACCGCGGGGATCGCCACGGCCGGCACCTCCTCGGCTTCCTCGAGTGCCGCCTGCCACCGCGCGGCGCCGATCTCGAGCACCGGGGCGACCGCGTCCTCCTTGGTCGGAAAGTAGCGGTAGAACGTGCGCAGGGAGACTCCGGAGGCCTCTGCGATCTCGGCCGCGGTCACCTGCGCGACGCCGCGCTCTGCGAACAGTCGCGCCGCCTCCGCCGCGATCTCGCCGGCGGTCGCGGCCTTGCGACGCGTCATGAGTCCGGTGCGGGTCTGCATGCTCCGAGCGTACGGGAATACCTTCCGTTTCATGGTGTTATGTGTCAATATGACACGTTGTGCCATTCAGGCACGACAGGACTTCCAAAGGAAGAAGGATTCGACATGAACCGCTATGAAGGTCGCCGCGCTCTGGTCACCGGCGGCGGATCCGGCATCGGTCAGGCGACGGTGCTGCGCATGCTCGCCGAGGGCGGACGCGTCGTGGCCGCCGATGTCAGCGCCGCCGGTCTCGCCGACACCGTCGCGAAGGCGGGAGACGCGGCCGATCGCCTCACCGCGATCGAGGTCAACATCGGCGACGAGGCCTCCGTCACGGCAGGCGTCGCCGCGGCGGTCGAGGTTCTCGGCGGCCTGGACGTGCTGGTGAACGCCGCGGGCATCCTGCGCTCCTCGCACACCGCCCAGACCACGCTCGACCAGTTCCAGCAGGTCATCCAGGTGAACCTCGTCGGAACCTTCCTGATGATCCGCGAGGCGATCCCCGCGCTGCTCGAGGGCACGGACGCGGCCGTGGTGAACTTCAGCTCCACCTCGGCGATGTTCGCGCACCCCTACATGGCCGCGTACGCGGCGAGCAAGGGCGGTGTGCAGTCGATGACGCATGCGCTGGCGGCGGAGTACGCCAAGCAGGGCATCCGCTTCACCGCCGTGCAGCCCGGGTCGATCTCCTCCGGCATGACCGACGGATCCGGCCAGAGCGGGCAGAGTCGAGGCCCGGGCCTTCCCGAGGACGCCGACATGAGCCTGTTCATGAAGCTCGCCCCGGCCATCGGCCAGGGCTTCGCCGGTCCCGAGTCCGTCGCCGGCGTGGTCGCGATGCTCGCGAGCGCCGACGGCGCCTTCATCACCGGCACCGAAGTCCGCATCGACGGCGGCACCCACTTCTGAACGGCGCCCGGGACGCTCGCGGCGTCCCGGGTCCACGACCCCGCGGCATCCGTCCGACCCGAACGGATGGATGCCGCGGCACCATGTCCGCGGTCGGAGCACCGGGACGGGATCGATCTTGCCGGACCAGCCCGGCACGCGCGCTCGTCCGCGATAGGCTGGAGGGCTATGTCTGCGCCCGTGATCACCTATCCGCCGGAACTCCCGGTCAGCGCCGCGCGCGACGAGATCGCCGCAGCGATCCGCGACCATCAGGTGGTCGTGGTCGCCGGCGCGACCGGATCCGGCAAGACCACGCAGCTGCCGAAGATCCTGCTCGAGCTCGGCCGCGAGCGCATCGCGCACACCCAGCCTCGGCGGCTCGCCGCGCGCACGATCGCGGAGCGCGTGGCGGAAGAGCTGCACGTGCCGCTCGGCGGGCTCGTCGGATACAAGGTGCGGTTCACCGACCAGGTCTCGGACGAGACCCGGATCGCGCTGATGACCGATGGGATCCTGCTCAACGAGATCCACCGCGACCGACTGCTGCGCCGCTACGACGCGATCATCATCGACGAGGCGCACGAGCGCTCCCTCAACGTCGACTTCCTGCTCGGGTACCTGCACCGGATCCTCCCCGAGCGGCCGGATCTCAAGGTCGTCATCACCTCGGCCACGATCGATCCGCACAGCTTCGCGAAGCACTTCGCGGACCGTGACGGGGAGCCGGCGCCGGTGATCGAGGTGTCCGGGCGGACCTATCCGGTCGAGATCCGGTACCGCCCGCTCGTCGACGAGGAGGCCGCGACCGCCGAGCCGGCGAAGCCCGCCAAGGGCGCGAAGTCCGAGCCCGAGGACGAGGTCACCGCGATCGTGCGAGCCCTCCGGGAACTCGACCGCTCCAAGCGCGGCGACGTGCTGGTGTTCCTGCCGGGCGAGGCCGAGATCCGCGACGCGGCCGACGCGATCCGCGGCGCCTATCGTTCCCAGACGGCGCCGGTCGAGGTGCTCCCGCTGTACGGACGGCTCTCGGCAGCGGAGCAGCACCGGGTGTTCGAGCCGTCGACCGTGGCGGGCCTGCGCCGCCGCGTGATCCTCGCCACGAACGTCGCCGAGACGAGCCTGACCGTGCCCGGCATCAAGTACGTGATCGACACCGGCACGGCCCGCATCTCGCGCTACAGCAGCCGTTCGAAGGTGCAGCAACTGCCGATCGAGGCGGTGTCGCAGGCATCCGCGAACCAGCGCTCCGGACGTGCGGGGCGCACGAGCGCGGGAATCGCGATCCGCCTCTACGGCGAGGAGGACTTCGACAAGCGCCCCGAGTTCACCGAGCCCGAGATCCTGCGCACCTCGCTCGCCGCGGTGGTGCTGCAGATGCTGAGCCTGGGTTTCGGCGACATCGCGGAGTTCCCGTTCATCACTCCCCCGGAGTCCCGCGACGTGCGCTCCGCACTCGACCTCCTGGTCGAGCTCGGCGCGGTGCAGGTGCCGTCGAAGGCCTCGGGATCCCGCGCGGAGGAGGCTCCGCGACTCACCCGGATCGGCCGCGACATCGCGCGCATGCCGATCGACCCGCGCTTCGCCCGCATGCTCGTGGAGGCGGCCAGGACGGACGTGGTCGCGCCGGTGCTCGCGATCGTCGCGGGGCTGTCGATCCAGGACGTGCGCGAGCGCCCCTCGGCGGATGCACCGCAGGGCGTGCGCGACGAGGCAGAGCGGATGCACGCGCGCTTCGCGGACCCGACGAGTGACTTCCTGTCGATCCTGAACCTGTGGAACCACCTGCGCGAACAGCAGAAAGAGCTCGGATCCAGTGCGTTCCGCCGGCTCTGCCGCTCGGAGCACCTGAACTACGTGCGCGTGCGGGAGTGGTTCGACGTGCACCGGCAGCTGCGGACGCTCGTGCCCCGCAAGGGGTCGTTGAGCGAGGACGCGCGCAGCGCGACCGAGACGAAACGCGGCGATCTCGCGGGGGACCGCGTTTCGTCTCGCTCCGACTCCGTCGGTGCTCGCTCAACGACCCCGACTGATGCCGACGCCGTGCATCGCGCGATCCTCGCCGGTCTGCTCAGCCAGATCGGGATCCTCGACGAGCGCAACGTCGCCAAGGGCCCGCCCGCGAAGGGCGGGCAGAAGGATCCGAAGCGGCGCATCGCGGAGTACCGCGGAGCCCGCGGGATCCGCTTCTCGCTGTTCCCCGGATCCGCCCTGCGCAAGAAGGCTCCGCGTGCCGTCATGGCGGCGGAGATCGTGGAGACGTCGCGCACGTTCGCGCGCACGGCGGCCGCGATCGACCCGGCGTGGGCGGAAGCACTGGCAGGAGACCTCGCCAAGCGGCAGATCTCCGAGCCGCACTGGTCCAAGGAGTCGGGCGCCGCCGTCGCGTACGAGAAGGTGACGCTGTTCGGCGTGGAGATCGTGGCCCGTCGGCGGGTGCAGTTCGCGCGCATCGACCGACCCGCGGCGCGTGAGCTGTTCCTCCGGCACGCCCTCGTGGAGGGCGAGTGGGATCCGAGCCGGATCGACAAGCGGGTCTCCGCGTTCTGGCGCAGCAACGCCGAGCTGCGCAAGCGCCTCGAGAAGCTCGAGGAGCGCGAGCGACGCCGCGACATCCTCGTGGGCGACGAGGCCGTATTCCGGTTCTACGATGAGCGCATCCCGACCGATGTGTTCGACGTGCGCTCGTTCGAGGCGTGGTGGCGCGACGCCCTGACGACGACGCCGAAGCTGCTCGTGATGCGCGAGGGCGACCTGATCGACGACGCAGAACGTGCCGACAAGCAGGACTTCCCGACGCGCTGGACCCAGGGCGATCAGATGCTCGGCCTGGCCTACCGGTTCGAGCCCGGTGCCGCGGACGACGGCGTGAGCGTCGTCATCCCGCTCGCGCTGCTGCAGCAGGTGCAGGACGCGGGCTTCGACTGGCAGGTGCCGGGGCTGCGCGCCGAACTCGTGACCGCGCTGCTGCGAGCGCTGCCGAAGGCGATCCGGCGGCACGTCGTCCCCGCCGCGGACTGGGCCGAGAAGTTCGGCGCCGAACTCGCCGCCGAGGGACCCGAATCACGCCAGGGCCTTCCCGGCCGGAGCCTGGGCGAGGCGCTCGCGCGTCTCATCCAGCCGCTCGCGAACCAGCCCATGTCGGCCGCGGACTTCGACCTGGAGCGGGTTCCCGCACACTTGCGGATGAACTTCCGCGCGGTCGACGAGCGCGGGCGCGTGGTCGGATCCGGCCGGGATCTGACCACGCTGCAGCGGGATCTCGCGGACCGGTCGCGGGCGAGCGTGGCCCGTTCGATCGAGCGGGCGCCGGGCCCGGCCCGCCCGGGACCTGGTGCGGCGGCGGTCGCGGCCGCCTCGGCGCCGACGGAGCGCGACGGCATCACGACCTGGGATGTCGGCGATCTGCCGGAGGTGCTGGACACGCGCGTGGCGGGTGGCGTCGTGCGCGGCTATCCCGCCCTCGTGGATCAGGGCAGGTCCGTCGCGCTGCGCGTCGAGGCGACCGCCGAGGCGGCTCGGGCCGCCACGCGCGACGGTGTGCTGCGGCTCGTGCTCCTCGGGATCCCTTCCCCCGCGCCCTACGTGCAGCAGCACCTGACCAGCCCGGAGAAGCTCGCCCTCGCCGCCTCGCCGTACCCGAACGTCGCGACGCTGATCGAGGACGCGCGCGCGGCGGTCGCACGGGCGGCGATCGACCGTCTGACAGAGGGGTCGGGCGTGGTGCGCGCCGAGGCCGACTTCACGCGCGTGCGGGACGGCGTCTCCGCGGTCGTCGTGGACGAGCTGTTCGCGCTGGTGTCGCTGGTCGCGAAGGTCCTCACGAAGGCCCGCGAGGTCGAGCGCGCGATGAAGGGCCAGAACTCGCTCGCGCTGCTCGGGCCGCTGAACGACATCCGCGGTCAGCTCGGGGGGCTGGTGACGTCCGGCTTCGTCTCGGGTGCGGGCGTGGAGCGCCTCGCCCACTACCCGCGCTACCTGGACGGAATCCTGGATCGGCTGCGCACCCTCGCCGACGCCCCGGGCAAGGACCGCACCCGGCAGAGCGAGTACGAGCGCATGGCACAGGCCTACGCCGACGCCGGCGGCGCGATCCCGCTGACCGCGGGCACCGAGCCCCGACTCGTCGAGGTGCGCTGGCTGCTCGAGGAGTACCGCGTGAGCCTGTTCGCGCAGCGCCTGGGCACCGCGCAGCCGGTGTCCCCGCAGCGCATCGTGAAGGCGCTCGCCGGGAACTGACCCCCCGGGTGGCGCTGCTCTCGATCCACCCCGCCACGCCGGTGGGCGACGCCGGCGGCCCCGTGCCGCTCACGCGTCCCGACCCCGCAGACCCGTCGTAGCCTGGAGCCATGGCGCAGGCGATCGTGCAGACCGAGCTCGGCGGACCCGAGGTCCTCACCCTCGTGGAGGTGCCGGATCCGGTGCCTGCGCCCAGCGAGGTCGTCGTGCGGATCGAAGCGGCCGGCGTGAATCCGATCGACGTC
The DNA here is from genome assembly GCF_021341785.1 of Microbacterium sp. Au-Mic1. Lineage (GTDB taxonomy): Bacteria > Actinomycetota > Actinomycetes > Actinomycetales > Microbacteriaceae > Microbacterium. The sequence continues at coordinate 60,243 of NZ_JAJTTF010000007.1, forward strand.
AAGCAGCGCAGTGGCTTCCGCCCCCTGCCGCCGATCACCGAGCCCCGGCACCTCGGCTTCGACGGAGCGGGCGTCGTGACCGCGATCGGATCCGGCGTCGAGGGCCTCGAGGTCGGCGACCGCGTCACGATCCGCGACACCCGGGGCACGTACGCGACCGCGCTCGCCGTGCCGGCCGCCCACACCTGGGTGATGCCGGACGAGGTGACCGCCGCACAGGGCGCCGCCCTGGGGATCCCCGCGGGCACCGCGTACCAGTCGCTGCTCTCGCTCGGCGTCGGCAACGACGACCTGCTGCTCGTGCACGCGGGATCCGGCGCGGTCGGCCAGGCCGCGGTCCAGTTCGCCGTGGACGGGGGCGCCACCGTCATCGCCACGGGCGGTGCGGCGTCGCAGGAGCGCCTTCGCGAGCTGGGCGCGATCCCCGTCGTCTACGGGGAGGGCCTCGAACAGCGCATCCGGGACGCCGCGGACGGGCGGCCCGTCACGGTCGCGCTCGACGGCGCCGGCACGGACGAGGCGATCGCCGCCTCGCTCGCCCTGGTCTCCGACCGCGACAGGATCGCCACGATCGTGCGCGGCCCGGACGCGGCGTCACTCGGCATCCGCGCGTTCAGCGGAGGCAGCCCCGTCCCGCTCACGGAGCAGGAGCTCGCGTGGCGCGCGGAGGCCGTGCCGGCCGCGCTCGGGCTCATCGCCCGGGGTTTCTTCTCGATCGAGTTCGGCCCTGAGCTGCCTCTGGCCGAGGCCGCCGAGGCGCACCGGCTCATCGAGGCGCGCGCCGCGCGCGGCAAGATCGTGCTGCGCCCCTGATCCGCCGGATCCGCAACAGTCGGAAACATCCCTGCGGATCCGCACCCGCGCGCCCGAGGATGGGTGGGTGACCGACAGCGCCGCCTCCGCCCCCGACACCCGTTTCGCCACGAAGCAGGTGCAGGCCGCGTATGTCTCCGGCACGCCGCAGAACACCGCCGTGCCGCCGCTGTACCAGTCCGCCGCCTACGAGTTCGGCTCACTGGCCGAGGCCCGCGACCTGTTCGCGCTGCGCCGTGCCGGCAACATCTACAGCCGCAACGCCAGCCCGACGCAGCAGCTGCTCGAAGAGCGCGTGACCGCGCTCGAGGGCGGCATCTCGGCCGTGGCCGTGGCGAGCGGCCAGGCGGCGGTCGCCGTCACGATCCTCGCGCTCGCCGGTCGCGGTGGGCATGTCGTCGCGGCCGACCGGCTCTACGGCGGAACGGTCGACCTGCTGCAGGACACGCTCGCCGACTTCGGCATCACGGTGACCTTCGTCGACCAGGACGACCCGGAGGCCTGGCGCGCGGCGGCGAACGAGCGCACCCGGCTGTTCTTCGCGGAGTCGGTCGCGAACCCGCTGGCGCAGGTGCTCGACATCCGCTCCGTCGCCGACGCCGCGCATGCCGCCGGCGTCCCCCTCGTCATCGACAGCACCGTCGGCACTCCGTACCTGATCCGCCCGGGCGAGCACGGCGCCGACTTCGTCGTGCACTCCGCGACGAAGTACCTGAGCGGCCACGGCACATCGCTCGGCGGAGTCGCGGTCGACCTGGGCTCCTTCGACTTCGGCGCGCAGCCCGCGCGGTGGCCGCAGTTCACGGCGCAGCACGACCGGTTCGGCCCCCTCTCGCTCTGGGAGCGGTTCGGACAGGGCTTCGCCTTCGCCGCGCTCGTGAAGGCGAAGTACGTGCACGACCTGGGGCCCTCGCTGTCGCCCTTCAACGCGCACCAGATCCTGCAGGGCATCGAGACGCTCGACCTGCGCGTCTCGCGTCAGAGCGCGTCCGCCCAGACCATCGCCGAAGCCCTCCACGAGAACCCGGCGATCGCCGCCGTGCACCACCCCGGCCTCCCCGGCAACCCCTGGCACGACCTCGCCGCGCGCTACCTCCCCCGCGGCATCCCCGCGGTGTTCTCGATAGATCTCGTCCCCACCGGTGACGAGGCCCTGGATCAGGAGCGCGTGGAACGGTTCGTGGACGGTCTGAAGATCGTGCGCCTCGTGGCGAACATCGGCGACGCCCGGTCGCTCGTCTCCCACCCCGCCTCCATGACGCACTCGCACCTGAACGCCGCCCAGCGCGCCACCGCCGGCATCGGATCCACGACCGTGCGTCTGTCGATCGGCATCGAGGACCCCGCCGACATCCTCGCCGACCTCGAGCAGGCGCTGTCGGCCGCGATCACCACGACGACGACGCAGCAGGAGTTCGCGAACGCCTGAGCCGTCGTCGGTACGCTGGTCCCGTGCCGATCCTGAACAAAGACATGACGCTGTGCATCTCGCTGTCTGCGCGCCCGAGCAACAACGGCACCCGGTTCCACAACCACCTCTACGAGGCGCTCGGGCTGAACTGGATCTACAAGGCGTTCGCCCCGACCGATCTCGCGCAGGCGATCGCCGGCGTGCGAGGCCTCGGTATCCGCGGCTGCGCGATCTCCATGCCGTACAAGGAGGACGTGATCGCCCTCGTCGACCGGATGGATCCGTCGGCCACGGCCATCGACTCGGTCAACACGATCGTGAACGACGACGGGGTGCTCACCGCGTACAACACCGACTACTCGGCGATCGCCGAGCTCATCGCGCGGAACGGGATCGAGCCCGCGTCGTCCGTGCTGCTGCGCGGATCCGGCGGCATGGCGAAGGCGACCGCCGCTGCGTTCCGTGACGCGGGCTTCTCGGACGTCACGATCGTCGCGCGCAACGAGGACGCGGGACGGGCACTCGCGGATCTCTACGGCTTCGGCTGGGCTGCGGACGTGGACGGGGGAACGGCCGACGTGCTCGTCAACGTGACCCCGATCGGCATGGCCGGGGGCGCCGAGGCCGCGGCGCTGTCGTTCCCCCCGTCCGCGATCGATGCGGCCCGGGTCGTTTTCGACGTCGTGGCACTCCCCGCCGAGACGCCGCTCGTGCGGGCGGGACTCGCCGCGGGCAAGACCGTCATCAACGGGGCCTCCGTCGCCACACTGCAGGCGCTCGAGCAGTTCGTGCTGTACACGGGCGTGCGCCCGACCGACGAGCAGGTGCGCGCGGCCGAGGAGTTCATGCGCGCGCAGTGAGTCGCGAGGGTCCTGGACGTTCGCGTTTCGTCTCGGTCGCCTTCGGCGTCCTCGCTCAACGACCGGGAAGCGCCCCGGTAGACTCGGACGGTCATGCCCTCCGTGTCGAACTACCCCGCCCCGCGCCTGGATTCCCGCCCTGTCGAGACGTTCCGCGCGACGCTCGGCGACCTCGCGGCACACCTCGACGTCGCCGCTCCCGTCCGCACCGACGCGGCGTTCACGGGTGTCGCCGTGGGCACGGAGCACGTCCGCGCCGGCGACCTGTTCCTCGGAATACGCGGGGCGAATGCGCACGGGGCCCGGTTCGCGGCGAAGGCCGTCGAGGCCGGAGCCGCCGCGGTGCTCACCGACGCCGAGGGCGCCGCCCTCGTGCCCGACGACGTCCCGGCGCTCGTCGTGGACGATCCGCGCCTGGCCGCCGGCCCCGCATCCGCGTTCCTCTACCGAGACCCGGTCGCGTCGATGACCTCGATCGGGATCACGGGCACCCAGGGCAAGACCACGACCGCGTTCTACGTGGCCGCCGCCGCAGGCATGTCCCGGTCCGGCACGATCGGATCCATCGGCACGACCGTGGGCGACGACTTCTTCCCGCCCGTGCTGACCACCCCCGAGGCGCCCGAGCTGCAGGCGCTGTTCGCGGTGATGCGCGAGCAGCGGCTCGGCACGGTCGCCGTCGAGGCGTCCAGCCACGCCCTCACCCTGGGCCGCGTCGACGGCTTCGCGTTCGACGCGGGGATCTTCCTGAACCTGGGCCACGACCACCGCGACTACCACCCCACCCAGGCCGACTACTTCGCCGCGAAGGCGCTGCTGCTCACCCCCGCGCACGCGAAGATCGGCATCGTCGACATCGACTCGCACTGGGGCCGCGTGCTCGCCGCCCAGGCCACGGTGCCGGTGCGCACGACCTCGGCGAGCGGATCCGAATCCGCCGACTGGCGCGCCGAGGACGTCGAGCTGCGTGCGCACGGGTCCTCGTTCGTCGTGCGCTCCCCGCATGGCGAACGCGTGCCGTTCACGACCCAGCTGACGGGCGCGTTCAACGTGAACAACATCCTCGCCGCCGTCGCCGCGCTCGCCGAGTCCGGGCGCGAGCTCGCCGACCTCGCCCCCGGCATCGCCGCGCTGCCGAGCGTCGAGGGGCGCCTGCAGCGGTTCGACTTCGGGCAGGCGTTCACGGCGATCGTCGACTCGGCGCACAAGCCCGAGGCCATCAACGCCGCACTGCGGGCGATCCGCACCACGACGCCGGAGGGCCGCCTGATCGCTGTGCTCGGCGCGAACGGTCACCGTGACGCCGCCAAGCGCCGCATGATGGGCCGCTTCGCGGCGATGTTCGCCGATGTGCTGGTCATCACCGACGACAACCCCTACGACGACGATCCGGCCGAGATCCGCGCCTCCCTCATCGCCGGCGCGCGTTCGAGCACGGTCGAGATCACCGAGATCGCCGACCGTCGCGAAGCGATGGCCGCTGCCGTGCGGATGGCGCGCCCCGAGGACACCGTGGTGATCCTCGGCAAGGGTCATGAGCGCTATCACGCCCTCGCCGGCGGCGAGATCGCCTGGTACGACCCGGACGTGCTGCGCGAGGTCATCGAGGCGCTCTGATCCTCCTGTCGCGGATGACACCAGATCCGCGCGCGGAAGTTGTATCAGCGAGCCACTATCGCTCTCCTGCCCCTTGTGGAGACAATGGGCGCCATGACGGCCACCGGCGACCGTACGCAGCCGTTCGACGAGCGCGACGAGGCCTTCGGCGACGCCGTCGAGCGTGATCGCAGCGCGGCCGAGGGCCGGGTGGCGGCGCGGGCCGGCGCGGGATCGGACCCGCCCCGATGGGAGCGGGCGACGGCCCTCTTCCTGCGCTGGCGCGACGGGGAACCCCGCGCCATGGACGAGCTCGTGCGTCTGATGACGCCGGTACTGTGGCACGTCGCGCGAGCGTACGGGCTCGACCGCGCTCTGGCCGAGGATGTCGTGCAGTCCACCTGGATGGCGCTCATGCGCCGGCACGCCGCGATCGACGAGCCGCGTGCGATCTCGGGGTGGCTGACGACGTGCGCCCGGCGCGAGGCGTGGCGCGTGGGCCGGCTGCAGCGCCGAGCGGATCCCACCGAGACGGAGTTCCTCGAGCCGCACCTGCCCGTCAGCGAGTCCGCCGAACACCAGGCGCAGCGCGGCACGGAGGCGGGGGCGCTGTGGAGCGCCGTCGGGGCGTTGAACACGCGGTGCCAGCGGCTGCTGCGCATCGTGGCCTTCGAGGAGCGGCCCGACTACGCGCGCATCGCACAGGATCTCGCGATGCCGATCGGCTCGATCGGGCCGACCAGGCAGCGCTGCCTGGGCAAGCTCCGCGCACTGCTGGAGCAGGACGGATGGGAGGACGACGATGACCGTTGAGGAGACAGCGGCCGACGCGGCGCTCTTCGCGCGGCTGCGCAGCGCGTGGAGGATGCACGATCCGGTGCCCGCCGGGCTCGCGGACCGGATGGTCGCGGCCGTCGCGGTGGAGGACCTCGGACGCGAGTACGCGCTGCTGACGCTGGTCGAGCAGGAGGGTCCGATCGCCGTACGCGGCGAGACCGACACCGCGACGCTCCAGTTCAGCGATGGGAGCACCGGCGTCGTGGTGCACGTCACGACGACCGAAGCGCATCTGCGACGGATCGACGGGTGGGTCGACGGGGCCGTGCTCGTGGTCCGCTTGACGCAGCAGGACCGCGAGTGGACGGCCGAGCTCGCGAACCCGGGCCGGTTCGCCTTCGATGCGGTGCCGACCGGCCTTTCGGCGCTGCGACTGGTCCTGCGCGGCGCGGACGGCGAGCCGACGGAGTTCCGCACTCCGATGTTCGAAGTGTGATGCGAGACGACGGATCGATCAGGAGGCGCGGATGGCACGGGACGATGAGGGGCGGCATGACCAGGACGAGGACGGGCCGAGGCCCCGCTCACGACCGAGCTGGCGCGAGCGGGAGCGCGCGGCGCGGCTCCGGGGTGCGGTGCTCGACGTGACGCTGCAGCCGGCGCACGGCCCCGCGGCCCACACCACCGTCTACGAGCCGGACGTGCTGCTGGTGCGGCCGGCACTCTTCGAGCGGGACGCGTCCGGACGGCGCGGCGACGAGAGGCTGGCCGCTCTCGCCGAGGCGCTCGGCTGGAGCCTCACCGTGGAGCGACTCGAAGACGCCCCCGGAGCGCGGAAGGACGGCGACGTCCCGCCCGGCGCACGACGGGCGCCGGAGGGAGCCCGGGAGACCGAAGGAGCCCGGCGGACGGACGCGCAGGAGAGCCGAGTCGGATCCCCTCGCGACCCCGGCGTCGCGGATTCGACGCGTCTGCGGATCGCCGTGTCGGCGAGCGCGGCCCGCGACGCCCGGCCGATCCTCGCGCCGGATGCCTGGCGCCTGCTCGTGGCCGCGCGCGATGACGGCATCCCCGGCCTCGCGCTGAACCACCTGCTCGGGATCCATCCGTTCACGGGGAATCCCTTCACCGGCAATCCCTTCACCGGCAACCCCTTCACCGGCAACCCGTTCACGGGCAACCCCTTCACCGGCAACCCGTTCACGGGCAACCCGGCGGGACTCGCGAGCTACGGGTTCCCCGGCTTCGGCGGACGGCAGCCCGTCGCCTGGACCGGACCGGGGCCCGCGCGCTCCCCGCTGCCCGCGGGGGCGCGTCGCCCGATCGTCGCTGTGCTGGACACCGGATGCGGCGCGCACCCCTGGTTCGGGAACATGCCGGGAGCGGCGCCGGATGCGGATCCCGTGCTGATCACGTGGACGAGTCTCACCGGCGAGCCGCTCGGGCTGACCGACCCGGCGACGGACCCCGAGCGGCACCCGAGCTTGAGCGAGCCGCTCGACGGACACCTGGATCCGGTCGCCGGGCACGGCACTTTCATCGCCGGCCTCGTGCTGCAGGCCTGTCCCGAGGCCCAGATCCTGCCGGTCCGGGTGTCGGACGGGAACGGCATCATCATGGAGAACGATCTGCTCGGCGCGCTCGGGCGCATCGTCGGGCTCCTCGAGTCCGGGACGCTGCGCCTGGACGTGATGAGCCTCTCGTTCGGCTTCTTCCACGAGTCCCCCGGGGCCGAGGAGACGCAGAGCGAGCTGTACGCGCTGCTGCAGCGCGTGCGCAGGAGCGGATGCGTCGTGGTGTGCTCCGCCGGCAACGATGCGACCGACCGGCCCTCATCGCCCGCGGCGCTCTTCGCCTGGGGTCCGGAATCCGGGATCGATCCGGCCGATGAAGCCGGCCTCGCGCCGCAGGTCTCCGTCGGCGCGCTCAATCCGTCGGCGCGCTCGGTGGCACTGTTCTCGAACTTCGGCCCGTGGGTGCGGACCTATGTGGTCGGCGTCTCGGTGCTCTCCACGCTGCCGGTGTCGTTCGACGGGGGGTCGCAGGCCGGCATGCGCGCCGACGAGGAGGGCCGTCGGCGCGAGACACTCGACCTCGACGACTTCGCGGGAGGGTTCGCGGTATGGAGCGGCACCTCGTTCGCCGCGCCGATCGTGGCCGGACGGATCGCCCGCGAACTCAGCGCGGGAGCGCTCGCCGCGCGCGGGCCGATCACGCCCGCCGAGGCAGCGGATGCCGTGCTGGAGCGCTGCATCATCGAGGATGGATCGCGCGCGCAGAAGACCCTCCCGTAGCGGGCGCCGACGCGCCATGCTGTGAGGGTGACGCTGACGGCGGATGAGCTGTACCGGCGCGGCCGCGCGCAGTTGAACGCAGGCCGGAACGCCGCGGCGCGGCGCGAGTTCCTGCGCGCGCGAGCGCGCACCGAGGATCCCAATCTCCGGGCGAGGATCGCGGGGTCGATCGCGGCGATCACGATCCGCCAGGGAGACCGCACCTCCGCCGAGGCCGTGTGCCTCGACGCGCTGCACCTGCCCGGACTCTCCGAGGCGACAGCGGCCATGCTCTACGGTCAGCTCGGGCTGGTCGCGCTCGAACGCGGTGATCTGGCGCGCGCGATGACGATGCTGGATCGCGGCATCGCCGGAATCGGAGACGAGGTGGAGCATCGGGGGCCGATGCTGCTCAACCGCAGCGTGGCGCACATGCAGGCCGGACGGCTCGAGGAGGCGATCACCGACCTCGATCGGGCGGTCCCCGACTACGCCGCGACGGGGGACGAGGTCTCGCGGGCGATGGCGGTGCACAACCGCGGCTACGCGGCACTGCTCGCCGGCGAGCTGGTGCCCGCGCTCGAGAAGATGGGCGAGGCGCAGACGGTGCTGAGCGCCGCCTCGGCCGTGAACGCGGCGATCTGCGACCGCGATCGCGCCGAGGTGCTGCGGGACGCCGGGCTCACCCGCGATGCGGAGCGCACCCTCGAACGGGCGATCCGGGTGTTCGGCGCGCACCGGATGAGGCAGGCGCGCGCGGAGGCGGAGTTCCATCTGGCGCGCTCCCTGCTGAGCCACGAACCGGAGCGGGCGGCGACGATCTCCTCCGCCGCGGCACGACGATTCCGCGCCGTGGGGAGCGACTCGTGGGCGGTGCGGGCGGACGCCGTGCGGCTGCGCGCCCTGCTGACCGTCGAGGCGGACGGCCGGCCGACGGGGCTGCGCGCTCCGGGCGACGCCGAGGTCGACCGCGTCGAGGCGCAGTTGACTCACCATCGGCTCCGGGCCGAGGCGGCGTCGCTGCGACTCACCCGGCAGCGTCACCACGCACAGACCCGCACCGCGATCCCCGCGGCCCAGGCGCGCATACGGGTTCCGCCCGGTGCGGGGCTGCAGGTGCGACTGCTCGCGCTGGAGGTACGGGCGGCGCGGGCCGCCGCCGCGGGCGACGACGCGGCCGCACGTCGGATCGCCGCTGCGGGCCTGGACGAGCTGGCCTCCTGGCAGGCCTCGTTCGGCAGCCTGGATCTGGCCACCGCTCTCGTCATGCATGGTGCGGGCCTGCTCTACGCCGGGCTCGAGGCGGCCGTCCGCTCCCGTCGGCCGGCGGTCGTGTTCGAGTGGTCGGAGCGCGCCCGGCACCTGAGCCAGCAGACCGTGCCCCTGCGCCCCCCGCCCGACCCCGGGCTGGCCGCGGATCTCGCCGAGCTGCGGATGCTCCGCTCCGAGGCCGCGTCGGGCGACTGGCTCGCCCACCCCCGCGCCGCCGAACTGAGCCAGCGCGTGCGGCAGCGGGAGTGGTCCTCGATCGGACGGGCCGGAGGTCGGGAGCGCGCCACCATCGACGAGCTGCAGGCGGCGCTCGACGCGGACAGCGCCTTCGTCGCCTACGCCTATCAGCGCGACGGCCTGGTCGCGGTCGCGGTGACCGCGGACGACGCCCGGGTGGTCGACATCACCGGCTGGCCGCAGGCACGACGAGCGATGGCAGGGCTGCGCGCCGACCTCGATGTCGCCGCGACCGTGCGCGCCGGTGCGATGGGCGCGGTCGTGCGCCGGGCGCTCGACGAGCGTCTCGCCGAGCTGTCGGATGCGCTGCTGGCGCCGGTGCTCCCGGTGGTCGGCGATCGGCGCCTCGCCCTGGCCGCCGCGGCGATCCTGAACGGGCTCCCGTGGGGCATGCTGCCGGCGATGCGCGAACGGGTGTTCACCGTGACCGACTCGGCGACGCAGTGGCTGCGCGCCCGCGGCGAGGCGCCGTTCCGCGGTGCGGGCTTCGTCGTCGGTCCGCGCGTCTTCCGGGGCGGCGAGGAGGTGAACCGCGCCGCGGCCGCCTGGCCGAGCGCACGGGTCCTCGATCCCGACGAGGCGACCGTCGCCGCCGCGACGGAGCTGTCCACTCGGGTGAGCGTGCTGCACATCGCCGCGCACGGCCGCCATGCCGACGGCAACCCCATGTTCTCGGGCCTGGAGCTCGCCGACGGCGCCCTGTTCGGCTATGACATCGACCGGATGGAACGGGTCCCCGACACCGTCGTGCTGTCGGCGTGCGAAGTCGGGCGCTCGTCGGTGCGCTGGGGATGGGAAGCCATCGGCATGACCCGGGTCTGGCTGCACGCGGGGTCGCGTGCCGTCATCGCGACGCCCGTGATCGTCGCCGACGACGACGCGTGCGAACTGCTCGGCGCGGTGCACGTCGGTCTCGCCGCCGGCCTCGTCCCCGCGGAGGCGCTGGCCGGAGCGACGGCGCGGACGGGCGTGCTCTCGCCCTTCCAGGTGCACGGCAGCGGATTCTGAACCCGATGTATCACGGCCGTCGCCGGCGGCTCCTGCTCTTCGGATCGATACGGTGCGGCCGCCGCGGGGAGCGTCGGCCAGAGGGGACGCCGTGAACTGGGGATGTGCGCGGAAGCGATGGCGCGCAGCGATCCGAGAGGAGGGGGTGCCGCCGAGGGGACCGGCGGCGCCCCCTCCTGCGTGATGCGCAGGTCACTCGTCGAGCGGATCCTCCACGGCCGGCACGGGCCCGACCTCGACCGGGCGTCCCGGGGTGTTCGACCAGGCGCTCCAGGATCCGGGGTACACGGTCACCTCGCGGCCGATGAGCGCCCCGGCGAGCGCGAGCTGAGCCGCTGTCACGCCGGATCCGCAGTACGCCGCGATCGGCACCTCCTCGCCGGCGCCCACGGCCTCGAACGCGGCAACGATCTCCGCGGGGCTGCGGAACCGCCCGTCCGCGGTGAGCAGCTCGGAGATCGGCAGGTTGCGCGCACCCGGGATGTGCCCCGCGACGGGGTCGATCGGCTCGGTCTCGCCGCGGAACCGCTCGGGGGCGCGCGCGTCCAGCAGCACTCCGCCCCACTCCGCGACCTGGTCGGTGTCGAGGACGTCCGCGGTGCCCGGCCGGCTCAGCACGACGTCACCCAGCTCCGGGACGACCTCGCCCTGCTCGATCTCTCCCCCGGCGGCGCGCCAGGCGCCGAGACCGCCGTCGAGCACGCGCACGTCGGCGATCCCCGCCCGACGCAGGGCCCACCAGGCGCGGGACGCCGGCAGCGAGCGGGAGTCGTCGTAGACCACCACGGTCTGCCCCTGCCGGATGCCCCACCGCCGCGCCGCCTCCGCCAGCGCGTCGTCGGAGGGCAGAGGATGCCGGCCCTCCGAGGCGGCGCCGTGACCGGCCAGCTCCGCCTCCAGGTCGGCGAACACCGCGCCGGGGAGGTGCCCGGCGAGATGGTTCGCGTGCCCGTCCGTGAAGCCGAGGCGGTAGCGCACGTCGAGGATCCGAGGATCTGCGCCCTCCTCGATGAGCGTGCGGAGGCCGGCGGCGGTGATGAGGTCTGCCATGGCCCCATCTTCTCAACACCGCAGGGCGGGGTGGGGGCTCTCCCCGGAATCGGAACGACGCAGGAGCCCGTACGCTGGGAGCCATGACCGGCCACTCCCCTCGACCCGCAGCATTGCGCTGGGGCATCCTCGCCACGGGCGGCATCGCCGCCGCCTTCGCCGCCGACCTGCGCACCGCGGGTCTGGATCTCGTGGCCGTCGGATCCCGCTCGCAGGATTCCGCCGACGCGTTCGCCGCGCGCTACGGCATCGCCCGGGCGCACGGCTCGTACGCCGCGCTCGTGGCGGACCCCGACGTCGACATCATCTACGTCGCCACTCCGCACCCGATGCATCACGCCGACGCGCGTCTCGCGCTCGAGCACGGCAAGCACGTGCTCGTCGAGAAGGCGTTCACCCTCAACCGCGCCGAGGCGCAGGACCTCGCAGACCTCGGCCGCGAGAAGGGCCTGCTCGTCATGGAGGCGATGTGGACCCGGTATCTGCCGCACATGGCGCGGCTGCGCGAGATCATCGCGGCCGGCACCCTGGGCGAGATCCGCACCGTCTCGGCGGACCACACCCAGACGCTGCCGACGGATCCCGCACACCGCCTGAACGCTCTCGAGCTGGGCGGCGGGGCGCTGCTGGATCTCGCCATCTACCCGATCTCCTTCGTCGTCGGCGTGCTGGGCGTGCCGACCGAGGTCAAGGCGGTCGCCCGCCTCCTCGAGACGGGCGCCGATGCCGAGGTCGCGACCGTCATGACGCACGACGGCGGAGCGATCTCGACCACGTTCTCCTCCTCGCGCACCGCCGGGCCGAACACCGCTGTCGTGCTCGGCACGAAGGCCCGCGTGGAGATCGAGCGCTGGTGGTGGTCGCCCTCCGTCCTGCGCGTGATCGACCCCGAGGGCGTCGTGCTGGAGGAGTTCTCCGCGCGCCCCGCCGAGGGCGAAGGACGCGGGATGCAGTACGAGGCCATCGCCGCCGAGCGCTACGTCGCCGACGGATCCCTGGACAGCGATCTCCTGCCCGTGGCGGAGTCGGTCGCGATCATGGGTCTGCTCGACGAGATCCGCGCGCAGATCGGCGTGCGGTACCCCAACGAGATCGCCTGACCGACTCCGGAGGAGAACCCATGGCTGAGCCGCAGGACACCCGTGTCGCCGTCTATCTCGACTTCGACAACATCGTCATCTCCTGGTACGACCGCGTGCACGGACGCAACGCGTACAGCAAGGACCGTCAGCGGATCCAGGACAATCCGGCCGATGCCGAGGTCGCGGAGCGGCTCAAGGCCGCGATGATCGACGTCGGCGCGATCATCGACTACGCGTCGTCGTTCGGCACCCTGGTGCTCACGCGGGCGTACGCCGACTGGTCTTCGCCGGTCAACGCCGAGTACCGGTCGCAGCTGGTGGCCCGTGCCGTCGATCTCGTGCAGCTCTTCCCCGCTGCGGCGTACGCGAAGAACGGTGCGGACATCCGCCTGGCGGTCGACGCGGTCGAGGACATGTTCCGTCTCCCCGACCTCACCCACGTCGTCATCGTCGCCGGCGACAGCGACTACGTGCCGCTCGCCCAGCGGTGCAAGCGGCTGGGCCGGTACGTGATCGGCGTCGGCGTCGCCGGATCCACCGCCAAGTCGCTCGCCGCCGCCTGCGACGAATTCGAGGCGTACGACTCGCTCCCCGGTGTCGAGCGCGCGGCCGCGCCGGCGCCGGCGGCCGAGGAGACGGCGCCGAAGAAGCCCGCCGCCAAGCAGACCCAGGGAGCGCGCAAGCAGTCCCGCACGGTCGCGGAGAAGGAGGAGCCGACCCGCTCGGAGCAGGAGGAGGCGACCGCCACACTCGTGCGCGCGCTGCGCCTCGGCCACGACAAGAGCGACGGCGACGAGTGGCTGCACAGCTCGGCGGTGAAGACGCAGATGCGCCGCATGGACCCCTCGTTCAGCGAGAAGGCCCTCGGCTACCGCTCCTTCAACGCCTTCCTCAAATCGCGCGCCGACATCGCCGAGCTCGAGGAGACCGGGCACGAGCGCCTCGTGCGCCTCAAGGAGGCCTGACCCGCCCGCTACTGGTTGCGGAAGGCGGCGTCGAACGAGGCGGCGGGCTTCGGCCAGAGCAGGGAGCGCACGTACTGCACGGCTTGAGCGGCTCCATGCAGGCGGTCCATGCCCGCGTCCTCCCATTCGATCGAGATCGGTCCCGTGTAGCCGATCGCGTCCAGCGCTCGGAACGAGTCCTCCCACGGCACGTCGCCGTGCCCAGTCGAGACGAAGTCCCAGCCGCGGCGCGGATCGCCCCAGGGCAGGTGCGAGCCGAGCACGCCCGCGCGGCCGTTCCGCGGCCTCATCCGGGTGTCCTTGCAGTCGACGTGGTAGATCCGGTCCTGGAAGTCCCAGATGAAGCCCACCGGGTCGATGTTCTGCCACATCATGTGCGACGGATCCCAGTTGAACCCGAACGCCTCCCTGTGGTCGATCGCGTCCAGGGCGCGCACCGAGCTCCAGTAGTCGTACGCGATCTCGGACGGGTGAACCTCGTGCGCGAACCGCACCCCTTCGGCGTCGAACACGTCGAGGATCGGGTTCCAGCGGCGCGCGAAGTCTTCGAACCCGGCGGCGATCACGTCCTCCCCGACCGGCGGGAACATCGCCACGTACGGCCAGATCGACGACCCGGTGAAGCCGACGACGGTGTCGACGCCGAGCTTGCGCGCCACGCGCGCCGCCCGCTTCATGTCCTCCGCGGCACGCTGCCGCACGCCCTCCGCGTCGCCGTCGCCCCACACGTGGTCGCGCAGGATCGCCTGGTGGCGGAAGTCGATCGGCGCATCGCACACCGCCTGGCCCGCGAGATGGTTCGAGATCGCGAACGTCTTCAGGCCGTGGCGATCCAGGATCTCGAGTCGCGACGCCACGTAGGCGTCGTCCTCATCGGCGCGCTTCAGGTCGAGATGATCGCCGGACGCGGCGATCTCCAGCCCGTCGTACCCCCAGGAGGCGGCGAGGAGGGCCACCTCCTCGAACGGCAGATCCGCCCACTGACCGGTGAACAGCGTGACGGGATGCGTGCTCATGAGCGTCTCCTCAGGACTTCGTCGCGTCGGCCAGCCAGCCCGCCGTGTAGACCGCGCTCTCCGTGGGATCCATGCTGGCACGGTCGACTTCGATCAGCACGGTGCCGTCGAACGAGTCGGGGAGAGCTCCGAGGATTCCGACGAGATCGAGATCTCCCAGGCCCGGCTCGCGGTACAGACCGAGGTTGGTCGCCTTCTCGTAGCTCAGCCCCTCCTCGCGGGTGCGCCGGGCGACGGCGAGGTCGATGTCCTTGATGTGCAGGTCCTGCACCCGGTCCCCCCACTTCTCGAGAACGGCCCGGGAGTCGATCCCGGCCCATTCCAGGTGGCCGATGTCGAACGCCGCTCCGAGGCGCGACGCGTCGATGTTCTCCAGGACGTACTCGTACTCCCGCTCGGTCTCGATCAGAGTGCCGACGTGGTTGTGCAGCCCGGGACGCACACCCTCGGCGTTGAGCACGTCGACGGCCTCGTCCAGCAGTTCCAGCTGCTCGTCGAGGCGGTCCTGATCGAAGTCGTAGCCGACCGCCGGATGCTCCCAGCGCGGAGCGGCGTAGTCGACCTCGGCGGCGAGGAAGATCCGGGACAGCCCCATGAAGGTGGACTCCTCGGCCTTGCGGCGCACGCCGTCGAACCAGTGGGCGCGCTCGAACGTCCCCTTCTCCAGGCGTCCGCCGTGCGCGGATCCCACCGGCACCTGCGCGTAGCCCGGCGAGACCCGCAGCCCGGAGTCCGCGATCATGCGGGCGTAGCTCTGCAGCGTCTGGGTGTCGAGCACCTCCATCATGGTCGTGTCGAATCCGGCGGTGCGGATCTGCGCGAGCACATCGGGGTACTCAGCCACGAAGGTCGGATCCGCGAACCGCCACAGACCGGGGCTGTCCGGGTCGGAGGGGTCGGACAGCACGTTGATCCACTGGATCGCGTTGAGCGAGAACGTCAGCGTGGAGAGGGATGCCATGTCGATGCCTTTCGAGAGGTGGGGCTACTTCAGTCCTGTGGCGGCGACGCCCTGGATGAAGTACTTCTGCAGGAAGAGGAACAGGATGAGGATCGGCAGCAGCACGACCATGGCGCCGGCGAGAAGCACGCCGAACGCGATCGTGTTGGACGCCTGCGAGGCGACCGCGAGTCCGACCGGCGCCGTGTACACGTCCTGCGACTGCGCGACCACGAGCGGCCAGAGGAAGTTGTTCCACGAAGACAGGAACGAGAGGATCCCGACGGTCGCGAGGCCCGGGCCGGTCAGCGGGAGGAAGATCCGGAAGAAGATCCGCGTCTCCCCCGCGCCGTCCAGGCGAGCCGCCTCGAGCAGTTCGAAGGGCACGCCGTGCGCGAACTGGCGCATGATGAACACGCTGAGCGGCATGACCAGCAACGGCAGGGCGATCGCGATGAGCGTGTTGACCAGGCCCAGTTGCACGACGATGACGAACTGCGGCACGAACAGCGCGACGTAGGGCACGATCATCGACACGATCACGAGCGGGAAGATCACGGCGCGACCGCGGAAGCGCAGCTTGGCGAGCGCATAGCCTGCCATCGCGCTGAACAGCACGTTGCACACGACCACGATCGCCGAGACCACGATGCTGTTCGCCATGTAGCCGCCGAAGCCGCCGTCCGTGAACAGGCCGATGTAGTTCTGCACCTGGAACGACTTCGGGAACCATGCGCCGGGGTCCGAGAAGAACTCGGCCTGGGTCTTGAAGGATCCGAAGAACACCCAGACGAACGGCAGCAGCATCAGGACCGTGATCACCGCGAGGGCGATGTAGGTCAGCGTGGAGCGGAGCGGGGTTGTCTTGTTCAATGCTTCGGCCTCAGCATTCGGAACTGGATGAAGGCGACGATGCCGACGAGGATGAGCAGGATCACGGATCCGGCCATCGATGAGGCGATGTTGCCGAAGCCGAACTGCTCGTAGACCCACAGCGCCATCGGCCGGGTCGATCCCAGCGGACCGCCCTTGGTGAGCAGGAACGGCTCCTCGAAGATGTTCAGGAACGACACGGTCATGAGGACCGTGACGAGGAGGGTGGTGGGGCGCAGGAGCGGCAGCGTGATCGACCAGAGCCGGCGCATCGTGGAGGCCCCGTCCGTCGCGGCCGCCTCGTAGATCTCCTCGGGAACGGCCTGGAGCCCGGCGAGGAACAGGATCATGCAGGTTCCGGCGTTGCGCCAGACCCCCATCATGACCACGGTCACGATCGCCCACTCGGGCTTGCCCAGCCAGTTCACCACCGGGACGCCCAGGTTCGAGAAGGCGCTGTTGACCGGGCCGGAGATCGAGAAGGCGTACTGCCAGATCACGGCGGCAGCGACGATGTTCGTGATCACCGGCACGTACACGGCGGCGCGGAAGAAGGTGCGCAGCCGCCGGATGCCGTTGTTCAGCATGAGCGCGAGTGCGAACCCGAGCACCATGCTGAGCGGCACGCACAGCACCACGAACATCACGGTGTTCCCGAACGCGCTCTGGAACGCCGGCGATCCCAGGACCTTGGCATAGGCCTCGAATCCGGTGAAGTTGACGTTGAGCGGATCGCGGATGTCGCGAGCGGTCATGTCGGTGAGGCTCGCGCCGACGGCCAGGATCGTGGGTACGGCGGTGAAGACGGCGAAGATGAGCAGGAACGGGATCAGGAAGATCCATCCGGTGGCCGCCTCCGCGCGGGATCCCTCATGCGCGGAGACGGCCCGGGTGGCGCCCCGGGGGCGTCGCGAGGACGCCCCCGGGGTGACCAGTGCACGCGTGGCGGTGGACATCGGCGACTACTTCCCGCCCAGCCCGATCGACTCCGCCTGCTGCTGTGCGGCGTCGAGCGCGTCCTTGGCGGAGACCCCGCCGCGCACGACCCGTTCCATCTGCTTGCCGATCACGTCTCCGACCTGCGACCAGGTCGGGACGTTCGGCTGCGCCACGCCGTTGTCGAGCGCGGAGCGGACGGTCTCGAGCATGGGGTCGCCCTTCATCGCCGAGTCGTCCCAGGCCGCCTTCAGCGCCGGCATGTTGCCGAAGATCTGGTACCACTTGACCTGCTGGGCGGTGGCCGACATCCAGCGCACGAACTTCCAGGACGCGTCCTTGTTCTTGGCGTCCTTCGGCACGAGCCAGCTTCCGCCGCCTGTCGTCGCGCCCTTGCCGCCGTCGGGACCGGTCGGGTTCTGGGCGAAGGCGAGGTGGTCCTTCGCCCAGTCCGCGCCGTTGGCGTCGTTGAACCACGCCTTGAACCACGGGCCGCCGTCGACGATCGCCGCGTTCTTGCCCTGCGAGGACCATGGCACCGTGTCGAGGAACTGCGGGCCGTCGGGCGACGAGAGGCCGCTCTTGATGAGACCGGCCCAGTAGTCGAGCGCCTCGACGTTCTTCGGGTCGTTCAGCGTCCACTTGGTGTGATCCGCGTTCAGGAACGCACCGCCGTTCTGAACGGCCATGACCTGCAGCTGTCCCGCGCTGTACTTGTCGTAGTTGACGGCGAGCGCGAACGGGAACTCGGACCCTGCGGCCTTGAGCTTCTCGCCGAACGCCTTCTGCTCGTCCCAGGTCTTCGGCGCGGCGGTGACCCCCGCCTTCTCCGCGAGGTCGCTGCGGTAGATGAGCATGTTCGCGTAGGTGTACCAGGGCACGCCGTACTGCACGTCTTTCACGATCGAGTTGTTCCAGATCGCCGGGAAGAAGTCGTCCTTCTTCGCCAGGCCGTCCGGCACCGGGTCGAATCCGCCCGTGTTCAGCAGCGCCGGCTGATCCTCGGTGTAAGCGAAGAGCAGGTCGGGCACGGTCCCCGCGGTGATCGCGGCCGTCATCTTCGAGGCGAACTGGTCGGAGGGGACCTTGGTCAGCTTGATGTCGACGTCCGGGTTGGCCTTCTTGAACTCGGCGATCATGTCGGGCAGCTTGTCGCCGTCGGCGCCTTCGGCCCAGAGCTGGACCGTGCCCTTCGCCGGCTTGTCGTCGATCGCGGCGCCGGTGCCGCCGCTGGGCGCGCCGGCGTCGCTGCTGCGTCCGCAGCCGGTCAGCAGCAGGGCACCGGCGGTGAGGACGGCGGTGCCGAGCAGCATTGCTCGGCGCGACCGTCGGGTGGTGAGGTGCATCGCATTCTCCTCTGTATCGGGTGGTGGGTCGGGTTCGGTGATGGTCAGAGCGCCGCGGACACGGCGCGCGCGATGCGCACCGAGATCGTGGCGCCCGTGAGGGTGGCGTTGCAGGTGAGGGCGGTCGGGATGACGCCGTTGCCTGCGAGATAGAGGTTGTCGAAGCCCCAGACGCGCCCGTCCGTGTCGACGACGGCGGTGCCGTCGTCGACGGGGCCCATGCGCACGGTGCCCGTGTAGTGCAGGGAGGCGCCGGCGGGCAGGATCTCGGAGTCCTCCGCGGGGAAGACGCCGATCGCGTTCGCGGCCGCGCGCTGCACGTCCATGGTCCGTCGGATCTCGGCCATGTCCGCCTCGGAATAGGAGAAGCGCACGGTCATGTGCGGCATCCCGAGAGCGTCGGTGCGGTCGTCGGAGAACTCGATCCGGTTCTCGGGCCGGATCTCCGTGGCGCAGTACCAGCCGACGCCGAGCACGTGCTGCCCGTCGAACTCGCGCTCCATGAGCTGTCCGTGAGCGGGGCGAGCGGCTCCGATCGACGGGCTCCAGTACGAGCCGATGAACGGCTCGCCGGCCGGCGGCACCGGGATGTCCGCGTCGGTGAGCCCGAGACGGGCCGCGTCGATCACGACGTCGCCGTCGATCGACGCGTGCTCGTTGAGCCGCACGCCGAGCGCCTCGGGCCTGATTCCCGAGGCCCAGAGCAGCTGCGGGGTGCGCAGCGCGTCACCGGCGATCAGGACCACCCGGCCGCGGAAGGACTCCTCCTCCCCCGATGCGAGGTCGCGTCCGACGAGCCCTGTCACGCGCGCGCCGTCGTGCTCGATCCTGGTGATCAGCACGCCGGTGCGCATCGCGACGTTCGGCTCGCTGCCGTCGAACAGGTACGGGGCGATGTCGCGGGGGCCGGTGCGGGCGAACGGGCGGTCCTGGTGCGGGACCCCTGCCATCGGCATGTACCCGAAGCGGCGCTCGGGGTCAGGGCTCGGCACGGCGTCACGGAGCGCGGCGAACAGCGGCTCGGTGAACGGGTTGTCGACGAGCGGTCCGACATACGTGCGCAGCAGGCCTCGCGCGCTCTCGAGATCCTCGTCCCACTGCGCGCGCGGCAGGAACGGGGGGATCTCCTCGGCGTAGGGCCACGGGGTCGCCGCGGTCCAGTGCACGCCCATGCCGCCGATGTTCCAGGCGACGGACGCGCCGGGGAACTCGGAGAAGTTGTGACCGAGGAACGCCGCGGGGAAGATGCCGGTCGAGTCCGCTGTCCAGCCGTCGCCGTCGATCTCGTTCATCGAGGCGGCGCCGCGGACGTACTCGATCTGCCGCGCACGGCGCATCAGATCCTCGTAGGAGGCGTTCATCGCATTCTCGTCGACCTCGACGAGGTGCTCGCCGTCGACACCCGTGATCCGCGACCCCGCCTCGATCACGAGGATCGACGCCTCCGGGTTCTGCTCGTGCACCCGGCGGGCGATGATCGCGCCGTTCGGACCGGATCCGACGATGACGAGATCGTATTCGTCTGACATTGCTCTTCCTCTTCTTCGGTTCAGGAGCTCGTGTGCTGATGCGGTGGTCAGGGAGTCTCGGCCGGAACGTCGACCCAGCGCTCTTCCCGGGCGGCGAGGAGCACGGCCTCGGTCAGCTGCGCCGCGCGCACGCCGTCGTCGAAGGTCGGCAGGCCGTCGGGCTGCTCCCCCGCGATCGCGGCGTAGACGTCGGCAACGAAACCGTTGAACGCGTCCTGATACCCCTGGGCGTGCCCGACCGGGAGACGGGAGAACCGGGCGACGCCGGGATGGGCGTTCTGCGGATCCCGGAACAGCTGCGCGTTGCCCTCCCTCCGGCCGATCCAGAGTTCCTCTGGGCGCTCCTGGTCGAAGCGGATGCTCTCCCGGGTGCCGTGCAACTCGAGGGTGAGGGCGTTCTTGCGGCCCGCCGCCATCTGCGAGACCAGCAGGGTGCCGATCGCCCCCGTTGCGGTCTCGACGAGGATCACGACCGCGTCCTCGTTCTGCACGGGGTGACCCCCGCGCTCCGCGAACGCCCGGCGGGTGCGGGCGGTGAGCCGGACGATGCGCTCGCCCGCCACGAACTCGAGGAGATCGCAGAGGTGCGATCCGATGTCGGCGAACGCGCGGGACGGGCCGCCCTCGTCGGACGTCGCCCGCCAGTCGTCGTCGGTCGGCAGCAGCATCCAGTCCTGCAGGTAGCCGCAGTCCACCGTGAGCAGAGCGCCGAGCTCGCCGGCGAGGACGCGGGCTCGCGCCTCCCGCACCATCGGGTGGTACCGGTACACGAACGGGACCGCGGCGACCACGTCCTGTTCCCGCGCTGCGGAGGCCAGCGCCCGCGCATCGGTGAGCGAGGTGGCCAGCGGCTTCTCGCAGATCACGTGCTTGCCCGCCTCGATCACGCTCATCGCCAGCGCGGCGTGCGTGGAGTTCGGGGTGCAGACGTGCACGACATCGCTGTCCCCGGCGAGGAGCTCGTCGACCGTAGCGGCGTGCTCGACCCCGAGCTGAGCCGCGGCGACCGCCGCGCGCTCGGGCGAGGAACTGGCGATGCCGGCGAGGACCGCGCCCGCGGCACGCGCCGCTCGGGTGTGCGCCTGCGCCATGAATCCTCCGCCGAGGAAGCCGGATCGGATCGTCCCGATGCCGGTGTGAGTGACCTCCGTTGTCATGTCGATGATTCTGACACGGATCGACACCCTTTTGTCAAGTGTTAGACAAAAGTCTTTCCGGCGCCGACAGATGTCGTTCCTCAGCTCAGCAATACCCGTGTGGTTTACTGACCCTATGAGCGACCCCGACCGGCTGAACGGCGGCGCCTCGCCGGGCGCGGGCGACATGCTGCAGCTGCTCCTCGACGGCCAGGCGCGCACGAAGGCCGACCTCGCGCACCTCACCGGCCTCGCCCGCTCGACGGTGTCGGCGCGCGTCGACGCCCTGCTCGCGTCCGGCCTCGTCGTCCCCGCCGGCGAAGGCCTGTCGACCGGCGGCCGCCCTCCCTCGCGGGTCGCGTTCAACCCGCGGGTCGGACTGGTTCTGGCCGCCGACCTCGGCGCCTCGCACGCGACGGTCGCCGTCTCGGATCTCGGCGGACGGATCCTGGAGAGCACGACACGTTCGCTGCGCATCGCCGACGGCCCCGCCGCCGTGCTCGACGGGGTGCTCGCCGACGGCCGTGCGCTGCTCGAGACCGAAGCCCTGCGCGGCATCCCGCTCGTGGGCATCGGCATCGGCGTCCCCGGCCCCGTGGAGCACTCCACAGGTCGGCCCTACAACCCGCCGATCATGCCCGGCTGGGACCGGTTCGACGTGCCGGGCTACGTGCAGCGCACCCTGGATGTGCCCGTGCTCGTCGACAACGACGTCAACGTCCTCGCGCTGGGCGAACAGGCCACGAGTTTCGCCGACGTCGACGATCTCGTCTTCGTGAAGGTCGCGACGGGCATCGGAGCCGGGATCATCGCAGGCGGGCGGCTGCAACGCGGCGCCCAGGGCTCGGCCGGCGACATGGGGCACGTCAAGGTGCCGTACTCCCCCGAGTCCTCGCATGCACCCGGGGAGGACCGCGACCTCGAGGAGCTCGCCAGCGGCACCGCGATCGCCACGGCACTCAGGGCCCAGGGTCTCGACGCCGTCACGAGTTCGGACGTGGTCGAGCTGGTCCGCAACGGCAACCCCGCGGCGATCGAGGCCACCCGGCAGGCGGGCCGCGATGTGGGCGAGGTGCTCGCCACGTTCGTGAACCTGCTGAATCCGTCGGTCATCGTGCTCGGCGGCAGCATCGCGCGCGCCGGTGAGCACCTCCTCGCGGGCGTACGCGAGGTCGTCTACCGCCGCTCCATCCCCCTCGCCACGCAGCACCTCGCGATCGTGCAGACGCACGCCGGGGAGAAGGCGGCCGTGCTCGGCGCCGCGATCATGGTGGCCCGCCACATCCTCTCCTCGGCGAACGTCGACGCCTACGTGGCGCAGGCGACGAGCCGCGCCGACGTCGGCGCCTGAGGCCCCCTCAGGCGTACCGCGTCCGCCGCGCCCGTCTCAGACTCCGTCTCCGCGTCCGTTTCCGTAGCGGGATGGCGCTCCCGAGCGCCGCTCGTCACCCGTTGGAGCCTCGCGGACCTCGACGGCACGAAGCGGTGCGCTCGCGTTTTTTGAACGTGTTCGATATTGTGGGACCATGAGTATCGATCCGCTCTCCCCCTACGCCACCGCACTCGGTGACGGCCTCGGCGAGCTGCATCCGCACCTGCGGGCGTACCTCCAGCCGATCCCTCCGGGAAGGGTCGGCGTCGGACACGGCGTGTTCGAGCGGGTCGGCTGCCGGAGCGGCGCGGTCCGCGTGCTGCTCGGACCGGTGCTGCGCGTCCTGCAACGCCGCGGCGCGGTGTACGCCGGCTGGGCGGAGGACGTCCCGTTCACGATCCGCAACCGTGACGGCGAAGGCCGATCGGCCGAGCGGACGCTGCACCTCACCGGCGGGGACTGGACCATGCGCGACCGCGTGCGATCCCTGCCGCGCGGCAGGGTCGCGGATCGCCTGGGGCAGCGCGAGGTGCTCGCCGCGGTCTTCGACGTGACGGCATCCGGCGGCGCCCTCGAGCTGCGCAGCACTCGGGTGGGTGTGCGGCTCGGGAGACGGGGGATCCGGTTCCCGCGGTGCCTCGCTCCCCGGATCCGACTGATCGAGAGCGCCGACACCGACCTCGGCGGGCAGCGGGTCGCCCTGACGGTGGACGTGCCGCTGCTCGGTCGCATCCATGAGTACGCCGGGACGTTCCGCTACGACATCGAGGAGGACGCATGAGCGCGCACGAGGACGGTCGCGGCAGGGTGGTGCTGGGCGGATCCACGGGGTTCATCGGCCAGGATCTCGCGCGGCGCTGGCGTGCCGCAGGGCGCGAGGTCGTCACGATCTCGCGCCACGACGCCGATCTGAGCTGGGACGACCAGTCCGGGATCGATGCCGCGGTCGACGGCGCGGGTCTCGTGGTCGGCCTCGCCGGCAGGAGCGTGAACTGCCGGTACACCCCGGCGAACCGGGCAGAGATCTTCCGCTCCCGCGAGCGGACGACCGCCGCCCTGCACACCGCGATCGGGCGCGCGGCGACGCCGCCCCCGCTCTGGGTGAACTCCTCGACCGCGACGATCTACCGCCATGCGGAGGACCGGGCGCAGACGGAGGCCAGCGGCGAGCCGGGCACCGGCTTCTCCGCCGAGGTGGCGAAGGCGTGGGAGCGGGCCCTGTTCGCGGGCGATCTGCCGGGAACGCGCCGCGTGGCGCTGCGCACCGCGATCGTGCTCGGCGACGGCGGCGTGCTGGGCACGCTGCGGACGCTCGCGCGGTTCGGGCTGGGCGGCACCCAGTACGACGGGCACTGGCCCGTGGGCCGTGCGCGGCGCGAAGCGGGGACGGCGCACGACTTCCGCACCCGCGGCGGGCGGCAGCGGTTCAGCTGGGTGCACCTCGACGATGTGGCGGGGATCATCGCGTTCCTCGAGGATCACCCCGCGCTGGAGGGACCCGTGAACGTGGTGGCCCCCGGGGCGAGCGACAACCGCACGCTCATGGCGACGATCCGCCGCGCCCTGGACGTGCCGTTCGGATTGCCGCAGCCCCGCTGGATGCTCGAGCTCGGCGCGATCGGGATCCGCACCGAGACCGAGCTGATCCTGAAGAGCCGCTGGGCCGCGCCGGAGAAGCTGCTCGCCGCGGGCTACGCGTTCGCGCACCCCGACCTCGATGAGGCCGTCCGCGCGTCCTTCGGTCTCGGAGCTGCCCCGTCGCGAGACCCTGATCCGTTGCCGTCGCGGAGAGAGTCGCTCTGACCACCGGTCTGCGGCGTCCTCTGCGCCTGGAGCGATCAGCAGCGGTGGCTTTCGCGACGGGAACACCGGACTCCCCGGGGAGGTGCCGTCCCCGCGCGCGCCTCAGCGCCCCACGATCGCCCGCACGGCTCCGTCCAGCTCCGGGAACCGGAACACGTATCCGGCGTCCTCGAGCACCTGCGGCAGCACCCACCGGCTCTTCAGGATGAGCTCGGACTCGGTGCGCAGCACGGCCATCCCCGGCTCGAGCACGAAGCGCGGTGCGGGCAGCCCGAACGGCGCGCGCACAGCCTGGCGCAGCGCGCGCATGAGCGCGATGTTGGTCACCGCGTTCGGTGACGCCATGTTCACGGGGCCGGCGATCTCGTCGTGGTCTCGGAGGAACCGCACCGCCTGCACGAAGTCCTGCTCGTGCATCCAGCTCAGCCTCTGCCGCCCCCGCGAGCGCTCATAGTCGGGCCGAACCGGCTCCGTCGGATGCGAGCCGATCCCCCGGTAGCGCCGGTGCGGGAACCACCAGCCGTCGTACTGCGGCCCGCCGAGCCCCAGCCGGGCCAGGCGCAGCAGCATGGTCATGACCGGCGCACCCCGGCCCAGGACGAGCGAGGTGCGCAAGGCGATCCGGCGGGTGTCCGGCAGCTCGCCGGCGAACAGCGCCGCCTCCCACTCCCGGGTGACGTCGCAGGAGAAGCCGCGCTCGTCGAGCGGGTCCGCCTCCGTGCGCGGCGTGTCGAGCGAGTAGCGGTAGGCGGTCGCGGAGCTGCCGTTCATCCAGACGGCGGGAGGATGCGCCACGGTGGAGATCGTGCGGTGCAATGCCGCCGTGGTGCGCACGCGTGAGCGCAGGATCTCGTCGCGGTTGCGATCGGTGTAGCGGCAGTCGATGCGCCGCCCGGCCAGGCCGATCACGAGCGCGGCGCCGTCGATCAGACGCCGGATCCCGTCCTCGTCACCCCAGCGCGCATCCGCATCGCCCCCGCGCCCGATCGTGCGCACGTCGTAGCCGTCGACGCGCAGCGCGTCGCGCAGGGCGGATCCGAGGTAGCCGCTTCCGCCGCCGATCACCGCGCGGGGCAGGCCCGCAGCGCTGCTCATCCCTGTTCCGCCTCGCCCTGCTGCTTCTTGCGCTTCTCGATCTCGGCGCGCAGCCGCCACTCCTCGATCTCGCGGTCCAGATCGGCGATCTGCTGTTCCGTGCTGCGCGTGTCGGCGGGCTGCGACGGCGCCGTGGGCGCCGGCGGACCGGAGCGGCGCTCCCGCGGCCGCGGCAGGCGGATCCCCTCGCCGTCGTACTCGCGCCCGACCAGGAACCAGATCAGGGATCCGGCCAGCGGGACGATGATCACGAGGATGATCCAGAACGCCTTGGGCAGGTGCTTCACCTGGTCGTCGCGACGCGTGATGATGTCGATGAGCGCGCCGATCATCAGCACCAGCATGAGGATCGTGAACACCAGGCCCATGCCGACAGCCTAGGAGATCCCGGGTGCGCTCCGGCCGCGCCCTAGGGCAGGGTGTGGCCGGCCGCGCGGAACAGCTCGTACCACTCAGCGCGGCTGAGCTCGACGTCGGCGCCCTCCGCCGCCTCCTGGACGCGCGACGGCGTGGTCGTGCCGAGCACCACCTGCATTCCGGCGGGGTGCCGGGTGATCCATGCGGTGGCGATGCCGATCGGGGTGACGCCGTGCGCGGCCGCGATCCGGTCGATCGCCGCGTTGAGCTCCGGGTAGGCCGGGTTGTCCAGGAACACGCCGGTGAAGAAGCCCGCCTGATACGGCGACCACGCCTGGATCGTGATGCCCTCGATGCGGCAGTACTCCACGATCCCGCCGCCGTCGCGGACGATGCTCTGGTCGAGTCCGGCCATGTTCGCCGCGAGCGGCTGCGCGATGATCGGCGCATGCGTGACCGACAGCTGCAGCTGGTTCGCGATGAGCGGCTGGGTCACCGCGGTCTTCAGCAGGTCGATCTGGCGCGGGGTGTGGTTCGAGACGCCGAAGGAGCGCACCTTGCCCGCGGCGTGCAGCTCGTCGAAGGCGCGCGCCACCTCCTCGGGCTCCACGAGGGCGTCCGGGCGGTGCAGCAGCAGAACGTCGATGCGGTCGGTGCGCAGGGCCTTCAGGGAACCCTCGACCTGGCCGATGATGTGCTCGTACGAGAAGTCGAACATCCCCTCCGACGGCACGATGCCGCACTTAGTCTGCAGGGTGATCTCGTCCCGCTCCGACGCGGACAGCCCGAGCGCGGCGCCGAACCGGTCTTCGCAGACGTGCATCGCTCCGCCGTAGATGTCGGCGTGGTCGAAGAAGTCGATCCCGTTCGCTCGGGCGGTGTCGTACAGCTCGCGGACCTGCGCGTCCGTGCGGCCGTCGATGCGCATCATGCCCGCGACGACCGCCGGGGCGGATCCGGATCCGAATCGGATCTGCTTCATGCGGTGCTCTCCTCCTGCGCAGACTGCTGCGCTGCGTGTGGAGCGGCGCTCGCCGCCCCCTGCTCGTCCGACCGCGCTGTGAACGACCGGTAGTCCTGCTCGGCCAGATCGGCGTAGGCGTTGGCCCAGCTCACCAGGATATCCGCGAGCTGCGCGCCCTTTCCCGCGTATCCGGCGATCTCCGCGGCCGCAGGCGCCTGCGCATGGGCGCGGGCGAGCGTGATCGCACAGGCCACCGCGTACTCGCGGTACCCCTCGTCCTCGATCTCGTCGGTGTCGATCGAGCCCTTCATGTCGTGGAACTGGCGCACGTAGTAGTCGTCGCGCGAACCCTTGATGTGCCCGAGGAAGGGATCCGAGAACGCCTGCAGCACCCGCTGCACCCCGACGACCCTCGCGCCCTCCCCGCCGTCGCGGATCCGCCCCCGGAGGTCGGCCGGCTGCTCGATCCCGCCGTACTCGGCGAGGACGCTGCGTCCCGCCTGCTTGACCTGCAGCAGCAGCGGCTCGGCATCGGGGGTGCCGAGCACCGCGAGGAAGCACCGCGTGCCGACGCTGCCCACACCGACGACGCGGCGTGCCACGTCGCGCACCCGGTACTGGCGCAGGAGCAGCTGGATGTCGATGTTGGCGGAAGCCGCGTACTGCGCGAAGGCGGTGTCGCTGACCTCGCGGATCTCGGGATCGGCGTGCGTCATGACCGGAGGCTGCTCGACGAAGCGCAGATGCCCGTCGTCGCCGCGCACCGTGAGCTTGCGCGCCGCGCGCGCCCCGGTGCGCTTCTCGGCCGCGGCGATCGCCTTCTGCAGGGTGCGCTGCGAATCGACGTCGAGCCCGTCCCGCGCGGCAGCCGCGTCGAAGTGGGCGAAGTACCGCTGCAGCGGATCCGCAGAGGCGGCGGAGCGCAGCGCCCTCGCGTACGCGACCACGCACTGCCGAGCCGCGTCATCCGCCAGCGCCTGCCCGCGGCTCCCCCGTGCGCCGATCACGACGCTCGCGACGAGCCGCTTGAGATCCCACTCCCAGGGCGCCCAGGCGGCCTCGTCGAAGTCGTTCAGGTCGAACATCAGCGTGCGCTGGGGCGACGCGAAGAAGCCGAAGTTGCCGATGTGGGCATCGCCGCAGGACGGCACCAGGATCCCCGTGTGCGGCTCCCGCGCGAAGTCCGCGGCCATGATCGCGGCCGTACCCCGGTAGAACGCGAACGGGCTGGCGGCCATGCGCTCCGTGCGCAGCGGGATGAGGTCCCGCAGCCGCGTGCTGTTCTGCCGATCCAGGATCCCGAGGGGGTCGCGGCCGGTCGTGGTGATCGTCGCCAAGGCGGTGCGGGGCACGCGGTCGCGGGCGGCGCGGCCGGCGGCGAGCCCCTCCGCCCGGGAGAGCATCGTGTCGCCGACGAGGCTGGTTTCGGTCATGGCTCATTGTCCCCCGACGCCGGTTCGTTCGTTGCCCTGCACCCTCGATCCGCGGCAGGATCTTCGATGCACCGATGATCGGCTGTCGTCCCGGGGCGGCCCAGAGGAAAGGCAGCGCAGATGAGCGATCAGCACCCCGGCCGGGCGGTCGACCCCGAGGACGCCCTGGAGAACGAACGCGAACTCACCGGCGATCGCCTCATGGCGGTCGAGGACTTCTCCAGCGAGGACGCCGGCTACCACAAGGCGCTGAAGCCCCGGCAGATCCAGATGATCGCCATCGGCGGCGCGATCGGCACCGGTCTGTTCATGGGCGCAGGCGGCCGCCTCGCCTCGAGCGGGCCGGCCCTGATCATCGTCTACGCGGTGTGCGGCTTCTTCGCATTCCTGATCCTGCGCGCGCTCGGCGAGCTCGTCCTGCACCGCCCGTCCTCCGGCTCCTTCGTCTCGTACGCCCGAGAGTTCTACGGCGAGAAGGTCGCCTTCGTGAGCGGCTGGCTGTACTTCCTGAACTGGGCGATGACCTCGATCGTCGACGTGACCGCGGCGGCGCTGTACGTGAAGTTCTGGGCGCAGTACTGGCCGCCGCTGCAGGCCGTACCGCAGTGGCTGATCGCGCTCGTGGCGCTGGTGGTGGTGCTTTCGCTGAACCTCGTCAGCGTGAAGCTCTTCGGCGAGATGGAGTTCTGGTTCGCGATGATCAAGGTCGTCGCCCTCGTGGCGTTCCTCATCATCGGAACGGTCATCCTCATCATCCAGGCCCCGACCGACGTCGGGCCCACCGGTTTCTCGATCATCGCGGAGCACGGCGGAATCCTTCCCATGGGCCTGTTCGCGCCGCTCATCGCGATCTCGGGCGTGGTGTTCGCCTACGCCTCGATCGAGCTCGTCGGCACGGCGGCGGGTGAGACGGCGGAGCCCGCGAAGATCATGCCCCGCGCGATCAACACCGTCGTGATCCGGATCGCGATCTTCTACGTCGGCTCGATCCTGCTGCTCTCGCTCCTGCTGCCGTTCAATACGTACAAGGCCGGCGAATCGCCGTTCGTGACCTTCTTCACGCACCTCGGCGGCGCGGAGACCGGCGCCGTGGCCGGGTCCGTGATGAACTTCGTCGTGCTCACGGCCGCGCTGTCCAGCCTGAACGCCGGCCTCTACTCGACCGGTCGCATCCTGCGATCGATGTCGGTGAACGGGTCGGCACCGCGCTTCACCGCCCGGATGAGCCGGAACGGCGTACCGTACGGCGGAATCCTGCTCACCTCGGTCATCACCCTCGCGGGCGTGGTCCTGAACGCGATCGTGCCGTCGCAGGCGTTCGAGATCGTGCTCGAGGTCTCCGCGCTCGGCATCATCGGCGGGTGGGCCACGATCGTCCTGTGCCAGCTGCGCCTGCATGCGCTCACGAAGAAGGGGCTGCTGGAGCGATCCTCGTTCCGCATGTTCGGCGCGCCGTACACGGGGTATCTCACGCTCGCGTTCCTCGTGTTCGTGCTCGTCACCATGGGGTTCACCGAGACCGGCCGGTGGGTGCTGCTTTCCCTCATCGTGATCATCCCGGCGCTCATCGTCGGATGGTTCGCCGCCCGACGCCGGATCCTCGCAGCGGCCCGGGAACGCGAGGGCTTCACCGGCAAGCACTCGGTGCTCCCGCACCGTCAGGCGACCGAGGCTCTGCGCGACGACTGAGTGCGACCCGCCGGGGCCGCCTCCACGACCGAGTCGAATGTCCGACGCCCGGCGTAGCGTCGGATCGACGGCGGATCCTCCGCCACGGAATTCCCACTCAGAGGAGCGTGCAGTATGGACTGGAAGATCGAGCTCATCTTCGTGCCAGTCACGGACGTCGATCGTTCGAAGGAGTTCTACGAGCGGATCGGCTTCAACCCCGACCACGACCAGACACCGTTCGACGGGCTGCGCTTCGTGCAGATGACGCCCCCCGGATCCGCGTGCTCGATCGCGTTCGGAACCAACCTCGGGATCGACCTCGAACCGGGCAGGCAGAACACGATCCAGGTCGTCGTGCCGAACGCCGACGAGGCTCTGGCGCACCTGCGCAGCGTGGGTGCGGAGGCGACCGATGTCGACGAGCAGGCCTGGGGCCGCTTCGTCACGTTCGCCGATCCCGATGGCAACCGCTGGACGCTGCAGGAGCTTCCGGACCGCAGCGCGCAGGCCTGACCCTGAGCGGGCGGGGTGTCAGGTGCGCCCCGCCCCCTCTCGTCTGCGGCCGGCGTGACATCGTCCGCACAGGTGCCGTCGCGCGCGCTAGCGTGGCACCATGAGCTCCCCGATCGACGCCACCGCAACACCCGCCTGGACCGCGCTCACCGCGCTGCGCGAGTCGTTCTCGCCCGATCTGCGCGGCTGGTTCGCGGCCGATGCGGAGCGCGTGCAGAGCCTGACCTTCGATCTGGCCGACCTCCGGGTCGACCTGTCGAAGAACCTCATCACGCCCGAGATCCGAGCGGCCCTGGTTCAGCTCGCCGAGCAGACCGGCGTCGCCGAGCGCTTCGCCGCGATGCTGGCGGGCGAGCACATCAACACGACCGAGGATCGTGCCGTGCTGCACACCGCCCTCCGTCGGCCTGCGGGAGCGACCCCGGAGCTGGTCGTCGACGGCCAGGACGTGGATCACGACGTGCACGCCGTGCTCGACGCACTGGGCGCGTTCGCCGATCGCGTGCGCTCCGGCGCATGGCGCGGCGTTACGGGCAAGAAGGTCACCCACGTGGTCAACATCGGCATCGGCGGATCCG
Organism: Microbacterium sp. Au-Mic1; assembly: GCF_021341785.1. Lineage (GTDB taxonomy): Bacteria > Actinomycetota > Actinomycetes > Actinomycetales > Microbacteriaceae > Microbacterium. Next base: position 91,149 of record NZ_JAJTTF010000007.1, read on the forward strand.
ACCTCGGCCCGGTCATGGTCTACGAGGCGCTCAAGCCTTACGCCGACGCGGGCATCCAGGCCCGCTTCGTCTCCAACATCGATCCGACCGACATCGCCCAGAAGACGGCGGATCTGGATCCTGAGACGACGCTGTTCATCGTCGCCTCGAAGACGTTCACGACTCTGGAGACGCTCACCAACGCGCGCCTCGCCCGTGACTGGCTCTGGGCGCGTCTCGCCGAGGCCGGGGTCGACGTCGCCACCGATGAGGCGCGCAGCGACGCGGTCGCCCACCACTTCGTCGCCGTCTCCACGGCGCTGGACAAGGTCGCCGCGTTCGGCATCGACCCGGCCAACGCGTTCGGCTTCTGGGACTGGGTCGGTGGACGGTACTCGGTCGACAGCGCGATCGGCCTGTCGCTCGCGATCGTGTTCGGCCCCGCCGCGTTCGGCGAGCTGCTCGCCGGCTTCCACGCCGTCGATGAGCACGTGCGCGCCACGCCGCTGGAGCGCAACGTTCCGGTTCTGATGGGCCTGCTCAACGTCTGGTACACGAACTTCCTCGGCGCGCAGTCGCACGCGGTGCTCCCCTATGCGCAGCAGCTGAGCCGCTTCCCCGCCTACCTGCAGCAGCTCACGATGGAGTCGAACGGCAAGTCCGTGCGGTGGGACGGGTCGCCGGTGACGACCGACACCGGCGAGGTGTTCTGGGGCGAACCCGGCACGAACGGCCAGCACGCGTTCTATCAGCTGATCCACCAGGGCACTCGACTGATCCCCGCCGACTTCATCGCCGTCGCGAATCCCGCCTACCCTCTCGCCGACGACGGCCGCGACGTGCACGGCCTCTTCCTGGCGAACTTCCTCGCCCAGACGAAGGCGCTCGCGTTCGGAAAGACCGCCGAGGAGGTCGAGGCAGAGGGCACGACCGGCGCGCTCGTGGCGGCGAGGACCTTCGCCGGCAATCGTCCGACGACGTCGATCTTCGCCCCCGCGCTGACGCCGGCCGTGCTCGGTCAGCTGATCGCCCTGTACGAGCACATCACCTTCACGCAGGGCGTGATCTGGGGGATCAACTCCTTCGACCAGTGGGGCGTCGAGCTCGGCAAGCAGCTGGCCCTGCAGATCGCGCCTGCGATCGAGGGCGATCAGGACGCGATCGACGCCCAGGATCCCTCCACCCGGGCGCTGCTCGCGTACTACCGCGAGCAGCGGAAGGCCTGAGGCGCCGACGTGGGCGACGACCAGATCGAGATCGGCGCGCTCGCGCTGAACGTCACCATCCCGCCGGAGCTGCGGTGGGAGGACGAACGCCGCGGCGAACGGTTCGAACTGCAGTCCCTCACCGTGAGGCTCCTGCCCGACGGGGCACTCGCAGCGAAGGCGTACGGGCGTCCCGTCGCCGGTGGGCGGGGCGCCTACGTGTCGTTCCCGGTGCAGCACTCCCCCGCGATCGATGCGCTCCTCACGGGCGCGGCGACCGAGGCGGCCCGACGATGGGCCGCGCACCGCGGTCTCTGACGCCCCGACGCTTCGCCGACCCTCGCGACGCCTCTCCGCCCGGCCGATTCTCGGTCAGAGCAGATCCTCGTCGTCGACCGGCCCGGTGCGGCGCCCGCGCCGCGTGAGCATCAGGATCAGGCTCAGCAGGAACACGACCGCACCGGCGATCATCAGGATGTAGCCGACGAGGTGCAGGTCGATCCAGGTGACCTGGATGTTGAGCGCGAATTCGAGGATCGCGCCGATGACGAAGAGGACGATGCCGGTTCCGATGCCCATGAGGAGGGCCTCCGTTCGGTGACTGGGTGGTCGAACGGTCCGACACTAGGCCGGACCCCGCGCCGTGGCACGGGGGTTGACAACCGGCGGCGAAGGCCTTCGGCGCGGACGAGGGCGCCCACTCCCGCTCTCCGCCTAGAGTGGGCCGGGACCACCCCTAGACGACGCCTGCGCACGTGAAGGAGCCGGACGATGACGACCACGGAGTTGCAGGAAATCATCGACAGGCATGTCGCGGGCGGCACCGCGCCCGGCATCGTGGTCGCGGATGGGGCCGACGACGGACGGCTGGACATCGTCTCCTCCGGCGATCTCCCCGTCGACGCCATCGTGCGCATCCAGTCGATGACGAAACCCGTCCTGGCCGTCGCGACGCTCCGGCTGGTGCAGGAGGGACGGCTCGAGCTGGACGCTCCCGTGCAGCGGTGGCTTCCGGAGCTTGCCGACCGCCGCGTGCTGCGCGCTCCGGGTGCGGCGCTCGACGACGTCGTGCCCGCCCGATCGCCCATCACCGTCAGGCATCTGCTCACGAACACGTCCGGCTACGGCATGACGACCGCTCCCGGACCGCTGCAGGATGCGATGGTGCGGGGTCGCACCCAGGCGAGTCAGGATCCTGTCGCGCTCGGCGCCCAGGACTGGCTCGACGCCCTCGCTGAGCTCCCGCTGATGTTCCAGCCCGGTGCGGGATGGCGCTACCACCACTCGTTCGGGATCCTCGGGATCCTGCTCAGCCGCGTCGCGGACCGCCCCCTGCAGGATCACCTCTCGGACGAGATCTTCGATCCGCTCGGCATGACCGACACGGGATACTCGGTTCCGCAGCCGCAGGCACATCGTCTCCCCGCGGCGCACCGCCACGACGGGCCGGGCGCGCTCATCGAGATCGAACCCGCCGCATCGGGCTTCTACGTGGCCCCGGCGCCGTTCGACCTGAGTCATGCCGAGCTGGTCTCGACGGCGTCGGATTATGCGGCCTTCGCCCGGATGCTGGCTTCCGGCGGCCGTGTCGGCGAACGCGTCATGGTGCAGCCCGCACTGCTCGAGCAGATGCGGACCGACCGCGTTCTCGCGCGCCTCAAGACGCCGGACAGCTTCTTCCCCGGCTTCTGGGATGGGATGGGCTGGGGCTACGGCGTCGCCGTGCAGACCGAAGGGCCGCATCGGGGTCGCTACGGCTGGTCCGGAGGGCTGGGCACCGACGTGTACGTCGCCCCCGACGGTTCGTTCCGAGTGATCCTGACCCAGGTCGAGATGGGTCCCGAGACGATGGCGCTCTTCGCAGACCTCGCCTGAGCGGTCTTCCGCCAGGGCTGCCCCGAGGCGTCTCCTGAGGCTGCGGCGAGGAGCCGGGCGCCCCCGATCAGGCGCGCCGGTACTGCCCGACCATGGGGCAGTCGAACGGATCCCGCGCAGCGAGGCCCACGCGGTTGAGGTAGTCGATGACGATCGCATAGGACCGCCAGAGCGAGGTCTCGGTGTAGGGGACGCCGTGCGTGGTGCAGAACTCGCGGACGATCTCGCTCGCCTGTGCGAGGTGCATCCGGGACATGCTCGGGAAGAGGTGGTGCTCGACCTGGTAGTTCAGGCCGCCCATCAGCCAGGTGGCCCACCAGCCGCCGCGGATGTTGCGCGAGGTGTGCACCTGCTTCGAGAAGAAGTCGAGTCGGGCCTCCGGGGCGATCACGGCCATGCCCTTGTGGTTCGGTGCGAACGATGCCCCCATGTACACGCCGAACACGGCGAGCATGACGCCGACGAACGCGAAGGCCTTGCCGAGCGGGAGCAGCAGGAAGACGGGCGTCAGCACCAGGGCGAACCGGGCGCCGATCATGCCGATCTCCGTCCAGCGGCCCTTGACCGGTTCCCGGCCGGCGAGATGCTTGATGCCGAGGTAGTGCAGGTTCAGGCCCTCGAGGGTGAGGAGGGGGAAGAACAGCCAGCCCTGCTTGCGGGTGATCATCCGGCGCAGACCCCGCGCCTGGACCGCGTCCTCCTCGAGGAAGGAGATGGTGTCGACCTCGATGTCCGGGTCCTTGCCCACGCGGTTCGGGTTCGCGTGGTGACGGCTGTGCTTGGAGTCCCACCACGAGTAGCTGATCCCGACGACCGCCGCCGCGAGGAATCTGGCGAGCCGGTCGTTCGCCGGGCCGGAGGCGAGGATCTGCCGGTGCGCGGCCTCGTGCGCGAGGAACGCGACCTGGGTGAAGATGATCCCCAGCGCGGCGGCGATGAGCAGCTGGTACCAGCTGTCTCCGAACAGGATGAATCCGGTGATCGCACCGCCGAATGCGATCGCGATCCCGATCGCCACGAAGATGTAGAACCGCGGCGTGCGCTGCATCAGTCCGGTCTCCCGCACCACCCGGGACACTTCGACGAACGCCCGCGCGACGTGCGGGAAGTCCTCCTGGCGGGCGTAGGTCTGTCGGACGGGTCCGAGCCTGGACGAAGTCTCGGCGTAGGTGGATGACATCGCGAGCGCCTTCCCTGTGTCCGGACGAGCCGGAGCTGGAGCCAAGGGCAGGTGCCGATCGCTGCTCTCACCGTACGCGCATCCATATGCATCGACGGGCATGAGACGCCTGCGCATCCGGCACGAAAGCATCCTGCGAGGCCTCTGAACGACGGACCACGGCGACGGCCTGGCATCAGGACCGGGGAATCCTGGCACGAAGACCGGGGAACCCTTGCGCGAAGACGGGCGGCGCCAGGGCGTGCGGGCAGGCGGCGGCCTAGGCAGCGGCCATCAGGCGGCCGTCACGATGCGCGGCATCCAGGGCCTCGTCCGCGGCGCGACGCCCTTCCGCGATGAGCCGGGGCACATCTTTCATCACCCATTGCGCCATGCGCTCCATCTGCGGCTGGATGAGGATCACGGTCGGATCGGCGACGAGGTCGGCCGTCGCAGTGACGGTGCGCATCATACGCACGTTCTCCCACTTCGCGTGCAGGCGGACGACGATCGTCCGCTCTGCGCCGAGCGCGCGGGTCACGGAGTCGGGGACGTTGTCGACCATTCCGCCGTCGGCGAGGAGCGCGCCATCGCGGCGGATCGGCGGCAGCACCCCGGGGACCGCGACCGTGGCGCGCAGGGCGGTGCTGAGCGGACCGCGGTCGAGGATCACACCGCGGCGCGTGCGCAGATCCGTCGCGTAGGCGCCGAAGCGGCGGGGCAGGTCTTCGATCAGTGGGTCGCGCCCGAGGATTCGGTGGATCGCGTCCGTCACGGCATGAGTGTCGAGCAGGCCCCAGCGCGGGCGCAGTGACCATCGCGCGATCGCGCCCCAGCGGAAGCCACGGACCGCGCGATCGATCGCATCGGCATCGAAACCGGCCGCATATGCGGCCCCGAGGAGGGCGCCGGCACTGGTCCCCGCGACGATCCCGGGGCGGATGCCGCGCTCCGCGAGCACCTGCAGCACTCCGGCCTGGGCCGCGCCGTAGGCGCCGCCGCCGCTCAGCGTCAGTCCGAGGGTCGGGTCGTCGGCCACCGTGTCTCCCCTCGTCCGCCGTCAGGAGACGGTATCAGCGGCCGCCTTCGCAACTGCTGAACCGGGCGTACCTTTCCCCCGGGCGGTCGCCGCGTTCCGTTCAGCCAGCACGGCGAACGCGTGCGCGAGTGCCGGAGGGCGGACGACCTCGATGTCGGTGTCGAACCGATTGAGGTCCGCCGCGAGGGCGATCCAGGACCACGAGCCGATCTCGAGCGAGCACCGGTCGGGGCCGAGGTCCTCGACGACTCCGCCACCCGCGAACGGCAGCACGTCACGAGCGGGCAGAGAGAGGACGACCTTGCCTTGGCACGGCCAGCGGTCCCCCTCGGCAGAGCCCTTGAACCGCGCAGAGACGTATTCGGCGACGTCGCCGCCCGGGATCTCCCGGCGCGCGAATCGCGGGCCCGCAGGTGTGCGCGGCGCAATGCGATCGGCGCGGAAGAGCCGCCATTCATCCCTGTCGAGATCCCAGGCGACCAGATACCAGCGGCCCCGGGCGGTCACGAGGTGATGTGGCTCCACCCGCCGCAGAGGCCGATGGTCGTCGTCCGCACGACGAGCGCCGCTCGTGTAGTCGAAGCGCAGCACCTCGTCGGCCCGCACCGCAGCCGAGATCGCGATCAGCACGCCGGTCGAGACCGCATCCTGCAGGTGGTCGTAGGGGCGCGACGGGAGCGTGGTGAAGCGGAGCGCGTCGAGGCGGTGCCGAAGGTGCGACGGCATCACCTGACGGATCGTGGTCAGCGCCCGCAGGGAGGCCTCCTCGATGCCGGCTCCGGAAGCCGTCGCGGCCTGGAGCGCGACGGCGAGCGCGACGACCTGGTCATCGTCGAAGAGCAGGGGCGGGAGCTCGCTGCCCGCGCCCAGGCGGTATCCGCCGTCCGGCCCCATGGTCGCCTGGATGCGGTACCCCATCTCCCTGAGTCGTTCGATGTCGCGGCGGACCGTGCGCTGGCTGACCTCCAACCGCTCGGCCAGGGTCGATCCCGGCCAGTCGCGTCTGGTCTGCAGGAGCGACAGCAGGGTGAGCAGGCGTGAGGTGGGAGCGGCCATGTATGAACAGTACTTCTGGTATAGGACATGATCTGACCTATATGGATGCGAGGCTGAGCGAGTCCGGGGGAAGCCGGGAAAACATCTGATCAAGGAGCGCTCATGAGCATCACGACGACCACCCACCTCAACTTCCGCGGCGACGCGCGCCAGGCGTTGGAGTTCTATCAGGCCGTGTTCGGCGGTCGGCTCGGCATCGCGACCTACGGCGACTTCGGAATGCCGAAGGATGCCCCCGGTGCCGACGACGTCGTCTTCGGGCAGCTCGAGTCCGAGGGCGGCTTCCGGGTCATGGCCTACGACATTCCCGGCGCGCCCGCCGGCCCCGCGACCGGCGGTCCGACGCGCCGCGAGAACGGCGTCACGCTCACCGAGCAGCCCTTCTTCGTCTCCGTGCGCGGCACCGCCCTGGACGAGGTGAAGGAGTACTGGGACGCGCTGTCCGCGGGCGCATCGATCATCGAGCCGCTCGCCGCATCGGCCTGGAGCCGGGGATTCGGCATGCTGACCGACCGCTTCGGCGTGACCTGGATCCTCGACGTCGCCGCCGAGCACCAGGCGGGTTGATCCCTTCCGGCACAGGAAGAGGCCCGGACCCGCGATGATCGCGGATCCGGGCCTCTCGTGTGCTGCGACTCAGAAGTCCCAGTCCTCGTCTTCCGTGGCCTCGGCCTTGCCGATGACGTAGGAGGATCCGGAACCGCTGAAGAAGTCGTGGTTCTCGTCCGCGTTGGGCGAGAGCGCCGACAGGATCGCCGGGTTCACGTTCGTCACGGTCGCCGGGAACATCGCCTCGTAGCCGAGGTTCATCAGCGCCTTGTTCGCGTTGTAGTGCAGGAAGCGCTTGACGTCCTCGGTGAGGCCGACGCCGTCGTACAGGTCCTGGGTGTACTGCACCTCGTTGTCGTAGAGCTCGTAGAGCAGCGAGAAGGTGTAGTCCTTCAGCTCGTCCTTCTTGGTCTGGTCGAGCGTCTCGAGGCCGCGCTGGAACTTGTAGCCGATGTAGTACCCGTGCACGGCCTCGTCACGGATGATGAGGCGGATGAGGTCGGCCGTGTTGGTGAGCTTCGCCCGCGACGACCAGTGCATCGGCAGGTAGAAGCCCGAGTAGAACAGGAAGCTCTCCAGCAGGGTCGAGGCGACCTTGCGCTTGAGCGGCTCGTCGCCCCGGTAGTAGTCCATGACGATCTGAGCCTTCTTCTGAAGGTTCGGATTCTCCACCGACCAGCGGAACGCCTCGTCGATCTCCTTCGTCGAGCACAGCGTCGAGAAGATCGAGGAATAGCTCTTCGCGTGCACCGACTCCATGAACGCGATGTTCGTGTAGACGGCCTCCTCGTGCGGGGTGATCGCATCGGGGATGAGCGACACGGCGCCGACGGTGCCCTGGATCGTGTCCAGCAGCGTCAGGCCGGTGAATACCCGCATGGTGAGCGTCTGCTCCTCCGGGGTGAGCGTGTTCCACGACTGGATGTCGTTGGACAGCGGCACCTTCTCGGGCAGCCAGAAGTTGTTCACCAGACGGTTCCAGACCTCGAGGTCCTTGTCGTCCTGGATGCGGTTCCAGTTGATCGCCTGGACGCGATCGACGAGCTTGAGCGGTTCGGGAGTCATATCAATCCTTCAGAAGAATGCCTGATCAGAGGTTCACAGCATGCAGCTGACGCACTCGGCCATGTCCGTGCCCTCGAGCGCCATCTGACGCAGGCGGATGTAGTAGATCGTCTTGATGCCCTTGCGCCAGGCGTAGATCTGCGCCTTGTTGATGTCGCGCGTGGTCGCCGTGTCCTTGAAGAACAGCGTGAGCGACAGGCCCTGGTCGACGTGCTGCGTGGCCGCGGCGTACGTGTCGATGACCTTCTCGTAGCCGATCTCGTACGCGTCCTCGTAGTACTCCAGGTTGTCGTTCGTCATGAACGCCGCCGGGTAGTAGACGCGACCGAGCTTGCCTTCCTTGCGGATCTCGATCTTCGACGCGATCGGGTGGATCGAGCTCGTCGAGTTGTTGATGTACGAGATGGATCCGGTCGGCGGCACGGCCTGCAGGTTCTGGTTGTAGATGCCGTGCTTCTGGATGGACTCCTTCAGCTCCACCCAATCGGCCTGCGTCGGGATGTGGTGACCGGCGAACAGCTCGACGACCTTCTCGGTCGCGGGCGCCCACTCCTGATCGATGTACTTGTCGAAGAACGCACCGGACGCGTAGGTCGAGTCATCGAAGCCGTCGAACGCCGTCCCGCGCTCGATCGCGAGCTTGTTCGAGGCGCGCAGCGCGTGGAACAGCACCGTGTAGAAGTAGATGTTCGTGAAGTCGACGCCCTCTTCGGATCCGTAGAAGACGTGCTCGCGCGCCAGGTAGCCGTGCAGGTTCATCTGGCCCAGGCCGATCGCGTGCGAGCGGTCGTTGCCGTCCTCGATCGAGCGCACCGAGGCGATGTGGCTCTGGTTGCTCACCGCGGTGAGGCCGCGGATCGCGGTCTCGACGGTCGCGCCGAGGTCGCCCCCGTCCATCGCGAGGGCGATGTTCATCGAGCCGAGGTTGCAGGAGATGTCCTTGCCGATCTGCGCGTACGAGAGGTCCTCGTTGTACGTCGTCGGGGTGTTGACCTGCAGGATCTCGCTGCACAGGTTGGACATGTTGATCCGGCCCTTGACCGGGTTGGCCTTGTTCACCGTGTCCTCGAACATGATGTACGGGTAGCCCGACTCGAACTGGATCTCGGCGATCGTCTGGAAGAACTCGCGCGCGTTGATCTTCGTCTTCTTGATGCGCGGGTCGTCGACCATCTCGCGGTACTTCTCGGTCACCGAGATGTCGCCGAACGGCACGCCGTAGACGCGCTCCACGTCGTACGGCGAGAAGAGGTACATGTCCTCGCCGTTCTTGGCGAGCTCGAACGTGATGTCCGGCACGACGACGCCGAGCGACAGCGTCTTGATGCGGATCTTCTCGTCGGCGTTCTCGCGCTTGGTGTCGAGGAACCGCATGATGTCGGGGTGGTGCGCGTTGAGGTACACCGCGCCGGCGCCCTGACGCGCACCGAGCTGGTTGGCGTAGGAGAAGCTGTCTTCGAGCAGCTTCATGACGGGGATGATGCCCGAGGACTGGTTCTCGATCTGCTTGATCGGGGCGCCCGACTCGCGGATGTTGCTCAGCAGCAGCGCCACGCCGCCGCCGCGCTTGGACAGCTGCAGGGCGGAGTTGATGCCGCGGGCGATCGACTCCATGTTGTCCTCGATGCGCAGCAGGAAGCAGCTGACGAGCTCGCCGCGCTGCGCCTTGCCGGCGTTCAGGAACGTCGGGGTGGCCGGCTGGAAGCGGCCGGAGATGATCTCCTCGACGAGGTTCTTCGCCACGTCCTCGTCGCCGTCGGCGAGCGCGAGGGCGGTCATCACGACGCGGTCCTCGAAGCGCTCCAGGTAGCGCTTGCCGTCGAACGTCTTGAGCGTGTAGCTCGTGTAGTACTTGAACGCACCGAGGAAGGTCTCGAAGCGGAACTTCTTCGAGTAGGCGAACTCGTTGAGCTCCTTGATGAAGTCGAACGAGTACTTGTCCAGGACGGCGCCCTCGTAGTACTCCTTTTCGACGAGGTAGTCCAGGCGCTCCTTGAGCGAGTGGAAGAACACCGTGTTCTGGTTGACGTGCTGCAGGAAGTACTCCCGTGCCGCGCGCTTGTCGGCGCCGAACTGGATCTGCCCGTTCGCGTCGTACAGGTTCAGCATCGCGTTCAGGGCGTGGTAATCGAGCCCCTCGTACGCCTGGTTCGCCTTGTAGTCGGCCTCGGCCTTCACTGCGTCACGCTCTGCGTGCTCTTCGACTGCAATACCCACCATCGTTCCAATCCGTCGCTCACGCGATCGACGTCGTCCTGTGTGCCGTAGATCTCGAGCCGGTACAAGTGGGGCACGTGGCACTTGCGGCTGATGATGTCACCGGCGGCGCAGAACGCGTCGCCGAAGTTGGTGTTGCCTGCGGAGATCACTCCGCGGATGTGTCGCCGGTTGCGCTCGTCGTTGAGGAACCGGATGACCTGCTTCGGCACGGCGCCCTTCTCGACGCCGCGCCCCTGCCCGCCGCCGTAGGTCGGCGTGACCAGCACGAAGGGCTCATCGATGACGAGCGGCTCCTCGGTGCTGTGCAGCGGGATCCGCCGCGCCTCCAGGCCCAGCTTCTCGATGAACCGGGCGGTGTTGCCCGAGATGCTCGAGAAGTAGACCAGAAGCGGCGCGGCGGTCGCGGTGGCGGCGTTCATGAGATCGCCTCCTCCGCGATTACGCCAGGCGAGCGGCGAGCTCGTCGATCTTGTCGGGACGGAACCCCGACCAGTGGTCCTCGTCGGTGACGACGACGGGCGCCTGCAGGTAGCCGAGCGACTTCACGTGCTCGAGCGCCGCGGCGTCCTCGGAGACGTCGTGGATCTCGTACTCGATGCCCTTGGCGTCGAGCGCGCGGTAGGTCGCGTTGCACTGGACGCAGGAGGGCTTGGTGTAGACCGTGATGGACATGTATTGCGCCTCTTCTTCCCCTCAGAACCCGGCTTTCGGACAGGTGGCCCTGCCGGGAGTTCAATACTACATATAGGTGCGGACATTCGGATCGACCACAAGGGCTAGTAGTTACAACCGTGTAGTTTTCCACCGTATTCCACCGCTACAACACAGGTTCTCCACGCTTCTGTCCACAGCCCGGGGCAGCCGCGGAGCCCTCCCGAACCGCGGTTTCCCGCGGCTCGCGGACGCCCCCGTCGGATCCCTCCACAGATCCGACGCTAGAAGGGGCCGCGGACATTCCTCAGCCTGTGGAAATCGCCCTCCGGCGTGTCGTCGGCGTGTCGCATCGACTCCTCCCGCAGGACGGTCCGGGCGGACGCGGGACCTGCTCTCCGCGCCCCGCGACCTGTAGCGTTGATCCGTGGCCGGATCGGGATACAAGGAGCTTCTGCGCGTACCGGGAGTCGGGCGCATCATCGCCGCGCAGTTGACGGCGCGGTTCCCGAACGGCATGGCGAGCCTCGCGATCCTGCTGCACGTGCAGCACGCGACCGGATCCTATGGGGCGGCCGGACTCGTGCTGGCGGCGTCGTCGATCGGACAGGCCGTGTCCGGCCCCGTCACCAGCCGTTGGATGGGCCGCTGGGGCATGCGCCCCGTGCTCACGCTGACCCTGTCGATCTGCGTGCTCGCATTCCTCGGACTGGCGTTCTTCTCGTTCCTGCCGCTCGCCGGCTACGTGGTGCTCGGCCTGATCGCCGGGCTCTCCACCCCGCCGATCCAGTCCGCCGCGCGCACCATCTACCCGAAGCTCGTGAACTCCTCGCAGCTCACACCGCTGTTCTCGCTGGACGCATCGCTGCAGGAGATCATCTGGATCGTGGCGCCCGTCGTCATCACGATCGTGTCCACGCAGGTCGGCACCGTGCAGGGCCTGCTGCTCGTCGCCGCGGTGCTCGTGGGCGGCGGAGCCTGGTTCATCCTCTCCCCCGAGGTCGGGCGCGTGCGCATCCCGCGCAGCCGCCGCGGCTTCGGCGCCGTCGTGCTGAAGCCGCCGGTGCTGCTGGCCACGGTCATCGGCTTCCTCCTCATCGGCGCCTGCTCCGCGGTGGAGGCAGGCGTGGTGAAGACCTTCGACCACGGCGGCCTGGAGGCGGGGCTCGTGCTCGCCGTCTTCTCCGTGGGAAGCCTCGTCGGCGGTCTCGCCTCGGGCCGGGTGCCCATGGGGCCGTGGGCGATGGCACGGCGACTGACCATCGTGACCGTCGGCCTCGCGCTGACCATGGTCTCCCTCAACGTGTTCTGGCTCGGCGGCACCCTGCTCGCGGCAGGCATCGGCATCGCCCCCGCCCTCGCGGTGCTGTTCGCGATCACCTCCGCGAGCGTGAAGTTCTCCGAGACCGCGGAGGCGTTCGGCTGGGCCGGCACCGGGCAGCTGATCGGCGCGGCCGCCGGATCCGCCATCGCCGGATTCCTCATCGACAGCCTGCACAGCCCGACGGGCGCCTACCTCGCCGCCACGTGCTTCGCGGCGGCGGCGCTCGTCGTCTCGGCGGTGTTCGTGCGGTTCTTCCCGGATCTGCGCGACCGCGACGCCGCGCCCATGCCGGACACCGAGGTCGTCCAGCTGCCGTGACGGCGTGATTCCGCCGCCGGAACCCGTGACCTCGGAATCCGCAGGATCCGGGGACTTCAACCTTCGATTTCTGTTGTCAATTCCGATTTCGAGTGACAAGATCGGAACATGAGCGCCGATCTGCAACAGAAAGCACACGATCACCTCTGGATGCACTTCACCCGGCAGTCCACGATGGACCGCACCGGTGTGCCGATCATCGTCCGGGGCGAGGGACACCACATCTGGGACGACACCGGCAAGCAGTACATCGACGGGCTGGCCGGCCTCTTCGTCGTCAACGCCGGCCATGGCCGCAAGCGGCTGGCCGAGGCCGCCGCGAAGCAGGCGGAGCAGTTGGCGTTCTTCCCGCTGTGGTCGTACGCGCACCCGGCCGCGATCGAGCTCGCCGACCGGCTCGCCGGCTACGCCCCGGGCGATCTGAACCGGGTCTTCTTCACGTCGGGCGGCGGCGAGGCCGTCGAGACCGCCTTCAAGCTCGCCAAGCACTACTGGAAGCTGCAGGGCAAGCCCACCAAGCACAAGGTCATCTCGCGCTCGATCGCCTATCACGGCACGACGCAGGGCGCGCTCGCGATCACGGGCATCCCCGCGATGAAGGCGATGTTCGAGCCGGTCACCCCGGGCGGGTTCCGCGTTCCGAACACGAACATCTACCGCGCGGCCGAGATGGGCGCGCCGACGGATCCCGAGCCGTTCGGAGTCTGGGCCGCCGACCGGATCGAGGAGATGATCCAGTTCGAGGGTCCTGAGACGGTCGCGGCCGTCTTCCTCGAGCCGGTGCAGAACTCCGGCGGCTGCTTCCCGCCCCCGCCCGGCTACTTCCAGCGGGTGCGCGAGATCTGCGACCGTTACGACGTGCTGCTCGTCTCCGACGAGGTGATCTGCGCCTTCGGCCGGATCGGGCACATGTTCGCGTGCGACGCCTACGGCTACGTGCCCGACATCATCACCTGCGCCAAGGGCATCACGAGCGGCTACTCCCCCCTGGGCGCCGCGATCGTGAGCGACCGGATCTACGAGCCCTTCGCCCACGGCGATCTGTCGTTCCCGCACGGCTACACGTTCGGCGGGCACCCGGTCTCGGCCGCGGTCGCGCTGGAGAACCTGAACATCTTCGAGGAGGAGAAGCTCAACGAGCGCGTGCGGGAGAACTCGCCGCTGTTCCGCGCAGAACTGGAGACGCTGCTCGATCTGCCGCTCGTGGGCGACGTGCGCGGCGACGGCTACTTCTTCGGGATCGAGCTGGTCAAGGACAAGACGACGCGGGAGACCTTCGACGACGACGAGTCGGAACGGCTGCTGCGCGGGTTCCTCTCCGGCGCTCTCTACGAGGCCGGGCTGTACTGCCGTGCGGACGACCGCGGCGACCCTGTGATCCAGCTCGCACCGCCGCTGACGATCGGTCCGGCGGAGTTCCGCGAGATCACCGGGATCCTGCGCGGCGTGCTGAAGGAGGCCGAGTCGGTGCTGTAGTCGCTGGGGACGCGACACGGGGAGGGCGGATGGGGATCCGCCCTCCCCTTTCCTCTGCATCCGCTCCCTCTGAACCCGTGCGGCGTTTCGTCTCGATCTGCGTTTCGTCTCGGTCGCTGCGCGTCCTCGCTCAACGACCGTGCGGCGTCCTCGCTCAACGACCCCGAGCGGACGGTGTCGCGATCACGAGGCTCGTCGGCCCCATCTGCTCGACGCTCACGAGGTCGAGCGCCGCGCCGTCGGGGAACAGCCGACGGCCGGCGCCGGTCGCCGTCGGGAAGACGCGCAGACGGTACTCGTCGACGGCACCGGCCGCGACGAAGCCGTCGACGAGCGAGCCGCTGCCGATCACGATGACGTCGCGCTCCGCCGCGGTCTCCCGCGCCCAGCCCACCGGATCCGACTCGACCCGCCGCGAGTGCTGCCAGCGATCGAGGTCGACGTCACCGCCCGTGACGACCGCCTTGTCCGCGGCGTTCAACGCGCGGGCGAACGGATCCGTCGCGTCGCGCGGCGGCCACAGAGCCGAGAACGACTCCCAGGTGCGGCGTCCGAACAGGAAGACGCCTGTCTGCAGGATCGTCCCGTAGCCGAATTTGTCTCCCGCGATCGCCTCCCGGCCATGGCGGAACGCCCACCCTCCGAAGGGCGTGCCGTCCGATCCGTCCGGGTCCTCCACGACCCCGTCGAGGGTGATGAACTGCGCCACGATGATGCGTGCCATGTCGTGCTCCTTGCGTCGTGCCCCGATGCGGATCCTCCGCGGAGGGCTTCACAAGGGTGTACGGACGAGAGCCGTCGAACTCATCGGTGCGAGCGGGATCCGTTCGGGTACCTCATACGGCGACGACGCCGTCGCGCTCGAACAGGGCGAACAGCGCCGCGTCGCGATACACCAGCACGTGGCCGATCCTGGTTCCCGTCGCATCGGCTTCGAACAGCTGCACGGTGTGCGGCTGAGGGCCGTCCTCATCGACGCGCAGGAGCAGGAAGCCGTGCTGCCCGTTGGCCGAGATCGGGCGGGTCTGCCAGCGCGTGCCCTGCCCGTCGAACAGGTGCGCCATGAACGCGGCGTAGGTCTCCCGACCGATCGACCAGTACGGCACGGGCGGCATCTCGAACAGCACGTCATCGGCGACGAGCTCTGCGAGAGCCGCGACGTCGGCCTGCTCGATGGCGCGCGCATACCGCTCGACCGTCTCGCGCCGCAGCGGCGCGGCGCGAGAGGACCGCTCTGCCACTGCCGCCTTCGCGCGCTGCAGCGCCGAGTTCACCGACGGCACGCTCGTCTCGAGGATCCGGGCCGTCTCCGCCGCGGAATGCCCGAGCACCTCGCGCAGGATGAACACGCCGCGCTGCTTCGGGGGCAGCGCCTGCAGCACGAGAGTCACCGCGAGCCGCACCCCGGAGGCCTCGGCGACCACCCGCTCCGGCTCGGAGTCGGCCCACCAGCGGGTCGGTGCCGGCACCAGCCACGGCACGTCCATGGCCGGGACCAGAGGGGCGCCGACGTCGATGCCCGGATCCGTGAGGTCGCGCGGGAGCGGGCGGCGCGGCGTCTCGCGAAGCCTGTCCAGGCAGACGTTGCGCGCGATGCGGTACACCCAGGTCGACAGAGCGGCCCTGGCCGGATCGTAGGACGCGCGGCCGCGCCAGGCCCGTTCGAGCGCATCCTGCACCGCGTCCTCCGCGTCGAACGGGGAGCCCAGCATCTGATAGCAGAAGGCGAGCAGTCCGCCGCGGAGGGCGGCGAGGTCGGAGGCGTCCACGCAGCCGAGGCTAGCCGCCCGGCTCAGCCTCCCGCCATCGTCCGGGCGATGTCGGCCGCGGAGTCGCCTGCCTTCTTCAAGACCAGGGCCACGAGCGCGAGAGCCCCGAGCGTCAGCACGAGCATGATCGTGGACACCGCGGCGATCTCCGGACGCAGGCCGCTGCGCAGCGCGCTCAGCACGTACACGGGCCAGGGCGTGGTGCCCGAGACCTGCACGAAGGCGGAGACGATCGTGTTGTCCAGCCCCAGCGTGAACGAGAGCAGGAAGCCCGCGAGGACGGCCGGCATCGCGAGCGGCAGCGTGACCTTCGCGAAGGTGGTGAACGGCTTGGCGTAGAGATCGGCCGAGGCCTCCTCCAGCTTCGCATCGAGGCCGACCAGGCGCGCCCGCACGATGTACGACACGATCGCGATGGAGAACAGCGACTGGCCGATCACGAGGCGCACGGTGCCGTCGTTGAAGATCGACAGCCCCAGATCCTGGCCGAGGAAGACGACCCAGGGCAGCAGCGCCACCGCGTCCACGATCTCGGGCGTCACCGAGATCAGCAGCAGCAGTCCCAGGAACCACGGCACCCACTTGCCGGGGGTGCGTGCCATCGCGATGCCGGCGAGGGTGCCGAGCGCCGTCGCGAGCACGGCCGCGATGAGGCCGGTGCGCAGCGAGACCAGCACCGCGTCGCGGACGGCCGGCTTGGTGACGATCGCGGCGAACGAGTCGAAGCCGAAGTGGTCCCACGAGATCAGCAGTCGGCCGACGTTGAACGAATACACGATCACGACGGCGATCGGCAGGAACAGGAAGACGAACACGAGCGTCGCCCACAGCGGCAGCAGCCAGCGACTGACGTTGCGCGGCGCCTTCGCACGGCGACCGGATCCCGCCCGGGTCGTGGACGGTGACGGATCCGCCTGCTCGGCGGGGCGTTCTGCGACGACGGTCATCGTGCGTCCTCCAGCGTCAGTCGGTAGCTGCGGCGGATGGGGATCGTGACGAGCCAGCCGATCGCCGCCATGACCCCGATCGACAGGGCGATCGTGAGGATGAGCAGCACGGCCATCGCGGATCCGAGCGCCCAGTTCTGCGCGGTCTGGAACTGGCTGGCGACGATCTGACCGACCATGTTGCCCTTCGCACCGCCCAGGACGGTCGCCGTGATGTAGTCGCCCATGAGCGGGATGTAGACCAGAAGCACCCCGGCGATGATGCCGGGCTGCGCGAGCGGGATCGTCACGCGGAAGAACGTCTGCCAGCTGCCGGCGCCGAGGTCCTTGCTCGCCTCGCGCAGCGGTCCGCTGACGCGGTCGAATGCCACGAACAGGGGCAGGATCATGAGCGGCAGATAGTTGTAGACGACGCCGAGCAGCACCGCACCGCGGGTGTTCAGGATCCCCAGGGGCCCCGGGATCACGCCGAGGAACTGCAGTGCGTGCGAGAGCCAGCCCTCGGGCGCCAGGATGATCTGCCAGCCGATCGTGCGCACCAGGAAGTTGGTCCAGAACGGCACCATCACCAGGGCGAGGAACATCCCGCGCCGGCTCGGCGCGCACTTCACCGCGATCCAGTACGCGACGGGAGCGCCGATGATCAGGCACAGGGCGGTTCCGGCGATGCCGACCCAGAGCGTGTTCTGGAAGGTCGCGAAGAAGGTGGGCGAGAGCGCCTCGACGTAGCGATCGAAGGACAGCTTGTCGTTCGCGTTGGTCGAGAAGATGCTCGGCTTGTAGCCGAAGCTGTACCAGACCACGACGCCGATCGGGACGACGAAGAAGACGAGCAGCCACACCCAGGCCGGCAGGGCCAGGCCGAAGCGGATCCTGAGCTTACGCACCGGCGGCCGCCTTCGTCGCGTTCCAGATCGCCACGATCCGCTCCTGGGCCTTCGTGAACTTCCCCTCGTGCATCGTGGCGATCTGCTCCTCCGTGAAGAAGACCATGTCGAGGTTCTCCAATCCCGCCTCCTCGGCCCGTTGCTGATTGCCCTCGACGCCGGTGTCGTAGCCGATGTAGTCCATCTGCTTCACCTGCACGTCCGGCGCGATGATGAAGTTGATGAAGGCGTGCGCCGCCTCGGGGTGCGGCGCCCCCTTTGCGATCGACCAGTTGTCCATCCAGATCTCGGTCGCCGGGGCCCCCAGCACCCACTGCCAGCGCTCCGGATTCTTCGATGCCGCGATCCCGGTGCGCGCGTCGCCGTTGTACACCTGCACGAGTGCCGCGGTCGCCTGCGGGATGATCTGTCCGCCGGGTGCGGAGTCGAAGGAGATCACGTGCGGGGCGATCTCCTTCGTCATGAACGCTTCGCAGTCCGCGAGGTGCTTCTCGTCCGTCGTGTTCCAGTCGATCCCGTGGGACCAGAAGTAGATGCCGCACATGGGCGCCGGGTCATCGAGGAGGGAGGTCTTCCCGGAGGCCTCGTTCTGCGCCGCATCGATGAAGTCGGCCCACCCGGTCAGTTCCCGCTTGATCACGGTCTTGTCGTAGGCGAAGCCCGTCGTGCCCCATGCCTTGCAGATCGAGTACTCGTTCTTCGGATCGAACGTGCGGTGGATGAAGTGGGGGTTCATCGTCTGGAAGTTCGGGATCAGGTCGAGGTTCAGCCGCTCCAGCAGACCGTTCTCGGCCATCGGGAGGATGAACGGACCCGTCGGGACGACGATGTCGTAGCCCGACGTGCCGCGTGCGGCGACCAGCTTCGCGACGAGCTCCTCGTTCGAGTTGAACGCGTCGACGACGATCTTCGGCCCCTTCTTCTTCGTGAAGGCGCTCAGCAGATCCGGATTGTCGTAGTCGCTCCAGGTGTAGATCGAGAGCTTGTCCTCGAGCGGACCGCCGTTCGCCTGGGATGCCGCGGACGCCTTCTGCGGGGCGCAGGCGGTGAACAGCACGGCGCCCGAGGCCGCGAGCGCGGTCGCGAGGAAGCCGCGCCGCGTCAGCTCGGCACCGATCTTGCGTGCGGAGGGAGCGTTCGCGAGCACCCGCACCGGGGCCTGGCCGTGAGCGCCGCCGTGCGCCATCAGGCCGCTTCCTTGGGCAGGGCGATCACGTGGGTGGCCGTCTCGGGGATCCCGTCGCCGGCGAAGATGCGCACGTCGGCGTCGCTCCAGGTGCAGCGCACGGCGTCGCCGACGGCCACCGCCGGCGCGCCGGGAGCGGGGATCCGCACCAGGAACGTCTGCTCGCGGCCCACGTCCACGGCGACCTGCAGGGTCTCGCCCAGATGCGAGACGCCCAGCACGGTGCCGTCGAGGCCGGGTTCGTCCGCACGTCCCGCAGGAGCGAGCCGCACGAATTCCGGGCGGATCGCGGCGACGGCGGCGGATCCGGGAGCGCTCTGCGCGCCGCCCCAGCGGCCGTGCACGGTTCCCGCGAAGGTGTCCACGGCGTCGCCGCCCAGTGCCGTCCCGTGCAGGAAGTTCTGCTGGCCGATGAACGAGGCCACGTAGGCCGAGGCCGGTTCGGCGTAGATGTCGGCGGGGGCGGCGAGCTGCTCGATCCGCCCCGCACGCATCACCGCGATCCGGTCGCTCATCGACAGCGCCTCCGCCTGGTCGTGCGTGACGAACACGAAGGTCGTGCCGAGCCGGGACTGCAGCAGCTTCAGCTCGAGCTGCATCTCCTCGCGCAGCTGGCGGTCGAGAGCCGCGAGCGGCTCGTCCAGCAGCAGCACGCTGGGGCGGTTGATCAGAGCGCGGGACAGCGCGATGCGCTGCTGCTGCCCGCCGCTCAGCTGGGTGGGCTTGCGGTCGGCGAAGCGACGCAGTTGCACCATGTCGAGGGCCTCGGCCACGCGCTCGCGCTGCTCGGCCTTGGGCACCCCGCGCTGCTGCAGTCCGTAGGCGACGTTCTCCGCCACCGTCATGTGCGGGAACAGCGCGTACGCCTGGAAGACCGTGTTCACCTCCCGCTTGTGCGGGGGAAGGCCGAGGACGCTCCGGCCGCTCAGGCGGATGTCGCCCTCGTCGGGGTGCTCGAAGCCCGCGATCATGCGCAGGGTCGTGGTCTTGCCGCATCCCGAGGGACCGAGAAGGGAGAGGAACTCCCCCGGCCGGATCGACAGCGACAGCCGGTCGACGGCCGTCGCCTCACCGTAGTACTTGGTGACGCCAGAGATCTCGACGCCGCCGGTGGCCGCATCGGTCGTGCTCTGAGCAGGTACGGACATGGGACCGCTCATGGAACCTCCACAGTGAGTTCTTCGCTGCGGAGAGTCTGGCACAGGATCTGCGCTCAGTACAGAGGAAAACGTAGGTTCGTCGGATTCCTGCGACGATATTCGTTGTCGATCAGGCGTCTGTCAACGAATATGCGTGTTTCGTGCGTGTTACGAGCGAGCTACTTCGCCTGGAAGTCGAACGCCTTCAGAAGCTCCTCGATGGCCTGCTCGCGCTGCTCACCGCCCTCGTCGAACATGTGCGCCACGTGCGTGCGCAGGTGGTTCTCGAGCAGCAGCTTGTTGAGGGATTCGAGCGAACGCTGGATCGCGCGGGACTGCGTGATGATGTCCATGCAGTACTCCTCGTTCTCGATCATCTTCGCGACGCCGCGGAGCTGCCCCTCGAGGATGCTGGTGCGGTGCAGGGCGCGCTTCTTGATGTCTTCGATCACGAGGTAGAGAGTACCGCCCGCCTCGCGCGGTGAGGCTCTGCAAGGCGTGGAGAGGCTCTGCAAGGATGGGCGCATGGCTCGCGCCCGTGAAGCACTGCTGTCCCCGGCGGATCTGGAGCGTCTGCGGGCCCTCCGGCGGATGAAGGCCGTCGCCCTCGCCGCGCTCGGTGTGATGGCGATCGCGTTCGTCGTCGCGTTCTGGCTGCAGGGGCGCTACCCGTGGCTGGAGTACGTCCGCGCGGCCGCAGAAGGCGGCATGGTCGGCGCTCTGGCCGACTGGTTCGCCGTGACGGCGCTGTTCCGGCACCCGCTCGGACTGCCCATCCCGCACACCGCGATCATCCCCAGCCGCAAGGACGAGATCGGCCGCACGCTCGGCGAGTTCGTCGAGACGAACTTCCTCTCCGCGGAGGTCGTGCGCACGAAGCTCGAGGACGCCTCGATCGCCGCGCGACTCGGATCCTGGCTGCGCGAGCCCTCGCATGCGGAGCGAGTCGCGACGGAGGGATCCACGATCGCCTCCGCCGTGCTGCGCGCTCTCAGCGACGACGACGTGCAGAGCGTGATCGCGGAGCTCGCCCGCGAGCACCTGGTCGACCCGGAGTGGGGCACGCCCGCGGGGGCCTGGCTGCAGCGCATCGTGGAAGCCGACGCCCATCGCGGGGCGGTCGACCTCGCGGTGGACAGCATCGCCACCTGGCTGGACGGCAACGCAGCTGCGTTCCAGGGGCTGCTCTCGCGCCGGCTGCCGGGCTGGGTGCCGCGCCTTGCGCACCGCTTCGTCGACGAGGCCGCCTACAACGAGGCCGTGCGCTTCGTGCGCGCGGTGCAGGCGGATCCGCGCCACCCCGCCCGACGCGCCCTGGACGGATACCTCTCCCGCCTGGCGAACAACCTGCAGCACGACCCCGACACGAGGGCGCGTCTGGAGAACGCCAAAGCCGCCGTGTTCGACAGCCCGCGCGTGGGCGCACTGGCCGCCGAGGTGTGGAACGCGGCGAAGACCGGGCTCCTGTCCGCACTCGCGGATCCCGAGAGCGGGCTGCGCCGTCGCGCCGCCGTGGCGATCGGCGAGCTCGGCGATCGCCTGGCCACGGAAGACCCGCTGCAGCACCGCGTGGACACCTGGCTCACCGACGCCGCCGTGTTCCTCGTCGACCGCTACCGGCACGACATCGCCTCGATCATCACCGACACCGTGGAGCGGTGGGATCCGGCCGAGACCACGGAGAAGATCGAGCTCATGGTCGGCCGCGACCTGCAGTACATCCGGCTCAACGGCACCGTGGTCGGAGCTCTGGCGGGGCTCGCGATCTTCGCGGTCGCCCATGCCGTGATCCCGGTGTAGCCGTTCCGCGCCCGGTCTGCTCCCTGGGCCCGGTGTAGCCGTGCCGGGCCCGGTCTGGCCCCTGGGCCCGGTGTAGCCATGCCGGGCCCGGCCTAGCCGTGCCGGGCCCGGTCTGCTCCCTGGGCCCGGCCTGGCTGCCGAGCACGGTTGCCCCCTGGATCCGGACTACCCCTCGGTTCGGTCTAGCCCCTGGATCCGGAGGGGCCCGGGTGAGGTGTTGCCCATGGCCCCGTGACGATCAGCACACCCCGTCACGATCAGCACACGGATCCGGCGTTTTCGTGTGCTGATCGTGACATCGTGTGCCGATCGTTCCGGTCGATCGTCCCTCACAGTGGCCCGACATCGAGGGTTGTGCACGGATCCCGTGATGTCGGCGCCGGGGGCGAGTGGAGTTCGCCACGCTGAGGACATGCTCTCCCTGATCGACACGATCCGACGCCGCGGCGGCATCGCCCGGGGACCGGACCTGCAGCGGCTCGGCTTCACCCGCACAGCGCTCGCCCGTGCCGTGCGTGCCGGAACGGTCGACCGCCTGAGGGACGGCGTGTTCGCGGCCGGCCCGATCGTTCCCGACGTCCGCGCCGCGGTCACGCATGGTGGCGCGCTCACGTGCGCGAGCGTGCTGATGGAGCAGCGGATCTGGGTGCTGCCCGAGGTCGCCGGGCCGCACGTCTGGCTGGGCGCGGGGCGGCATGGGCGCGCGCATCCGGACTGCGCCTGCGTTCCGCACTACTACCGCGGCTCACCGCCACTCGGTCGGGCGGATCTCGAGACCGCCCTGCTGCACCTGCGCCTCTGCGCCGGAGATGAGGCGTTCTTCGCCGCCTTCGAGTCCGCCTGGAGGCAACGACTTCTGCCCGTGGCGGCTCGCCGGCGGATCCGCGAAGCTCTGCCGGCCTCCGCCCGCTGGCTCGTCGATCTGGCGCGGCACGACGCGGACAGCGGACTCGAATCGCTGCTGCGGCTGAGACTGCACCTGATCGGTCTGCGCCTCGAAAGCCAGGTGCGCATCGTCGGGGTCGGCAGGGTCGATTTCGTGGTCGACCGGCTCATCATCGAAGTGGACGGCAGGGAGAACCACGACGGAGAGACGCAGCGACACCGGGATCTCGTGCGCGACACCGCCGCTGCGCGCCTCGGATACCGCACCCTCCGGTTCGACTACGCGCAGGTCGTGCACGACTGGCCTTCCGTGCAGGCAGCGATCCTCGCCGCACTCCGCGGGGTGTGACGATGCACGGCGAGTGATGATCCGCAGCGTGCGGCGACCCGCGGTGAGGAACCGAGGCGTGCGGCGAGCTGAGGCGTGCGGCGAACCGCGGCGTGTGACGAACCGCGGACTGTCACGATCAGCACACCCTGTCACGATCAGCACACGGATCCGGCGTATTCGTGTGCTGATCGTGACATCGTGTGCGGATCGTCGCGGGCAGCAGGCCGGCAAGCGAGGCATGCCGGCACACACGACAGCGGCGCGAACCCGACCGACAACCGCCGGAGTCAACCGGGCCCGGGCGAGACGAACCGGAACCTGCACGCTGGGTGTCTGGTGGGCCAGACAACGTTCGCACGGGCATCCCCGCGGAGAACCCGCGCCGTGGCACGCTGTTCTCGGATGCCGCCCGCGCGTCCGGGAAGGGACTCCACATGGCACTGTCGCACGATCCCCTCTGGCCCCGCGGGGGCGACTGGCCCGAGTTCGGCACGCCCGCCGATGCGGTCGTGCTCGGAGTTCCGACCTGGCGCACGTCGCTCTCGCCCACCGGCGCGCATGCGACGCCGGCCGCGATCCGCGACGCCCTGCGCCGTTACAGCCCGACCCTGATGGGCCCGCCCGTGGTCGACCTGAACGCCGTGCTGCGGATCGCCGACGCCGGCGACGTGCACGAGCCGGACGGCGACGAGGGCATCGCCCGCGCGATCGCCCGCGTGTCCGAGCTGTCCGCGGCATCGCGCCTCGTGATCGCACTCGGCGGTGACAACTCCCTCACCTACCCCGTCGCCCTCGGATCCGGATCCACGGGGCTCATCACGATCGACGCGCACTTCGATCTGCGCGACGGCGTCTCGAACGGCTCACCCGTGCGCCGCCTCGTCGAGGACGCCCCGGAGGGATCCGCGATCGACCCGCACCGGATCGTGCAGATCGGCATCGCGGACTTCGCGAACTCCGCCGCCTACGCGCAGCGCGCTGCGGACTGGGGCATCCGGGTGATCACTCTGGACGAGGTGCGCCGCCGCGGCATCGACGACGTCGTGGCCGAGGCGGTCGAGATCGCCGGCGCCGGAGACGCCTCCCGCGTGCACCTCGACATCGACGTGGACGCGTGCGACCGCGCCGCGACCCCGGGATGCCCCGCGAGCGTGCCCGGCGGGTTCGCGGCCTGGGAGCTGCGTGCGCTGGTGCGAGGCATCGCCGGCGATCCCCGCGTCGTGAGCGCCGACATCGCCGAGGTGGACGCGACGGCGGACGACGAGGACGCCCGTACCGTGCGCCTCGCCGCGCTCTGCGTGCTGGAGCTGCTCGCCGCGCTGGCCGGCCGGCCCTGATCCGCCGATGAGCGACGGCCCGGCACGCGATCCGTTCCTCGACGGCGGCCCTGGCCTGCGCATCGCCCTCGGACTGCGGTTCCTGATCGAGCTCGCACTGCTGGCGGGCGCGGCCACCGCCGCGGTGCGGCTCGCCCCCGGCTGGCCGGGATGGATCGGCGCCGTGGCGGCCGTCATCGTGCTGGCGGTCGTCTGGGGCCTGCTCTTGTCGCCCAAGGCGCGTTTCGACATCCGCCCCGCAGGACGGGTGCTCCTCGAGACCGTGCTCTTCGCCGCGGTGGCAGCGGCGCTCTGGGCGAGCGGACTCGGCGTCGCCGGGATCGCGCTCTTCGCCGTGTGGGCTCTGGACAGGATCGCGCTGGCCGCGCTCAACCGGCGCTGACCCCGGGGCGGGAAGACCGACGGTCCAGCACCAGCACCAGCTGGCCCATCGGATCAGACGGCGTGCAGCGCTTCGTCGACGGGAACCTCTCCCGCGTTGAACCGGATCGTGCGTCGGACGGTCGCCGGCTCCACGAGCGCCTGCGCGATCACATGGGCGACGTCGGCTCGTGAGACGCTGCCCGAGACCTCCGACGTGGCGTCGATCCGCCCCGCCGGCTCCTCCAGCGTCAGCCGGCTCGGCGCGAGCACGGTCCACTCGAGTCCGGTGGCCCGCAGCGCCTCATCGGCCGCCGCCTTCGCTTCGGCGTAGGCGAAGAACGAGTCGGACGCGGGGATCCCGTGCTCCGGCGAGGATCCGAAGTACGACACCATCACGTACCGGTCGACTCCGGCATCGGCCGCCGCCGCCATGGACCGGACCGCGGCGTCGAGGTCGACCGCCCGGGTGCGCTCCGCCGAGCCGCCTCCCGCACCTGCCGACCACACGACCGCGTCGTGCCCGGCGATCAGCGCGGCCATGGCTTCCCGCGACGCCGACTCGACGTCGAAGACGACGGGATCCGCACCTGTCGCGCGCACGTCCTCGATCTGGCCGGCGTCGCGGATCACCGCGGTCACCTGGTCGCCACGGGCCGTGAGGAGGGGTTCGAGCAGAAGGGCCACCTTGCCGTGGCCGCCGAAGACGAGGATCCGTGCCATGCCACCACGCTATGCCCGATCCCGCGGTCGCGGGCGGATGGAGCTGGATCCACTCACCCCACGACGGGACCCGGCTCGGCCGACGCACGACGGGACCCGGCTCGGCCGACGCACGACGCGGGGGCCATCGGCGGACGAACGGCCGCGCCCGCTCGAGCGACCCGTTAGCGCACGACGAGGCGCGGTTCGATCAGCGCGTGCGCGGTGCCCGCTCGCACGTCCCGCGGGGTGACCGCCTCGCCGGTCGGCCCCATGAGCAGCTCCAGGGTCGCCGCGGCGACGTCCTCAGGACGTTGCTCCACGCTGGAGAAGCCGAGCGCCTCCGCGGTCGGCGTGTTGTCGAACCCGATCACGGGTACCCGCGCGGATCCCCCCGTCTGCGCCAGCAGGGCGCCGATCGCGAGGGAGTCGCTCGCGCACACGACGGCATCCACGTCCGCCTCGGCGCGTGCCACGACGGCCCGCGCCCGTGCGACGTCCTCCTCGCTGGTCCAGCGCGGCCCGGCCGTGCCGCCGGCGGCCATCGCCTCGCGCCAGCCGCGTTCCCGGTCGTCGCCGGTTCCCGACCCCGTCGGCCAGCCGAGGAACGCGACCCTCGGGCCGAAGCCCAGCGCGTGCTCGGTGGCGGCCCTGGTGCCGGCGGCGCCGTCGACATCGACCCAGAGGTGCTCGGGGGCGGCGAGGTCGTCCTCGCCCCAGGGGCGTCCGAACGCGACGAACGGCAGCCGGGCCTCGCCCAGCCAGCGCGTGCGCGGGTCGCCGTGGAAGGTGCCGGTGATGATCGCGGCATCGATCTCGGAGCCCTCCCAGAGCTCTGCGAGCCGTGCGATCTCATCGCCGGCCGTACGCGCGGCGTAGACGAGCATGCGCATGCCGCGCTCGCTCGCGCGCTCGGTGAGGGCGTGCACGAAGCGGTCCAGCACGACGCCGGAGACGCCGCCGACATAGGGATCGAGGTGGATGCCGATCGTCGAGCTGCGGCGGGTGCGCAGCTGGCGGGCCGCCGCGTGACGGCGATAGCCCAGCTCGACGATCGCCTGCTGCACGCGTTCGCGCGTGGCCGGCTTCACGATCGCCGGGGTGTTCAGCACGTTCGACACCGTCTGCCGCGACACGCCGGCGCGCTCCGCGACGTCCTCGACGGTCGGCGTTCTCGCCATGTCTCTCCCTCCCCGGATCCGGCTCGGCATCCGGGACCACCTTCCCACCTTGACACTCCGTGCTCTCGCCGCCTAGCGTATTCGACACAGAGTTTGATCGTTCAAATTCTTGCGACGGCGTCCCGTCGCCACCGAGAAGCACACATCATCACGGATGCTCATCAAGGGAGAAGAGACATGACACGGCACAGCACTCGCGCCGCGCTCGGGGCGGGAGCCCTCGTCCTCGCCGGCGCGATCGCGCTCACCGGCTGCGGTTCAGGGTTCTCCGGCGGAGACGCCGGCAGCAGCACCGGATCGACGAAGCTCACATCGTCCGACAAGCCGCTGAACATCCTCATCGGCTCGTCCGGCGACGCGGAGACCAAGGCCGTCAACGACGCCGTGTCCGCGTGGTCGAAGACGTCGGGCATCAAGGCCACCGTGACCGCGGCGAGCGACCTGAACCAGCAGCTCTCGCAGGGCTTCGCATCCGGCTCCCCCGCCGACGTGTTCTACCAGTCCACCGACGCCCTGGCCGGATACGCCTCGAACGGGTCTCTGCTCGCCTACGGCGATCTGCTCAAGAACAAGGACGACTTCTACCCCAGCCTGCTGAAGTCGTTCACCTACGACGGCAAGCTGTACTGCGCCCCGAAGGACTTCTCCACGCTGCAGCTCGTGATCAACACCGACATGTGGGCGAAGGCCGGACTCACCGACGCCGACGTCCCGAAGACCTGGGACGAGCTCGCCGCCGTCTCCAAGAAGCTCACCGCCGACGGCCACGTGGGCCTGTCCATGAGCGGCGAGTACGCCCGCGTCGGCGCCTTCATGGTCGCCGCCGGCGGCGGTCTCATGAACGCCGACTCGACCAAGGCCACCGCGGATGCAGCGGGCAACGTGAAGGCTCTCGACTACGTCAAGGGACTGCTGAACGACGGCTCGATGAAGTTCGCCGCCGATCTCGGATCCGGCTGGGGCGGCGAGGCGTTCGGCACCCAGAAGGCCGCGATGGTCGTCGAAGGCAACTGGATCACCGGTGCCATGACCAACGACTACCCGGCCGTGAAGTACAAGGCGGTCGAGCTGCCCGCGGGCCCCGACGGCAAGAAGGGCACCCTGCAGTTCACGAACTGCTGGGGCATCTCCGCCGACAGCAAGAACCAGAAGGCCGCCCTCGACCTCGTCGAGCACCTCACCAGCGCCGACAGCCAGCTCGCCTTCTCTAAGGCATTCGGCCCGATGCCGTCGATCAAGTCGGCCGCCGACACGTGGAAGAAGGACAACGCCGCGCTCGTGCCGTTCCTGAACGGCGCGGACTACGCCCAGGGCGTGCCCACCGCGAAGGGCGCCAACGACGTCGTGACCGACTTCAACGGCAAGCTCGGCTCGCTCGCGACCGGCGACCCGAAGGCGATCCTCGACGCCACCCAGAAGAACCTGGAAGCCCTGACCAAGTAATCATGGCCTCCTCCACCGTGCGGTCTCACCGTCCCGCAGGCCATCAGGGCCTGCGGCGCGGTGAGACCGCTTCGGGGTGGCTCTTCACCGCCCCGATGCTGATCCTGCTCGGCCTGTTCCTGGTCGTCCCGGTCCTGATGGCGCTCTGGGTGAGCGTGAGCGACTGGGGCGGACGGGGCTCGCCCTTCTCCGGCGGCGTCTCGTTCGTCGGCCTGAAGAACTACGCCGCACTGCTGCTCGGCGGCGGGCTCGCCGAGGCGGACTTCGGCATGAGCCTCAAGAACAACGCCTGGTACGTGATCCTCGTGGTCCCCTGCCAGACCGCCCTGAGCCTGTTCCTCGCGGTGCTCGTGAACCGCCAGATCCTCAAGGGCCGCGGCTTCTTCCGCACGGCCTTCTACTTCCCCTCGGTGACCAGCTCCGTCGCGATCACCGTCCTGTTCCTGTTCCTGTTCTCCACCACGGGCGCGGTCAACGCCGCGCTCGGCTGGCTCGGGATCAACGGGCCGAACTGGCTCAACGACCCGTCCGGAATCCTGCACTTCGGCGCGACCGGCGGACCCGCGGCGCTCACCCAGAACAGCTTCCTCGGGGTGTCGTTCTGGGACTGGATCGGCGGGCCCAGCGTCGCGATGTGCGTGTACATCATCATGGCCATCTTCACGACGAGCGGCACGTTCATGCTGCTCTTCCTCGCCGCGCTGCAGAACGTCTCGGGCGAGGTGCAGGAGGCGGCGATGATGGACGGGGCGAACGGCTGGCAGAGGTTCTGGCGGATCACCCTGCCGCAGCTGCGGCCGACCCTGTTCACCGTGCTCACGCTCGGCCTCATCGGCTGCTGGCAGATCTTCGACCAGATCTACACCGGCACGAGGGGCCAGCCCGCCAAGACCACCATCACGCCCGCGTACCAGTCGTACCAGTCGTCGTTCCTCAACCAGGAATGGGGGCAGGGCGCGGCGATCGCGTTCATCCTGTTCGTGATCATCATCGGCTTCACGCTCGTGCAGCGCTGGGTGCTGCGTGAGCGCCCCGTCTCGCGACGCCGCAACCGCCCCTATGTGGAGGCCGCCGAGCGCGCCGCCGCACACGCCGCAGCCGTCGACCGAGCGCCCGCCCCGAGCGAAGGAGCCCCGCGATGACCACCACCGCTCCCGCCCCGTTCGTCGCCCGGCGCAAGCGCCGGGGCACCGTGCGGATCGCCTCCACGTCGGTCCTGTACGCGCTGCTCATCGCTCTCGCGCTGGTCTACATCTACCCCTTCCTCATCCAGGTCGCGACGAGCTTCAAGACGGATCCGGACGCGGCGGGGAACCCGCTCGCGCTCGTGCCGCACACCTTCACGACCGAGGCGTACACGCAGCTGTTCCTGCGCAGTGACTTCCCGACCTGGTTCAAGAACTCGGTGATCGTGACGATCGTGGTCACCGCGGGCCGGGTGTTCTTCAACTCGCTCGCGGGCTACGCGCTCGCGCGGCTCCGCTTCCGCGGGCGCACCGTGGTTTTCGCCGGTCTCATCGCCGTCATGAGTGTTCCTGCGGTGGTGCTGCTGATCCCGAAGTTCCTCGTGATCAACACACTCGGCATGTACGACTCCTATGCGGGGATGATCCTGCCGCTCCTCGTGGATGCGGCCGGGGTGTTCATCATGAAGAACTTCTTCGAGTCGATCCCGGTCTCGGTCGAGGAGCAGGCGCGGATCGACGGCGCCGGCACCTTCCGGGTGTTCTGGTCCGTCGTGCTGCCGATGGCGCGCCCCGCCCTGATCACGATCGTGATCCTGTCCTTCCAGGGGTCCTGGAACGAGCTCGCGCACTTCATCGTGTCCACCCAGTCGCCCGAGCTCACGACGCTCACGAAGGGCGTCGCGCAGCTCGCGAACGGACAGCTCAGCCAGGGCCGCCAGTATCCGCTCAAGCTCGCCGCGGCGATCATCATGACCATCCCGGTGGCCGTGATGTTCTTCCTCTTCCAGAAGCGCATCATGAACTCGAGCGACGGGGCAGTGAAGGAATGACCGCCGACGCGCCCACGATCCTCGCCACCTGCGGCGGCATGGTCGACGGCGGCTGGCAGGACGCCGCCTACGGCCCCCTGCTGCACTTCGCCATCGAGCTCGCCGGCGTGACCGGGCGCGCTCCCCGCGTCGCGCACGTGAACACCGCCGGCGGTGATCCCCGCGTCGTCGAGGGCGCGGAGCTCGAGGCCGCCCGCGCGGCCGGCGTCGAGGGCAGCCACATCCGAGTGTTCCCGCACCCGAACCACGAACGCCTCGCCGAGCACGTGCTCAGCCGCGACGTGATCTGGGTGAGCGGGGGCAGCGTCGTGAACCTGCTCGCCCTGTGGCGGGCGCACGGTCTGGACGACCTGCTTCGGCAGGCGTGGGAGGCGGGCGTCGTGCTCGCCGGCGGATCCGCCGGCGGCCTGTGCTGGCATCGCGGCGGGACCACGACGTCGTTCGGCCCGGAGGCGCAGGTCGTCGCCGACGGTCTCGGCCTGCTCCCCGGCTCCTTCAGCCCGCACCACGACTCCCAGCCGTCCCGGCGCCCGGTCTTCCGCGATGCGGTCGCGTCGGGGCGGATCCCTCCCGGCTGCGGCGTCGACGAGGGCGTCGGCCTGCTCTACCGCGGCACCGAGCTCGTCGAGGTCGTGGCTGAGCGACCGGATGCGTACGCCTGGGCCGTCTCCGCCGACGGCTCCGAGCTGCGCCTCGACGCCCGCGTCCTCCCCTCCAGCCCCCTGTCCTGACCCGTCCTCATCCCCATCCGGCGGGCCCCGCGCCCGCACACCGCCCCTCACGAAGGAGCCCCATGACCGACACCCCGCTGCAGCCCCTCCTGAACGACGCCGTCATCGTCCTCCAGGCTCCGACCCAGGTGTGGTCGGACGAGACCGGAGACATGGGATCCGCGCCGATCCACGGGGTGTACCACGGCGACGTGCGGCATGTGCGGGCACTGACCGTCGCCGTCGAGGGCACGGCCGTCGAGACGATCGCCTGCTCCTCCCCCGCACCCCAGGGCGTCGTGTTCGCCGCGGTGCTGCGCGGCATCGACGACGATCAGCCGGACCCCAAGGTGCGCCTCGACCGCACCCGCACGGTGCGCGCCGGCGCCGTCGAGGAGCGGATCCGCGTCTCCTCGCATCGCGATGTCCCGGTACCGGTCTCCCTCACGGTGCGGATCGCACCCGACTTCGAGCCGCTGCAGCACGTCAAGGCCGGGATGGCCGATCGCGGGGCGTGGGGCTGGGACGGCGAGCGCGCCTCCTCAGGTGCGGCCTCGTTCGCACTGTCGGCCCCGGGGGCTGCGATCGCGGTCGAGGAGGCCTTCCTCGCGGTGCGCTGGACGACCGTGCTGGAGCCGCGCTCGACGGAGGAGTTCTCGTTCGAGCTGACCCTCGAGGACTCCACGCTGGTCGTGACCGAGCCCTCGATGCCGGCCGACGCCACCGTGCCCGCCACCACCGATCCGCGCCTGCGCCGCTGGCTGGACCGCGCCGCCGGCGACCTCTCCGCCCTGCGCCTCGCGCTTCCCGCGCACCCGGACGACGCGTTCTACGCCGCCGGCGCGCCCTGGTTCTTCACGCTGTTCGGCCGCGACTCGATCTGGGCGGCACGCCTTGCCCTGTCGCAGGACCCGTCGATCGCCGCCTCGACCCTGCGGGTGCTCGCGCGCCTGCAGGGCACGAAGAAGGACCCGGCGACCGCCGAGGCGCCGGGCAAGATCCCGCACGAGCTCCGCAGCGGCGCACTGTCGCTGCCGAACGAGGGCGTGCACCTGCCACCGCTGTACTACGGCACGGTCGACGCCACCCCGCTCTGGGTCTGCCTGCTCGCCGATGCGCGCGACGCGGGCATGCCCGAGGACGAGGTGCGCGAGCTGCTGCCCAGCCTGCGCGCGGCGCTGGGCTGGATGACCGATCATGGCGACGCCAGCGGATCCGGCTTCATCGACTATGTCGACGAGACCGGGCACGGCCTCGCGAACCAGGGCTGGAAGGACTCCGGCGACTCGATCCAGTGGCGCAACGGCCGGCTCGCCGAGGGCCCGATCGCTCTGAGCGAGGTGCAGGCCTACGCCTACGAGGCCGCGGTGAGGGGTGCGGAGCTGCTCGACGCCCTGGGCGAGGACGGCGGCGACGCACTGCGCAGCTGGGCCGCGGATCTGCGCACGCGATTCCGCACCGCCTACTGGGTGACGACGTCCGAGGGCCACTATCCCGCGATCGCGCTCGATGCGCACGGCGCCGCCGTCGACACCCTCACCAGCAACATCGGCCATCTGATCGGCACCGGTCTGCTGGATCCGGATGAGGAGCGCGCGTGCGCGGAGCTGCTGCTCCGGGACTCGATGTCCAGCGGCTTCGGGATCCGCACGATGTCGTCCGGCGCGGCGGGCTTCTGGCCGCTCAGCTATCACGGCGGCAGTGTCTGGGCGCACGACACCGCGGTCGCCGTGCACGGCCTGCTCCGCGCCGGTCTCCGCGCCGAGGCGGCATCGGTCGCCCGGCAGCTCGTGGACGCGGCCGAGGGCTTCGACTACCGGATGCCCGAGCTGCATGCCGGCGACAGCCGCACCCCCGGGGTCGCCCCGGTGCCGTATCCCGCGTCGTGCCGCCCGCAGGCGTGGTCCGCGGCGGCGGCCGTGGTGTGCGCGGAGGCGCTGGGCTGAGCCCCGCGGCTCCTGCGCGGGCGGATCCGCAGGCATCGGGATCTGCTCTACGCTGGCGATCGGGACCACGAGAAGCGGAGCCGACGGTGACTCTCGATCTGAACAGCGATCTGGGCGAGTCCTTCGCCGCCTGGCCGATGGGCGACGACGAGGCGATGCTGCAGGTCGTGACGAGTGCGAACATCGCGTGCGGCTTCCACGCCGGCGATGCGGTGACCGCACGTCGCACAGCCCGTCTCGCCGCCCGGAACGGCGTCGCGATCGGCGCGCACGTCGGCTACCGCGATCTCGCGGGGTTCGGCCGCCGGGACCTGGACGTGGATGCCGAAACGCTGGCCGACGAGACGCTGTATCAGATCGGCGCACTGCGCGCCCTCGCTGCCGCCGAGGGTGCGCGCGTCTCGTACGTGAAGCCGCACGGGGCGCTCTACAACCGCATCGTGCACGACGAGGTGCAGGCGTCCGCCGTGATCGACGGCATCCTCGCGGCCGGCGACGACCTCGCCGTGATGGGCCTGCCCGGATCCCGTGTGCTGCGGCTGGCCGCAGATCGCGGGCTGCGGGTGCTCCGGGAGGCGTTCGCCGACCGTGCCTACCGCGCGGACGGCACGCTGGTCCCCCGCTCCGAGCCGGGCGCCGTGCTGCATGACCCGGAGGCGATCGCCGCACGCGTCGTCGAGCTGGCGACCACGGCAACGATGACCGCCATCACCGGGGAGAGCGTCGCGATCCAGGCCGACAGCGTGTGCGTGCACGGCGACACGCCGGGTGCCGTCGCGATCGCGCGCGCCGTGCGCACCGCCCTCGACCGCGCCGGCGTCGAGGTCGCCCCTCCCGGCGTCTCCTGATCCGACGATGCGCATCCTCACCGCCTCCGATCACGCGCTGCTCGTCGAGGTCGACGATCTCGACGACGCGATCCGGCGGCACCTCGCCTGGGGTGAGGTCCCCGGCATCGTCGAGCTGGTGCCGGCGGCGCGCACCGTCCTGGTCCGGTACGACCCTGCGCGCACGTCGGCGGCGGCGCTGAGCGCGCGGCTGCGCTCGTGGCCCGCGCCGGAACAGCCGGCGACCGCGCACGGCGAGATCCGGATCCCTGTGCGGTACGACGGTGAGGATCTCCCGGCGGTGGCCGAGCTCCTGGGCGTGTCCGCCGCCGAGCTCGCCGCCCGGCATCGGGCGGCGCGGTGGCGGGTCGCCTTCTCGGGCTTCGCGCCGGGGTTCGGGTATCTCGTCGGATCCGATCCGCTCTTCGACGTGCCCCGCCGCGCCACGCCCCGCACCAGGGTCCCCGCGGGATCCGTCGGTCTGGCCGGCGCCTTCACGGGCGTGTATCCGCGGGAGAGCCCGGGCGGCTGGCAGCTCATCGGCCGCACCGAGGCAGTGGTCTGGGACGCCGACAGGGATCCTCCGGCGCTGCTCGCGCCGGGCACGGGGGTGCGGTTCACGCTGGCCTCACGTCCCCGGATCGTCCTCTCCGATGCGACACCGGCGCCGACGACGCGCAGGAGCGGCCCTGACGTGGACGAAGCCGGCCCGCGCGTCGTCGTCGCGGAGACGGCCTTCCCCATCCTCGTCCAGGACCGCGGACGACCGGGTCGCGCCGCCCTCGGCGTCTCGGGTTCGGGCGCGGCGGACCGCATCGCCCTGCGCGACGCGAACGACGCCGTCGGCAACCCGGCCGGAGCCCCGGTGCTGGAGCTGCTGGGCGGCGCACGGCTCCGGTTCGAAGGTCTGCGCGGAGGCGACGTCGCCGTGGTGACCGGCGCCGACGGTCCGCTCCTGCTCACCGGCGCCGATGGCGCGGAGCACGCGATCCAGAGGGGTGCGCCGTTCCCGCTCTCCCCCGGCGACGTGCTGGAGGTGGGCTTCCCGACGCGGGGGCTCCGCCGCGTCCTGGCCGTGCGCGGCGCGTTCGCGGTGCGCCGCACGCTCGGCAGCGCCTCGACCGACACGCTCGCGGGTCTCGGCCCTTCGCCTCTGCGGACCGGCGCGGCGCTCGGGATCGGCGATCCGCGCGCGGTCCGCGCCGCGGTGCAGCCGCTCCCGCGCGCACGGGCGCTGCCCGCGCCGGGCGAGGTCGTGGCGCTGCGGATCACGATCGGCCCGCGCGAGGACTGGTTCGCACCGAGCGCCGTCGAGACGCTCCTCGGCCAGGAGTGGGAGGTGACGCCGCACTCGGATCGCATCGGGCTGCGCCTGCACGGAGATGTCCCCCTCTCGCGGGCGGTACTCTCCGAGCTGCCCAGCGAGGGCGCGGTGACGGGTTCGCTCCAGGTCCCTGCCGACGGTCAGCCCGTGCTGTTCCTGCCCGACCATCCGCTCACCGGCGGGTACCCCGTCATCGGCGCGGTCGTGGATGCGGACCTCGATCTCGCCGGCCAGCTGCCACCCGGATCCCGGATACGCTTCGTGCTCGGCTGACGCCGATCAGGCGAACCGCACGCCGTCCTTCCAGACCGTCTCGACGAGCGGCACTCCTGGACGGTACGCGAGGTGCACGCGGCTCGGACTCTTCAGCAGCACGAGGTCGGCGCGCATGCCGGGGGCGATGCGGCCGATGTCGTCGCGGCGCAGGGCCGCTGCTCCGCCGGCGGTCGCGGCGTGGATCGCCTCGGCGACGGTCATGCGCATGTCGCGCACGGCGACCGCGATGCAGAACGGCATCGATGAGGTGAAGCTGGATCCCGGGTTCGTGTCGCAGGCGATCGCCACCGTCACGCCGGCGTCGATGAGCCGACGGGCATCCGGGTAGGGCTGCCGGGTGGAGAACTCCACGCCGGGCAGGAGGGTGAGGACGGTGTCCGATGCGGCGAGCGCGGTCACGTCGTCGTCGGTGAGGTAGGTGCCGTGGTCGATCGAGGCGGCGCCGAGCTCGACGGCCAGCTGCACCCCCTCCCCGGGGCCGAGCTGGCTCGCGTGCACGCGCGGCTGCAGCCCGCGGGCGATGCCGGCCTCGAGCACGCGGCGGGACTGCGGCACCGTGAAGGCGCCGGTCTCGCAGAACACGTCGATCCACTTGGCGTGCGGGGCGCAGGCGTCGAGCATCTCCCCCGTCACGAGGTCGACGTACTCGTCGCCGCGGTCGGCGTACTCGGCCGGCACCACGTGCGCGCCGAGGAACGTGACCTCGGGGGTGACCTCGGCGGCGAGGCGCACCAGGCGCTCCTCGGTCGCGACGTCGAGGCCGTAGCCGCTCTTGATCTCGACCGTCGTCGTGCCCTGGGCGAGCATCTCGTCGAGGAAACCGCGCAGGCGCGCGCGCAGCTCGTCATCGGTCGCGGCGCGAGTCGCGGCGACCGTGGAACGGATCCCGCCCGCCGCGTACTTCTGGCCCTGCATGCGGGCCTCGAACTCCGCGGCGCGGTCGCCGCCGAAGACGAGGTGGCTGTGGCTGTCCACGAAGCCGGGGATCACCGCGCGACCCGCCGCGTCGACGATCTCATCGGCATCCGGTGCGTCGGCCGCCGGGCCGACCCAGGCGACCCGCTCGCCCTCGACGAGCACGGCGACGTCGTGCAGCGTGCCGCAGACGTCGTCGCCCTCGGCGACGTTCGTCGTGAGTTCGCCGATGTTCGTGATCAGGATCCGCATGTCCTCAGCCTTTCGCAAAAGTGTCATCCGGAGCCGTTGAGCGAGTGAACGAGGCGAAACGCCGAGCCCTTGTGGGAACCACGTCTCGTCTCTTCGTCTCGCTTCGCTCGCTCAGCGCGACGCTCGGTTTGAGCGCTACGCGCGTCCTCGCTCAACGACCCCTGATCGATGTCCGAGCTCTGTTCAGAGCCCCATCGGGACCTTGAGACCGCGCTCGCGTGCGATGTCCTTCGCGTGGTCGTAGCCCGCGTCGACGTGCCGCATGACGCCGGTACCCGGGTCGTTGGTGAGCACGCGCTCGAGCTTCTCCGCGGCGAGCGCGGATCCGTCCGCGACGGTCACCTGACCGGCGTGGATGGACCGGCCGATGCCGACACCGCCGCCGTGGTGCAGCGAGACCCAGCTCGCGCCAGAGGCGGTGTTCAGCAGCGCGTTCAGGAGAGGCCAGTCGGCGATCGCGTCGGAGCCGTCCTTCATGGCCTCGGTCTCGCGGTACGGGCTGGCGACGGAACCGGAGTCGAGGTGGTCGCGGCCGATGACGATCGGAGCGGACAGCTCGCCCGAGGCGACCATCTCGTTGAACTTCAGGCCCGCCAGGTGGCGCTCCTTGTAGCCCAGCCAGCAGATGCGGGCGGGCAGTCCCTCGAAGTGCACCTTCTCGCCGGCCTTCTCCAGCCAGCGGTGCAGGGCGGCATCCTCGGGGAAGAGCTCCGCGATGGCACGGTCGGTCTTGTAGATGTCCTCCGGGTCGCCCGAGAGCGCGGCCCAGCGGAACGGGCCGCGGCCCTCTTCGAACTGGGGGCGGATGTACGCCGGCACGAAGCCGGGGAACTCGAACGCGCGGTCGAAGCCGCCGAGAACGGCCTCGGCACGGATCGAGTTGCCGTAGTCGAACACCGCGGCACCGGCGTCCTGGAACGCGACCATCGCCCGGACGTGCGCGGCCATGGCCTCGCGCGAGCGACGGGTGAACTCCTCGGGGTCGCGCTCGGCCTCGGCCTTCCAGTCGGCGACCGAGATGCCGATGGGCAGGTACGCGAGCGGGTCGTGCGCGCTGGTCTGGTCGGTGACGATGTCGATCGGCACGCCACGGCGGAACAGCTCGGGGAAGACCTCGGCGGCGTTGCCGACGATGCCGACCGAGAGCGCCTCGCCGTCCTCCTTGGCCTTGACGGCACGGGCGATCGCCTCGTCGAGGTCGGTGTAGTACACGTCGAGGTAGCCGTGGTCGACGCGGCGCGCGAGACGCGACTCGTCGACGTCCACGATGAGGCAGGCGCCGTCGTTCAGGGTCACGGCGAGCGGCTGCGCGCCGCCCATGCCGCCGGCACCGCCGGTGAGCGACAGGGTGCCCTTGAGCGAGTCCTTGCCGAGCGAGCGGGCCACGGCGGCGAACGTCTCGTAGGTGCCCTGCAGGATGCCCTGGGATCCGATGTAGATCCAGGATCCGGCCGTCATCTGGCCGTACATCATCAGGCCCTCGGCCTCGAGCTTGCGGAATTCGGGCCAGGTGGCCCAGTCTCCGACGAGGTTGGAGTTCGCGATGAGCACGCGCGGCGCCCACTCGTGCGTGCGGAACACGCCGACCGGCTTGCCGGACTGCACGAGCAGGGTCTCGTCGGGCTCGAGCTCGTCCAGGGTGCGCACGATCGCGTCGTACGCCTCCCAGCTGCGCGCGGCACGGCCGGTGCCGCCGTAGACCACGAGGTCCTCGGGGTGCTCGGCGACCTCGGGGTCGAGGTTGTTCATGAGCATGCGCTTGGCGGCCTCGGCGCCCCAGCTCTTCGCGGTGCGCTCGTTGCCGCGGGGAGCGCGGATCGAACGGGTCGGGTCCGACAGGGTCGGGCCGGCAGTGGTGGTGGTGTCAGTCATTCGCGTGCTCCTTCGCAATCGCAGCGATCTGGCCGGACTGCACGAGCGCAGTCACGGCCTCCATGTCAGGGCTGAGGAATCGGTCCGGGCCGGGGCCGCCGGCCACGGTGCGGACGAGGTCGCGGACCGCGCCGGTGGCGGGTCCGGCCTCGAGCGGCGCGCGCAGGTCGAGCGCGCGGGCGCCGGTGAGGATCTCGATCGCGAGCACGCGGCCGAGGCCGTCGATCGCGCGGCGGAGCTTGCGGGCGGCGGCCCAGCCCATCGAGACGTGGTCCTCCTGCATCGCGGAGGACGGGATCGAGTCGACGGAGGCCGGGACCGCGAGCCGCTTGAGCTCGGAGACGATGCCGGCGGCCGCGTACTGCGCGATCATCAGGCCGGAGTCGACGCCGACCTCGTCCGCGAGGAACGGGGGCAGGCCATGGCTGCGGGCGGGGTCGAGCGCGCGGTCGGTGCGGCGCTCGGCCACCGAGGCGACATCGGCGACGGAGATCGCCAGGAAGTCGAGCACGGCGGCGACCGGGGCGCCGTGGAAGTTGCCGTTGGACTCGATCCGGCCGTCGCTGGTGACCACGGGGTTGTCGACGACGCTCGCCAGCTCGCGCTCGGCGATCGTGGTGGCGTATGCGGCGGTGTCGCGGGCGGCGCCGTGCACCTGCGGCGAGCAGCGCAGCGAGTAGGCGTCCTGCACGCGGCCGTCCTCCGGGCCCTTGTGGCTGGCGACCATCGGCGAGGAGCCCAGGAACGCGCGCAGGTGCGCCGCGGAGACGGCCTGGCCGACCTGCGGGCGCAGCGCCATGAGGTCGGCGGCGAAGACCGCGTCCGTGCCGAGCTGCGACTCGATCGACATCGCGGCCGAG
Source organism: Microbacterium sp. Au-Mic1 (assembly GCF_021341785.1). Taxonomy (GTDB): domain Bacteria; phylum Actinomycetota; class Actinomycetes; order Actinomycetales; family Microbacteriaceae; genus Microbacterium. Next base: position 130,031 of record NZ_JAJTTF010000007.1, read on the forward strand.
ATGTCGGCGGTGAGGAAGAGGTTGTCCAGGTCGTGCAGCGCGAGCGACAGCATGCCGAGCATGCCGTCGGTGCCGTTGATGAGGGCGAGGCCCTCCTTCTCCTGCAGCTCGAGCGGCGCGATGCCGGCCATGGCGAGCGCGTCGGCCGCGGGGACGAGGTCGCCGGCGGCGTTGCGCACGTCGCCCTCGCCCATGCTGGCGAGCGCCACGTGGGCGAGCGGGGCGAGATCGCCCGAGCAGCCCAGCGAACCGTATTCGCGGACGATCGGGGTGATCCCGGCGTTGAGCATCGCGGCGTAGGTCTCGACGACCACGGGACGGACACCGGTGTGGCCCGAGGCGAGCGTCTGCAGGCGCAGCAGCTGCAGCCCGCGGACGACCTCGGTCTCGACCTCCGGGCCGGTGCCCGCCGCGTGGGAGCGGATCAGGCTGAGCTGCAACTGGCGGCGGCGCTCGGGGGCGATGAAGGTGGTGGCCAGAGCCCCGAAGCCGGTCGAGACGCCGTAGTGCGGCGTGGGGTCGGCGGCCATGCCTTCGATGACGCCGCGGGAGGCGGCGACGCGGTCGAGCGCACCGGCGTCGATGACGACGGGTGCGAGGTAGCGGGCGACGGAGACGACGTCCTCGGGGCGCAGAGGCGCCGCGCCGATGGTGACGGGGGAAGTGTGGGCCATGAGACGATTTCACACCCTCGTCTGTCGCTCGGACAGGGCCCAGGAGGACGTCCTGTCTGGGATCACAGACAAGTGGAGGAAAGGCTGCGCACCGCTCGGACCGGTCCCGTGGGACCCGGGAGGGATCGGGTTCGAGCGATCACAGATCCTCGGATGACCGCCGCCGCGACGGAGGAGATGTGCGCTCTGTCGATCGAACGATGAGATCAGTGCAGATCGCACATGGTGGGGCGGACGGCTCGTCACTAGCGTGAGCGGCACCATCCTCTTCCGCCCGAAGGAAACCCACCATGGCCCGCATCGCGCCGCACGACGACTTCGCCCTCTCCCGCGTGACTCCCGAAGCACGAAAGCCCTGGTTCGGCATCGCCGTGCAGCGCTTCGGCCAGGTCTCCGCCCTGTCGCAGTTCCTCCTCGGCGCGACGCTGGGATACGGGATGAGCTTCGGGGAGGCCGCGCTCGCGTTCCTGCTCGGATCCGTCATCCTCGAGGTCATCATGTGCATCGTCGGGTTCATCGGGCAGCGCGAGGGCCTGAACACGGCCCTCCTCGCCCGCTGGACCGGCTTCGGAGAGATCGGCGCGGCGCTCGTGGGCCTCGCGATCGGCATCAGCCTCATCGGCTGGTTCGGCATCCAGTCCGCGATCTCCGCGCAGTCGCTCGATGCGCTCATGCCCGGTGTGCTGCCGACCTGGCTGTGGAGCCTGCTGTTCGGCCTCGCCGTCACCGCCATCGTCGCGTTCGGCTTCCTCGGGATGCAGTGGCTCGCGAACATCACCGTGCCGCTGTTCCTCATCCTCGTGGGCTGGTCGGTCATCTCCGAGCTCAGCCGTCACGACCTCGGCACGCTGCTCACGAGCCCCGCGCCGGGCCCGCACATCAGCGTCTGGGCCGGCACCGGCATCGTCGCCGGCGGCCTCATCGTGGGTGCGATCATCACCGGCGACATGACGCGCTTCAACCGCTCCCGCGCCGATGTGGTCAAGCAGACCGTCGTGGGCGTCACGCTCGGCGAGTTCGTCATCGGCCTGGCCGGCGTGCTCCTCGCGCACGCCGCGAAGTCGGGCGACATCGTCGCGATCGTGACGAGCTCGGTCGGCCTCGTCGGCCTCATCATCGTCATCACGGGCACGCTCAAGATCAACGACTGGAACCTCTACTCCTCGGCCCTGGGTCTGGTGAACTTCGTCTCCACGACCTTCGGCAAGAACCTGCACCGCGTGACGACGACGATCGTGCTCGGCGTGGTCGGATCCGTCCTCGCCGCCGCCGGGATCCTCGGGCAGTTCACCCAGTTCCTCATCGTGCTGAGCGTCGCGTTCCCGCCGATCGCGGGCATCATGGTCGCCGAGTACTTCATCGTGCGCCGCTGGCGCGGCGAGCTCGACGCCAGCCGCGAGGAGGGCGTGCTGCCCGCCTCCGCCCCGCGCATCGTGCCCGCCACGATCGTGGTCTGGCTGGTCTCGTCGCTCGTCGGCTACTTCGTGACCTGGGGCATCCCGTCCCTCCTCAGCCTGTTCCTCTCGATGATCCTGTACATCGCGGCGGGCAAGCTGGGCCTCGTCCGCGGCGTCGGCGCCGTCCCCACCCGTCAGGCCGATCCCGCGGAGAGCGCGGCCGTCTGACCCCCAGACTCCGTCGCGGGGCGCGGCGCCTTCCGACTCCCCGCGACGGGACCACAAGTCCCGGAAACACCGAGAAAGCGAGAACCATGCACATCGGCATCGACGTCGGCGGCACCAACACGGATGCCGTCCTCATGGACGGCGCCCACACCCTCGCCGGGGTGAAGCACTCCACCACCCCCGACGTGACCGACGGGATCGTGCAGGCGATCGAGGATCTGCGCGCGCACCATCCGTTCGAGGGATCCGACATCGAGGCCGTCATGATCGGCACGACGCACTTCATCAACGCGCTCGTGCAGGCCAGTCGCCTCGCCCCCACCGCCGCCCTCCGGCTCGGACTGCCCGCGACCCGAGCCCTCCCCCCGCTCGTGGACTGGCCGGGCGAACTGCTCGAGGCCGCCCGGGCGCGCAGCTACCTCGCGCACGGCGGCTACGAGTTCGACGGTCGCCCGATCTCCCCGCTCGATCCCGAGGAGCTGCGCGGGATCGCCGCGGACATGAAGGCGCATGGGATCCGCTCGGTCGCGATCTCGGCCGTGTTCAGCCCGGTCAACCACGACCTCGAGGTGCGCGCCGCGGAGATCCTCGGCGAGGTCCTCGGCGACGACGTGGCGATCTCCCTCTCGCACGAGATCGGCCGGATCGGCATCCTCGAGCGTGAGAACGCGACGATCATCAACGCCGCCCTGCGCGAGCTCGCCTCCGAGATCGTCGACGGCCTCACCGCCGCCGTCCGGGCGCACGGCATCGAGGCGCCGATCTTCCTCAGCCAGAACGACGGCACACTGATGGACGACGAGTACGTGCGCCGCTATCCGGTCGCGACCTTCGCCTCCGGCCCGACCAACTCGATGCGCGGGGCCGCGGCCACGAGCGGCCTGCAGGACTGCGCCGTGATCGATGTGGGCGGCACTACGGCGGACATCGGCCTGCTCGTGAACGGCTTCCCCCGCGAGACCGCGAACGAGGTGAAGGTCGCCGGCATCCGCACGAACTTCCGCATGCCCGACGTGCTCTCCCTCGGCATCGGCGGCGGGAGCATCGTGGACGAGGAGACCGCCGAGGTCGGCCCCGCCTCGGTCGGCTACCGCCTCGGCACCGAAGCGCTCGTCTTCGGCGGCTCGACCCTCACCGCGACCGACATCGCGGTCGCGGCAGGGCGCGCCGAGGTCGGCGACCCCGCGAAGGTCGCGCACCTCGATCCGGAGTTCGTGGCGCGCGTGCTCGCGCGTATCGCTGAGCGCGTCGCGGAGGCCGTGGACAGGATGCGCACCTCCCCCGACCCGATCGCGGTCGTGGCGGTCGGCGGCGGATCCATCCTGCTGCCGGACGTGCTGGAGCCTTTCGGCCCCGTGCACCGCCCGGAGAACTACGCGGTCGCGAACGCGATCGGCGCCTCGATCGCCCAGGTCGGCGGCGAGATCGACAAGGTCTACGCGATCGCCCCCGGCGCGCGCGACGAGACCATCGCGGCCGTGCGCGCCGAGGCCGTCGACAAGGCGATCGCCGCCGGCGCGAAGCCGTCCACGGTCGCGATCATCGACTTCGACGAGGTCCCGATCCCGTACCTGCCCGGCAACGCCACGCGCATTCGCGCCAAGGCCGTCGGCGACCTGGACATGGGGGCCTGAGATGGGCTGGCAGATCGACACCGCGCAGATCGAGGATCTCGCCCGCGGCGCCGCCGTGTTCGGCACCGGCGGCGGCGGCGATCCCTACATCGGATCCCTCCTCGCCCGGCAGGCGCTGTCGGACGGACCCGTCCCGGTCCTCGGCCTCGCCGAGGTCCCCGACGATGCGCACGTGCTGTTCGTCGCGATGATGGGCGCACCGACCGTCATGGTGGAGAAGCTCCCGAGCCTGGACGAGGTCGTCGAGCCCGTGCGCGCCCTCGGCTCGCATCTGGGCCGCCCCGTCACCCACATCGCGTGCGCGGAGGTGGGCGGGGTGAACTCGACGATCCCCGTCGCGGCCGCCGCAGCGCTCGGACTGCCACTCGTGGACGCCGACGGCATGGGCCGCGCGTTCCCGGAGCTGCAGATGGTGCTGCCCACGCTCATCGGCGTCACCGCCTCGCCCCTCGCGCTCAGCGACGAGAAGGGCAACGTCGCAGTCCTGCAGACGATCGACAACACCTGGACGGAGCGGATCGCACGCGTCGCGACCGTCGAGATGGGCTGCTCCACGATGATCGCCGGCTTCTCGATGACCGGCGCGCAGGCCAGAACCGGCCTCGTCGGCGGCTCGCTGTCACGGTGCATCACAGTAGGGCGCGCGATCGCCGACGCCCGTGCGGCGAAGACGGATCCGGTCGCGGCCGCGGTCCGCGAGCTCTCCGGGCGCGAGCTCTTCGACGGGAAGGTCGTCGACGTGCAGCGCGCCACGACGACCGGATTCGCGCGCGGCCGCGCGCGAATCGAGGGCGAGGGCGGCACCGCGCTCACCCTGCAGTTCCAGAACGAGCACCTCGTCGCCGAGGCCGACGGGCGGATCCTCGCGACCACGCCGGATCTCATCATGGTCGTCGAGGGAGAGTCCGGGGAGCCGATCACGACCGAGGCCCTCCGCTACGGGCAGCGCGTGCGCGTGCTGGCAGCCCCCGCCGACGAGCGCTGGCACACCGCCGAGGCGCTCGCGATGGTCGGTCCCGGCTACTTCGGCTACGACATGCCGGCGCACCGCTACGACGGCACCGTCTCCGCCGGAGATTCCCTCGCGACGGCGGGCGCGGCATGAGCTGGCAGCTCACCGCCGCGGACCTCCCCGACCTCGCCCGCGGCGCGACGCTGCTGGGCACGGGCGGCGGCGGGGACCCCTACATCGGCAGCAAGCTCGTCGAGCGGGTCCTCGGCGACGGCGCGATCACGATCCTGGATCCGGAGGACCTTCCGGACGACCTCTTCGTGATCCCGACGGCGCAGATGGGCGCACCGACCGTGATGGTCGAGAAGATCCCGGCGGGTACAGAGCCGACGCTCGCGCTGCGCGCCCTCGAGGGGCACCTGGGGCGGACAGCCGACGCCACCATGCCGATCGAGTGCGGCGGGATCAACTCGATGATCCCGCTCGTCGTCGCCGCCGAGACCGGGATGCCCGTGGTCGATGCGGACGGCATGGGGCGCGCCTTCCCCGAGCTATCCATGGAGACGTTCGCGGTGTACGGCGTGCACGGCTCGCCCCTCGCCCTCGCCGGCGAGCGCGGCGAGACCGTGATCATCGACACCGGCGACGACGACCGCCAGATGGAGTGGCTCGCCCGCGCGATCACCATCCGGCTCGGCGGAGTCGGGCACATCGCGGAGTACGCGATGTCCGGCGCGGACGTGCGCCGGACCGCGGTTCCCCGCACGATCTCGATGGCGCTCGCCCTCGGCCGCGCGATCCGCGAGGCCCGCGAGCAGCACCGCTCCCCCTTCGACGCGATCGCCGAGACGCTCTCCCGCACGCTGTACACCCACGTGCGCGAACTCGCCGTGGGCAAGGTGCTCGACGTCGAACGTCGTACCACCGAGGGGTTCGCGAAGGGACGCGCCGTGATCGCACCGCTCGAGGGCGACGGATCCTTCGAGATCCTGTTCCAGAACGAGAACCTCATCGCGCGGCGAGACGGCGAGGTCGTCGCGATCGTGCCGGATCTCATCTGCGTCGTGGATCACGAGACAGCCGAGCCGATCACGACCGAGGGGCTGCGCTACGGCCAGCGCGTGCGCGTGCTCGGCATCTCGACGCCGGACATGATGCGCACCGAGGGCGCCCTCGCCGCGTTCGGCCCCTCGGCCTTCGGCCTCGCCGAGCCGTTCCTCCCGGTCGAGCGGCTCGGCGCCTGAGCCGGCTCCCTGGGCCGGACCCGAACCGGCCCCGGGAGCCGATCCCGATCCGTTGCGAGACCTCTAGTCTGGGACGATGGCGTGGCGACTGCGACCCGAGGACGTGACCGCGCTCGCACGGGGCTGCGCGCTGCTCGGCTCGGGCGGCGGCGGCACGACCACCATGCTCGAGCTCATGCTCGCCGGCGATGACTCCGGTCCGCGTCCGCTCGTGGACGTGGACGAGCTGGATCCCTCGACTCCCTGCTTCGGCGCCGCGTTCGTGGGCTCCACGATCCTGCTCGGCGAGCGCATGCCGGGCCTCGCGCCGTTCGGACGCCTGGTGGCCGCGGCGGAGCGCTGGCTGGGCACGCGGATCCCCGCCGTCTGCTCGATCGAGGGCGGCGGCCTGAACAGCCTCGTCCCGTTCCTGTTCGCCGGCGAGCGCACGATCGTCGATGCCGACTGCACCGGCCGCGCCGTGCCGGAGCTCGACCAGATGTCGCTCTTCGTCGACCGGGTGCCGGGCCTCGTGTTCACCTGCGAGAGCGGCGCCGGCGGCGTGGCGTTGGTCGAGACGGATCGCGCCGTGGACGCGGAGCGCATCGTCCGCTCCGCCATCATCCAGGCGGGAGGGAGCGGCGCGGCCGTGCTCGCCGGGTTCACGGTCGGGGATCTCCGCGAGCACGCGATGCCCGGACACCAGCGGCGCGCGCTCGCGCTGGGTCGCGCCTTCCTCGCCGCCCGCTTCGCGCCCCCGGCGGAGCTCGCCGCGCGGCTCGGAGCGAGGCTGCTGACCGAGGGCCGGATCGACCGGATCTCAGCGCACCACGCCGATCCGCATGTGCAGTCGGTCGAGATCGCGGGCCCCGGCGGCGCGGTGGATCGCGTCGTGACCCGCTCGGAGTCCCTGGCGGTGCTCAGCGACGGAGAACTGCTCGCCTCCGCACCGGCGATCATCGTCGTCCTCGACGCCGCGTCGCGCGAGATCCTGCAGGTCACCGACCTCGTTCCGGGACGGCGCGTGGTCGTGCTCTCGCTGCCGGCGCCCGACTGGTGGCTGGAGCGTCCCGAGCGCCTGCGCCGCGTGCTGCCGTCGACGTACGGACTCGCCGAGCTGGACGCCGCATGACCGCGCGACTGTCGCTCGCGGGCCTCCGCGCACACCCCGAGAACGGCGGCCTGCGCCGGATCGCCGGGCCCAAAGACGCCGCATGGGACGCGGTCGCCGTGGAATCGGCCGAGGCCGACCTGCCCGCGGTCCTCGACGGCGGCCTCGCAGTGCTGCTCGACGCCGCGCCGAGGACGCCCTGGCAGCAGGACGCGATGCTGCGCCGGATCCGCGAGCGCGGCTTCGGCGGCGTCGCGATGCCGGGAGCCGGCGCGTTCGATCCCGGCACGCAGCGGCTCGCGGAGCGGCTGGGGATCTGCCTCCTCGACGTGCAGCGGCCCATCGTGCTCGCCCAGGCGTGCTGGATGCTCGTGCAGGCGCTGGACGCCCTCACCCTCTCGCACGTGCGCAAGGTCGCACGCTCGTTCGAGTACCCGGCCCGGGATCTGTCGGATCTGCTGCGCCAGGTGTCCGCGAATCTCGGCCATCCGCTCGCACTCGTCGACGGCACCGACGTGCTGCACTCCTCGGGCGGCGACCTCGATCCGGCACTGCACGCGGCGATCGACTTCCGCCCCTGGGTCGACATCGCCCGTGCCGGCGACGCCGCCGCGGCCTCGGTGCGCGTGGACAGCCCGAGCAGGCCGGGTCTGCGTCTGGTCGTCTTCGGTGCGGGGCTGAGCGAGAGCCAGCTCGCCGCGCTCTCGGTCGCGGCCGAGGTCGCGATGCCGGCCGTCGCGGCGCGGATCCTCATCGACGAGGTCGCCGAGGTGAACGACGTCTCGGCCTCGTCCGCCCTGCTCCGCGATTTCGTCGATGCGAGGGGCCTCGCGGACGACGACATCGAGCGCCGCATGGGCGAGCGCGGCTGGCGCACGTCCGGACATCATCTCGGCTTCCGGATGGTCGGACGGGGCCGGCTGGATCCGCTGCCGCTGCTGCGCGCGGTGCGTGCCGCACTCGGCGGGATCGCCGCAGAGGCGCACGTCACCACGGCCGGCCGCGGGCTGAGCGGATGGCTCGCGTTCTCCGAGGCTCCGGACCCCGTGACCGTCGAACGGCTCGCGCGCGGTCTGCGCGCCCTGCACCGCGAGGTGGGGCGCTCGTTCGCGATCGCCACGGGCGTGGGATCGCTGCAGCGCGGGCCCGCGGGGCTCGCCGCGACGCTGGACGAGGCCGCGGATGCGGCCAGGATCGCGGCGTCGCGCTCGGCGACGGGCTGGTTCGTCCGCGTAGACAGCCTCGGACTCGAGCAGCTGCTGCTGGCCTGGACCGGCAACGACACGTTCGTGCCCGCGGCGGCGTCGCTCCTCGCACCGTTGCAGGGCGCGAGCGGAGATCTGCTGCGTACGCTCTCCGTCTATCTCGACCAGGAATCGAGCCTGGTCGCAACGGCCGCGTCGCTGAACCTGCATCGCAACACCGTCGCAGTGCGGATCCGGCGGGTGCAGGAGCTCCTCGGCGTCGACCTCACGGATCCCGAGACCCGCCTCGCGATGCACCTCGCGTGCCGCGCCGTCCTGGCCCCCGCCGCGGGCGACGGCCCGGCGCGCCGCGAGCATGGCATCCTGGGACCGTGAACGCCGATCGCACCGACCACGGCGCCGGGGCGGGCTCGCCGACGAGCGCCCGCGACGACCGCCCGCAGGTGCCCGCGGCCGAGCACACGCTGCGGATCCTGCGGTTCCTGGCCCGCCGCGCGGGGCCGGTCGCGGCATCCGCGCTGGCCCGCGAGCTCGACATCCCCCGCTCCACCGTCTACCACCTGCTCGCGACCCTCGAAGCGCACGGGTTCGTCGTGCACCTGCCGCAGGAGCGCCGCTGGGGCCTCGGCACGAGCGCCTTCGAGCTGGCCGGCGGCTACGCGCGGCAGGAGCCGCTGGCGCGGCTCGGCCGTCCACTGCTGGCCGGGCTCGCCGACCGCCTCGGCGAGAGCGCGCATCTCGCCGTGATGACCGGGCGCGACGTGCTCTACATCGTCGAGGAGCGCGCGCTCCGGCGCCCCGCCCTCATCACCGACGTGGGGGTGCGGCTCCCGGCTCACCTCACCGCGACCGGCCGGGCCATGCTCGCCGCGCTCCCCCGCGAGCAGGTGCGTGCGCTGTACCCCGATGCCGCATCTTTCGCGCAGCGCACCGGCGGCGGGCCCGCACGCCCGCGCGAGCTGAACGAGCTGCTGCGCGAGGTGCGTCGCGACGGCATCGCCCGCGAGGACGGCGAGGTGACCCCGGGGTTCCGCTCGGTCGGCATCGCCGTGCGCGACCACGTGGACTGGCCGGTGGCGGCCGTCGCCGTCACCTGGTCCGAGGAGGGCTCGGTCGACGAGAAGGCTGTCGCCGACGCCGTAGCCGAGACCGCCCGGCAGCTGCAGCGCCGGCTGGGCTACGGCGGACGCAGCGGCTGATCCCCGAGATCGCTCCGCGGCGGACGGCGTGCGCCGCGCCCCTGCCGCAGGCCACCGGAGCGTGTCGCAGGATCGAGACACGGCCGCGACGGGACGGCGACACCGGGTCGATAGCCTCGAGTCATGAGCACCACGCAGCACCGCGCGCCTCACCCCACCCGGCGTGCCGCCCTCGTCACCGCGACCGCCACGACCATCGCCGTCCTCGCCGGATGCTCCTCCGCCGCGCCGGTGTCGGGCGACGGGACCGCGAAGCCCTCGCACGGCCCCTCCTCGAGCGCCGCCGCGAAGCCCGCCGCCGCGACCGTCCCCGGCTACGACGTCGGTCAGTTCCCGCCGGTCCCCCTGTTCCGGCTGCCCGACCTCGGCCTTCTCTCCGGATCCGCTGACGCCTTCGCGATCGAGGTGAGCACCGCCTTCGACGGCGTTCCGGGCGTCACCGTCTCCCCGGCCCGCTGCGACGCCGGCGGGAAGGTGGTGTCGGGAGCAGGATCCGCGATGCTCTACGGCGACGGGTCGGGCAACTACACGGGACCGGACGGTTCGGTGCAGAACTTCGGAGACGGATCCGGTGTCTCCACGATCAACGGCGTCACGATCGAGAACTTCGGAGACGGATCCGGCAATTACACGGCCGGCTCCGTGCGCATCCAGAACTTCGGCGACGGATCCGGCAACTACAGCGACGGTCGCATCACCGTCCAGGTGTTCGGCGACGGGTCCGGCAATTACGCCGCGCCCGGCATGGCGATCCAGAACTTCGGCGACGGATCCGGCGACTACACGGCGGGATCGGTGCGCATCCAGAACTTCGGCGACGGATCCGGTGACTACGCCGGCCCGGGCATCTCTATCCAGAACTACGGCGACGGCACCGCGAAGGTCAACGGGAAGACGGTGAAGGCGGAGAGGCTTCCCGCCGTGGCGAAGCTCGGCAGCTTCCCGCCGATCGCCGCCCTCGCCCCGATCTCGTCGTGCGGTACCACGATCACGTTCCAGGACGGGGTCCTGTTCGACTTCGACCGCAGCGATATCCGCGCCGACGCCGCGAAGACGATCGCGTCCGTCGCGCAGGTGCTGGTCTCGAAGAACGTCGCGAATGCGGAGATCTCAGGTCACACCGATGCGATCGGAGACGACGCCGACAACCAGGACCTCAGCGAGCGTCGCGCGCAGTCGGTCGTGGACGCGCTCCGGAAGGCCGGCGCCGCCACGGCGATGGAGGCGGTCGGCTACGGCGAGACGCGCCCCGTCGCACCGAACGAGATCGACGGCCAGGACGACCCCGCCGGGCGGCAGTTGAACCGGCGGGTCGAGATCTTCATCCCGGCCGGCCACTGATCCGCCGCCTCGGAAACGCCCGCCTCGGAACGACCGGAGAAGACCATGCACGGCAGCCGCATCCCCGCACTCCTCATCACCGCCCTCGCTCTGGCGGCGGGCCTCACCGGCTGTTCGATCAGCGTCGTCGACACGGCGCACCCGTCGCGCAGTCCATCCCCCGACGCGTCCGTCGACGTGAAGGGCGAGCGCCCGTCCGGCCCGCCGAAGCCGGTGCCGCAGACCGATGCGCCTGTCACCATGCCGGACGCGGTCTCCCGCGCCGGGCTGATCGCCGCCGCCACCACGACGCAGCGCTGCGACGGCGAGCTCACCCTCATGCAGGACGCGGTCGCGGTGCATGTGGAGGGGCCCTGCGACCGGCTCATCGTTAACGCCCAGGGCGCGCAGGTGGTGGCGGACGACGTCACCTCCCTGTCGGTGATCGGATCCGCCAACGTCGTGCTCGCGGCGTCCGTGCGCGAGCTCGTGGTCAACGGCGACGGGAACATCGTGAACTGGACCGGCTCCACACCCGCGATCTCCGACATCGGCACCGCCAACACCCTGAAGGCGGGCTGACATGGGCGAAGCCCCGCGCCCCCGGATCCTGCTCGTCGACGACGATGAGGCCATCACGGGCGCCCTCGGACCCTTCCTGGAACGCAGCGGCTTCGACGTGGAGATCGCCGGCGACGGCGCGCGGGGCCTCGCCGCGGTGGAGCGCCGCGCCCCGGACCTCGTCGTGTGCGACGTGCTCATGCCGCACCTCGACGGCCGGGAGTTCGTGCGGCGCATGCGCGCCCGCAGCCTGTGGCTGCCGATCATCCTGCTCACCCAGGTGGGCGAGTCGTGGGAGCGCAGCGCGGCCCTGGACGAGGGTGCGGACGACTACCTCAACAAGCCTTTCGACCCGCACGAGCTCATCTCGCGGATCCGCGCCGTGCTGCGTCGCACCGCGGCCGGAGGCCCCTCCCTCGCCACCGCCGGGCGGCTGCGCGCCCACGACCTCGTGCTCGACCGCACCGCACGACGCGCCTGGCTCGCCGACGTCGAGCTCACGCTCACCCCCAAGGCGATGACGCTGCTGGAGTACCTCATGCTGCACGCCGATGAGGTGCACAGCCGGGAGCGCCTGCTGTCGACGCTGTGGGGCTTCGACTTCGCCACGTCGAGCCGAGCGGTCGACCATCGCGTCTCCGAACTGCGCCGCGTGCTCGGCGACGATGCTGCGGCCCCGCGATTCGTGGAGACGGTGCAGAGCTTCGGATACCGGTTCGCCGCTCCTGTGGGGGCGGCGTGAACGCGGGTGGGCCGGGTCGTGCGGCGAGCGCGGTCGGAGGTCGTGGTGGGCGCGCCTCACGGCCCCTGTGGTGGTTCCTCGCTGCTGCGCCCGCGGTGCTCGGAGCGGCGATCGCGGCGGTGCTGGCGGCGGCCGGGGACCTGCGCCAGGTGCAGGTCAGGATCGCACTGCCCGCCGTGGCCGCGGGCGCGGGGATCCTGCTCAGCGTGATCGCGCTCGGGGTCCTCGCGGTGATCGCCGTGCGCACCCGACGCCGGGTCCGCGCGCAGATCGCGCTCGACGCGGCCATGGCACGAGGTGCGGCTCAGGAACGGCAGCACCATGCGCGCTTCCTCGCGCGGCTCGACCACGAGCTGAAGAACCCGCTCACCGCGATCCTGGCGACCTCGGCGGCCGCGCAGAACAATGTGGGCGGCGCCGAATCCTGGCCGATCGTGGATGCGCAGGCGGCCAAGCTCGGCGCCCTGGTGCGCGACCTGCGCAAGCTCGCCGATCTGGAGTCGCGTCCGCTCGAGCGCGAACCCGTGGATCTCGAACAGCTTCTGGTCGAGGCGATCGCCGCACTCGCACAGCAGGATCCGGCTTCCGGCGCGCGCATGGCCCTGACGGTCACCCGCGTACCCTGGCCGGTGCCCCCGATCTCCGCCGATCTGGATCTCCTCTCGCTCGCGGTCGACAACGTGCTCGGCAACGCCGCGAAGTACTCCGAGAGCGGCCCGATCGAGGTGCGGCTGCGCGAGGAGGCGGGACAGGCCGTGATCGACGTGGCCGACACCGGCCGCGGCATCCCGGAGTCCGACCTCCCGCAGGTGTTCGACGAGCTCGCCCGGGCTCAGAACGCCCGCGACGTCGCCGGATCCGGGATCGGGCTGAGCCTGGTCGCAGCGATCCTGCGCCGCCACGGCGGCGCCGTCGCCCTGCGATCCGCGGAGGACTCCGGCACGGTGGTGACACTGAGGCTGCCGCTGGCCTGATCGTTGCCGACGTCCGCGACCGGGCTGGTTCACAGGCGGATCAGCCAGTCTCGTCCTGTGTCCACGCCTGCCGACGCGCGCCTGCCGCGCATCGCCCTGATCGCGGGCATCGTCGGCACGCTGGTCGGCGTCCTCGGATCCTGGATCCCCTCGTTCTGGGGCGATGAGGCCGCGAGCGTCATGTCGGCCTCGCGCACCTGGCCCGAGCTGTGGCGGATGCTGCAGTCGGTCGACGGGGTGCACGGCGCCTACTACGCGTTCCTGCATGTGTGGATCGATCTGTTCGGCGCGAGCGAGTTCGCCGTGCGCCTGCCCAGCGCGATCGCCGCAGGACTCCTCGCCGCGGGCACCGCCGTGCTCGCGGGCCGGCTCGGCGGATCGCGTCTCGCCCTCGCGGCAGGGCTCATCGTCGCGCTCCTGCCGCGCACCGTGCTCATGGCCGCGGAGGCCCGCTCGTACGCGATCGGCTCGGCGATCGCGGTGTGGCTGACCGTGCTGCTGCTCGCCCAGCTGGAGGGGCGGCGCGCGTGGTGGGGGTGGGCGGTCTACGCCGTCGGTGCCGCGGTGTCGATCTACGTCTTCCTCTACCTGGCCCTGTTGCTCGTGGTGCACGGCGTCTTCGTACTGCTCTTCCACCGCCGGTCGCTCTGGCGGTGGGCGATCTGGGCCGCGGTCGCCATCCTGCTGGCGGTGCCGATCGTCCGGCTCGCGGCCGCCGAGCAGAACCAGATCGGCTTCCTCGCGCACCGGGACTACATCACGCCGCAGGGCGTGCTGGCGCTGCAGTGGTTCGACCCGGTGACTGCGTGGCCGTGCGGCGCGCTCATCGTGATCGGGTTGGCGGGCGTGCTCCGCCGCCGTCGTCAGGATGCGCGCGGCCTCCGTCTCGGCGTGCTCGCGCTGCTCTGGCTGGCGCTGCCGACCGCGGCGGTCCTGATCGGGAGCGTGCTGATCGCCCCGATGTACACCGTGCGGTATCTGTCGTTCTGCGTCCCCGCCGCGGCGATCCTGGTCGCTCTCGGCGTGCGGACCACTGCGCGGTGGCTCGCCGGGCGCACGCCGCTGCGCACGACGACGGCGACGGGGATCCTCCTCGCCGTCGTGCTGGCGGCGTTCGTCCCGAATCTCATCGTCCTGCGCGGACCCTACGCGAAGGACGGCAGCGACTGGCGCGAGGCCGCCGCCTACCTGCGCACGCACGCCCGGACCGGCGATGCCGTCGTCTACGACGACCGCCCCAAGAACTCGGAGGAGCCGCGGCTGATCGCCGCGGTCTATCCGGACGACCTCGCCGGACTCCGCGATCCCGCCCTGCTCTCCTCGTTCCGCGCCCAGCCCGGCCTCTGGGATCGCACCGTTCCGAACGACCGGCTCACCGCCGGCGACCTCACGCCCGGCGTCTGGGCGATCGAACGCGGTCCTGACGCTGAGCGCTCCCCCGACGTGCAGCACCTGCAGGCGCTCGGCTATCGGGTGATCTCATCGCACCGTCTCAACGTCACGACGGTGCTGCGCCTGGAGCGCTGACCGCCTCTTTCGTCTTCGGGGAGCGATGTGCGCTCGCCTCCTGCGCCAGATGGAGCTGACATCGCTCCTCGAACCGGATTCAGACCGGCACGTACATCACGACCGAGAGGCCCGGAGCGTCGGAGGGCACGAGGCTGTGGTGCTCGAACTCGAGCCGGCCGTCCTTCGGATGCTGGAACACCCGCTGACGGGAGGCGAAGCGCTCGACCGCGTGCTCGGCCCACTGGATCCGGAAGTCGGAGCTTTCCTCGAGCAGCCGCTCGATCAGCGCCCGATGCCGGTCCGAGCTCAGACGCACGCCCGACTCCGCCCGGAACTCGGCCAGAAAGCGCCTGCTCTCCTGATCCCAGTCCGGCAGCATGCGGCGCAGCTGCGGATCCGTGTAGATCAGCCAGAGCAGGTTGCGATCACCGGCATCGACGGTGACGATCGGCTCGTAGAGACGCGCGTACGGGACGTTCCAGCCCACGATCGCCCAATCGCTCGCCACGACGAACGCCGGAAAGGCGAGTGCGTCGACGAGCCGCTGAAGGTGATCCGGGATCCGCTCGGCCTCCTCGGCAGCGGCGTCCTCCTCGGGCCCCGCGAGTCGCACCACGTAGTCGATCTCGGCCGGGCTGAGCTGCAGCACGCGTGCCACGGCGCCGAGCACCTGGCGGGAGACGCCGATGTCGCGCCCCTGCTCGAGCCAGGTGAACCAGCTCGCGCTCACCCCGGCGAGGGCCGCCACCTCCTCGCGGCTGAGACCGATGTCGCCGCGCCGCGCGGCCTGCGGCAGCCCGAGTGCGGAACGTCGCGCAGCACGGCGCCGGGAGGCGAGGAAGTCCCCCAGCTGCTCGCGACGGGGCGTGCGCGGGCGGATCATGCCCGTCGTCCCGCTCGGTCGGTCCCGCCCGGCGGCGAGGGCGCGGTTCCGCGGTGAATGGAGCTCATGGCGAAACAGTACTCCGAGTACTAGTACAAAGCCTCCTCGCGACCGGGCTCGGCAGAACCACCGGTGAGGTCCACAATGGTCACCATGGTCGCTTATCGCTCTCGCACGGTCACCCACGGACGCAACATGGCCGGTGCTCGCGCCCTCTTCCGCGCCGCCGGCGTCGACGGCAAGGATCTCGGACGCAAGCCCATCATCGCCGTCGCGAACTCCTTCACCGAGTTCGTGCCGGGGCACACGCACCTCGCCCCCGTCGGGCGCATCGTGTCGGACGCGATCAGCGAGGCCGGCGGCATCCCCCGCGAGTTCAACACCATCGCCGTCGACGACGGCATCGCGATGGGCCACGGCGGCATGCTCTACTCGCTGCCGTCGCGCGACCTCATCGCGGACTCCGTCGAGTACATGGTCAACGCGCACTGCGCCGATGCGCTCGTGTGCATCTCGAACTGCGACAAGATCACCCCGGGCATGCTGCTGGCAGCGCTGCGCCTGAACATCCCGACCGTGTTCGTCTCGGGCGGCCCGATGGAGGCCGGGCGGGCGACGCTCGTCGACGGCACCGTGCGCTCCCTCGACCTCGTGGACGCGATCAGCGACGCCGTGAACGAGAAGATCTCGGACGCCGACATCCTGCGCATCGAGGAGTCGGCCTGCCCGACCTGCGGATCCTGCTCCGGCATGTTCACCGCGAACTCGATGAACTGCCTCACCGAGGCGATCGGCCTCTCCCTGCCCGGCAACGGGTCGGTGCTCGCGACGCACACGGCGCGCCGCGCCCTGTACGAGAAGGCCGGCTCCCTGGTCGTCGACATCGCCCAGCGCTACTACGAGGGCGACGACGAGAGCGTGCTGCCGAAGAGCATCGCCACCGAGGCCGCGTTCGGCAACGCGATGGCCCTCGACATCGCGATGGGCGGATCCACGAACACGATCCTGCACCTGCTCGCCGCCGCGCACGAGGCCGGCGTGGAGTTCGGCCTCGCCGAGATCGACGCGATCTCCCGGCGCGTGCCGTGCCTGGCCAAGGTGGCCCCGAACTCGGCGGGCGGCAAGACCTACTACATGGAGGACGTGCACCGCGCCGGCGGCATCCCCGCCCTGCTGGGCGAACTGCGCCGCGGCGGACTGCTCGACGACACCGTGCACACGGTGCACGCCGCGACGCTCGGCGAGTGGCTCGACGAATGGGACATCCGCGGCGGATCGGCCTCCGAGGTGTCGCAGGACCTGTGGCACGCGGCGCCCGGCGGTCGCCGCTCGTCCACCGCGTTCTCGCAGTCGGAGCGCTGGGCCTCGCTCGACACCGACGCCGAGGGCGGCTGCATCCGCGACATCGCGCACGCGTACTCGAAGGACGGCGGCCTCGGCGTGCTGCACGGCAACATCGCGGCGAACGGCGCGGTCGTGAAGACCGCAGGCGTGGACGAGTCGATCTGGACCTTCTCCGGCCCTGCCGTCGTCTGCGAGTCGCAGGACGAGGCCGTCGAGAAGATCCTGAACAAGCAGGTCAAGGAGGGCGACGTCGTCGTCATCCGCTACGAGGGACCGAAGGGCGGGCCCGGCATGCAGGAGATGCTCTACCCGACCTCGTTCCTGAAGGGTCGCGGACTCGGCAAGGCGTGCGCGCTGATCACGGACGGCCGCTTCTCCGGCGGCACCTCGGGCCTGTCCATCGGGCACGTCTCGCCCGAGGCGGCCGCCGGCGGCGTGATCGCGCTCGTCGAGGACGGCGACATCGTCTCGATCGACATCCCGACCCGCAAGCTCGAACTCGACGTGCCGTGGGAGGAGCTGGAGCGCCGCCGCGAGCACCTCGAGGCCAACGGCGGATACCGGCCGCGCAGCCGCGTGCGCGAGGTCAGCCCGGCGCTGCGCGCCTACGCCCACTTCGCCCAGTCGGCGGACAAGGGCGCGATCCGCATCGTCCCGGAGCTCTGAGACTCGGCGTCACGCCGGCACGGCCGCCCTGCGGTCGCGACGCGTGCGCGCCGCCCACCGCCCGCCGGTGCGGGTCACCTCGATCGGGTGGGCGAACGCGCGCGAGATCGTCTCGGTCGTCACGGCGGCCTCGATCGCGCCGATCGCGGCGATCGCCCCTCCCTCGATGACGAGGGCATGACTCGTGGTCTCCGGCAGGTCCTCCAGGTGATGCGTGACGAGGATCGATGCGAGCCGCGGATCCCGGTGTGCAAGGGCGTCGATCGTCTCCAGGAGCTGCTCCCGGGCGGCCACATCGAGCCCGGTCATCGGTTCGTCGAGCAGGAGCAGCCGCGGCCGGCACGCGAGCGCCCGCGCGATGAGCGCCCGGCCGCGCTCCCCTTGCGAGAGCGTCGGCCACAGGGCGTCGCGTCGGTGCGAGAGCCCGACGTCGACGATGAGCTGCTGCGCGAGGGCGGTCTGCGCGGGCGTCGGCCCCCAGCGCATCGGCGTCTCGATCGTCCCGGTGAGCCCGGTCAGCACGACCTCGGTCACGGTCAGCGGCGAGCGCAGCGGATGCCGCGGATCCACGTGGCCGATGCGGTGTCGCAGCTCCTGAAGGTCGACGCGGCCGATCCTGTGCCCCAGCACCTCGGCGGTCCCGCTCGACGGATGCGTACGGGCGCCGCAGATGCCGAGGATCGTGCTCTTGCCCGCGCCGTTCGGCCCCAGCAGCGCCCAGTGCTCCCCCGCGTGCACCGTCAGGCCGATCTCGTGCAGGATGTCGCGCCCGTCGCGCCGTAGCGACACCCGGTCCAGCCGGACGACCTCGGCGCTCACCGCAGGCCGTCCTTGAGCGACGCCAGGTGCGACCGGCTGAGGCGGGAGGCGGCCGCGGCGTCGCGGGAACGGATCGCATCGACCAGGCGCACGTGCGCCTCATGGTCCTCGTCGTCGCCGAAAGAGGCGCGGATACGCAGCATCGCGATCATCGTCTGCCGCAGGCGCGGAGTGAACCCGTCGAACAGCTCGGTGAGGATCGGGTTGGCGGCGGCGACGACGATCGCGCGATGGAACGCGAGATCCGCGTCGACATGCTCCTCGAGATCGGAGCGGTGCTCCGACCTGTTGCGGAGGGCGCGACGGATCGCACGGAGATCATCCGCCGATCGGCGCTCCGCGGCGAGCGCCGCGGCATCGCCCTCGATCGCCGCCCTCGCCTCGATCACGCTCACGATGTCGGCGCGCTGCAGCACGGCATCCCAGTCCTCCCGCACGTCGAGCGCGGTCACGAAGACCCCCGCGCCCTGGCGCGCCGACAGCACGCCTCGGCCCGCCAGCTGACGGATCGCCTCGCGCACGGTGGACCGCCCCACCCCCAGCTGGGCGGCGAGGGTCGTCTCGCCGGGGAGTCGGGCGCCCAGCGCCCACTCCTCGTCCCTGATCCTCTCCAGGAGCACGTCCGCGGTCTGATCCGCCATCGAAGAACGTCGCACACTCGGACTCATGACCACGGTAACTCCTCAACTTGTCTGCGGAGTTAACGCTACACTGCCTGCATGCTCACGAGCGCGATCCTCCTTCTTCACCGCCACGGCGGGGACTGACCGGTCCGGCACCCCGTCGTGGCTGATGCGCCGCGCCGGCCCGCCGAAACCCTCGCAGAGAGCAGAAGAGCATGACCCGCACCCCCTTCCCCGGAATTTCCACGCCCGCCGGCCCCGTCCCCGCCGACGCGCCGGCCTGGAACCGGCAGAGGCGTTCGCAGATGCCGTCGCATCGCTATGCCGATCCCTACGACCGCGTCTCGATCCCCCTCTCCGCGGACGAGCGCACCTGGCCGACCCGGCGCCTCACCGCCGCACCGCTGTGGGTCCCCGTCGATCTCCGCGACGGCAACCAGGCACTCGCGGAGCCCATGGATCCTGCGCGCAAGCGACGTTTCTTCGACCTCATGGTCGCGATGGGCTACAAGGAGATCGAGGTCGGCTATCCGTCCGCATCGCAGACCGACTTCGACTTCGTGCGTCTGATCGCCGAGCACGACATCGCGCCGGAGGACGTGACGATCGTCGTGTTCACCGCCGCGCGGCGCGATCTCATCGCGCGGACGGTCGACGCGATCCGCGACATCCGCAACCCCGTCGTCATCCACCTCTACACCGCGACGGCGCCGATCTGGCGGGAGACCGTGCTCGGACGAGATCGGGACGAGCTGCGCACCCTCATCCTCGGCGCCGGACGGGACGTGCTCGAGCTGGGCGGCGCGCTGCCGCATGTGCGGTTCGAGTTCTCCCCCGAGGTGTTCATGCTGACCGAGCCCGACTATGCGCTCGAGGTCTGCAACGCGATGACCGCCCTGTGGGACGCGGCGCCGGAACGCCCGGTGATCCTCAACCTGCCGGCGACGGTCGAGATCGCCACGCCCAACGTCTACGCCGACCAGATCGAGTACATGCACCGCCACCTCGACCGGCGCGGGAGCGTCATCCTGTCGGTCCACCCGCACAACGATCGCGGCACCGGGATCGCCTGCGCGGAGCTGGCCGTGCTCGCCGGCGCGCAGCGGGTGGAAGGCTGCCTGTTCGGCAACGGGGAGCGCACCGGCAACGTCGACCTCGTCACGCTCGCCCTCAACCTGCATGCCCAGGGCATCGATCCGATGATCGACTTCTCCGACATCGACGAGATCCGCCGCACGGTCGAGCACAGCAACCGGATCGAGGTGCACCCGCGGCATCCCTACGTCGGAGACCTCGTGCACACGGCGTTCAGCGGCACCCACCAGGACGCGATCCGCAAGGGCTTCGCCGAGCACCGCGCGCGTGCCGCGCGCGAGGGCCGGTCCGAGCGCGAGATCGCCTGGCGCGTGCCGTACCTCCCGGTCGATCCGGCCGACCTCGGCCGTTCCTACGATGCGGTGATCCGGGTCAACTCGCAGTCGGGCAAGGGCGGGATCGCCTACCTGCTCGAGACGGCGTTCGGGATCCGGCTCCCTCGCCGGCTGGAGATCGACCTCGCAGGGCACGTGCAGCGGCACGCCGACGAGAGCGGCCTCGAACTCGACGCGCACGGGCTCTGGCGCATCTTCGACGAGGCGTATCTCGCACGTGGTGAGGAGCCGCGGATCGCGCTGACGCAGGTGCGCACCGACACATCCGCCGTGGAGCCGCGCACGACCTTCCGGCTGCGCGTGGATGGATCCGAGCACGCCTCGGAGCACCCGGGGGTCGGTCCGGTGGAGGCGCTCACGGCGGCCCTCGCGATGCACGGGGCGCCGATCGAGATCCTCGACCTGCAGCAGACGAGCCTCGGCCCCGGCAGCGACGGCGAGGCGCTGACGCTGATCGAGTACCGCGGGGCGCACGGCACGGCGTGGGCCGCAGGACGGGACGGATCGGTGCTGACCGCGACGCTGAACGCCGTCATCGCCGCCGGGAACGCGTCGACGCGTTGACCGGGCTTCGCGGATCCGCCCTCATCAGGACGGCGGATCCGCGGGGCTCGGCGCCCGAACCGGCTCAGCCCGCGGTCGACGCACGCACGATGAGTGCGCCGTGGTCGGGGGCGGGCACGTCGACCAGGAGCTCCGGTTCGAGTTGCCCCAGCAGTTCGGCCGCCGCCTGCCGCCCCAGCGCCTGCGGCTGCAGGTCGACCGCGGTGATCTCCGGGATCGCGCCGCGCAGGCGCTCCGCGTCCGACCCGCACACCACGCGCACGTCCTCCGGCACCCGGACGCCGCGAGCCACGAGCCGGTCCACGAGCGCGCGGGCGTGATCACTGGTCATGCAGTAGATGCCGTCCGGCGGCTCGGACAGGGCGAGCAGCTCGTCCGCGACTGCGACCAGCTCCTCCTGCTCGGCCAGCTCCGGCACGTGCCGCACCAGTTGTGCGTGCCCGGGCAACCGCTCCCGGTAGCGCTGCTCGGTCGCGGAGTTCCACTCGATCGGATCGGTGCCGACGACCAGGGCGATCCGGCGGGCCCCGTGCGCGGCGAGATGCTCGAGCACGCGGTCCGTGATCAGGGCGGTGGCGATGTCGACGACGTGGGGATCCCCGGGGTCCGCGGTGTCGGCCCCAACCAGCGTGTAGGGCATGCCGCCCGCGCGCAGCGCAGCGATGAGCGGGTCGTCCTCGACGGGGTCGGTCACGATGATGCCGTCGCACGCCCACGCCGTGCTCGGCGCCTGCGGCACCGTCGGATCGGCGACCAGCATCAGCGCGTAGCCGTGCGCGAGCGTCGTGAGCGCGGCCGCCCCGGCGAACCGCGGGAAGTAGTCGACGTCCTGGATCTGCTGCGGCTCGACGCCGACGGCGGGCCGCAGCACCAGCCCGATCACCCCGAGCCTGCTGCGACGCAACCCGCTCGCCACGACGTCCGGGTGATACCCCAGCGCCGTCGCCGCCGCGCGCACGCGCGCCTGAGTGCGCTCGTTCACGACGCCGTTGCCCGAGAACGTGTGCGACACCGTGGTCACCGAAACTCCCGCACGACGGGCCACGTCGCGGATCGTCGATCGCTGTCTGCGCATGCCGCGATGATAATCGCGGAATCCGCTTGTCCAAATCGTTTTGGATCTTTAGCGTTGCGTGTCGAGCGCGAACAAGGACGTCGCGCACCCGACCTTTCGCCCTGGAGGACCCATGTCGCAGACGACACCCCCCGAGACCGCGGACCCGTCCCCCGCCCTCACGCACCCCGTCCCCACCGACAGCGCCACGCGGGTCGAGACGCACGGCATCGACTACATCCCGAACGCCGAGCGGCACGGCCGCGCCCGCGACCTGTTCGCGGTGTGGGCGGCCCCGAACGTCAACTTCCTCGCCGTCGTGATCGGCGTGACCCTCGTGCTGCTCGGTCTGAACCTGTGGCAGGCGCTGCTGGTCATCGTGATCGGCAACCTATTCTCCATCATCACCGGCATCGTCGCCGGATCCGGACCCGCCGCCGGCACCCCGAGCGAGATCATCACCCGCGCGATGTACGGCATCACCGGCAACCGGTTCAACGTCGCGATCGCCGGCTGGCTGATCAGCGTCTGCTACCTCGCGATCAACTGGGCAGCCGCCACGACCGTCGCGGTCGGGCTGCTCGGCCGACTCGGGATCGCATCATCGCCCTGGACCATTGCGATCAGCGCCGTCGTGATCGCCGCCGCGACCATGGTCATCAGCGTGTACGGCCACGGCCTGATCATGCGGCTGTACCAGCCGCTCGCGATCCTGCTCGCCGTGATCTTCGCGGGCATGGCCGTGTTCGTCGTCGGCGGCGCGAAGTGGGGCTACGCGCCCGCGCACCCGCTGCACGGGCTGGAACTGGTCGCGATGATGGCCGCCGGCGTCGCGCTGGTCGCGTCCGGCCCGCTGTCGTACACGAACAGCGCCGACTTCGCCCGCTACCTGCCCGCAGCCACGCGCGTGCGCGACGTCGCACTGTGGACCACGCTGGGAATGGTGATCCCCGGAGTGCTCGCGACCTTCGTCGGCGTGCTCGCCGCGAGTTCCGTGGACATGTCGGATCCGGAGGCGGGGCTGGAGAAGTTCCTGCCCGGCTGGTTCGCGCCGATCTTCCTCATCTCCGTGATCGTCGGCACCATCGCCAACAATGCGATGACCGCCTACAGCTCCGGCCTCGCCCTGCAGGCCGTCGGCATCCGCCTGCCCCGCTCTCGCACCGTGCTGCTGGACGGCACGGTCGGCGTGCTGATGACCCTGTTCGCACTGCTCGTGTGGAACTTCCTCGACAGCGTGTCGAGCGCCCTGCAGCTCGCGGTGACGGTGCTGGCACCGGTGATGGGCGTGTACCTCGCCGACATGCTGTGGCGACGCAACCGCTACGACGGAGCGGCTCTCGCCGACGACAGCCGTGGCAGCCGGTTCTGGTTCACCGGCGGCGTGCACGTCCCCGGCGCGGTCGCGGTGCTCGTCGGCATCGGCGCCTCGCTGATGTGCAGCGCGACCCTGGTCTTCACCGGTCCGATCGCCGCGGCGCTCGGCGGCATCGATCTCTCGGTACCGGTCGGGCTGCTCGTCCCGTTCATCCTCTACCTGGTGCTGGTGCGTCGCTCGCCCCGCTCCCAGGCCTCGCTCTGACCATCCGCACCGACAAGGATCCGACACCGATGACTTCGAACGAGACCCGTACGACGCACTACCGCGGTGGTGCGATCTTCACCTCCGACACCCCGCCGTGGGCGCAGTCGCTCATCGTCGAGGACGGCCGCGTCCTCTTCGTCGGAGACACCGACGCCGCCGATGCCTTCGCCGCGGACGACGTCGTCGAGCTCGACGGGGCGCTCGTGATCCCCGGCATCGTCGACGCGCACACCCACCTCATCGGGCTGGGCGAGTCGCTCGAGCAGGTGGATCTGCACGACGCTCCCGACCTCGCCGAGATCCAGACGCGCATCGCCACGGCGGCCGCCGCCGACCCGGATGCACCGCGGATCCTCGGCCGCAGCTGGCTGTTCTCCAGCCTGGACGGCCGGGCGCCGCACCGCGACATGATCGACGCAGTGGTCGCCGACCGCCCCGTCTATCTGAACGCGAACGACAACCACTCCGCCTGGCTGAACACGGCGGCGCTCGCGGAACTGGGCATCGACGACGCGACCCCGGATCCGCTCGGAGGCACGATCCAGCGCGACGCCGAGGGCCGCGCCACCGGCATGCTGCTGGAGAATGCGGTGTTCGCGTTCCTCCGCGAGCGGCTGGACGCCCTCACGAGCGACGCCGACCGCGAAGCGCAGTTCGAGGCGGCGCTGCGCACCTACCTCGACGCCGGCGTCACCGCCGCGGTCGACATGGCGCTGGGCGAGCCCGACCTGCGCGCGATGCTCGCCGTGCAGGATCGGTACGACGGTGTCCTTCCGATGCACGTCGCCGCGCACTGGGCCGTGTACCGCACCGCGACCGCGGAGGGCGACGCCGCCGCGGTCGACCGGGCGATCGCCCTGCACCGGGAGCACTCCGGCCAGGGTCTGCGGATCGCCGGCATCAAGCTGTTCGTCGACGGCGTGATCGACAGCTGCACCGCAGCGATGCGCTCGCCGTTCGCCGACGGCTCGCAGCCGGACGCGCTCTGGGACCTCCCGTCACTGACGGCGGTCGTCACTCGCGCCGACGCCGCGGGCCTGCAGATCGCGATGCATGCGATCGGCGATGCCGCGTCGGCACTCGCCCTCGACGCCCTCGAAGCCGCGGTCGCGACGAACGGCCCGCGCGCCGACCGCCGCCACCGGATCGAGCACCTGGAGACCGTGGATCACGCGACCCCGTTGCGGCTGGCGCGCCTCGGCATCATCGCCTCGATGCAGCCCGTGCACTGCGACCCCGCGATCCAGGACAACTGGCGTGCGATGCTCGGCGACGATCGCGTCGAGCGCGGCTACCCCTGGGCAGAGTTCGCCGAGGCGGGAGCAACGCTTGCGCTCGGCACCGATGCGCCGACCGCGCCGTTCGACCCGCTGCCGAACCTGTTCATCGCGACCACTCGGCGCTCGGCGTTCGACCCGGCCCTGCCGGCGAACGTCCCCGGCAACGCGATGGCGATCGCCGACGCCGTGCGTCGCGCCACCCGCGACGCCGCGTACGCCTCGCGCTGGGAGGGCGACCTGGGCGTGCTCCGCGCGGGCGCATCCGCGGACTTCGCGGTACTCGACGCGGATCCGTTCCGCGACGGCCCCGAGGCGTTCCTCACCGCACGGGTGCGCGCCACGTTCGTCCGCGGACGCGCGCACGCCGCCGCGGTCGCCGCAGGCTCGGCAGGTCGCTGAACGAGCGCACAGCACGACACCACCCGTCCGGGGTCGTTGAGCGAGGACGCCGCACGACACCACCCCTCCGGGGTCGTTGAGCGAGGACGCCGCAGGCGACCGAGACGAAACGCCGCCAGCTCTCAAGAGCACCGCGTCTCGTCTCGCGCGGCCTCCGGCCATGCGCGCTCAACGGCCCCGAGCCCCGTGGGATCCGGTCCTCAGCGCTCGTAGAGCAGGATCACGCTGCCGGCTCCGTCGTGGCGCGCGGTCTCGTGGTAGCCGAGCTCGCGCAGGTCGCTGAGGCCCCAGGAGTCCACGACCCCGTCGAAGCGCAGTTCGACCACCCAGATCCGATCGACCCCGTCGAACCGGCCCATTCCGGCCGCCCGAGGGATCCCGTAGGTCTGGTCGTACCAGGTGTAGGACTTCTGATACGGCGTCTTCAGCAGCAGATCGGTGGTGTTGCGGAAGGCCGCAGGATCCGTGGCCTTCGCCAGCCGGGTGCGCTGGGACGGTCGGGCTCCGTCGTCGAACACGATGCCGTCGCCCGGCTCGGCGTTCGCGCTGATGAAGGCGGAGATGTCGTTCCAGTCCGACTGGTTCTTCGCATAGGGCCCACGCTGCAGCACCGCGACCGGCACGGCGGCGATCACGACGGCGGCGATCGCGATCCCCGCGAGCCACGACCCGCGACGCGAGCCCTCCCGACGCGGCCCCTCCCGGCGGCGCCCGTCCGCCGCAACGCCCCCAGGGACATCGCCGGATCGATCCCCGATCCGGGCCAGCGCGCGCACGCCGAGTGCCATCACGATCGCCACTCCGGGCGCCGAGAACGTGCCGTACCGGGCGGTGTACACCGCCACGAACGGGGTGACCGCGAGCAGCAGACCCATCGGCACGATCATCCAGCTCAGCGCCACCACCTCGAGGCGGACTCCGGGTGTGCGCCACAGCCGCCCGCCGCCCCGCCGGATTCGCACGATCTCGCGGGCGAACACGACCACGGCGAGGAGGATGAGGATCCAGGCGATCGCGGTGAACCACCACTCCTGGAACCACATGTTCTTCAGCACCACCTCGGCGGTGACCGACTCGCGCACCGCGAGGAAGGCGATCTGGCGGCGCTGCAGGAAGCCGAACCAGGCCAGGGGCGTGCACAGCGCGAGGGCGATCCCGGTGCTGAGCGCCCAGGCCCGCCATCGTCGGCGCAGCTCGGGCGACAGCAGCACGATCGCGAGCGTCGCGAACACCATGAGCGCGAAGTAGAGGAACGTCCAGATCGCGACCGTGAGCACCGCCGCGTAGCCGACCCACCACCAGGTCGCACGTCCGGGACGGCGGGCGATCTCGATGAGCAGCACGAGCAGCACGGCCGCGAACGCCGCCCCGATCGCATAGGAGCGCGCCTCCTCCCCCGCGAAGATCAGGCGGGGCTGGAGTGCGGTGAACACGCCGGCGACGACGGCGAACCAGATCCGCTCGAACCGTCCGCACAGCCACACCACGGCGGCGGTGCAGACGCCGATCGCGAGCGCCGACGGGAATCGGATCGAGAACGCGCTCGGCCCGAACAGGTCGATCCAGGCGTGCAGTCCGAGGTAGTACAGCCCGTGCACGGCGTCGACGTAACTCAGCATGTGCCAGAGCGAGGGCAGCGGACGCGTCGCCGACATGAGGCTCGCCGCCTCGTCGCCCCAGAGCGACGGGATCCAGGATCCTGCCGCGCTGGCCGCGACCGCGAACAGCCCGATGAGCCCGGCCCACAGCCCCAGGCGCCGCGGATCGGCCGTCACCCGCGCCGAGGCGGGGAGGGACCGCTCCGAGGCGGTGCCGACAGCGGAGGAGGTCACGCCCCGAGGGTAGCGGCCTCTGCTTTGCCGCTGCTCCGAGATGGCTGTCAGCACGGTGTTGCGTCACCGTCCGTCCACCCGACGTTCTCCGAGCGTTCGCTCGGCATGCGCCCAATATCCTTGTTCCGTGTCACTCTCCTCCCCCGTGCGGCGTCTGAAGTCCGCTGCCCGACGTCTGAAGCGGGCGGTCGAGGCCGAGCGCATCGCGTTCTGGCGCTCCCGTCCGGTGCGCCCCGATCAGGTGCTGTACGAGTCGTTCGCCGGCAACGGCATGCTCTGCAATCCGGAGGCGATCTTCCGCCACCTGCTGGCAGATCCCGACTACGCCCACCTGACGCACGTCTGGGCGCTCGCCGACGAGGACGCGATCGCCCGCTTCCAGAACGAGTTCTCCGCGGACCGCCGGGTCTCGTTCGTGCGTCGCGGATCCGCCTCCTATCGTCAGGCGCTCGCGGCGAGCGGCTGGCTGATCAACAACGCCACCTTCCCGACCTGGTTCGGCAAGAGGGAGGGCCAGGTCTATCTGAACACCTGGCACGGCACACCCCTGAAGCTCATGGGCTTCGACATGCCGTCCGGAGCCGTGCAGTCGGCGAACACCCTGCGCAACTTCCTCATGTCGGACTACCTGCTCGCGGCGAATCCGTTCATGGCCGAGACCATGTACGAAGGCGCCTACCGGCTCACCAACGTCTACCCCGGCACCCTCATCGAGGAGGGCTACCCCCGCATCGACCGGCAGCGACTCGACAATGCGGCCGAGGCGGCCGTGCGCGCGGAGCTCGAGGGCAGCGGCGTCCTGCTCGGCGGAAAGCCGATCGTGCTGTTCGCGCCCACCTGGCGCGGGAGCTCCTTCGACGACCCCGAGGACAACATCGACGAGCTCGCCGCCCAGCTCGCCGCCCTGCAGGCCGGTGTCGGCGACGACCACGTCGTCGTGCTGAAGACGCATCAGATCGTGCACGCGCACGCCTCGGCCCGTCCGGAGCTAGCGCGGTCGCTCGCCCCCAACTCGATCCCCTCCAACGTGCTGCTGGGGGCTTCGGCCGGCCTCGTCACCGACTATTCGTCGATCTTCTTCGACTACCTGGCGACGGGTCGCCCCATCGCGTTCTTCACTCCGGATGCCGACCTGTACTCCTCGGGACGCGGCACCTACATGCCGCTGGACACCCTGCCGGGCCCCGTCGCCGACGACGCCGCCGAGACCGGCCGCGCGCTGCGAGCTCTCCTCGAGGGTTCCGACCCGCATCCGCAGTACGCCTCCTGGGCCCTGCGCTTCGCACCGTTCGAAGACGGCGGCGCGACGGCACGCGTCGTCGACATCGTGTTCGGCGGCGCCCGCGAGGGCTACCGCGCCCGCCCCACCGCCCACGACGGTCGCAAGCGGCTGCTCGTGTACCTCGGCGGGATGAAGCCGAACGGCATCACCACGAGCGCGCTCAACCTCCTCGGCGCGATCGATCACACCCGGTATGACGTGACCGCGCTGCTGCCCAAGCGCCGGCTCAGCACGGATCCGCTGACGCAGGCCCGCATCCCCGCCGAGGTGCGGCAGGTGTTCCGCATCGGAGGGATGAACGGGTCCAAGGTCGTGCATCTGCGCCGCCGCGTCGACGACTGGCGCGGAGCCCCTCGGTCCCCGGGCGCGGAGCCCTGGCACGAGGAGCTGTGGAACGCGGAGTGGATGCGCGTGTTCGGTCACGCCCGCTTCGACTGGGTCGCCGACTTCAGCGGCTACGGCCCGCTGTGGACCAGCCTTCTGCTGCACGCACCCGCGGTGGATGACGGCGGGCCGGATCCGGTCCGCGCGATCTGGATGCACAACGAGATGGCATCCGACCGCGAACGCACGGTGAACGGCAGGGCCAGCATGAAGCGCGGCCTCGGCGCCGTGTTCGCCATGTACTCCGAATACGACCAGCTCGTGTCGGTGTCGCACCAGCTCACCGAGCTGAATCGCATCGAGCTCGCCGAGTATGCCTCCGGAGAGCACTTCCGCACGGTGCGCAACTTCCCCGATGTCGAGCACGTCACCCTGGGCGCGCGGCGCCCCCTCAGCGAGTTCTTCTCCGAGTCCGACGCGCAGCACGAGGCCGCAGACCGGGAGATCCCGCCGCGACCGGCCTGGTACGAGGCGCTCCAGGCCGACGAAGGCGACCTGCGCTGGTTCATCACGGTGGGTCGTCTGAGTCCGGAGAAGAACCACGCCCGCCTGATCCGCTCATTCCTCGCCGTGCATCGGGCGCACCCCGAGGCACGTCTGCTCATCGTGGGTGCGGGTCCGCTGGCCGCCGACCTGCAGGAGCAGATCGACGAGGCGGGGCTCTCCGACGTGGCGTTCCTCACCGGCGCGCAGCGCAATCCGTACGCTCTTCTCGCCGCCGCCGACTGCTTCGTCCTGTCCAGCCTCTACGAGGGGCAGCCGATGGTGCTCATCGAGGCCGCCATCTGCGGTCTGCCGATCGTGTCGACGTCCTTCGGCTCCGTGTACGGCGCTCTGCCGGAGGGGGCCATCCGGATCGTGACGCAGGACGATGACGCGCTCACGGCCGGGATGACCGCGTTCCTCGAGGGCGAGGTGCCCCCCGCGATGCTCGATACGGACGCCTACCGTGCCGACGTCAAGGCCGAGTTCGAGGCGCTGCTGACCGACTGAGACGGGTCGCGGGAACGGCGCCGACCGGTTCAGCGCAGCGCGGCGCGCAGGACGGCGAGTGCTTCGGCGGACGCCTCGGCCAGGTCGAGGTGGTCCGGGAGAGCCGCCCACTCGGCGCGCAGTCCTTTGAGCATCGCCAGCACGCGCAGCGCGAGACGCTCGGCGTCGATCTCGCCGTGCCCGTCCGCCACAGCCACGGCTCTCAGCTTCGCCGAGAGCCCGTCCAGCCCGCTGCGCTGACTCTCCAGGTATTCGTCGCGCAGCGGATGCCCCTCGATGAGCATCTCCCCGGTGAGCATCGCCTGCAGTCGCACGAGCGCCGGATCCGCGAGGGACGCCGCCACTCCGGCGGCGAGCGCGTCGAACAGCTCGTCGAGCGTCGTCGGGTCCCCGAACGCCGCGACGAATCGGGCCCCTCGACCGAGCACAATGGCCCGATACAGCGCGATCTTGCTGGGGAAATGATGCAGCACCCCGGAGTCGGTGATGCCGGCCGCGCGGGCGATCGACGCGATCGACGTGCCGGCGTATCCGAAGCGACCGAACTGGTCGATGGCCGCCGCCAGCACCGCCTCACGTCGTTCCTCGCCGGCCCTGTTGCGGCGGCGCTGCGTGGCGCGGCGCGGAAGGGCCGTCGCCTCTCCCCCGGTTCGCGGTGTGCGGGCAGCGCTCATGTTCTCGCTCATCCCCACCATTGTGCCCGTCCTGATCGACACGGCGGAGGGTGCGGATCCGACCCCGCACACAATTTACTGAGTGTTCACCAGGTTTATCGGCGAGGTTCATGAGCGTGGCTTTGACTCTCCCCGTCGGCACTCGCCGATCGCCCGCGCCGGCCCCACCGGCCGGCCCGCCCCGGCTCCGCCCGACCCGAAAGAGGAAGCCATGTCCGCCCCGACCGCCCCGGCCGCCGCGCTCGAACGCCCGTCCCTGCCGATGCGCTTCATCTACCTGATCGCCCTGATCGAGCTGCTCGTCGATGCGGTCGTCATCGCGCCGCTCGTCATCTCGCTGTCGCTCAAGGTGCTGCAGCTGCAGCCCGTTCTCCCCGCCGGGCTGACCAAAGAGGGAGCCCTGGCCACGGTGACCGCCGTGGGCGCCCTCGCCGCCCTGGTGGTGACCCCGATGTTCGGCTACTGGTCGGACCGCACTCGTTCGCGTTTCGGACGGCGTCGGCCGTGGGTGATCGCCGGGGCCGCGCTGCTCGTGCCCACCAGCGCCGTGATGGCCTTCGCCGGCGACGTGTTCACGTTGATGGCGGGCTGGGCGCTGGTCACGATCGCGGCGAGCATGAGCCTGGCCGCGCTGTTCGGCTGGATCGCCGACCTCGTACCCGACCACCAGCGCGCGAAGGCCTCCGGCATCTTCGGCGCCGGCAACATCGCGGGCCTCGTTCCCGCGCTCGTGATCGCCGCCGCATTCAAGAACGATCTCGTGCTCGCATTCATGGTGATGCCGGTCGTGGCGGCCGTCGCCACCCTCCTCATCGCCCGCTTCATCCCTGACGCGTCGACGGCGCACGCGGCACTCGCTCCGGCGAGGCTCATCGGCGTGTTCGCCTCGCTGTTGTTCAACCCCGCGAAGCACCGTCAGTTCGCGCTGGTGTGGCTGCAGCGCTTCCTCATCCAGTTCGGATACATGCTCTTCGGCACGTTCGGCCTCTACTACCTGATGGAGCGCATGGCGATGGACGCCGGCGGCGCCACGACCACCACGTCGATGGCGAGCCTGCTCACCGGTGTGCTCAGCATGATCGCCGCGTTCGCCTTCGGCTTCATCGCGGCGAAGCGGCGCGACTACACGCCGTTCGTGATCGTCGCGATCGCCGGTGTCGCCGTCGCCTGCTTCCTGAAGGCCTTCACCGGCGACCTCGGCTGGTTCTGGGTGGGCAGCGGCCTCAGCGGCTTCGCGCTGGGCTGCTTCTACGCGGTCGACATGGCGCTGGTGCTGCGCACGATCCCCGCCGACGAGAACGCCCGCTTCCTGGGTGTGTTCAACATCGCCAAGACGCTGCCGCAGTCTCTCGCCCCTGCCCTGGCACCTGCATTCCTGCTCATCGGCGGGAAGGATCCGATCCACGGCGGCGAGAACAACTATGCCGCGCTGTTCACCATCGCCGGGGTGTTCGCGTTGCTGTCCCTCCTGCCGCTGGCGTGGACCACGGCGCTCCGCCGCCCCGTCGCCCAGGCAGAGACCTTCGCGGCCGTCGACGCCCCCGCCGGCACCGCCCCGCACCCGGCCGCCGCGCCCGGCGAAAGCCGCCGACCGTCCCCGACCCTCACGAATGGAGCCGCTCGATGACCGCTCAGCCCCTCGCCCCTGCCGACCTCCTCGACGCCGCTCGCCTCCCCGGCCCGCTGCCGATCCCCGGTACTGCGAACTTCCGTGCCGCCGCCCCCGGCGCACCGGGCCTGCGGCCCGGCGTGCTGTTCCGCGGGGACGCTCCCGCGCACCTCGGCGACGAAGGGCGCGACGCCCTGGTCTCGCTCGGCATCGCGCGACTGATCGACCTGCGCTCCGACGAAGAGGCCGCCGAGGCCCCGGACGATGTCGCTGACACCGGCATCGCGGTGCACCGGGTGTCGATCATGGCCGGATCCGTCCGCGACGCGATGGCGCAGCTGGCCGGTGGCGCCGTCCCCGATCTGCGCAGCCTGTACGCGATGATGCTGCGCGACGGCGGCAGCGCCTTCGGCCGGGCGTTGACCCTGATCGCCGAGGGCGGCGCCACGGTGGTGCACTGCACCGCGGGCAAGGACCGCACCGGACTCGCGATCGCCCTTGCACTGCTGGCGGTCGGCGTCGACCTCGAGACCGTCGTCGCCGACTACGCCCGCACCGAGGAGAA
The DNA here is from genome assembly GCF_021341785.1 of Microbacterium sp. Au-Mic1. Lineage (GTDB taxonomy): Bacteria > Actinomycetota > Actinomycetes > Actinomycetales > Microbacteriaceae > Microbacterium. Next base: position 162,746 of record NZ_JAJTTF010000007.1, read on the forward strand.
TCTCGCCGGGGCCTGGGTCGAGCGGATGGCGGCCCGCGTCGCGCGCTACGGCGTCGCCCTGGACGGAGATCTGCGCGAACTCGTCGCCAGCAGCCCCGCCCCCGCTTTGCGCGGTGCGGTGCAGGAGGTCGTGCTCGTGAACGGATCCGCCGACGCCTACCTCGATGGCATCGGTGTGGACGCGGACGTGCGCGCCCGGCTCCGCGCAGTTCTGCGCGCCGACGACGCCCCAGACGCGGTGAGTGCCGAGTCCGCCCCCACCTCCGCCCACTGACCTTCCCGCAGCCTCCCCCACTGACCCTTTCCACGCCCCCGACCGTCCAGGAGACCATCATGCAAATCGGCCAGCACCCCGTGCCCGAGTCCACCATCGTCCACCTCAGCGACACGCACCTCACCGCCGATGCCGTGCCCCTGCACGGCGCGGTCGACGCCGACGCGAACCTCGCGGCCGCCCTGCGACGTCTGCCGACGAGCGGCATCGACGTGGACGCGATCGTCGTCACCGGCGACATCGCCGACACGGGCGACGAGGGCGCCTATCGTCGCGTCCGCGACCTGCTCGAGCCCGTCGCCGCCGACCTCGGCGCCCGCCTCGTGTGGGTCATGGGCAACCACGACGAGCGCGCGGCGTTCCGGGCCGGGCTGCGCGATGAGGAAAGATCCACCGCTCCCGTCGACGAGGTCCATGACCTCGACGGCCTGCGCCTGATCGTGCTCGACTCCACCGTACCCGGCCACCACCACGGCGAGATCGGCACCGACCAGCTCGCGTGGCTGCGCGAGGTGCTCGCGGTTCCCGCGCCGCGCGGCACCGTCATCGCGATGCACCACCCGCCGCTGCCGATGCCGCTCGGCTTCCTCGCGATGACCGAGCTGCGCGATCAGGATCCGTTCGCCGAAGTGCTCGCAGGTACCGATGTGCGCGCCGTCATCGCCGGACACCTGCACTACGCCTCGCACAGCACGTTCGCGGGGATCCCGGTCACCGCCGCGCCCGCGACCTGCTACACGGCCGACATCGTCGCCGAAGGCGGCGACATGCGCGGCGTCGACGGCGGCCAGGGCTTCGACCTCGTGCACGTGTACGCCGACCGGATCCTGCATTCCACCATCCCGGTGGGCGCGCATCCGACCATCTACCAGGTCAGCGCCGAGCAGTTGCGGTACTTCATGTCGCTCTCGCCGGAGCAGCAGCGCGAGCTCGCGGAGAGCCGTTGATCCGAACCGGGCGAGCGCAGATCGGCCCTGTCGCCGCGACGGGCGTCGATGGCAGACTCGGAGGCACCCGGCGCGCATCGGTGCGCGCCCCGAAGATCGAACGATCGGGACCTCTATGTCGCAGCAGCCCACGCCATCGCACCCCTTGGACTCGCTCACCGGGGCGGAGTTCTCCGCCACCGCCGCCGTGCTCGCCCGTGAGCACGGCATCGACGCCGGCTGGCGGTACGCCTCGATCATCCTCAAGGAGCCGCCGAAGACCGAGGTCAAGGCCTGGCGCGACGGGGATCCGATCGTGCGGCGCTCGCTCGCGGTGCTGTGGCGCAAGCAGACCAACGAGGTCTACGAGGCTGTCGTGAACCTCACCGCCGACGTCGTGGAGTCGTGGACGCATGTGCCGGGCGTGACCCCCAACTTCACGATCGACGAGTACCACGATTGCGATCACGCCATGAAGGCGAACCCCGAGGTGCGCGCCGCGTTGGCAGGTCGCGGGATCGACGACGTCGACCTCGTGCTGTTCGACGTCTGGACGTATGGCGGCGCCGTGATCCCGGACAAGTGGCGCGATCGGCGCCTCGGCTGGGTGGATCTGTGGATGCGCGCGACGCCGGACGGCAACCCCTACGCCCACCCCGTGAGCGGGCTGAAGATCATCGTCGACATGAACACCCTCGAGGTGCTCGAGATCGAGGACCACCACGACTACGGCTTCCCCGAGGTGCACGGCGAGTACGTGCCGGAGCTGGCGGGCATCACGCCGCGGGAAGACCTCACGCCGCTGCAGATCGTGCAGCCCGAGGGGGTCTCCTTCGAGGTGGACGGATCCCGGATCCGCTGGCAGAACTGGGACTTCCGGCTCGGGTTCAACTACCGCGAGGGGCCGGTGATCTACCAGGTCGGCTTCGACGATGCGGGCACCCGGCGCGAGGTCGCGTACCGCATGTCGTTCGCCGAGATGATCGTGCCCTACCGCGACTCCAGCTTCGACCACTACCGGCGCACCGCCTTCGACATCGGCGAGTGGGGCCTCGGATACATGTGCACCTCGCTCGAGCTCGGCTGCGACTGCCTCGGCGAGATCACCTACCTGGATGCGGTCCTGCCGGACACCGCCGGTCAGCCCTGGACGATCACGAACGCGATCTGCCTGCACGAGGAGGACAACGCCGTGCTGTGGAAGCACGTCGACCCCGACTCCGGCACCGAGGTGCGCCGCCAGCGCCGGTTCGTCGTGTCCGTGCACGCCACCGTCGCCAACTACGAGTACCTCGTCTACTGGCGCTTCTATCAGGACGGCAACATCGAGTGCGAGGTGCGCGCCACCGGCATCATGGTGACGACGCCCATGGCGGAGGGGCAGGACGGAAAGGCCACGGGGACGACGATCGACACCCGCACCTACGCGCCGTTCCACCAGCACTTCCTCATCGCTCGCCTCGACCTGGACATCGACGGGGACGGCAACACCGTCGTGGAGTCCGACTCGATGCCCGCGCCGATCTCCGAGTCGAACCCGTTCGGCCTCGACCTGCATACGCAGGCCACGGTCATCCGCTCCGAGGCGGAGGCGGGTCGCAGCTTCGACTGGGAGCGTCAGCGCGGCTGGAAGGTGCAGAACCCGAACAAGCTCAATGCGTGGGGAGCACCCGTCGCGTACAAGCTCGTGCCGTCCGCATCGTTCCCCGCGATGTTCGACGAGTCCTCGCCGATCCTGAAGCGCAACCCGGTCATCGGCAAGACCGTCTGGGTGACGCGGCACCACGACGACCAGTTCTGGCCCGCGGGCGACTATCCGACGCAGGCCGTCGACGACCTCGGCAACGGCATGACGGCGTGGATCGCGGATGACGAGAACCTCGTCGACGAGGACGTGGTGCTCTGGTACAACTTCGGGATCCACCACATCACGCGGACTGAGGACTGGCCGATCATGCCGGCCGACACGATCTCGTTCTGGCTCAAGCCGTTCGGGTTCTTCGACCGCAACCCGTCGCTCGACGCTCCGCGCTCGGTCAAGGGCGCGGCCTGCGCGTGCGGCGACGGCGAGTGCCGGTGCGGACACGACCACGGCGCGGGCCACGGCTCCGACGGCGGCCACGCGCACGTTGAAGGCCATCAGCACGACCACCACGGCTGAGGGGCGTTCTCCTCGTCGGGGCCGTTGAGCGAAGACGCTGCAGGCCCCCACCCGGGGTGGTTGAGCGAGGACGCCGCAGGCCCCCACCCGGGGTGGTTGAGCGAGGACGCTGCAGGCGACCGAGACGAAACGCGGTGCTCACGTAGGGCGCCGCGTTTCGTCTCACGAAGACTCGTGTTGAGCGAGCGCAGCGCGTCGAGGTGACGTTCAACGACCCCATCCGTGGAGTATCCGAACGGTTTCCCGGAACCGGCGCCGGAGGCCCCGGACGGGGCTACGATCGCGATAGGCGAGAGCCCGTGGCGACACCCCGCTGAGCGTCTTGGAGAGATGATCCACGCCGCCCGGACTCCGCGAAGGAGGTCCGACATGAACACGCAGGAGCAGCGCGGCACCACCACGCACGCCGACTGGGGCGCGGGGCATCCTCACCTGCTGATCACCTTCGACGACACGCATCTGGTGCATGAGATCACCGAGGACGAGACGCGGATCGGATCCGGCGCGGACTGCCAGATCCGGCTCGAGGGCATCGCGGCGGTGCACGCGATCATCCGTCACGACGGTCACGACGACTACGACCTGGAGATGATCGGCCCGGGACAGACCAGCGCGAACATCGCGAAGGCCGCCGAGGAGGAGGGCCGCCCGGTCGAGACCCTGCACACTGGCGCGCGCTTCACCGCCGGTGGCTGGCGGTTCGTGTTCGTGCGCGACGAGTTCGCCGACCACGGCAGACCCTACGGCGGACGGCTCGGGGGCGAGGGGGCGCACCAGCGCCGGCAGCCGCCGCGTCCGGACTACGAGGCCGAGGGGCATACCGGCGCGATCCCGGCGCCGCCGTCACCGCCTCCGATCGCGCAGGAAGGCGACCCGGACGTCGCCGACTGACCCGCCCCGCGGACTGCCTCCTCCGACGCCGTGAGGCGATCCGGGCGCGCCGACCTGAGGGTCGCCCTGTCGCGGAAGAGGGCTCTGCGGAATACTGGTGCCGTCAGAGGAGACGACGTGTTCCAGGCCGATGTCGACGATGTCCCGCAGCTCAGCTCCACCGGCGCGCTGCCGCACGCTGCCCGTATCGACCAGCTCGTCGCCGAGGCTCATACTCGATACGCAGCGCACGACGACGGGATCGTGGCCGACTACATCCCCCTGTTGGCAGAAGCGGATCCGGCATGGTTCGGCCTGTCCGTCACGGATGTCGCGGGCGGCACGCACGCGGTGGGCGATGTCGGCATCGCCTTCTCGATCCAGTCGATCTCGAAGGCCTTCGTGTTCGCCCTTGCGGCGGATGAACTCGGGCACGGAACGATCCGTGAGGCCGTCGGCGTGAACAACACGGGGCTCGCGTTCAATTCCGTCGTAGCGGTCGAGCTCAACGACGGCAGCCCGATGAACCCGATGGTGAACGCCGGCGCGATCGCCACGACGGCGCTCGTCCCCGGCGCCCACGCCGACGAGCGATGGCAGCGGATCCGCGAGGGGCTGAGCCGCTTCGCCGGCCGCCCGCTCGCCCTCGACGGCGAGGTGTACCGGTCGGAATCGTTCACGAACCACCGCAACCACGCACTCGCGCGCCTGCTGCAGAGTTACGACCGTCTCGCGATCTCCCCGGATGAGGCCGTCGACATCTACACCCGGCAGTGCTCGCTCGCCGTCACGGCCGACGACCTCGCCGCGATGGGCGCGACCCTCGCCGACGGCGGCGTGAACCCGCTCACGGGTGAGCGGGTCGTCTCCGCGGAGACCGCGCGCGACACGCTCTCCCTGCTCGCCTCGTGCGGCATGTACGAGCGCAGCGGCGAGTGGCTCTTCGAGATCGGCCTGCCGGCGAAGTCGGGCGTCTCCGGCGGCATCGTCGCGATCGCTCCGGGGAAGGGCGCCATCGGGGCGTTCTCCCCTCGTCTCGATGAAGCGGGCAACAGCGTGCGCGGGCAACGGGCCTGTGCCTTCCTCTCGCGGGCGCTCGGGCTCAACCTCTTCGCCTCTGCACCCCGCGATGCCTTCGGCCCCGGCGCCGGAACGGATCCCCTCGCTGTGAAGGAGTCACGATGACCGACCTCACCACCCCTACCGGCACCGCCGCCGAGGAGCGCCGTTCCTGGGCTCCGATGATCGGACTCTTCCTCGCCCAGGTGCTGATGTCCTTCAACGTCGCGGCCCTGCCGATCTCGCTCGGCGGCATGGTCGAGGACTTCGGCGTGCCGCCGACCACGACCAGTTCGACGATCGTCGTCTACGGCCTGGCCGTCGCGGCGCTCGTGATGACCGGCGCCAAGCTCGGGCAGAGAGTCGGCTGGGTGCTGATCTTCCGCATCGTGGTGGTCGTGTTCGCGCTGAGCAGCGTGATGATGATCACGGCGTCGTCGATCGGCTGGGCCATCGGCGGCCAGGTCCTCGCGGGCGCCTCCGCGGCGATCATCGTGCCCGCGCTCGTCGCGCTCATCGCGGAGAACTACCGCGGCGCGCAGCAGGCGACCGCGGTCGGCTCTCTGGGCTCCGCCCGCGCGTTCTCCGGCATCAGCGCGTTTCTCATCGGAGGCACCTTGGGCACGCTCGTCGGGTGGCGGCCGGTGTTCTTCATCACGCTCGCCCTCGCGGTGGCCGTGTTCGCGCTGAGCTTCGGCCTGCGCGGCGACCGCGGCAACCCCGCCATCCGAATCGACCTCGTCGCATCGGTGCTGATCGGCGCCGCGGTGGTGCTGCTCACGCTGGGATTCAACAACCTCAACGCCTGGGGGATCCTGCTCGCCGAGCCCGGTGCGCCCTTCACCGTGCTCGGGCTCTCCCCCGCCCCGTTGTTCGTCGTGGTGGGCGTGGTCTTCGGCCAGGCGTTCTTCCTCTGGACTCGGCGACGCATGCGTCTGGGCCGGGTGCCGCTGGTGGACCTGAGCGTGCTCGGCAAGCGCTCCGAGCGTGCCGCGGTGTACGCGATGTTCATCATCGTGGCGATGGAAGCCGCGGTGAACTTCACCGTGCCGACGTACATCCAGGTCGTCCAGGGGCGGACTCCGTTCGACACTTCGCTCGCGATGATGCCGTTCAATCTCACCGTCTTCGTGACGGCGACGCTCATCGTGCGCTTCTACAAGAGCTTCGCCCCGCGCACGATCGCGCTGTTCTCGTTCACCTTGACCACCGTCGCCCTGATCTGGCTGTCGCTCGTCGTCACGAACAACTGGGAGACCTTCCCCACGATCCTCGGGCTCGTCGTGTTCGGGATCGGACAGGGATCGCTCGTCACGCTCGTGTTCAACGTGCTCGTCACAGCGGCGCCGAAGACGCTCGCGGGCGACGTCGGATCCATCCGCGGCACGACGCAGAACCTCGCGAGCGCCGTCGGCACCGCGGTGATGGGCGCACTCCTGGTGACCCTGCTCAGCATGGGCTTCACGCAGGCCGTCGCCGCGCACGAGGATCTGCCACCGGAGATCATGACCCAGGTCGACCTCGACCAGGTGAACTTCCTCAGCAACGACGCTCTGAAGGCGAAGTTCGAGGAGACCGATGCGACACCCGCGCAGATCGATGCGGCGGTCGCGATCAACGAGGAGCAGAGGCTGCGCACGCTCAAGTTCGGCTTCCTGGTGCTGGCCGGCATCAGCGCCATCGCCGCCCTTCCGGCTTCGCGACTGCCGCGCTATCGCCCCGAGGAGATCCCGGCGCCGGAGAACCTGCCCGAGAAGTCCTGATACCCGAGCACGTGCGCTCGCGGGGCCGATCGGACTCGACGGGCCGCAGCCGGACCGATAGACATGACACCAGCGGCGCCGGTGGCGACGCGACGACCGAGGGGGCCGATTCGTGACCGCACAGACGCACACCGCTGCGACGAACTCCGCGACCGGCCTGGATGACGCCGCGGTCGCCGCCCGCCTCGCGGACGGCCGCAGCAACGCCTATCAGGCGGACACCAGCCGCAGCGCCTGGAACATCGTGCGTGCCAACGTGTTCACACTGTTCAACGGGATCGTGTTCGCGTGCTTCTTCGTGCTCTTCCTCGTGGGGCGCTGGCAGGACGCGCTGTTCGGCTTCGCCGCGTTCGGCAACGCCATCATCGGCTGCATCCAGGAATTCCGCGCCAAGGCCGCGCTCGACAAGCTCGCGCTGCTGAACGCCCCGCACGCGACCGTGCTGCGCGCGGGCGAGGAGCACGACGTCGCCTCCGCAGAGGTCGTGCTCGACGACGTGCTGGTCCTGCGCGCCGGGGATCAGATCCCCGCCGACGCGCAGGTGCTGACCACGCGCGGCATGCAGGTCGACGAGTCGATGCTGACGGGCGAGTCGGATCCGGTCGACAAGCTCCCGGGCGACGAGCTGCTGTCCGCATCCGTCGTCGTCGCAGGTGAGGCGCGGGCGCAGGTCGTACGCGTGGGCGCAGACTCGTACGCGAACCGCTTCGCGGGTGAGGCCAAGCGCTTCTCCCTCGTCTCCAGTGAGCTGCGCACCTCGGTCGACCGCGTGCTGCGCTGGATGAGCTGGCTCATCGGACCGATCGGGCTTCTCGTGTTCAACGCACAGGTCATGGTCGTGGGCGGCTACGAGAAGGCCTTCCGCACCGGCGCGTGGGTGCAGGCGGTGGTGAACACGATCGCGTCGCTCACCGCGATGATCCCGCTCGGCCTCGTGCTGATGACGAGTATCGCCTTCGCCGTGGGCGCTGCTCGGCTGGCCGCCCAGAAGGTGCTCGTGAACGAGCTGCCCGCGGTCGAGGGTCTCGCCCGCGTCGACGTGGTGTGCCTGGACAAGACCGGGACGCTCACCGTGGGCGAGATCGCCTTCGACGAGGCGCACCCCGTGGCCGGCGCGGGCGAGGCCGTCCACGGCTGGCAGCGCGTGCTCGGCTGGTATGCCGCGGCGCCCGAGGCCAACGCGACGGCGCGTGCCCTGCGCGGCTCCTTCCCCGCCCCGGCAGCGGGCGGAACGGACCCTGCCACGATCCCGTTCTCCTCAGCGCGCAAGTGGAGCGCGGTCTCGTTCGGAGAATCCGCGGAGAGCTGGGTGTTCGGCGCTCCCGAGATGGTGTTCGGCGACGCCGCGACCGATGCCTCCGGCGAACTCGGCGCGCTGGTGACGACCCTCTCCGACACCGGCCGACGCACTCTCGTGCTCGCCAGGGCAGGAGTCGCGCTCTCCGATGCGCAGATCGCGGCCGAGACGCTGCCGGACGACCTCGTGCCCGTCGTGGTGCTCACCTTCCGGGAGCAGGTGCGACCGGATGCCGCCTCGACGCTCGCGTACTTCCGCGAGCAGGGTGTGGGGATCCGGATCATCTCCGGCGACAACCCGCGCACGGTCGCGGCGATCGCCCGCGAAGTCGGGCTCGATGCCGCAGACGGATTCGATGCGAGGAGCCTGCCGGACGACGACACCGAGCTCGCGCAGGTGCTCGAGGAGCACCTCGTGTTCGGCCGTGTCACGCCCGAGCAGAAGAAGCGCATGGTCGTGGCACTGCAGTCGCGCGGGCACGTCGTGGCGATGACCGGCGACGGCGTGAACGACGCACTGGCGATCAAGACCGCCGACATCGGCATCGCGATGAACTCCGGCTCCCCCGCCACCAAGGCCGTCGCACGCCTGGTGCTGCTGGACGGCCAGTTCTCGCATCTGCCCGATGTGGTCGCGCAGGGTCGGCAGGTGATCGCGAACATCGAGCGCGTGTCGATGCTGTTCCTCACCAAGACCACCTATGCGACGGGGCTCGCGATCCTGTTCGGCTGCCTGGTGATGGAGTTCCCGTTCCTGCCGCGTCAGCTGTCCATCACCGACGGACTGACCATCGGGATCCCCGCGTTCTTCCTCGCCCTGATGCCGAACGCCCAGCGGTACGTGCCGGGGTTCCTGCGCCGCTCGCTGAGCTTCGCGATCCCCGCCGGAGTGCTCATCGCACTCGCGCTGACGCTGTACGCACGCCTCGCGACCGATCTCGGCGTACCTGCGGAACAGCTGCGCACGGGAGCGACCCTGATCCTCGCCATCGTGGGGATCTGGGTGCTCACGGTGCTGTCGCGTCCGGTCACGCGCCTCAAGGTGCTGGTGATCGGGGCGATGTTCCTCGCGCTCGTCGTGGTGTTCACGGTGCCGCTGGCCACCACGTTCTTCGCGCTCGCGGATCCGGGACGCGACGCGGCCTACCTCGTCGCCGCGATCACGATCCTCACGATCTGCGGCATCGAGGTGGTGCGGTTCGTGCACACCCGGTTCGTACTGCGCGCGCTCACCCCTGGGCGGGATGCGGCTGCGACCGGTGCTCTGGCTGCGGCTGCGGCTGCGGCTGCGGCTGACGCGCGAAATAGCGCGCCCCCGGAGGAAGCCACAGCGCCAACAGCGTGAGCAGGTCGATCGCGACGCTGACGATGCTCCAGGCGTCCCAGTCGGTGAGCAGGAACGAGAGCGCCGCGAGCAGCAGCTGCACGCCCAGGTAGATCGTGGCCAGGAGCCGCGCGAGGCGGCTACCGCGGCCGATCGCGCCCGCCACGGCGAGGGTCAGCAGCCCGAACAGGATCACGCCCGCCCCGATCAACGACACGGCGAGCACGTCCCCCGCGGGGACGTCGTATCGGCTCAGCAGGATCAGGGTGCCGACCAGTGCGCTGCCGATGCCGTTCAGCGCGGTGAGCACGACGACGAGCGTGACGACCAGCGGACGCCGGGTCATCGGAGGGGCGGTCATGGGCTCACTGTAGCGGGCGACGATCCGGGTTGCCGATCGCCCGGAAGCATGCCCGGCGTCGACCTCATCCGCGCGCTCGGTCCTGCGGCGGTGGCCCGTAGGAGAGCCGGTCGAAGATGAGCACGGTCTCGCTGATCAGCCCGCCGCTGACCGTGAACAGCTCGGCGGCGGGCGCGGTCGACGTCGCCGCGGTCTGCGGGTAGTAGAACAGGGCGACACGATCGTCGTCCACGAAGGATGCGATGTCCTCGATGCCGGTGAGCCGTGGGGCGAACCCGGCGATGAAGGCGCTGTACGCCTGCTTGCCCCGCAGGTCTCCCCCGGGCGCGCGGCACACGATGTCGTCGGCGACGAGCGCCATGGCGCCGTCGACATCCCCGCTCGTCCAGGCGAGGTGGTACCTGCGTACGATCGATTCTGCGGTCATGATGGACTCCTTCGTGAGATGTCAGGACGTGGGAAGTGCTGGCGCCGGTCAGACGAATGCGACGCGCCGTGGGGGTTCGTCGACGTAGGCGTGACCGTCGGGGCTGATCCATTCGATGACGCCGCCGGGCCGCTGGAGCGCGCGCCATCGCCAGCGGTCGTCGAGGTCGGGGTGTTTCAGCGCATGATGTCCGCGGCACAGGCAGCACAGGTTGCCGAGATCGGTGGGGCCGCCTTCGGCGTGATCGTGGTTGTGGTCGATGTCGCAGGGACGGGCGGGCATCCGACACCCCGGGAACCGGCAGCGCTGATCCCTGGCTCGCAGGAATCGTCGCATCCGCTCCGTGGGGGCGTACGTGTCGGTGCGGGTGAGCATCCCGCGAGCGTCGAGGAACAGCCGGTCCCACACACCGGCGGTCGCCGCGAGGTGTCGGGCGAGGTCCACATCGATCGGACCGTACCCGTCGAGCTCGGCGGGCCGGTCGTCGGCACCGGTCAGGGTCGGTGCGGCGATCGTGACCTGCACGGTGGCGCGGATGCTGTCGATTCCGCTCCCGTGCATCAGATCGGTCTCGGAGGCGAGCAGCAGATCCGTCGCGATGTCGGCGCGAATCTCATCGAGAGACCGAGGATCACGGGCCGGTTCCTGGAGGTCGTCCGCCATCGATGCGAACAGCTCCAGCCGTCGCCAGTCGTCGTCGGTGAGTTCCTGCCCCACCTGCGGGGCATGCGGACCGCGGAACGCGCCGCCGACCTCGGCGGCGCCGGTCAACCGGATCCGCCGGGCGATCGCCGTCAGGCGATCCTGGGCGGCATGCGCGAGTAGGGAGGGCATCAGGATCTCCAACCAGGCCATCCCATCGTCGACATCGGTGACCCGCACCTGCCGATCGCCGCGGGCACGGCGATGTCTCTCGGTCATGCTCTGCGGGACGACCGCCGCGGCCGCAGACTTCGCGAAAGCCTCCGCACGCGGCGCCGTCTCCGCGGCTGCGCACGGGACCACGAGCGCCTCGTACCGATGGTGCGCGCCCACATCCGCGATGTCGAGCGGTGCCGCAGCCTGCACGATCACGACCGCGTGCCGCAGGGAGATCTCTCCTGCAGCGAGCGCGGCCCTCGTCGCCGGAAATCGGTCGTTCAACGACCAACCCGTGCTGAGCGCCCTTGCCGCAGCAGCACGGGAGATGCGCAGCCCTGCAGAGACCTCCGCGAGCATCGACCGCTCGGCACTCTCGTAACCGTCGGCACCGGGCGGAATCTCGTCGAGCAGCAGCTGCACCCGCGCTCCGAGCAGGGCCGACTTCTCCGCCTCGAGGGCGGCGATCCGACGGTCGATCTCGCGGCATCGGTCCAGGATCCCGTCACTGCGGACGAGGTACGGATCGATGATGGCCATGTCTCATTCGAGAACAAATCTTCGAATGAGGGAAGGGCTCGCTCGATTCCTCTCAGGACTCGGAGGGCTCCAACGGCAGTTGCGGGCCATGGTTCCAGGCCAGGATCGCGGGCTGCTCGCGGGTGAATCCGAGCACCGAGACGGATCCGGCATCCAGCGTGATCGCGGCCCCGAAGCGCGGAGCCTGGCGCAGGAACACGGCCGTCAGGATCCGCAGGTAATGGCCGTGCGCGATCAGCGCGACATCGCCGTCCACCATGGCCGGCAGCACCCGGGTGAGCACCCGCGAAGCCCGTGCGGCGACCTCCTCGACAGTCTCCCCCGGAGTCTCTCCGCGGACCACACCGTGCGTGAAGGCGCTCCAGTTGTAGCCCAGCTCAGCGCGGATGTCTTTCGTGGTGCGCCCCTCATAGCCGCCGTAGTCCCACTCCACGAGGAGCGGATCGACCTCGGCTTCGAGTCCGGCGAGCTCGGCCGTGCGCCGAGCTCGCTCCAGCGGTGAGGCCAGGACGAGTCGGAAATCGTAGCCGGTCACGAGCGCGCCCGCGTGCCGGGCCAGCTCCTCCCCACGCGGGGTGAGCGGGATGTCCGTACGACCCGTATGCCGGCCGCTGCGCGACCATTCGGTCTCGCCATGGCGCAGCAGCACGAGCTTGCCCTGCGGATTGTCCGGGGCGGGGCGGTCGGGCAGCGGGTCGAGAGTCTCCACCCCGCCACCGTAGCGCCCTGGACCCCTGTCTCCGCCGTACGGGACACCCTCAGCGCCCGACGGCGCTCCTCAGCCGCGGCCGAGCACGAACAGCAGGCAGAGCACCCCGACGAGCAGCGTCGCCGCCGTCAGCGCGACCACCGGCCAGCCCGAGCGCAGCACGACCGGTTCGGTCGAGGTGAGCGCCCGGTGCTGACGCCGGTAGCGGCGGTGCGAGCCGACCAGCACGACCAGAGCAAGAGCGAGGCCCGCGAACCCGAGCACGAGCGCCGCCGCGCCGATCACCGACGGCAGGATCCGCATGATCACGACGGATCCGCCGGCGAGCGCGAGCGCGGTGCGCCGCCAGGCCAGGGCGGTGCGCTCGGGCTGCAGGCCGGGGTCGAAGACCCGCTCGGGACCCCCGGTCATGCCAGGAGCACTCCGAGCAGCACCAGGATCCCGGTCGCGACGACCACGAGGACGAGCGGGATCGCGATCCACGGCGGACCCAGCGGGGTCGACTCCCGCAGCGAACGCTCCGTGCGCATCCAGCCCAGCCAGGCCTGCACGGGTGTCAGCAGTCCCGCCACGATGAGCAGGATCGAGGCGGCGTGCCGGAACCCGGGGTGCATGCCCAGCCCGAGGGCCTCGAGCGCGACGCCGCCCGCGAGCAACGCCAACGACGTGCGGATCCAGGCCAGGAACGTGCGCTCGTTGGCGAGCGTGAACCGGGCGTCCGGCTCCTCGCCGCGGTCGTAGACGCGCCGGGGGAAGCGACTGGTGCTCATGCGTTCTCCGTTCGGAGCGAGACGGTGCGGAATCCGGCGTTGCCCATCGACGAGTCGGGAGTGTTGGAACTGCGCGCGGAGTTGCGGTAGCGATTGCAATAGGAGATGTGGCATAGGTAGCTGCCGCCGCGCAGCACGCGCGCCATGCCGAGCGACGGACCTCGGGGATCCGTTTCGGCCGAGCGCTCGTACGCCCGCGGATCGAACCAGTCCGCGCACCACTCCCAGACGTTGCCGACCGGCTGGAACAGCCCGTACCCGTTGGCGGCGAAGGCCCGCACCGGGGCCGTCGTCAGCCAGCCGTCCTCGAGCGTGTTCTCACGGGGGAACGACCCCTGCCAGATGTTCGTGCGCCAGCCTCCGTCGTCGGGCTCCTGGTCGCCCCACGGGTACTTCGCCCCGTCGAGGCCGCCGCGCGCGGCGTACTCCCACTCGGCTTCGGTGGGCAGCCGGCGGCCGGCCCAGTCGCAGTACGCGGCGGCGTCGTTCCAGCTCACGTGCACGACCGGGTGGTCGGCGAGCCCGTCGAGATCCGAGCGGGATCCGCCCGGGTGCGCCCAGTCCGCCCCGCGCACGCCGTACCACCATGGCGTGCCGGCGGCGGGGCCCATGATGTCGTCATCGGGAGCGCTCACCGCGAGGTGGAACACCGCCGAGAAGCCGAAGGTCTCCGCCTCGGTGCGGTAACCGGTCGCCTCGACGAAGCGGGCGAAGTCGGCGTTCGTGACCGTCGTCGCGTCGATCGCGTATCCCTCGAGCGCGACGGTGTGCCGGGGCGTCTCACCGTCTCCACGGTTCTCATCGCCCGAGGAGTCGCCCATGACGAACGTTCCGGCGGGGATCCGCGCCTGCGCGATCGCATGGCGCCCGGCCGGGGCTGCTCCGCCCGTACGCGGCGCGCCGAGCAGCGGAAGCGCCGCGCGCCCGCCGGACAGCACGTCGCGAGGCGGCGCGCCGCAGGCGCAGTCGGGACCGCAGGCTTCACCCATGGGATCCATCATCCTCTGCGGCCCGCGACCCGGCGAATCGGGACGGTCGCGGACGGGCCCGCCGCAGGTCGCGGCGAGCACGAAAGAGGCCCCGAGCGACTGCTCGGGGCCTCTTGTTCCGGTGGACCCAGGGGGATTCGAACCCCCGACCTCTTCATTGCGAACGAAGCGCGCTACCAACTGCGCCATGGGCCCGTGAACCAGATCAGCCTAGCACGGGCATCCGGCCGCACTCGTCATCGGCGGCGCCTGCCACGCCCGCCGGGCGTGTCGGATCCGGCTCAGCCCGCGGCGCGCTCGGCGAGCAGTCGCCGCACGTGCGCCTCGATCTCGGCGTCGTCGACGTAGCCCATCCGTGCGTACGGCGACTCCGGCGCGGTCGCAGGTACGGGCATCGGCACGGGCGCCTGCGAAGCGGCGAGCTCATCCGCCTTGCGCTGCAGTTCAGCGGCGCGGGCGGCCTCGCGTGCGAGCGCCTGAGCGTCGATCGTGGCGCGCGCCGCGTGCGCGCGGGAGCCGGCGACCGAGGTCAGCGGCTCGGGCAGCGTGCGCGGCGTCCAGGTGCGGGGCCCCTGGTCGTGCAGCTCGGTCTCGCGCACGGACGAGTCGTCGACGGCGGGCGCCGCCACGATGCGCACCGAGCGGCGGGCCGCACGCCGGGCGACGGCTGCCATCCGCTGCAGCATCAGGAGGGCGAGCAGCGCGACGGCGCCACCGGCCCAGAGGAGGATCGAGGAACCGCCGACGACCAGCTGCCAGACACCCACGCCGGTCGCGGCGAGCGCGAGGACGAACATCACCGTGGCGACGAGTCGCGTACGGCGGCGAGCACGGGCTCGCAGGAACGCCGGATCGGCGTGCGTGGCGGCGAGCTGCTCGCGCAGCCGCTGCAGATCCGCCTGCTCGCGGTCGCTCTGCAGCCTCTTCGCCAGCTTCTGCTGGGCGAGGGCCGTGCGGGCGTTCAACTCGAGCTGCACCTCGCGCGGTGCCTCGCTGGTCTCCGCGAGCACCCGCAGGGCACGGTTCAGGCGCAGCGCGTTGCGCTCGGCGGCGTCGTACTGATGCTGCCCCCGCCACGAGGGCAGGAAGTAGAGCAGCCACAGCAGCGCCGCGACCAGGACGATCACGCCCCCGCTCAGCACCGGCCCGTTCATGCCCTCCACGGTATGCGACGGCCCGCCCGCGACCGCGCCGACACGCGCACGCCGAGCCCAGGCCGGGCCACGCAGCCCTGCCGCCGCCCCGATGTCCGCCACGGCGAGTAGGGTCGGCCACGTGGCCTCGTTCACCCCTCTGCAGCGCCTCGTCATCGCGGTCGCCGTCCTCGCGTCGTTCGTCACCTTCCTCGACGGCACCGTCGTCACCGTCGCCCTGCCGGCGATCAGCCGTGAACTGGGCGGAGGCATCACCACCCAGCAGTGGGCGGTCGACGCCTATCTGATCACGCTCAGCGCTCTGATCCTGCTCGCCGGATCCGTCTCCGACGCTTACGGGCGAGTGCTGGTGATGCGGATCGGACTGATCGCGTTCGGCATCGCCTCGATCGCCGTCGCGGCCGCGCCCACTCCCCTGGTGCTCATCATCGCCCGCGCCGCGCAGGGCGCCGCGGGGGCATTGCTCGTTCCGAGCTCGCTCGCCCTGATCACGGCCGTGATGCGCGGCGAGGTGCAGTCCAGGGCGATCGGGGTGTGGACGGCGTTCACGACCGCCGCGCAGCTGGTCGGCCCGTTGCTCGGCGGACTGTTCGTGGACCTGCTCTCCTGGCGCTTCGTGTTCCTCATCAACGTGCTCCCGATCGCCGTCACGCTCCTGCTCCTGCGCCGACTCCGCCTGCCGGAGCACGAGCGCACCTCGCAGGTGGACTGGCTCAGCGGGGCGCTCTGCGCGATCGGCCTCGGCGGAGTCGTCTATGCGCTCATCGAGCAGCCGCATCAGGGTTGGGGCTCCCCCGTGATCCTCGTCACCGCGATCGGGGGCGCAGCCCTGCTGGTCGTCTTCCTGCTGCGCCAGCGCCGCCCGCACCCGCTGATGCCGCTGTCGCTGTTCCGGGTACGCAACTTCGCCTGGGGCAACCTGTCGACCCTCTTCGTCTACGCGGCCCTGTCGCTGAACGGATTCGTGATCGGCGTCTACCTGCAGCAGGGCGCGGGGCTCAAGGCCACGGAGGCCGGCCTCGCGAGCCTGCCCATCACCATCCTGATGATCCTGCTCAGCTCGCGCGTGGGCCGCCTCGCCGGACGGCTGGGGCCTCGCCTGTTCATGGCGGGAGGCCCGCTGGTCATGGCCGCGGGGACGCTGCTGCTGCTCCTGGTCTCGGAGGAGTTCGACTACTGGTGGCAGGTGCTGCCGGCGATGATCGTGCTCGGCATCGGCCTGTCGCTGACGGTCGCCCCGCTCACGTCGGCGATCCTCGGATCGATCGACGAGAACCGGTCCGGGATCGCCTCGGCTGTCAACAACGCCGTCTCGCGCGTGGCGGGGCTGCTCGTGGTGGCGATGCTCTCGACCATCGTCGGCGGCACGCTGAATCTGCCGGGCTTCCACAGCGCCACCTGGGTCACCGCCACCCTGTTCGCCGTCGGCGGGGTCGTGTCGTGGATCGGGATCCGCCGCCCCACCCCGGAGCCCGTTGCCCAGCCCGTCGAGGGCTGAGCGGCTTCACCGACGAATCGCGCTCAGCTCTGGACGCCCGATTCGCCACGCAGGCCGGATCCGCCCGTCACACGGGTCGGGGGCACCCCTCCGGCCTCACCCGTCGCGCCGGTCGACGGCAGGTCCGAGGCCGGCACTGCCGCCCACTCGGCAGGGACGCGTCCCGAGGCCCAGCGGTTCAGCACGCCCTCGGGCACATCCTCACGCACCAGCGAGAACGCGAGGTGGTCGCGCCAGTCGCCGTCGATGTGGATGAACCGCCGGCGCATCCCCTCATAGCGGAAACCGAGCTTCTGCACGACCCGCAGACTCGGCCGGTTCTCCGGCCGCAGGCAGATCTCGATCCGGTGCAGTCCGAGGTCGGAGAACGCCAGGTCGGTCGCCATCGCGACGGCGGCCGGGGTGATCCCGTGTCCCGCGAATCGCTCGCTGACCCAGTACCCGATGGTTGCCGAGCACAGGGATCCGCGCATGACTCCCCAGATGTTGAGCTGCCCGGCGATCTTCCCGTCGTACTCCATCACGAACGGGTAGCCGCTGCCGTCGCGGTACTGCTGCAGTAGGCGCCGGATGCTCACCCGCATGTCGATGCCGGTCTGCAGGCCGGGCAGCGTCGCCTCCCACGGCTGCAGCCAGCGTCGGTTGGTGACGAGCTCGTGCTGCAGCGGGCGCGCGTCCTTGGTGCGGATGAGCCGGAGTTCGACCGGTCCGTGCCGCATCGGCGCTGAGACGTCCACGATCCGCTCAGATCCTCTCGGCGAACTCCTTGAGCCAGACCCGAAGGTCCGGTCCGAGGTCATCGCGGTCCGCGGCGAGCTGCACGATCGCCTTGATGTACTCCAGGCGATCGCCCGTGTCGTAGCGGCGCCCGCGGAAGATCACGCCGTGCACGCCGGGTCCGTCCGGATCCGCGGCGAGCTCCTGCAGCGCGTCCGTGAGCTGGATCTCCCCGCCCTTCCCCGGCGGAGTGCGCTCGAGGATCTCGAAGATCGACGCGGGAAGCACGTAGCGGCCGATCACGGCCAGGTTGGACGGCGCCTCATCGCGCGCAGGCTTCTCGACGAGCCCGGTCACATGCCGGATGTCGCCCGCAGCACCGTCCGGCACGCCATCCACCGCCGCCGTGCCGTACAGGTGGATCTGGTCGAGATCCACCTCCATGAGCGCGATCACGGCCGCGCCGCTGCGCTCATGTTCGGCGATCATCGCCGTCAGCAGCGGATCGCGTTCGTCCATGAGGTCGTCGCCCAGCAGCACCGCGAACGAGCTCTCGCCGACGTGCGTGCGCGCGCGCAGCACGGCATGTCCGAGCCCCCTGGGCTCGCCCTGGCGCAGGTAGTGGATGTCGGCCATGTCGCTGGACGCGACGACGCGGGCGAGGCGGCTGTGGTCGCCCTTCTGCGTCAGTTTGCCCTCCAGCTCCGGCACGGAGTCGAAATGGTTGGAGATGGCGTTCTTGTTGCGCCCGATGATGACGAGGATGTCCTCGATGCCCGCGGCCACGGCTTCCTCGACCACGTACTGGATCGCGGGCTTGTCGACGACCGGCAGCATCTCCTTGGGCATCGCCTTCGTGGCGGGAAGGAAGCGCGTTCCCAGGCCGGCCGCGGGGATCACCGCCTTGATGCGTGCCTTCGTCATCTGCTCAGCTTACGGGCGCGGGCGCGGATCCGGCCCTCAGCCGACACGCGCGGGCCCCCGGTAGAATCGGGGCCATGCCCGGCGAGATCGACCATGCGAAACGCGCACTGCGCGCCGATCTACGCGAGCGCCGCGGTCTGCTGTCCGACCCGCAGCGCGCCGCAGCCGAGACCGCTCTGACGGCCCGTCTGGACGAGCTGATCGCCACGACCGGCGCCCGCTCGATCTCCTGCTTCCTCTCCACCACGACCGAACCCGGCACGCGCACCTTCATCCGCGAGGCGCTGGCCCGCGGCATCCGCGTGCTGCTGCCGATCACCCGCGAGGACGGCCTCCTCGACTGGGCGGTGGCGGGATCCGACGAGGAGATCACGACCGGCCTGCATGGTCTCCCCGAGCCCACCGGCGAGATCCTCAACCCGATGGCGCTGGACGAGGTGGATCTGCTGCTCATCCCGGCCGCCGCGGTGGATCGCACCGGCATGCGGATGGGCTGGGGGCGCGGCTACTTCGATCGCACGCTCGGCTCGATGCAGAAGTGCCCGCCCGTGTACGCCGTCGTCTACGACTCCGAGATCCTCGACGAGGTGCCCCACGACGTGCACGACCAGCCGGTCACCGGTGCCGTCACCCCCCTGCGCACCGTCGTCTTCCCCCTGACCTGACCTTCCCGAACCGAGACCTGCGAGGCCCCATGCCCACCTACTCCTATGCCTGCACCGCGTGCGGACACCGCTTCGACGCCGTGCAGTCGTTCTCCGACAGCGCCCTCACCGAATGCCCCGAATGCCAGGGCCGGCTGCGCAAGGAGTACGGATCGATCGGCGTGACCTTCAACGGCTCGGGCTTCTATCGCACCGACTCCCGCGCGGGATCTGGGGTTTCCTCCTCGACGGGGGCATCATCGAAGACGGAATCGACGGCGAGCGCCAAACCCGCGCCCGCCTCCGCACCGGCCTCGGGATCCTGAGGTCGACTTTCAGGGGAGAGAAAGAAGCATGATCAAGGGGTTCAAGGAGTTCATCCTCCGAGGCAATGTCATCGACCTGGCGGTCGCGGTCGTCATCGGCGCCGCATTCTCGGCCATCGTCAACGTGGTCGTCGACTCGCTCGTCAACCCGCTCATCAGCCTGTTCTTCAAGGCGGACAGCCTGAACGAAGCACTCAAGGTCACCGTGCCAGGTTTCTTCGGCGGGTCGGCGACGTTCGCGTTCGGCGCGATCATCGGCGCCGTCATCAACTTCCTGGCCGTTGCGCTCGTCGTCTACCTCGCGTTCGTGATGCCCATGAACCACTTCAACCAGCGCCGCGCCGCCAAGGCCGGGGTCACCGAGGAGCCCGAGGCGCTGCCCACGGAGCAGGAGCTGCTGATCCAGATCCGGGATCTGCTCGAGAAGCAGAAGTCGGCCTGATCGGAACCGTCCTCGACGCCCCCGCGCCCTCGTGGTGACGGGGGCGTCGTCGTCCGATCGGGTCGGTGAGCGAGCACCGGCGCAGCCGGAGCGAGACGAAACGCCGCTCGCCGGCGAGAGCGCCGTGCACCAGGCCTCAGTAGTGCGGTGGAACCTCGCGACGCAGCGCCGCATCGTTCGGACCCGCCGCGCTCTTCGCCTGCGCCCCGGTGTCCCGGTCGCGTTCGTCCGGCTCGGCATGCGTACCCGGCGCCGGGGTGAGCTTCGCGCGCCGCGACCCGCGCACGCGCACGACGCGCTGGCGGGATCCGGCTCCGTCCGCACCCGCCTCGGTGGACGCGGACGTCGGCTCAGGCTCGCCGTCAGGCATCGTCGACGTCGAGCGGCTGGGTGTCGCCGTCCACGCGCGGCGCGTCGAGGGGCACCCCGAGCACCTCGCCGATGCGGCGCGCGACGCCGGCAGGATCGCTGTACAGGTCGAAGGCGTGCACCCTGATGTAGTGCCAGCCGAGGCGCCGCAGCACCTGCGGGCGCAGTCGCAGGGTCTCGCGAAGCGACTCAGGACGAGACTCCGGATCCGGCTCGATCACGACCGCCTTGCCGGCGTGCTGCGCCACGAGGGGCAGCAGCCCGCGGTAGTCCACGTCCACCGAGACCCCGATGCGACGCAGCTCTCGCGCGAGCGCGAGCGTCAGCGGATCCGCCTGGTCCTCCGCGCGATCCTCGCGCGTGTGCCCGGCGAGGTCGCCGAGGATCGACATGAGCGTGGCCGCACCGTGGTCGAGACGCCCTTCGTCGAACGAGGACGGGCGGATCGAGGAGACCATCACCATCGAGCGGCGCGCCCTGGTCATGCCGATCGTGAGCAGGCGGTCACCATCGGGCGAGGACAGGTCGCCGAAATCGCTGAGCACGCGGCCGTGCTTGGTGACGCCGTAGCCGAGCGAGAAGATCACGCGGTCACGGCTCTCCGCCGCCGCCTCCTCCAGCGTCAGCACGATGAAGGGCTCCTGCGTGTCGCGTCCGACGAACTCGGCCACGTCGCTGCGCCCCGCGAAGGCGATGGACACCGCCGCGAAGACCCGTTCGGCGTGCGTGCGGCTCGCCGTGACGACCATGAGCGACTCGGTCGGACGATGCACCGCGTGCTCCACCACGAGCGTCACGACGCGGGCGACCTCGGCCTCGGGGCTCTCCATCGCGCCGGTCTCCGGGTGCGGGATGCCGACCCCGCCCTCGACGTAGTCGACGGTCAGGGATCCGCGACCCAGGTAAGAACCGGCCCAGGGCAGCGAGACGATCTCGCCGCCGTAGAACGCGTCGTTGATGAGTGACGCAAGGTCCTCGCCGCCGGCCCGGTAGCTGCGGGTCAGCGTGACCACGGGCAGAAGTTCGGAGAGGCGCTCGAACACCGAGACGTCGTCGAACGGCTCCTCCACCTCACGGTCCTCCGCAGGCATCGTCGCCACCTGGAACGCGGTCGGCTTCTGCAGCACCGGGTCGCCGAACGCGACGATCTGACGGGCACGGCGGATGGCAGGGGTCGCCTCGGCCAGGTTGATCGCGGCGGCATCGACGAGGATCACGGTGTCGAACTCGACGGAGTCGGGCAGATCCGGCACCTGATAGGGCGAGGCGATCCAGACCGGCGCGAGCACGCGCATGAGCGTGGGCGCCGCGGCCACCAGCTCGGCGACGGTGGTGCGATGCTGCGTGAGTCCGTGACGGAGGTTCTGCGCCTCTGCGGCCTCATCGACGATCGAGATCCGCCACTGGCCGCTCAGCTGCCAGGCGAGCAGCGGCCCCGCGGCGCCGGCGTGCGCCTCGTCGACGAGGCGGAAGTCGCGCTCGAGCTGGTCGACGACCGAGGTGTTCGCCCCCAGCAGCGAGCGGTTCTGCCGGAGAGCCTGCTCGAGCAGGGACTGCCACCAGGCGTACTCCAGCTCCGCGCCGACACGATCCTCGGAGAGGTGTCGGGTGGACAGGTCGATGAGCAGCGGCTCGAGGCCGAGCCCCGCCAGTTCGTCGCGGATACGGGCGCGCTCGATGAGATTCTCGAAGACGTCCGACTTCGCGGCGAGGCCGGCGAGCGTGCGCAGCAGGCGCGCGACGGGCAGCGTCGCGAGCGGCTCGCGGCGGCCCAGCGCCGCATCGAGCTCGGCAAGCTGCGCGTCGACATCGCGCCAGGCCACCGAGGCGTCGGCGAGCCCGAGCGGTACCTCGGGGGCGACGCCGGCATCGACGTAGCGCTGCCACTCGGTGCGCTGGGCCTGGATGCGCGTGAGCGCGTCGTGCATGTCGCCCACATGCGCGCCGGGGCGCACGTACTCCTTGGCGAGCTGGCGCAGCCGACGACGGTTCGCGCCGGTCAGCGCCGCGCTCTCCCTGCGGCTGCCGTGGGCCTTGATGAGCTCTCCGAGCGGACGCTCGAACACGGCCGGGGTGAACCGGTCGAGCGAGTCGCGGATCCCCTGGAGCAGGCGCAGGTACTCGCCGAGCTCGGAGATCGTCGAGAACGGACGCATACGCGTCTGGGCGACGAGCTCGTAGCCCTGCTCGAGCAGATCCGGCACGGTGCGGGCATGCAGCCCCTCGGCGAGCGCGTGCACGCGATGCGCCTCGTCGGAGGAGGAGAAGACCACCCCGTACCAGGGCGAATCGTCGGGCCCGAACCGGAACTCCCCCAACCGCGCGGCCTGCGCGAGCGCTTCGGCGGCGTGGGTCCGATCCTCCGCGAGATTCTGCAGCGCGGGCCGGCCGAGCCGGGCCGTGGTGGACGGCGGCGTCGGCAGCAGCGCGAGCCGGGTGAGCATACGAGTGGCGTCGAGCACGCTGGCGCCCAGCGCCGGGTCCCTCTCCGTCAAAGCACGGCGGTAGTCGCGCAGCACCGTGCGCAGTCGGAGCAGGGCGTCATCGATCTCAGCGAGCTTGGGCGCGGCGGCCTTCTCGTTGCGGCCGATCGCGCGCACCAGATCCCGGCGCACGGAGGCCGGGGAGACCGCGAAGCCGTCCAGCCCGATCCCGCTCAGGCGGTGCCGCACGCCGTCGAGCGTCGAACGGCGGGGCGAGACGACGAGTACGCGCTTGCCCGCGCGCACCAGCTCGCCGATGGCGTTGATCACGGTCTGGGTCCCGCCGGTTCCCGGCAGCGTCGAGACGGTGAGCGAGTGCCCGGCCGCGATGCGCGCGAGAACCTGCTCCTGCTCGTTGTCCGCGTCGAGGAGGAGGTTGTCCGAGGCCGGAGCCCGGTCGTCCGGACCGGCGGCGGACGGGGTCGGACCGGGTGCGGTCACACGCTCGCGATCGGCGGCGTGCCCGGCCAGTGCGTTGAGCACGGGATGGTCGAGGTCGTGCGCGTCGCGGGCCATCGCGGTGCCGACATCGGCGAAGGTGGACACCACCATGCGCGGCTGCACCGAGAACGTGTCGACGGACGACGTCGCCGCACGGAGCATGTCGATGGCGGGCTGCGGGGCGAACACCCCGTTCTGATATGCCAGGGCCGCGAGCCTGGCATCGTCGATCGTGATCCCGAAGTGATCACGGGCGATGCGCACGAGCTCGGGGTTGAGGAAGAACTGTCCGTGCAGCTTCAGCTCATAGTCGGCGTAGTGCCGTCGGATCGCGAGCGGCCGCAGCAGCATCGGGGCGGCGTAGTCGACACCGCCGATCCGCCAGGTGCACAGCCCGACCGCGAGGTGCACGGCGTCGAGACCGCGCACGGTGCGCAGCTCGGTGTTCTTCGCCGTGATGCGGTCAGCGGCCAGACGGGCGTTGCGCAGCCCCACCTCGTCGCGGAACAGGTTCGAGAGCAACGTGGAGCGGCCGGTGATGAACTGGGGCAGGCTCCCGGGGTGCGCCCGGGAGATGTCGATCCCGCCGGCGGCGACATCGCGATAGGCCGTGAGCGGCGATGGCCCGCCGAGCTCCGCGGCCTCCGCCCTGAGACGAGCCCGTTCGACGGTCGCAGCGTGCGCCACTTGCACGCCCGGCTCCGCCACGTCGACGTCGCTGGGCGTCACGGACCTGTCCTCCGCGTTCTTCCCGTCACGTCGCCACACACGACAAAGACTAGGCGTGCGGGATGGGCAGAACCGTCAGATCCGCTGGGTTTCGCCGGATTCAGGCGCTTTCTTCCTCCACAGCGGGCATTTTCCGGTCGTTCCTCACCGATTGCGCCTCTACGCCTCCGCCGGTCCGGGTGGTGACCGAGGATGGGTGCATGACCTACCGCTACGACTTCGCCGACACCCCGTTCGGAGATGCGCTGCTCGTCTTCTCCGACGAGGGGCTGGTCGCCTTCGACCTGCCGGAGGGGATGCACCGCGATTCGCCCTGGGCGCTGGAGGCGACCGCGCGGATGCTGCACGCGCTGCCGGAACCTGATCCGGGTGCCGGCGCCGACGTGGAGGCACTGCTGAACGCGTACTTCGACGGAGCCCCGATCCGCTTCGATCGGGAGCTCGCGCTGGACTGGCGCCTCGTGAACGGCTTCACCCGCGCCGCGCTGCAGGCCGTGTCCGAGATCCCCTGGGGCGAGAGCGCGAGCTACGGCGAGGTCGCGGCGATGGCCGGCAGTCCCGGCGCCGCCCGCGCGGTGGGCACGGCGTGCCGGAACACCCCTTTCTCGATCGTCGTCCCCGTCCACCGCGTGGTGCGCGCCGACGGTTCACCCGGCCAGTACGGAGCGCACCCCGAGCGCAAGCGGTACCTGCTGGACCTGGAGGCGGATGCGGCCGCCCGAGGCCGCACCGCGGACGACGTCCGCCCCGGCGTGTAGGCCGCCGGGGCGGACGCGTATCCGCACGGGACGAATGCTCGCGGATTGCGGATCCGGTTCCGATTCGCGAATGCAACATAGCCTCGCGTGATCACTAATGCGGTCGGGAAACCCGACCGAGGGCGAACAGCAGGCCGAGGGCGATGCCTCCGCGCCACTGCGCCGGGAATTGCGGCGAATGCCACCAAAGGGACACACGAAATACCAGATCAGGAACAGCACCGCGTGTCCTCGCCATTCTCCGTGGTCCTCCGGCGAGCCCCGATGCGCGCTGGAATGATAACGTCGACGCTACGAAACGACCAGACGGGGCGGGAAACCCCGGAAGTTGGTAATCGGTGAACTCGTTCGAGACAGTCGGATCCGATGCGGATCTGGTCGCGCAGGCCGTGCGCGACCTGATTCGGCGCACCCGTTTCCCGGTCGCCTTCGGCGGCCTGCTCGACAGCGGCGAGGTTCCCGTCACCGCGATCGTCGGCTCTCGCACGCGCAGCCTCGAGGGACTTCGCGTGCAGCCCCAGCGCGGTCTCGGCGGCCGGGCCATGACCGAACTGCGTCCGCGGATGACGCACGACTACGGTGCCTCGCAGCAGATCACCCACGACTACGACGGCTTCGTGCTGGGCGAGGGGCTGCGCACCCTGCTCGCGATCCCCGTGATCGTGTCCGGACGGCCGCGTGGCGTTCTGTATGCGGGAGCGTGGGAGGACCCGCCGGCCGGCGGCGTCACCACCGCTCCGGCGATGCAGATCGCCGACGCGCTCGCCAGTGAACTGCGCATCCGCGAGGAGGTGGAACGACGTCTGCATGCCGCAGGCCCACCCGCTCCCCCACCCTCGTTGAGCCCCGCGCATCGCGAGGAGTTGCGGGAGAGCTTCGCCGAGTTGCGCTCGATCGCTGCCCTCGTGCCGGATCAGGCGGTGCGTGATCGCCTCGGTGATCTGGAGCGCCGTCTGCTGGCGCTCTCCGCCCCCGCGCCCCTGCCGCGCGCCGCCGAGGTGCACCTGTCCCCGCGCGAACTGGACGTGCTGAGCTGCGCCGCTCTCGGCCAGACGAACGCGCAGGTCGCCACCGAGCTGGGGCTGCGCGAATCGACGGTGAAGGCGTATCTGGGCACGGCGATGGCCAAGCTCGATGCTCCGACCCGTCATGCCGCCGTCGCCCGTGCTCGGCGCGACGGGCTGATCCCCTGAGGCTCTGCCCTGCTCCTGCCCAGGGAGTGCGGCTAGGCTCGGAATCGCGCACCGCGCACCCGGACGAGGCGGGCCAGTACCCGGACAGCGAAAAGACTGGCTCTCGAGGAGGCCCGCCATGGCGTGGATCGTGCTCATCATCTCCGGAATGTTCGAAGCCGTCTGGGCCACTGCCCTCGGCAAATCCGAGGGCTTCACGAAGCTCTGGCCGAGTGTCGTCTTCGTGATCGGTCTCGCCGCGTCGATGTTCGGGCTGGGGTGGGCGATGCGAGAGATCCCCACGGCCACGGCCTACGCGGTGTGGGTCGGCATCGGCGCCTCGCTCACCGTCGTCTGGGCGATGATCACCGGCGATTCCGACGTGTCCTGGCTCCGGATCCTGCTGATCGTCGGATTGGTCGGGTGCATTGTCGGATTGAAACTGATCGATCCGGGGCATGCATGACATTCCGCATTTCAATCATTGCCGCCGGCAATTCCTGCAACTAGGTTTGTCGCCATGGCACGCAAAATCGTTCATCAGCTCGTCGACGATATCGACGGTTCCGTTCTCGAAGTGGGCGAAGGCGAGACCGTTCATTTCTCGCTCGACGGATCCGCCTATGAGATCGATCTGACCAGCGCGCACGCGGCAGACCTGCGTACGGCGCTCGCCCCCTACCTCTCCGCAGGCCGGCGCACGCAGCGCGTGGCGACCGGGCGACCGACCGCAGCGGGCAAGCGCCCGAACCGCAATCCGGAGACCGCGTCGATCCGCGCGTGGGCGGGAGACAACGGCTACAAGCTCTCAGAACGCGGCCGGATCCCCGCCGATGTGATCGAGGCGTACCGCGCGGCGAACTGACCGCAGGACACGAAACGGAAAGGGACCGCCCGTCTGGGCGGTCCCTTTCCCACATGTGCGGCGAGGTGGCGGGGGGCCGAGATCGGGTCGCGTGTGCCCCCGACAGGATTCGAACCTGCGACCTGCCCTTTAGGAGAGGGCCGCTCTATCCGACTGAGCTACGAAGGCGCCCTCTCAGTCTAACGAGCGTCCACGGTCCTACGCCGCCATCGCCAGGTACGGCTCCCAGCTGGGATCGCCGCGCTCGGATCCCCGAACGGTCCACCCGGTCCCCCGCGGCGGGGCCGGCGTCAGACGCAGCTCCCAGCCCATCTCCTGCGGCGTGCGATCACTCTTGACGTTGTTGCAGCGCAGGCAGCACGCGACGAGGTTCTCCCAGGAGTTCTTGCCTCCGCGCGAGCGCGGCAGCACATGATCGATGGTGGATGCGGACTTCCCGCAATAGCCGCAGCGATTGCCGTCACGGCGCAGCACTCCCCGCCTGGTGACAGGGGCGTGCCGGCTCCTCGGCATCCGCACGTAGCGGCTCAGGACGATCACGGCGGGGCGGTCGAAGCGGCCGCTCGCCGCCCAGACGGGGTCGTCGTCGACGCGTTCGACGACCGAGGCCTTCTTGTTCATGACGAGGACGATCGCGCGTCGGAACGACACGATCGCGAGCGGTTCATACCCTGCGTTGAGCACCAGTGTGCGCATCCTGCATCCCTTCGATCCGACCGGGACGGCTTCCCGGTCTCTCGACCGTGCGCAGGCGGAGGGTCCGCAGGATACGAAAACGGCGCTGTCTACGAGAGACAGCGCCGTGAGCGCACGGATGATCCGTGCAGATCCTGCGGGCAATGCCGAAGAACGAGTCGACCGAGTGCATCCGTGGTTCGGATGCTCGGTATTCGTCCCATCGTGTTCCTCCGCCCTTGCGACGACGGAATCAGGCTAACCCATGCCGTGGCGACCACGCGGAGAACTTCCGGTGAACGCCCTGCCGGATCAGCGGACGTTCACCTCGAGCCATGCCAGGGGATCGATCTCGGTGTTGTTCACGAGCACCTCGAAGTGCAGGCAGGATCCGGAGACCCATCCGGTGTTGCCGACCTCGCCGAGGTACTGTCCGGCGGTGACGCACTGGCCCACGCTCACGGCGCGGCTCCCGTAGTTCATGTGCCCGTACAGCGTGGAGATCGCGTTGGCCCCGCTCAGAGCGGGGTGCGAGAGCTCGATCGTCTCGCCGTAGCCTCCGTAGCCGTCCTGCGAGATCGTGACGCAGCCGTCAGCGGCCGCATAGATGGGAGTGCCGATCGGCGCGGCGAAGTCCTGACCCATGTGGCTGCGACCGCTACGGGCCGCGCCGAAGCCGTCGCTCAGCGTGTAGGAGCCGGCCGCCATGGGGTAGATGACCTGCCCGGGGCTCGCAATCGGCGCCATGTTGGTGCGCACGGAGGCGACCGAGGGCTTGGCTGCGGCCTCTGCGGCGGCCTTGGCCGCAGCGACGGCGGCCTCCTCCGCCTTCTTCTGCTCGATCTCCTGCGGCGTCGTCGCGGTGAAAGAACTCCGCGTGCCCGACACCGCCGTCGCCTCGGAGGCGACGACGATCGACTGCGCGTGACCCGCGGCGATCTGCTGCGCGGTCGCCGGCGACGCGGTGGCGGGCGACGCGGCGCCGGTCGCGAGAGCGGGCAGCGCGATCGCGGTCACCAGCGCTCCGACGGCGGCGAGAACGGCGAAGGTGCGGATCGGGCGCACCACGGATCGGGAGACCGGGCTCGTCGCACGCTTCGGGGAACGCGTGTCGACGGACATGTCGGTCTGTTCGAGTTCTTCGGCCAAGGGCTTCCTCCAGGCCTCGGCGCCGTGCGTCGGCTCGTCCGCATTCGCGTGCAGGTCGGGATTTCGACCTGCATCAGGATGACCGCGGCGGTGACGAGCCGGGAGGCGGCCGCCGGGGTTATCACCGACGGGCTTCTCGTCGGCGACCTCCCCGACGTTACCCGATCGTGATGAATCTGTCACCCCCGGATTCGGGAGAAGCGATCCGTCCGACCGATGGACGCCGAACGCCGGTCAGCCCGCGTTCGCGGCGAGCCAGGGTTCCGGATCGATGACCGAGCCGCCGATGCGCACCTCGAAGTGCAGGTGCGATCCGTAGGAGTTGCCGGTGTTGCCGACCAGCCCGATCAGCTGCCCCGCGGAGACCTGGTCACCCGCCTGAACCATCCGGCTGCCGTAGACCATGTGACCGTAACGGGTCTCCACCATGGTGCCGTTGAGATTGCTCATGATCATGATCGAGACACCGTACCCGCCGATGCTCTCGGCGGACGCGGTCACGGTGCCGGCGGCTGCCGCATAGATCGGGGTGCCCTCAGGGGCGATCATGTCCCAGCCCTCATGACCGCGACCGGATCCGGGTCCTTCGCCGGGAGTGAAGCTGGTGACCGGGTAGCGCACGGCGCCCGAGCCCGGAGCGACAAGAGCCATCCCGGCGAGGGACGGGCGGGAGCTGCTGGCCGATGCTGCCGATGCGGCCGCCTCGGCAGCGCGGGCTGCGGCGGCGTCCTCGGCCTTGCGCTTCTCGATCTCGTCGGGCGTCGTCGCAGTGAACTGCCCGCGGGCGCTCGGGGCCTGCGTCGCCTCGGACGCGACCACGATCGACTGCGCGTTGTCGGCCGCCAGCTGCTCGGTGGTCACCGGAGCCGCATCGGCAGGACCACTCGTCGACGCGAACGCCGGGAGTCCGATGGCCGCGACCAGGGCGCCGACAGCACCCAGGATCGCCACGGTGCGGACCGGGCGCACGAAAGCGGATCGGGCCGGGCCCTTCCTGAGCGTCGTCGCGTCGGCGCTCGTCGGGCTGGTGGTCTCGATCGTGGTCTCAGGCAAAGTCTGTCCTCCGGCCTCTGCGCGGGATCGCGCCGGTCCGTCGTCGATCGGGTCGGTCCGTACGGGGTTCGGACGCATGTCTCTCCGCGGCGGCGACGGGCCGATGAGGCGAGCGCCGTGGAGTCCGTCGATGGGCTTCTCGCCGACGGCCCTTCCGACGCTACCGGAAAGTCACGAAAGTGTCACACTGCCCCAAGGATCTGCTGAACGTTGATTTTCCGCGGATCCATCCGGGCGCGCACAGGCGTTGCCCAGGCGGCGGAACCGCCTGGATGCGCCAGGGAGAGCTCAGGCGACCAGGAAGATGTGCGACGCGAGTTCGACCGGAAGCTCGAGCCCCTCGTCCTGCCCGTCGACCTCGATGAGCACGTAGCCCTCGTTGAAGCGGAATCGCCCGCGCGCTCCGGGGACGACACCGGCGTCACGCAGCTGTTCCAGCAGCTCGGGATCCACCTGCGCGGGTTCGGCCAGACGACGCACGGTGCCCTCGGTCGGCGTCCCCGCCGTGTTCATGTGCTCGACGAGTCCGATCACGCCCTCGTCGAAGGTGCGCGCCGGCGTACCGCCGAGCTGGTCCAGGCCGGGGATCGGGTTGCCGTACGGCGACTCGGTGGGGTGACCGAGCAGCTCGACCAGACGGCGCTCGACCTGCTCGCTCATGACGTGCTCCCAGCGGCAGGCCTCCTCGTGCACGTACGCCCAGTCCAGTCCGATCACGTCGGAGAGCAGGCGCTCGGCGAGGCGATGCTTGCGCATCACGTCCACAGCTTTGCGGCGTCCGGCGTCGGTCAATTCGAGCCGGCGATCCTCGGAGACGACCACGAGCCCGTCGCGCTCCATGCGACCGACCGTCTGCGACACCGTGGGTCCCGAGTGCCCGAGGCGCTCGGAGATCCGGGCGCGCAGAGGGACGATGTTCTCCTCCTCGAGTTCGAGGATGGTGCGGAGGTACATCTCCGTGGTGTCGATCAGGTCGGCCATCGATCCCCCTTGTCGTGCCGCGCATGCGGTCGCGTGGTGTTAGGCAAGCCTACCTTCTGCGGATATGCGTCGGCTCTGCTGCAGAGGAGCACCGCTGCGCTGCAGCGCAGGATGTCCTGCCCCGCGCGCAGAGCCCGTCGCACGGTGTCACATGGGCAGGAGTGCCCTCCCCCCGACACCTAGAATCTGTGCATGGCGATCGAGATTCCCCGCGAACTTCTGCCCGTCGACGGCCGCTTCGGATGCGGCCCGTCCAAGATCCGTCCGGAGCAGGTGAGCGCGCTCGCCGCGGTGGGGTCGAGCCTGCTGGGCACCTCGCACCGTCAGGCGCCGGTGAAGAACCTCGTCCGCAGCGTCCGCGAGCAGCTGTCGTCGCTGTTCCGCCTTCCGGAGGGCTACGAGATCATCGTCGGCAACGGGGGATCCACGGCGTTCTGGGATGCGGCCGCGTTCGGCCTCATCGAGAACCGGGCGCAGAACCTCGTCTCAGGCGAGTTCGGCGGGAAGTTCGCCAAGGCCGCGGCGGCCCCGTGGCTGCAGGCTCCCGACGTGCGCACGGCCGAGCCCGGCTCCCGCGCCGAGGCCGAGATCGTCGAAGGCGTCGACGTCTACGCCTGGCCGCACAACGAGACCTCGACCGGAGTCGCATCCCCGATCCGTCGCGTCGCGGCCGACGGCGCCCTGACCGTCATCGATGCGACCAGCGCTGCCGGCGGCATCGACTTCGACGTGACCGAGACCGACGTCTACTACTTCGCCCCGCAGAAGAACCTCGGCTCCGACGGAGGCCTCTGGTTCGCCGCGGTCTCGCCTGCGGCGATCGAGCGGATCGAGCGGATCGCCGCCTCCGGTCGATACATCCCCGAGTTCCTCAGCCTGAAGAACGCGGTCGACAACTCCCGCCTCGAGCAGACGCTCAACACCCCGGCTCTGACCACGCTGCACCTGCTCGACTCCCAGCTGCAGTGGATCAACGGCAGCGGAGGACTCGCCTGGGCAGCCGCCCGCACGAACGAGTCGTCGCAGGAGCTGTACCGCTGGGCGGAGGCGAGCGCCGTCGCGACGCCGTTCGTCGCGAACCCGGCCGACCGCTCCCCCGTGGTCGCCACGATCGACTTCGACGACTCCGTCGATGCGGCCGCGATCGCCAAGACCCTGCGCGAGAACGGAATCGTCGACACCGAGCCCTATCGCAAGCTCGGCCGCAACCAGCTGCGCATCGCCACCTTCGTGTCGATCGAGCCGGACGACGTGCGCCAGCTCATCCGCTCGATCGACTACGTGCTGGAGCACCAGGGCGCCTGAATCGCGCTCCGATACGAGAGAAGGCGCCTCCACTCGGAGGCGCCTTCTCTCGTATCGGTGCGGTCCCGGGCCGCGCCCGGAACCGGGGACTCACTCCTCCTCGGAGTCGTCGTCCTCATCAGAATCGTCATCCTCGTCGGAATCGTCCTCGTCGGAATCGTCATCCTCGGACTCGTCATCGGAGTCATCCGCGGGCTCTGCGGAGTCATCGAGTTCGTCGATGTCCACCCCGTCGAGGTCACCGGCGTGCAGACGCGGTGCCGCATCGTCCTCGTCCTCGTCGAGTTCGTCCACATCGTCCAGATCGTCGTCGTCGAGGTCGTCGTCGGATCCGTCCGAGAGCACGTCGCCGGAAGCCTCATCGGATCCGCTCGCCTCCGCATCGTGCTGCGCCGACGCGGCGAGCTCCGCCTGATGCGCGCGGTACTCCGCGAGGCGCTCGGCCCACGGCACCCACTCCGGCGCCAGCAGCGCGCCGTCGCCGGGCAGCAGCTCGGCCTCGAGCACGGTCGGCTCCTCGTCGCCGACCTGGGCGACCGAGACGGTCCAATACCAGCCGGGGTAGCCGCCGAGCCGATTCTCGAAGCGCAGCGAGACCACGCCGTCGACCTCGGGCAGGTAGCCCGCAGCCGGCCCCACCGACGCGGCGGGGGTGATCTCGTGCAGGGCCGCCAGCGCGAGATCGCGCGCTCCCCGCAGACGCTCGCTCACGAGCGGCACGGCCAGCGGCTCATCGGTCGAGAAACGCTCCTCGACCGCGGGCGCGACGGTCTCGGCGGCTGCCGATCCGTCCGCAGCCTGCTCGGCCTCGACCGGCGTGGCGGCCGTGTCGTCGTCCTCAGGCATCGAAGTCCTCGGCCACGTTGCGCAGCACGGCCGCGATCTTGCGGCCGTGACTGGACGACGGGTAGCGGCCGCGACGGAGGTCGCCCCCGATGCCGTCGAGCAGCTTCACGAGGTCCTCGACGATCACAGCCATGTCGTCCGCCGGCTTGCGCTTGGACTTGGAGAGGCTCACCGGAGCCTCGAGCACGCGCACCGAGAGCGCCTGCAGGCCGCGCTTGCCGTCGGCGACGCCGAACTCGACTCGCGTGCCGGCCTTGACCGCGGACCCGGCGGGGAGGGACGTGGCGTGCAGGAAGACGTCCTGGCCGTCATCGGTGGTGATGAAGCCGAACCCCTTCTCGTCGTCGTAGAACCTGACCTTGCCGGTGGGCATGGGAGAACCTCGCTGCAATTACTCGGGCGCCGGATCCGGGGGATCCGATCGGGATGCGTGCGGAAGCCCCGCACCCCACCAGCCTACCGGTCGCGGAGCGGGTAGGCTGGGACGGATGAGCACTCGGCCGCCTGCCCCTGAGCCGGAGATCCGCGGGATCGATCGGTTCCTGACCTTCGGCGCGCTGACGCTGGCCGCCCTGTCGGTGATCTGCTTCTTCGTGATCATCATCGCCACCGCGGTGGGCATGAAGCAGGCTGACTTCACGCAGGGCGCCTGGCCCGTGGTGGGCGTCTTCCCGTTCTGGGGTCTGCCGATCGCCTTCGGCATGATCATCGTGCTGCTCGTCATGAGCTTCGTGCGGAGAGGCCGCGCGGCGCGGCGCTCCTGACGCCGCCGCGAGCCGTCCTCACCATGAGCACCCATGCGCGCCTTCTCGCCGAGGCGCTGTCCGCGCGCACCGATGACGAGCTCGCCGCGCTCTTCGGACGCCGTGAGGTGCGCCCCGACGCCGGTTGGCATGACTTCTTCGACGCCGCCGAGGGGCTGCTGGATCCGTCGTCCGTGACACGGGTCCTGCCTCGTCTGACCCGCGCCGAGGCCACAGGTCTCGTCGCCGCCGCATCCGGCTCGGATCCCGGTGCGGTCTCCGAGACGCTGCGCGCCCTCGCCCTGCTTCCGCCGTCGGGTACGACACTGCCGCCGACGGTGGCGGCGGCCGTCGCCGGACGCGACGCCGCCGCGGACCCGCTCCTCACGGCGACCGACTCGGCTTCGGGCGTCCTCGCCGCGAGTGCCGACGAGCCCTCGTCCGCCCGAGCCGCCGAACGAGCCTTCACCACGGTCGCGACCCTCGCCGACGCGCTTCTGCTCGCCGAGGAGGGTCCGCTGGCGCTGCTCGCGGGAGGCACGGTGGGCCTGTCCGAGAAGCGCCGGATGAGCGAACGCGGCCTTCCCGACGACCCGGGGCTGCTCGACGACCTGCTCGCACTCGGCACGGCCGCGGGGCTGCTCCGGCCGATCGAACGCACCCTGCACCTGTCCGATGCGGGTGCGGAATGGCTCCGGCTACCCGGTTCCGAGCGCTGGTCGCGACTGGTCGCGGGCTTCCGGGAAGCGCTGCCCCCGGTGCTGCGCTCCGAGGACGGCGGATGGATCCCCCTGTCGGACTGGCCGGGCGAGCACCCCTGGGATCCGAGCTGGCCGGGGCGCACCGACGCGCTGGTCCGGCAGGCCCGGCTGATCGGCCTCGTCGCGGACGCGGGCCAGGACGGAGCCGCCGCGGAGAGCCCCTGGGCCGAGGCGCCGCGGCGCGGAGCGGATCCGGATCCCTCCGCCCTCGCCGCGTACGTGCCCGCCGAAGTCGACCGGATCTTCCTGCAGAACGACCTCACCGCGATCGCGCCGGGCCCGCTGCTGCCCGCCCTGGATCTGCGGCTGCGCGGCATGGCGGCTCGCGAGTCGGCGAGCCAGGCCTCCTCCTACCGCTTCACCGCCGATTCGCTCAGCACGGCGCTGTCCGCCGGCGAGACGGAGGAAGGCGTCCTGACCTTCCTCGAGGGCATCTCGCTGACCGGGGTGCCGCAGCCGCTGCGCTATCTGCTGGCGCAGAGCGCGAGCCGGCACGGCCAGGTGCAGGTCGGGATCGATCCTGCGACCGGACGCACCCGCGTGCGCAGCCGCGACGCGCATCTTCTGCAGGCGATCGGCGTGGACCAGGCCCTGCGCCCCCTGGGCCTCGTGCCCGAGGACACCGCCGAGGACACCACGGTGCTGACCACGCGCGTCAACCGCGACACGGTGTTCTGGGCACTCACCGACGAGCACTACCCCGCTGCGCTCGTAGATGCGGCGGGTGCCGTCGAACGGCCGGTGCGCACCACGGCGGAGAGCGCGCCCCCGCCGCCCCCCGATGCGCAGCGCTATGCGGCGCTCATCGCTCGACTGCGCGAGGCGCGCGAGGGCAACGCGGACGCGGCCTGGCTGGAGCGCGAGCTCGAGCACGCCGCGAAGCAGCGTGCGGTGCTGGCCGTCGAGGTGGCCATGCCCGACGGCACGGCGCGCGAGCTGGTGCTCGAGGTGACCGGCTTCGGAGGCGGTCGCGTGCGCGGACGCGACCGGGCGAGCGACGTCGAGCGCACCCTGCCGATCCGCTCGATCCTCTCCACACGTGCGATCGAGGACGCCGAATCCTGAGCCCGATCCTCCCGCCCGGATCGCTCGCGCGCCGAACCGGATCGAGGGGCGCCGAGCGCCGGCTCCCCGGTGCGACCGGTAGACTGGGCCGCTATGTCTGATGGCCCGCTGATCGTCCAGAGCGACCGCACCGTGCTGCTCGAGGTCGCGCACCCCGACGCCGAGAGCGCTCGGCACGAGCTCGCGATCTTCGCCGAGCTGGAACGCGCCCCCGAGCACATCCACACCTATCGGGTCACCCGGCTGGGGCTGTGGAACGCCCGCGCGGCCGGCCACACCGCCGAGGACATGCTGGAGACGCTGGACCGCTGGTCGCGCTTCCCGGTGCCGCCATCGGTGTCGGTGGACATCCGTGAGACCGTGAACCGCTACGGCCGGCTCGTGATCGAGCGCGACGACGAGGGCGTGCTCATCCTGCGCTCCACCGATCCCGCCGTGCTCACCCAGGTCGCGGGGAACAAGCGGATCCAGCCGCTGCTCGTCGGCCACCCTTCCCCCGACACGTATGTCGTGGACGCCTGGGCGCGCGGGCAGATCAAGCAGGAGCTGCTGAAGATCGGCTGGCCCGCGGAGGACCTCGCCGGCTACACGCCCGGCACGCCGCACGAGATCACGCTGGCCGAGGACGGCTGGACGATGCGCCCGTATCAGCAGGATGCCGTCGACGCGTTCGCGAAGGACGGATCCGGCGTCGTCGTGCTCCCCTGCGGCGCCGGCAAGACGATCGTCGGCGCCGGCGCGATGGCGGCGACAAAGACCACCACGCTGATCCTCGTCACGAACGCGGTCTCGGCACGGCAGTGGCGCGACGAGCTGATCAAGCGCACCAGCCTGACGGCCGAAGAGATCGGGGAGTACTCCGGGCAGGTGAAGGAGGTCAAGCCGGTCACGATCGCGACGTACCAGATCCTCACCGCGAAGCGGAAGGGCCAGTACGCGCACCTGTCGCTGCTGGACGAGATGGACTGGGGCCTCGTGGTCTACGACGAGGTGCACCTGCTGCCCGCGCCCGTGTTCAAACTGACCGCCGACCTGCAGGCACGCCGACGGATCGGTCTCACCGCCACCCTCGTGCGCGAGGACGGCCGGGAAGGCGACGTGTTCAGCCTCATCGGTCCGAAGCGGTTCGACGCGCCGTGGAAGCAGATCGAGGCACAGGGCTTCATCTCCCCCGCCGCCTGCTACGAGGTGCGCGTCGACCTGCCGCCGGACGACCGGCTCGAGTACGCCGCGGCGACCGACGACGAGCGCTACCGCCTCGCCGCCTCGGCCCCGGCGAAGATCACGGCCGTCCGCGAGCTCATCGCGAAGCACCCAGGCGAGCGCATCCTCGTGATCGGGCAGTATCTCGACCAGCTCGAGGAGCTCTCCGAGGCGCTGAACGCGCCGTCGATCACGGGCGCGACGCCCGTCGATGAGCGCGAGGAGCTGTATCGGCAGTTCCGCGAGGGCGAGATCGAGCTGCTCGTGGTGTCGAAGGTCGCGAACTTCTCCATCGATCTGCCGGAAGCCTCGGTGGCGATCCAGGTGTCGGGATCCTTCGGTTCACGGCAGGAGGAGGCGCAGCGCCTCGGCCGCCTGCTGCGACCGAAGCAGTCCGGGCACACCGCGAGCTTCTACACGCTGATCGCTCGGGACACGGTCGACCAGGACTACGCGCAGAACCGCCAGCGCTTCCTCGCCGAGCAGGGCTACAGCTACACGATCCTGGACGCGCACGAGCTCGAGGCGGCCTGAGGGCGCACGACGCGAGATCAGGTGGTGCGGGTGAACCAGTCCAGCGCGAGCCGGGCGACCTCGCGCGGCTGATCGTCCGTGAGGAAATGAGCCCCGTCGTCGACGAACGCGAGCTCGAACCTGTCGGCATGCTGCCCGTGGTTCCTGCAGATGCGGCGCACCGTCGGCTCCGCGAACGGGCCGTCCTCGCTGCCGAACACGCAGAGCATCGGCGGGCGCAGACGCATCCGCTTGTAGACCCCTCCCATCAGCCGTCGCGAGACCGGTATCACCATGCCCCGGTAGAGCGCGGTCACGGCCCGCTCGATCTCAGGCCGCTCGTGCACCCGCAGGTAGGCCTCGACCGTCTCGTCGGTCATCGGCTTCGCCGCATAGCGGGATCCGAACAGGTACCTGAGCGACCTTCCCGCGCGGTGCATGAGCAGCGCCGGCATGTGCGCGAACGCGGGCATCACCCGGGGCGAGAACTCCATGAAGCCCGGCGGCACGGCGACCTGCACGATCGCCCGCACGCGCTCCGGACTGCCGTACGCGAGCTGCATCCCCGAGATCGCTCCCATGTCGTGGCAGAGGAAACGCGCGGTGCCGATGCCGAGCGCATCCAGCACGGCGACCACGTCGTCCAGCTGGGATTCCGGGCCGAATCGCGGGTCATCGGCCTCCGTCCAGCCCGAGCCGCGCAGATCGGCGCAGATCACGCGATACCCCTCCGCAGCGATGATCGGCGCGATGATGCGCCATTGCCACCAGTGCATCGGAAAACCGTGCAGAAGCACGACGGGATCGCCCTCGCCGATCGACGCCACATGCGTGCGCAGCCCCGGCGTGGCGATCATCGTGTGTTCGAATCCGGCCGCGTCGGGAAGCGGCGGCGACCATTCCCGTTGGAGTCGCGAGGGTTCCGGGGTATCCATGGCGAGACCTCCCTGTCATCGCACCGCGCGGACCACTGCGGTTCGCCGGGAAGTTTACTACGCTCGTAGTGTCAGCGCACTATGAAAGTAGTGATCTACGCTCGTCCCATGAGCAGTACGCGCCGTCGGGCGCTCGACGCCGCCGTGACCCTGATCGGCACGGAGGGGATCCGCGCGCTCACGCACGGCCGGGTGGATGCCGCAGCCGCGCTGCCGCCCGGATCCACATCGAATCACTTCCGCACGCGTGCGGCGCTGGTCTCAGGGGTGATCGAGTGGCTGGCGACACAGGAGCGCGCGGACGCCGGTCTGCCGGACATCGGCTCCGCCGACGAATTCATCGACGCCGTGTCCCGGATGATCCAGCTCCAGTCCGGTCCGCTCGCGGCGCGGACCAGGGCGCGCTACGCGCTGTTCCTGGAGGCGGATGAAGACGCCGTGCGACCGCTGCGCGAACAGCGGCTCGGCATGGAGGCGTGGGTGCGCGGGATCCTCACGAGCCTCGGCGGGGACACCGCGGCTCGGCACGCCGCCTTCGTCATGGCCACCGGCGACGGCCTCCTGCTGCACCGGGTCACCGTGGATCCCGACGCACCCATCCGCGAGGTGATCGCTCACGCCGTGCATGCCGCCCTGAGCGGCTGACCGGTGCACTGACGCGGTCGGCGCGTGCGGGCCTCGATCGAGGTGCTCAGACGCGGGGATCCTCCCCCGGCCTCAGACCGCAGCGCCAGCACGGCGCGGTCGGATCGTCGAGCAGAGCCCCGCACTCCGGGCAGACCCGAGCCAGCCAGCAGGCGGAGTCCCCGCCGCGCTCCTCGTCATCCATCTCCGGATGCTGCGTCACCGTGGACGGTGCGGATCCGGCCAGGATCAGGTCTGCGGGATGACCGTCAGCACGCGAGCCGTGAACTCGGCGAAGGCCGACATGAACTGGCGCAGGAACTCCTCGGTCCCGGGCGTCGTGACGCGGCCGTCGTCGTCGATCAGGCCGGGCGAGTAGTGGATGTAGGCCTCGGGCGCAGTCATCTGCCGGGCGTTGAGGAAGCCGAGCGTCCCGCGCAGGGACTGCTGGCCGACGGCCGTGCCGATCGCGCCCATCGATGCGCCCACCACGCCGGTCGGCTTGTGCGCCCAGACGTTCTGCCCCCAGGGCCTGCTGCCCCAGTCGATCGCGTTCTTCAGCGGTCCCGGCAGCGAACGGTTGTACTCCGGCGTGACGAAGAGCACCGCGTCGGCGCTCGTCACCGCGTCCTTGAAGTCGAGGGCGACCTGCGGATAGTCGGCGTCGAAATCGCGGTTGTACAGCGGCAGGTCGGCGTAGGAGATCTCGAAGAACTCGAAACCCTCGGGCGCGAGATGCGTCAGTGCGTTCGCCAGACGGCGGTTGATGGACTCCCGGGAGAGACTGCCGACGATGACGCCGACACGGTACGGTCCCTCGTGCTCGATGATGTCGATCTTCATGGGACACACTCTGCACCCGAAAGGGGCCGATCGTCACGCTTCCTGAGGCGCCGCATAGCCGATCCCTAGGAAAGTTCCGCCCCCAATCAGCCCGAACACGGATCGGGTCACCATAATGGGGGCATGACTGAAGCGCGCATCCTGGTCGTCGACGACGAACCCAACATCCGCGATGTCCTCTCCACGGGCCTGAGCTTCGCCGGCTTCTCGGTGAAGACCGTCGCCAACGGCGCCGCCACGATCTCGGCCGTGCTGGAGGAGGAGCCCGATCTCATCATCCTCGACGTGATGCTGCCCGACATGAACGGGTTCAGCGTCACCAAGCGGCTGCGCGGCGCAGGTTTCACAGCGCCGATCCTGTTCCTCACGGCGAAGGACGACACCGAGGACAAGATCGAGGGTCTGAACGCCGGCGGAGACGACTACGTCACCAAGCCGTTCGCCCTGGACGAGATCGTCGCGCGCGCGCAGGCCATCCTGCGGCGCACCATGCAGGCGGACGAGGAGTCCGTGATCCGCGCCGGCGAGCTGTCGATGGATCAGGACACGCATGACGTGTTCGTCGGATCCACTCCCATCGAGCTCAGCCCCACCGAGTTCAAGCTCCTCCGCTACCTCATGCTCAACCCGAACCGGGTGCTGTCGAAGGCGCAGATCCTCGACCACGTGTGGGAGTACGACTTCAACGGCGACGCGGGCATCGTCGAGAGCTACATCTCGTACCTCCGCCGCAAGATCGATCCGCACACCGAGGAGCCCGTCATCCAGACCAAGCGCGGCTTCGGCTACATGCTCAAGGTGGGGAAGACCGCGTAAGGGATGGCAGAGCCCGACGCGATCACGCGATGGTGGCGCCGGATCAGCCTTCGGGCGAAGGTGACCGGCGTCACCGTCGGCGTGCTCGCGCTCGGGCTCGTCGTCACCGGCATCGGCACGATGCCGATCCTGCGCAACCTGCTCATCGACAACGTCGAATCCCAGCTGCCGACGCTGGTGACGAGCGACCTCGCCACGATCACGCCCGACGGCTCCGGTGCGTTCAGCGTCACCCTGAAGGACGAGACTCTGGGTCTCGCGGACTACTTCGTCGCGGTCTACGACACGGCCGGAGCCCTCGTGTACTCCGGAGGCGGCGCGCCGAAGGCCGGCAAGCCGGAGTTCCCGACCTCCTACCCCCTGGCCCGGGCCACGCTCGAAGCCGGTCGCGCGGACCCGATGGTGCTGCGCGGCGCGGACGGATCCGAGTTCCGCGCTGCCGTGGCCGTGCGGGAGGACCCCAGCACCAACATCACGTACACGCAGATCGTGGCGGTGTCGCTGGACGAACCGGACCGCATCCTGGCGACGTTCTTCGGGGTCTTCACCACGGTGGCGCTCGTGACGATCATCATCGCCGCGCTCGCCACCCGGGGTCTGGTGACACTCGCCTTCCGCCGGCTGGGCCGTGTGGAGTCGACCGCCATGGCGATCGCCGCGGGCGACTTCAGCCAGCGGCTCACCGATCTCGAGCCGACCACCGAGGTGGGGCGGCTGAACGGCGCCATCAACACCATGCTCGACCGGCTGGACGCGGCGATCGCCCAGCGCGATCGCTCGGTGCAGCAGATGCGCCGCTTCGTCGGCGACGCCAGCCATGAGCTGCGCACACCGCTGGTGAGCGTGCGCGGCTACGCGGAGCTGTATCGGATGGGCGCCATCAAGCCCGGCGAGGACACCGCGCGGGCGATGGACAGGATCGAGAAGGAAGCGCTGCGGATGGGGGTCCTCGTCGAGGATCTGCTCGCCCTCGCCCGTCTGGACGAGCAGCGCGAGCTCACCATCGAGCCACTGGACCTCCGTCCGCTCGCGCAGGACGCGGCCCTCGACCTCCGCGCGGCCGCGCCCGAGCGCCCGGTCACGGTCATCGACATGACCGCCGAGGCGCACTCCGCCGATCTGCCCGCACCGTCGCACATCGCGATCACGCGTCCGGCCCCGATCACCCGCTCCACACCCACGCGCGGCCGCATACCGGCGATCCTGCGCCGACGCCCCCGCGACGGCGACCCGGTTCCCGAGATCGACTTCTCCGAGGCCGTCGTCGCGCCCGTCTCCACCCCGCCGATCGTGCTCGGCGAGGAGAACAAGGTGCGCCAGGTGATCGCCAACCTGCTCGGCAACGCCCGGCGCTTCTCCCCCGGCGACTCGCCCATCGAGGTGGTCGTCGGAGCGGACCGACGCCGCGACGTGGGCTGGTTCGCGATCGTCGACCACGGCGAAGGCGTGCCCGAGCAGATCCGTGATCAGATCTTCCAGCGCTTCTGGCGCGCCGACTCGTCCCGCACCAGGGACACCGGCGGCGCCGGCCTGGGTCTCGCGATCGTCGCGTCCATCGTGCGCGCGCTGAACGGCTCGGTGCAGGTGACCGAGACACCGGGCGGCGGCGCGACGTTCACCGTGTCGCTGCCGCTCGCACCGCCGCGGGCGACGCCCGAGCACCTGCTGCAGGACACCCAGCCCATCGAGCCGCTCGACCTGTCGCGCTGAGCGCTGCGATCGGCTGCCTCCGCGATCGGTCCGCACAGTCCGCGTCCGGCGGAGGTTCCGCACCGCTTGCGTGACGAGCCCGCAACGACTGTCGCACGATCTCTAGCGTCAGGTGCATCCGATGCACCATGACGAAAGGATCCTCATGTCCGTCTTCACCGTCGACACCGACGCCGTCCTCACCACCAGGCTGTCCGTGCAGGCCACCGCCGAACGGCTGCAGAGCGACTCCGCGGCCATGATGTCGCAGCTCACCCAGCTGACATCGTCCTGGAGCGGCGGCGCCTCCGTCGCCTGCCAGAACGCTGGGGAGCAATGGCGCGGAGCGCAGGCCCACGTGGAGCAGGCGCTCGCGGCCATCGCGCAGGCGCTCGGCTCCGCGGGTCAGCTCTACGCGCAGGCCGAGAACGACTCCATGGCGTTGTTCCACTGAGCGGAGGTTCGCCGCCGGACGTTCACCCGCAGAGCAGCCCCGCAGACGGAGAAGACCCCCGGGACGGATCCCGGGGGTCTTCTCGAAGGGGCTGGACTCAGAAGTCCATGCCGCCGGACGGGTCGGCCGGCATGGCCGGAGCCTTCTCCGGCTTGTCGGCGACGACGGCCTCGGTGGTGAGGAACAGGCCGGCGATCGACGCGGCGTTCTGCAGCGCCGAGCGGGTGACCTTGGCCGGGTCGATGATGCCCTGTGCGAACATGTCGCCGTACTCTCCGGTCGCGGCGTTGAGGCCGTGACCCGTGGGGAGCTCGGAGACCTTGTGCGCGACGACGCCCGGCTCGAGACCGGCGTTGAGGGCGATCTGCTTGAGCGGCGCCTCGATCGCGACGCGCACGATGTTCGCGCCGGTCGCCTCGTCGCCCGCGAGCTCGAGGCCGTTGAGGGCCTTCGTGCCGGACTGGATCAGGGCGACGCCACCACCGGCGACGATGCCCTCCTCGACGGCGGCCTTCGCGTTGCGGACGGCGTCCTCGATGCGGTGCTTGCGCTCCTTGAGCTCGACCTCGGTGGCCGCGCCCGCCTTGATGACGGCCACGCCGCCGGCGAGCTTGGCGAGGCGCTCCTGCAGCTTCTCGCGGTCGTAGTCGCTGTCGGTGTTCTCGATCTCGCGACGGATCTGGGTCACGCGACCGGCGATCTGCTCGGCGTCGCCGGCACCCTCGACGATCGTGGTCTCGTCCTTGGTGACGATGACCTTGCGCGCACGGCCCAGCAGGTCGAGGGTCGCGTTCTCGAGCTTGAGACCGACCTCCTCGGTGATCACGGTGCCGCCGGTGAGGATCGCGATGTCCTGCAGCTGCGCCTTGCGACGGTCGCCGAAGCCCGGGGCCTTGACGGCGACGGACTTGAAGATGCCGCGGATCTTGTTCAGCACCAGGGTCGCGAGTGCTTCGCCCTCGACGTCCTCGGCGATGATGACGAGCTCCTTGCCGTCCTGGATCACCTTGTCGACGACGGGCAGAAGGTCCTTGATGTTCGAGATCTTCTGGTTCGCGATGAGGATGTACGGGTCCTCGAAGACGGCCTCCTGGCG
Source organism: Microbacterium sp. Au-Mic1 (assembly GCF_021341785.1). GTDB lineage: Bacteria > Actinomycetota > Actinomycetes > Actinomycetales > Microbacteriaceae > Microbacterium. The sequence continues at coordinate 206,346 of NZ_JAJTTF010000007.1, forward strand.
GTCCGGGTCCGTGACGAAGTAGGGGTTCAGGTAGCCCTTGTCGAAGCGCATGCCCTCGGTGAGCTCGAGCTCGGTGCCGAAGGTCTGGGACTCCTCGACGGTGACCACGCCCTCCTTGCCGACCTTGTCGATGGCCTCGGCGATGAGCTCGCCGATCTCCGGGTCGGCGGCCGAGATCGACGCGGTGGCGGCGATCTGCTCCTTGGACTCGATCTCCTTGGCGGAGGCGAGCAGCTCGGCGGTGATGGCGGCGACGGCCTTCTCGATGCCCTTCTTCAGGCTGATCGGGTCGGCACCGGCGGCCACGTTGCGCAGGCCCTCGCGGACGAGCGCCTGGGCGAGCACGGTGGCGGTGGTGGTGCCGTCACCCGCGACGTCGTCGGTCTTCTTCGCGACCTCCTTGACGAGCTCCGCGCCGATCTTCTCGTACGGGTCGTCGAGCTCGATCTCCTTGGCGATCGACACGCCGTCGTTCGTGATGGTGGGGGCGCCCCACTTCTTCTCGAGCACGACGTTGCGGCCACGCGGGCCGAGGGTCACCTTGACCGCGTCGGCCAGGATGTTCAGGCCGCGCTCGAGACCGCGACGGGCCTCCTCATCGAAAGCGATGATCTTTGCCATGAGTTCTGTCGTCCCTCCTGGACGTAGACATTGGGTTTAGCACTCAGATCAGTCGAGTGCTAAACCCAGTCTGGCACTCGACCCCTGTGAGTGCAAGCCGTGGAGGGAGCGTCCCGGCTCAGCCCGCGGAACCGTCGCCCGAGGTGTCGGCGGGGGTCGGTTCGGTCGTCGGGGCGTTCTTCGCGAGATCCAGCCCGAGCACCACCGTCAGCTGCTTCTGACCCGCCACGACATCGTCGCCGTACTGGTCGCTCACGGCGATCTTCGTCGCCCCGATGAGGTTCGCGAGCGCCTGCGCCGCGGGCTTGTCCGCCTCGGTCTTGTAGTACACCGTGGTCGTCGGGAAGTCCTGGGTGCTCGCATCGCTCGCCGCGACAGCGTTCCCGGCGAACCCGGCATTGACGATCGTGTCGCGCGTGCTCGCCGCGAGGCCGTTCGCGCCGGTCGCGTTGAGCACCAGCACGGCATAGGAGGTGTCCAGCGCCGGCGCGGAGGCGGTCGCCGTCCGCGAGACACTCGGAACCGGTGCGCCGCCGTCGAAGCTGATCCGGCCCATGGCGAGCATCGCGGCGAAGATCCCGACGGCGATGAGGACCGCGGTCGCCACTGCAGCCCAGAGCAGCACGAACCAGCCGCGCATGCCGGGGTTCTCGGCGCGGTGGGCGCCGACGCGTCCCTGTGCGTGCGGGATCACGTCGAATCGGTCGCGGGCGGATTCTGGCATTCCCCGATGTTATCCGGGGTCCTCCTGCGGTTTCGGTGAACGACAGGCCGAGGATCCTGAGCGGGTGCGTCTCAACCGGCGGAGAGGGCGGTACGACCCGCTCGCCGCGCCGCCGCGTCGTCGCGGATCCGACGCAGCCGCCGCACCAGCATCGGGTCGGCGACCAGCGCCTGTTCGGACTCGATGACGCGGTCCAGCAACTGGTAGTAGCGCGCCGGCGTCAGCTCCAGCTCGGCGCGGATCGCCTCCTCCTTGGCACTGGAGTGCCCGGGGCGCCGCGCCTCGAACGCGAGGATCACGCGCTCGCGGTCGCTGAGGAGGTCGGTCACCCCCTCAGGCTACGTCGCCGCCGGCGCCCGGCCAGGACGGCGCGCCCGGCAGTCGCCCTCACCGGCCCGGAACGCGCGAGAATGGATCCGACCCCCGGGAGGATCCATGTCGCACCGCGTGACCAAGACCGACGCCGAATGGCGGGCCGAGCTCGACCCTCAGCAGTACGCCGTGCTGCGCGAGGCCGCGACCGAGCGGGCGTGGACGGGCGAGCTGCTCGACGAGCACCGCGCCGGCCTCTACACCTGCGGCGCGTGCGGCGCCGAGCTGTTCCGCAGCGGCACGAAGTTCGACTCGGGCTGCGGCTGGCCGAGCTTCTACGAATCCGTCCGCCCCGAGGCCGTGGAGCTCATCGAGGACAACAGTCTCGGCATGCAGCGCACGGAGGTGCGCTGCGCGAACTGCGGTTCGCACCTGGGCCACGTCTTCCCGGACGGGTTCGGCACGCCGACCGGCGACCGCTACTGCATGAACTCGATCGCGCTGTCCTTCCAGCCGGACGAATCCGCCACCGGGGCATGAGTGCACTGGAGGCGGTCAGCCGTCGGCAGTCCTGGTCCAAGGTGACCCCCGAAGCGCCGACCCGCGAGCAGCTGCTGCCGTTGATCGCCGCCGCGGGCCGGGTCGCAGATCATTCCTCGCTGCGCCCCTGGCGTCTGATCGAGTTGCGCGGAGAGGATCGGGAACGGCTGGGTGCCGCGATCGCGGAGGAGACGGGCGACTCCTCGCCCTCGACCAAGCCGCTGCGCGCCTCCCTGCTGATCGCCGTCGTCGCCAGTTACCGCCGCAGCGACAAGGTGCCCCGGTGGGAGCAGGAGGCGGTCGCCTCGGGCGTCGCGCACGTGCTCAGCCTGCTGCTGGACGAGGCCGGCTGGGGTGTCATCTGGCGCACCGGCGGCTACACCCGCACCCCCGCCGTGGCACGAGCGCACGGACTCGGTCCCGACGAGGAGCTGCTGGGCTGGCTCTACGTCGGCGGCAAGCCGGGCAAGGAGCCGGGTCGGCGCCGGGCGCTCGACGCGGACGCGGTTCTGAGCCGGATGCCGGTCCGGAGCACGCCCGAAGAGGCGACGACGTCACCGGACTCCCGCACGCCCGAGACGCGCGCCAAGACCGGCGAGTGCGCCAGCAAGAAGGCCAGGAAGAAGGCCAAGAAGAAGGCCAAGAAGGCCGCGAAGAAGGCGCGGGAGAAGGCGGCGAAGCAGCAGCGGCGGCTCAGGAAGGCCGCGAAGAAGGACTGATCCGGCGCCTCCCCCATGGCAGCGCGACGAGAACCGACAGCACCGCCGCGAGCACCATGACGAGCACCTGCCATGCGGCAGGGCCTGCGGCGGGCGGCCAGATCACGTCGATCAGCACCGACACCACGAGCTGGCCGAGGACCGCGCCCAGTCCCATCAGCAGCACTCCGGTGCGCGCCACGATGATCACGCCCAGCAGGATGTAGGTCGCGCCGAGAAGCCCGCCCAGGTACAGCCACAGGTCGCCGGGCAACGCAACCGGGAACGGCTCCGGCGCCCCGGTGACGAGCAGGCTCGTGGCCGCCGACACGGACAGCACGAGCACGCCCCCGAGGAAGCTCATGTACGTCGCGCCGAGAGGCGAGGCGATGCGCTGCCCGAGCCGGCCGTTCACGGCGGACTGGAAGGCGATGCCGGCACCGGTGAGGAATGGCAGCACCAGCATCCACAGCGGCGCCCGCGCCAGCACGTCACCGCCGAGCGAGACGCCGACCGCGATGAGCGCGAACGCTCCGCCGAGCAGCCGCCCCGGGGTGATGGCGACCACGCCCGCGGGGCCGAATCCCACCCGATCCAGCAGCAGGCCGTGCAGCGTCTGGCCGGCCACGACCCCCACCGTGAACAGAGCGACGCCGAGGACGCCCGCGACCAGCCCCTGCGTCGACACGGTCAGCGCGCCGCAGGCCCCGCCGAGCAGCATCCACCACGGCACCTCCCCGGTGCGGATCCCCCGCCAGAGACGGCCGAGCCCCGCGCGTCCGGAGCGGGTGAGCAGCATGGGGAAGCTCAGCAGCGCCAGACCGACCGCGAACGACACCCAGCCCGCGAGGACGCCGTTGTCCAGGCGCACCCCGAGCTGACCGTTCACGCGCGCCTGGATCGCCGTCATCGCGCCGATGGCGACCGCTCCGCCGAGCGCCGTCGCGGTGCGCCCGCGATTCGGCTTCGGAGAGTGCGCAGTCACCGTTCCGAGACTACTCGCGCGCGGATTCGCTCACGACCGCGCCGATGTCCCCCGCCCGAGGTACGCTCCAGCCATGTGCGCGAGCTACGGCCTGGATCCGCGATTCAGCGATCAGCAGCTGATCGAGGAAGCCGACGACGAACTCATGGAGGGGATCCGCGCGTGGGCGCGGCACAACGCGGAGGAGACCCTGCGCCCGACCGGACGCCTCCTGCGCAACCTCAACCCGATCGTCGTGCCCTCGGAGACGGCGTCGCCGCAGCTCGAGCAGGCATGGTGGGGATTCCTCGTCGACGGCCGGCCGTCGCGGTTCCCTTCCATCAACACCCGCTCCGAACGCCTGCAGGAACGCCCCGGAAGCCTGAAGGGGAGGGCCATCGTCCCCGCCACGAGCTGGTACGAGATGCAGAAGCCGCAGAAGGCCTGGCACGAGTTCGGCTTGGGCGGAGCCCTGTTCGGCATGGCGGCGATCACTCAGCGCGGCCGCACCGAAGACGGCACCTGGTACACGTGCTATTCGATCGTGATGCAGCCGGCGCCCGAACGCCTCGCCGGGATCCACGACCGGATGCCGGTGCTGCTTCCCGCGGCGTTCGCCCTGGACTGGCTGAGCGGCGCCGCCGCCGCACGCGAGCTCATCGACGATGCGCTGCTGGCGTCCGCCGAGACCACCGCGCGCGTCGCCGCGACGCCACGCGCCGATGACAAGGGCACGGATCGACTCTTCTGAGTGCCGCAGACGTGTCGTGGGCGCGTCACGCGCGCCCGACAGGAAGGGATCGGAGCCTCCTGCCGGACTCGAACCGGCCACCTGCGGTTTACAAGGCCGCTGCTCTACCAGATGAGCTAAGGAGGCGAGAGTGGCCGGCGCCGTCACGGCGCGACCGCTCCACAGCGTAGCAATTCGCCACGCCCTCGACGCGCAGGCGATCCCGACCCGGATGGGTCCGGACGCTACTTGGCGGCGGACGGCGACGGCGTGGGCGACAAGGTGGGGCCGGGCGTGCCGTAGTACGAGTCGCTCGCGACCGACAGCACGAACTGGCTGAACTCCGCGGCGTCGGTGAGCGATCCGGCGTAGACCTGGCCGTTCACGACGATCGTCGGAGCGCCGCTCAGGGCCTCCTTCTTGGAGCCGGGCAGCGGCCCGTCCACCGCGCGCTGCGTGACATCCTTCACCCACGAGTCGTAGGTGTTCTCCTCGACGCAGTTCTGAAGGCCCTTGGCGTCCTTCACCCCGCTCGACACGGCGAGGGCGATGAGTTCCTTGTCGCTCTTGCCGTCGGTGTCCTGCTTGGGCTGGTCGACGAGCAGTGCGTGGTTGAACGCGTAGAAGACGTCGGGCTGCATCGAGGCGACACAGGCGGCCGCGGACGCGGCGCGCAGCGAGTACTTCGTGCCGTTGGAGTTCGCGGTCAGCAGCGCGACCGGGTGGTACGTCACGGTGGCCGCGTCCTGATCGACCCAGGTGGCGAGCTGCTTCGCGTTCGCACGCTCGAAGTCACTGGCGCCCGGCGAGAGGTAGTCGACGTAGACGTGGATGTCGACAGCGCCCGCGGTGGCGGTCGGGTCAGGGGTCGGCGAGGCCGATCCGGTCGGCGAAGCACTGCCCGCCGTGGTCGGCGAGGGCGTGGGGGTGCTGGCCGACCCGGCGCGAGCGGAGGCCAGATCCTTCTTGGTCACCACGACGCCGTCGTCCTGCAGATTCGACGGGGTGAGCGAAGGCTTCGACACGGCGGAGCCCACGGCCCAGGCTACGGCGCCTCCCGCGGCGCCGACCACGACGACCGCGACCGCGGCGATGATCACGCGTCGCATGATCCGGGCGCGGGACTGCTTGGCGTTCACCTGCTGGGCCTTCTCCCGCACAGCCGCGCGCGAATGCGGCGGAGTGGGGACGTTCGGCGTTTCGTCGCTCGACATCGTTCCTCTTGGTTTCTCGGGACCTGTGTCCCTGCAGCCTGCTGCCGACGGGCGCGGCACGGCACGGTCCGATGCTAGCCAGACAGGCTGAGAAATGACCAGACGGCCCCTGGTCGGACCCTGCGAGATCGCCCTCGGAAAGCGCTTCACCGGGATTGCTGGACCTCGCCGGAGCTCTCATGTCATACTGATCCCGGCCCGATGGCGGGCCACGGCGGGTTCACCCTCGTCGCTTTTTCACTACGGATCGTCCGGCACGTACCTGCCGGTGAAGGAGAAGACAATGGCAACTGTGACCTTCGACGAGGCCACCCGGCTCTACCCCGGAGGCACCCGCCCCGCGGTCGACAAGCTGAACATCGAGATCGCCGACGGCGAGTTCCTGGTTCTGGTCGGCCCCTCTGGTTGCGGAAAGTCCACGTCCCTGCGGATGCTCGCCGGCCTCGAAGAGGTCAACGCCGGCCGGATCCTGATCGGCGACCGCGACGTCACCGACGTCCCGCCGAAGGACCGCGACATCGCGATGGTTTTCCAGAACTACGCGCTGTACCCGCACATGACCGTGGCCGAGAACATGGGCTTCGCGCTCAAGATCGCCGGCGTCGGCAAGGAGGAGCGCGCGCAGCGCGTCCTCGAGGCGGCCAAGCTCCTCGACCTCGAGCCCTACCTGACCCGCAAGCCGAAGGCCCTCTCGGGTGGTCAGCGTCAGCGCGTCGCGATGGGCCGCGCGATCGTCCGCCAGCCGCAGGTGTTCCTCATGGACGAGCCGCTGTCGAACCTCGATGCCAAGCTCCGCGTGCAGACCCGCACCCAGATCGCCTCGCTGCAGCGCCGCCTCGGCGTCACCACCGTCTACGTCACCCACGACCAGACCGAGGCCCTGACCATGGGCGACCGCATCGCGGTCCTCAAGGACGGCCTGCTGCAGCAGGTCGGCTCGCCGCGCGATCTGTACGAGAACCCGCAGAACGTCTTCGTCGCCGGCTTCATCGGCTCCCCCGCCATGAACCTGTTCACCTCCGACCTCGCCGACGGCGGGGTGCAGTTCGGCACCGAGGTGGTCCCCCTCGACCGCGAGACTGTCAGCGGTGCGACCGGATCCCAGGTCACGGTCGGCGTGCGTCCCGAGGACATCACGGTCGGCCCCGCCGATGGCAAGGGTCTCTCCGTGGTCGTCGACCTCGTCGAGGAGCTCGGCGCCGACGGCTACCTGTACGGCCACACCGAGATCGCCGGCAAGCGCACCGACCTGGTCGCGCGCGTCGACGGCCGTAACCACCCGAACGCGGGCGAGACCGTCACCCTCGCGGCGAACCCGGGCCACGCCCACGCGTTCGACCTCGAGTCGGGCGAGCGCCTGAACAAGAAGCCGATCGCGGCTTCCTGATCATCGTCTGATCGACGCGGCGCGGGGGCCTCCCCCGCGCCGCGTCGTCGTCTTCCCCCGCCGATCCCCCGAGGAGCACCGTTGAAGGATGCCCTGACCATCACGGCCAGCGCCGTGGATCCGGGTCTGCTGTCGCTGCCCTGGTCGCAGCCGCTGTCGAAATGGCCGTCCGAGGTGATCGTCTCGCTGCCCAAGGGCCTGTCCCGGCACCTGGTGCGCTTCGCGGATCTGTCCGGATCCGTCGTCGCCGTGAAGGAGACCACGGAGGAGATGGCGCGCCGCGAGTACGACATGCTGGGCAACCTCGCCCGCCTGGACGTGCCGTGCGTGTCGCGCGTCGCGGTGATCGCCGGCCGCACCGACGGCAAAGGCGAGCAGCTGCCGGCAGCGCTGGTGACCTCGCATCTGCGCTTCTCGATGCCGTACCGCGCCCTGTTCACGCGCGTGCTACGGCCGGACACCGCCACGCGCCTGGTCGACGCGCTGGCCCTGCTGCTGGTGCGACTGCACAACGTCGGCTTCTACTGGGGCGACGTGTCCTTGTCGAACGCGCTGTTCCGTCGTGACGCGGGGGCGTTCGCCGCATACCTCGTCGACGCCGAGACCGGCGAACTGCACGAGGAGGGGCTCACCGACGGCCAGCGAGCCTATGACCTGGATCTGGCCCGCACCAACATCGCCGGGGAGATCCTGGACCTCGCCGCCGGCGGACGGCTCGAGCGGGGCGTGGACGCGATCGCGATCGCTGACGGGATCGTGTCGTCCTACCGATCCCTGTGGGCGGCTCTCACCGCCCACGAATCCTTCGCCGCGGGCGAGGCCTGGCGGATCACCGAGCGCGTGGAGCGGCTGAACGCGCTCGGCTTCGACATCGGCGAGATGTCGATCCTGACCACCGCCGACGGCACCAGGGTCGAGATCGAGCCGAAGGTCGTCGACGCGGGCCATCATCAGCGCCGTCTGATCCGTCTCACCGGACTGGACGTCGAGGAGAACCAGGCCCGTCGGCTGCTGAACGACCTGGACGAGTTCCGCGCCCGCTCCACCAAGCACTGGGCGGACGAGGAGATGTACGCCCACGAATGGCTCACCCGGGTGTTCGAACCGGTGGTGCGCGCGATCCCCTACGACCTGCGCGCCAAGCTCGAGCCCGCAGAGGTGTTCCACCAGGTGCTCGAGCACCGCTGGTACATGTCGCAGGCGCAGGGACGATCCGTACCGCTGGCCGAGGTGCTCACGTCGTACATCAACGACGTGCTGCGGCATCGGCGTGACGAGGCTACGATCATGGGCCCGCCCACGGAGACCATGTCGCTGCCGGTGATCACCGGGTCCGTCCCGCTCGACGACGACGGCGCCGACATCGACTGGCGCGACCTGGTCTGACCGTTCGCGCTCGCCGAGCCACCCCTTTCAACGCGAGCCACCCCATTGCACGCCGCCCCGAAGGGGGCGGTTCGCACACAAGGGGGTGGCTCGGCGTTCGTGGACGCGGCGCGGATCCCGTCAGTAGCCGACGGTGAACCGCTCGCGGCGGTGCTTGCCGTTCTCGATCTCGTCGACGAAGGCGACCGCGTAGTCGGCGCCGGAGATGTACGAACGGCCGTCGGCGTCCTCGACGAACACCTCGCCGCCGTCACGGTACGAGCCGGTGCGCTCCCCGGCCGCCCAGGCGCCGAACTCCTTCGGCGGGTGCACGTAGAACCAGTCCAGGTCAGCGGGCGACGCCTGCAGGATGTCCAGGGAGTCCATGCCGAACTTCGCCTCGTGCCGGTACTCCTCGGGGACTCCGAGATCCCACAGCGCAGGCCCACCGGGGGCGCTGAGGCTGCCCATCGCCCCGCCCACGACCCCGAGGCGGGTCGGGGTGCCGGTCAGCGCCTGAACGAGCGCGCGCACCGCGTCGAGGCCCGAGTCGGTCATGTCCCCGCGCGGCGAGATGGCCGACACGACCACATCGGCGCCGGCGAACGTGTCGGCGAGGGACGCCGCGTCCAGCACATCGCCCTGGACGTACTGGACGCCCGCGATCGGCTCGGACGGCTTCGAACGCGACACCGAGACGACCTCGTGTCCGCGCGAAGCCGCCTCCGCGGCGATGTGGCCGCCGGCAAAGCCGGTGCCTCCGATGACGATGATGCGAGCCATGCGCTTTCCTTCCGTTGCTGCACTGGGTACGGAGAGGGGAAGGATCCACCCTCTCGCGCTATTCCACGCGCGTGCGTTCACTGCACGAACGTGCACTCCGGATCAACGCCGTGCGCGGTGCGTCATGCGGACCGCCCCGCTCGTGCGCCCTTCCGATCAGCTCTTGGCGGCGCGGACCGTCGAGACCTGGTAGAGCGCGACGGAGGCCGCGATGCCGGCGTTGAGCGACTCGGTCGCCGCCGAGATCGGAATCGAGACGATCTGGTCGCACGTCTCGGTGACCAGGCGCGACAGCCCCTTGCCCTCGGATCCGACCACGATGACGACAGGACGGTCCGCGAGTTCGATCGCGGGCAGCGACACGTCGCCGCCGCCGTCGAGTCCCAGCACGAACACGCCCTGCTTCTTGAACTCCTTGAGCATGCTGGTGAGGTTCGCCGCGAGCGCGACCGGGATGCGGGCCGCGGCTCCGGCGCTGGTCTTCCATGCGGCCGAGTTCACGCTCGCGGAGCGACGCTGCGGCAGGATCACGCCGTGCCCGCCGAACGCGGCGGTCGAGCGGATGATCGCGCCGAGGTTGCGGGGATCGGTGATCCCGTCGAGTGCCACGAACAGCGGGGTCTGGCCGCGGTCGATGACCTCCTCGAGCAGGTCCTGCGGGTGCGCGTACTCGTACGGCGGCACCTTGAGCGCGACGCCCTGGTGCACGCCGTCGAAGCCGGCCATGCGGTCCAGCTCCTGACGGGTGACCTCGAGCACGGGGATCTCGCGATGCCGGGCGATCGCCAGCATCTCCTTGACGCGGTCGTCCATCTCCACGCGCTGCGCGATGTACATCGTGGTGGCGGGGATCTTCGTGCGCAGCGCCTCGAGCACCGAGTTGCGCCCGGTGACGGTCTCGGTGTCATTCGAGGCCGACGAGGAGGACACGCGGCGGTTCGGATTGGATCCGCCCTGCGGCTTCTGGCCCGCACCCGAGCGCGCGCCGGGACGGCCCTTGCCGCCCGCCGCGGCGTAGCGCTCCTGCGCCGCCTTGCGCTTGCCGGCCACATGCCAGGCGCGATCCTCCGCCTTCGGCGTGTTGCCGCGACCCTCGAGCGCCTTGCGGCCGAGGCCGCCGGTGCCCTTGGTGGCGCCCTTCTTCTTGCTGTTGCCCGCTCCGGGCCTGCTCGGCTTAGCCATCGATGCTCCAATGAGTTCCGTCTGGAGTGTCCTCCAGGGTGATGCCCGCCGCACCGATCGCATCGCGGATGCGGTCGGCGGCGGGCCAGTCCTTGTCGGCGCGGGCCTGCGCGCGCTGGGCGATCATCGCCTGCACGAGCGCGTCCAGCGCGGTCGTCGTCTTCGTGTCGGATCCGGTCCCACGCCACTCCGGCGAGATCGGGTCGATGCCGAGCACGCCCGTCATCGCGCGCACGGCGCTCATCGCGACGCGCACCTCGTCGGCGTCGCCTCGATCCAGAGCGGCATTGCCCGCGCGCACGGTCTCGTGCAGCACGGCGATCGCCTGCGGCACACCGAGGTCGTCGTCCATGGCCGAGGCGAAGGCGCCGGGGAGGGCGTCTGCAGGCACCTCTTCGCCAGCGACGACTGCCCGCTGCGCGCGCTCCAGGAAGGTGCGAATCCGCCCCAGCGCCGCCTCCGCCTCGCTCCACGACGAGTCGGAGAGGTCGAGGCTCGAGCGGTAGTGCGCCGCGGCGAGCGCGTAGCGCACCACGAGCGGATCGTGCCGTCCGAGCACGTCGGCGGCGAGAGTGAAGTTGCCGAGCGACTTCGACATCTTCTGCCCGTCGACGGTCACGAGCCCGTTGTGCACCCAGTGCCGCGCGAACGCGTCACCCGCCGCGGTCGACTGCGCCAGCTCGTTCTCATGGTGCGGGAAACGCAGGTCGAGGCCGCCGCCGTGGATGTCGAACTCGGCGCCGAGATAGCGCCGCGCCATGGCCGAGCACTCGATGTGCCAGCCGGGACGCCCGGCGCCCCAGGGCGAGGCCCAGATCGCGTCGGCGGGCTCGTCCGGCTTCGAGCCCTTCCACAGTGCGAAGTCCTGCGGGTTGCGCTTGCCGCGCGGATCCGCATCCTCCGCGGCCTCCATCGCGTCGACGGACTGGTGCGTGAGCTCGCCGTAGGCGGGCCAGCTGCGCACGTCGAAATAGACGTCACCCGATCCGTCGGCGGCCGGGTAGGCGTGCCCCCGCTCGATGAGGCGCCCGATGAGCTCCTGCATCTGCGGGATCGACGCGGTCGCCCGCGGTTCATAGGTCGGCGGCAGGATCCCGACGGCGGCGTACGCGGCCGAGAACTCCTGCTCCATCCGATACGCCAGCCCCCACCATGCCTCGGTGTCGGTCGCGTTGGCGAGCACCTTGTCGTCGATGTCCGTGACGTTGCGGACGAAGGTGACGCGGCCGTACCGCAGCTGCAGCCAGCGCCGCAGCAGGTCGAAGCTCAGTGCCGCGCGCACGTGCCCGATGTGCGGGCCGGACTGCACGGTGGGTCCGCACACGTACATCGTCACGTTCGAGGCATCGAGCGGAACGAAGTCGCGCAGTTCCTGCGCGCGCGTGTCATGGAGGCGGATCGTCACCGCTCAAGCCTACCGGGGCGCTCCTGCGAGTTTCGGGGAGCGTTGTTCGTCGTCATTCCGGGTCGGAACGCGCCGACATCGCTCCCCGAAACGGGTGCGGTCAGGGCTGCAGCAGGATCTTGCCCTCGCGCCCTGCGCGGAGATTACCCTCCGACGCCTCCCCGATCCGCTCGAAGGGCAGCACCGCCGAGACCGGGAGGGTGAGCACGCCCTCCCGGATGCGCTGGAGCAGCTCGCCGAAGAGGGCTCCGCGCTGGTCGGCCGGCATCGCGGCCGCGACCTTCGAGCCCCAGAAGCCGCGCACGGTCAGCTGCTTGAAGATCACGTCGCCCGAAGAGATCCGCATGGTCGGCGAGGCCATCGCGCCGAACACGACGAGCAGACCGCCCTCGCCGAGCATCGTCGCGACCTGACCGCTCGCGTCGCCGCCCACGGAATCGATGCCGGCGCGGATCGGGGCACCGCCGGTGAGTGCGCGGACCTGGTCCTGCCAGTCCTCCGCGTCGGTCGCGACGACGTTCCGCACACCCTGCGCCTCGAGCTCCGCGATGCCGTCCGCGCGGCGGACCAGGCTCACCACGTGCACGCCACGGGCCGCGCCGAGCTGGGCGACCATGCGCCCGACGGCGCCGTTGGCCGCGTTCTGGATCATCCAGTCGCCGGCCGCGATGCCGAGCGAATCCAGCACGCTGATGGCGCTGAACGGCATGGAGCCGAGCTGTGCCGCCTGCTCGTCCGGGATGTCGTCGGGCACCGGGATGAGCCCCGCGGCGGGCGCCAGCACGAACTCCGCCCAGGCGCCGAACGCGCCGCCGACGGTGACCCGACGCCCGAGGAGCGCGTCGTCGACGCCCTCGCCGACCGCATCCACGACGCCGACGGCCTCGGTGCCGGAACGCGCCGGCAGCTCGGGCTTGTAGCCGTAGAGGCCGCGCACGGTCAGCAGGTCGTGGTTGTGCACGGTGGCCAGCAGCACCCGCAGCCGCACCTGCCCCGGACCGGGCTCGGGCAGCGGCACGTCCTGCACGGTGAGGACTTCGGCGGGATCCCCGAAGGAGGAATGGACGAGTGCGCGCATGACGGTGACCTCTCTGCGACGTCTGCGGGGTGCGGGCGGCCGCATCATCCAGCGTAAGCACGCAGGCAAGAGGCCGGATGCGAATCCGGAGGATCCCTACGGTTATGGATTCAGCCCTGGGCGATCGAATGCACGAGAGCCACAGCCGTGACGGCGATGCCCTCCCCCCGTCCGGGGAAGCCGAGCCCGTCGGTCGTGGTCGCGGAGACGGCGACGGGAGCACCGCCGAGCGCCGCCGACAGCGCCTGCTCGGCCTCGGCCCGGCGTGCGCTGAATCGCGGTCGATTGCCCTGGAACTGCACGGAGACGTTGCCGATCGCGAACCCGGACTCCGTCAGGATCTCGGCGGTGCGAGCGAGGAACACATCACCGTGCGCGCCCGCGTACTCGGGGTGCGCCGTGCCGAAATGCTGTCCGATGTCGCCGAGACCGGCCGCACCCAGCAGCGCGTCCACGATGGCATGCGCGACGGCGTCACCGTCCGAATGCCCCTCGAGCGCAGGCTCGCCCGGCCAGTCCAGACCGGCAAGGCGCAGCGTGCCGCCCGAGGAGAAGGCGTGCACGTCCGTTCCGATGCCGATCCGAGGGATGACCATGCCCGCGACCGGTCTCCCGGTCTCGCGAGGGCCAGGAGCCGCCACGGCGTCGAGGATCATGCGGGCGCGCTCCAGGTCGTGCGGGGTGGTGATCTTGAAGGCCTCCTCGGATCCGAGGACGTGACGCACCGCTCCACCGGCGGCCGCGAAGAGCGCCGCATCGTCGGTGTACTCGACGCGCTGATCCACCGCCCGCGCGTACGCGGCCACGAGCTCCGTCCGGGGGAAGCCCTGCGGGGTCTGCGCGGCGGCGAGCTCCGCACGGTCGACCGGGGCCACGACCTCGCCGCCGTGCACGCGCTTGAGCGTGTCGACGACCGGCAGCGCGGGGATCACGCCGACGCCGGGGGCGACCGCTGCGGCCACCGCGGCGAACTGCGCGGACGGGGTGAGGGCGCGCGCGGCGTCGTGCACGAGCACCGTGTCGATGCCGTCGGCGAGGACCGCGAGTCCGGCCTCCACGGAACCCTGCCGGGTGTCGCCGCCGACGACGACCTCTGCAGGGTGCCCCCCGGTCATCGACGAGGCGACGGACTCGAAGCCCACCGGCACGACGAGGATCACCTGCGCCGGACCGGCGGCGAAGACGCCGTCGAGCGCGTGCCCGAGGACCGTGCTCTCGCCGAGCGGCACGAACGCCTTGGGGGCTCCGGCGGCGAGCCGCGTGCCGGATCCGGCCGCCACGACGATCACCGCGCTGTGCGCGAGGGGCGAGGACGAGGACTGGTCGTTCACGCTCTCACGTTAGCGCCGGATCCTCCGCTCCCCCGATTCCGGATCCGTTCGACAAAACCCTTGCGTGAACGAGTACTTGATCTGATACAGTACTTGACATGAACGATGACGCCTTCTCCGCGGACCTCCTGCGCGGGCACACCGACACGATCGTGCTCGGGATGCTGCGCGGCGGCGACCGCTACGGCTTCGAGATCTACAAGACCATCCGGGACGCCACCGGAGGGGATCACGAGATCAAGGAGGCCACCCTCTACGCGACCTACCGCCGTCTGGAGAAGGACGGCCTGGTCGAGTCGTACTGGGGCGACGAGACGCAGGGCGGCCGTCGCAAGTACTACCGGATCACCGACGCGGGCCGCGCGGTGTACCGACGCAACGTCGCGGCCTGGGTCGCCACCCGCCGCGTGATCGACACGCTTCTGGACGCGAAGGACTGAACTCATGAACACCGACATCCACCGCCTCCTGGACGAGGCCTTCGCCGGGATCGAGATGACCCCGGCCGCGCAGGACCTGAAGGAGGAGATCCGCGCGAACCTCGCAGCACAGGTCGACGAGCTGGTCGCTGCAGGCGCCTCGCCCGCCGAAGCCGCACGGAAGGCCGTCGCCGATCTCGGCGATGTGCGCGCGCTGCTCGAGGACGACCCTTCCGCCGGCCCTGCGCACGCACCCGGCTGGGAGGCGCTGACCGCCCGCAACCGGGTGCGGCCGAAGCCCGGCTTCGTGGTGCGCGCGGTGCTGCTGAGCCTCGTCGCGGCCGCCGCCCTGGTGGGCATCCTCCTCGTGGTGCTGCTGATGCAGCCGGCCGCACCGCTCTCGGTCGCCGGGCTCGGCGCCGTCGTCGCGGTCGCGCTGGGCATCGTCACGACGGACGCGCTGCTGCAGGAGACCACGACCAACCACCCGCTGCCCGCCGCCCGCGCCGTCGGGTTCGGCCTGGCCACCGGTGGCACCCTGCTCGCGCTCGGGCTCGGCGGTGCCTTCGCGCTCGCGCTCGATCAGCTCTGGCTCGTGATCCTCGCCGCCGTGCTCCTGGTCGGATCCATCGCGCTGTTCTCCTACCTCGGCGCGACGCAGACCAACCGACACAAGGCCTGGACCCGCGGCGCCATGATGCAGATGCCGCCGAACCGCTTCGAGACGGACCCGGAGTCCGCCGCCCGCTTCGGGATCTACACGGCCGCGATCTGGTTCCTCACCCTCGCCGTGATCGTCGTGCTCGTCTTCACGGTGGGCTGGTGGTGGGCGCCGGTGGCGTTCGTCGGCGGTCTCGCCGCCATGATGCTGCTCCTGGCACGCATGCTCTACGCACCGCGCAGCGGCGACCACCGCTGACCGGTCCGGCGGATCCGGCTCCCGCGCGACGGCCAGCCTGATCCGCCCTCCCCCCACAACGCAGAGAACCCTCAGAACGGAAGGGATGTTCGTCATGCCCGTGAACCACCGCATCGACGGCGACGCCATCGTCGCCGACGATCTCGTCAAGGAGTACCGCGGCCGCGGTCGCCGCCCCGCCGTCCGCGCCCTGGACGGCCTGAGCTTCACCGTTCCGGCCGGACGCGTCTTCGGACTGCTCGGCCCGAACGGCGCCGGCAAGTCCACCACCACCAAGATCCTCACCACGCTGTCGCGGGCGACCGCCGGCGGCGCCCGCGTGGCCGGGCATGATGTGACAGACGCCCCCGGGGCCGTGCGCGCCGCGATCGGCTACGTCTCGCAGGGCACCGGAACGGATCCGAACCTCACGGCGACGGAGAACCTCGAGATCGCCGGACGCATGCGCGGCCTCGGCGGCTCCGACGCCAGAGCTCGCGCGGCGCGACTGCTGACCGAGTTCGGGCTCGCGGACGCCACCCGGCGCCCGGTGCGCACGTTCTCCGGCGGCATGCGGCGCCGCCTCGACGTCGCCGCCGCCCTGGTGCACCGTCCGCAGGTGCTCTTCCTCGACGAGCCCACCACGGGCCTCGACCCGGAGGCCCGTGCCGCCATGTGGGCCGAGATCCGGCGCCTGGCCGGTGAGGAGGCTCTCACGGTGGTGCTCACCACGCACTATATGGAGGAGGCCGACCGTCTCGCCGATGAGCTGCTGCTGGTGAACCGCGGCCGGGCCGTAGCCCAGGGCACGCCCGATCAGCTCAAGGCCGCGCTGCACGGCGACGCGGTCCGGGTGACACTGATCGAGCCGGATCCGGTCGCCGTGCGCGCCGCGGTCTCGTCCCTGCCCGGGCTGCGCGATGTGCTCGTCGAAGCAGCCGGAGTCGACGGCCTGCTCGTCGCCCGCACCGACGACGCCGGCTCGGCGGTCGGCGCGGTCATCGCCGCGCTCGACGGCGCCGGGATCCGCTACGGCCAGGTCGCGGCGTCCCACCCGACCCTCGACGATGTGTACCTGCACTTCGTCGGCCACACCTTCGGCGACGCGCCTGCGTCCGCCCCCACGGAAGAAGTCGCCGCATGAGCGCGATCGCAGTCTCCCCCGTCCCCGCCACGACCCCGGCCCGCTCCGACTGGTTCACCCAGACCGGGCAGGTGCTGCGTCGGTGGTCGATCGTCTCGATCCGCCAGGCCTGGGGCCCCGTGATGAGCCTCATCCAGCCGGTCATCTGGATCCTGCTGTTCGGACAGGTGTTCCGCACCCTCGGCGCCCTCCCGCAGTTCGGCGGTCACGGCTACATCGACTATCTGGTCCCGGGGATCCTGATGATGACGGTGCTGTACTCGGGTGCATGGGCCGGCACCGGTTACATCGACGACATCGAATCGGGGGTGATGGACCAGTACCTCACCTCGCCGCTGCGCCGCTCGTCGATCATCGCCGGACAGCTCCTGCAGCAGCTCATCATCAACGTGCTGCAGTCGCTCGTCGTCCTCGGGATCGGCTGGCTCGGCGGCGCGCGCTATCCCGGCGGCGTCGGCGGGATGCTCATCGCGCTCGGCATCGCCACGCTGCTCGCGGCGATCTTCTGCTGCGCATCGACAGCGGTCGCGCTCACCGCCCGCAGCCAGATCGCGTTGATCAGCCTGTCCCAGTTGATCGTGCTGCCCGCGACCTTCCTGTCGACGACGATGATGCCGGCCGCCGCCATGCCCGAGTGGGTGCAGAACGTGTCGCGGTGGAACCCGATGACCTGGGCCGTCGAGCTCGGCCGCGGCGGGCTGTCCGGCGTCTACCCCGGCGAGGGCTGGTGGCAGGCCGCGGGCCTCGCCCTGCTCGCTGCCCTCGCGTTCTCCTGGGCGCTGCGCGCGATCCGCAGCTACCAGCGCTCGATCTGACGGGCTCCGATTCCGGCTGCGGACACGACGAAGGGGTGGATGCCATCGGCATCCACCCCTTCGTCAGCAGAACTCAGGAGGCGAGGACCTCGTCGAGCAGCGCTCCGGCCTTCTCCTCGTCGATCTTCTCCGCGAGCGCGAGCTCGGAGGTGAGGATCTGACGGGCCTTGGCGAGCATGCGCTTCTCACCCGCGGAGAGCCCGCGGTCCTGGTCGCGGCGCCACAGGTCGCGGACGACCTCGCTGACCTTGATCACATCGCCGGAAGCGAGCTTCTCGAGGTTCGCCTTGTAACGGCGCGACCAGTTGGTCGGCTCCTCGGTGAACGGGGCGCGCAGCACCTCGAACACCCGGTCGAGCCCCTCTTGGCCGATCACGTCGCGCACGCCGACCAGGTCGACGTTCTCCGCAGGCACCTCGATGATGAGGTCTCCCTGCGTGACGTTCAGCTTCAGGTACTTCTTGGTCTCCCCCTTGATCACACGGTCCTTGACCTCGATGATCGTCGCGGCGCCGTGGTGCGGATAGACCACGGTCTCACCAACCTCAAAAAGCATAAAGTCGTGTCCTTTCGGCAACCTCCAGGATACCACAGCGGGAATGCGCTAAGGTTCGCGCCCCCCGCCTCGACGAACAGCACCGCGCGCACGCGAGGCGAGCCGTGCGTCGCGGACGGGTGCCCCTAGAATGGTGCTGGATCATCACGTGAATTTTCTGGAGGACCCGTGAAATCGCGCCTTGCTGCGTCCATCGCCCTCAGCGCCCTCGTCATCGTCGGCGCCACCGGGTGCGCCGGGATCACTCCGCAGGCGACCACCATCGACTACTCGGCCTCCGACGGCGCGAACGTTCCCAAGAACGGCCCGATCGAGGTCCGCAACGCCTTCATCGTGGTGAACGACGCCGGCACGCTCGGCAACCTCGTCGCGGGCTTGGTCAACACCACGTCCGACGCGCAGACGATCCACATCTCGATCGGAGACGGCCCGAGCCAGAGCGTCCGCATCGCGGGCCAGAAGGCGGTGAGCCTCGGTGGCGACGACGCGAAGCCGATGACCTTCGAGAACCTCGACACCAAGGCCGGGGAGACCATCGACGTCTACTTCCAGTCCGGCGACGCGGAGGGCGTCAAGTACGCGATCCCCGTGCTCGACGGCACCCTCTCCTACTACTCGCAGCTGGTCCCGACCGCGCAGCCGAGCCCGACCTCCACCCCGGTCGCCCCGGCCGTCGAGGTCACCCCGACGCCCAGCGAGACCCCGGTCGGCTGAGCCCCGGCGTTCCGCAGAGAGCCCCCGGAATCCGTGAGGATCCGGGGGCTCTCGCGTGTGCGGCGGGTCAGCCCTCGAAGCGGTACCCGAGCCCGCGCACGGTGACGAGCATGACCGGCTCGGACGGGTTCTGCTCGATGCGCGAGCGGATCCGCTTGATGTGCACGTCGAGGGTCTTGGTGTCGCCGAAGTAGTCGCTCCCCCACACCCGGTCGATCAGCTGGCCGCGGGTGAGCACGCGCCCGGAGTTGCGCATGAGCACCTCGAGCAGCTCGAACTCCTTGAGCGGCATGTTGATGACCTCGCCGTCGACCGCGACGGTGTGCCGGTCGATGTCGACGGTGACGCGGCCGCCCTCCAGGATGCGCTCATCGACGTCCTCCTCGGCCTGCACGACCCGCCGCAGCACGGCACGCATGCGGGCGAGCAGTTCGCGGGAAGAGTACGGCTTGGTGATGTAGTCGTCGGCCCCCAGCTCGAGACCCACCACGATGTCCACCTCGGAGTCCTTCGCGGTGAGCATGATGATCGGCACGGCGGACGCGGTGCGGATCTGACGACACACCTCTGTGCCGGGCATGCCGGGCAGCATCAGATCGAGCAGGACGATGTCGGCCCCGCCCTCGCGGAACAGGGCGAGGGCCGTGGGGCCGTCCTCGGCGATCTCGACCTCGTAGCCCTCCCGGCGCAGCAGGTAGGCGAGCGGGTCGGCGAGATCGGGCTCGTCTTCGACGAGGAGGATGCGGGTCATACGAGTTCTCCGGTATCGGTGCGGATCGTGTCCGTGGTGTTCGCGGGCGACGGGGCGAGACGCGAGGCCTTGCGCGCCTGACGCTTCTTCTTGCTCTTGTCCTTCGGTTTCTTGCTCTTGCGCGAGACGACATCCTCATCGACATCGGGGCTCGCGATCTGCGGCAGGCGCATGGTGAACGTGGAGCCGCGGCCCGGGCGCGACCACAGCCGCACCTCGCCGCCGTGACGCTGCGTGGCGTGCTTCACGATCGACAGCCCGAGGCCGGTGCCGCCGGTGCGACGGGAGCGGGCCTCGTCGGCCCGGTAGAACCGTTCGAAGATGCGCTCGCGGTCGGCCTCCTCGATGCCGATGCCCTGGTCCGCGACCGAGATCTCGACCACGCCGTCGTCGATGCGCACGCCGACGCCCACGCGGGATCCGCGCGGTGAATAGACGATCGCGTTCGCGATGAGGTTGCCGACCGCCTCGATGAGGATCTGGCCGTCGCCCTGCACCCAGGCGCCGCGGTCGCCGCCGCGGCTCAGCTCGACCCCGGCCGAGGCCGCCTGCACGGCGTGCGCCTCGACGCTGGTGGCGATGACCTCGTCGATCGCGACGGCGCCGAACGTGCCGAGCCCGTCGGAGGACTGCAGCCGGGAGAGGCTCATGATGCGGCCGGTGAGTTGGCCGAGACGCGCGGCCTCGGCCTGGATCCTGGTCGCGAACGCCCGTACCTGGGCGGGGTCGTCGGCGGCCGACTCGATGGCCTCGGCCAGCAGACTCACGGCTCCCACGGGGGTCTTCAGCTCGTGACTGGTGTTGGCCACGAAGTCGGTGCGCATCTGCTCGAGGCGCTCCTGCTCGGTGACGTCGCGGATGATGAGAAGGCTCAGGCGCGGGCCGATGCGGCTCGCCCTGGCGGCCACCAGCCGCGGATCGAGGTTGCGCCCGCCGCGCGCGAGGCGCAGCGTCGCCGTCTCCGAGCCGCCCTCGCGCACCGCGCGTACGAGCCGGCTCAGCTCGGCGTTCTCGAGCGTGGCGCCGACACCGATGCCGAAGCGCGCGGCGGCCGTGCTCGCAGCCGTGACGAGCCCGGACGGATCCACCGCGCAGGCGGCGTCGTCCATGGCTGCCAGCACGTCGGTGAGGCCGTCGGGGAGCTCGCTGGACGCCTGCTGCTCCGCCGCGGTCCTCGCGCGCATCGCGGCCACGATCATCGCAGTGATGCCTGCGCCGATCGCGACTCCGAGCCCGAGGGCGAGGAGGGCGAGCAGAGTGCTGTCCATGGTGACCAGCGTAGAGGTCGTTCATCCCCCGGATCCGCGGGTTCGCGCCTCGCGCACCCCCTGGCGCGCTAGTGTTCACGAGGACGGCACCAATCGTTAACCTTCGCCGAAGAGAATCGCCACGTGCGTGTCACGACCCGTGATGGGCACCGTCCCGTGCCCGCTCTGCGGGCCGCCGTGCGACTCAGACCATCCGGTGCCCCGGGTCACAGAACGAAAGGTGCGCAGCCATGCGCGAAGTCTTCCACCAGTCCCTCGAGGATCTGCAGTCGCAGCTCGTCGAGATCGCCGACCTCGTGGCCGTGTCGATCGAGAAGGCCACCCGCTCGTTCGCGACCAGCGACGTCGCACTGGCCGAGGAGGTCATCGCCGACGACGCCCGCATCGACGAGCTCGCGGTCGCGCTCGACGAGCAGGCCATCGAGATCCTCGCCCGCCAGCAGCCCGTGGCCCGCGACCTGCGCATCGTCGTGACGGCGCTGCGGGTGAGCGCATCCCTCGAGCGCATGGGCGACATGTCCGAGCACATCGCCCAGCTTGCACGACTGCGCTTCCCCGAGCGCGCCATCCCGAAGGGCCTGAAGGGCACCTTCACCCGCATGGGCGAGCTGGACGTCGAGATCGCGCGCACGCTCTCCGAGCTGCTGCGCACGCAGGACCTGCGCTTCGCCGACGCGATCCGCAACGCCGACGACGACGTGGACGAGCTGCACGCCAGCGTCTTCGAGAAGGTGCTCAGCGACAACTGGAAGGGCGAGGCCGGCGCCACCGTCGACGCCACCCTGGCCAGCCGCTACCACGAGCGCTTCGCCGACCACGCGGTCGCCGTCGCGAAGAAGGTCGTCTACCTGGCCACCGGCGACTGGGCCGTCGATGAGGAGCACATCGCCCTCGCCGTCGAGGCGCAGGCGGAGGCTGAGGCCGGATCCGGTCTGGCCTGACCCCGCCACGTCGAAGATCCGCCCCGCCGTTCGGTTCGGGGCGGATCTTCTCGTTTCGGGGCGCGTCACGATCGGAATTCCCGGGAGAGCGCGCCCCGGAAAGACGGATCCCGCCCCGAACCGGCTCTGAGAACCGGTCGGGACGGGATCGACGTTCTCCGGCCTACTTCTTGCCCTGGTTCGCCACCGCCGCGGCACCCGCAGCGGCCGCCTCGGGGTCGAGGTAGCGACCGGGCCCGGTGGGCACGTTGTCGTCGTCGAGCTCGTAGACCAGCGGGATGCCGGTCGGGATGTTGAGCTCGGCGATGTCGGCGTCGCTGATGCCCTCGAGGTGCTTCACGAGACCGCGCAGCGAGTTGCCGTGCGCCGTGACGAGCACCGTCTTGCCGCTCTCGAGATCGGGCACGATCGCCTCGTGCCAGTAGGGCAGCAGACGGTCGATGACGAGCTTGAGCGACTCGGTGCGGGGAACTTCGCCGTCGATGCCGACGTAGCGGGGGTCGTTCACCTGGCTGTACTCGCTGTCGTCGTCGAGCGGGGGCGGCGGCACATCGAAGGAGCGGCGCCACAGCTGGAACTGCTCGGGCCCGAACTCCTCGAGCGTCTGCGCCTTGTCCTTGCCCTGGAGGGCGCCGTAGTGGCGCTCGTTGAGGCGCCAGGAACGGCTCACCGGGATCCACAGCCGATCAGCGGCGTCGAGCGCGATGTTCGCGGTCTGGATCGCGCGGCTGAGCAGCGACGTGTGCAGCACGTCGGGCAGGATCCCCGCCTCGGCGAGCAGCTCGCCACCGCGGAGGGCTTCCGCCCTCCCCTGCTCGTTCAGACGGACGTCCACCCAGCCGGTGAACAGGTTCAGCTCGTTCCACTCGCTCCGGCCGTGGCGGAGCAGGATCAGGGTGCGGGTCATGCTCCCAGCCTACGGCGTGCCCCGCACGGGCTCGACGCCCGCGTCATCGCATGACGGCGCCTCCTTAGAAGACGCATAGCGGACGGATAGGCCCGGATCCGACGGGCTCGAGAGGATCCTTCTGTCAGCACCGAGAGAGGATCCGGACATGAGCACCTTCCCCGACCCGACCCGCACGCCCGACGGCCCCGCGTACGAGGGCCGCCTGCTCGATCGCCCCGAGGAGGAGGTCGTGGATCAGGGCGCGCCGTTCGACATCCGCACCCTGATGTCGCGTCGCACGGTGCTGAGCCTCGTCGGGCTCGGCGCGGGCGGTGCGGTGCTGGCGGCGTGCGCACCGGTGGCCTCGAACGCCGCGTCCACGGCGTCCCCGATGCCCACCGTCACCAGCACGCCGAGCCCGTCCGCGACGTCGGCGGCCACCACGGCCGTGCCCGCGGCGGAGATCCCCGATGAGACCGCCGGCCCCTACCCCGGCGACGGCTCGAACGGCCCGGATGCGCTGACCGATTCCGGCATCGTGCGGCAGGACATCCGCTCGTCGATCGGAGGGGGCACCACGGCGTCCGGCGTGCCGCTGACGTTCTCACTGAACATCCTCGACATGGCGCCCGGGGACGCGCCGTTCGCCGGTGTCGCCGTCTACGCCTGGCACTGCAACGCCGCCGGAGGGTACTCGATGTACTCATCGGGCATCGAGGACGAGACCTACCTGCGCGGGGTCCAGGTCGCCGACGCCGACGCCGACGGGAGGGTCTCCTTCACCTCGATCTTCCCCGGCTGCTACTCGGGGCGCTGGCCGCACATCCACTTCGAGGTGTATCCGACCGCCGCCGATGTCACCGACTCTGCGAACGCGATCGCCACCTCGCAGATCGCCTTGCCCCAGTCCGCCTGCGCGGCCGTGTACGCGACCGCGGGCTACGACGGCTCGGCGCAGAACCTCGCGCAGACCTCGCTGTCCACCGACAACGTGTTCGGCGATGACGGCGGTGCGCTGCAGATCGCGGCGATGACCGGCGACGCGGCGAGCGGCTACACCGCGACGCTCACCGTGCGCGTGGACACCCGGACCGCCCCGACGGGCGGGTCGATGGGCGCGGGTCCGCGCTGACCGCCGTGCGCGCTATGCCCCCGTCGGCCGCGTCGCGGGCGCCGGGGTCAGGTCCTTCCCGTACCAGCGGTCGGCGTAGGGCTCGGCGTTGAACGCCTCGACCGAGAGGAAGCCGAGGCTCTCGTACATCGCGCAGGCCTCGACGAGATCGGAGCGGGTGTTGAGTCGGAGCGATCGCAGGCCCCGAGCGCGAGCGGCCTCCTCGAGTGCGAGGATCAGGCAGCGCGCGATGCCCCTGCCCCGCGCGGCCGGCAGCGTGAAGACCTTGGTGAGCTCGGCATGGCCCTCCACGAAGCGCGCCCCGGCGCATGCGACGACGGCCTCGCCGTCCCGTACCAGGAGCAGGATCCCGGTGTCGCCCTGCAGGTCGTCGTAGGGCTCGTCCGCCAGGACCGCCGCCCGTTCCGCCTCCGTGGCGGGCCTGCCGTGATACCGCGAGACGACCTCGGTGAGATAGGTGCGCACGATCGCATCCGCGTCCGCGGTGCCCGGGATTCCGACCTCGATCGTCTGCACTCGGAAAGCCTACGGGGTCGCGACCGGGCAGGATGGTCCCATGGCGTCCTCTCCGCTCGGCCGGCCCACCCGGGGCACCACCGGCACCAACCGGCTGCGACGCAACGACCGCTGGATCGCCGCCTCGCCCGCGTTCCGTCGTGCGGCGGATCCGCTCGTCGTCGACCTGGGTTTCGGAGCCAGCGGCGTCACCGCCTTCGAGCTCGCCGCACGCCTCATCCGGGTGCGACCGGACGCCGAGGTGCTCGGGCTCGAGCTGGACCCCGAGCGCGTGGCGACGGCGCTGGCCCAGCTCTCGGAGCTCCGCGGCGGCGCCGGCCACTTCGCCGCCGACCTGCCCGTCTCGTTCGCCCGGGGCGGGTTCGAGGTGCCGCTGCCGTCGGGGCGCAGGGCCGCCGTGATCCGCGCGATGAACGTGCTGCGGCAATACGACGAGGCCGACGTGCCCGAGGCATGGGCCCGGATGGCGTCGCGGCTCGCCCCCGGCGGTCTGCTCGTGGAGGGCACCTGCGACGAGATCGGCCGCATCGCGACCTTCGTCGACGTGGATCAGGGCGGCGTGCCGCAGCGTTTCACGCTGTCGCTCCGGCTCGCGGATCTGGAGCGGCCGTCGGTCGTCGCCGAGCGCCTGCCCAAGGCCCTCATCCACCACAACGTGCCGGGCGAGCGGATCCACGCCCTGCTCGCGGATCTGGACCGCGAGTGGGAGCGCGCGGCGCCGCTGTCCGCATTCGGGGCGACCCAGCGCTTCCTCGCCGCCGTCGCGGCTCTCCGCGAAGCCGGTCACCCGGTGCTCGGCACCCGCGCCCGCTGGCGCCTGGGTGAGCTCACCGTGCCGTGGAGCGCCGTGACCCCGAGCTGAGCCCGCTCACGCCTCAGGGAACGCCGCGCCGGTCAGCCGCAGCAACGGGCGCGCCTTGACCACGGTCTCGGCGTACTCGTCATCGGCGTCCGAGAGCGAGACGATCGCGCCGCCGACGCCGTAGTCGAGGCCCCCGTCGTGCACGACGAGCGTGCGGATGATGACGCTGAGATCCACGGCGCCGTCGAAGGAGAAGTACCCGAGCGCACCGCTGTACAGTCCGCGCGGGCCGCCCTCGAGCCCGTCCAGGATCGTCATGGTCCGCAGTTTCGGCGCGCCGGTCATGGAGCCGGGCGGGAAGGCCGCGCGCACGCAGGCGACGGGTGTCTCCGCGAGCCGCGAGCGCACCGTCGAGACCAGTTGATGCACGGTGGCGTAGCTCTCCACGCGGAACAGCCCGTCCACGTGCACGGATCCGAGCTCCGCCGTGCGCCCGAGATCGTGGCGGACGAGATCCACGATCATCAGGTTCTCGGCGCGGTCCTTCTCCGATGCCGCGAGCTCGGCGCGGATCCGCTCGTCCTCGGCCGCGTCCGTGCCGCGCGGACGAGTGCCCTTGATCGGGCGGGACTCGACCGCGCCGTCCGCCGAGATCCTGAGGAAGCGCTCGGGCGAGGTGCTCAGCACGCTCACCCCGTCGATGCGCAGGAACGCGCCGAAGGGTGCCGGGTTCTGCGCCCGCAGCGCGAGGTAGGCGGGGAGCGGGTCGATGGCGGTGTCCGCCTGCAGCAGGTTGGTCAGGCAGGCCTCGTAGGTCTCCCCCGCCGCGATCTGCTCCTGAGCCTCGGCGATGAGCCGCAGGTACTCGATGCGCGAGTGCCGGGCAGCGAGCACGAACGGCGTGGTGGACGAATACGGTGCGGCGCTCTCGCTCTCGCCCTCGCCCTCGCCGTCGACGGCGGCCTGCGGCGTCCCGATCGCCGCGATCCGCTCCTCCGTCTGCGTGAGCCACGTCTCGTCGTCCAGCGCGAGCAGATGGATCAGCCCCTCACGATGATCCACGACCACCGCACGATCGAGTCGGACCATCATCGCGTCGGGCGTCGCGGATCGACGCTGATGCGGAGACCCGCATTCGGCGCGCAGCTCGTAGCCGAGGGCGCCGACCCAGCCCAGGGCGAACGGCAGGTCGCCCGCCTCGGTGACGGTGCCCGCCAGCTCGGCGTCGAGCCAGTCGAAGAAGCCCGTGCGGATGACGTCCTCGGTCCGGCCGTCGCGCACCGTCACCGTGCCGGCCTGCACGTCGGCGACCGCCGTCGGCAGCTCGTTTCCGCCGCCCAGGATGGAGTACCGGGCGCGGTCATCACCGCCGCGGCCGCCGTCGAGCCAGACCGCCTGCGCGGCATCGCCGAAGAGCACGGTGAAGAGCGCCGCCGTGTCCGCGTGCAGCGGCAGGGTGCGTCGGAGCACAGGGCGGGGCACGGGCGCAGCCCGGTCCGCATCGACAGGGCGATGCTGCTCGGCCCCGAGCGGGCGGTCCGGCGCACCGATGCGGACCGGCGCCTCGGTGTCTCCCGGTGCCTCGACCTCGCCCCGCGCGGGCGCGGGCCCCGGCAGCCGTCCTGCGCGCATCGCACGTGCGAACGCGACGAAGTTCGCCACCATGCGGGTGCCGTCGAGCGTGCCGATCGACTCGGGGTGGAACTGGACGCCCCACAGTGGCAGCTCGCGGTGGCGCACGCCCATGATCACGCCGTCGTCCGCGCGCGCGGAGACGACGAGCTCGTCGGGCACCTCATCGATCATGAGCGAGTGGTAGCGCACCACTTCGACGGGCGAGGAGAGACCGTGGAAAGGGCCGGTCCCGTCGTGCACGACCGGAGAGGGCCTGCCGTGACGGGGCTCCGGGGCACGCCGCACCCTGGCGCCGAAGGCGTGGCCGATCCCCTGATGCCCGAGACAGACGCCGAGCAGCGGGATGCGCCGCTCGGCAGCGATCCGGATCGCGTCGGCGCAGATCCCGAAGTCCGCGGGCACGCGCGGATCGCCCGGCCCGGGCGAGAGCACGATCGCGTCGTACCCGTCGAGGACCGACGGGTTCCACCCGGCCCAGTCGTTGTGCACGACGACCGGTGCGCGGCCCGCGGTCGCCGCGATCTGATGCACGAGGTTGTACGTGAAGGAGTCGTAGTTGTCGATCAGCAGGATGCGCAGCGCCCGCTCCTGCCGCAGCTCCGCGCCCGGGGCGGCGTCGGTCGCCGTGCTCTCGATCTCCGAGCCCACCGGTCGCACCGCGTCAGTGCGCGTCGCGCGGATCCGGCGCGGACGGGCGCCTCGACAGCCGCGTCAGCCGAGGCACGTCGGCCGTCGCACCCGCATCGGCCGGGACGATGATCTCCTGCGCGGCGGCGATGTCGCCGTCCGGCGTGCGCACGACGAGGTCGCCGACGGGCGCACGACGCGACAGGATCGCCAGGGCGATCGGCCCGAGCTCATGATGCCGGGCGGCCGAGGTGATGCGCCCGACCTCGTCCTCTGTGCCGTCCGCGCCGACGGCCAGCACCGGGGCACCCGCGTCGGGCAGCAGGCTCTCACTGCCGTCCAGGTGCAGGGCAGCGATGCGACGCGGCGGGTGGCCGAGGTTGTGCACCTTCGCCACGGTCTCCTGGCCGCGGTAGCAGCCCTTGTTCAGATGCACGGCGCTGCGGATCCAGTCCGTCTCGTGCGGCAACGAGCGCTCATCGACCTCGGCGGCCCAGCGGGGGCGCCAGGCTGCGATCCGCAGGGCCTCCGCGGCGAGTGCGCCGGCCCAGGTCGTCTCGTGGTCTGCGGCGAGCGCCGCGGCTGTGGACTCGTCGAGCACGGCAGTGCGCCAGCGGTACCCCGAGCCGGGGTGCTCGCCGACGTGGTACTGGTGTCCGCCGGGCTGCACGGTCGGCCACGGGTCGGTCCAGACGACGGCCGTGCCGTGCGGGGAGAGGGCGACGCGTTCGGCGCGCTGCTCCGCCCCCGCGCCGGCGAAGAAGCCGACGACGAGCAGTTCGGGGCGCACCGCGACCTTCACGTCAGCGCGGAACACCATCCGCTGCAGCCAGATGGCGAGCGGCTCGACATCTGCGGCGTCGGCGATCAGCCACGTGGACGAGCCGTCATCGAAGACCGCGGCCACATGCTCGACCCGCCCCTGCGGATCCAGCACGAGCAGCTCGGCGCTCTCCCCCACCCGAAGGTGCGCGACCGACTGCGACGTGATCGAGTCGAGCCAGGTGAGGCGCTCGGATCCGGTCAGCTCGATCACGGAGCGGTCGCCGAGCGGTGCGAGTGCGTCACCGCGCTCCAGCGCGCGCTGCTCGCGGATCGGATCCCCGAAGTGCTGTGCGATGCCGCCGTCGGCGATCACGCCGGGCAGAGGCGGGAAGCCGGCCACGATCAGACCTTCGCAAGCCGGGCGGAGGCGTGCGAGCGCAGCCCGGCGCCGAGTGCGGCGATGTCCCACGCCCAGAGCAGATGACCGTCCACCAGGCCGTACATCCGCGAGGCGGCGCCGTACTCCTTGGCGCCCTCGGCACGAACGATCGCGTCGGTGGCGATGTCGATGCGGGGTCCGTCGATGCGGCCGAGGTAGAGCTCGAGCATGCCGTCCGAGTGCGCGATCGACACCTCGATCGCGAAGCCGCCCTCCGGCAGGCGCAGCGCCTCGACGTCATCCACCGTGCGCTCGGCCGTGCGCGCCTCGCGGGGCGGCAGCAGCGCCGGTCCCGCGTCCTGCGCGTCGGCGGGCCGTGTCAGGCGCCAGAACCCCGATTCGGCCACGAGCGCGAGCGGCTCGCCCTCCTCCGGGGTGAAGGTCGCGGTCGCCGCGTAGTTCAGGAAAGGGCCGCCGTCATGGCTGAAGCTCACGCGGTGCGCGAACTCGCCGCGGTAGCGGTGCGCATCATCGTCGCCGTCGGGTCCGGGCACCTCGTAGTCGATGACGCCGGTGCCTTCCCACACTCCGAGCAGCCACGACAGCGGCACGATGTCGGCGGGCAGGTCGGAGGGAAGATCGAGCACGAGCAGCCTTCTCTCAGCAGATGTCGCGGGGCGGGCGCTGATCAGCGCTGGCCGCGGAACAGGTTGACCAGGACGGCCCCTGCGCAGAAGGCGATCGCGAGCCCCGCGAGGACCAGCAGGCCGACGAAGAAGAGTTCGAGCGCGACGATGTCCATGCCTCTACTCTATGCCGTCCGCGGCCTGCGCAGCGCCGGGCGAGGCCCGACGCAGCACGGTGCGCCGTCAGCCGCCGAAGAGAGCCGAGATGCCGAAGCCCGCCGACACGATCCCCATCACGAGCAGCGCGCCGAGGCTCCCCGCCGAAACGCGAAGGATGAACCCGCGCGTCTCACCGCGGAACAGCTGCACGGTGAACGACAGCAGCACGCAGACGCCGAACCCGATCACGTACCAGGTCATCAGCAGCGTGTCCGGCGCGAGCAGCCCGATCAGGACGGCCCCCACCGCGGCGACGGCCCAGGTGACGACGAGCCCGACGAAGGGGCTGCGCGGAGCGAGGACGGGTTCGGCCATGCGCCCATTGTCACCCATCCCGGCGATGCTCGCAGTCCTGAGTAAGGTGTCAGCAGGAAAGGATCCGC
This sequence comes from Microbacterium sp. Au-Mic1, assembly GCF_021341785.1. Classification (GTDB taxonomy): domain Bacteria; phylum Actinomycetota; class Actinomycetes; order Actinomycetales; family Microbacteriaceae; genus Microbacterium. The sequence continues at coordinate 236,159 of NZ_JAJTTF010000007.1, forward strand.
GTGGCGCAACTGCTGGTGCTGACGTCGTCTCCCGCTGCGGGGCCGGTTCTGCCCGCCCTGGAGCTGCTCGGCCACCGCGTCCGGGTGATCCCCGCACAACCCGCGGAGCTGGTGACCGCGCCCGATGCCGACGCCGTGATCGTGGACGCGCGCACCGACCTCGTCGCCGCCAAATCTCTGTGCACGCTGATCCGCACCACGGGCCTGCGCGGGCCGCTGCTGCTCGTGGTGACCGAAGGCGGGATGACCGCCGTGAACGGCGAATGGCGCATCGACGATGTGCTGCTCACCGGCGCCGGCCCCGCCGAGATCGACGCCCGCATCCGCCTCGCACTGTCCCGGGAGGCGCCGGCGGCGGAGCCCGTCAAGGTGCAGACCTCGGGACTCACGATCGACGAGCAGTCCTACTCCGCGAAGCTGCGCGGCACCCCGCTGGATCTCACGTACAAGGAGTTCCAGCTGCTGCACTTCCTCGCCACGCACCCCTCGCGGGTGTTCACGCGCGAGCAGCTGCTCAGCGAGGTGTGGGGCTATGACTACTTCGGCGGCACCCGCACCGTCGACGTGCACGTGCGACGGCTGCGCGCCAAGCTGGGCGACCAGGAGCACATCATCGGCACGGTGCGCAACGTCGGCTACCGCTTCAACGTCGATGAGGACGAGACGCGCCCCGTCTCACCCGGAACCCGCTGAGCGGATCCCCGGGACACCCGATCCGCCCGGCGGTGCGTTCGGTCGATCCGGATCCCGATCCTGTTCACCTGCAGGCAACATCCTCCTGCAATGATGGGGCGCATGATCGATCCCGCATTGGCAGACTCCGGCCTCGGCGACGCCGAGGACGACGACTTCGACGAACTCGTCGCGCCGGACGACTCGCTCCTCCCGGAGGACCGGTATCTCGACCGCGAGGTGAGCTGGCTGGCGTTCAACCAGCGCGTGCTCGAGCTCGCCGAGGACGAGACCCTCCCGGTGCTCGAGCGGGCGAACTTCCTCGCGATCTTCGCGAGCAACCTGGACGAGTTCTTCATGGTGCGTGTCGCCGGCCTGAAGCGCCGCATCGTCACGGGCCTCGCCGTCCCCACCAACGTGGGCCGCGCCCCCGCCGACGTGCTCGCCGACATCTCGGCCGAGGCGCACAAGCTGCAGCTGCGTCATGCCGTCGCGTGGACCGGACTGGTCCGACCCGCGCTGGCCGCCGAGGGCATCACCATCGTGGACTGGGAGGACCTTGACGGAGAGGCCAAGGCCGAGCTCACCGACTACTTCCAGACCAACGTCTTCCCGGTGCTGATGCCTCTCGCGGTCGATCCTGCGCACCCGTTCCCGTACATCTCCGGCCTCTCGCTGAACCTCGCGATCCGGATCCGCAACGCCCGCACCGGCCGTCAGGAGTTCGCGCGCCTGAAGGTGCCGCCCATGCTGCCGCGCTTCGTCGAGGTGCCCTCGGAGGACGGCGCGCTGCGCTTCATCCGCCTGGAGGAGCTGATCGCGAACCACCTCGACGACCTCTTCCCCGGGATGGAGGTGCTCGACCACCACGCGTTCCGACTCACCCGCAACGAGGACGTGGAGATCGAGGAGGATGAGTCCGAGAACCTCATCCAGGCGCTGGAGGCCGAGCTGCTGCGCCGCCGGTTCGGCCCGCCGATCCGCCTCGAGATCACCGACGACATGGACGATGTGACGCTCGACCTGCTCCTCACCGAGCTCGACATCACCGACCAGGAGGTCTACCGCCTCCCCGGGCCGCTCGATCTGCGCGGCCTGTTCGGGCTCGGCCGGATCGATCGTCCGGACCTGCGGTACACGCCCCACGTGCCCACCACCGCGCTGGCGTTCAAGCCGGGCGCGAACGAGCGCATCGACATCTTCAAGGCGATCCGCAAGGCCGACGTGCTCGTGCACCACCCGTACGAATCGTTCACCACCAGCGTCGTGGCGTTCCTCGAGCAGGCGGCGCGCGATCCGCACGTACTCGCCATCAAGCAGACGCTGTACCGCACCTCGGGCGACAGCCCGATCGTGCAGGCCCTCATCGACGCCGCCGAATCCGGCAAGCAGGTGCTCGCCCTCGTGGAGGTCAAGGCCCGCTTCGACGAGGCGAACAACATCGTCTGGGCCCGCAAGCTCGAGAAGGCCGGAGTGCACGTCGTGTACGGCCTGGTGGGGCTGAAAACGCACTGCAAGCTCGTCAACGTCATCCGCGAGGAGGACGGCGTGCTGCGCAGCTACAGCCACATCGGCACTGGCAACTACAACCCGAAGACCAGCCGGATCTACGAGGACTTCGGCCTGTTCACCGCCGATCCGCAGGTCGGCAAGGACCTCACCCGCCTGTTCAACGAGCTCAGCGGCTATGCGATCGAGAAGAAGTTCAAGCGTCTCCTGGTCGCCCCCCTGCACCTGCGCAAGGGCCTGCTCCGGCAGATCGAGAAGGAGCGTCAGAACGCGCTCGACGGCAAGCCGGCGCACATCCGCATCAAGGTGAACTCGATGGTGGACGAGCAGATCATCGACGCGCTCTACCGCGCGAGCGCCGCCGGCGTTCCGGTGGACGTGTGGGTGCGCGGCATCTGCAGCCTGCGCACGGATCTGCCCGGCATCACCGACAACATCACGGTGCGCTCGATCCTCGGGCGCTACCTCGAGCACTCGCGCATCTTCGCGTTCCACAACGACGGAGATCCGCAGGTCTTCATCGGCAGCGCGGACATGATGCACCGCAACCTCGACCGCCGGGTGGAGGCGCTGGTACGGGTCACGGATCCCGCCCACATCGAGGAGCTGGTCGGGTTCTTCGACCTCGCGCTCTCCCCCGACACGTCGTCGTGGCACCTGGGAGCCGACGGCGAATGGATCCGGCGTGCGTTCTCCGAGGTTGGCGCACCGCTCGTCGACCTGCAGGATAGGACCATGTCGCAGATCCAGAAGCGTCGCAGGGCACGGGCGGTGCGATGACCCCCAGCCCCGCCGGACCCTCCACCGCCACCGCGGACACCACGGGCCTCACGGTCGTCGCCGAACGCCCCGATCGTGCCGTGTACGCGGCCGGCGGACTGGTGTGGCGCGTCGTGGAGGACAAGCTGCGGATCCTGCTGATCCACCGCACCAAGTACCGCGACGTGACCTTGCCCAAGGGCAAGGTCGATCCGGGAGAGATGCTCGCCGAGACGGCCGTGCGGGAGATCTTCGAGGAGACCGGGATCCGCGTCTCGCTGGGGGCGCCGGTGGGCGTCTCCCGGTACACGATGGCCAACCGCAAGCAGAAGGTCGTGCACTACTGGGCCGCGGAGGCGACCGACGAGGCCGTCCGCGCTTCGGTGTTCGTTCCGAACCGCGAGATCGCCGCCCTGGAGTGGGTGAGCCTGAAGAAGGCGCGCGCGCGGCTGAGCTACCCGGTGGACGTCGAGATCCTGGAGGCGTTCGCGAAGCTGGTCGATGACGGGGCGCTCCGCACCTTCCCGCTCATCGTGCTGCGGCACGCGAAGGCGGCAAGCCGCGGCGTGTGGCTCGGAACCGACGCCTCCCGACCGCTGACCCCGCGCGGGCACGCCCAGTCGAAGGCGATCGTGGGGCCGCTGCGGGCATTCGGTGTGCAGAAGATCGTGTCCAGCGACGCACGGCGCTGCGTCGAGACCGTCAAGCCCCTGGCGAAGTCGCTCGAGCTCAAGGTCACGAAGACGCCGCTGCTCAGCCAGGACGCCTGGGAAGAGGGCGAATCGGATCCGCGCACGGTGGTGGGCAAGCGCGTCCGGGCCGGCAAGCCGACCGTGCTCTGCAGCCATGGCCCCGTGCTGCCCGACATCCTCCGCGAGATCGCTCTCGCCACGGGCACCATGCACGGGTCCTACCTCGGCAGCGCCTCCGCGCTCGAGGTCGGCGCGTTCAGCGTCGTGCATCTGAGCGCCACCAACCCCGGATCCGGCATCATCTCGATCGAGACGCACCTGCCGAAGATCTGAGGGGGACGCCGATCTTCGTTCACCCCCCGTTTACCTTCGATCTTTGATCGCGTAACAGACGCCGCATATCGTCTGGCGTGGCCCTGCACCAGGGCACACTCGACACAGCGAAGGACTTACATAGTGAAGCTCAACCGCATCACCACGATCGGCGCAGCCGGCGTGCTCGCCGCGATCGCGCTCGCGGGCTGCTCCTCGACGCCCAGCAGCACGAGCACCGAATCCTCCTCGGCCGCTCCGACCTCGAGCGGCGTCACCTCCAAGGTGGACGCCTCGCTGACCGGCACGATCACCTCGGGCGGCTCCAGCGCGCAGGCGAACGCACAGGCTGCGTGGACCGCTGCGTACAACGCGCAGGTCAAGGGCGTCACGATCAACTACGACAAGTCCCAGGGCTCGGGCGGTGGCGTCACCAACTTCCTCAGCGGCGCCTACGACTTCGCCGGCTCCGACTCCCCGCTGAACGCGGACCAGACCACCCAGTCGAAGGCCCTGTGCACCGAGGGCGGCATCAACATCCCCGTCTACCTCGACGGCGTCTCGATCATCTTCAACGTCCCCGGCGTGACCGACCTGAAGCTCAGCGGCGAGACCATCGCCAAGATCTTCGCCCTGCAGATCACCGACTGGTCCGACGCGGCGATCACCAAGGACAACGGCAAGGCCCTCCCCGCCGGCAAGATCACCACGGTGGCGCGCTCGGACGGTTCGGGCACCACGGCGAACTTCACCAACTACCTCGCCGCCACGCAGAAGAGCGTCTGGACGTTCCCCGCGGGCAAGGACTGGCCGGTCGAGGGCGACGTCTCCAAGCAGAAGGGCGGCTCGGGTGTCGTCCAGGCCGTCGAGGCCGGCACGGGCACGATCGGCTACGCCGACCACTCCGCGATCGGCAAGCTCGCCAGCGCGTCGATCCTGCAGGACGGCAAGGCCGTCGCGTTCAGCCCCGAGGCCGTCTCGAAGACGTTCGAGGTCGCCGCGGTGGACGCCTCCAACGGCGTCAAGGGTGACCTGTCGAAGAAGTTCGATTACTCGAAGCTGACCGCCGAGACCTACCCGATCCCGCTGGTGTCGTACGCGATCGCGTGCACCACCTTCAAGACCCCGGCCCAGGCCGCCCTGGTGAAGAGCTACATCGGCTTCATCGACAGCACGATCGGCCAGCAGGTCGCCGTGAAGAACGCCGGCGCGGCGCCGCTTCCGGACTCGGTCCTCAAGGCCGCTCAGGAGTCGCTCGCGACCATCAAGTAAGCATCAGGCCGGCCCGGGTCGACTCTTCGGAGTCGACCCGGGCTGGGCTGGGCAGCCGACCCCGGTCGGAGGCCCTGCCGAGTTTCCGTGCTGGCCCGATCCCTCTCCTGCCACAGGCCGGAGCACAAAGAAAGACGCGCACACCATGCGAGATGAAGAGTGGCACCGTGACTGACGTCGCGCAGCGTGATGCGGCGACCCCGGTCGCCGCCGAGAACCTCGTCGGGAAGCGTCGCGCCGGCGACAGTTTCTTCCTGGGCCTGTCGACGACGGCCGCCGCGTCGATCATGGTGATCCTCGCCGGTGTTGCGATCTTCCTGATCCTCAAGGGTCTGCCCGCCATCACGGCGAACTGGGAGACGAACGGCGACCTCGCCGGCTATCAGAACAAGCACTGGGGCAGCTTCTGGAACTACGTCGCCCCGATGCTCTGGGGCAGCATCTGGTCGGGACTGATCGCACTGATCCTCGGCGCCCCCGTCGCGATCGGCATCGCCCTGTTCATCTCGCACTACGCGCCGCGCCGGCTCGCCAGCGCGCTCGCGTACGTCGTGGACCTGCTCGCCGCCGTGCCGTCCATCGTGTTCGGCCTGTGGGGTGTCATCGTGATGCGCCCGTTCCTGCTGCCGCTCTCGGAGTTCCTCAACCAGTACTTCGGCTGGATCCCGCTCTTCGAGGGTCCGGTGTCCAGCACCGGCTCGACCATGCTCGCCGGTGGCGTGGTCCTGGCGGTGATGATCCTGCCGATCATCACCGCGCTGACCCGCGAGATCTTCCTGCAGACGCCGCGGCTGAACGAGGAGGCCGCCCTCGCCCTCGGCGCCACGCGCTGGGAGATGATCAAGCTCGCCGTCTTCCCCTACGCCCGCAGCGGCATGGTCTCCGCCATCCTGCTCGGGCTCGGCCGGGCGCTCGGCGAGACGATGGCGATCGCGCTGATCATCTCGCCGTCGCTGCTGTTCTCGGTGAAACTGCTCACCGACGGATACAACTCGCAGACGATCGCGGGAAACATCGCGCTGAACTTCCCGATCGCGACCGACATCCAGCGCTCCGCCCTGATCGGCACCGGCCTCATGCTCTTCGTGGTGTCGCTCGCCGTCAACATGATCGCCCGCGGCATCCTCGGTCGCTCCGAGCGCAAGGCACGCACCTCGCCGAAGATTGGAAAGCGCGTATGACCGCCGTCAGTCCTGCGCCGACGACCGCGCCGCCGATGAGCCTCACCAGCGGGCAGCTGCCCCGCTGGATCGAGCCCGTGCTCGCGATCGGCACCGCGGTGGTCGTGGCCGCCGTGCTCCTGGTGATCCAGCTCTTCAACCCCGCGGTGTGGCTCGTACTCACCGCCGTGGTCTACCTCATCGCGATCGGCGTCGGATCGAGCATCGTGGAGGGCCGCCGCAAGGCCGTCGACCGCGTCGTGCGCGGCCTCGTCGTATGCGCCTTCGTCCTCGCCGTGGCACCGCTGATCTCCACGGTCTGGACCGTGGTCGCGCAGGGCCTCAAGGTGGTCAACTGGGACTTCGTGACCAAGGTCGGCGGCACCGTCTTCGACCCGAACACGCTCGCCGTGACGAACACCCCCGGCGCCCTGCAGGCCGTCGTCGGCACCCTCATCATCACCGGGATCGCCGCACTGATCTCGGTGCCGATCGGGATCCTGGCCGCGGTGTATCTGACCGAGTACGCACAGCCGAGCAACCCGATGCGTCGCACGGTCACGTTCCTCGTCGATGTCATGACCGGCATCCCGTCGATCGTCGCCGGTCTGTTCGCGTTCTCGCTGATGGCGCTCATCGTCGGCCCGAAGGCGTTCAGCGGATTCTCCGCATCGATCGCGCTCTGCGTGCTGATGATCCCGATCGTGATCCGCTCCACCGAGGAGATGATCCGGCTCGTGCCGAACGAGCTGCGCGAGGCCTCGCTCGCCCTCGGAGTGCCGCGCGCCACGACCATCATCAAGGTCGTGCTGCGCACGGCCGCGAGCGGCATCGTGACGGGGGTCGTGCTGGCCGTGGCCCGCGTGATCGGCGAGACCGCGCCGATCTTCATCGCGGCGAGCTTCACCGACAACTTCAACGCCAACCCGTTCAATGGGCCCATGCAGACCCTGCCGGTGATGGCCTACACGGCGTACAGCTTCCCGGGCAAGGACATCGAGGCCTCTCAGGCGCAGGCCTGGGGTGCTGCCCTGCTGCTGGTCATCGTCGTCGTCATCTTCAACCTCATCGCTCGGATCGTCGCGAAGGCATTCGCGCCGAAGAGCCGCTAACTCAGGAAGGCACGCAGCGTGTCCAAGAGCATCGAAGTCAACGATCTGAACGTCTTCTACAGCGACTTCCTCGCCGTCGAGGACGTGTCCATGAACATCGAGCCCCGCACCGTGACCGCCTTCATCGGCCCGTCCGGCTGCGGGAAGTCGACGTTCCTGCGCACCCTCAACCGGATGCACGAGGTCATCCCCGGCGCGACGGTCAAGGGCAGCGTGTACATCGACGGCGAGAACCTGTACGCCCCGGGCGTCGACCCGGTGCTCGTGCGCCGCCAGGTGGGCATGGTGTTCCAGCGTCCCAACCCGTTCCCGACGATGTCGATCAAGGAGAACGTGCTCGCCGGCGTCCGCCTGAACAACAAGCGGATCTCCGCCTCGGACGCGGACGCTCTCGTGGAGAAGTCGCTGCGCGGCGCCAACCTGTGGAACGAGGTCAAGGACCGCCTCGACAAGCCGGGCGCGGGTCTCTCCGGCGGACAGCAGCAGCGTCTGTGCATCGCCCGGACCATCGCCGTGTCCCCGCAGGTGGTGCTGATGGACGAGCCGTGCTCGGCCCTCGACCCCATCTCCACGTTCGCGATCGAGGAACTCATCACCGAGCTCAAGAACGAGTTCACGATCGTGATCGTGACCCACAACATGCAGCAGGCGTCGCGTGTGAGCGACAAGACGGCGTTCTTCAACATCGCCGGCACCGGCAAGCCGGGCAAGCTCATCGAGTTCGCCGACACGGCGACCATCTTCACCTCGCCGAAGGAGCAGGCCACCGAGGACTACGTCTCCGGCCGCTTCGGATGATCGTCGACCGAGTGCACCCGGCGCCGCCGCGTGCACTCGGCCCTCGTGCGCTGGGCTATCCTGGCCCACGACCGAGGGGATCCATCGTGACGACGTGCCGCTTCGCGGGCCTCGCAGCGCTCGCCGCCGTCTCGGCGCTTGTGCTCGCGAGCTGCGCAGGTCCGGATGCGGGTGCTCCGCGCACCACTGCGCCGACGATCCCGCCGCCGCCCCCGCTCTCCGGCGGCATTCTGGGCGCCGGTTCCTCGGCGCAGCAGGGCGCGATCGGTTCCTGGTCCGCGCTCCTCACCGCCGCCCACCCCGATGCTCACGTGGCATTCGACCCATCCGGATCCGGAGCCGGTCGTCAGTCGTTCCGTGAGGGTCGGGTGTCGTTCGCAGGTTCGGACGTGCCCTTCACGACCGACGAGGTCGCAGCCAGTGGCTTCACGGCGTGTGCCAAGGGGTCCGAGCTCATCGAGATCCCCGCGTACGTCTCGCCGATCGCCATCGTCTTCACCCTCCGCGGCGTCGACTCTCTGAAGCTCGATCCGAAGACCCTCGCGGGTATCTTCACCGGCGCCATCACGGCCTGGAACGACCCTGCGATCGTGGCCACCAACCCGACGGCGAAGCTGCCTGCGTCGCCGATCGTCCCGGTGCACCGCTCCGATGCCTCGGGCACCACCGCCAACTTCACCGACTACCTTGACCAGACGTCACCGGATGTCTGGACCGCCGGCGTTGTCGACAGCTGGCCGACAGGTCTCGGCGGCGAACCCGCCCAGAAGTCATCCGGCGTCGCCGCCGCAGTGCGGGGAGGCGAAGGCCGGATCGGCTACATCGACGCCGGCGAGGCCGAAGGCCTGGCCTCGGTCGCGATCAGAGTCGGGAACGACTGGGTGGGGCCCTCCGCTCAGGGAGCGAGCGCCGCGTTGGATGCGGCGAGGACGGAGCAGGGCCGCGCACCGGGCGATGTCGCGATCCGGATCGACCGCGGCACCACCGCCGAGGGGGCCTACCCCTTGCTGTTGGTGGGGAGCCTCATCGGCTGCGCTCGGTACGACAGTGCAGAGACCGCGGCGCTGACGAAGGCCTTCTTCTCGATCGCCGTCTCGGGCGAAGGGCAGCGGGCGGCCGCTGCCGCCACCGGCAGCGCTCCGATCTCGGACGAACTGCGCACCAAGGCCCAGTTCGCGATCGACCTGATCGTCTAGCACCGCCGAACGGGTGAGATCAGGATCCGGCGGCTACGACAGGACCGACCGCCACGGGACCTCGATGGTCCGCACGATGCCGGACGCGCCGTGTGCGCCTGCCGTCAGCGGTACTCGGGATTGGCGTCGTAGCCCCAGCGCTCGCCGTCGTTCCATGCCTGTCGCAGGTTCCCGTAGGCGGGGATGCCGCCGGCATCCTTGAGCCGCCTCGCCGTGTGCAGGAGGTTCCAGGTCATGAACGTCGTGTTGCGATTGGTGAAGTCGCTCTCCGGGCCGCCCGAACCGGGATCCAGATAGCTCGGTCCGGGCCCGATCGCACCGATCCACCCCGCATCCGCCGCCGGCGGGATGGTGAATCCGATGTGCTGCAGGCTGTACAGGATCGACATCGCTGCGTGCTTGACGCCGTCCTCGTTGCCGGTGATGATCGCGCCGCCGGTCTTGCCGTAATAGACGTACTGGCCCTTGTCGTTGAACAGGCCGCTCATCGCGTAGAGCCGCTCGATGAGCTTGCGAGTGATCGAGGCGTTGTCACCGAGCCACAGCGGCCCGCCCACCACGAGGATGTCGGCAGCGTCGATCAGCGGCCAGATCTCGTCCGGCCACGCATCGCTCGCCCAGCCGTGCTCGCGCATGTCGGGGTAGACCCCGGTCGCGACGTCATGGTCGATGAAGCGGATGCCGTCGACGGTCACGCCCTGCGATCGCATCAGCGCGATGCTGCGATCCATCAGCCCCTGGGTGTGACTGAGTTCGGGACTGCGCTTCAGAGTGCAGTTGACGAACACCGCACGAAGGTCGTCGTAGGCCGCAGGAGCGACCGGGAGCTCTGCCATGTGGGCAGACTACGACCTTCACTCCCCGCGGAACAGGCCTTCAGCGAACCTCAGTCCCGCGCGGAGAGCAGGTAGGCGTTCAGGCCGTCGGTGAATGCATGGTCGACGGTGAGCGTCGCCTCATCGATCGCGGTGATCGGGGCTGCCAGGCGCACACTCGAGAGAAGCCAGGCGTGGTCCGCGGTGGCGAGGTCCGCAGTCGGCACGGTGGCGTACTCCGTGACGTACCCTTGAGCCTCGAGGTGCGCGAAGAGGCTGATCTGCGTGGTGCCCTGCAGGATGCCGCCATGGGGCGCCGGCGTGACGAAGCGGTCGCCGAAGCGCAGGATGAGCGAAGCCGTCGGCGCCTCCAGCACGACGCCGTCCGTGGTGACGAAGATCGCGTCGTCGGCATCGCGGCGGTGCGCCTCCCGGAGCGCGGACATGTTCACCGCGTACGACAGCGTCTTCGCGCCCAGCAGCAGCCAGGGCGAGCGCTCGGCGGCGCCGCTGTCATAGCCGCGGTCGAGAGTGACGACGCGGATCCCCTCGGAGCGTGCGGCGGAGAAGTCGGCAGCCGGGGCGGCGGTGACCCACGCCGTGGGCGCCGGACCGTGGTCGACGCCACGGCTGAGGATGAGCTTGATGACCCACTCCCCCGAACCGCACTCGGCGGCGGCGAGCGCGATGGCCTGACGCCATTGCTCGCGGTGCGGTTCGGGCAGTTCGCACAGAGCGGCCGAGTGCGCGAGCCGCTGCACGTGCGCTTCGACCTCCTGGGCGTGCCCGTCGACGACGCCGATCGACTCGAAGATGCCGTCGCCGCGCTGCGTGCTCAGCTCGCCCACGCTGAGGGCGGGAGCACCCGGGTCGATCCGGCGGAAGCCGTCGCTGAAATCCGCCCGCTCCTCATCCGTGGACTCGGCGGGGGTGATCAGCAGGGCGAATCGGGCTGCGGCCATAGGACGAGCCTAGGGCGTGCACGACGCGCCCGGCGTCGCGGTCGACGGGAATACCGCCGCCCCCGACGCGTTACACTTGATCGGCCGGGCCGCATAACCCCGGGCTCCATTTTTCGCCGCTGCGAGCGGCCTTCCGCCGAGAGGCGTTCTTGCGGCCCGGCTTCTTCATGTCCGGGCGCAGACGCGACCCTGTCGGGAGTGATCGCCGGATCCGGTCGTCGTCAACGGCGCCTCGAGGATCCGCTCAGTTCAGCGAACCGTCGCGCCACGCGGCGGCGGAAGCCGTCAGATCCAACGCGAAGGCGCTGAGTCGGGCCGCGCGCGTGGTGAGCTCGCTCGCCCGGTCGGGCTCGGTCGGGTCGTAGTCGTCGGCGATGTGCGTCGAGCCCGAGGCCTGCACGCGGCAGAACGCCGCCGCGCGCTCGAGCGCGATCGCGAAGTCGCCCGAGAACGCGCCGTGCAGGATCGTGTCGATGAGTGCCACGAGCTCGTCCGGGCCGGCCGGAACCGGTGCGCCTGCCACGAGCGCGTCGACGGACGGCAGCTCAACCCGGCCGCGCTCATGAAGGAGCGCGGCGAGGGACGGATCCGTGTGGATCGAAACCTGCAGCAGGTAGAGCCGCCACAGGGTTCCCGGCAGCGAGACGGCAGGGCTCTTCGCCCAGAGCTCCGCGACCTCGTCGATGCCGTGCTCGGTCGCATAGGCCACGAGTCGCTCAGCGCTCACGCCGCTGTCGTCCGCACGCACCCGAGCCAGCAGCGCCGACGCGGTGGCGTGCGCCATGCGCGTCTGCTCGGCCGGGTCGTGGGATCCGAGCAGATAGTCGAACGTCTCCGGGGAGAGGCGGACGGGGCGATGGAACGGTGCGGGCACCGACCCAGGCTACGCGCGGTGTCCGACTCGGGCACCCAGTCGCGACCGATAGACTCGACGACACGGGCCTCTAGCTCAGTTGGCAGAGCATCGGACTTTTAATCCGCGGGTCGTGGGTTCGAGCCCCACGGGGCCCACCGATCTTGCGCTCGGATCAGCGCTCCCTGCGGCGCAGCGCGGCCAGGAGGAGATGAGCTGGCAGTACCTCGGCCGGATCCGACAACGTCACACCGAGCTCCTCCGCCCGCCGCAGCCGCGTCTGCACCGTGTTCCGATGCGCGCCGAGTCGCACGGCGGCGGCAGAGACCGAGCCACACGACGAGAGGTACGCCAGCACGGTGTCGATGATCTGCCCTGCCCCGGGATCCCCGAGGAGTCGCGGGTAGAGCACGTCGACGAGCTGCGCAGCGAGGTCGGCCGGCACGAGGCGTCCGAGCAGCCGCGCGGGGATCCGGCCGAAGTCCACGAACGCGTCCGCGCGCGGCGCGTCCGGCGATGGATCAGCGAGGCGCGCCGCGAGCCACGCCTCGCGGACGGCATGCCGCGCCTCCGCCGCCGAGCGGTGCACCTGGGAGGCTCCGCCGGCGAGCGGCAGCCCGGCGGTGTGCACGAGACCGTCGCGTACCCGGTCCAGGCTCTCGGCGCCGCGCTCCGGATCCGTCACGGGGAGGAACCCGATCCACCCGCCGTCGAACCGCGCGAGGGGGGAATCGGGGAACGCGAGGCGCCAGAGTTGATGCACGAGCGCGCCGAGCCGCTCCGGCTCGTCGGAGAGCAGGCAGACGGCGTGGAAGGCGTCGTCGAACGGCCCGGCCGAGATGCCCGCGGGGCTCTGGAACGCCGGCTCGTCGAAGGCGGCGACGGGCGCGAGCCCCGTGAGCGCCGTGATCGCGACGGCGGGCAGTGAGTCATGCGTCGCGGCGAGCCGCAGCTCGAGCAGCAACGCCCGGAGCGACGGCGCCGCCCCGGCGAGAAGAGCCCCCGCGAACCCCGCCGCGGCGGCCGGCACCGCCGCGCGCAGGGCTCCGTCATCGCCGTCGCGCGGGGAGAGATCGGCGCGCACGAGCGTCACTGGAGGGCCGGAGGGACGCGGCTCCCCTCCCGCACCGGCCGGCGCCGCGAACGTCCGTACCCCGGCCGACTCGACCCAGACCGGGGCTCCGTCCAGCTCTCCGGAGAGCAGCGCCACCGCCTGTGCCGGGTCGTCCGCCGCGGCGAGCCGGTCGACGGCCGATCGCACCCGTGCGGCCGACTCGGCGCGGGCCGCGCCGATCCGGATCGCGACGTCGAGCGCGAGCCGGGTCATGTCGCGCCGTGTGCTGAGAAGAGACACTCCGAGGCGTTTCGCGAGTTCGATCACCGAGGCGGTGAACGGCTGCTCGGGGATGATCACCGCGCACGCGCGTCGCTCCCACGCGTAGCGGAGGGCTGCCGAGATCATCCATCCGCCGCGGGTTTCCCCGGGGGCGAGCAGGATCACCGTGTCGGGGCCGACCGCGGCGATGTCCTCGAGGTCGGAGATGAGCGCGAGATCGCGTACCGGGCTCCCTTCGGAGACGAGGTGGAGCACGAAGAGCCCATCGAGCTCGCGGGTGTCCGTGAGGTCGCGCAGCTCGACGGCCCCGGACAGGGCGCGGTTCACAGGCGGATCCTTCCGCGGTCGGGCAGCAGCGTGTGCAGGGTCTCCGGGGCCGCGAGGCGCCGACCCTCCGGGGTGTACCACTGCGCCGCAGCGGGCAACACGACGAGGTCGAGGGTGTTGCCGACCCAGAGGTCGTCGAGGCTGGCGACACGGCCGTCGTCCGGGTGCAGCATCGTGATGATGTCCGGGATCACCGCGTCCACCGTGCCGTCGACCATGAGCAGCAGGAGCTCGTTCTGGATCTCCAGCTGCACGAAGCGCCCCTGCGCCTCCTCGACGAGGACGACGCTCGAGGGGTGGTCCGGCTCACCGGCGGGCGCCGGCCGGGACAGCCCTGCGACGTCGGCGACCCTGGCGCGGATGATCCGGCGCACGCCCTCTCCGCGCCGGAGCAGTTCGTGCTTCTCCTGCGTGCTGCGGGACGACTCGAGGATCCGCCCGATGCGCACCATGCGCGAGACGCTGCCGATGACACCGGTGCGGGCGAGATCGCGCGCGGTCATCGGGTAGAGCGCCGTCGCCGACCAGCCGCCGAACTCCCCGGCGAGCGCCCGCACGAGACGTTCGGCCCTGCGCGGTTCGCCGACCCGCACGAGCGCCGAGTCGCCGACTGGACCGGTCGCGGCGAGCGGGCCTGCAGGCAGGCCCGCCAGCGTGAACACCGACTGGAACAGCAGCGGGAACACCCGCCCCATGGGATCGGCGTCGACGACTGGCCGACCGAGCTGCATCCCGGTCAGCAGCGGCACCATCGAGTTCACGTTCGCGGCGGCCAGCGGGAACAGCCCCTCGATCCGGCGTCCCAGCTCGCGCTCCAGGAGCTCGACGCTGCTGACGAACTCGTCGCCCGCCGGCCGGAGCTCGGAGAGCGGGAGCCCGTTGTTCACGAAACCCACCGCCGCGACGAGCGCGTCGTCGTCGAAGTCCTGCACGGGCAGGAGCTCGGGGCCGTCGGCCCCCGCCGACATCCTCGTGAGGATCCGGTCCTGCTGCTCGTCACACCACTCGGGATCCGCCGCGCAGGCGAGGAAGAGCGCCCCGGTGCGCAGGTGCCTGACATCCTCAGCCGTCAACCTCATGCGGCGTCCCCTCCCCCGCGAGCAGTCCGCCGACCGGGTCGCCGGCCACCCCGTGCACCCGCACCGAGATGACGCGGGCGTGCTCGTACGTGGTCGCGACGAACCGCGACTCGAGGATCCGCGCGGTCGACGGCGGCGCCCCGAAGGCGGCGAGCCGGGCGCGGACCCTGGCCTCGGCCGCCTGCAGCTCGTGCGCCATCTCGTCAGCATTGCCGGCTCCCACGATCCCCAGGGCCCAGTCGGAGAGAGGAGCGCACGCGGCCCCCAGCGCCCGCAGGTCGAGATCGGTCTCGACGACCTCGCCGCCCCCGAGCCACTCGGGCGACTCCGCCCCACGCGGTCGCACCAGCCGCGGTCGCGGGGAGCGCCCGTTGAGCAGGATCTCAGTGGCGGGGACCAGGTGGGCGGCCTGGGTGGCGAGGCGCGCACCGCCCCACCCCAGCTGGGGCACGATGGCGGGGGCTCCCGCTCGGAGAGAACCCAGCACGAGGTCGTTCCCGCGCGCGAGCAGGAGATCGCCCTCGTCGAGCCCGCAGAGCGCGGCGGCACCGAGGAACTCGATCGACGGACCGGAGAACGCGGAGTGGACCGGCGTGGCCGGGAGCCGGCTCAGCGGCACCCGTCCCCCGTCGTTGCGGGTCACGAAGAGCCTCGCGTCCGGGAAGCGGCGGCCGGCGACGAGCGCGAGGGAGATCGCGAGAGCCTCCGCATCGGGCACCAGCGCACTGTTGAGCACCGCCGTGCGCTCCCGCGTCGCGAAGGAGTTGCCGTCGAACGCGTGCGAGAAGGTCACGCTCAGTGAAGCGTCGTGGTCGAGCAGGATCTCGCCCGCCGCGAGCTCGTGCGACGGATTGATCAGGGCGCCCACGCCCGTGATCACGACACGGGATCCGGCCGGGATCCCCGGTGCCGCCGCGCGGAGTCCCACCGCGTCGAACGGGGTCAGCTCCTCCCCCAGCGTCGTGTGGCCGCCGCGCACGTGCAGGATCGGGGCGTCTCCGACCCGGGGCTCGTCGCCGCGGTCGACCGGTGGGCGCGGCGCGATCCGGACGACCGTGAGGGGACCCGCCCCTGTCCGGTCCAGCACCGCGCTCAGGTCGAACGCGATCGAGCGCACGGCCGCGTCGGCCAGGCCCTGCCGCCCGAGCAACCGCTCGAGCGCCGCGTCGACGCCGTCGGTCGTCACGGGGATCTCGTGCGCCGCGAGCGACCCGTCCGGCCGGAGGGCGACGGCCGCGATCCGCCGGTGGCGCACGCCGATCCCGATCCGCATGCGCCGCTCCGTTCCGTGTCATCCCGCGGGATGCGCGGGAGCAGAGGGGGCATCCGCGCGCTGTTTCATTCTTTTGCACATTGTGATTTGAGCGCAAGATGCACTTTGCACAGCGAGTCCCGAGAGCGCCCGGATACCGTCAGGGCACCGACGTGGATCCCGATGGACGCGACCCACGACGACATGCCCATCACGTTCGAGACGACGGAGTACCGACCCGATGATCCGCTCAGTCCTGACCCTGCACACCGCGCCCGAACAGGCCGGATCCGTGCTGGACCTGTACCGCCGCGAAGCGATCCTGCAGGAGTCGCTCGACTTGACCCGAGCGCTCGGCTCCGAGATCGCCACCGCGGTCGACGGGTCCGGCGAGATCATCGTGACCGCGGTATGGCCGGACGAAGCCGCCTACCAGGAATGGCTCGACCACCCGAACCGGGGCCGCACGACCCCGGAGCTCGCCGCCCTGCTCGCCGACGCCCGCGTCGGCGTCGGCCGCCTCTACGCGATCGACCACCGCGTCTCGAAGACCGAGATCTGATCCGACACCCCTGCACCACGAAAGAAGATTGCAATGAAGCACCTCTCCCGCCTCGTCGCCGGCGTCGGCGCCGCCGCCCTCGTCGTCTCCCTCGCCGCCTGCAGCTCCTCCGGCGGATCGGGTGGAGCGAGCGGCGACAAGTACTCGATCGTCTTCCTCGCGTCCTCCTCGCAGAACGGCTACAACCAGGCCGTCTACCAGGGCGTGGTCGAGAAGGCGAAGGAGATCTCGAAGAAGCTCGGGATCACGATCACCACCAAGATCCAGGACGGCCAGTTCGACGCCAACACCCAGCTGTCGCAGCTGCAGAACGCCGGAACCACCGGCCAGGCGAGCGGGATCATCGTGGTCCCACAAGACGGCCCCGGCCTCGCCGCCGCCTTCCCCCTCGGCAACGACGTGCCCGTCGTGTCGGTGCTGAACCCGATCGGCCCCGACATCGACAAGATGCAGCCGCAGATCGACGGCGTCGTCTCGACCGTCGCCTCGCCCCCGTCGGCGGGCGCCGCACGACAGGCGGAGTCCGTCGTCGAGTACTGCAAGAGCATCGACCCGTGCAAGATCGGCCTGCTCGCCGGCCTCCTGAACTCCCCGCTCGACGTCGCCCGCATCGCCGCCTGGAAGAAGGTGCTCGGCCAGCACAGCAACATCAAGATCGTGGGCACCGTCGAAGGCGCCTACGACCGCGACAAGTCGCTCACCGCGGTGTCGAACCTGCTGCAGGCCAACAAGGACATCAACGGCATCCTGAGCAACGCCGACCAGCAGACGATGGGCGCCCAGA
Source organism: Microbacterium sp. Au-Mic1 (assembly GCF_021341785.1). Taxonomy (GTDB): domain Bacteria; phylum Actinomycetota; class Actinomycetes; order Actinomycetales; family Microbacteriaceae; genus Microbacterium. Next base: position 253,611 of record NZ_JAJTTF010000007.1, read on the forward strand.
TCGCGCTCGAGAACGCCGGCATCGACCCGGCGAAGATCTTCCTCACCGGCGGCGGCGGGACGACCGAGGCCGTCAAGGCCGTGCGCGACGGCAAGTGGACGAACGACTACCTGAACTACCCCGTGAGCATGGGCAAGGCCGCACTCGAGCAGCTGGTCAACAAGCTGCGCGGCGACAAGGTCCAGGCCGTCGTCGACGCCGACACCCTCGTCAAGATCAGCCCGATCGCCACGAAGAAGGACCTCGACGCGGCTCCGGACTTCACCGGCGAATGGAACGGCTGACTCGATGAGCACATCAGCGGCCGGACCGGTGCTCGTCGAACTCCGGGACATCGAGAAGCGGTTCGGGGCGACCCGGGCGCTCGACGGAGTCTCCCTCGAGGTGCGCGGCGGCGAGATCCACGCGTTCGTCGGGGAGAACGGCGCCGGTAAGTCGACCCTCGGCAAGGTGATCGCGGGGGTCTACGCCGCAGACCGGGGCGACGTCGTCGTCGACGGCGTCCCGGTCGACCGCTGGAACCCCGGGATCGCGCAGCGTCGCGGGGTCGCGATGATCGCGCAGGAGCTCGCGCTCGTGCCCGACCTGACCGTGGCGCAGAACGTGTTCCTGGGTGCCGAGGAGCACCGGTTCGGGATCGAGCGGCGCAACCTCGACGCGCGCTTCGCCGCGCTCGACGCCGAGGTCGGCTTCGGGCTCGACCCGCGGGCGAAGGTGCGCGATCTGCGGATCGCCGACCAGCAGAAGGTCGAGATCCTCCGATCCCTCGCACGCGACGCCCGCGTCATCGTCATGGACGAGCCGACCTCGTCGCTGACCGCCCGGGAGATCGCGCAGCTCGAGGATCTCATGCGGACGCTGCGCGATCGCGGCTGCAGCGTGATCTACGTCTCGCACTTCCTGGACTCGGTGCTCGGCGTCGCCGACCGGATCACGGTGATGCGGGACGGCCGACGGATCGACACGGTCGACGCCGCCGCGGTCGGCAAGCACGAGCTGGTGACGGCGATGCTCGGCCGCGAGATGGACCAGGCTTACCCCGCGCGCCCCGCCGCGCCGGATCCCGCCACCCCGTTCCTGCTGGAGGTGCAGCACCTGCGCACCTCCACGGGGGTGGAGGACATGAGCTTCGCGGTACGGCCCGGCGAGATCGTCGGCTTGCTCGGCCTGGTCGGCAGCGGCCGAACCGAGTGTCTGCGCGCGGTGTTCGGCCTGGACGAGATCCTGGACGGCGTCGTCCGGTTCGGCGGGCACGACTGGAAGGGTCACTCGCCCAAGCAGTCGATCGACGCGGGCCTCGTGCTCGTCTCGGAGGACCGACACAAGGACGGCCTCGTGCTGCAGCGCTCGGTGCGCGAGAACATCGCGCTCGCGAGCCTCGGGGCGCGCTCCCGGGCCGGCCTGATCGACGGCCGTAGCGAACGGGCCGTCGCGGATGAGCTCGCGCAATCGCTCGAGATGCGCCCGCCGGACACCGACCTCCCGGTCGGCTGGTTCTCGGGCGGCAATCAGCAGAAGGCGCTTCTCGGCAAGGCGCTCGCGGCACGGCCGCGGGCGATCATCTTCGACGAGCCCACGCGCGGCGTCGACGTCGGCGCCAAGCGCGCGATCTACGAGCTCATCGCCCGGCTCGCCCAGGACGGGATCGCGGTGCTGCTGATCTCGTCCGAGCACGAGGAGATCATGGAGCTCGCCCACCGCGCGTTCCTGGTCTCCGCGGGCCGCACCTTCGGGGAGATCGTCCCCGAGCAGACCGCCGTGGAGGACGTCCTGTTCCGGCTCTTCCACGTGACCCCCGGAGAGGAGACGGCAGCGTGAGCGAGGCCATCGACACCACCGCGACACGGGCCCAGGCCCGGAGGAAGTTCACGATCAGGGAGATCGCGATCGAGTACGCCGTCCTGCTGCTGCTCGCCGCCGTGCTCATCGCGCTCGCGATCCTCTCGCCTTCGTTCTTCACGTTCGGCAACATCGTGAACATCCTGAACCAGAATGCCCCTCTCGTGATCATCGCCTCGGCGGGCACCTTCGTGATCATCTCGGGCAACTTCGATCTCTCCACCGGCGCGATCTACAGCGTCGCGGGCGTGGTCTCGGCCTGGCTCGCGATCACCACCGGCAACGTGTGGCTCGCTCTCCTCGCGGCCCCCGTCGTCGGGCTCGCGCTCGGCCTGTTCAACGGCGTCGTGATCACCCGGCTCCGCGTGCACTCGTTCCTCGGCACGCTCGCGTCGTCGATGATCTTCACGACGGTCGCGGTGCTGATCACGGGCGGCAGTCTGATCACCGTCACGACCCCCGGCTTCACCGCGCTCGGACGCAACAGGGTCGGCGGTGTCTTCATCGCGGTCTTCGTGATGATCGCCGTGGTCGCCCTGCTCTGGTTCGTGCTCTCGCGAACCGTGTTCGGCCGGCACGTCTACGCCATTGGCGGCAACCCCGAGGCCGCAGAGCTCTCCGGCATCCACGTCGGTCGCACCCGCGTCATCGTGTTCGTGCTGAGCGGGCTCGCCGCCGGCGCCGCCGCCGCGATCGGCGTCTCGCGGATCGCGTCGGGTCAGCCCCTCGCGGGCGCCGGACTCGAGCTGAGTGCGATCGCCGCGGTGATCCTCGGCGGCACGAGCATCTACGGCGGACTCGGCGCGGTCTGGCGATCGGTCGCCGGCGTGTTCCTCATCGCCCTCATCGGCAACGGATTCGACCTGCTCAACCTGAACCCCCAGCTCAAGGACATGGTGACGGGCTTCATCATCCTCGCCGCAGTCGGCCTCGCGGCCGCAGGGCGCGGCCGACGCTGACCGCACCGCCGCCGAGACCCGGTCGCCCTCGGGGCACCGGGCTCCCCGGCCTGCCCGAAGACCCCATCGCCCTCAACCGGAAGGAACCCCTTTCATGCCCGAGAACGTCAGAATCGCCGTCGACGTGGGCGGCACCTTCACCGACGTGGTCAAGCTCGTCCCCGAGACGGGAGAGCTCCGCTTCGAGAAGGTCCCGACCACCCCGAGCGAGCCCACCGCCGGAGTGCTCGCCGCCTTCGACAAGGCGGACGCCGACCCCGGCCAGGTCTCGATGTTCAACCACGGCAGCACGCTGGGCCTGAACTCGCTGCTCACCCGGACCGGGGCGAGGATCGCCACGATCGCCACGCGCGGCTTCCGCGACGTCTACCTGCTCGGCCGCACCGACCGCCGGGTCATGTACGACATCGCATACCGCAAGCCCGAGGCGCTGCTCGAGCGCTACGACACGTTCGAGGTCAGCGAGCGCAGTATGTTCGATGGCACCGTCGCGACACCGTTCGACGAGGAGGACGCACGTGAGGTCGCACGCGAGATCCTGCGCCGAGGCTACGACGCCGTCGCCGTCGCCTTCCTGCACGCCTACGCCAACCCGGCGCACGAGCTGCGCATGCGCGAGATCCTCCTCGAGGAGGCCCCCGGTGTCGAGGTCACCATCTCGCACGAGCTGTCGCGCGAGTACCGCGAGTACGAGCGCACGAGCACGGCCGTGCTCGACGCGTACATCAAGCCGATCATGCGCAGCTACCTCAAGGCGCTCGAGGGCGAGCTCGAACGGCGCGGCTTCGTCGGTCGATTCCTGATGTCGCGGTCGGGCGGCGGCGCGATGACCGCGTCGGCCGCTCGCGAGCAGCCGGTGAACCTGATCCTGTCCGGCCCCGCCGGCGGGGTCGTCGGAGCGGCGGCGTTCTCGAAGCTCATCGACCGGCCGAACCTCATCACGATCGACATGGGCGGGACCAGCCTCGACGCCTCGCTCGTGCAGGGCGGTCATCCCGTGCTCTACCACGGCGCGGAGTTCGAGGGCCTGCCCATCAACACCCCTTCGCTCTACATCCACACGATCGGCGCCGGCGGCGGCTCGCTCGGCTACCTCGACGAGGCCGGCGCCCTGCAGGTCGGACCGAAGAGCGCGGGGGCCATGCCCGGACCCGCGGCCTACGGGCGCGGCGGCACGCAGCCGACTTTCACCGATGCGGCGCTCGCGATCGGGTACCTCGGCACCGACACTCCGCTCGGCGGCGAGCTCACGCTCGACCGTGAGAAGTCGCTCGAGGCGCTCGCGCCGATCGCCGGATCGCTCGGGCTGAGCGTCACCCAGCTCGCGCGCGGCATGGTGCAGATCTCGAACACCAAGATCATGGGCGCCGTACGCGCGATCACCATCGAGCTCGGACACGACCCGAAGGACTTCGCCCTGCTCTCATTCGGTGGGGGCGGCGGGCTGGTCGCGGTCGACGTGGCCCGCGAGCTCGGGATCCCGGAGGTGATCGTACCGCCGGGGCAGGGCGCGTTCTCCGCGCTCGGCATGCTCATGGCCGACGTGCAGCACGACTACTCGCGCACGAGCCTGCAGCCGCTCGAGGATCTGGACGCCGCCGCCGCCGACGCCCTCTACGCCGGGATGGAGGCGGAAGCGCGCGAGACCCTGCACGCCGAGGGCTTCAGCGACGAGCGCATGGTCTTCCACCGCGTGGTCGCCGTGCGCTACTCGGGGCAGGAGCACGCCGTCACCGTCGACTACCCGGAGGACGGGTCGGATCCCCGCGCCGCGATCCGCGCCGAGTTCGACCGGCTGCACCTGCGGCAGTACGGGCACATCATGGACGACCCGATCGAGACCACCACGCTGCGTCTCGGCGCCGTCGGCATCGTCGACAAGCCCGATCTGCCGCGCGCCGCACGCCGCGACGGCGATCACGGCCCCGAACTGCGCCGCCGCACGGTGGTGCTCGACGGCGACGTGACCGCCGAGTACGCGCTCGTCGCGCGCGAGGAGCTCCTCGCCGGCGACGTCCTCGAGGGCCCGGCCGTCGTGACCGAGCACACCGCGACCACGGTGCTGCACGCCGGGGACCGGCTCGAGGTCGGCGCCTACGGCGAGCTCGTCATCTCGATCCAGTACGCACAGAAGGGGGCATGACATGGCCGACGCCATCACCACCGAGATCATCAGGCACGGCCTGCTGGCCGCCGCGGAGGAGGTCGCGCGCAACCTGTGCCGCACCGCCTACAACACCGTGGTCTACGAGATCCACGACTACGGGATCGGGATCCATGACGCGAACGGCGACGTCGTGGCGGACGCGCCGGGCATCGCTGTCTTCACGCGCGGCAACGATGCGGGCATCAAGCACTCGATCGAGTTCCTCGGAGCGGACGCGATGGAGCCGGGCGACGTCTTCATCATCAACTTCCCGTATTGGTCCAGCGCGCACACACTCGATCCGCTGGTCTTCGCGCCGATCCACGTCGACGACGCGCTCATCGGGTTCGCTTCGTGCCGCGTGCACGTCACCGACCTGAACCAGAAGGATCCCGGCTACGTCCTCGACTCGACCGATCGGTCGCAGGAGGGGCTCATGCTGCCCGCCTCGAAGCTGTACCGCCGCGGCGAGCGCAACGACGACGTCTTCAACATCATCCGGTTCAACAGCCGGATGCCGAAGCACACGATCGGCGACATCCAGGCGCAGGTCTCTGCCTGCGTGACCGGGGTGCGGCGCACGCAGGAGCTCGCGGGCAAGTACGGGGTCAGCACTCTCACCGAGGCGATGGACACGATCAACGCGCACGGCGAGAAGCTCGCCCGCCTCGCCCTCGCGAAGCTGCCGAAGGGCACCTGGACCGCGATCGACTACGTCGACGACGACGGGATCAACAAGGACGACCTCGTCACCCTGCGCTGCACGGTGACGGTCACCGACGACGAGATGGTGGTCGACTGGACCGGGAGCGCCGAGAACGTCGAGGGGCCGATCAACCTGCCTCCTGGGCAGACGGAGGCGCTCTCGAGCCTCATCTTCAAGTCGCTCACCACCCCGGACTCGCCCGTCGTCGCCGGCAACTTCGCCCCGCTGCGGGTCGTCACGGTCCCGGGGTCGGTCATGCACGCGGTCTCGCCGATGCCGACCTTCACGCTCTGGACCGGACTGCTGGCCGGCGAGGTGATCCTCAAGGCGCTCGCGCAGGGCATGCCGGAGCTGGTGCCGGCGTGCTCCGGCGGCGACGTCTGCTCGATGATGGGCCTCGGCGTCAACCCGCGCACAGGCGAGCCCTGGCAGGAGGCCACGAACGAGGCGGTCGGGTTCGGCGGCACCGCGCACCACGACGGCGAGGACGGCATCATGCACCTCTCCGAGCCGGGCTGCCGCAACAACCCGGTCGAGGTCCTCGAGGCCAAGTCCTCGATGATCATCGACCACTACGGCTACCGGACCGACACGGGGGGCGCCGGGCGCCACCGCGGCGGGGTCGGGGTGAGCCGCTCCTACCGCTTCACGGCGCCGGCTACCGGGATCTGCCTCGTCTACAAGACGAAGACGACGCCCTGGGCGATCGACGGCGGCGCGGACGGCGAGCCGAACCGGGTCGTGCTGAACCCGGGGACGCCGCGGGAGACGGTTCAGGGCGGCAGCTACAACCGGCTCGCCCCCGGCGACGTGCTGGTCAATCAGACGGGCGGGGGCGGCGGCTACGGCGATCCGTTCGACCGCGACCCCGCGGCCGTGGCGCACGACGTACGCAACGGGTTCGTCTCGCCGCAGGCCGCCGAACGCGACTACGGCGTGGTCGTGACCGCGGGCTTCGGCGTCGACGGCGCGGCGACCGCGGCGCTCCGGGGCCGCTGACCAGGACTCCGATCCACCTCGTCCCGATGCGTCCGCCGTCGCGGGCGCATCGGGGCGCTCCTTGTTGTCAGCCGAGCGGTTCCGCGAGCGGCGCACCCGCCTGGCGGGCGAACAGCGCGATCGCGCGCTGCGCATCGGCGACGGAAATGCTGCCGCCGGCGACGATGTGCAGGCCGTAGGCATCCTCGAGAGCGACGAAGTTCATCGCGATGTCCTCGACGGGTCCGGTCAGCGCGAAGTCGCCGGCCGCCGCCCCGGCTTCCAGGATCCTCCGGTACAGCCCGAGCTGCTCGCCGTAGAGCCGCTGGACGAGCTCGTCATGCAGCGGCGACTTGCCCGCCAGCACGTCGAATTCATAGAGCAGACGCATGAGCGCGTCGTCCGGGCCGCTCGGCAGGCCGGCGCGGATCGCGATCGCGAGCTGTTCCGCCGGACGCTCCGCCCTTGCCACGAGCGCCTCGCGCTCCTCCCCGACCCTGCGCATGCCCGCGGCGTGCGCCTCGACGAGGATCGCATCGAGATCCTCGTAGTAGTACAGCAGCGCACCGCGGGTGACCCCGGCCTGGTTCGCGACGTCCGTCAGCGAGAGGTTGCGCAGCCCGTGCTCGGCGGCCGCGTCGAGCGCCGCATCCACCACTTCGCGGCGACGCTGCTGCTGGGTGCTCGGACGTGCCATGAAGCCAGTATCGCAGTCCCGCGAACGGATCCGGATCCGATTCGAAGAGTTTCTTGACATTTGAGTGAATTAATTTACTCTTGAGTCAAAGAACTGCGGTCGCTCCCCCGAGCAGCGCCGCCCGAGACGTTGGAGCACGACATGGCGGTCGACACCCTCTACACCGGCGGACGCGTCCGCACCTTCGATCCCGCGCAGCCCTGGGCCGAGGCCGTCGGCGTCACCGGCGACCGGATCAGCTACGTCGGACCGGCCGCCGATGCACCCGCGGCGCGTCGCACGGTCGATCTGGAGGGGCGCCTGGTGACCCCCGGCGTCGCCGACACCCACAACCACCTGCTGCTCGGCTACGACGACCTCGCCGTCAGTCTCGACCAGGTGCAGAGCCTCGACGTCGTGCGCTCGCGGATCGCGGCCTTCGCCGAGGCGCACCCCGACCTGGAGTGGATCTGCGCCGAGAACGCTCTCTATTCGGTGGTCGAAGGGCGCCGTCCGCGCGCCGACGACCTCACCGGCGTCACCGACCGGCCCGTCTTCATCACCACCTACGACCAGCACTCCGTGTGGCTGAACCGGCCCGCGCTCGCGAAGCTCGGGATCCTCGGCGGCGGCGACATCGCCTGGGGCAACCCCGAGATCGACCACCGCACGGGCGAGCCCACGGGCTGGGTCACCGACTTCTACACGAGTGCCATGACGACGAACGGCCTCGCCGAGCTGCAGCGCGACATCCCGATGTACTCCCCCGACCGGCGCTACCGCAAGATCGTGAACAGCCTCGAGATGGCCCGCCGCTTCGGCATCACGACCGTGGTCGAGCCCCAGGTCCCGCTCGCCGAACTGCCGCTTTTCGACCGCGCCGAGCGCGAGGGCAAGCTCACCTCGCGGACGATCGCGGCGATCTACCACCCGGTCGGATCCGACGGCGACTTCCGCTCGCGCATCACCGAGGCGATCCGGGAGACCCCTCAGCACGACCGGTTCCGCCTCGGCATGGTGAAGCTCTACGCCGACGACGTGATCGAGCCGCACACGGCCGCCATGCTCGAGGACTATGCGAACCGTCCGGGCCATCGCGGACACACCAGCCTCGAGCCGACCGAGTTCACGAAGCTCTTCGTCGAGCTCGACCGCCTCGGCTACCAGGTGCACACGCACGCCACCGGCGATTGGGGCATCCGCCTGACGCTGGACTCGATCGAGGCCGCCCAGCGGATCAACGGCACCCGGGACACCCGGCACGGCATCGTGCATGTGGAGTGCCTGGCCCCGGAGGACCTCCCGCGTTTCCGCGACCTCGGCGTCGTCGCGGCGATGCAGCCCCGTCACGCGTCCCCCGACCTCGTCGCCGGCACCTGGATGGAGAACGTCGGCGAGGCGCGCTGGGACCGCGCCTGGCGGTTCCGTTCGATGATCGAATCGGGCGCCCGCGTCACGTTCTCGAGCGACTGGCAGGTGGGCGAGATGGATCCACTCGTCGGCGTCTACAGCGCGATGACCCGCGCCCGCCTCGACGGCGGCGACGCCTGGACCCAGGGTGAGCGCCTCGATCTCGACCGCACGCTGGAGGCTTACACCAAGGGCGGGGCGGGAGCGTTCCACCACGAGGACTCGCTCGGCATGCTCCGCGCCGGATACCTCGCCGACCTCGTCGTGTGGTCGGGCGATCTGTACGCCATGGAGCCCGCGGAGATCCTCGCGCAGCACGCCGACCTCACCGTGGTCGGGGGCACCACGGTGCACGACGCCCGCGGCGAGTTCGACGGCGTCGCCGCCTCGGCGCCGGTCCAGGATCCGGGCGGGGCCGGACAGCGCTGCACCGAACCCTCCGCCGACCACCACTGCCACTCGCACACCGACTGAGGACGATCCCCACGATGTCAACGCTGCCATCCCACTCCACCGTCGCCGCCGGCGATGATCAGCTCGCGCACGCCGTGACGCACGAGCCCGGGTCTCTCAAGCGCACACTGAAACTGCGCCATCTGGTCTTCATCGGCCTCGCCTACATGGCGCCGCTCGCGGTGTTCGACATGTTCGGGATCGTCGCCGATCAGACCAGCGGCCACGTGCCGCTCGCGTACCTCGTGGTGCTGGTCGCGGTGCTCTTCACGGCGTTCAGCTACTCGCGCATGGTGCGGTTCTTCCCGATCGCAGGATCCGCCTACACCTACGCGAAGGAGTCGATCCACCCGTCGGTCGGCTTCCTCGTGGGGTGGGCGGCGACGCTCGACTACCTGCTGCTGCCGATGATCAACGCGATCCTGTCCGGGATCTACATGGGCGCGATCTATCCCGGCGTGCCGTTCTGGGTGTGGGTGCTGCTCACCGTCGTCATCTGCACCGCGCTCAACCTGGTCGGCGTGCGACTCGCGGCGAGCATGAACGTGATCCTGGTCGGGATCCAGCTCATCGTCGCCGTCCTGTTCGTGGTGCTCGCGGTCGTGAACATCGCGAACGGCGCCAACGGCGCGGCCTTCACCGTGCGGCCGTTCTTCTCCGACGACATCCAGGCGGCGGCACTCGCCGGCGGCGCCGCGATCCTCGCCCTCTCCTTCCTCGGCTTCGACGCCGTCTCCACGCTCGCCGAGGAGGCGGAGCGCCCGACCAGGGACATCCCGCGCGCGATCTTCCTCATCGTCGCCGCAGCGGGAGCCTTCTTCCTCACCGTGACCTACGTCATGCAGACGCTGTTCCCCGACGTCGCGAAGCTCGAGAACATCGTCGGAGCCTCCCCCGAGATCGCGAAGTACATCGGCGGCGCCGCGTTCCAGGCGATCTTCGTCGGCGGCTACATGATGGCGGTGCTGGGCTGCGGCATCACGCAGCAGATGAGCGCAGCGCGCCTGCTCTACGCGATGGGCCGCGACGGCGCCCTGCCGAAGCGACTGTTCGGCCGGGTGAACCCACGCACCGGCGTCCCCGTCGCGAACGTCCTCATCGTCGCCGCGATCGCCCTGACCGCGCTGTTCGTGAACCTCGAGCAGGCGTCGTCGATGATCAACTTCGGTGCGTTCATCGCCTTCACGTTCGTGAACCTCTCGGTGATCTTCGTGTTCTTCCGATTCATCACCAGGCGCACGATCGGATCCTGGATCGGCTTCGTCGTCATCCCCGCGGTCGGCGTCGTGATCAATGTGGCGCTCTGGCTCAGCCTCGACGGGATCTCGATGATCATCGGCGGCGCCTGGACCGCGATCGGCGTCGTCTACCTGCTCATCACAACGCGCGGCTTCCGGGCCGCTCCGCCCGACCTGACCGGCCCGATCAACGTCGGCATGTACGACTGACCGACGGCCGGCACCGGGCGCCGCGCCTCATGCGCGTTTCGCCCGGTGCCGGCGCACGGCGTCGCGGTTGGCGCAGCGCACCGAGCAGTAGCGCTGCCGCCCGTTGCGGGTCACATCGGCCACGACATTCGTGCACGGCGCCGCCGCGCAGCGCCCCAGTCGCGTCATCCCTCGTGTGACCAGGTGCAGTGAGGTGCCGACGGCGATCACGGCGCGCAGCACACGGGGCAGCGAATCCTCCTCGCCGCGGTAGTGCAGATGCCAGCCTTCGCCGTCGTGGTCCGTGAGCCGCGGGTACGCCGCCGCCGTGGCCATCTGCGCGTTCAGCAGCACTGCGCGCTCCTCCGGCGTCGGGGCGTCGACGACGCGCAGCCAGTCGTCGATCACCCGCCGGGTGTCGGCGTGGTCTCCGGTCCCTGCGGGAAAGACCATCGTCATCCCGAAGTCGCGGGTGCGCTGCTCGATGCCGACACGATCGGACGGCCAGTCGTTGGCGAGCGATGCCGCCATCAGGACCGCATACTCGCCGTAAGGGTTGAGATGCATAACGGCATTACATCATCGTGGGGGCATGACCGCCGCATCCACCCCCGACACCGCATCGATCCCCCTCACGGCTCCGGATCCGCTCCGACCCGCTCCCGCGCACGAGCATGCCTGGAGGACGCGGTCCCGGCACAGGACGTCCGAGGGCACGTTGCTGTACGTCCGCTGCGTGACCTGCGGCGCGCAACGCGTGGATCTGCATGCCGCAGACTCTGCGGCTCCGACCGCGCTCAGCCGCGCGCTCGGGGCCGGCGCGGCCGACGGGCCGGCCGAAGGCGTCAGCCGGCCGTGAGCTCGACGAGCTTCCGCACCGTGCGGAGGTTGCGCGCGGTACCGGCGACACCCAGCGCGCGATCGAGCACCGCGCGCGTGAGCTTGCTCGAGTGCACTCCCCCGGCGCCGAAATCGATCCACAGGTCGTTTCCGCGCAGGGCGATCCGTTCGCCGGGCTGCAGTCGCTCATTCAGCGTCTCGACCGCATCGGCCAGCGGCACTCCCTCGAGGAACATCGCGTGCAGCATCTTGTCGGCCGCAGCATCGGGGAACGGGTTCTCCTCGATCGCCCGGACCAGCTCGTGGTGCGTGCGCAGGATCACGGGCGTGTTCACGCCGAACGCGTCGTGGATCAGGGTCCGCACCTCCGCGCACACCGCCGGCGGATCCGCCGGGGCGTCGCAGATGACGTTGCCGCTGGCGATGTAGGTGGTCACCGCGCCGAACCCTCCGCGGTCGTTCATGAGCGCACGCAGCTCCGCCATCGGCACCCTGTTCGCGCCGCTCACGTTCACGGCGCGCAGCAGCAGCGCGCAGCGTTCGACGGTCATTCGGCGGAGCCGTCGGTCGGCTGGTCGGAGACATCCGCGGAACCGGCGGGCGCCGTGCCGTCGGCCGGAGCATCCCGTCGGTCGGCGCTCGGCACGAGCTCGGCCCCGGCATGCGCGAGCTCGGCGAGCGCTGCGGCGCTCGATTCGGCGCCGACGCCCGCGACGAGGTCGGTCAGGATCCGCACGTGCACGCCGTGTGCGATCGCGTCGGACGCGGAGGCGCGCACGCAGTGGTCGGTCGCGATGCCGACGACGTCGGCGGTGAGCACGCTGTGCGCGGACAGGATCGCGGCGACCGTCTCGTCCGTCTCCGTCACACCCTCGAACATGGAGTAGGCGGGCTTGCCCTGCCCCTTGCGCACGTGGTGGGTGACGGAGGCGGTGTCCAGCAGCGGGTCGTAGTCGGCGCCCGTGGTGCCGGCGACGCAGTGCACGGGCCAGCTGTCGACGTAGTCGGGCGCCTCGGAGAAGTGTCCGCCGTTGTCCCCCGTCGCGTCGTGCCAGTCCCGCGAGGCGATGATGACGTCGTAGTCGTCCGCGTGCTCGTGCAGCAGCGCGGTGACGCCGCGGGCGACCGCGTCACCGCCGGCCACGGCGAGGGCGCCCTCCTCGGTGAAGTCGTTCTGGACGTCGACGATCAGCAGTGCACGGGACATGCTCCGAGCGTACGCCGGAACGACGAAGCCCCCTCCGAGGAGGGAGTTTCCCGTCGAGTCGAACCCCGACCTGCGGCGCACGCTGTTTCCTCGCCATGGCGCTGACTCGCCTGGCTTGTGCACGACGGAAGCGTTCCTTACGCTCGAGACAGCTCCAAGATCCACGCCGCGGCCCCCCATCCGTGCCGTGGTCCGCCGTGTCTTTCGGTTCTGTCCGCGCCTGGGAAGGGCGACGATGATCCCTCGTCTCAACCATCCGTCCGATCTCGAGGATCTTCGGCGCCGGCTTCGCGCGACCCGCTGGCCCGAGCCGTGGCCGGAGGTCGGATGGGAGGCGGGGACTCGACTCGTCGAGCTGCAGCGTCTCGTCGCCTACTGGGCCGATGGTTTCGATGCGGACGCACAGCAGCACCGGATCGAGGCGCTTCCCTGGCGTTCGGCCGACCTCGATGGCACGCCTGTCGGCTACCTGCGCTTCGACCCTGTCACGCCGGGCTCCGCTCTGCCGATCGTCCTGACCAATGGCTGGCCGAGCAGCGCGCTCGAGCTCGTGGATCTGGCCGAGCGCCTCTCGAACCCCTCCCGTTTCGCGGCTGACCCGTCCGATGCCCGCACCGTCATCGTGCCGGCACTGCCCGGCTTCCCGTTCTCGCCTCAGCGACCGACCCTCACCGGGCAGACGCACGAGCTGTGGCACCGGCTGATGACCGCCGAGCTCGGATTCCCGCGGTACATCGCACACGGCGGTGATCTCGGCGCCGGGATCACCTCCCGTCTGGCGCAGGCGCACCCCGAACACCTCGCCGGCATCCACCTTCTCGCCGTGGCGGCACCGCGTGAGGTCGACTCCGAGACCCTCACCGATGACGAGCGCGACCATCTCGAGCGTGTGCAGAGATGGATCTCGACGGAGGGCGCCTACCAGCACCAGCACCAGACCCGCCCGCTCACGCTCGCCCCGGCGCTCTCCGACTCGCCGGCCGGGCTGCTCTCCTGGATCCTGGAGAAGCACCGGGCATGGAGCGACTGCGGAGGAGTCCTCTCGACCCGATTCTCAGACGACTATCTCCTCACCCTCGCGTCGCTGTACTGGTCCACGAACTCGATCGGGACCTCGCTCCGGCCCTACTACGAGTTCGCCGCAGGACTCACGACTCGGGTCGACCGCGTATCGGTGCCCACCGCGGTCGCACTCTTCCCGCACGACCTCACCCGCCCTCCGCGCAGCTGGGCGGAGCGCACCTATGACGTCGTGCGGTACACCGTCATGCCCCGTGGCGGGCATTTCGCGCCGCATGAAGAGCCGGCGCTCCTCGCCGCGGACATCACAGAGTTCGCACGGTCCCTGCCCCGGGTCGGCTGACCGCACACCGCAGCAGGAGAGGACGACGTCAGCATCGGTGCGACCAGGCCGAACGACGAAACCCCCTCCGAGGAGGGGGTTTCAGGTCGAGCCGCCCAAGGGAATCGAACCCTTGACCTTTTCATTACGAGTGAAATGCTCTGCCGACTGAGCTAGGGCGGCGCACACCCTGACGGATGCGCATGCGGGCGAACCGCACGATCAACGATCTTACCCTGTCCGCGGGTGTGCTGCGAACCACGCGCACCCCGGGCGCGGCACCGTCAGGCGACGGCCGTCCCGAACGTCGCCGCTTGCGGCGGACCTCGCCATCCGGGCAGGACCTCACCGCCCGCGCCGGACGGGCTACTCGCAGCGGATGCCCGCCTTGTCCGGCACGGTGCCGTCCACGAAGTAGGCGTCCACGGCGTCGTCCACGCACGAGTTGCCCTTGTTGTAGCCGGTGTGGCCCTCGCCGACGCGGGTGATGAGGATCCCGCCCTCGAGCTGCTTCGCAAGCGACTCGGCCCAGGCGTAGGGCGTCGCGGGGTCGTTGGTCGTGCCGATCACGAGGATGGGACCCGAGCCGGCCGCGGTGATCTCACCGCGCTTGCCCGTCGGCGGATACGGCCACTGCTCACAGGGATCGGGGCCGTCCCAGTAGGGGGCGATCGTCGGAGCCTCGGCCTTGATCTTGGCATCGGATGCCGCCTTGGCCGCCGCGTCGTTCTCCAGGGGGTAATCCATGCAGTTGTACGCGCGGAACGCCTCGGTCGAGTTGTCGGTGTATTTCCCGTTCTCGCGGTTGTTGTAGAAGTCAGCGAGCTGGAACGCCACGGAGGGGTCGCCCTTCAGCACCGCCGTGAGCGACTGGGTCAGGTACGACCAGCTGTCCTGCGAGTACAGCGCCGCGACGATCGAGGTCATCAGCGTGTCCGCACCCAGCATGCGGCCGTCGGTGTTCTTCTGCGGCGAGCGGTCGACGCTCGCGAGGAGAGCGCCGAGGTCGCCCATGGCATCGTCGACCGTGCCCTGGAACGGGCACTTCTTGCCCTTCAGGCAATCGGCCATGTAGGCGCGCAGGGCGGATTCGAATCCGATCGCCTGCGTCGTGCTCACGTCGAGATTGGAGACCGCCGGATCCAGTGCGCCGTCGAGCACGAGGTGCCCGACACGGTCCGGGTAGAGCTCGGCGTAGGTCGCGCCGAGGAACGTGCCGTAGGAGTAGCCGAGGTAGTTCAGCTTCTTGTCCCCCAGCACGGCGCGCAGCAGGTCCATGTCACGCGCGGAGTTCACCGTGGTGATGTACGGCAGGATCCCCTTGCTGTTCTGCTCGCAGGCGTCGGCGAAGCTCTTGTTGGCGCTCTTCTGCGCCGCGGTCCACTCGTCGCCGCCGCGCGCACCGGGGCGGATCGAGTACAGGTAGTCGTCCATCTGCGACGCATCGAAGCACTTCACCGCGGTCGAGGATCCGACGCCGCGAGGATCGAAGCCGATGACGTCGTAGTTCTTGGAGAGCGTCGGGCTGACCGCATAGTCGAGGCTCGACTTGATCAGTTCGAGTCCGCTCGCCCCGGGACCACCGGGGTTGGTCAGAAGCGATCCCTTCGAGGCGCCGGTCGCCTTGTGGCGCACCACGGCCAGATCGAGGGTCCCCTTCCCGGGGTCGTCCCAATCGAGCGGGGTCTTCACCGTGGTGCAATCCATCCCGCCTCCGCATGCGGACCAGCTGAGGGTCTGCCCGTAGAACGACTTCAGGTCGTCGGCGACGCCCGAGGTGTCGGGGCTCGCCGTCGGCCTCGCCGACGAGGATCCGGCCGGAATCATCGCATACAGACAGCCGGTGAGCGCCAACGCGGCGACGACAAGCCCCGCCGTCACCGTCGTGATGCGGCGGAGTCTCGAAGCGGAACGGGTGTTCATGGTCTCCTCCCGCTCGTGACGGTCACGAGCAAGCTCTCGAGGGCGAGCGCCGGGGCGACGTTGCGCTCCAGCGATTCCCTGGTCTCGGCGAGATGGTCCAGCACGATCAGGGTGCGCTCCGGCGGCCACGCGGCGGCGAGGGCGGAGAGCTCGGGCGCGAGCTCGGCGTTGATGAGCACGTCGCCGCGGCCGAACTGCAGCATCACCACGTCACGGAACAGCGACTGCAGGTCGGTGAGGACCCGGTCGAGGCCGTCGCGCACGCTGCGCTTGGCGCGCTGCTTCTGCTCGTCCTCGAGCGCGTTGACCTGCGAGCGCACGGCGGGCGGGACTGCCTGTCCCTCGGCGATCCCCACGGTGTGCAGCAACGCGCGCCGCTCGGCCTCGTCGCGTTCGACCGTGAGCACCTTCGCGTCGTCCGTCGCGGCCTGCACGATCTGCCCCGCGACCTCGACGGCGTCGCTGACTCCTCGCGCGCTCAGCACGGCGCGCAGCGTCTGCTCGCGGCGGGCGCGCGCCGCCTCATCGGTCGCAAGCCGCTGCGCCATGCCGATGTGCCGCTGCGCGTGGCGGGCGGCCTGTTCGGCGATGGCCGGATCCGCACCGGTGCGACGCACGATGAGCTCGGCGACCGAGGCCACATCGGGCTCGCGCAGCCGCAACGACCGCACGCGGGAGCGGATCGTGGGCAGCAGATCCGCCTCACTCGGCGCGCACAGGATCCACACCGTCTGCTCCGGCGGCTCCTCGAGCGCCTTCAGCAGCACGTTGGAGGTGCGTTCGGTCATGCGATCGGCGTCCTCGACGACGATCACGCGATACCGCCCGCTGGACGGCCCGAAGTAGGACCGTTCGACGAGCGCGCGGGCTTCGGCGATCGAGATGATCACCTTCTCCGTGCGGAGCACGGTCACGTCGGGGTGGGTGCCGGCGAGCACCTGGCGCATGGTCTGCTCGTCGTCAGGCCCTTCGGCGATCAGGGACGCGGCGAAGGCGGTGGCGAGCGTCGACCGGCCGGAGCCGGGCGGACCCGTGATGAGCCACGCGTGCGACATCGCCGCAGGATCGGTGACCGCGGCCTGCAGCGTCTCGACCGCGGCGTCCTGCCCCCACACGTCCGTCCACGGGAAAGGGGCGAGAACGGTGGCCGGCATGCGGTCAAGCCTAACCGCGGGGAGTGACATCGCGCGCCTCGTCCACGGGTGGGCTGCTCGACGGAGCTCAGGCCAGCAGCCCCGCCACCCTGGCGCGCACCGCGGCCGCGATCTCGTCCGGTTCCTGTGCGGCGTCGACGACGAGGAAGCGCTCGGGCTCCGCCGCCGCCAGCGCGAGGAAGGATTCGCGCACGCGCCGGTGGAACTCCTCGCGTTCGGCCTCGAGCCGGTCGAACGGCTTCTCGGCCGAGTCCAGACGCCGGCGGGCAAGGGCGGGATCCAGGTCGAGCAGCACCGTGAGATCGGGCAGAGCGCCTTCGGCGGCCCACAGCGAGAGTCCGCGCACCTCGTCCGCATCCAGCACCCGGCCCGCGCCCTGGTAGGCGACCGACGAGTCGAGATAGCGGTCCTGGATCACGACCTCGCCGCGATCGAGCGCGGGACGCACCACCGTCGCGACGTGGTGCGCGCGGTCGGCCGCGTACAGCAGCGCCTCGGCCCGGGGGGCGATGTCGCCGCGGTGATGCAGAACGATGTCGCGGATCAGCACGCCCACCTCGGATCCGCCGGGCTCGCGCGTGCGCAGGACCTTCCGGTCCTGGCCGCGCAGCCACTCCTCCAGCAGCGCGGCCTGGGTGGTCTTGCCCGTCCCGTCGCCGCCCTCGAGCGTGATCCAGAGGCCGCGGCCCGCGCTCACGCGCCGGCCTGCTTCTTCGCCGCGTTGGCGGCCCGGGTGGCCGCGGCCTTCTTCGCGGCGGCGGAGCGGGCGGCGGCCTTCTCATCGTCGGTCTTGGCTGCTGCGGCCTTCGCCGGTGCCTTCTTCGCCGGCGTCTTGGCAGGGGCCTTCTTCGCCGGCGCCTTCTTCGCCGCAGCGGCGCGGGATCCGCGCTTGGGCGCAGGCCCCTTCGCGCGCTTGTCCGCCAGCATCTGCACGGCGATCTCGAACGTGATGTCCTGCACCTGCTGGCCACGCGGGATGGTCACGTTGGTCTCGCCGTCGGTGACGTACGCGCCGAAGCGGCCGTCGCGGATCCGGATCGGCTTGCCGCTCACAGGATCCGCCTCGAACTCGGCGAGCGCGCTGGACGCCCGCCGGGCGCCGTATTTGGGCTGCGCGTAGACCGCCAGCGCCTGCTCGAGGCTGATGTCGAAGATCTGCTGCTCGCTCTCGAGCGAGCGGGAGTCCGCGCCCTTCTTCAGGTACGGCCCGAACCGGCCGTTCTGCGCGGTGATCTCCTCTTCGGTCGCGGGATCCACACCCACCACGCGCGGCAGTTCGAGGAGCTTCAGCGCCGTGTCGAGGTCGATCGTGTCGACCGACATCGAGCGGAACAATGAGGCGGTGCGCGGCTTGGGCGCCGCCTCCTTCTTCGCTCCCCGCTTCGGCTTGGGCGCCTCGACGACCTCGCCGGTCGCCTCATCGACCTGGTCGTCGTCGGAGACCGGATCGTTCTCCTGGATGTACGGGCCGAAGCGGCCGTCCTTGACGACGATGACCTTGCCGTTGTCGGGGTTCTCGCCGAGCACGCGGTCGCCGGCAACGGGGGCGTCGATGAGCTCCTGCGCCTTCGCCGCGGTCAGCTCGTCGGGAGCCAGATCCTCCGGCACGTTGACGATGCGCGGCTTCGCATCGGGATGCGCCGGGTCGGCGACCTCGAGGTACGGGCCATACTTGCCGAACCGGAGTGTGGCGGTGTCGGTGATCCGCGTGGCGTTCAGCGCCCGCGCGTCGATCTCGCCCAGGTTGTCGACCACCTGGCGGAGGCCGACCTGCGTGTCGTTGCCGTAGTAGAAGGAGTGCAGCCACTCGATGCGCTTCTGCTCGCCACGGGCGATCGCGTCGAGGTCGTCCTCGAGGGCGGCGGTGAAGTCGTAGTCGATGAGATCGGCGAAGTGCTGCTCGAGCAGGCGCACCACGCTGAACGCCATCCACGTCGGCACGAGGGCCTGACCGCGCTTGGTCGCGTAGCCGCGGTCGATCACGGTGCCGATGATGCTGGCGAACGTGGAAGGCCGCCCGATGCCGTGCTCCTCGAGCGCCTTGACCAGCGATGCCTCGGTATAGCGCGGCTTCGGGGTGGTGCGGTGCGGCTTCGCCTCAGCGTCCGCGACACGGAGCACGTCACCGACGGCGACCGCCGGAAGCGACTGATTCTCCGCGGCGTCGGCGGCGTTGCGGCGCTCGTCCTTGCCCTCCTCATAGGCCTCCAGGAAGCCCTTGAAGGTGTACACCGTGCCGGACGCGGTGAACTCCGCGTTCTTCCCATCGGCGTCCACGGCGATCGTGACGGTGGTGGTCTCGTACTTCGCGTCGGACATCTGGCTCGCGACGGTGCGCTTCCAGATCAGGTCGTAGAGGCGCAGCTCCTCGCGGTCGAGCTGGCCGGAGACGGACGCCGGCGTGCGGAACTGCTCACCCGACGGCCGGATGGCCTCGTGCGCCTCCTGCGCGTTCTTGCTCTTGCCCTTGTACACGCGGGGCTTCAGGGGTACGGCCGCATCGCCGTAGAGCGCGACCGCCTGCGACCGCGCCGCCTGCACCGCCTGGGTGCTGAGGGCGACCGAGTCGGTGCGCATATAGGTGATGTAGCCCTTCTCGTAGAGGCGCTGGGCGACGCTCATCGCCTGCTTCGCGCTCATCGAGAGCTTCCGCCCCGCCTCCTGCTGCAGCGTGGAGGTGGTGAAGGGTGCGTAGGGGCTGCGGGTGCCGGGCTTCGCCTCGACCTTCGTGACGCTGCCGGATCCGACCGCGTCGACGGCGGCGGCGAGCGCTGCGGCCGCCTTCTCGTCGAGGATGACGACGGCCTTCTTCAGGGCGCCGTTGTCGTCGAAGTCCGTGCCGCGGGCGATCGCGCCGCCGTCCAGGCGGACCAGCCGCACGGTGAAGGCGGAGCCCGAGGCGGACGCCATGGCGTCCACATCCCAGTACTCCGCTGACACGAACGCCATGCGCTCGCGCTCGCGGTCCACGATCATGCGGGTGGCGGCGGACTGCACGCGGCCCGCGGAGAGCCCGGACTTGACCTTGTACCAGAGCACCGGGGAGACGTCCCAGCCGTACAGGCGGTCCAGGATCCGGCGGGTCTCCTGCGCGTCGACGAGTGCGAGGTCGAGCTCGCGGGTGTTTCCGACGGCGGCCTGGATCGCGTCCTTGGTGATCTCGTGGAAGACCATGCGCTTGACCGGCACCTTGGGCTTCAGGGTCTCCAGAAGATGCCAGGCGATGGCCTCGCCTTCGCGGTCCTCATCGGTGGCGAGCAGGAGTTCGTCGGCGGTCTTGAGCGCGCGCTTGAGCTCGGCGACGGTCTTGGTCTTGCGATCGGAGACGACGTAGTAGGGGTCGAAGTCGTGGTCGACGTCGATCGAGTACTTGCCGTACGCCTGCTTGTCAGCGGCCGGGATGTCCTTCTTGTCGGCGAGGTCACGGATGTGTCCCACCGAGCTGAGCACCTCGAAGCCGTCGCCGAGATAGCCCTGGATGGACCTCATCTTCGTCGGGGACTCGACGATGACAAGCTTCTTGCCTTGCGCCACGGGTGCGTCCTTTCGTCGAAGCACACCATACACACCGTGTCGGAGCCGGGCGCTCAGCACGATGTCGACGTCGCCTGCAGGGGCTTCGGGTTCTCCTGCACAGATTCGGGCGTCGTTCGGGAATCCAGCGTACGCCGCTGCGACCTGGGCGAAGGCCACGTGTCCGCGCCGCGGAGCGCCTCACCCTTCTCCACGATCGACCGCGGGGGCCGCGCAAACGGCCCGGATACGCCACCCTCGCCCCGCCCGTCGCAGGCGGCGTCATCCACTGTCTTCCGCTGCGCCGGGCGGACCGGCGCGGGCGCTGGCGACGACCGGTAGTCCGACATAGGCCGTGGTCACCCGCACCGTCGCGATGAGGCCGTCGATGCGGCACTCCTCGACCTCCGTGCGGTGCGCGGCGGCGATCCGCTCCGCGACGGCGCAGGCGTCGTCGCCGGTGATGACCGCGCCACTCGTGACGTCGGCGACCGCGAGCGCCGCGGCATCGGCCGCTCCGGCGGCACGCTGCGAAGTCGCTCCCGCTCCGCCGACCGCGGCGGCCCCGAACGCCAAGGTGCCCGCGATCGCGAGCCCGCCGATCGCGAGCGCAGTCCCGCCCATCAGCCGCCACCTCCATCCGTCTGCGCCCTCGGCGAGCGCGCAGCCGCGCATCCCGCCCGCGCGGGCCGAACGCTCATCGACCGCCCTCCAAGGCACAACCCGTCGCTCGCATGGGAACGGAGATGCTCCCGAGGATCCGGGTATCGACCCCGGCCGTGACGCAGACGAGGCCGTCGCTGCGGCTCACCGCGATCCCCGCCGCCGGATCCGCCCTCCGGACCACCGCATCGGCGTCACCGTCGGCATCACCGCGCCCGAGGATCCGTGCAGCATCAGCCGCCGCATCCTGCAGCGAGACGAGCCGAGTCCCGGCGCCGACCACCCCGGCGCCGAGCAGCATCACGAGCACGACGATCGGCAGGGCGACCGCGAGCTCCGCCGTCGCAGAGCCGCGCTGCCGGTCGTGACCGCCCGCTCCAGGGAACGCGCGATCCCGGCCAGTGGTCCTGGGGAGTCTCGCGTCGCCGTCGGGCGGGCGACGCCCACGCTCGGCGCGGTGCGTCGTCATGCCACCGTCAGCGCGCGGCGCACGAGATCCGTCAGGATCCCCCGCACCTCGTCGCTGCGCATGATGACGACGAGCAGTCCGGCGAAGGCGACGGCCGCCATCGTGGCGATGGCGTACTCCGCCGTGGCGGCACCGGTGTCGTCGCCGAACAGCAGGGCCGCACTGCGTCGCGTGAGCGGTGGCAGGGAGCCGGTGATCGGCGCCGACGGCGTCGCGTCGGCCGGACGGGTCGGCGAGGTCGGCGCGTCGGCCACAGGATGGATCTGGTTCATGATGTTCCTTCTCTCTTCTCTTCCGGATGACGGCGCCCGGTCGGGTGCCGTCGGATTCAGGCGAACGGCAACGGGGTCGTGGACAGCACGCTGAGGATCAGGGGCGCGACGCCGAGCAGCATGAATGCCGGCAGTGTGCAGGCCCCGAGCGGGAGCAGCAGGCGCGAGCTCAGCCGTGCGGCACCCGTGCGACCGACCGTGCGGGCATCACGTCGGGCGCGGTCCGCCTCGGCTCGCAGCAGCTCCACGGCCGGCACGCCGGCGGCGGCCGACAAGCGCAGCACCCGCTCGATCGTCTCCACGGCGGTCCCCGGGTCGTCCTCCGCAGCGCTCTCCTGTTCCACGAGCGAACGGGCTCGCGGGATCGCGGTTCCGCCCGTGAGCGCCACCACGAGCAGCTCGGCACGGATCCCCGGGATCCCGGCAGGCGGGGCGGCTCGACGCACCAGCGCCCTGGTCCAGGCGCGCGCGGCCGACAGCAGCCCGAGACCGGATGCGAGGCAGACCCAGCCTGCGGGCTGCGTGAGCAGCACCGTCACGGTGTCGAAGCCGAGGGCGGTTCCGAGCAGCAGACCGACGAGCGGCAGCCACAGCATGAGCCGGGCGGTGCCGGCAGGCTCGGCGAGCGCGATCGAGACCTCGGCCCTGATGTCGCCGGCACCCTCGAGCGCCGCGGCGATCGCACGCAGCACCTCGCCGAGTGGCGCACCTACGGTCGCGGAGATCCCCCACGCCGCGGCGACCGTGCGCCACACCCCGCCCCGCAACCGGATGGCGTCGACCAGCGGACGCCCCTGCTCCACGTCGGCGAGCACCTCGACCGCGTCGGACGAACCGCTCTCCGCCAGATGCCTCCAGGCCGTGAGCGGCGCCGCGCCGGCCTGCAGCAGCACGGCCAGGGTCCGCACGACCTCTGCGACCTCGGTCTCGGACGGCCCCCCTCCACCCCGCAGGCGCGGATGCCGCCCACGGGCGGGCACTCCGGATCCGACTCGTGCCTTCACGCGCCTCACCACGGCTGCACCTCTGCGATGCCCAGGTGCTCGCCGTCCAGCCGCAGCACGCCCACCTGGGCGAGCCGACGCACACCACCCGTGGCCCGGACCAGATGCAGCACAAAGGCGAACGCGCTCACGGCCTGACGTGCGAGCGCGGGCGGATCCATCCCCGCCAGCGCGCCGAGTGCTTCCAGTCGTGCGGGGACGTCGGCGAGCCCGCTCGCATGCATGGTTCCCGCGCCACCGTCGTGGCCCGTGTTCAGCGCCGTCAGCAGATCGCGGATCTCCTCGCCACGGCACTCGCCCACGATCAGCCGGTCCGGCCGCATCCTCAGGGACTCGCGTACGAGTCGAGCGACGCTGATCGCGCCGACGCCCTCCAGGTTCGGTTGCCGTGCTTCGAGCGACACGTGGTGCGGATGCCGGGGCCGCAGTTCGGCGACGTCCTCGATCGTGAGGATCCGTTCCTGCGGCGGCACGTGCGCGAGCAGGGCTGCCAGCATCGTCGTCTTGCCCGTGCCGGTGCCGCCCGTGATCAGCACGTTCCTCCGGTCGCGCACGGTCTGCTCGAGCCAGGTCCGCTGTGCCGCGTCGACGGCGCCGAGTCGGCCCAGGTCGTCGAGATCCGCCGCGCGCACCCGCGGGATCCGCACCGAGACGGCCGTGCCGCTGGTCGACACCGGCGCGAGCACGGCGTGCACGCGCACGCCCGAGGCGAGCCGCACGTCCACGCAGGGCGCCTGATCATCGAGGTGCCGGCCGCCGAGCGCGACCAGGCGCACGGCCAGCTCGCGCACCTCGCGCTCCGACGCCGTCCATCCGGGCACCGGCTCCGCGCCGGCGCCGCGATCGAGGAAGAGACCGCCGGCGCCGTTCAGGAACAGGTCCGTCACCTGGGGATCGGCAGCGTGCACGGCGAGTTCGCCGAATGCCGGGTCCAGCTCGAGCCGCTCGGCGGCGGCAGCGGATCCACGCGGGACGATCACGAAGGGCGAGGCCATGTCCCGACGCTAGGCACCCGCGCCACGGCGCGGGACGGGGTCCGCGCAACCGGTGCACAACCCGCTGCGCCGCGCGAATGTGCGGAGCGGGCGACCGCCAACCACGGGTTCTACCGCGGAACGACCGGGAACGGAAGTGGGCGGCATCCCACGGGGGGAATGGGATGCCGCCCGTCTGCGGCGGACGGAGGGGGACCGTCGGAGCCGCAGGAAAGCCGGATTCGATTGATCGGCCGTCGGACAGTGTACGTCTGAAAAGGCACCGTACAAAACGGATCCGACTACCGACTTCCGTCGGTAGTGAGAGACGATGGGCACGGCTAGATTCACCGATGTCGCGGCTGACGCCGCGATGCCCCCGCCGCAAAGGAGCGCCCTCTCACCATGAGCAGCCAGATCGATCACGTCTTCGACGAGACCCGGGTCTTCCCGCCCTCCCCCGAGTTCGCCGCCGCGGCCGTCGCGCAGCCGGAGCTCTACGCCGAAGCGGCCACCGATCGCGAGGCGTTCTGGGCGAAGCAGGCCCGCGAGCTGCACTGGCACACGCCGTTCACCGAGGTGCTGGACTGGTCCGCGCCGCCGTTCGCGAAGTGGTTCGCCGACGGCGAGCTCAACGTCGCGTACAACTGCCTCGACCGGCACGTGGAGGCCGGCAACGGCGACCGCATCGCCCTGCTCTGGGAGGGCGAGCCCGGCGATGAGCGCCGCATCACCTATGCCGAGCTCACCGACGAGGTCAAGCGCCTCGCGAACGTGCTCGAAGGCCTCGGCGTCGGCCACGGCGACCGCGTCGCCATCTACCTGCCGATGATCCCCGAGGCCGTGGCCTCGATGCTCGCCGTCGCGCGCATCGGTGCGATCCACTCCGTCGTCTTCGGCGGCTTCAGCGCCGACAGCCTGCGCTCCCGCATCGACGACGCGGGAGCCAAGGTCGTCATCACCGCCGACGGCGGCTACCGCAAGGGCAAGGCGTCGGCTCTGAAGCCGACGGTCGACCAGGCGCTCGCCGACCGCGGATCCGGCGAGCAGAACACGGTCGAGCACGTGATCGTGGTCCAGCGCTGTGAGAACGAGATCGACTGGGACGACGAGCGCGACCTCTGGTACCACGATGTCGTGGGTGCGGCCTCGAACGCGCATGCCGCTCAGGCGTTCCCCGCTGAGAACCCGCTATTCATCCTGTACACCTCCGGCACCACCGGGAAGCCCAAGGGCATCCTGCACACCTCCGGCGGCTACCTCACCCAGGCGTCATACACGCACCGCGTGGTCTTCGACCTGAAGCCCGAGACGGACGTCTACTGGTGCACCGCCGACATCGGCTGGGTCACCGGACACTCGTACGTCGCCTACGGACCCCTCGCCAACGGCGCCACGCAGGTCATGTACGAGGGCACGCCGGAGACCCCGCAGCAGGGGCGCTGGTGGGACATCATCCAGAAGTACGGCGTCACCACCCTCTACACGGCACCCACCGCCATCCGTTCCTTCATGAAGCTCGGCCGCGAGATCCCGAACCAGTACGACCTGACCTCCCTGCGCCTGCTCGGCTCGGTCGGAGAGCCCATCAACCCCGAGGCGTGGATCTGGTACCGCGACGTCATCGGCGGCAGCCGCACGCCGATCGTGGACACCTGGTGGCAGACCGAGACCGGCGCGATCATGGTCTCCCCGCTGCCGGGCGTCACTGCGACCAAGCCGGGTTCGGCGCAGGTGGCGCTGCCGGGCATCTCGATCGACGTGGTGGACGACGACGGCACCACCGTGGGCATCGGCGGCGGCGGGCTGCTGGCGATCACGGAGCCGTGGCCGAGCATGCTGCGCGGCATCTGGGGCGACCCGGAGCGGTTCAAGGAGACGTACTGGGAGAAGTTCGAGAAGCAGGGCTACTACTTCGCGGGCGACGGCGCGCGTTTCGACGACGACGGTGATCTGTGGCTGCTCGGCCGCGTCGACGACGTGATGAACGTGTCCGGTCACCGCCTCTCCACCGCCGAGATCGAGTCGGCGCTCGTGGCGCACGAGGCAACCGCCGAGGCCGCCGTGGTCGGCGCCTCCGACGAGACCACCGGCCAGGCGGTCGTCGCGTTCGTGATCATCAAGGAGAGCTACCTCAAGGCGCACTCCCCCGAGGGTCTCGCCCAGCTGCTGCGCGGCTGGGTCGGCGAGCAGATCGGCCCGATCGCCCGTCCACGCGACGTCTACATCGTCGGCGAGCTGCCCAAGACCCGCTCCGGCAAGATCATGCGCCGCCTGCTGCGCGACGTGGCCGAGGGCCGTGAGGTCGGAGACACCACGACGCTCGCCGACACCATGGTGATGTCGACCATCTCGGCGCAGGTGAAGTAGGTCCCGAGCCCGTCGAGGACACGGATCCGCACCTGCGACGGGTCCGGATCCGCAGACGAAAGAAGGGGCGCTCTCCGCGGAGAGCGCCCCTTCTTTCGTGAAGAACTCAGGCGAGGGTGAAGACGACCTCGACCTCGACCGGGCTGTCCAGCGGCAGCACGGCCACGCCGACGGCGGCGCGGGCGTGCCTGCCGGCGTCGCCGAAGATCTCGCCCAGCACCTCGCTCGCACCGTTGATCACGCCGGGCTGGCCGGAGAACGACGGGTCGGACGCGACGAAGCCTCCCACGCGCAGCACCCCGCCGAGGCGGTCCACCCCGCCGGCCGCGTCGGCCGCTGCGGCGATCGCGTTCAGTGCGCACACGCGGGCGAGTCCCTTCGCGTCCTCCGCCGGGATCTCCGCGCCGACCTTCCCGGTCGCGGGGAGGGATCCGGCCACGAACGGCAGCTGACCCGAGGTGTACACGAGGCCGGCGTGCACGCGGGCGGGCACGTAGGCGGCCACGGGTGCGGCGACGGACGGGAGCTCGATGCCGAGCTCGGCGAGACGGGCGCTGAGGGTCATGCAGATTCTCCTTCGAACTGACGCGCGGCCTCCGCGGCCGCGGAAAGGCCGGTGTTGGCGGCGGTGTCGCCGCCCACCGGACGCTTGAGGTACGCCACGAGCCCGCCTTCGGGCCCGGTGACGACCTGCACCAGCTCCCAGCCCTGCTTGCCCCAGTTGTTCAGGATGGCGGCGGTGTTGTGGATCAGCAGCGGTGTGGTCAGGTATTCCCACGTTGTCATGGCTCTCCCGGCGGGACGGACGCGCTCGGGCGCGTCAAAGTTTGCGTTCAGGGAACTCCCCTACGATCAAGCGTATGCCTCAGACCAAACGCACGCTCACCGGCGTGCTCAGCGGCCTGGCCGGCCTTGTCGGTCTCAGCGTCGTCGCCGGTGTGCTCGTCACGGCCACTGTGACTCCGGTGTTCGCCGTCACCGGAGCAGCCGCCGCCCAGTCGATCGACATGTTCGAGGGCCTGCCCTCCAACCTGAAGGTCGACCGTCCGATGCAGCCGACGACGATCTACTCCAAGGACGCTGCCGGCAACGATCAGGTGATGGCGCGCTTCTACGACCAGAACCGCGTCCCGGTGGCGTACGGCCAGGTCGCGCCGGTGCTGTACGACGCACTGCTGGCGAGCGAGGACAAGAACTTCTACTCGCACGGCGGCATCGACATCGCCGGAACCCTGAAGGCGATCGTCGGCAACGTGAGCGGATCCGCCACCAACGGCGGGTCGTCCATCAGCCAGCAGTACGTCAAGAACGTGCTGCTGCAGGAGTGTGAGAAGGGCGTCCCCCTCTCCGACCCGAAGCGCGACGACAAGCTGAACCAGTGCTGGGTCGACGCCGCCTCCGCCGTCGGCTCCAAGGGCATCGCACGCAAGCTGCAGGAGATCCGCTACGCCACGGCGATCGAGAAGCAGTACTCCAAGAACGACATCCTCATCGGGTACCTGAACCTGGTGAACTTCGGCGGCACCACCTACGGCATCGAGGCCGCAGCCCAGCGCTACTTCAGCGTCTCCGCCTCGCAGCTCAACGCGGTGCAGGCCGCGACCCTGGTCGGCATGGTGCAGAACCCGAACGCCTTCCGCATCGACATGCCCGGCGGCACGTACGACTGCGACAAGGACGGCAAGAACTGCAAGAACTCCCAGGCGGACGGCTACCACGACACCCTCGTGCGCCGGAACTACGTGCTCAGCCGCATGGAGGTGCTCGGAAAGATCACCAAGGCGGAGTACGAGGCCGACAAGGCGCAGCCGATCACCCCGGCGATCAAGACGCCCTCGTCGGGGTGTGCCGACGCCGGCGACAACGCCTACTTCTGCAAGTACGTGCAGGCGACGCTCGAGGGCGACTCGTCGCTCGACTCCGCACTCGGACCGCAGAAGGACCGCTCGGACAAGCTGCTCCGCGGTGGCCTGAACGTCTACACGACCCTGTCCGCGCCGATGCAGGGCGCCGCCGTGCAGGCCATGCACGACTACACCACGCCCACCATCGACGGCATGGACTTCGGGGCAGCAGCCGTGAACCTGGACCCCAAGACGGGCAAGATCCTCGCGCTCGCGCAGAACACCGTCTTCAACGAGTCGCAGGACGCACCCCCCGGGCAGACCGGTATCGTGTATGCCGCCGACCAGGCGCACGGCGGCGGTATCGGCTTCTCCGTCGGATCGACGTACAAGGTGTTCACACTCCTCGACTGGCTCGAGAAGGGTCACTCCCTGCGCGAGTCCGTGGACGGCAACCTCAAGCGGATGACGTTCAAGTGCGGCACCAGCACGATGACGGCGGACACCGGCGAGATCGGCAACTTCCAGAACCAGCGCGGGTTCACCGGAACGCCGATGGAGTTCACCAGGCTGTCGCTGAACAGCGGATTCCTGGGCATGGCCTCGAAGCTGGACCTCTGCGACATCAACGATCTCGCCGCCCGCATGGGCGTGCACCTCGGCACGGAGTACAAGGGCAAGATGGTCCCGGTCAACAATCGGGAGAACGTCGTCGACGATCAAGGGAACATTCTCGCGTCGGCGCCCGCGCCGTTCGACGTCCTCGGCTCGAAGAACATCGCGCCTCTGGACATGGCCGCGGTCTACGCGGCGATCGCGAACAACGGCACGCGCTGCGATCCGCACGCGATCGAGAAGATCACGGGCCCCGACGGCGCCGACATCCCGCTCGCGCCGACCACGTGCACCGAGGTCATCAAGCCGGAGATCGCCGCCGGAGCGGCGTACGCCCTTCAGGGCGTGATGAACAGCGGCGGTACGGGCTCCCAGGCGAACCCCTTCGACGGAACCCCGCTGATCGGCAAGACCGGTTCGCACAACAACGCGCAGACGATGCTCATGTCCTCCTCCACGACCTCCACCACCGGAGTCTGGGTCGGTCAGGCCAGCGGCGACGTGAACATCAACGACTTCTCCACTCAGGACATCGGCGTGCCGAACATCCGTTATCCGCTGAGCAGGGCGATCCTCAGCGCGGCCGACAGCCTGTTCCCCGGCGGGGCGTTCCCGGACCCGGTGCAGAGCCAGCTCAAGCAGTCGTACACGAACCTGCCGAGCGTCATCGGCATGACCGTCGACCAGGCGACGCAGACGCTCGAGGGCGCCGGGTTCTCGGTCTCGGTCGGCGCCGCCGTGCAGAGCAACCTCCCGACGGACCAGGTCGCCCAGCAGGACCCGGGCCCCGGTCAGGTCGTCACGGGCAGCACGATCACGATCAGTCCGAGCAATGGGCAGGGTGCGTCCGTGCCGAACGTCGTCGGCATGACGATGGGCGACGCGGCGAACGCGCTCAAGACGGCCGGTTTCCAGGCCGTGAAGGGCACCTGCACGCCCGGCAATGGCGACGACTCCGGCACCGTGTCGGCGACGAACCCGGTCGCGGGGACAGCCGCCCCCAAGGGGTCCTCGGTCACGCTCAACTACGTGAAGAAGAACTGCTGAGGATGACGTCCTCTCGCACCACCCGTTCGGCCCTCATCGCACTCGGTGCGGTGGGGGCCGCCGGTGTCGCGGCCGCCACCTGGGGCATCGGCATCGAGCGCTACCTCTTCACGCTGCGCCACGCCACGGCCCGATCGCTGCCGGCGGGGTCGCGCCCGATGCGGATCCTGCACGTGTCCGACGCCCACATGGCGCCCTGGCAGCACCGCAAGCAGCGCTGGCTCGCCTCCTTGGCCGAACTGCGTCCCGATCTCGTCGTGAACACCGGCGACAACCTCGGCCACGAGGACGGACTCGACGGCATCCGCGCTGCGTTCGCCCCGTTCGCCGGGACGCCCGGGGTCTTCGTGCACGGATCCAACGACAAGTTCGGGCCATCGCCGCGCAATCCGTTCCGCTACTTCATGGGCCCTTCTGCGCGCTCGATCACGGCCCCGAAGCTCGACACCGAGGCCCTGGACCGCTTCTTCGCCGACGAGCTCGGCTGGACGGATCTGGACAACACCGCGGCGAGTCTCCAGGTCGCGGGATCCCGAGTGGATCTGTTCGGCGTCGACGACGCGCACCGCGACTGGGATGAGCTCGACGCGCTTCCCGCCGCGATCGACGCGCTGGGCCCGCGCCCGGTCGACGTGCCCGTGCTGGGCGTCACCCACGCCCCGTACCAGCGCGTCCTGAACGCGTTCACGGATCTCGGAGCGGACGCGATCCTCGGCGGTCACACGCACGGCGGACAGGTGTGCATCCCCGGCTTCGGAGCGATCGTGGCCAACTGCGACATCCCCCTGAAGCAGGCGAAGGGTCTCAGCACCTGGACTCACGCGGGCCGCACGGTACCGCTGAACGTGAGCGCGGGCTGCGGTCACTCGATCTACGCGCCGGTCCGCTTCGCCTGCCGCCCCGAGGCGACGCTGCTGACGCTGCTGCCCCGCGGGTGATCGCCGGATCCGCCACGCGCGGGTTCCGCCTCGATTCGGCCCCGAGCTCGTTTCCGTATAGACTTGAACGGTTGCCACGGGGTGTGGCGCAGCTTGGTAGCGCGCTTCGTTCGGGACGAAGAGGCCGCAGGTTCAAATCCTGTCACCCCGACCAACGCCAGAGGGACCGGCCCGCAGGGTCGGTCCCTCTGGCGTTGTTTCGTGATGTCGGGCGGGGCCCCAGCGCAGAGGCTCCGCGCGTCGCGAATGCGACGTGTGGAGAAGCGCCTGGGGATGCACCCCGACGTAAACACAACAGAGGGATCGACCCGCCAGGGTCGATCCCTCTGTTGCTTCTCGCATTCCGGCGGCGTTCGAGTCACCGCGTGCGGCGCACGTCCGACGGTCGAAGTCCGCCCGGCTCGCTCTCACCCGGATCCTCTACGCTGGAACTGCTATGACGACGCCCCGCCTGGTCGCCTTCGACCTCGATGACACCCTCGCCCCCTCCAAGAGTGCGATCGACCCCCGCATCGCGGACCTACTCCTCGCCCTGGCCGGCCGGGTCGAGGTCGCGATCATCTCCGGTGGCAACGAGGAGCAGTTCCGCACCCAGGTCGTCTCGCGACTCGGCGAAGCCGACGACCGGCTCCTGCAGCGCATCCACCTGCTGCCGACGTGCGGCACCCGTTACCTCCGCTACGACGGATCCGGCTTCTCGCTGCTCTACGCGCATGACCTCACCGAGGCACAGAAGACCGCTGCCCTCACTGCACTCGAGGAAGAGGCGCGCCGCCTCGAGCTCTGGGAGAGCGAGACCTGGGGGCCCATCCTCGAGGACCGCGGTTCACAGATCACCTTCTCCGCCCTCGGCCAGAAAGCCCCCCACGACGCGAAGAAGGCCTGGGACCCCGACGGATCCCGCCGCGCCGCGCTCCGCGACGCCGTCTCCCCTCGCGTGCCCGACCTGGAGGTCCGGTCCGGCGGATCCACCTCGATCGACATCACGCGCGCCGGGATCGACAAGGCCTACGGCATGACCGAGCTCGCCGACCGCACCGGCATCCCGTTCGCGGACATGCTCTTCTACGGCGACCGCCTCGACGAGGGCGGCAACGACTATCCCGTCAAGGCCCTCGGCGTGCCCTGTGTCGCCGTGGAGGGCTGGGAGGACACAGCCGACCACCTGGACGCCCTGCTACCCACGCTCTGACGGGGCGGCCTCCGCGTTCAGGGAGCGATGTTCGTCGCTTCAACGGTCGAAACAGGACCAACATCGCTCCCCGAACGCGGATGAGGCTCAGCGGACGGCGGCGGCGAGTGCCGGCGCCACCGGCACCATGCGGGTCAGCTGCGTGACGTGACGCGGCTCCAGTTCAGCCAGCGACGAGACGCCGAGCAGGCGCATGGTGCGCTCGATCTCGGTACGCAGGATCGCGATCGTGCGATCGACCCCGCGCCGTCCGCCGGCCATGAGCCCGTACAGGTAGGCGCGGCCGATGAGCGTGAAGTCCGCGCCGAGCGCGACCGCGGCGACGATATCGGCGCCATTCATGATGCCGGTGTCGACCATGACGGTGAAGTCGTCGCCGACGGCCTTGCGCACCTGCGGCAGCAGGTGGAACGGGATCGGCGCCCGGTCGAGCTGGCGACCGCCGTGGTTGGACAGCACCACTCCATCCACCCCGTGGGTGTTCTTGAGTCTCACCGCGTCCTCGACCGTCTGCACGCCCTTCACGACGAGCTTGCCCGGCCAGATGCTCCGGATGACCTCGAGGTCGTCGTAGCTGATCGTGGGATCCATCGCCGCGTCGAGCAACTCCCCCACCGTGCCCCCGGTCGTCGACAGGGATGCGAACTCGAGCTTGGGCGTGGTGAGGAAATCGATCCACCACCACGGCCGAGGGATCGCGTTCAGGATCGTGCCGAGGGTCAGCTGCGGGGGGATCGAGAAGCCGTTGCGCTTGTCCCGCAGGCGTGCACCGGCCACCGGGGTGTCGACGGTGAACATCAGCGTGTCGAAGCCCGCCTCCGCGGCGCGGCGGGTGAGGCCGTAGGAGATCTCACGGTCGCGCATCACGTAGAGCTGGAACCAGTTGCGCCCGGCGGGATTGGTCGTGCGCACGTCCTCGATCGAGGTCGTGCCGAGCGTGGACAGCGTGAACGGGATACCGGCGGCGGCCGCCGCGCCCGCCCCGGCGATCTCCCCCTCGGTCTGCATGAGACGCGTGAACCCCGTCGGTGCGATCCCGAAGGGCAGCGCGCTCGGGCCGCCCAGGATCGTGGTGGAGGTGTCGAGCTCGGGAGCCGGTGCGAGGATCCCCGGGTGGAACTCGACGTCCTCGAACGCCTGCCGCGCGCGCGCGAGCGACAACTCTCCTTCGGCTGCGCCGTCGGTGTAGTCGAAGGCCGCCTTCGGGGTGCGCCGCTTCGCGATCGTACGCAGATCCGAGATCGTCAGCGCCCCCTCGAGG
This sequence comes from Microbacterium sp. Au-Mic1, assembly GCF_021341785.1. Classification (GTDB taxonomy): domain Bacteria; phylum Actinomycetota; class Actinomycetes; order Actinomycetales; family Microbacteriaceae; genus Microbacterium. Next base: position 286,833 of record NZ_JAJTTF010000007.1, read on the forward strand.
CGACGCTTCGTGCCGTCGAACTCGGGCGCCTTGAACGTCATCAGTTCGAGGATCTCGGCGGGGTTGGGGAGCTGGCGCTGCACCATGAGGGGGTTCCTTCCGATCAGAGGTGGAGGTCGCCGGCGCCGGCCAGGCCGGTCGCGGCGTAATAGCCGGTGATGTGCTCGCGCACGAGCGCCGCGGCCGCGTTGGCCCGGCCCTCGTCGATCGCACGGACGATGCCGCGGTGCTCTGCCCGGAGCCGGGCCGCCATGTCCGTCCAGTCTTCGATTCCGGCGGATCCGGTGCGCACGTACGATTCGATGCTGTCGCGCAGTCCTGTCATCATCGCCGCGACGACGGAGTTCCCGCTGGCCTCGGCCAGAGTGAGGTGCAGTTGAGCGTCGAGCGCGAGGAAGTCGGCGGCGCTGAGGTCGGCGTCCATCGCGTCGAGGAGCCGATGGGCCTCCGCCGTGTCGGCCGCTCCCCCGGCCAGGGCCGTGACGACCGCCTGCTCCAGGATGAGGCGCGTGCCGACGATATCGGCGATGGGGAAGCTCTGAGCGGCGACCTGGAGGCGCAGCAGCGCGGACAGCCCCCCGCCCGGGGCCGCGATGACGATCGCCCCCGCCTGCGGGCCGGATCCGGTCGACGTGCGGATGAGTCCCATCACCTCGAGCACGCGGATCGCCTCTCGCACACTGGAGCGCCCCACGCCGAGCTCGGCCGCGAGATCGCGTTCACTGGGCAGCCGGTCGCCGGGCCCGAGTTCGCCGTCGACCAAGCGCTGCTCTACGTGCTGCAGCACCGTGCGCCAGGTGCGCGCGGGCGCATCTCTGCGATCGGGCATCCGTCCTCCTGTGGTCTGACCACAGCCTAGGGTCTGTGGTCAGACCACGCAACCCGTCGCGTCATCCTCGTTCGAAGAGCGAAGTCTGTCGCCGATTGGCCGAATCCACAGCGAGCATCGCTCCCCGAAACCGGAAGCGTCTCCCTCGAGCAGGGGCGAGTCCCATCGCCTCAGCCCAGGCGACCGCCGGATTCCTGCAGATAGCAGTGACCGCACAGCGACTCGTAGGTGGTGACGACCTGGTCGCCGGCGCCGTCGATCGCGACCTGGTCGCCATCGAACACGAAGCGGTCCCCGATCCGACGGCCGTTGAACACGGCCTTGCGACCGCAGCGGCAGATCGTCTTGAGCTCCTCGAGCGTGTGCGCGATCGCGAGCAGCCGCCCGGATCCCGGGAAGGCGTGCGTGAGGAAGTCGTTGCGGATGCCGTACGCGAGTACGGGGATGTCATCCTCGACCGCGATGCGGAACAGGTCATCGACCTGCGCCGGGTCCAGGAACTGCGCCTCGTCCACGAGCAGGCAGGCGACGTCGTTGCCGGCACGCCGGACGCGGTCGCGCTCCCGATGGAACAGCGCCCTCGCGCCCTCCGTCGCTCCGATCAGGAAGTCGACCTCGCGCGTCATGCCGAGACGACTCTCGACCTGCGAGGCACCCTTGGTGTCGATCGCGGGCTTGGCGAGCAGCACGTGCTGGCCGCGTTCCTCGTAGTTGTAGGCGGCCTGCAGCAGAGCCGTGGACTTGCCGGAGTTCATCGCCCCGTAGCGGAAGTACAGCTTGGCCACGGCGCCGGATCAGGCCGTCAGGTCGAGCGTCTTCGCCGTGGCGCCCATCGATGCGCGCGCGTCCGCCGCGGAGTCGTTGAGCTTCTCGCCGAGCGTCGGGATCAGCTCCTGCAGCTTCGGCTCCCAGTCGCCGTACTGCTCCGGGAAGCAGCGCTGCAGCACGTCGAGCATGACCGGCACGGCCGTGGACGCCCCCGGGGAGGCGCCGAGCAGGCCCGCGATCGTGCCGTCGGCCGCCGCGACGACCTCGGTGCCGAACTGCAGCTTGCCGCCCTTCATGACCTGCGCGCGCTGACCGGCCTGCAGCAGCTCCCAGTCCTCGTCCTGCGCAGTGGGCATGAACTCGCGCAGTGTGTCGACCTTCTTGCGGTGCGTCTTCAGCAGCTCGCTGACCAGGTACTTGATGAGGTCGACGTTGGTGAACGCCACCTTGAGCATGCTGCCCAGGTTGTGGGCGCGCACCTGGGTGACGATGTCCAGCATCCCGCCCTGCTTCAGGAACTTCGGGCTGAACGTGGCGAACGGGCCGAACAGCAGGCTCGTCTCCCCGTCGACCACGCGGGTGTCGAGGTGCGGCACCGACATCGGCGGTGCACCGACCGGCGCCTGCGAGTAGACCTTGGCCTGATGCTTGGCGACGATCGCCGGGTTCGATGTCTTCAGCCACTGCCCGCCGATCGGGAAGCAGCCGTAGCCCTTGATCTCGGAGATGCCGGAGCCCTGCAGCAGCTTGAGCGCCCAGCCGCCCGCGCCGACGAACACGAAGCGGGCGTTGATCGAGCCCGGGGCATTGCCGATCACGTTGCGGTACCGCACGTCCCAGGTGCCGTCCTTGCGCTGCTTGAGTTTGCGGACCTCGTGGTTGCGCAGCAGCGTGAAGCGGTCGTCCTCGGTGAGGTGATCGAAGAGCTGGCGGGTGAGGGATCCGAAGTCGACATCGGTGCCGCTCGGCACCCGGGTCGCGGCGAACGGCTCGCCCTTGCGGCGCTGCTCCATCAGCAGCGGCGCCCACTGGTTGATCACGCGGGAGTCCTCGCTGAACTCGATCCCCGCGAACAGCGGCTGCTCCTTGAGGACCTCATAGCGGTGGCGCAGGTAGTCGACGTCCTTCTGCCCGCGCACGAACGTCATGTGCGGCGTGGAGTTGATGAACGTCGTGGGCGCGTCGAGCACACCGCGGTCGACCAGCGTCGACCACAGCTGACGGCTGAGCTGGAACTGCTCGTTGATGCCGATCGCCTTCGCGGGATCCAGCGCGCCGCCCTTGCCCTCGGGCATGTAGTTCAGCTCGCACAGGGCCGCGTGGCCCGTGCCCGCGTTGTTCCACGCGTTCGAGCTCTCCTCTGCGACGTCGCTCAGCCGCTCGAAGGCGACGACCTTCCAGTCGGGCTGCAGTTCCCGCAGCAGGGTTCCCAGGGTGGCGCTCATGATGCCACCGCCGATGAGGACGACGTCGACGGATTCAGTCACTCGAACAGTCTAGTTGTCCGCGAGAGTCGAGTTCTTCGCCGTGGCGGCCATCCGTCGCCGGACATTCGCCACGACGGACATCACCGTCGAGAGGTGCGGATCCCGGACTTTCCCCGGCTGGCGAGGACCTCAGGATCCGAGACGCGCCGCCACGAGCTCGGCGACCTGGACCGCGTTCAGCGCGGCACCCTTGCGCAGGTTGTCGTTGCTGATGAACAGCACGAGGCCCTTGCCCTCCGGAGCGGACTGGTCGGCGCGGATCCGGCCGACGTAGCTCGGGTCCTTGCCCGCGGCGTACAGCGGCGTCGGCACCTCTTCGACCACGACACCCGGCGCCGCAGCCAGCACGTCGTACGCGCGCTGCGGGCTGATGTCGTTCGCGAACTCGACGTTGATCGACAGTGAGTGCCCGGTGAACACCGGCACCCGCACGCACGTGCCCGCGACGCGCAGATCCGGGAGGCCGAGGATCTTGCGGCTCTCGTTGCGGAGCTTCTTCTCCTCATCGGTCTCGTTGAGACCGTCGTCGACGACGGATCCGGCGAGCGGGATGACGTCGAACGCGATCGGCGCCACGTACTTCTCCGGCTGCGGGAAGTCGAGCGCGGACCCGTCGTGCACGAGCCGCAGGGTGTCACCCTGGGCGAGCACGCCCTCGACCTGGCCGAGCAGCTCCTGCGCGCCGGCGAGGCCGGATCCGCTCACGGCCTGGTAGGTGCTCACGATCAGGCGCTCGAGACCCGCTTCGGCATGCAGCGCCTTGAGCACGGGCATCGCGGCCATCGTGGTGCAGTTCGGGTTCGCGATGATGCCCTTGGGTGTGTCCGCGATCGCCTCGGGGTTGACCTCGCTCACCACCAGCGGCACCTCGGGGTCCATCCGCCACGCGCTGGAGTTGTCCACGACCACGGCACCGGCCGCGGCGAAGCGCGGCGCATAGGCCCGGCTCGCGGTCGCTCCGGCGGAGAAGAGCGCGATCTCGATGCCGGCCGGGTCCGCCGTCTCCACGTCCTCGACGATGACGGGGGTGCCGCCGAAGTCGATCGCGGTGCCGGCAGAGCGGGCCGAGGCGAACAGGCGCAGCTCGCGGATCGGGAAGGCGCGCTCCGCGAGGATGTCGCGCATGACGGTGCCCACCTGGCCGGTGGCGCCGACGATGGCGACGGAGAATCCTGAGTCGGAGATGCGGGTCATGAGGGTGCTTCCTTGGCTTCGTGCCGTGGCGGGTGCCGAACGGCGGACGAGGCGGAGGCGCGGTCGCCGGGTGTGGCGGATCGATCCACGCCTGGCGCCGGTGTCAGGGTTTGGGCGATTCTACCGGGTTCGCGGGGAACCCGGCGCCGCGCGGATCAGCGACCGGTGCCGGCGGCGACGACGGCTTCGACCTCGCCGTCCAGGCCGTACGCGGCGTGCACCACGCGCGCGGCCTCGGCCAGCTCGTCGCCGCGAACGACCACGGAGATGCGGATCTCGGAGGTCGAGATCATCTCCAGGTTCACGCCCGCGATCGACAGCGCCTCGAAGAGGATGGCGGAGACGCCCGAGTGCGTGCGCATGCCGGCGCCCACGACCGACAGCTTGCCGATCTGGTCGTCGTGCAGCAGGCTCTCGAAGCCCACGTCGGACTGCTCGGCCGCCAGCGCCTTGAGCGCGGCGGAGGCGTCGGACTTCGGCAGCGTGAAGGAGATGTCGGTGCGACCGGTGGACGCGGCGGACACGTTCTGCACGATCATGTCGACGTTCGCGCCGGACTTGGCCACGATCTTGAAGATCTCCGCGGCCTTGCCCGGCACGTCGGGAACACCCGCGACCGTGACCTTGGCCTGGCTGAGGTCGGTGGCGACACCGGCGACGATCGGCTCTTCCATGATTGCTCCCTCGGATTCGCGGGGGTTCTTCATGCCCTCGCCCAGAACGTAGGTGCCCTCCGTCGACGTGAAGCTCGACCGGGCGTGGATCAGGACGCCGTGCCGGCGCGCGTACTCGACGGCGCGGATGTACAGCACCTTGGCGCCGTTCGCGGCCAGCTCGAGCATCTCCTCGCTCGAGACGTGCGACAGCTTGTGCGCGAGCGGGACCACGCGCGGGTCGGCGGTGAAGATGCCGTCGACGTCACTGTAGATCTCGCAGACGTCGGCGTCGAGGGCGGCGGCGAGCGCGACCGCGGTGGTGTCGGATCCGCCGCGACCGAGGGTCGTGATGTCCTGAGTGTCGTCGTTGATGCCCTGGAAACCGGCGACGATGACGATGGCGCCCTCGTCGAGCGCCTCGCGCAGACGCGTCGGGGTGACCTCGACGATGCGCGCGGATCCGTGCCGGCTGTCGGTGCGCATCCCGGCCTGCGGTCCCGTGAAGGAGCGCGCATCGAAGCCCATCGAGTGGATCGCCATCGCGAGCAGGGCCATCGAGATGCGCTCGCCGCTCGACAGCAGCATGTCGAGCTCGCGCGGCGCGGGGATCGGCGCGACCTGGGCCGCGAGGTCGAGCAGCTCGTCCGTGGTGTCGCCCATGGCGCTCACGGCCACGACGACGTCGTGTCCGGCGCGGCGCGTGTCGACGATGCGCTTCGCGACGCGCTTGATGCTCTCTGCGTCGGCGACGGACGAGCCGCCGTACTTCTGCACGATGAGGGCCACGGATCACTCCTGGGGGATGCCGGGCGCCGGGGGCGGCGCACCACCGCACATTCTACGAGCGCACTCCATGCCGGATCCGGTATGTGACGGTGCCGAGCGCCCTGGAGCCTCAGAGCAGGCCGCGGCGGCGGGCCTCGGAGACGGCGCCCGTGCGGCTCTCGGCGCCGAGCTTGTCGAGCAGATGCACGATGTGCGTCTTCACCGTGGCTTCCGTGACGAACAGGCGCACCGCGATCTCGCGGTTGCTGAGGCCCTCGGACACGAGCGCCAGCACCTCCTGCTCACGCGCTGTCAGCTCGACCCGCGGTGCACGCAGCGCGGCGACCAAGCGCTCGTCCCCGCCGGGGGTGGGCACGGTGGATCCGGCAGCCGCGTCCACGATCGCCCGGGAGATGACCTCGATGCCCACCTCCTTGAGCAGATAACCGGCGGCACCCGCCTCGACCGCCCGGACGATCTGGGCGTCGTGGTCGAACGTGGTGAGGATCAGGACCGCGGGCGCCCCCGGGAGCGCCCGCAGTGCGGCGGTCGTGGCGACCCCGTCCATGCCCTCCCCGAGGCGCAGATCGCAGAGCACGACGTCGGGGTGCAGCTCGCGGGCGGCTGTGACGGCCTCTTCGCCCGTGCCGACCTCGGCGAGCACGTCGAAGCCGCGCGCCTCGACGACGGCGCGGATCCCGGCACGCACGATCGGGTGGTCGTCGACGATGATCAGCCGGACGCTCACTTCGACTCCCTTCGGTCGCTCAGCGCGACGCTTGGCGCTTCCCCGTTGCCGTCCGTGCCGCTGCCCCGGACGATGCTGCTGCCGTCCCCCGCGCCGAGGCTCGCCCCCGTGCCGAGCGGCAGTGTCGCCTCGATCGTGGTCCCGGCGCCGGGAGCGGAGCGGATCGTGAGCTCCCCGCCTCCCTCGCGCAGCCGCGAGCGCATCGCGGCGAGGCCGTACGACGCGTCGGAGGGGCGCACGGCCTGGTCGAATCCGACGCCGTCGTCCTCGATCCGCAGGCGGACGGATCCGCCTGCGGCCGTCAGGGCCACGTGCACCGTCTCCGCGTGCGCGTGCCGACGCACGTTCGCCAGCGCGGACTGGGCGACGCGCAGCAGTGCGACCTCGATCGGCGTCGAGAGCGGGGGCAGGTCCGGATCCACCTGCAGCGCGCCGGTGACGCCGGTCTCGTCGTGCAGGGCATCGAGCATGCGGTCGAGAGCGGCGGAGAGCGCGGACTCGTCGAGATCCGCGGGGGCGAGTGCCGCAACGATGCGGCGCAGCTCGGTGAGCGAATGCTGGGCGAGCTGCTCGATCTGGGCGGTGCGATCAGGACGCGCCCCTGGGGCAGGAACCGCGGGATCCGCAGCGGCGCTTCCCGCAGGATCCACCGGATCCAGGCGGGCGAGCATGACGATCGTGCTGAGCTCCTGCGCGATGGTGTCGTGCAGATCGCGGGCGAGTCGCGTGCGCTCGCGCGTGGCACCGGCCTCGCGCTGACTCGCGGCGAGCTCGTCGTGCAGGCGCTCCGCCTCATGCTGTGCGCGCAGCATCGAGTCGATGAGTCGCTCCCGCTCGGCCGCATCGCGCAGCATCGCGTCGTAGCCGAGCGACACCGCGAAGGCGAAGCCGCCCCCGACGAGCGGCCCGATGAGGTGGGCGAGCGAGGTTCCGGGTTGCACCCCGCCGGGATGGAGCATCGGGGCGACGATCGATGCGACGAGCACGACCGCGACGAAGCCGAGCGACCACGGCAGCCTCAGCACGTGCCCTGCGAGCAGCAGCAGCGGGAACGCGAGCCAGACGAACTCCGCGGACAGCGCGAGCATTCCGATCCAGATCGCGAGCAGCCCCAGCATCCACCAGACCGCGGCCCGTTTGTGCGCGAACCCGGCACCGGCGCCGTACCACGCCAGGTACACGGCCGCGGCGAGCAGAACGGGCAGCAGCTCCCCCTCGATGCCCGCGCGAGCGGTGGTGACGACGACGAGCACGACCGTGATGAGGTGCAGGGCGAAACGCGCGCCGCGCAGCATCTGCCGACGGGCGGAGGCGGGCGCGGTGGTCATGCTCCGATTCTCCCGGGTCGGTGGGACGTCTGCCCAGCCCCGGGCCTCGTTCGTTCGATGGATGCGCGGGGAGGCGGATGCGGGGAGGGTGGGATCATGACCGCTTCCGCCGACATCGCATCCTCGCCCTCCGCCGCGCCCGCTCAGCGTCGCGCGCTCACCCAGCTCTTCATCTCCACCGTCGTCTGGATCACCCTGGGGCTCGCCGCCGGGCTGTTCTACCGCGAGTTCACGAAGGCACAGGGCTTTCCGAACGGCTTCAGCGGGCAGCTCGCACTCGTGCACACGCACCTGCTCACCCTCGGCGCAATCGTCACCCTCATCGTGCTCGCCCTGGAGAAGGCGTTCTCACTCTCGTCGAGCCGCCTGTTCCGCTGGTTCTTCTGGATCTACAACGCCGGCGTGCTGGTGACGGGATCCATGATGATGTGGCACGGGATCCTGGATGTGCTGAAGATCGAGGCGTCCAAGGCCATCTCCGGAATCGCCGGCGCCGGTCACATCCTGATCGGGGCGGCCTTCGTGCTGCTGCTGATCACTCTGTGGAAGGGGATCCGTCGGGCGTCCTGACCTCCGGGCCCGCCGCCGGCCTGCGCGTGGGCGCTGCGGCCGGCGGCACCGGCTCGGCGGTCAGCTCCACCGCGGTCTCGTCGACCGCCGCCTTCGGCCGCAGCCGACCGCCGGTGCCGGCGAACCAGCATCCGATGATCACCAGCGGGAACCCGACGAGCAGCCCGGGTGTGAGCGGCTCGGCGAGCACGATGGCCCCGAGGATAATCGCGATCACGGGGTTGACGTAGGTGAACAGCGGAGCTCGGACCGGGCCGACCTCCTTGATGAGGGCGAAGAAGGCCAGGAACGCGATGGCGGTGCAGATCACGCCCAGCGCGATCAGAGCCGCGATCGACGGCACCGTCGGCACCTGGTGCTGGGTCAGCAGCGCGACCGGCAGGTAGAGGATCCCGATGAACAGGAGCGCGAGCGTGATCGTTCCGATCGACGGTACGTGGCCGAGCTTGCGGGCGACGATGAACGGCGCCGTCGCATAGAGCACGGCGACGAGCAGCACCTCCCCCGCGGCGAAGAGGTCGACCTTGCCGCCGGTCAGCCCGGGACCGGCGACCACCACGCCGACGCCGACGAAGCCGACGAGCAGACCGATCAGCCGCGCCGGCCGCAGCACGCCGCGGTCTCCGCCGCCGAGGGCGATGAGCGCCGCGAACAGCGGGACGGTCGCGACCAGCAGACCCGTGAGGCCCGATGGCAGGGACTGCTCGGCATGGCCGAGCAGGAGGAACGGACCCGCCATCTCCACGAGGCCGAACGCGAGCACCCAGGGCCAGTGCTTCCATGCGGCCTTGATCGCGCCACTGCGGATCGCGAACGGCAGCAGCAGCAGCGCCGCGATGAGGGTCCTCCCCGCCACCATCGCCGGCGGGGAGAACGACTCCACGACCACGCTGATGAGGAGGTAGGGCACGCCCCAGAGCAGGCACATCGCGCCGAAGAGCAGCCAGCCCCGACGGCTGAAGCCGGTGCCGCTCACAGGACGCGCCGACCCTCGAACGCCCGACCGAGCGTCACCTCATCGGCGTATTCCAGGTCGCCGCCCACCGGCAGGCCGGACGCGAGCCGCGAGACGGTGATCTGCATGCTGGTGAGCAGCCGGCTGAGATAGCTGGCCGTCGCTTCGCCCTCGAGGTTGGGGTTGGTGGCGAGGATGACCTCCTGCACGGTCCCGTCGGCGAGGCGCGTCATCAGTTGAGCGATGCGCAGGTCGTCCGGCCCCACCCCCGCGATCGGGCTGATCGCGCCGCCGAGCACGTGGTAGAGCCCGCGGAACTCACGGGTGCGCTCGATCGCCGCGACGTCCTTCGCGTCCTCGACCACGCAGATGAGCGCGGCGTTGCGGCGCGGGTCCCGGCAGATCGCGCAGCGCTCCTGCTCCGCGACGTTGCCGCAGATCTCGCAGAACCGCACCCGCTCGCGCACTTCCGAGAGCAGCTCGGCGAGCCGCTTCACGTCGAAGGAGGGCGTCTGCAGGATGTGGAACGTGATGCGCTGCGCGGATTTCGGGCCGATGCCCGGCAGGCGGCCGAACTCGTCGATCAGCTCCTGGACGATGCCGTCGTACATCTCGTGATCCTCATGATCGTTCGTTCACTGTTGCTGGTCGCCGCGGTCGCGGTCCCTCACTGGAACCGGGTCTGCGGCTCGTACGGCTCCTCACGGACGAACCTCGCGCCGAGCACCTGGCGCACCACCGCCTCGCCGTATCGCTGCACTCCAGGAGCCCCGGAGCGCGGAACCCGGTCGGTGACCACCGGGGCCGGCGGCGCCGCCCGCGGCGCCGGTTCGGGTCGTGCGCCGGATGAGGCGGGCGAAGGCGCCGTATCCGCTCGGCCGCTCGCGGACACCGCCTGTCCGACCGGAGCCATCGCGGGCTCAGGGGGCCCGCCGTAGGATCCCGGATCCGCATCGGGGCCGGGGTCGTCGGCATCGTCGGGGAACGGCGGCTCGTCGTCGAGGACGTCGCCGTCGTGCCCCGGCTCGTACCACCCTGAGGCCGGCATGGCCTCGACATCGGCAGGTTCTTCGTCGACGGGGAACTGGGCCACCCGAGGCTCAGCCGCCGGGACGGAAGAAGCAGGAGTCGACGGCGCAGACTCCGTTGCCGGCGATGCGGGCGACGACACGGTCGCTGCCGGGCTGGACGCGGCCGGCGCAGCATCGGGCGACGCCGCGGGC
>NZ_JAJTTF010000008.1 GCF_021341785.1 Microbacterium sp. Au-Mic1
GCCCGCGGGCCCGCCGACTCCGGCGACAGGGTTGACGACCAGTCCGATCACGCGATCAGGCTCCGACCGCTACCGGCTCGGCGACGACGAGCTCGGCGTCCGGCAGCGCACTCGCCGCGGGTCCGGCCGGCACCTCGCCGAAGTACTTGCGGCGGTAGGCGCGCCAGGTGATCGCCCAGCGCTCCGGGTCGTCCAGATCGTCGTGATGCGTGTGGTGCACGGTCTGGTTGTGCGGGGCGGTGCGCACGAGTTCAGGGTTCTCCCGCGCCTCCTGCGCGACCTGCGCGAGCGCCGCGACGTACTCGTCGATCTCGGCCTTCGAGTAGCACTCGGTGGGCTCGAGCGTGAACGGCTGCGGCACGACGTAGGGGTGGTGGCTCGTCCAGTAGTGGAAGCCGTAGTCGGCCATCCTGATGCCGATCTCCTCCGAGGAGATCCCGGTCTCCTCGAACAGCTCCTGCCACGAGTACCGCACCTGCTCGATGCGGCGGCGGCCCGTCGCGTAGGGCGCGGACGCCCCCGGGATCTCCAGCACCTTCTTCAGCAGGTAGTTGTTGTTCAGCACCGCGATCCGGGAGGCCTCGAGCATGCCCTCGGCCCCCAGCGCCATGATCCAGGCGTACGCCCGGACGACGTGCAGGATGACGCCGTGGGCCGGAGCGACGTGCCCGATGGACAGCGCGCCCGGCTCGCGGACCACGAAGCGTCCGTCGACTCGCTCGACGCGGGGGCCGGGCAGGAACGGCGCCAGGGCCGCGCTCACCGCGTTGGCGGCGGCCCCCGGACCGCCGCTGCCGTGCGGGGCGGAGAACGTCTTGTGCAGGTTGAACTGGCACACGTCGAAGCCGGCGTCACGGGCGCGCGTGATCCCGAGGATCCCCGCGGCGTTGGCCTGATCGTAGGAGGCGAGGGCGCCGACCTCGTGCGCGGCGTCGACCCACTCCTTGATCGCGGGGTTGTAGATGCCGGTGTCCTCGGGGTTCGTCACCATGATCGCCGCGGTGCGCTCCGAGAGCGCGGCCTTGAGCGCCGCGAGGTCGGGGTAGCCGTCGGCATCCGGGTAGATGGTGATGACCTTGTATCCGGCGACCTTGGCCGCGGCCGCGTTGGAGGGGTGGCTGAAGATCGTCGTGATGACCTCGTCGCGCTGCTCCGCCTCGCCGCGGGACGCGTGGTACGCGCGGATCATCGCGATGTTGGTCCAGATCCCCGCGGATCCGCCCGGGGACGCCAGGGAGACGGCGTCCATGCCGGAGATCTCGGCCATGAGCCGCTCCAGGCGCCAGATGGTCTCGAGCGCGCCCTGGGTGTCGGCCGGATCCTGCGCGGGGTGCAGTGCGCGCAGCTCCGGCACCTCGATGAGCTGGTCGTTGATCTTCGGCGAGTACTTGATCGTGCACGTGCCCTGGCCGATGTCGACGTTGAGGTCGGATCCGAGGTTCTCCTGCGAGAGACGCAGGTAGTGCTTGAGCACGCGCATCTGCGCGATCTCGGGCAGCGCGGGCGGGGTCGGCCGGCGCATGCCCTCGGGGAGGGCGGCCACGACATCGCCGACCGCCTCGCGCACGGCGGGCTCGACGGGCGTCACGAGCACGCCGCGCTCGCCGGGGGTGGACAGCTCGAAGACGATCGGCTCGTCCCAACTGGCCTGGTGGAACCGGCGCGGGCTCTGCTTGGGGGCGACGGGGAGGCTCATGCGGTCTTCTCCTCGGGGTGGATGGCCGCTGCGAGCGCGGCGGCGAGGCGGTCGATGTCGGATGCGGAGGTGGCCTCGGTCACGCACACGAGCAGCGTCTGCTCGTCCACGACGACGCCGGGCTCAATACCCTCGGCGCGCAGCGCGGTGACGACGTCGGCCGCACGGGCGCCGTCGAAGCGGATCGTGAACTCGCGCAGGTGCAGCGCGTCGTCGCCCAGGGCGACGCCGGCGATCGCGGCGAGCTTCTGCCGGGCGTACGCGGTGCGGGCGAGCAGCAGTTCGCCGAGGTCGGCCATGCCCTGCGGCCCCATGAGCGCGAGGTGCACGCCGGCGGCGATGCCCCACAGCGCGGCGGCGGTGCCGACCCATTCCTTGCCCTCTTCGCGGTGCGCGAAGGAGGTGCGGTCGTAGGCGACGTCGCCGAAGCCGTACTCGCCGGGTACGTCGGTGGACTCCAGGCCGAACAGGCGCGAGGGCATCTCCATCACGAACCGCGGCTCGTCGTGTACGGCGATGAAGCCGGCGTGCGCGCCGCCGAACCACTGGTGCAGGCCGAGCGACTGGATGTCGCCGGTGACGATGTCCGCGCCCTGGAGCGCGGGCGGGGTCAGCACCCCGTAGCCGACCGGGTCGGTGCCGACCACGACCACGGCGCCGGCGGCGTGCGCCGCATCGGCGATCTCGCGCAGCTGCGTCTCGACGGCGCCGGTGAAGCTCGGCGTCTCGATCCAGACGGCAGCGACGTCGTCGCCGAGCCGATCCCGCAGGGCCGCGACGTCCGCGATGCCGCCGGCGGTGGGGATCCGCTCGATCTCGAGGCCGGCGCGCGTGTAGTCGCGCACCTTCGAGTCCTTCTCCGGCAGCACGTCGCTCACCGCGAGGACGCGACTGCGTCCGGTGAGGCGCCCGGCCATCGAGAGGCCGGTCGCGGTGGCCTGGTAGCCGTCGTAGGTGGGCACGTTCACGACGTCCATGGCGAGCAGCTCGGCCATGAGCGATTGGTACTCGAACAGCGCCTGGAATCGGCCGTGGTCCTCGTAGGGCTCGCCGGCGTAGGCGGTGAGGAACTCGCTGCGGCGGATCACCTCGTCCACCACCGCCGGCACGTAGTGGTTGTATGTGCCCGCGCCGAGGAAGCTCAGACGCTCCTCGGTGGTGCGGTTCTGCGCCAGGATCCCGCGCACATGCCGGGCGAGGTCCTGCTCGGCCGGCAGCGGCGCGGGCACGTCCAGCGGACGGCGCAGGCGCAGCTCCTCCGGCACGTCGGCGTAGAAGTCCTCGACCGAGGCGGCGCCGACGGCGGCGAGCATCTCGGCGTGGACCTCGGGCGCCGTGTTCGGGATGTACGGGTGCACGAACGTCTGCGTCATGCCAGCTCCTTCGACGGGGTGGTGAGGGCGAGGGTGAGGAAAGGGATCTGCGCGGCGCGCGGCGTGGCGACGACGGCGACGCCGTAGGCATCCAGCGTCACGGCGTCGCCCGTGTCGGATCCGGTGATCAGATCGACACCGGCGAGCGGCAGGTGGAAGGTCACGGGGCCGGCCGCATGGTTCAGCAGGAAGGTGTAGTCGGTCGTGTCGTCCGAGCGGGTCACCGCCTCGGCCTGCACGGACACCTCGTCGCGCGCGGGCAGGCCCGCGGTGCGCACGATGTCGCGGAACACGGCGACGAGCCCCTCGGGCTGCAGCATCGCACTGACGTACCAGGCGGATCCGGAGCCGTGCGCGCGACGGGTGACCGCCGGCAGGCCCGCGAGCTCGCCCGAGGCGTAGGCGCCGCGGATCTCGACGTCCGCGTCGGCCTCGATCCATTCGCTCCAGCTCGGCACCTCGAGCTCCTCGGCACCGTAGGCCAGGGCTTCGGTGCACCCGTCGGCGATCGGCCACTGCTCGTCGACCTCCACGCCGAGCAGGTCGCGCAGCGGGCCGGGGGCGCCGCCGTCGTGCACCTTCTCGGTCGCATCGACGACGCCCGAGAACGGCCCGACGACCAGGGTGCCGCCGCGTTCCACGAACGCGCGCAGGGCGTCCGCGTGCTCCTCCTCCAGGATGTACAGGTTCGGCGCCACGATCACGTCGTAGCCGTCGAAGGGCGTCCCTGCGTCGGCGCCGCCCACGCGCACGGCGTCGACCGGATGCCCCAGGGTGTAGAGCGCGCGATGCCAGGCGCGGGCCTGCTGCGCCCACTGCAGCCGCTGCGACGGCAGCGATTCGATCGCGCTGGACCCCCACCAGGAGTCCCAGTCCACGACGAGCCCCACGCGCGAGCGCACCCGGCTGCCGCGCACCGCCTCGAGCCGGCGGAGCTCGTTGCCGAGCGCCTTCGTCTCCCGGAAGCTGCGCGAGCGCTCGCCGCGGTGGCCGAGCATCGACGAGTGGAACTTCTCCTGGCCGTACTTGGCCTGGCGCCACTGGAAGAACATGACCGCGTCGGATCCGTGCGCGACGGCCTGCAGGCTCTCCACGCGGATCTTGCCGGGAGCCTTGGGCACGTTGATGTCGCGCCAGCTGGTGGCGCTCGCCGACGACTCGAGCAGCAGCCAGGGCCGGCCGCCCTTGAGGGAGCGCATGAGGCCGTAGTTCAGTGCGGCGCCGACGTGCGAGGTCGGATCCATCGGGTCCGGGTAGCCGTCGTCGGTCACGACGTCCTCACGCTCGGCGAAGCGCCAGTAGTCGAGGTCGCGGAACATGCTCATGAAGTTCGTGGTCACGGCGATGTCGGGGGTGACCTCGCGCAGCACGTCGATCTCGACCTGGAAGAGCTCGAGCATCGCGTCGGAGGAGAACCGCTCGAAGTCGAGGAGCTTGGTGGGGTTGATCGGGCCCGGCGCCTTCTTCGGCGTCTCGATGTGCTCCCACGACGTGTAGCGCTGGCCCCAGACGTTCACGCCCCAGGCCTCGTTCAGCCCGTCGAGGTCGCCGTAGCGGGCCTGCAGCCAGCGCCGGAAGTGCCGGGCCGACTCGGGGCACCAGCACCGCGAGACATGATCGCCGTACTCGTTCGAGATGTGCCACATCGCGAGCCCCGGATGCGCGCCGTAACGCTCGGCGATCGCGCGGGTCATGCGGGCCACGTTCTCGCGCCAGATCGGCGAGGAGGGGCAGTACGTCTGCCGGGATCCGAACTCCAGACGGTGCCCGTCGGAGTCCCACGGCGCCATCTCGGGGTGCGCCCGCAGCAGCCAGGAGGGCGGGGTGGCGGTGGCCGTGGCGAGGTCGATCCTGATGCCCGCCTCGTGCAGCAGATCGAGGATGCGATCGAGCCAGGCCCAGTCGTAGACGCCGGGCTCGGGCTCGAGCTGCGGCCAGCTGAAGATCGGCAGGCTCACCATGTTCACACCCGCGTCGAGCATGAGGCGGATGTCCTCGCGCCACACCTCCTCCGACCACTGGTCGGGGTTGTAGTCGCCGCCGAACGCCAGGGCGTCGATCCGGACCTCGCGGATCCGCTCGTCGTCGAGATGCTGGGCCACCAAGGCTCCTCCCTGAGTCTGTACAGAAACGCTGTTCAATGTATTCTGTATACAGCAAGGGTATGGCGAATGCCGGATCCGGTCAAGCCGTAGGCTGACCGCACCGGCCGAAGGGGAGAACGAATGGCTATCGAACGCAAGAACCTGCGTTCCCAGGTGCGCGAGGAACTGCTCACCCGCATGCGCGCCGGACAGGTCAGGCCCGGCGAGGGCATCAACGAGGTCCAGCTCGCCGCTGAGCTGGGCGTCAGCCGCACACCCCTGCGAGAGGCGCTGATCGCCCTGGAGTCCGAGGGGCAGATCAGCAGCGAGAACGGCAAGGGATTCCGTTTCGTGCCGCTCAGTGCGGGCGAGTTCGAGGATCTCGCGCCGGTGATGGCGACGCTGGAGAGCCTCGCTCTCGAGCTCAGCCCCGTCGAGGACCTGAAGAAGGTCGGGGTGCGTCTCGTCGAGCTCGCCGACGCGTTCACCGACGAGCACGTCGAGCACGCTCTCGTGATGACCAAGGACGACGAGTGGCACGCGCTCATGCTGTCCGTGTGCCCGAACCGGCGCCTGCTCGATGTGATCGAGAGCGTGCGCGGATCCTTCCATCGCTATGAGGCCCTGCTCGTCGCGGACGACGTGAAGATCGACCGGGTCGCGGCCGAGCACGCCGCGATCGCGCATGCCCTGGCGGACGGCGACGTCCCTGCCGCCGTCGAAGCGCTCAAGGTCAACTGGACCCACGGCATGCAGCGGATCCTCGACAACTCCTCGAGCGCCTACTTCTCGGCCTGAGCCCCGCCCGGTCACGCGACCGTCTGCACGACCCAGGAACAGATGCACGACGGATCCGGTGGTCCCATCGTGCATGCGTCCCCGAGTCGTGCAGACGGCACGGCCACCGCACGGACGGCACGCCCGCCGGCACGGCCGGACCGGCCCCAGGCACACCCGGGCCGGCCTGGCCGGGTGCACTCAGCCCTTGACGGCTCCCCCGAGCAGGCCCGCCACGAACTGCTTCTGGAACACCAGGAACAGCACGAACAGCGGCAGCGTCGCCAGCAGGGATCCGAGCATCAGCCCCGAGTAGTCGACCCGGCTGAGCCCGATCATCGTGTTCAGCGCGACCGGAACCGTGTACCTGTCCTCGGAGTTGAGCATGAGCAGCGGCCAGATGAACGAGTTCCACTGGCTGATGAACGTGTAGATCACGAGCGCCGCGATCTGCGGACGGGCGACCGGCAGCACGATCCGGTAGAACGTGCGCAGCTCGCTCGCACCGTCGATCCGGGCCGCCTCGATGAGCGAGGTCGGGAAGTCGAGAAAACCCTGCCGCATCAGGAAGATGCCGAACGCGTTCGCGAGGAACGGGACGATGAGCGCCTGGTAGCTGTCGATCCATCCCGCACTGGCCATCATCTGGAACAGCGGCACGAGCAGCACCTGCATCGGAATCATCATGGTGACGAGGATCACGCCCAGGAGAACGCCCCGGCCGCGGAACCGGTAGGTCGCGAGACCGTAGCCGCACATGATGCTGATCAGCGAGCTGAACACCGTGTAGACCATGGCGACGAGCACGCTGTTGAGCATCACCTGCCCGAACCCGACGCTCTCCTGCAGCCGTCCGAGGTTCTGCCAGAACTCGCCACCCGGCAGGAGCGGCAGCGGAGTGACGAAGAGGTCGCTGGTCTTGTGCGTGGAGGCGATGACCATCCACAGGAACGGGATGAGCGCGAGCACGCTCGCCACGATCATGACCGCGTAGACCGGCGCCCGCAGCACGATCCGGCGCAGCAGCGGCTCACCGGCGCGGGTCGTGGGCTGACCGGCGCGCCGGCCGCGGCCGGTGGTGATCAGCTGCGTCGTCATGGCTTCTCCCTCATGATGCGGAACTGGATCACCGCGATGATCCCGGTGAGGATCACGAGCATCCAGGCGATCGCGCTCGCGTAGCCGAAGTCGAACTGCTGGAAGCCGATCTTGTACAGGTAGAGCACCGGGGTGAGCGTCGCGTTGTTCGGCCCGCCACCGGTGAGGATGAAGTTCTCGTCAAAGAGCTGCAGCGCGCCGATCGTCGACGTGACGCTGGTGAAGATCAGCACGGGCCGCAGCTGGGGCACGACGATGTGCCGGAAGGTCTGCCAGCGTCCGGCGCCGTCGATGCGGGCCGCCTCGTACAGCTCGGGCGGGATCGACTGCAGGCCGGCGAGGATGATGACCATGTTGTAGCCGGTCCAGCGCCAGGTGATCGAGGCGATCACGGCCACTCTCGCCCACCACTCGTTGTTGAGCCAGTCGATGGGGCCGGCCCCGAACAGGGCGAGCACCTGGTTCAGCATGCCGCCGTCCGTGGTCATGATCACGCGGAACACGACGGAATAGGCGACGAGCGTCGTGATGGACGGCAGGAACGTGAGCAGACGGAACCCCGCCCGGAAACGCAGCCATGCCTGATTCAGCAGATAGGCGAGCCCGACGGCGAGCGCCATCATGATCGGCACCTGCACGACCAGGATCAGCAGCGCGCTGCCCAGACTCTTCAGCACCAGCGGATCCCGGAACATCCGCGCGTACTGGTCGAGTCCGACGAAGGTGCTCACCCCGCCCGAGGTGCGGAAGAAGCTCTGCAGCAGCGACACCACGAGCGGGTAGGCGAAGAACAGCGCCAGCAGCACGGCCGCCGGAAGGGCGAACCACAGTCCGGGGCGCTGCATGCGAGCGGCGAAGCGCCGGCCCTTCGGAGGGGAGTCGCGACGGTTCTCGTCGTGGCTCCCCTCCGCGGAAGGCCGCCGCACAGTGGCGACCGTCATGTCAGCCCGCGATCTTGCGACCGGTCGAGTTCGCGATCTGCGCGGCCGCGTCGTCGAGCGCCTTCTTCGGATCCTCGCCGTTCAGCACGGCGGCGCCGACGGCGTTGATGACGGCGTCGCTCGCGACCGACTGGTCGGACGTGAAGGCGACGGACGGGATCTTCGGCGTCAGCTCCGCGAACGTCTGGAACACCTTCTGCCCGCCGAAGTAGTCGCTCGGCTGCTCGAAGAAGTCGGCCTTCAGCGCCGGCAGATAGGCCGGGAACAGGCCTTCCTTCTGCATCATGCTCGACTGGTTGTCGGTGTTCGCCAGCACGTAGGCCATGAAGTCGGCCGCGAGCTGCGGGTTCTTCGCCTGGGAAGGGATCGCGAGCCCGGATCCGCCGTTGTTCGAGGTCGGCGCGCTGCTGTCGTCGAAGACCGGAAGGTCGCGCACGGCGTACTTCCCGCTGAGCTCGGGGGCCTCGCCCTCGAGCGTGCCGATCCACCAGACCGCCTCGGGGGTGACGGCGGAGTCGCCGTCCTTCGCGCTCGTGACGCTCGCGTCCCAGCCCTTGGCGTTCTTGATGAGCCCCTTCTGCTGCATGGTCTGCAGCAGGGTGAGCGCACGCACGGCGTCCGGCGAGTTCACCGTGATGTCGCCCTTGTCGTCGAAGTAGCCCGCGCCCTGCTGCTGCAGATACATCGAGAGGGATCCGCCCGAGGCGAGATCGGCGGTGAGCAGCGTGTGCCCGGTCGCGGCCTTGATCTTCTCCCCTGCGGCGACGAGGTCGTCCCAGGTCTTGATCGAGGCGGGATCCACGCCCGCGGCCCGGAAGTAGTCGGTGCGGTAGTAGAGGCCGACGGTCCCGGAGTCCCACGGCGCCATGCGCAGCGCGCCGTCCTTGCCGGTGCCGGTCGACCACTTGAACGGGTCGAAGTCGGCCTTCTTGTCGCCGAGCACGGGCGAGAGGTCGACGAAGCCCTTGGGGAACTGCGTGAGGTAGCTCTGGTTGTGATCGGTCTCGAGCGTGATCAGGTCCGGAAGGCCGGTGCCGGCCTGCAGCCCGACCGAGATCTTGTCGTAGGCGTTGTCGTAGCCGATGTCGACGACCTTGATCGTGGTGCCCTTGTGCGCCTTCTCGTAGTCGGCGCCGAGCCGCTTGAGCGCGGTCGCGGCGACATCCCACGACCAGATCGTGATCGTGCCCGTCGCCTGGGCATCCGGCTTGAGAGCCTCACCACCGCTCGGCGCCCCGCCACCGAACGCGCACCCGGACAGGGCGATGGTCGCCACAGCGCCGATCGCCAGCGCGAGCATGCCGCGTCGCTTCATCATGACCTCCTCGTCAGAATTGGATACTGCATACAGTACACATGTGTTCACGTGAACACCAGAACCGTCGAGAACTCCGGAGCGGGGCACCCGGGCAGGGCCGTCCGGCGCGCACCCACCCTCTCGGAACACCGAAAACACCCTCTCCGCCGCGGCCGGTCGGCGCCCCGAACCCCCACGAAACGCCGAGACCCCCTCTCCGCCGCGCAGGCAGGAGGGGGTCTCGACGCTCTGAGGGGGTCTCGACGCTCTGGAGGGGGTGCGCCCGCCTCAGCGGCTGAGGGTGACCGCGAGATCCAGGAACAGCGCGGCCGACCAGCCGAATGCCGTCGTCGCGCGCTCGGCCTTGAGACCCGTGCGCGGATTGAAGTACTCGTGCGGTCCGCCGCCGTGGATCACCAGGCGCACGGTCTGCTCGCGCAGCTCCCTGGCACGCTCCGGCCGTCCTGCCTCGTCCAACCCCTCGGCGATGAGCGCGCTGGTGTTGATCCAGATCGGGCCGCGCCACATCCGTTCCGGGGAGAAGTCCGGATCCGACGCCGACACGGTCGGCAGTCCCCACTCCAGCGCGTACCGTTCCGGGTCGTCGATCGCTGCGAGCAGGGCGGCGCGGGCGTCCTGCGGCAGCCCTTCCACGCGCAGCGGCATGAGCCCCACCACGGTGTCGCTCGCGATGCGCACCCCGTCGCGGTCCGACACGGGCCCGCGCGCGATGAAGCGCCGTTCGGCCGGATCCCACAGCTTCTCCATCAGGAGCGCGACCGTGCGGTCGGCGCGAGCGAAGTGCGGCGCGATGTCATGACCCGGCAGGTAGCGCGCCGCGAGGGCGGCGATCTCGCGATCCTGTTGCACGAGGTAGGCCGCGAGATCGGGCGCCGTGGTGGGGATCGGCCCGTCGAACACCGGGCTGTCGTCGAGGCCGGAGGAGTACGGGTGGCCGTACTCCGGCAGCCCGTCGCCGTCGAGGTCGGATCCGTTCTGTTCGGGCCCCGCGAACCACCAGTCCTGCGAACGGATCACCCGCTCCAGCTGGTCCGCGGCCCATTCCGGCGCGTCCTCGACCTCGAGCACCTTCCGCAGCGCCCACGCGGCGAGCGGCGGTTTGGTGAGCGGCACGGGAGCGGTCGGATCCGCCACCTGCGAACCCGCACGCCGCAGCGTCGCCCGATCCGACTCGGGCAGGTCGTCGCTCGTGGCGAGCACGCCCTGCTCGTGCACGACGTCGGGCAGCTGCCCGTTGGCGCGCGGGAACCGGAACGCGAGCTCGAGCTGCTCCCTGGCGAGCTCCGGGTCGCCGTGGCGCAGCCCGACCGCGATGAAGTACGCGTCCCACTGCCAGAGCCCGACGTAGCCGATCTTCGACGGCACGATCGCCCGAGCCCCCTCGAGCGCCGGCAGCTCCACGATGTTGGCACCGAGCACCCACCAGCAGAACGCCGCCATGTCCTGCAGATCCTCGCGCACCCGCGGGCAACGGTCGAACCACTCCTCCCACAGCGCCCGCAGAGCCGCCACGGCATCGCGATGCGCGCCATCGGCCTGCGTCGCGACCGCGACCGTCCGGTCGGCGGCGACGTCGATGCGCAGACCGGATCCGATCTCGTGCCGGGACTCGGTGCCGTCCGGCAGCGTGAGGAGCACCGACGCCGAGGGGTCGCCGCCGATGCTGAGCGCGCGCAGGCCGTCGAAGGCGAGGGTAACGCTCCCGAACGAGATCCGGTGCGGTTGCACGTCGACGACCGGGAGGACCCGGCCGGCCCCGTCGTGCACGAGGAGCCCGTCCAGCACGCGGCACTGGTCGAGCCGCCGTTCGTATTCGGAGGTGTGCACGCGCACGCCGTCGCCCTCGCGGAAGACCAGCAGGCGCGAACGGGGCATCGTGAACGGGGCGGTCACCAGGTCGAGGTGCCCGCCCGCGGCGAGCGCGAGCTCCGCAGCGGACGGCGTGTCCGACACGGACGGCGTGTCGGACACGGACGGCGGGGCCGACGCCGCTGAGGTGCGGGGATCCGTCACGTCAGCGCCCGCCGAGGCCGGACGCGGCCATGCTGTTCAGGATCCGGCGCTGTCCGATCACGAACACGATCAGCATCGGCACGGTCGAGATCGCCGAGGCGGCCATCACCAGACCGTAGTTCACCGAGCCGAACTGCCCCTGGAACGACTGCAGTAGCAGCGGGACCGTGAACAGGTCGGGCGTGTTGAGCAGCACCAGCGGGAACAGGAAGGAGTTCCACACGTCGAGGGCGACGATGATGCTGAGCGCGGCGAGCCCCGGCTTGAGGTTCGGCAGGATCACCTGGAAGAAGGTGCGGATCCGTCCCGCGCCGTCCACGAGCGCCGCCTCCTCGAGCTCCCGCGGCAGCGAGAGCACGAACTGGCGCATCAGGAACACGGCGAAAGGGTTGGCGATCATGCCCGGGATGATGAGCGCGAGGTGCGAGTCCACCCAGCCCAGCTGCGACATCAGCAGGTAGAACGGGATGAGCGTGACCTGCTTGGGGATCATCTGCGTGGCGAGGAAGACGATGAACAGCACCTTGGACCCGCGGAAGCGGATGCGCGCGAACGCGTAGCCCGCCATCGACGCGGTGATGAGCGTGCCGATGACGACCAGCACCGCGATGTAGGCACTGTTCAGGTACGCCTGCGCGAACGGCACCGCGTTCCACGCCTGGACGTAGTTGTCGACCGTCCACGGGCTCGGCAGCAGCGACAGCGGGTTCTTGAGCAGCTGCGGCAGCGTCTTGAACGAGGTCAGCAGCATCCACACGAACGGGAAGACCATGCCGAGCCCGGCGACGATCAGCACCACGTGCAGGACGGTGGCGGACAGCCGGCGACGGCCCTTGCCCGCGGGGCGCGGACGGATCCGCCTGCCGGGCGCGACGAGCGCGATCGTGGAATCGGTGGCGGGCGCACGGTCGCCGGTGGCGAGGCGCGGGGTGTCGACGCTCATGCGGGGTCATCCTCGTAATGGACGAACTTCTTCTGCGCGGCGAACTGGATCCCCGTGATCACGAGGGTCAGCAGCAGCAGGATGATGCTCGCGGCCGATGAGAGTCCGAAGTCGAACTTCTTCATGCCGAGGTCGTAGATGTGGTAGACGATCGTGCGGGTGGCGTTGTCGGGTCCGGCGTTGTGCACGAGCACGTACACCGTGTCGAAGGTCTGCAGCGACGAGATGAAGGCGATCACCGAGGAGAAGAAGACGATCGGAGACAGCAGCGGCAGCCGGATCGCGGTGAACAGCCGCCAGGCGCCGGCTCCGTCGATCCGCGCGGCCTCGATCACCGACGGCGAGATGTTCTGCAGCCCGGCGAGGAAGATGATCACGTTGAGACCCAGCGACGACCAGATCGTCACGATGCACACGGCGATCAGGGCGAGTCGCGGATCCTGCAGCCAGTCCGGCGGCGCGACGCCGAAGATCTTGGAGATGGCCGACGACAGGATGCCGTCCGCGCGGAACATCTGCTGCCACATCATCGCGACCGCCACCGTCGAGGTGACCACCGGCGCGAAGAAGAGCACCAGGTACAGCGTGCGGGTCTTCAGTTTCTCGAGCGCGACCGCGATGGTCACGGCCAGCGCGAGGCCGATCGGCACCGTGATGATCGCGATGAGCAACGTGTTCAGGATCGCGCGGCCGAAGAGCGGATCGGCCAGTTCGGTGCTGAAGTTCTCGAAGCCGACCCAACTGAGGTCGGTCAGGCCGTCCCAGTGCGCGAACGCGAGCACGAGGCTCGCGAGGAACGGCACGAGCACGAACAGGCCCATGCCGATCAGCTGCGGCCCGACGAAGGCGTAGCCCCAGCGCCGGTCGCGGCGCCGCCAGGCGGCCTCGCGCCGCCACCCGGGCGCCGTCGACGACGACGCCCGGGTGCTCACCGACGGTGCGCTCATGCTCACTTGCCGTCCTGGACCAGCTTGCCGACCGCGTCGAGCGTGGCCTGCGCGTCCTGCTTGCCCTGGTAGAGGGCGAGGAACTGGTCGCCGATGCCACCGCGGATGCCCGGAAGGCGCGCCTCGGTCGGATAGTTGACGAAGCCGATGTCGCGCATGTCGAGGAAGCTCTGCGCGTGCGCCGGGTAGCCGTCCAGCACCACCTTGTCGGCACCCTTGATGGACGGCACCGCGTTGCCGCCGCCCTGCAGGCGGAGGGTCTGCCCCTCGGCCGAGAGGAACTCGGTCCAGAAGGTGAACGCCGCGTCCTTGACCTTGGTCCCCTTGTTGATCGCGAGGAACGAGGTGGCGACGCCCGTGGGCGCGGCCTTGCCGTCGGGCGTCGGCCACGGTGCGATGTCGTACGAGTCCTTCACACCGGCGGCCTCGACGGTGCCGATCGTGTAACGCCCCTGTACGAAGAACCCGGCCTTGTGCGAGACGAAGACACTGTCGGCGCCCGCCCCATCGGGAAGGGTGTCGGCGACGAGGAACGTCTTGTCCTGGAACAGGGATCCGAACTGATCGAGCGCCTTGACGGCGTCGGCGTCCTTGTTCGCGACGAACTTCCCGCTCTTGTCGTAGGGGGCGGAGACGCCCTGAGAGCTCAGCCAGCTCCACTGCGTGGCCCAGTAGTTCCAGAACATCGTGCCGGTGAGCCCGGCGTCGTGGAGCTTCTTGTTCATGTCCAGGAACGCGCTCGTGGTCCACTTGCCCTCGGCGGCGAGGGTCGCGGGGTCGTCGGTGACGCCTGCGGCCTTCAGCGCCTCCTTGTCGTACCAGAACACGTCGGGGTTCGAGTCGTTCGGAGCGGCGTAGATCTCGCCGTCCTTCTCCGCCGCACCGAACAGGCCCGGCGAGAAGTCGTCGACCTTGCTCTGGCTCTTGGGGCCGTTCATCAGGCTCTTGAGCGGCATCAGCCGATTCGATCCGACGAACTGGCCGATCATGTCGTCGCCGACGTAGAAGACGTCGGGCGCCGTGTTGCTGGTGAGCTGCGCGAGGAGCTTGGAGTGATAGTCGTCATAGCCGGCGACGGGCTGCAGCTTGACGGTGATGTCGGGGTGGCGCTTCATGAACTCCTTGTCGAAGTCCTGATAGCGCTTGAGCTCGTCGGCGCTGCCCCACGTGGACCAGACCACGGTGGTCTTCCCGCCGGCGGCACCGCCGGACGCGCCACCGCTGCACGCGGCGAGACCGAGCATCAGGGCGCCGGCGGACACTGCCGCGAGCGTGCGCAGGAGTCGAGGGTTCGAGCGGGGCATGGCGCCACCTCTTTCGTCGTTGAAGGGCAGATCAGAGGGTCGGGACGCACTCAGTATTATGTATACAGATGACATTTGTCAACGCCTGCCCGGCCAGGTCGGTCTGCGTCGGGCCCGGTCGGGCCACGCACTGTCGAGTGGTCCGATCCGGAGTCGCGCCGCGGGGCCTACGCTCGAGGGGTGAGCCTGCTCGTCACCGTCCCCACCGCCGAACTCGCCGCCGACATCGCCGCCCAGGGCCCGCTGCCCGAGGGCGTGGCGGTGCAGGTCTGGGACATGACCACGCCCCCGCCCGCACCTCGGATCGACATCGTCGTGCCGTCCTACCTCGGCCGGCAGCGCTTCTCCGCGCTGGACGGCGTCGACGTGGGCCTCGTGCAGGGGCAGATGATCGGCTACGAAGCCGTGATCGACCGGGTGCCCGCGGGCGTGCCGTTCGCCAACGCCGCCAGCGTGCATGAGCCGGCGACCGCCGAGCTCGCGCTCGCTCTGACCCTCGCGGCGCAGCGCGAACTGCCGAGGTTCGTGCGCGCGCAGGATGCCGGAGTGTGGGACAGGGCGTTCACCTCGAGCCTCGCGGACCGGCGCGTGCTGCTGGTCGGCATCGGCGGAGTAGGCAAGGCCGTCGCCCGGCGCCTGGCCGGCTTCGAGACCACGATCACCGCCGTCGCGCAGACCGCCCGCACCGAGGTGATCGACGGCGTCGGCGAGATCACCGTGCACGCCCTCGCCGACCTGCCCGCGCTGCTCCCCGACGCCGAGATCGTCATCCTGTCGCTGCCGGGCGGATCCGCCACGCACCGGCTGTTCGACGCCGGCATGCTCGCGCACATGGCCGACGGAGCACTGCTCGTCAA
This sequence comes from Microbacterium sp. Au-Mic1, assembly GCF_021341785.1. Lineage (GTDB taxonomy): Bacteria > Actinomycetota > Actinomycetes > Actinomycetales > Microbacteriaceae > Microbacterium. Next base: position 15,352 of record NZ_JAJTTF010000008.1, read on the forward strand.
CGTGGGCCGCGGCACGCTCGTCGACACGGAGGCACTGGTCGCCGAGAACGGCCGGATCCGCGCCGCGCTGGACGTCATGGATCCGGAGCCGCTGCCCGAAGGCCACCCGCTGTGGAGCACCCCCGGAGTGCTGTTCACCCCGCACGTCGGCGGCGCCTCGACCGCCATGAGCCCGCGCATCGCCGCGCTGATGCGCACCCAGATCGACCGCATGCGCGCGGGCGAGGAGCCGGTGAACCTCATCGCCCGCTGAATTCCGAGCGAAGACGGATCCGCTTCCGCTCGAACCGATTCGATCCGCGCGTTTCCGGGATTCACCGGGTCCCGGTACCCTGATCGCATGGCCGAGATCGAGCAGCAGTCCGCCCCCGGATCCGAGTGGTGGCGCACCGCCGTCATCTACCAGATCTACCCGCGCTCCTTCGCCGACGCCGACGGCGACGGCATCGGCGACCTGCCCGGCATCACCTCCCGGCTGGACGCACTGCAGGAGCTCGGCGTCGACGCGATCTGGCTGAGCCCGTTCATGCCCAGCCCGCAGAAGGACGCCGGCTACGACGTCTCGGACTACCGGGGCGTCGATACGCTGTTCGGCACGCTCGACGACTTCGACGCGATGCTGGCCGCCGCGCACGCCCGCAGCATCCGCGTGATCGTCGACCTGGTGCCGAACCACTCCTCCGACCAGCACCGCTGGTTCCAGGAGGCGCTGACCGCGGCCCCGGGCAGCCCCGAGCGAGCGCGCTACATCTTCCGCGACGGCAAGGGCGAGCACGGCGAGCTGCCGCCGAACAACTGGCAGAGCGTGTTCGGCGGCGGTATGTGGACCCGGGTCACCGAACCCGACGGCACGCCCGGCCAGTGGTACCTGCACATCTTCGATGAGAGCCAGCCCGACTTCGACTGGACGAACGAGGAGGTGCGCGAGGAGTTCCGCGGCGTGCTGCGCTTCTGGCTCGACCGCGGCGTCGACGGCTTCCGGGTGGATGTCGCGCACGGCATGATCAAGAAGGCGGGGCTGCCCGACTACACGCCCGGCGACGGGGCCGACTCGATGGGCGGCGATCAGGAGGACGTGCCGTACTGGGGCCAGCCCGGCGTGCACGAGATCTACCGCGACTGGCACGAGGTGCTCGCCGGTTACGACGGCGACCGCGCCCTGTGCGCGGAGGCGTGGCTGCCCACGCTCGATCAGATCGCGCTGTGGGTGCGCCCCGACGAGATGAACCAGGCGTTCAACTTCAACTACCTGATGACGCCGTGGGACGCCGCCGAGCTGCGCGCCGTGATCCGCGACTCCCTCGACGCGTTCGGCGCGGTCGGCGCGCCGAGCACCTGGGTGCTGTCCAACCACGACGTCGTACGTCACGCCTCGCGGCTCGCGCTCACCTGGGACAACCCTCAGGGCGAGGGCATCGGCCCGCGGGACGAGCCGAAGCCCGACCGTGCCCTCGGCCTGGCGCGCGCCCGCGCCGCGACCACCGTGATGCTGTCGCTGCCCGGATCCGCCTACCTGTACCAGGGCGAAGAGCTGGGCCTTCCCGAGGCGATGGAGATCCCCGACGAGTTCCGGCAGGATCCGACCTGGTTCCGCACGGACGGCGAGCGCTACGGCCGCGACGGCTGCCGTGTGCCGTTGCCGTGGAGCGGCACGACCCCGTCGTACGGCTTCAACGAAACCGGCGCCTCATGGCTGCCGCAGCCCGCCGAGTGGGCGGAGTATGCGCGCGCCGCTGAGGAGGGCGCGGGCGGGTCCACTCTGGAGCTGTACAAGACGCTGCTCCGGCTGCGCAAGGAGCGCGGGCTCGGATCCGGCTCCCTCGTCTGGGAGGAGCTCGGATCCGACGCGGTCGCGTTCCGGCGCGGCGACCTGCACGTCGCGGCGAACCTCGGCGAGACGCCCCTGCCGCTCCCGCCGGGTGCCGCGGTCGTGGTGCACAGTGCCCCGGAAGCGGGGACGGTATTGCCGCCGAACTCCGCCGCCTGGTACACGATCGGCTGAGGCGCCGACGATCGTCGGGTCGTCGAACACGACTTTCCCCCGGGGTCGTTGAGCGAGGACGCCGAAGGCGACCGAGACGAAACGCAGCGGTCTCGCGAGAGCGCCGCGTTTCGTCTCGCTCCTCGCTACGCTCGGTGCTCGCTCAACGACCCCGGGAAGCGACCCCTCAGGCGGGCTCGACCGCGCCGATCGGCGGCTCAGCGGGCCCGACCGGACCGGAGCCGAGGGGGCCGACTTCGACATGCGCTCGGGCGCGGCGCCGGTGCCCCACCGCCGTGGCGACCTGCACCCCGAGCGTCACCGCGAGCACGACGCCCGACAGCAGCAGGAGCTGATCCGGCAGGGCACCCTCGGCGAGCGCGAGTCCGCCGAGGGCGCTGCCCAGCGCGCTGCCCAGCATCATGGCGCTGTTGTTGAGCGCGAGCACGAGCGCGGCCACTGCGGGCGGCACCATCGTGGCCAGCCGCGTCTGGGCGGCCACGCCCGATCCGCCGTTGAAGAACGCGCAGACCAGGAACCAGGCGAGCCCGGCGACCGCGCCTGCAGCGCCCGGGAGCATGAGCCCCGCCCAGCCGAGCAGAGCGGCGGCGAGCACCGTGGCGACGATGACCGTGAGCACCGCGACGGGTCCGCGGCGGTCGGTCACGCGACCCGACACGATGTTGCCGGCCAGGCTCACGATGCCGTAGCCGAACAGCGCGCCGATGATGGGGTACCCCTCACCGATCCGCGGGCCCAGGATGAGCGTGGCGTAGGTGAAGCAGAGATAGCTCGCACACATGAGACCCATCGGCACCAGCAGCACCGCCAGGATCGCCGGGCGCGTGAGCGGACTGAGAGCCTCGCGCAGCGACAGCGGCGGCAGGTGCAGCGGGCGCACCTTCGCCAGGATCCCCACGAGTGCGGCAGCGCCGACGCCGACCACGAGGAACAGCGGGATCCGCCAGTCGCTCTGCCCGATCACGAGCCCGACGGGCACGCCGAGAGCGGTCGCGAACAAGAATCCGCCCATCACGAGCGAGAGCGCGCGACCACGGTACTGCTCGGGGGTGCGCGCGATGACGTAGGAACCGATCACGGCGTTCAGCAGCGCGCCGCCGAGGGCCGAGACCACCCGGCCGCTCATCGCCCAGAAGTAGGTGGGCGCGAGCCCGACCATCAGGTTGCCGAGCACGAACACGCTGAGGGACAGCACGATCGTGGACTTGCGCTCCCACCGTCCCGTGAGCGCGCCGAGCACGGGTCCGGCGATCGCGCCGGTCGCCGCGAACACGCTCATGAGCTGCCCGGCCGCCGCCGCATCCACGTCGAGGTCGGTCGCGATCTGGGGCAGCAGCCCCGCCAGCACGTAGCCGTCGATCCCCATCGAGAAGGTCGCGACAGCGAGCCAGATCAGCGCTCCGGGCTGGAAGCGGGTGTCGTCAGCAGTCGTTCGCACCAGGTCATCCAACCAGAGCGGATCCGGTCCCCGCTCCCCTTTTGCAAGGATTCCGGACGAATCGTCGGATCCGCCTCAGCCCACCACCTCGAACGCGGCCGACAGCAGGGTCTCCTCACGCGAGGACGGGCCGACCAAGAGCTCGAACGCGCCGGGTTCGACGCGGCGGATCCCCTCCGCATCGACGATCGTGCAGTCGCCGACCGGCAGCTCCAGCCGCACCCGAGCGGACTCCCCCGGCGCGAGCTGCACCTGGCGGTACGCCTTGAGCTCCTTGTCGGTCCAGCTCGCACTCGTCACGACGTCGCGCACGTACACCTGCACGGTCTCGCGGACCGGGCGGGATCCGGCGTTGGCCACCGTCACCTCCGCGATGATCGTGTCGTCCGCGCCCAGTGTCGAGGACACCAGCCCGAGCGCGGAGTACTCCACGGTCGTGTACGAGAGCCCGTCCCCGAACGTCCACGCCGGCGCCTGGGTCAGGTCGGCGTACCGCGTGCCGTGCTGCCCGCGGATCTGGTTGTAGTAGGTCGGCTGCTGACCGACATGGCGTGCGAACGAGATCGGCAGGCGCCCGGATGGCTCGATCGCTCCGGTGATGAGCTCGGCGATCGCACGCCCTCCGCGCATGCCGGGGTTCGCGGCCCAGATCACCGCGGCGGCCTTCGCCGTCGAGGCGGGCAGCACGAGCGGCTTGGAGGCGAGGAGCACGACAACCACGGGCGTGCCCGTCGCGATCAGCGCGTCCAGCAGGGCGTTCTGGCCGCCGATGAGCTCCAGGGTCGCGGTCGAGCGCCCCTCGCCGACGAGCTCGATCCGATCCCCGACCACCGCCACCACGACGTCCGCGGCCTCCGCGGCCCGCACCGCCTCGGCGAGGAGTCGCGGATCGGATGCGGCCGGCACCACGACCGGCGGCCGGGGCTGCCCGTCCGGGAAGGTCGCACCGAGCGGGTCGTCCTCGAGCGTGAGGATGTCCGCCCCGTGCGCGTGGCGCACGGCAAGTCCGTCGACGGCGCGGAGTCCGTCGAGCACGGTGGTGATCATCTCGCGGGGCTGCCCGTCGAGCCAGCCCGCCTGGCCGGATCCGCCGGCCCAGTCGCCGAGCTGCGTCTGCGCGTCGTCGGCGAGCGGGCCCACCACGGCGACGCGGATCGGATCCGCCGACGTCAGCGACGCGGCCCCACCCAGCGGCAGCACCCCGTCATTCTCCAGGAGCACGAGGGAGCGCCGCGCCACCTCGAGGTTGAGGTCGGAATGCGCTCCGCTGCCCACCACGGCGTCCAGCCCGGGCGAAGGCAGACGCGGGTCTTCGAAGAGGCCGAGGTCGAACTTCAGCGTGAGGATGCGCGCGACGGCGGCGTCGAACGCCTCGGGCTCGAGCATGCCCTGCTGCACGGCCTCGAGCGCGCCCTCGTAGAAGTGCGGTGTCGTCATGACCATGTCATTGCCCGCGGTGACCGCGGCGGCCGCCGCGTGCGCGTAGTCGGGCTGCACGCGCTGCTCCCAGACCATGCGGCCCACGTTGTCCCAGTCGGTGATGAGGGTGCCCGTGTATCCCCACTCGCCGCGCAGCACGTCGCTGAGCAGCCAGTCGTTGACCGTGATCGGCACCCCGTCGGTGGTCTGGTAGCCGAGCATGAACGTCCGGCAGCCCTCCCGGGCGACCCGCTCGAACGGCGGCAGGAACCACGATCGCAGCTTGCGGCGGGAGATGTCCGCCTCGGACGCGTCCCGCCCGCCCTGCGTCTCCGAGTAGCCGGCGAAGTGCTTCGCGGTGGCCAGGATCGCGGTCGGATCCGACAGCCCCTCTCCCTGGTACCCGCGCACCATCGCGGACGCGAGCTCGCCGATGAGGAACGGATCCTCGCCGAAGGTCTCGCTGATCCGCCCCCAGCGCAGGTCACGCGCGATGCACAGCACGGGCGAGAACGTCCAGTGGATCCCGGTCGCCGCGACCTCCTCAGCCGTGGCGCGGGCCACGTGCTCGATCAGGGCCGGATCCCAGGTGGCGGCCATCCCGAGCTGGGTCGGGTAGATGGTCGCGCCGGGCCAGAACGAGTGCCCGTGGATGCAGTCCTCGCCCACCAGCAGCGGGATCCGCAGCCGCGTCTCGGCGGTCAGCCGATTCGCCTCGAGGATCCGCTCGGGCGACGTGTGCAGGATCGAGCCGGCATGACGCCGCAGCACGTGGTCGCGCAGGTCGTCGCGCGCGTCGAGCTGCAGCATCTGACCGACCTTCTCCTCCACGGTCATGCGGCCCAGGAGGTCGGCGACCCGCTCGGCCGTGCCGAGGCTCGGGTCGCGGAAGGGCAGGAGGTCGCTCATACGGGGGTGCTCTCTTGATCGGATCCGGTCGTCGCCGGGGAGGGGATGGTCCGCACGGCGGTCACCGCGGCGTTCGCGTCGATGCCGCGCTTCTTCAGGGCGCGGGCCCGCTCACCGGCGGAGCGCAGGCGCGGGTTGACGTACTCGTCGATGCCGAAGTTGATGAGGGCAAGTGCGACGCCGAGCAGCGCGATGCACAGACCCGCCGGCACGTACCACCACCAGTAATCGGGGAACGCGCTGTTCTGCTGCGCCCAGAACAGGATGGTGCCCCAGTTCAGGTTCGACACCGGGATCACCCCGATGAACGCGAGGGTCGTGAGCCCCAGCACCGCGGCGGTCATCGTTCCGACGAAGCTCGAGGCGATGATCGCCATCAGGTTCGGCAGCATCTCGACCAGGATGATCCGGTGCAGCGGCTCGCCGTTGGCGCGCGCGGCCTGGATGAAGTCCCGGTTGCGCAGCGACATGGTCTGCGCGCGCAGGACCCTCGCTCCCCACGCCCATCCGGTGAGTCCCAGCACGGCCGCGATGACGACCAGCGGCGGATCCTCGAACTGCGAGGCGATGATGATCATCAGGGGCAGGCCGGGCAGCACGAGGAACACGTTCGACAGCGCCGACAGCGACTCGCTCTTCCACCCGCGCAGGTAGCCCGCGGTCACCCCGACGACGATCGCGACGACGGTGGCCATGATCGTGGCGAGGAAGCCGACCACGAGCACGCCGCGGGTTCCGTACACGAGCTGGCTGAACACGTCCTCGCCGATGTGCGTCGTCCCGAGCAGATGCTGCCAGGACGGGGGCTGCAGCGTCGCATCGAGGTGCTGCACGCTCGGTCCGTACGGGGCGATCCACGGTGCGAAGACCGCCACGAGGATGAACACGCCGAGGATGATCAGCCCGGCAGCCGACTTGCGGTTGCCGAACATCGCGAGCGAGGCCCCCAGCTGGGTCCAGAACGTCTTGCGAGGCGCGGGAGTGCGCTCTGCGGTGAGAAGGACGGCGGTGGCGGGGACGCCGGCACCGGTCCGGTCGTCTGCGGGAATCGTCATGATCAGGCCTCCGTCTGACGGGTGCGGGGGTCGAGGATGGCGTACGCGATGTCGGCAATGATGTTCGCGACGAGAACCGCCATGACGAGCACGAGGAAGATGCCCTGCATGAGCGCGTAGTCCTTCGCATTGGTGGCGCTCAGCAGCAGCAGGCCGATGCCCGGATAGGAGAACACCATCTCCATCACGATCGTGCCGCCCACGATGAAGCCGAGGGAGAGCGCGAAGCTCTGGATCTGCGGCAGCACCGCGTTGCGCGCGGCATAGCGCCAGAGCACGCGGCGGTTCGGCATGCCCTTGGCCTGCGCGACCGTGATGTAGTCCTCGTCGAGGACGGTGAGCATCATGTTCCGCATGCCGAGCACCCAGCCGCCCACCGATGCGATCACGATCGTGATCATCGGGAGCGCGCCGTGCGAGAGCACCTGCCCGATGAAGTCGGCGTTCCAGCCCGGATCCACACCGACCTCGTACGCGTGTCCGGCGGGGAACCAGCCGAGCACGGTCGAGAACACGGCGATGAAGATCAGCCCCAGCCAGAAGTAGGGCACGGTGCCGAGGAACGTCGTCACCGGGACCAGCACGTCGAGACGTCCGCCGCGCCGCCATCCGACCACGGCGCCGAGGCTCGTGCCGACGAGGAAGGAGACGATCGTGGCGAAGCCGACCAGCCCCAGCGTCCAGGGCAGCGCCGCGGCGATCGCGTCGCCCACGGGCGCCATGCCGGTGGAGATCGAGACGCCCAGGTCGCCGCGCAGCAGCATGCCCCAGTAGTCGAGGTACTGCTGCCACAACGGCACCGAGGAGTCGAGGCCGAACATGAGGCGCAGAGCCTTCTCCGCCGCCGGCGTGAGCTGCCCCTGGCTGCGGGCCATGTAGGAGTCGACCGCATCGCCCTTCATCATGCGGGGGATGAAGAAGTTGATCGTGATGGCCGCCCACGCGGTGAACAGGTAGAACGCCGCGCGACCGCCGATGAACCGCCACGGCACGCGGATCCGTCCGCCGCGTTCGGCCTTCGTCGCCGTGGTCCCGACGAGGGTCGGGTCGACGGCCGTCGAGGCGACGGCCTCCCGCTCGGTCGCGGGCGCGGACGTGTCGGCGCTCATCGCGCACCTCCGGAGGTCTGAACCGACCGGGCGCGGAAGAACGCTTCGGGGTCGGGGGATGCGGCGCGCAGCTCCCGGGTGTACGGGTCCTGCGGGGTGAGGATGACGTCGTCGGCGGGGCCGCGTTCCACGACCCTGCCCTGGTTGAGCACCATGATCTCGTCGCTGAAGTGCCGCGCGGTGGCGAGGTCATGGGTGATGTAGAGCACTCCGAGCCCCTCTTCGCGCTGCAGGTCGGCGAGCAGGTTCAGCACCCCGAGGCGGATCGACACGTCGAGCATCGACACGGGCTCGTCGGCGACGAGCAGCGCAGGGCGGGAGGCGAGCGCGCGGGCGATCGCGACGCGCTGGCGCTGGCCGCCGGAGAGCTCGTGCGGGCGGCGCTCCATCACCGCGTCCGGATCCAGGCGCACCCGCTCGAGCAGACGGCGCACCTCGCCCTCGATCTCCCTGCTCGGCACGACGTGGTCCAGGCGCAGCGGACGCTCGACGTGATGCCGGATCGAGTGGTACGGATTCAGCGACGCGAACGGATCCTGGAACACCATGCGCAGCTGCTGCCGATATCTGCGCAGTCCCTTCCCGCGGCTCGGGATCGGAGCGCCGTCGAGCAGCACCTCGCCGTGCGTCGGCGTCTCCAGCTGGGTGAGGATCTTCGCGATCGTGGACTTGCCGCTGCCCGACTGGCCGACGAGCCCGATCGTCCGGTGCGACTCGAGCGTGAAGCTCACATCGTCCAGCGCCTTCATCTGGCCGGAGCCGCGGACGTTGTAGATCTTGGTGACGCCCCGGAACTCGAGCGTGGTCATCGCACCACCACCCCCCGCTCGCCGGTCAGCCGCGGGAACGAGCGCAGCAGGTCGCGGGTGTACTCGTGCTGCGGATCGGTCCACAGCCGTTCGGCGTCGGCGAGCTCGACGATCTCGCCCTCGCGCATCACGGCGATGCGATCGCTGATCTCCAGCAGCAGCGGCAGGTCGTGGGTGATGAACACGACCGAGAAGCCGAATTCGTGGCGCAGCTGCGAGATCTGCTTCAGGATCTCGCGCTGCACGAGCACGTCGAGCGCGGTGGTCGGCTCGTCCATGACCATGAGCTGCGGTCGCAGGGCGAGCGCCATCGCGATCATCACGCGCTGACGCATGCCGCCGGACAGCTCGTGCGGGTAGGACCGGATCCGCTGCCCGCCCACCTTCACGATCTCGAGCAGGTCGATCACCTCGGCCCGCCGCTGCGCGCGGCTCATCCCCGGCCGGTGCACGCGGAACACGTCGTCCAGCTGCGCGCCGATCGTCGCCACGGGGTTCAGGGCGTTCATCGCACCCTGGAACACCATCGACACCTTGTCCCAGCGGAACCGGCGCATCTGCTCGGCGTCCAGCGCGTGCAGGTCGATGTCGGAGCCGTCGGCGTCGTGGAAGACGACGCTGCCGCCGGTGATCACCGCCGGCGGCTTCAAGAGCCGCTGCACGCCGTAGGCGAGGGTGGTCTTGCCGCTGCCGCTCTCACCGGCGAGGCCGACGATCTCACCACGGCGGATGTCAATCGTGACGTTCTTCACCGCCTGCACGGGCGGATCCACGTCGTACACGACGGAGAAGTCGCGCACCGAGAGAAGGGGGTCTGTCATGGGGTGCTTTCGTGCTCGAGCGGGCAGGATCCGCGGGGTGAGGGGCCGCCGGCCCCTCACCCCGCGTGCGTCGTGCGACCTACTTGGCCGGCTTGAGGTTCATGATCACCTGAACGGCCGACGGCTGCGTCGGGTCGGCGGTCGCGTACTGATCCTTCTCACTCGGCCATCCCGTGTAGGTGCGCGTGTTGTACTCGCCCAGCTGCGGGTGCGTGCCGATCGGAATGGCCGGGACGTCCTCGACGAAGATCTTCTGCAGCTTCTCGAGGGCCGCGGTGCGGGTCGACTCGTCCGAGGCCTGCGCGTACTCCTTGAGCAGCGCCGTCGCATCGGGGTTGTCGTACCGGCCGAAGTTGTCGGAGACCTTGCCGTCGGCGGCCTGCTCCAGGTAGGAGCCGTTCATGACGTCGTCATAGATGTGCCACGGGTTGGATCCGGAGCCCGTCCAGTGCAGTGCCGCGTCGAAGTTGCCGGTCGCCATGTTCGTGAACCACGTGTCCGCGTCGGGCGTCGCCACCTTGGCATCGGCGCCCAGCGTGCTCTTGATCTGCGTGGCGACCAGCTGGATGCCGGTGACGTAGTCGTTCCAGCCCTGCGGATCCTGCAGCGTGAACGACACCGGGTTACCGGAGGGATCGATCAGCGCGCCGTCCTTCCAGGTGTACCCGGCGTCGGTGAGCACCTTCTTGGCGCCGTCGACGTCGATGCTGAAGGTCTTGTCCTTGTACTCCGCGGCGATGTACTGGTCCCCCGTCGGCTGGGGGATGCCCGTCACGCTGGTGAGCTCGGGACCGGCGTTGCTGCGGGCCTTGTCCGCGTGCGCCTTGCGGTCGACGACCATGTTCACGGCCTTGCGGAAGGCGACGTCGTTGAACGGGGCCTTCGTGGTGTTCACGAGGATCATGTCGGGGCTGAGCACGTTGGCGCCCCAGAACACGTTGTGCGCCGGATCCTTGTCGACGTAGTTCGTCTTGTAGTCGGTGATGAAGATCTGCGCCCAGTCGGCCTCCTTGCTCTGCAGTGCGCGCAGCAGTCCGGTGTTGTCGTTGTACTCGAGGTACTTGAGCTGGCCCACCGGGACCTTGCCGCCCCAGTAGTCGGTGCGGGATTTCAGCACGACGCCCTGCGAGGAGAAGCTCTTGATCGTGTAGGGACCGGTTCCGACGGCCTCCTTGACCGGATCCTTGGTCGGATCGGCGATGCTCTTCCACTGGTGCTCGGGAACGATGCTCACCTGCAGCACATCGCCCTGCTTGACGAACTTGGACTCGCTGAAGGAGAGCACGACGTTCTCGCCGTCCTTCTTGACGTCGGCGAGCTTGAGCCCGCCGAGATCGAGGGCGGGCGTGTTCTTGATGAGGTTGTAGGTGAAGACGATGTCATCCGCGGTGAAGGGCTTGCCGTCGCTCCACTTCACGTCGGCGCGAGGGGTGACGGTCAGCTGCGTGTAGTCGGCGTTCCACTCGACCTTCGATGCCAGCCAGGGTGTGGTCTCGTTCTTGCCGACCGGGTTCACCATGGCGAGCGGTTCGTAGATCATGCGGTCGTAGCCGAGGGACATGCCGGATCCGGTGGAGATGAACGGGTTGTTCGTCTGGGTCGAGAGGATGGCGGCGCCGTCCGGTTTCGCGACCGTGAGCGAACCGCCGCTCGCGCCGGAGGCGCTGGCGCCTCCCGATGAGCAGCCGGTCAGCGCCACCGCGCTGATCGCCGCGAACGCCGTCACCGCGATCAAGGTCTTCCTGAGCCTCATTGCTTCTCCTTCTGGTGGGGCACGGCCGTCGTGCGCCCATCTGGTGCGGGGTCCCGCTTCCTGGGGAATTAACTTACTAGCGGGAAAGTAAGTAAAGGTGAGGTTACCGATCAGTAAGCTGGATGACAAGCAGGGGAGGGAAACGGAATGGTCACGACCACATCGAGCCGCGTGAAGTCGCGGCCGGAGACCGAGCGCAAGCGGACCGAGATCCTGAAGGCGGCGATCGAGATCTTCGGCGCCAAGGGATCCACGAACGGCACCCTCGCCGACATCGCCGAGCAGGTCGGCATGACGCACGCCGGAGTGCTGCACCACTTCGGATCCAAGCAGAAGCTGCTGCTCGAGGTGCTCGCCTACCGCGACGAGAGCGACGTCGCAGGACTCGCCGAGAAGCACATCCCCGACGGCCCCGCGCTTTTCCTGCACCTGGTCAAGACCGCCTTCGCCAACGAGCTGAGGCCCGGCATCGTGCAGGTCTACACCGTGCTCTCCAGCGAATCCGTGACCGACGACCACCCCGCTCGCGGATTCTTCGAGCACCGTTACGCGAAGCTCCGGGCCGAGGTGTCCGCCGCATTCGGCGAGCTGTGCACCCAGGAGGGCGTGACCGACACGTCGATGATCGCGCGCGCATCCGCCTCGATCCTCGCGGTCATGGACGGCCTGCAGCTGCAGTGGCTGCTCGACCCGTCGGCCGTGGAACTCGCCGAAGCCAGCGCGTTCGCGATCCGGGCGATCGTGAACGGGGTCCTCCACCCGGGTCCGGCCCTCGAGACCTACGTCGAGGAGGCCACAGCCGGCGGCAGCGCTCCCGCCGAACCCGCTTCGCGCACCGCCCGGGCGGACCGCACGTCCCGCTGACGACACCAGGGCGTCATGCGACGAATCAGGACCGATGGCGGATCCGCGTAGGCTCAGCCCTATGACGATCGACCTCGAAGCGCTCTTCATCGACCTGCACCGCAACCCCGAGCTGTCGTTCCAGGAGGTGCGCACCGCGGGCATCGCCGCCGGGCACCTGCGAGACCTCGGGCTGGAGGTCACCGAGGGCGTCGGGCACACGGGCGTCATCGGCGTGCTGCGCAACGGCGACGGCCCCGTGGTGTGGGCGCGCGCCGACATGGATGCGCTGCCCGTCGTCGAGGAGTCGGGCCTGCCCTACGCCAGCACCGCGACCGGTGTCGACGCCGAGGGGCACGAGGTCGGCGTCATGCACGCGTGCGGACACGACATGCACGTGACCGCGATGATCGGCGCGGTGGAGGAGCTGGTCAGGACCAAGGACGACTGGTCCGGCACGCTGGTCGTGGTCATCCAGCCCGCCGAGGAGTTCGGCGCCGGCGCGCGCGCCATGCTCGACGACGGCGCCCTCGATCGCTTCCCCCGGCCTGACGTCGTGATCGGCCAGCACGTGACCCCGTTCCCCGCCGGCATGATCGGCGTGCGGCCCGGACCCCAGATGTCGGCCTCCGACGGCCTGCACGTCGTGCTGCACGGCCGCGGCGGGCACGGCTCGCGTCCGCACTCCACGATCGATCCCGTCGTCATGGCCGCGGCGACGGTGATGCGCCTGCAGACCGTGGTCTCGCGAGAGGTGGACCCGCACGATCTCGCCGTCGTCACCGTCGGTGCGATCCACGCCGGCACCAAGAACAACATCATCCCGGCCGAGGCGACGCTCGACCTCAGCCTGCGCTATCCGGACGACGCGCTGCGCACCAAGGTGCTGGCGAAGGTGGAGCGGGTGATCAAGGCCGAGGCGATGGCGAGCGGCGCGACCCAGGATCCGACGATCGAGACGCTGCACACGCTGCCCGCGACGATCAACGACGACGCCGCGACGGAGCGCGCGACGCAGGCCTTCCGCGCCGCGTTCGGCGAGGAGAACGTGATCGATCCGGGCCTGTTCACCGGCAGCGAGGACGTGTCGTGGTTCGCCCGGGATGCGGGCGTGCCGCTCGTGTTCTGGTTCTGGGGCGGCATCGCGCCGGCGCGCTACGCCGCCGCGGTGGCGCAGGGCACTGTCGACAGCGACATCGCCACCAACCACTCCCCGTTCTTCGCCGTCGAGATCCACCCCACGATCGAAGTGGGTGTCAGGGCGCTCACGGTCGCAGCCCGGGAGTTCCTGGACTGACGGATGCCCCTGCGACCGCGTCTGCTCCGCGGTCGGAGTCACGGCGAGGGCGCCCGGCGGCCACGACGACACCGGCCAGCAGAACAAGAGCGGAGCCGATCACGACCGTCCACCAGGGGAACCCGGGGATGTCCGGCGGCGTTCCGGCGGCGTCGAGGTCCTTCTGCGGGGTCGGCGTCACGCGCTCACCCGTGACCAGGATCCTGTGGCTGTTGATGCCGAGCGGGGTGCACGTCACGAGAGTGACGAGGTCTTCTCCGGGCTGCGCGCTCAGGGTCTGCGTCTCCTCGGGGAGCACGACCTTGGTGTCGCGCACCCGATAGGTCAGCACCTGCCCGAACACCTCGACCGTGAACGTGTCTCCGACCTTCAGCTGATCGAGGTTGTCGAACAGGGTCGCGCCGGCCAGGCCTCGATGCGCGGTGAGAACGGAGTGCTGATCGGCACCGCCGATGGGCAGAGAGGTGCCCTCGAGATGTCCGACGCCCTTGGTCAGGGTGGAGTCGGACGTGCCGTGGTAGATCGGGAGGTCGACGCCGATCGAGGCGATGCGCAGGCGGCCCATGACGCCATCCGCGTCGGCCCGGAGGATGCGGGGATAGTCGAATCCGGGCGCTGCTGCGGTGCTCGTCGGGATGCGCGAGCCCGGCGCGACGAGCGCCCCGCCGACGAGGGCCCTGTTGTACGCCCTCGCCTCCTCGAGCGCCTTGTCGCGCGCATCGGCCGCGGAGCCGCCGACTTCGGAGTCCACCTTCACGATCAGCTGCGACTGGTTGTACTGCGACCACCAGCTCGCCACCGTCGGGTACATCAGCACGAGGACGCCGACGAAGGCGATGGCGGCGAGGATCGCCGTCGCCCAAGGCATCCGCCATCGCCGGCGGGGTGCGGGCCTCGCGTCGCGGCGACGCATCGGCGAGGTCTGGGACACGACTGCTCCTCTCAGCCTCGATGTGCTGGGGCTAACGGATCCCGACTCCGGCCCCGGACAGCACCGGGAAGGGGCGGGAAGAAGAAGAGGAGGGCAGGAGCCTGGGGGCTCCTGCCCTCCTCGGGTCCGTGAATGCGCCTTGTGGGAAGGATCACTCACGGACGACGGATCAGTGGCGACGAGCGCGCACGCGGCGCACCAGGATCGCACTGACACCGGCCACGACCAGCAGACCGCCGACGACGGCGAACAGCGTGCTGCCCGCACCACCGGTCAGCGGCAGGTTCGGGCCGAACTGCTGGGTGTTGGAGATCGTGATGCTGGTCGGGTTGGCCTGACCGTTGGCGGTCACCGTGACCTGCGTCCACGGGTCGGCAGGGAGCACGTAGCCGGCCGGAGCCTGGGTCTCCTTGAGCCAGTAGTCCTTGCTCTTCACGTCGTTGTTTCCGACCCACAGGCCGTCGATCAGGATCTGGCCGTTGGCGTCGGTCGTGACGGGGCCGGCGACCTTGGTGCCGTTCTTGGCGTCGTAGACCTCGAAGATCGCACCCTGGAGCGTGTTCTTCGTGGTGCCGTCCTGCTTGACGACCTTCAGCGGACCCCAGTTGGTCTGCGGGGTGTTGGTCGTGCGGTCGGAGCCGTTGGTGTTGACGACGGCCGTGTTCAGGATCTGGCCATCGGCACCGAGCGAGGTCACGGTCGTGGTGATGTCCGCGGTCACGGCGGTCTTGCCTGCGAGCTTGCCCAGTCCGGTCGCCGTGAAGGTGATCACGGTGTTGCCGGAGACGGTGTAGTCCGTGCCCTCCACGAGGGTGGTGCCGTCGACCTTGACCACGGCGCCGACGTAGGTCAGGCGCGGGTCGAGGTTGTCGGTGATCGAGAAGCTGCGGTAGGTGTCACCTGCGGCCAGGGCGGGGATCGGCGCGTTGACCGTCCACACGATCTGCGAGCCCAGCACCGGCGCCTTCGGGTCGGCGACGGTCTTGGTCGGCTCCGTGGAGTTCAGCTTGTTCTTCGGGTAGACGTGCACGTTGTAGAGCCAGGTGCCCTGGTTCGGGTACGGGACCGACACGAGGAACGGCTGCACCGGCGAGACGATCGGGTTCGCGCCGGGGCTGGTCTCGGTCACCAGGTACAGGCCGTACGGCAGGTTCGAGACCACGGCCTGGCCGGAGGCGTCGGTGGTCGCCGTGGTGCCGGCGGCGAGGGAGAACGGCGCCGACGACACGTTCGCGGGCGTCGCGGTCTTCGCCTGGTCCCAGCCTGCGGCAGTGGTGAGGTCGATCGGAGTGCCGTTCGCGCTCACGCGCTGAACGCTGAACTGCACACCCTCGAGGCCCTGCCCGAGTGCGGCGATCTTCGCGGGGTCGGTGATCTGGGTGCCGTCACCCGCGGCGCCGGGGTCGCCGGCGTGCTTGTGGATGGTGATGCTGCCCGTGGTGCCCGTGATGTTCGACGGGCTCAGGGTGTCGGCGGCGTTCGCGGCCGGCGACACGGCGAGGGCGCCGAGGGCGGCGAGAGCCGCGACTCCGAGCCCGGCTGCGAGCTTGCGCAGCCCGAGAGACCTGCTGGTCATTTCCGTTCCTGCTTTCTTTGTCGTTCGTCGACCGACACCCGTCGGCCGACAGTTGTCCTGCTGTCGGTTGAGGCGGGTGATGGGTCAGGAGGCGCGACGCGTGCTGCGGCGCAGGCGGAGGATGCCGAGGAGCGCGAGCGCGGCGAACACGATGGCGCCGCCCGCGAGGAGGAACGCGTCGCTTCCGACGCCTCCGGTCAACGGCAGCACCGCGCCAGGCTGCTGCTCGTTCGGCTGAGCACCGATGTCGAGCGTGGTGCCGGCATTGGCGGCGTTCACCGTGAAGGTGAAGGATCCGGCTGCGATGTAACCGGCGGGAGCCAGCGTCTCCTTGGCGGAGTAGGTTCCCCAGGCGAGCTTGTCGAGGCGGAAGGCGCCCGGCGCCGGGTCGAGGTCGGGGCCGGCGCAGGGCGCTGTGGTGCAGTCCTTGACGACGAGCCCCTGGGCGGGCAGGCCGGGGCCGGTGAGCGTCCACTCGGATCCGGCGAGCTGGGCGCCGGTCGCCTTCGACGTCTTGGTCCAGGCCACGGATCCGGGCTTGCTCGCGTTCGTGATCGTGCAGACCGCGTTCGCGTTCGCCGCGACGGTGACGGAGGATCCGGTCGCGGTCGCGCCGGTGCAGGTCCAGGCCCCTGCGGCATAGCCCGCGGGGCTGCCGCTCTCCGAGAGCGCGTAGGTCCCCGGGGTCACGACCGCGCTCGTCACGCTCGCGTCTCCGGTCTTTCCGGTGATCGTCTGCGTTCCGCTCGCGGTGAGCGTCCAGTCCGAGACCACGGAACCGCCGCCGTAGGTGTTGTCGACCTGCTTCTTCAGCGTCAGCGTCGCCGCCGACGGCTTGTTCGTGATCGTGCAGGCCACCGCATCGCCGGGGGCGACGCCGGTGACGTCCGCACCCGCGGCGCCGGGCAGGGTCACGGTGCGCTGCGAGCCGCCCAGCGACGTGACGGTGCAACTGCCGTTGACGAAGTCCCACCCGCTCTTCTGCGTCTCCGAGACGCGCACGGTCGCCCGCGACGTCGTCTTGTCGAACGCGACGGTCCAGTTCACATCGCCCGAGGTCGGCGTCGTCTGCGCGGTCGCGGAGGGCGTGGAGGTGGCGGTCCCTGTGGTCGCGGTGGTCGCCGCGCCGAGGCTCCAGCCGGCACCGGGTGCCGGGTTCTTGCCGGTGATGTCGAGCACGGTCTTGTGCACGACGACGGTCGCGAGCAGCGGCGCGTTCGTGATGGTGCACACGACGCTGGCGCCCGAGCGGTTCGGGATCGTGAGCTGGCCCGCGGCGTTGGTCGGCACCGTCGCACCGGTCTCGTCGACGCAGGCGAGCGAGCTCGCGTAGTCGGCCAGCGTGCCGGGCGACCCGGAGGCGATCGCCTCGGACACCGTGTACGCGTTGTTCTGGATCACCGGCAGCGGACCGATCTGGGCGGCCTGGACCCCCGTGGCGTTCCCGGTCGTCGTCGCGGTCGCGGACTCGGTCGTGCCGCTCTTGACGGACAGCCGGAACTGGTCGCCGACGTGGGCGCGGGCGACGACGTTCTTCTTGACCGTGAGGTTCGCGGGCGAGTTGCAGCTCGCCAGATCCGTGCTGGAGAGGTTGTTGGTGACGTCGCCGCCGATCTGGGCGCCGGTCGAGGCGTTGTACTCGCGAACGGTCGATGCGTTGCCGAGGTACATCGAACCGGTGGTGTTGAACGCCATGCCGTTGATGTTGGAGAACCCGGACGGCGTGAACGAGAAGGACGGCGACGACGCGAGCAGCCCGCCGTTGCCGGAGGCGAGCGCCGCCGCGGTCACCGAGTACACGGTCGTCGTGGACGCACTGCCGACGACGTACAGGTTGCCGTTCGCGTCGAAGGCCATGTCGCCGTTGGTGCCGCCCGCGGCCGAGGTGTCGATCGTGCCGACCAGCGAGAACGTCCCGGTGCTCAGCACGTACTTGTAGATGTAGAAGCTGCCGGAGGCGAACCCTCCGAAGAAGTAGTCACCGGTCTTCAGGTCGATCGCGCCGGCGATGAGCGTCGCAGACGTCGTGTAGCTGTCGCCCGTGGGCTTCCACGCGGATCCGTCGAAGTACCAGATGGTCGCGGTGCGGCTGCTGTTCGTCCGCTCGTACGCGATCGCCGTGGCGCCGTTCGCGCCGATGCCCAGACCGTTGAACGACGAGACCCCGGTGGCCGCGGTGCCGACCGAAGAGACGGCGCCGTTCGCGACGCGCTGCAGCTGTCCGGTGCCCGACAGCGCGTAGAAGGTTCCGGTCGCGCAGACCAGGCCGGCACTGGTCGCCGGTGCGACGCGCGCCGGCACCGGAGCCAGCGCGGCGGAACGCACCGAGGTCGCCGCGGGCGAACCGCTCAGCGAATGCGAGGCGGTTGCGGCCTGCGCGGCGGGCGTCGCGACGAATGCGAGCGCGATCGTCGTCCCCAGCGCCACGACGGCGCGCGCGAAGTGGTCCCCAAGCTTCATTGTGCTCCCCAGCCACAGAAGAAGGGCGCCCGCTCCCCGCGGAACGTCCTTCAGGAGGGCCGATCGCTCGACCCTCTCCTCCCCATCGGACCATCCCCTGGCCCGTTGTTCGGGAACCCATTTCCCGTGAGTCCCCTACGGCCGCCAATTCCCCTGACGACCTGGATCCCGTCTTCGCCCGCATCCGGCCCCAGGGTCGGATGCACGACCGCGCGCGGACAGTGGATCTGATCAAGACGCTACGACACGTTGGGTCGATTCACAAAATCGACCTCCGCACGGCACCTCGCACGAGCACGCCGTCGCGACCGCGGTCCGACGCGATGCGTCGCCCTGGATCCCTCGTGCCCGCCCGCGTGGGGAAGGAATCGGTTTCAGCCACGACCCCGGATTCTCATGGGCGGCTGATAGCAATCGGCAGAAGGATGGCAGCTGCTCGAAGGGGGAGCCATGTCCACACCGTCAGAGGAGACGACGACCGACAAGCATGCGGGCGGCGGTGCCGTCCTCGAGGTCGACGGACTCGTGGTGAGGTACGGCTCCCGCACGGCGGTCGACGGCGTCGCGTTCCGCATCGCGCGCGGCGAGATCCTGGGCCTCCTCGGGCCGAATGGTGCGGGCAAGACGACGACGCTGAGCGTGATCGAGGGCCTGCGCAGGCCGGCGAGCGGATCCGTGAACGTGGACGGGATCGACGCTCTGCGCCATCCGATCGATGCCTGCTCCCGGCTCGGCGTGCAACTGCAGAGCTCAGGCTTCCAGCCCGAGCTGAGCATCGAGCAGCTGCTGCGACTCTACGCAGGGCTGTACGGAGTGCGCCTGACCCGCGCGACCGCCCGGGAGGCGCTCGACGGCGTCGGTCTGGAGCAGGAGGCGTCGAAACGCCTCAAGGGCCTGTCCGGCGGCCAGGCGCAGCGCTTCTCCCTCCTCATCGCGACGCTCCACGACCCCCTGCTGCTCCTGCTGGACGAACCGACGAGCGGTCTGGATCCGCAATCGCGGCGCAGTCTCTGGCAGCGCATCGAGGCTTCCCGACGGCGCGGCGGCAGCATCCTGCTCACGACCCATTCGATGGAGGAGGCCCAGGCCGTGTGCGACCGCATCGTGATCATCGATCATGGCCGGATCGTCGCGACGGGCAGCCCCGCCGAACTCATCGCCGCGCATCGCGAGGATCCGCGCGTGCTCGCGATCGCACACGGCGAACCGACACTCGAGGACGTCTTCATCGCCCTGACGGGAAGTGACCTTCGTGACTGACACCACCATCACCCGGCCGCCACTCGGGCTGACTCTGCGCTCGCTCGTGGGCGCCGACTTCACCGTCCTCGTGCGCAGCAAGCAGACCCTGATCCTGAATCTCGCCGTGCCGATCCTGATGCTGATCATCACGAACCAGGCCGCCCGCCGGGGCGGCAGCGGATTCGGCGCCGCGGGGCCGGCCCTGATGATCGCCCTGGCGCTGAGCTACGGCCTGTTGTCATCGTCGCTGCTGGGCTACTCGATCATCGTCGCACGCGATCGCGAAGCGGGTGTGTTCCAGCGACTGCGCGTCACGCCGACGCCGACCTGGGCGATCATGCTGAGCCGTCTGCTCGTGCAGTTCGCGGCGGCGATCGCGACGGCGGTCGTCGTGATCGTCGTCGGCGGCATCATGCACGGGCTGAGCTACGGCGTGGGCACGTACCTGCTGATCTTCGTCGTCGCGATCTACGGCGCCGCGATGTTCCTCGGGATCGGGCAGGCCGTGGTCGGGCTGCTCCGTTCCTCCACCGCCGTGAACGCCCTCGGCCGGGTGCTGTACGTCGTGCTGCTCCTGCTGGGCGTCCTCGGCATCTCGGGCGTCCTCGGCGACACCTTCACCGCCATCGCGAAGTGGTCACCCGTCGGCGCCCTGATGACTCTGTTCACCGCGGTGCAGTCGGCATCGGCCTGGACGAGCGACGACACCTGGGCGATCGTCGCGATCGGCGCCTATCTTGTGGTCTTCGCCGGGATCGGGATCCGCTGGTTCCAGTGGGAGGCGCGTTGAGCGGATCCGCACGTCCCTGGCGCGGATCCGTCTCCGGCCGGCTCGGATCCGCACGCCGGCGCTGCCACGATCAGCACAGGTTGTGACGATCGGCACACGGATCCCCGGCGACACGCGTGCTGATCGTCACAGGGTGTGCTGATCGTCACACACCCCGCGAGCTCGCGCTCGCGCACCCGAGCCCGCGCCGCGCCGCGTCAGACGTCGAGGGGCACCGGCGGGAGCGCTGCGAGCGGAGCGTGCGCTTCGTGGTGCAGCCGCTCCATGCGATCGTCGAGCTCGCTCGCGGCGTCGGCCGCCGCGGTGAGGTCGTCCACGAGGCGGGCGGGCACCTGGCCCTGGAACTTGTAGTGGATCTTGTGCTCGAGACTCGCCCAGAAGTCCATCGCGATCGTGCGGAACTGCACCTCGACCGGCACCATGATCGGGCCGGAGGAGAGGAACACCGGCACCTCGAGGATCGCGTGCAGGCTGCGGTACCCGTTGGCCTTCGGTGTCGCGATGTAGTCCTTCACGATGCGCACGGTGATGTCGTCCTGCGCGGTGAGCAGATCGAACAGCCGGTACACGTCGGCGACGAAGCTGCAGGTCACACGCACGCCCGCGATGTCGGTGATGTGCTCGCGGATCGTGTCGAAGTCGGGCTCGATCCCCCTTCGAGCCACCTTCTCGACGATGCTGTCGGGCGACTTCACCCGGCTCTTCACGTGCTCGATCGGGTTGTAGGAGTGATGGTGGGTGAACTCGTCGCGCAGGATCGAGATCTTCGTCTCGATCTCGCGCATCCCGAACTCGTACTCGTGCAGGAAGCGCTGGAACTCGTCTCGCAGCTCTCGCGCCTCGGACAGGGTCTGGTTCAGCGCATCGTCATCGAGAGGGACCGTGCTCATGCCTGCGACGCTACGCAACAGGTGTTCGGATCTCCTGTGTGTTCGTTCTGAGCGGACCTCCGAACGCGCAGAGAGCGCTCTCCGCGAGTGCGCGGATACCCGATCCGGACACGCCCGGGATCCGTCGGCGGCAAAGAGTGATGGAACAGTGATGCAACAACCCGCGCGCGAAATTGCATCCGCGCCGTTCCAGGCGTAGTTTTGCCGCTCGTGGCAAATGACAGCCGTGAGAGCGCCGACGCCCCGCAGGTAGCCAAACGCATCCTGCTCGGCGAGCCGCTCAGCACAGAGAAGGCGAACGAGCAGCTCCTCCCGAAGCGGATGGCGCTGCCGATCTTCGCATCCGACGCGCTCTCCTCCGTGGCCTACGGTCCGCAGGAGATGCTGATGACCCTCGGCCTGGGCGGTCTGGCGTTCCTCACCTTCGCCCCCTGGGTCGCCGCGGCCGTGGTGCTGCTGCTGATCGTCATCGTGCTGAGCTACCGCAAGCTCATCCAGGCCTACCCCTCGGGCGGCGGCGACTACGAGGTCGCGTCGAAGAACCTCGGTGAGATCCCCGGCGTCGTGGTGGCTGCCGCGCTCCTCGTGGACTACATCCTGACCGTGTCCGTGTCGATCGCCTCGGGCGTGGACAACATCATCTCCGCGGTGCCGCAGCTCGACCCGTGGCGCGTGGAGCTCGCCGTCGGCTTCGTGATCCTCATCGTGATCGTGAACCTGCGCGGCGTGCGCGAGGCCTCGACGTTCTTCGCGGTCCCCACCTACATCTTCATCGGATCCGTCGGCGTCATGATCGTCACGGGTCTGGTGCGCACCTTCCTCGGCGACGCGCCGATCGCCGAGAGCTCGCAGTACGCGATGCACGGCGACCAGCTCGCGAACGCGGCGGTCATCCTGCTCGTGCTGCGCGCGTTCTCCAGCGGCTGTTCCGCGCTGACCGGCGTCGAGGCCGTCTCCAACGGCGTGCAGGCCTTCCGCATCCCGAAGATCGGCAACGCGCAGGCGACCTTGGCGATGATGGGCGGCATCGCCATCCTGCTGTTCACCGGCCTCACGGCGCTCGGCCTGATCACGCAGGTCCACTACGCGGAGGACCCGTGCCGCGACCTGGTCGGGTTCGCCTGCGGAACCCCGCAGCAGAGCCTCATGGCGCAGATCGCCTCGGCGGTGTTCGGCGGCGGATCCCTGCCGTTCTTCATCATCCAGGCTGCGACCGCCTGCGTCCTCCTGCTCGCCGCGAACACCGCGTTCAACGGCTTCCCCCTGCTCGGCGCGGTGCTCGCCCGCGACGGCTACGCCCCCAAGGCGCTGAACACGCGCGGCGACCGCCTCGTGTTCTCGAACGGCATGATCCTGCTCGGCATCGCCGCGATCGGCGTGCTGGTGCTGTTCCAGGCGAATCTGACGAACCTGATCCAGCTCTACATCATCGGCGTGTTCGTGTCGTTCTCGCTCGGCCAGGTCGGCATGGTGCGGCACTGGCGACGACTGCTCGCCGGCACCAAGGTCATGAGCGTGAAGGACGCGCAGCCGGTGCGCCGCACGGCCTACACGGGTCTGGCGATCAACTCCCTCGGTGCGTCCATGACGATCGCCGTGCTCGTGATCGTCACGGTCACCAAGTTCACGCACGGCGCATGGATGGTGTTCATCGCGATCCCGGTCCTCGCCCTGCTCATGATGGGCGTGAAGCGCTACTACCGCGACGTCGAGCACGAGATCTCGATCGACGACACGACCCACTTCGGATCCGAGGGCGACGTCGCGATCATCCTCGTCAACCGGCTGCAGAAGCCGGTGATCAAGGCGATCGACTACGCCATCGCGGCGAAGCATCAGAAGACCATCGCCCTGCACGTCGCCGCCAATCCGGAAGATGGCGTGCAGCTGCAGAAGGACTGGCAGCAGCACCGGATCCCGATCCCGCTGGTGATCGTCGAGTCGCCGTTCCGGCACTACGCGGCCCCGGTCGAGGCCTACATCAACAAGTACCGGCAGAAGCACGGTCCGGCGGTCGTCACCGTCTACCTGCCGCAGTACATCGTCGGGCACTGGTGGGAGTCGATCCTGCACAACCGCCGCGCGCGCCGCGTGGCGAACCAGCTGATGATGGTGCACGGCGTGACCATCACGCTGGTGCCCTGGCTGCTCGACTCCTCCGAGCTCATCTACGGCCGGCGCTCCCGTCCGGTCCCCGGCCAGCAGCGTGCGGGCCGCCCGCTGTACGGCGAGGACACCTCCAAGCCCGCACGTCGGGTGCAGCGTCCGGCGGGCCCGCCCGAGCTGGGCTGACCCCGCCCGGCCGACCCGTTTCGAAGCGCGCACGCTGCGGGATCCGCGCCCGAGACACCGCCACGTGCGCGCTTCGAAACGGGCATCCTTGGCGGGTCCTTGGTGACGGCTTCCTAGCGTCGAAGCATGACGACGACGAGCACGGCGAGAGCGGCGACCGCGGGACGCCTGCTGAACAAGGTCCCCGAGGTCACGATCTGGTTCTGGATCATCAAGATCCTGTGCACCACGGTCGGCGAGAGCTTCGCGGACTGGATCAACCTCACGCTCGGCGTGGGCCTGAGCAGCACCGCGTGGATCTTCACAGGCGTACTCGTGGTGGTCCTCGCGGTGCAGCTGAGCCTCAAGCGCTATTCGCCGTTCCCGTACTGGTTGACGGTCGTGGTCATCTCGATCACGGGCACCCTGTACACCGACATCCTGACCGACCAGCTCGGCGTGCCCCTGTGGGTGTCCTCGGCGGTGTTCTCGGTGCTGCTGGCGGTCGTGTTCGCGATCTGGTGGGCGCGCGAGCGCACGCTGTCGATCCACGCGATCGACACCCGCCCGCGTGAGGGCTTCTACTGGCTCACCGTGCTCGTGACCTTCGCCCTCGGCACCGCCACGGGGGACTGGACGCTGGAGCTGACCGGCTGGAGCCCGGGCGTCGCCGTGCTGCTCCCGCTCGGACTGATCCTCGCGATCACCGCGCTGTGGCGCGGCGGCGCGAACCCGGTGCTCTCGTTCTGGCTGGCTTACATCCTGACCCGGCCGCTCGGCGCCAACATCGGCGACTTCCTCGGATCCCCGGCGCAGCCCGCCAACCCGGGCGATCCCGTCGGCCTGGGCCTGGGCACTTTCGCGACGAGCATGATCTTCCTCGGCCTGATCCTCGCCACGGTGGTCTATCTCGCCGTCACCCGGCGCGACGTCGTGGAGACCTACGACGCCACGCACGCCTCCCGGGTGATCACGAGTCCGGGCCGCGAGCGCGCCGGACTGATCGGATTCGTCGTCCTCGCCGTCGTGACCGCGGCGATCCTCACCGTGGCCTCCCTCCTTCCGCACCAGACGGCCGCGGCCGCCGACGACGGAGCCTCGAACGGTCCGGTCGCGGCCCTCACTCCGCAGCAGGTCACCGCGCACCTGCCGAAGGACGCCGTCGCGAAGTACGTGACCCTCGCGCAGACCGCCGTGCACCAGGACAAGGCCGGCGACACGGCCGGATCCCACGCGACCGTTCAGAAGATGCGCGACACGTGGGATGCCGACCAGAGCGCACTGCAGGCGGCGGACTCCACCGCATGGACGTTTCTCGACCAGGAGATGGATGCCGTGCTGCGGGCGTACGCGATCGATCACCCCGGAGTGAAGGCGGCCGCACCCGCGGCCCAGGAGGCCGAGCTCGCCGTGCTGCTGAAGGATCTCGGCGCCTGAGCCGGAGGACGACGCCGTGCACCTTCTCGCCTCCTCCGTCCTGGCACCGACAGGACTCCTCCCCGATGCCTCCTCGATGCTGCACGCCTTCGGCCCGTGGGTGCTCGCGGGCATCGCGCTGCTGATCTTCATCGAGTCCGGCGTGCTGTTCCCGTTCCTCCCCGGCGACTCCCTGCTCGTCACGGCGGCGATCCTGGCCGGCCCCCTCGGGATCCAGCCGTGGCAGGTGCTCTTGGTCGGCATCCCGGCGGCCGTGCTCGGCGACCAGGTCGGGTACGTCCTGGGCAAGCGCTTCGGTCGACGGCTGTTCCGCGACGACGCGCGTGTGCTGCGCACCAGCCGCCTGGTGGAGACGGAGCGCTTCTTCGAGCGTTACGGCCCGCTGTCCCTCGTGCTCGGACGGTTCGTCCCGATCGTGCGGACGTACGTGCCGCTGGTCGCAGGAACCGCGCGCCTGCCGTACCGCCGGTTCCTGCCCTGGAACGCGATCGGCGCGGTGGCATGGGTGTGCGGGATGACGGCGATCGGCCTGCTGCTCGGCGGGATCCCCGGCGTCGTCGACAACATCGACCTGCTCATGATCGCGATCGTCGTCGTCTCGGTCGTGCCGGTCGCGATCGGCGGGGTGCGCGGGATGCTCCGCGCCCGCCGACAGCGGGAGGGCGCGGCCCAGGCCTCGCATCAGGGCCGCGTGCAGACGGCGGCCGACCCGGATCAGGCCGGCGTCCCCAGCCGGTAGCCGGATCCGCGGACCGTCTGGATGAGGTCCCGATCGGTCTTGCGGCGGAGGTAGTGCACGTAGGTCTCGACGGTGGTCAGGCTCTCGCCCCGGGCGAACACCGCCTCGAGCAGGTACTCGCGGGAGAAGGTGCGCTCGGGCTCGGAGGCGAGCACCGCCAGGAACGCCGATTCGGCCTCGGTGAGCAGGATCCGGCCGGCATACGGCGAATCGATGCTGTGGTCGTCGGGATGGAACGTCCAACTGCCGATCGCCGTCCCCGCGACCGGTGCGGCGTAGTCGCGCGTGAGGGCGCGCAGCCGGGCGCTCAGCTCCTCGAACTCGAACGGCTTCACCAGGTAGTCGTTGGCGCCGGCATCGAGTCCCTCGACCCGGTCGCGCAGCTCGCCGAGGGCGGTGAGCATGAGGATGGGCGCGCCGACCCTGCGCCGGCGCAGCTCGCGCACCAGCTCCTCGCCGCTCATGCCGGGCAGGCGCCGGTCCACGACGATCGCGTCGAAGCCGCGCGCCAGCACGGCATCGAGCCCTTCCTCCGCCGAATCGCACAGCTGCACCGACCACCCGGCCGAGAGCACGTCTCGCATGATCGGGCCGAGGCGGGGATCGTCCTCGACGATCAGCAGCCGGCCGCTCATCGATCCGCTCCCTCGTCGGCGAACGGCACGACGAGCTCGAACACCGTGCCCCCAGGCCCGGTCCGCGCCACGCGCACCGCGCCGCCGTGGCGCTCCGCGAGCTCGGCGACGAGCGCGAGTCCGATGCCGAACCGGGTGCGCGGCCCGCTCATGCCCCCGGCCGACCCGGTGGACATGCTTCCGGCCACGGGAGATCCGTGCGCGAAGCGGTCGAACACCCGGGCCGGATCGATCCCGGTGATCCCGGATCCGCTGTCGGCCACGGCGATGCGGGCGACGGCGCGCTCCGCGACGGCCGCCACGGACACGGTGCTGTCGGCCGGCGCATGGTCGACGGCGTTGTCGATCAGCGCGACCAGGCATCGGCGCAGGTCGGCGGCGGGGAGCGCGACCTCACGGGACAGGGGCGACGTGGCGATGCGCACCCCGCGGCCTTCCGCGAGCAGCGCCATGTCCGCGGCGGCGGCGTTCATGACCTCGGCGAGCGCACAGCTGCCGCGCTGCGGTGCCGTCCCGGTCGCTGCGGCCAGCATGTCGTCGACGATCCCCGACATGATCCCGGCGTCTTCGCGCAGCGCATCGAGGACCTCTCGACGCGGGTCGCCCGCAGGGGTGAGCAGCGCGAGCTGCTGCACACGCGCGTTGAGCACAGCCAGAGGCGTGCGCAGCTCATGACTCGCGTCGGCGACGAAGCGCTGCTGGATCCGCGCCGCCTCCTCGAGGGGGCGCACCGCCCGCCGGGCGATGAGCCACGCGGCGGCGCCGGCGCAGACGATCGCTCCGAGCCCGACCACGACCCCGCCGAGCACGAGATCCGCCGGGTCAAGGAAGATCCGCACGGAGCCCGGTTCGGGCGGCCCATTCACCTCGGCCGGCCTGGTCTGCCAGAACATGTATGCGAGGGCGAGCCCTGCGCCCAGCAGCACCAGCCCGGCGCACACGGCGGCGACCTGCCAGCCGATCGCCCTGCTCGAGCGCCGAAACTCCGCCTGCGTCTCCACCGTCCCATCTTCGCGCCCGCGGCTGTCCTCGCGCTGCAGGCGGGGAGCGAGGACCCACCACCCCACCGGTTTCGGGGAGCGATGTTCGCTCGATTCCGACCCCCAGGCCGACAGACATCGCTCCCTGAAAGCGGGGATCCGATCGCCAGGTCGTGTGGGACCCGCATGGGTTCCCGGCGCGCGGCGTGAGCAAACCGTGAGGAAGCCCCGTCTGCGGCGAGGGAGCCGGTTCGATCGGATCCGTGCTCGACATCATCTACGTCGCGGGAACGCTCGCGCTTTTCGCCCTGGTCGCGCTGATCGCGAAGGGGGTGGAGAAGCTGTGATCGTCATCGAGATCGTGGCCGCCGCCCTCGCGATCGCCGCGATCGGCTACCTCGTGGTCGCCCTCGTCGCCCCGGAGAAGTTCTGATGGGCGCGGCGGGCATCTGGCTCGGCGTGCTCCAGGCCGCCACCCTCATCGCCGTCCTCGTGCTGTTGTACCGCCCTCTCGGCGACTACATGGCCCGGGTCTACACCGGCTCCCGTCATCTGCGCGTGGAGCGCGGCATCTACCGCCTGATCGGCGTGGACGCGTCGTCCGAGCAGACCTGGCGGGCCTACGCGCGCAGCGTCCTCGCGTTCTCCGTCGTCGGCATGCTGCTGCTGTACCTGCTCCAGCGCGTGCAGCAGCTCCTGCCGCTCTCGCTCGGCCTGCCCGCCGTGCCGGAGGGGCTGGCGTTCAACACCGCCGCCTCGTTCGTCGCCAACACCAACTGGCAGTCCTACTCCCCCGAGCAGACCATGGGCCACCTGGTGCAGCTCGCGGGCCTCGCCGTGCAGAACTTCACCTCGGCCGCAGTCGGGATCGCGATCGCGATCGCCCTCGTCCGCGGCTTCGCCCGCCGCGGCAGCGCCACGATCGGCAACTTCTGGGTCGATCTCATCCGCGGCCTGATCCGGCTGCTGCTGCCCCTCGCCGTGCTCTCCGCCCTTGCGCTCATCCTGGGCGGCGTGGCTCAGAACCTCTCCGGGTTCACCGACGTGCACACGGTCGCGGGCGCCGCGCAGTCGATCCCCGGCGGGCCCGTCGCGTCGCAGGAGGCCATCAAGCTCCTCGGCACGAACGGCGGCGGCTTCTACAACGCGAACTCCGCGCACCCCTTCGAGAACCCGACCCCGTGGACGAACCTGCTCGAGATCCTCCTGATCCTCGCGATCCCGTTCGCACTGCCCCGCACATTCGGCCGGATCGTCGGCGACCACCGCCAGGGCTACGCGATCGCCGCGGTCATGGGCACGATCTTCCTGGTCTCGCTGTTCGCGCTCAGTGCCCTCGAGATCGGCGGCGGGGGCACCGCCACGCAGGCTGCGGGAGCAGCGATGGAGGGCAAGGAGCAGCGCTTCGGGATCCTCGGATCGGCCCTGTTCGGCACCGCGTCCACCCTCACCTCCACCGGCGCCGTTAACGCCATGCACGATTCGTTCACGCCGCTCGGCGGGATGATGCCGATGATCAACATGATGCTCGGCGAGGTCGCCCCCGGCGGCGTCGGATCCGGCCTGTACGGCATGCTCATCCTCGCGGTGATCGCTGTGTTCGTCGGCGGCCTGCTCGTCGGCCGCACCCCGGAATACCTGGGCAAGCGCCTCGGCCCGCGTGAGATCAAGCTCGCCAGCCTCTACATCCTGGTCACGCCGACCCTCGTGCTCGCCGGCACCGCGCTCAGCTTCGCGATCCCGCCGATCCGCGCCGACGTGGAGAAGACGTCGATCCTCAACCCGGGCCCGCACGGGCTCAGCGAGGTGCTCTACGCCTTCACCTCGGCGGCGAACAACAACGGATCCGCCTTCGCCGGCCTCACCGCGAACACGCCCTGGCTGAACACAGCACTCGGCGTCGCGATGCTGCTCGGACGGTTCATCCCGATCATGTTCGTGCTCGCGCTGGCCGGATCCCTGGCCCAGCAGCAGCACGTGCCGGAGACGGCGGGCACCCTGCCCACCCATCGCCCGCAGTTCGTGGGGCTCCTCATCGCGGTCTCCGTCGTGGTCACCGCCCTCACCTACTTCCCCGTGCTCACGCTCGGGCCGCTCGCAGAAGGACTCGTCCGATGACCGTCGTCGACACTCCGCTCACCCACCCCGCTCCCGAACCCGCATCAGGCAGCGGATCACCGAAGCGCCCGCAGCGCGCCTTCGGCTGGAGCCAGCTCGTCCAGGCGCTGCCCGGAGCCCTGCGTCGACTGAACCCCGCCCGGCTGCTGCGCAACCCCGTGATTCTGCTCGTCTGGGCCGGGGCCGCGGTCACGACCGTGCTCGCGATCGCCGAGCCGTTCCTGGGATCCGGGGCCGCCGAGTCCGGCGGAACCCCGGTGCCGAACGGGTTCACCTGGTCGATCGCGGTGTGGCTCTGGCTCACCGTGCTGTTCGCGAACCTCGCCGAGTCGGTCGCAGAGGGGCGCGGCAAGGCGCAGGCGGCGACGCTGCGCAAGACCCGCACGAGCACGATGGCCCGCCGCGTGACCGGCTACGACGCGGCGGTGGATCCGTCCGCCGAGCGCGCCGCGACCGAGGAGGTCTCCTCGTCCGACCTGCGCCGGGACGACGTCGTGGTCGTGGTCGCGGGTGAGTCGATCCCCGGAGACGGCGACATCGTCGCGGGCATCGCGACCGTCGACGAGTCCGCCATCACGGGGGAGAGCGCCCCGGTGGTGCGCGAGTCGGGCGGCGACCGCAGCGCGGTCACGGGCGGCACGCGGGTGCTGTCGGACCGGATCGTGGTGCGGATCACGTCCAAGCCCGGCGAGACGTTCGTCGACCGCATGATCGCCCTCGTGGAAGGGGCGGACCGCCAGCGCACGCCCAACGAGATCGCGCTGAACATCCTGCTCGCGAGTCTGTCGATCGTGTTCCTCGTGGTCGTGCTGGCCCTCAACCCCATCGCGTCCTACTCGGCGTCACCGGTGAGCATCCCCGTGCTGATCGCCCTGCTCGTCTGCCTCATCCCGACCACGATCGGCGCCCTGCTGAGCGCGATCGGCATCGCCGGTATGGACCGGCTCGTGCAGCGCAACGTGCTCGCGATGTCGGGCCGCGCGGTCGAAGCCGCCGGCGACGTCACGACGCTGCTGCTCGACAAGACCGGCACCATCACCTACGGCAACCGCCGTGCCACCGACGTGCGACCGGTCGGCGGGGTCTCCGCCGAGGAGCTGCTGCAGGCCGCCGCACTGTCCTCGCTCGCCGATCCGACACCCGAGGGAGCCTCGATCGTCGAGCTCGCCGCCGCCCGCGGCATCGCCGTCGCCACCCCCGAGGGTGCCGAGACCGTGCCCTTCACCGCCCAGACCCGCATGAGCGGCGTCGACCTCGCCGACGGATCCCGGATCCGCAAGGGTGCGGGCTCGGCGATCCGCGCCTGGATCGAGGCGGAGGGCTCCGGTGACGCCGCGGCGGCCGCTCAGGCCGCGGGATTCGCCGACGAGATCGCCGCCTCGGGCGGCACCCCCCTCGTGGTGGCCGTCGCCACCACAGGGTCGTTGAGCGAGGACGGCGAAGCCGACCGAGACGAAACGCGGCACCCCGACGAAGGCGGCGTTTCGTCTCGCGCCGACTCCGTCGGTGCTCGCTCAACGACCCCGGGAGGGAGCACCAGGATCCTCGGCGTCGTGCATCTCAAGGACGTGGTCAAGGAGGGTCTGGCCGAGCGCTTCGGCGAGCTGCGCAGCATGGGCATCCGCACCGTGATGATCACGGGCGACAACCCGCTCACAGCGAAGGCGATCGCCGCCGAGGCCGGTGTCGACGACTACCTCGCAGAGGCCACCCCGGAGGACAAGCTCGCCCTCATCCGCCGCGAGCAGGAGGGCGGCCGCCTCGTCGCGATGACCGGAGACGGCACGAACGACGCCCCCGCGCTCGCTCAGGCCGACGTCGGCGTCGCGATGAACACCGGCACTTCGGCGGCCAAGGAGGCCGGGAACATGGTCGACCTCGACTCGGATCCGACCAAGCTCATCGACATCGTGCGCATCGGCAAGCAGCTGCTCATCACCCGCGGGGCACTCACCACGTTCTCGCTCGCGAACGACATCGCCAAGTACTTCGCCATCATCCCGGCGATGTTCATGGGTGCGTTCCCGGGGCTCGCGGCGCTCAACATCATGCAGTTGCACTCGCCGGCGTCCGCGGTGACGAGCGCGATCGTCTTCAACGCGATCGTGATCGTCTTCCTCATCCCGCTCGCCCTGCGCGGCGTCAGGTACAAGCCGGCCAGCGCCTCGCAGATCCTGCAGCGCAACCTGCTCGTCTACGGCGTCGGCGGCGTGATCCTCCCGTTCGTCGGCATCAAGCTCATCGACCTCGTCGTCGCCCTCATCCCCGGCTTCTGACCCTCAAAGGAACGCACACCATGTCGAACCTCCGCGGCACCGTCCGCCTCACCGGCGTCGCCGTCCGCGCGATGCTCGTGCTCACCCTCGTCCTCGGGGTCGGGTACACCCTCGCGATCACCGGCATCGGCCAGCTCGCGCTGCCCTGGCAGTCGAACGGATCCCTCGTCGACGCGAAGGGGAACCCCACCGGCGGCTGGGCCGGCGGCGAAGCCGCCGCCGGCAGCGCGCTGATCGGGCAGTCCTTCACCGATGCGAAGGGCGATGCGCTGCCGCAGTACTTCCAGCCCCGTCCGTCCGCGGCGGGCAAGGACGGCTACGACCCCACCGCGTCGGGCGGCAGCAACCTCGGACCGAACGACCCCGACCTGGTGAAGGCGATCGGCGAGCGCCGTGCGGCCATCGCCGACCGTGAGCACGTCGCCGAGTCCGCGATCCCCGCCGACGCCCTCACCGCCTCGGCGTCGGGTCTGGATCCGCAGATCAGCCCGGCCTACGCGCTGCTGCAGGTGAACCGGGTCGCCGAGGCGCGCGGACTTTCCGCCTCCGCCGTGCGCTCGCTGGTGGAGTCTAGGATTCAAACGCGCGATGCGGGCTTCCTCGGCGAAGAGCGGGTGAACGTGCTCGCGCTGAACCAGGCCCTCGACGCCCTGCCGCGGTGACACGCGGCGACGAGAGGGCACGTGCAGTGAGCGAGGCGATGATGGGCGCGAGGCGCGAGGGCGGATCCGGCTCCCGCGGGCGCCTGCGCGTGCTCCTGGGCGCGGCGCCCGGCGTGGGCAAGACCTACGAGATGCTCGGCGAGGGCCGACGCCTCGCCGAGGCCGGGCGCGACGTGGTGATCGGGATCGTGGAGACGCACGGCCGCGAGGCGACGCTCGCGCAGACCCGCGGCATCGAGGAGGTGCCGCGCCGAGCGGTGTCGCATCGCGGGGTGCAGCTCGACGAGCTCGACGTCGACGCGGTGCTCGCCCGCCGGCCCGCACTCGCGCTCATCGACGAGATGGCGCACACCAACGCGCCCGGATCCCGCAACGGCAAGCGCTGGCAGGACGTGCAGGAGCTGCTGGACGCCGGCATCGACGTGATCACCACCGTGAACGTGCAGCACATCGAATCGCTCAACGCCGTGGTCGAGAAGATCACGGGCGTCGTGCAGCAGGAGACCGTGCCGGACGCGGTGATCCGCGACGCGGACGAGGTGGAGGTCGTCGACCTCGCCCCGCAGACCCTGCGCGACCGGCTGTCCGCGGGCCAGGTGTATCCGGCCGAGCGCATCGACGCGGCGCTGTCGAACTACTTCCGCCTGGGCAACCTCACGGCGCTGCGCGAGCTGGCGCTGCTGTGGCTGGCCGACGAGGTGGACAACGCTCTGCGCAGCTACCGCACCCAGCACGGCATCGACAGCGCCTGGCAGGCCCGCGAGCGCGTGGTCGTCGCCCTCACCGGCGGCCCCGAGGGCGAGACCCTGCTGCGCCGGGGCGCGAGGATAGCGGCGCGCTCGGCCGGCGGCGAGCTGCTCGCGGTGCACGTCACCACGCAGGACGGCCTGCGCGGCGATCGCCCCGGTGCCCTCAGCGCCCAGCGCGGTCTCGTGGAGTCGCTCGGCGGCAGCTATCACCAGCTCGTGGGCGACGACGTGCCGGGCACCCTGGTCGAGTTCGCGCAGTCGGTCGACGCGAGCCAGCTCGTGATCGGCGTGAGCCGGCGCTCGCGCCTCTCCGCGGCCCTCACGGGGCCGGGCATCGGCGCGGAGATCATCCGCCGTTCCGGTGACATCGACGTGCACATCGTGACCCACGCCGCGGCCGGACGTCGGGGACCGCTCCCGTCGATCAGCGGCGGGGCGCTGGGATGGCGGCGCCAGCTCATCGGCTTCGCCGTGGCGCTGGTCGGCGGACCGCTGCTGTCCTGGCTGCTGTTCGCGCTCAAAGCACCCGGGTCCATCACCACCGACGTGCTCAGCTACCAGCTCCTGGTCGTCGTGGTGGCCCTCATCGGCGGGCTGCGCCCCGCGCTGTTCGCGGCCGTGCTGAGCGGATTCACGCTGGACTTCCTCTTCGTCGAACCGCTTTTCACGGTCACGATCGCGGATCCGCTGCACGCCCTCGCGCTCGCCCTCTACGTCGTGATCGCGGTGCTCGTGAGCATCGTCGTGGACCAGGCGGCTCGACGCGCCCGCGCCGCTCAGCGTGCGGCCGGTGAGGCCGAGCTGCTCGCGGCCGTCGCCGGCAACGTGCTGCGCGGGGACAGCGCCCCCACCGCCCTCGTCGCGCGGGCGCGCGAGGCGTTCGGGCTGAGCGGCATCCGGCTGCTCTCCCCCGACGGTGCGGTGATCGCCGCGGACGGAGAGCCGCTCGGCGGCAATGTCGCCGGAGGGGATCCGGACCACGCCGCGGACGACGCGGACGACGTGGCGCACCCTTCGGTCGACCGCGAGACCGAACCTCGGTCCCGAGACCGAGGTTCGGATCGTCGGTCTCGCAGCGGAGGTTCGGTCTCGCGGCCATCCGGCGCGCCGGCCGGCGGCGGCCGACAGGATCCGCAGGTCGAGACCGTGCCCGTCGGCATCGGCGCGGACGGACAGCCGCGCGCGGTCCTCGAGCTGCACGGGGCGGATCTCGACGCCGCGGGCCGCCGCCTGCTCGACGCGATCGTGGCGCAGCTCGCCGCCGCGATCGAGCACACCGATCTGCGCGAGACGGCGAGCCACGCCGCGGTCCTCGCCGAGACGGATCAGGTGCGCAGCGCCCTGCTCTCCGCCCTCAGCCACGACCTGCGCCGGCCTCTCGCCGCCGCCGTCGCCGCCGTCGGCGGGCTCCGCAGCGCGCACCGCCTCTCGGCGGAGGACCGCGCCGAGCTCGTCGAGACCGCGGATGAGAGCCTCGCCACCCTGTCGCGCCTGGTCACGGATCTGCTCGATGTCAGCCGTGTGCAGGCCGGGGTGCTGGCGGTGTCACTGGGCCGCGTGGACGCCGCAGGCGGCGTGGTCTCGGCACTCGACGAGCTGTCGCTCGGGCCCGCGGACGTCGAGCTCGCCCTGGATCCGGCGCTGCCCGGCCTCCGCGCGGATCCGGTGCTGCTGCAGCGCGTGCTCGTGAACCTGCTCACCAACGCGGTGCGCCACTCCCCGGCCGGCGAGCGCGTGATCGTGTCGACGAGCCGGCTCGGCGAGCGCGCCGAGATCCGGGTCGCGGACCGCGGCGAGGGCATCCCCGAGGATCAGCGCGAGAGCGCGTTCCTGCCCTTCCAGCGGCACGGCGACACCGACAACACGACCGGCCTCGGTCTGGGTCTCGCCCTGTCCCGGGGTTTCGCCGAGGGCATGGGCGGTACGCTGACGGCCGAGGACACCCCCGGCGGCGGTCTCACGATGGTGGTGTCGCTGCCGCTCGCCGAAGCCCCCGCCGGTTTCGAGGAGCAGAGTCTGCTCGGTTTCGACGCCGGAACGGACGAACATCGCTCCTCGAACACTGACAGCGCCAGCCCCGCGACGGACGGAGACCCGCGATGAAACTGCTCGTGGCCGACGACGACCCGCAGCTCGTGCGCGCCCTGCGGATCACGCTCGCCGCGCACGGCTACGAGGTGATCGCCGCTGGAGACGGCGCCGCCGCGATCGCGATGGCCGCCCAGGCCCACCCCGACATCGTGCTGCTCGATCTCGGGATGCCGAAGCTCGACGGGATCGCGGTGATCGAGGCGCTGCGCGGCTGGAGCGACGTGCCGATCCTGGTCGTTTCGGGACGGACCGGATCCGCCGACAAGGTCGAGGCGCTCGACGCGGGCGCCGACGACTACGTGACCAAGCCGTTCCAGATCGACGAGCTGCTCGCGCGACTGCGCGCCCTCGCCCGCCGCCGCGGCGGAGCACCGGCCGAGTCGTCGGTGGCGTTCGGCGAGGTCGAGGTGGATCTGGCGGCAAAGGCCGTGACGCGCGGCGGATCCCGCGTGCACCTCACGCCGACGGAGTGGCAGATCCTGGAGCATCTGGCCCGCCACCCCGGCGCGCTCGTCACCCGGCAGGAGCTGCTGCGCGAGATCTGGGGCACCGAGCAGATCACCGACACCGGATATCTGCGGCTGTACCTGTCACAGCTGCGCAAGAAGCTCGAGCGCACCCCCAGCGCGCCGGAACACCTGCTCACCGAGCAGGGCATGGGCTACCGCCTGGTGCTGGACCCGGCCTGATCCGCGCGCACTGACAAGCGACCGAGCCCGGCAGTCTGAGATCCCAGACAGCCTCCTTCGGAGAGCCGTTGGTATCGCTCTCGTCGAGTGCCAGCATGAGGCAACGGCGGTCGAAGACGCCCGCCACCGGCCTTTGGGAGCCCCATGTCCACCAATCACACCCCGTCCTTCGGACGACAGCTGGTGCGTCGCAAGCCGATCATCTTTCAGCGCCGGCACCATCAGGGCGAGGAGCTGTCCCGCAATCTGGGCACGTTCCAGCTGATGATGTTCGGGGTCGGCGCCACCGTCGGCACCGGTGTCTTCTTCGTCCTCAGCAGCGCGGTCCCCCTGGCGGGACCGGCGGTCATCCTCTCCTTCCTGCTCGCGGCGATCGCCGCCGGGTTGTCAGCGCTGTGCTACGCCGAGCTCGCCTCGGCGATCCCGGTCAGCGGATCGAGCTACTCGTACACGTATCACGCGCTGGGCGAGGGGCCGGCGGTCCTGGTCGGCGGTGCGGTGCTGCTCGAGTACGGCCTCGCCGTCTCGGCCGTCGCGGTCGGATGGAGCGGCTACTTCAACGAGCTGCTGCTCCAGCTGTTCCACTTCGAGCTGCCGACGGCGCTGTCACTGACGTTCATCCCGAACCCCGACGGATCCCCGAACGGCGGGTTCATCAACCTGCCCGCCGTGGTGCTGATCGGCCTGTGCATGCTGCTGCTGATCCGGGGCGCGTCGGAGTCCGCGACGGTGAACGCGATCATGGTGTGCATCAAGCTCGGCGTGCTGCTGCTGTTCGTGGTCCTCGCGTTCACCGCGTTCAACTCCGACCACTTCGCGAACTTCTTCGGGCAGGCGTCCGGGATCAGCGGCGCGGCGGGTGTGATCTTCTTCTCCTACATCGGACTCGACGCGGTCGCCACCGCGTCCGAGGAGGTGCGCAACCCGCAGAAGGCGATCCCCCGCGCGATCATCGGCGCGCTGCTGATCGTCACCGTGATCTACGTCCTGGTTTCCGTCGCGGGCCTCGCCGCCGAGCCCGCCGGCTGGTTCGCGACGAAGGAGGCCGGCGAGGCCGGCCTGGCGAAGATCCTGCTGAACGTGACCGGGAACCCGATCTGGCCGATCATCCTGTCCGCGGGTGCGGTGATCTCCGTGTTCTCGGTGACGCTGGTCACCCTCTACGGCCAGACCCGCATCCTGTTCTCCATCTCCCGCGACGGCATGGTCTCGAAGAAGTTCGAGCGCGTCAGCCCGCGGTTCGGCACCCCGGTCTTCAACACCCTCACGGTGTCGATCATCGTCGCCCTCGTCGCCGGGTTCGTGCCGGCGGACTACCTGTGGGACAGCGTCTCGTTCGGCACGCTGGTCGCGTTCAGCATCGTCGCGATCTCCCTGATGGTCCTGCGCCGCACCCACCCCGAGATCGAACGGCCGTACAAAGTCCCGTTCGGCCCGTGGGTCGTGCCGATCCTCACCGTCCTGGTGTGCGTGTACGTGCTGACCCAGCTGCAGCCCATCACCTGGATCATCTGCGTGAGCTGGCTCGTGATCGTGTTCCTGTTCTATGTCCTCTACGGGCGCCGCAAGGCCACGCTGAACACCTACACCTCCGACGAGGAGATCTCCGAACCCATCCACCCCGAACTCGAGGATCAGAGCAAGTGACCTACCTCGTCGGCTACGGCCCCCACAACAACGACCGCTCCGCCATCGAACTCGCCTGCCAGTTCGCACGCTCCGAGCCACAGCCGGTCCGCGCCGTGTCCGTCGTCCCCCAGGGATGGCGCACCCCGCTCGCCGGCGGCACGGACCGGGAGTTCGAGGACTGGGCGGCGAGCGAGGGCGAGATCACCGCCGAGGAGGCGCGCGCCGACCTCGCACAGCACCCCGGCGTCGACGGCACCGCGGTCTGGGTGAGCGGGCGCTCCGTGCCGCAGGCCCTCGTCGAACAGGCGACGGAGCACGAGGCGCGGATGCTCGTCGTCGGCTCGAGCGGCGACGCCGAGCCCGGCCGCATCAGGCTCAGCTCGAAGACCGACCGGCTCGTGCACTCGTCGCCGATCCCCGTGGCCATCGCGCCGCGGGGCTACCGCACCGACAGCGGCGTGAACCGCGTCACGGTCGCGTTCCGCGACGACGACGCGAGCTGGTCGCTGCTCACCGGCGTCGCCGAGATCTGTCGGCGCACAGGGGCGCGGCTGCGCGTGGTGACCTTCGTCGTCGCTCCGCCCCGCCGTCCCGTGACGTCCCGGATGGGCCACGCCGAGACCCAGGTGATCGACCTGTGGCGGATGCAGGCGGGCAACGCTCAGCACGATGCGGAGGAGTTCCTGCGCTCGCAGGGCTTCGACGACGACACGCTCACGTTCACGATCGCCGAGGGATCCGATTGGGCCCGCGCGATCCGCCGGCTCGACTGGGAGGAGGGCGACATCCTCGCCATCGGCTCCTCGTCGACGCATCCGATCGCCCGCGTGTTCCTGGGATCCAGTGCGGCCAAGATCATCCGCTATGCGCCGGTCCCCGTCGTCGCCGTGCCCGGTGCGGCGACGACCGAGTGAGCCGGATCCGCCTGTCCGCCGCGACGAACGAGGACCTCCCATGCCCGACGACAAGACCCCCGACTACGACGCCGTCATCGTCGGAGGGGGCCACAACGGACTGACCGCCGCGGCCTATCTGGCCCAGGCCGGCCGCCGCGTGCTCGTGCTCGAGCGCGACGACCACGTCGGCGGGGCGGCCGTGTCC
This sequence comes from Microbacterium sp. Au-Mic1, assembly GCF_021341785.1. Lineage (GTDB taxonomy): Bacteria > Actinomycetota > Actinomycetes > Actinomycetales > Microbacteriaceae > Microbacterium. Next base: position 54,073 of record NZ_JAJTTF010000008.1, read on the forward strand.
GCGCAGGCGTTCGAGGGCGTCGACGCGCGGCTGTCCCGCTACGCGTACCTGGTGAGCCTGCTGCCGCAGCGGATCATCGACGATCTGGGGCTGGACATCAGCCTGGTCCGGCGGCGCTACTCGTCGTACACGCCGGATCCGCTCGACCCGACCCGCGGCCTGCTCGTCGACCGCGCGGCGGACGCCGAGGGGGCCAGGGCCGACTTCGCCCGCGCCGGGGTCACGGCCTCCGACCTGGCCGCCTGGGGCGAGTTCTCCGACGAGACCCGGCGGATCGCGGAGGCGCTGTTCCCGACCCTGACCGAGCCGCTGCCGACGCGCGCTGCGGCGAAGGCGCTCCTCGGCGACGACGAGGTCTGGGACGCGTTCATCGAGCGCCCGCTCGGCGCGACGATCGACGCGCGGTTCCGCAGCGACCTGGTGCGCGGTGTCGTCGCGACCGACGGGCTGATCGGGACCTTCACGAGCCTCGACGATCCGGCGCTCGACGCGAACCGGTGCTTCCTGTACCACGTGATCGGCGGCGGCACGGGCGATTGGGACGTGCCGGTCGGCGGCATGGGCGCGGTCTCGGGCGAGATCGCCCGGGCCGCCGCGTCCGCCGGCGCGACCGTGCTGACCGGGGCCGAGGCGCTGTCCGTCGTCCCCGCGTCGGAGGCCGGCCTCGCGACCGTGCAGTACCGCCACGACGGCGAGCTGCGCACCGTCGCCGCCCGCACGATCCTCTCGAATGTCGCGCCCGCCGTGCTCGACCGGCTGCTCGGCGACGCCGCGGCGATCGACAGGCCCGGCTTCGCGGATGGCGCCGTCGTCGTCCGCCCCGAGGGCGCACAGGCGAAGGTGAACCTGTTCCTGACCCGGCTGCCGAAGCTGCGCGACGAGACCGTCGCGCCCGAGGCGGCGTTCGCGGGGACCTTCCACATCAACGAGCTCGGCGTGCAGCTGCAGGCCGCCTTCGAGCGCGCGGAGACGGGTGAGCTCCCGGATCCGATGCCGTGCGAGATCTACTGCCACACGCTGAGCGATCGGACGATCCTGGGCGAGTCGCTCCGCGACACCCCCGCGCAGACGCTCACCCTGTTCGGCCTGCACGTGCCGGACCGCCTCGTCGACCGGATCGGCAACGACGAGCTGCGGGACCGGATCCGCACCGCGGTGCTCGCCTCGCTGAACTCGGTCCTCGCGGAGCCGATCGAGGACGTCCTCGCCATCGACGCGACGGGGAAGCCGTGCATCGAGGTCAAGACGACGCGCGACCTGGAGGAGGCGCTCGCGATGCCGGGCGGCAACATCTTCCACGGCCCGCTGTCCTGGCCCTGGGCCGAGGACGACGCGGAGCTCGGCACCCCCGCCCAGCGCTGGGGTGTGGCGACCCGCTTCCCGGACGTGCTGCTGTGCGGATCCGGCGCGGTCCGCGGCGGCGCGGTCTCGGGCATCGGCGGGCACAACGCCGCGATGGCGGTGCTCGAGGCCGACGCCGCAGGCTGAGCCGACCGGAAATGGTTGAGCGAGCACCGGCGCAGCCGGCGCGAGGCGAAACGCCGCACCCTCTCAGCTGACCGCGTTTCGTCTCGGTCGGCTTCGCCGTCCTCGCTCAACGACCCCGGAAAGTCGGCTTCGCCGTCCTCGCTCAACGACCCCGGAGGGGGGAGGCCCGGCCTCACACGTCGCGGGAGCGCCAGAGCAGCCAGACGAAGTACGGAGCGCCGAGGACCGCGACCACGAGCCCGGCGGGCAGCTGCGCCGGCGCGATGACCGTGCGGCCCACCGCGTCCGCGAGACCCACCAGCACCGCCCCCAGCAGTACCGCGACCGGCAGCACGCGCGCGTGCCGGCCGCCGACCAGGGCGCGCGCGGCGTGCGGGGCGACGAGCCCGACGAATCCGATCACGCCGACGGCCACCACGCTGAACGCCGCGAGGAGCGCGGCCACCGCGAGGATCAGCAGGCGCGAGCGCTCGAGCTTCACGCCGAGCGCGCGGGGGGTGTCCTCGTCGAGGGCGAGCAGATCCAGTTCCCGATTGCGCATCAGCACCACGGGCAGCGCGATCAGCAGCACGACGGCCAGCGGCACGACCTGCTCCCAGATCCGGCCGTACGTCGTGCCGCTCAGCCAGGTGTAGATCTTCGGTGTGTCGAACGGGCTCGCCCGCAGCAGCACGAACGAGGTGAGCGCGACCGCCGCCGACGAGACGCCGAGCCCGATGAGGATGAACCGGTCCGCGCTGAGCCCGCCACGCCAGGCCAGCAGGTACACGAGTGCGAACGCCGCGATCGCGCCGACCACCGCCGCCACGAGCATGCCGAACGTCGAGGCCGCAGCGCTCGTCACCACGAGCACCGCGCCGAGGCCCGCGCCGCCCGTGATGCCGAGCAGGCCCGGATCGGCGAGCGGATTGCGGCTCACGGCCTGCGTCAGGCACCCGGCGAGCGCGAGCGCCGCACCCGCCGTGACGGCGGCGATCACCCGCGGCGCCCGCTCGTCCAGCGCGAACGCGATCTGCGGCGGCGCCTGACCCTGCAGCCAGAGCAGCACGTCGCCGGTGAGCAGCGGCGTCGCACCGAGCAGCAGGCCGCCGACGCTGACGGCGACAACCAGCACGGCCGAGATCGCGAGCATGAGCCGGAAGCGCAGCGGCCCTCGTACCCCGAACCGGATCGACGGCGGCCGCCGTGTGGGCCCGGAGTCGCGCAACCGGCGCGCCATCACCACGAGCACGACGGATCCGAGCACCGTCGTCGCCACGCCCGTGGGCACGGCGATCGCACCCTCAGCCCCGATGACGAGCCGCAGCAGAGCGTCGGCGAGGATCACCACGAGCGCGCCGATGAGTCCGGAGGCGGGTAGCAGCAGCGCGTGTCGGCCGAGCCCCGGCACGACCCGCACCAGCAGGCGGGCGAGCACGGGCGCGCACAGTCCGACGAACCCGAGCGGACCGGCGAGGGTGACGGCGGTCGCGGTCAGCAGCACCGCCAGCAGGATCCCGAGGATGCGCGTCGAACGGATCCGCACGCCCAGGGATGCGGCCAGGTCGTCACCGAGCGCGAGGACGTCCAGTCGGCGGGCGAGCAGCAGCGCCAGCAGTCCGGCGACCACGACGACCGGCGCCGCGCGCAGGAACGCGTCCAGCCCGAGCTGGGACAGGCTGCCGCTCCCCCAGGCGAGCAGTCCCTTGGTCTGCTCGCTGAACAGGATCAGCAGCGCCGAGGTCGCGGCCTGGAAGGCCAGGGCCAGCGCGGATCCGGCGAGCACGAGCCGGGTCGTCGAGGATCCGGCGCCTCCCGCGAGCCCCAGCACGATCACCGCGGCGACCAGCCCGCCGGCGAATGCGACGATCCCCGACGCCCAGAACGGGATCGAGATCCCGAACGCGGCGACCGCGGTGATCGCGAGGTACGAACCCGCCGTCACACCGAGCGTGTCGGGAGAGGCCAGGGCGTTGCGCGCCAGCGACTGCATGAGCAGGCCGGCCATGCCGAGCGCGATGCCCACGGCCACGCCGGCGGCGAGCCGGGGTAGGCGCGCGCCGAGCAGGATGTCGGGGTTCGCCCAGACCGCGCCGCTCGTACCTTGAGTGAGGTGCCAACCCGCGGCGGCGGCGAGCGCGATGGCGAGCAGGACCAGCACCCCGACGGCACCGAGGCGCGCCCGGACGCCGGACGCGGGGCTCCCGCCCGCTCCGGTCGTCGCCCGCGCGTCTGCGCGCGCCCCGGCCGGCGATCCCGGCACCTCCGCCGTGATCGCCGATCCCTGCTCTTCCACCCGCATCGTGCTCACCGCCACCGGCTCACTTGCGGAACGCGTCGACGTACGCGTCGGCGATCTTCTCGGCCGAGCGCGGCCCGCCGAACGTCCAGATCCCGGTGGGGAACGCGTGGATCCGCTTCTCCTTGACCGCCGGGATCGAGGCCCAGGCCGGGTTCTTCTCGGCTGCGGCGATGAAGCTGTCGCTGTCGGGATCGTCGGTGCCGGTGTGCAGCAGAGTGGCGGATCCGACCGTGGTCATGCCCTCGACGTCGGTGCTGCCGAGTCCGTATGCGGGATCGGTCTCGCCCTTCCAGACGTTCGTGAGACCCAGCTCGCCGCCGATCGCGCCGATCAGCGATCCGGTGCCGAACGGACGCAGCGACACCGTGCCGCCGTCCACCCAGCCGTCGAAGTAGACGAAGTCGGTGCTGGAGGGCTTCGCCGCGGCGAGCGTCTTCTTCGCCTCCGCGAGGTGGTTCTTCATCTCCGTCGCGACGTCCGCGGCCCGCTCGGTGCGACCGGTGGCCTGCGCGATGAGGTCGAAGGTCGCGAGCAGCTGCTTCACCGGATCCTTCGCGTCGGCGCCGACCGTGACGAGCACCGGCACGCCGTACTTCTCGAGCTGGCCGATGATCGCGTCATCGCGGGTCTGCGCCTCGACGATGACGAGGTCGGGCTTGGTCTGGAACAGCGCGTCGAGGTTGGGCTCCTGGCGGGTGCCCACGTCCTTCACGCCCTCGGGGAGAGTCTCGGCCTTGTCCCACTGTCGATAGCCGGCCGCGTCGGCCACGGCGACGGGTGTCACGCACAGGGTGAGCGCGTCCTCGACCTGCTGCCACTCCAGCACGGCGACGCGCTCCGCGGGCTTGTCGAGCTTCACGGTGCGGCCGAGGGCGTCGGTCATGGTGACGGGCCCCGTGGACGTCGCCGTGGCATCGGTCGCGCACTCGGCGCTCGCGGCGGGGGCGGCGCTGCCGGTGGGCGCGGCGACGGAGGTCGTTCCGCAGCCGGCGAGGGCGAGGGTGCTCGCGGCGAGCAGCGAGAGGACGGCGAGGGGCTTGCGCATGGTTCTCCAGGGTCGGTGGGGTGCGGGGTCGAGGGTGGTCGAGGACAGAGGCCCGGTTCGGCGGATCCGACGCCCGGGCCGCGAGGCGGCGGCGCGGTGCAGTGAGGCGGCCCGGCGGCGGACGCGGTGCCAGGGCTCCGGCCCGCGTCAGGCGAGTTGCGGTTCGCGGGCGAGGCGGCGGGCGCTGTGCCGGCCTCGCGGTATCACCCGCACGCGGCCGTCGTCGAGCGCGGTGTCGATGCGCAGCCCGTAGGCGGCCGACAGGTTCTCGCCGGTGAGCACTTCGGCGGGGGTGCCGAAGGCGCGCACACGACCGTCGTGCAGGAGCACCACCCGGTCCGCGACCGCGGCGGCGTGGTCGAGGTCGTGCAGCACGACGCCCAGCGCCGTGCCCGCGTCGGCGAGGTCGCGGATGAGGTCGAGCGTCTCGATCTGGTAGCGCAGGTCGAGGTGGTTGGTGGGTTCGTCGAGCAGCAGGATCGGCGTGGTCTGCGCGAGCGCAGTGGCCAGCCAGACGCGCTGCAGCTCCCCTCCGGAGAGCTCGTCCACCGGGCGGGCGCCCATGGCGCCCAGGCCCGTGAGCGCCAGCGCACGGTCGATGGCGGTGCGGTCCTCGTCGCGCAGACCCGAGAACCGGCCCCGATGCGGGTGCCGGCCGAACGCGACGACGTCGCGCACCTCCAGGCCGGAGGGGTGCGGCCGCGACTGCGACAGCATCGCGACGGTGCGCGCGAACTCCTTCGCATCCAGTGCGGCGGCGTCCCGGCGGGTGCCGTCGGCGTCGATGTGCACGGATCCGGCCTGCATGCGGTGCAGCCGCGCGATGGCCCGCAAGGCCGTCGACTTGCCGCTGCCGTTCGGGCCGATGAGCGCCGTGACGGTCCCCGGACGAAGGGCCAGCGCGACGTCGTGCACGACGGGTGTGCGGCCGTAGTGCAGCGTGAGGCCCTCCGCCTCGAGCCCGGACGGGGCGGAGGCGACGGAGAGGATCCGATTCGTCATGTTAGGGGAGCCTAACCTATCCTTGAGGGCGTGTCACATCATCCCTACCGGACCTACCGCACCACCGTCGCCCGCCGCGAGCAGCTGTCTCCGAACTTCCTGCGGATGACGCTGACCGGCCCCGATCTCGTGCATTTCGGCACGGCGGGCCTCGATCAGCGCATCAAGCTCGTGCTGCCGCTGCCCGACGGATCCTTCACCGATGTCGGCCAGTTCGACGAATCGGTCGGCATGATGGAGTGGTATCGCCGGTGGCGAGAACTCCCCGATGAGATGCGCAATCCGATCCGCACCTACACGATCCGCGCGGTACGGCCGCAGAGTCGCGAGATCGACGTCGACTTCGTGCTGCACGGCACGGAGGGGCCCGCGTCCGCCTGGGCCTCGGCCGCCGCGCCGGGCGCACCGCTGGTCGTGATCGGTCCCGATGCGCGCGCCGACGAGACCGGAGGGCTGGAGTGGAATCCGGGTGACGCCGACTCCGTTCTCATCGCCGGCGACGAGACCGCCGTGCCGGCGATCTGCGCGATCGTCGAGTCGCTGCCCGCGCACGTCACCGGATCCGTCTACATCGAGGTGCCCACCGAGGCCGACGCCCTGCCGCTCGCCGCACCCGAGGGCGTCGCGGTCCGGTGGCTGGCCCGCGGGAGCGCGGCGCACGGGCTGCGGCTGAGCGCGGCCGTGCACGCCTGGGGTGAGACACGGGCCGTCGAGAGCACGCCGCCGGCCGGCGCCGCAGCCACGTCCGGCGCCGCAGGTCCCGCCGCGCCCGGAGCGGGGCTCGACGCGGCCGCGGGGGCGGAACTCGCGGATCCGAACGAGGACGACGTGCTCTGGGAGGTTCCGGAGGCCACCATCGGATCCTGCTACGCCTGGCTCGCCGGGGAGGCGTCGACGATCACCGCACTGCGCCGGCATCTCGTGCGCGGCCTCGGCATCGACCGCCGCTCCGTCGCATTCATGGGCTACTGGCGCCGGGGTCGGGCCGAGGCTGCCTGAGAGCGCCACCCCATTCCGACGCCGACGTCCGCCTCATGATCGCCCCATGCCCGCGAGACCGAACCTCCGTCCCGAGACCGACGATCTGAGACGCGGTCTCGGGGTGGAGGTTCGGTCTCGCGGTCGGAGCGCGAGCCGAGGGCGCAGCGCGGATCCGCGGGGCGTCAGGCGGAGACGGCGCGCTGGATGAGGCGGTCGAAGACCCGCGTGGGCAGGATCCGGCGCGCGAGTACGAGCGGCTTCGCACCGAACCCGATGCGATAGCGAGGGCGCGGACGCCGCGCCGTCGCCGCCCTCACGATCGCCCGTGCGACGACATCGGGCGAGGAGGTCAGACGAGCATCCGGGCGCGAGCTGTTGCCGAGGGCGTTCGCGACCGCCTCCGCCTGCGCCCGGTACGGACCGTCGCCGGAGGTCTCGAGCACGGTGGCCGCGGCGATCGCGCCCCACTCGGTGCGGATGGATCCAGGCTGAACCACGACGACGTCGATGCCGAACGGCCCGAGCTCCATGCGCAGCGCGTCGCTGATCGCCTCGACCGCGTACTTGCTGGCGTGGTACCAGGCTCCGAGCGGTGTCGTGAAGTTCCCGCCCATCGAGGAGATGTTGATGATCGTCCCGCTGCGCTGGGCGCGCAGCTGCGGCAGCACGAGCCGCGCCATCCGGGCGAGGCCCAGCACGTTCACGTCGAGTTGCGCCTGCGCCTCGGCGAGCGGCACGTCCTCCAGCGCACCGTACGATCCATAACCCGCATTGTTCACCAGGACGTCGATCCGCCCCTGCTCGGCGAGGATCCGCTCGACCGCGACGCGCGCGGAGGCGTCATCGGTCACGTCGAGGGCGATCGTGCGGATGCCCGCCCGCTCCAGCCCGGCCATCCGGTCCACCCGTCGCGCGGCCGCGTAGACGATGAACCCGGCGTCCTTCAAGTGGCGCGCGGCGGACTCCCCGATTCCGGACGAGGCCCCCGTGACCAGTGCGACCTTTGCTCCCATGGCGACTTCTCCCGCTCTCCTCGCGTCCGCGTTCGTATCGGACCGATGGTCTCTAAGATAAAGAACCATTGGTCCCTTGTCAAGAGACCGCCAGTCTGTAGAATCGCGGGATGACCACGTTCCAGCGCGCGCGCACCGAGGAGCAGCGTGAGGTCCGGCGGCGGGCGATCCTCGACACCGCCGCCGCGATGCTCACGGAACTACCCCTGGCCGACGTGAGCCTGAACGAGCTGAGCCGCCGCGTGGGCCTGGCCAAGTCGAACGTGCTGCGCTATTTCGAGTCGAGGGAGGCGGTGCTCCTCGACCTGCTGGGCGAGCAGGCGGCGGAGCTGTTCGCCGAGGTGCACGCCTCGCTCCCGGGAGCGATCGACGCCCGCGACGACGTCCGCCGCCGTGTCGCCGCCACGGCGTCCGTGCTCGCATCCGCCTTCGCCCGGCACGAGATGCTCTGCGAGCTCATCGCCGCGCAGGCCGGGGTCCTGGAGCACAACGTCACCACCGACACGATCGTCAGGTTCAAGCGGAACGGCTATGAAGCACTCGCGCGCTTCGGCGCACTGGTGCGTCAGGTGATCCCGGAGCTGACCGAGCCGCAGGCGGACGAGGCGGCGCGATCGATCCTGATCGCCGTGGGCGGGTACTGGACGCACACGCATCCGCCCCAGGCCGTGCACGACGCCTACGCGCTCGACGCGACGCTGGTGTTCCTCCCCGAGCAGTTCCAGGGATCCCTCGCCCGGATCATCGAGGTGCTGATCCTCGGGACGCTCGCCGCCTGACGTTCGCCGCCTGACGCACGCGGCCGGCCTCAGCGAATCCGCTGGGCGACGGCGGCCTCCGTGCGGCTGGAGACTCCGAGCTTGCGCAGGATCGCGGAGACGTGCACGCTCGCGGTCTTGCCGCTGATGAACAGCCGCTCGCCGATCTGACGGTTGCTGAGCCCCTCGGCGATGAGGTCGAGCACCTGCTGCTCGCGCGCCGTGAGCTCGATGCTCTCCGCGGTGTGCGCACCGCGCGTCGCGGCGCGGTTGAGCCCCGCCGCGTCCATGAACTCCGTGGTGCGGCGGCGCAGCCGGTCGTGGCCCAGCCCCTCCGCGATCGCGGCAGCCTCGGTCACCAGCTCGACGGCGGTCGTCCTGTCGCCCTCCGCCACGAGCACTCGGGCGCGCTCCAGCCGGACGAGCGGGCGGAAGACAGCGGGCACGTCCTCACCGTCGACGAGCACGACGGCCGCCTCGAGCCGTTCCGGATCCGCGTCCAGCAGAGCCGTGAGCACGGCGGCCCAGTGCGGGTGCTGCAGCTCGGCGGGCAGGGAGAGCCATCGTGTGCGCACGAGCTCGGCCGTCGCGTCGGCGAGCGCGCCGTGTCCGTCGGCGCGGAGGTCGGCGACGACCCGCCCGCCCTCGAGCAGGATCCGCCCCATCAGGGCGAGCCGCTGACCCGGATCCTCGATCACGATGCGCAGCTCCGCGGCGGCGCGTACCGAGTCGCCGAGTCCGAGGGCGATGAGGATCTCGACGTCGTGCAGCGAGTACCAGACCTGCCGCTCCACGGCCGCGACGCCCTCGGCGATCGAGCGCCACTCGCCGAGCACACGGACGGCCTCGTCCATCTCGCCGCGCCAGGCCAGCGCCCGGATCCGCGACATCGTCGAGTACATCCGGAAGACCTGCAGCGTGCGCACGGCGAGGTCCCGCGCGGAGATCTCCTCCACCCGGTCGATCTCGCCGAGCTCGAGGAGGGGTTCGACCATGTTGTGCGACAGGATCGCACCGGTCGACCGCTCGACGCCGAGCGTCCGCGAATGCGCGACACCGGCCTCGGCCACCTCGACCGCCTCACGGAAGCGGCCGAGCATGTTGAGGCTGTCGGCGTAGTTGACGCGATAGCGCAGCTGGGCGTCGTGATCGGCCGCGTGCTCCCAGGACAGTCGGAAATCGGCGAGACCGGCAGCGACCTCTCCGAGATGGATCCGGCTGCAGCCGCGCAGATTCGCGGCGACGGACATCACGTTGTCGAAGCCGATCGACTCCGCCAGCCGGAACGCCTCGTCAGCGGTCGCGACGGCGTCCTCCAGCCGTGCGCCGATGAGGTAGCGGCCCGCGAGATAGCCGAGCAGGGCGGCCCTCAGTCGCTCCTGGCCCGGCTCGGACTCGACGATCGCGAGCGCCTCGAGGAACAGGTCGGCAGACCCGCCGCGGCCGAGATTCTGCAGGTAGAGCGCCTTGTCGCGCAGCAGCCGCGCATGCACCGAACGGTCGACGACCGCGGGGTCGATCTCGTCGAGGGCGAGCGAGACCACGGCGAGCGCGCGCTCCCCGTCGCCGCCGTTGCGCAGGATGGATCCGACCTGGGCGAGCAGGGGGATCCGCTCGATGCCGGCGACCTCCGCCGGGTCGGGCACCTGCTCCCACAGTTCCAGGGCGAGTTCGCCGAAGCGTGCCGCGGTCGAGAAGGCGTAGCTGTTCTTCGCCTCCTGCATCGCGGTGACCGCCGCCGCGAGCGCACGCGGGGAGTCGTGGGCGCGGTGCCAGTGGAACGCGAGGGTCGACGGCGCCGCGCCGGCCGCCTCCAGGGCGTCGGCATAGGCCCAGTGCAGGCGAGCGCGCTCACCGGGCAGCAGGTCGTCGTGCACGGCTTCGCGCAGCAGCGCGTGCCGGAACCCGTAGCTCTCCCGATCCGCGACCCCGACGATGCCGGCTCCCATGGCCTCGCGGACGGCCTCGTCGAGGCGCTCGTCGCCGAAGCCGGCGAGCGTGGCCAGCAGGTCGTGGGAGATCGCCCCGTCGGATCCCGAGGCGACCCGCACCACGCGCTTCGCGTCGTCGCCGAGGGCGTCGAATCGGGCGAGGAGGACATCCCGCAGCGTGTCGGGCATCGGGCCCTGCACGTTGCAGAGCAGCTCTTCGACGAAGAACGGCACGCCCTCGCTGCGCTCCATGAGCTTGGCCAGGCCGACGTCGCCCACCGGTCCGCGCAGGCGCTGCACGAGATCGCGCACGGCGTTCGCGTCCAGGCGGTCGAGGGTCACGCGGTCGAGGAGGCGGGCGCGCTCGGCCTCGGCGAGGAACGTGCGCACCGCTCCGCCGCGGCGCACCTCGTCGATGCGGCAGGTGAGCAGGAACAGCACGGGGCGGCCTGCGAGGGCTCGGAGCAGGAAGGACAGCATCGACAGGGTCGCGGCGTCAGCCCAGTGCAGGTCTTCGATCACGACCACCACCGGACGGACGGACGCGGCCGCCTCCAGCAGGTTCGCGATCGTCTCGCGCAGCCCCTCGGGGCGGATCGTCGAGCGATCGACCGGACCGACGGCGCGCTCGGGCAGCAGCAGCTGCAGGGCGTCGCGGCCCGGCCCCGCTGCCTCGTCGGCGCGGTCACCGAGTTCGTCGAGCACCCCGCGCAGGATCGCCGGGAGCGGGCCGAAGGGCGCCGGCGTGGATCCGTAGTCCAGGCACCAGCCGGTCAGCACCGTGGCCTCGTCCGCCACGCGGCGGCGGAACTCCGCCGTCAGCCGGGACTTGCCGATGCCCGCCTCACCGCCGACGAGCACGGAGGCGGACTCGCCGGCACCGGCACGGCGCAGAGCGTCGTCGAGGAGCGCGAGTTCGGCATCGCGCCCGACCATGGCGGCCGACGTGGTGGCGAGGGACATGTCTTCATCGTGCCATCCGCCACGGACATCGGGCGCCGCCGTGCGGGCGGCGCCGCTCTCGGCAGAACCGGCGGCGTCGGCGGCGGACGCGGAAGAGCCTCCCGACGGCAGCGGATCCTGTGCCGGATCCGTCGTCGGGAGGCTCTTGCGTTCGGGGGCGCCCGCAGTCGATGACAGGGCGGGCGCCGTGGCGGTGGGCACCGGGACGGGCGCCGCTTCGCTCATGCGGCGTGCGAGACGCAGCCGACGAGCTCGCGGTCGCGGGTCTCGTCCGACGCGGAGACGAGCTCCGCGATCTGCGTGGTGGGGGCGACCGCGGAAGCCGCGGGGGTGGCCACGGCCGTCTCGGCCTCGCGCGTCTCGACCGCGGGGGCCGGCACGACCGCGGCACGGCGGGCCTGCAGACGACGCAGCGCGCGGCGCAGGATCCCGTCGCGGCGGACGATCAGGTCGGCGTTCTCCGCGGCCATCCTGGCGCGCTCGGCGCGGATCGCGGCCTGCTCGAGCTCCAGCGTGGTGATGCGGTAGCTCATCGCGTAGTTCAGTTCCATGATGTCTCCTTCTCCGGTACTCATACGCTCGTCGCTAAGGCACCCTGCCCCCATCGGGCAGATGCCCTAACTTCCGACGCGGGTACCTCAGATCGCGGACTACCGTGGGAGCATGCGTCCGCTCGCCGCCCTCCGCGCCGCCCGACGCGCGCCGCTGCTGCAAGTGGCGAAGTCGGCGGCGGCGACGATCGCGGCCTGGCTCGTCGCCGGCTGGCTCGTGCCGGGGCACCTGCCCGTGTTCGCGGCGATCGCCGCGCTGCTCGTGGTGCAGCCGAGCGTGAACCAGTCGTTCGCGAAGGCCGTGGAGCGCAGCATCGGCGTGATCGCGGGCGTCGTGATCGCGGTGCTGCTGAGCCTCGCCCTCGGCGGCCTCAGCTGGGTCGTGCTGCTCGCGGTCGTGGTGGCGATGGTGGTGGCGTGGTCGTTCAAGGCCACCCCCGGCACCGCGAACCAGGTCGCGATCTCGGCGATGCTCGTGCTCGCGCTCGGATCGGCGAGCCCCGACTACGCGGTCGACCGGATCCTGGAGACGCTGATCGGCGCCGCGATCGGCTTCGTGGTCAACGTCGCCGTGGTGCCGCCCGTGCTGGTCGCCCCGGTGCGGCGCGATCTGGCTCTGCTCGGCGGGGAGCTCGCGGCCACCCTCGACCGCCTGGCCGACGCGATCGCCGTGGAGCAGAGTCCCGCCCGCCTTCAGGAGCTCATGCTGGAGGCCCGGCTGCTGCGCCCGATGAAGGATGCCGCCGACGCCTCGCTCACCGCCGGCGAGGAGTCGCTCACCCTGAACCCCCGCGGATCCCGCCATCGTGCGGAGTTCACCGCGATGCGTGCGCTGCTCGAGCGCCTCGGCCCGATCGTGACGCAGGTGATCGGCATGACGCGCGCCTTCGTCGACCAGTACGACGACACGCTCCCGGCTGAGCCCTCGGTCGCTCCGATCGCCGATCAGCTGCACCGGGCGGGCCACGACGTGCGCCTCGCCGTGCAGCTCGCCGAGGTGGTTCCCGAGCCCGAGGCGCTCACCTCGGCGATCCCCGCACTCACCTCACCGCTGGACATCCGCCCGCCGTCGTCGCGCAACTGGGTGCTGATCGGATCCCTCACCGAGGACCTGCGCCGGATCCGCGCCGGCCTGCGCGACGAGGCCTGAGCAGCGGGCGGACCCGGCCTCGGTCAGGATCCGATGAACTCCTCCACCGGGCCGAAATCGGGCTCCTCGCGGACCTCGACGGCGGATCCGATCCCGTCGGTGTCGAGCACGCGGATCTCGTTGCGTCCCTCCCGCCACAGCGGGCCGGGGGCGTAGAGCGTGACCTGCGGGCCGACCGCGCGGTGGCGCCCGAGCAGGAACCCGTTCAGCCACACCAGGGCGTTGACGGCGCCGGGGAACGCGAGCCAGGCGTCGGCCGGGTCTGCGACGTCGAACACGGCGACCGCGAGGCCGTCGGCCGACGCGGCCGCGGCGAAGGGGTCGCCCGCGACCGTGCCGGCCGGCGCGTCCTGCGGGATCACCCGATGGGTCCAGCCGTGCGCGAAGCGGCGTCCGACCCTCACCCCCGCCATGATCCCCTTGCCCTCGCCGGTGAGCGGTCCGTAGTTGACGCGCCCCTGGCTCTCCACGACGAGGGTGAGCAGGCCGGATCCGCCCGTCCCGGGAAGGTCGAGCGTCCGCTCGCCGTCGCGCTCGAGCACACCGAGGCGCACCCCGTCGAGGAACACGACCGCCCGGTCGTGCAGCACGTCGACGGTCAGCGCGGCGCCCGGAGCGAAGGAGATCTCCGCCTCGTAGGCGACCAGCCCGTCCTCGGCGCCGAGCTCCTCGAAGGTGAGCGGCATCGGCGCCGTGGCACCGGCGGGGACCGCCCGCAGGACGTCGAGCAGCGCGGTCACCGGCACCAACGGCGTCGACGCGGCGGGCTGCCGGCGGAGCGCGGCCGGGATCGGCGGCAGGTCGCCGTCGTGGAACGGGGCGAACGCGGCCCGCAGCGCATGGAACTTGTCGTTCAGGGATCCGTCCTCGCCGATCGGCGCATCCGAGTCGTAGCTCGTGACGGTCGGCTGCAGCACGCGATCGTGGTTGGCCCCCGCCCAGAGGCCGAAGTTCGTGCCGCCGTGCGCCATGTACAGGCTCACGGATCCGCCCTCGGCCAGCAGCTCCTCGACCGTGCCGATCATGCTCGCCGCCGAGCGCACGTGGTGCTGCTCGCCCCAGTGATCGAACCAGCCGCCCCACAGCTCGGCGCAGAGCAGCGGCTGGTCCGGCACGCGCAGGCGCTGCGCCTCCGCCACGCCGGTGCCGAACGTAAACGACCCCATCGCCCCCTCGACGCTGCCGTTTCGGACCATGTCCGCCGTCGTGCCGTCGGCGGTGGTGAGCAGCTCGACGATGCCCCGCGCACGCAGACCGTCGCGCAGGTGCACGAGGTAGTCGTGGTCGCTGCCGAAGGATCCGTACTCGTTCTCGATCTGCACCGCCGTGATGGGGCCGCCGTGCGCGGCCTGCAGCGGCGCGAGCCGCGGGATCAGCGCGTCGTACCAGGCGTCGACGGCGGCGAGGAAGACGGGGTCGCTCGTGCGCAGTGCGCGGGTGCGTCCGCTCAGCCAGAACGGGATCCCGCCGTTCGACCACTCGGCGCAGATGTACGGGCTCGGGCGAACGAACACGTCGAGCCCGACCTCGCCGGCGAGCCGGATGAACCGCTCGGCGTCGCGCCAGCCGCTGAAGTCGACGGCGCCCTCGACCCGCTCGTGGAAGTTCCACGGGACATAAGTGTCGACCGTGTTCGCGCCCATCGCGGCGAGACGGCGCAGCCGGTCCTCCCACTGGTCGGGGTGGATCCGGAAGTAGTGCACCGCGCCGGAGAGCATCCGGAACGGCCTGCCCTGGCGCTGCAGTACGCCGTCCTCGTAGGTGAGCGCGGCGCGCAGGGACTCGGTCATGGCTCTCCTCGGGGTGCGGCACGATGTTTGCGTCACCATTGTCGCATCCCGGGCCCCTCGCGCTGCTGCGACATAGGCTGGCGGCATGTCCACGACCCTCGCCCAGGCGCTCGCCGATCTGGCCGCCCTGGAGGATCCCAAGGCCCGCGCCGTCAATGAGCGGCACGGCGACGCGCACGGCGTGAACCTGTCGCAGCTGCGTGCGCTCGCGAAGCGGATCGGCGCCGATCCGGAGCTCGCCCGCGAACTGTACGACTCCGGGGATGTGGCCGGGCAGCTCCTCGGCATCCTGCTCGCGAAGCCCCGCGGCCTCGACGCCGACGACCTCGACCGCATGGTGCGCGCGACGCAGAGCGCCAAGGCGCACGACTGGCTCGTGGCATACCTCGCGAAGAAGTCGTCGCACGCCGAGGAGCTGCGCCTGCGCTGGCTGGACGACGCGGATCCCGACGCCCGCGCCGCGGCCTGGTCGCTCACCTCCGCGCGCGTCGCGAAGGACCCCGAGGGCCTCGACCTCGACGGCCTGCTCGACCGGATCGAACGCGAGCTCGCCGCCGCACCGGCCCGCGAGCAGTGGGCGATGAATGAGACGCTCGCCTACATCGGGATACACCACCCGGCACTGCGCGACCGCGCGATCGCGATCGGCGAGCGGCTGCAGGTGCTCGCCGATTACCCGACGCCTCCGAACTGCACCTCGCCGTTCGCGCCGTCGTGGATCGCGGAGATGGTGCGCCGCCAGGGCTGAGCCATGCAACGGGCAGGGCCGGCCGGACCGGTGCCCAGTGGCCTTCGGCCAGCGGCCCCCGTGAACGGCGAACGGGGCCCATTGCGCAGCCCCGGGGCTGCGGCGGATAGACTCCTATCCAGGTCGACCTGACCGACCGATAGCGAGGTTTGGTATGCCAGAGGCTGCTCCGCACCTGGACGAAGAGATCGACGTCGATCACGACACCGCCCTCGACGCACTCGCGTACGAGTGGATCCGCGACCGCATCATCGACGGCACGATGAAGCACGGATCCCGCGTGCGCGAACGTGACATCGCCGCCCAGCTCGGCGTCTCGCGCAACCCGATCCGAGAGGCACTGCCCCGGCTCGAGGCCGAGGGGTACATCCGCACGCTGCACCGGCGCGGCGCGGTGGTCACCCCGATGCGCGTGCGGGAGATCATCGAACTGTTCTCGGTGCGCGCCGTACTGGAGCCGCTGAGCGCCCGCGAGGCCGCGCAGCGCTGCGCCGAGGGCGCCTCCGCGGAACCGCTGCTCGCCTGCCTGGCTGCGGCGGAGGAGGCGATGAGCAGCGGCGACGCGCACCGGATCGCGGACGCGACGGCGGCGTTCCACGACGTGATCGTCGAGCTGAGCGGCAACGTGCTGCTGCAGCAGATCAGCCTGCCCATCAGCGGGCGAGTGCGGCGCTACTTCAACATCATCACGCAGGAGGGCGACGCGAACACCCACGACGAGCACCGCCTGCTCTGCGAGGCCATCGCCGGCGGGCACGTCGAGTGGGCGGGCAGCCTCGCCGCGGCGCACCTCGAGCACGGCAGGGTGAGTTCGATGAAGATCGTGGACCAGCTCTTCGAGCCCTGAGCTCCGGACGCACACCTGGCATGCCAGATCGCCCCCTCCTCGAAGGAGGGAGCGATCTGCATCAGAGGGTCGGGAGCAACCCGGACCAGTCCGGCGCGAAGCGCTCTCGACGCACCCAGAGGCGCTCGCTCCCGCCCTCGACGAGGAAGCCCTCGGCATCGCGCGAGAGCAGCTCCTCCCCGCGCGGCGAGTCGAACAGCCGCTCGGTCCAGTCCTCGACCGTCGGGAACGTCGACTCGTAGAACCCGTCGAACACGGTCGCGCCCGGCGTGCTCCAGATCCGGTAGCTCTGCACGTAGCGGACGGCGCCGGGGTGGTGCCGCCGAACCAGCTCTGCGTGCACTCCTCCCCAGTGCGCGACGAACCCGTTCCGATCCAGGTGACTCTGTCGCACCTGCGTGCCGATGCGGATCCAGCCGAGGGCGCCGTTCGGATCGCCTTCGTCGTGGCGGCGATCGAAGACCACCCGCTCCAGGATGCTGCACTCGGCCCCGCCGAGCTCGGCGCAGAGCGGGGAGGCGTCGGCCGGGCCGGATCCGACCGGCAGTCCGTACAGGTGCAGCAGCGCCCCGAACTCGCCGGGACCGGCCTCGGACTCGTTCACCAGCGGCCCCGGCGAACGCAGATCGAGCGACACCTCGACCGCGCTCCCCTGCGCGACGAGGTCCCGGGCCACGGCGCGCAGTGCGAGCGGATCCTGCGGACCGCGCAGCATCCAGACCCGCTTGTGCCGCAGCGAGACGTCGGAGAAGGACGGGCCGGTACGCACCACGTCAGACCACGTTCAGCCGGTTCGGGATGGAGTTGAGCTCCTCCACGCCGTTCTCGCCGAGCAGCACCGTACCGCCGACGCACACGCGCTGACCGTCGCGCAGGGCGTTCGGCTCGAAGGCGAACGCATGTCCCTCCTGGATGACGAAGTCGCCGTCGATGCCGACACCACCGGGCAGCTTCGGCAGACCGGCGAGGGCCGGGTCCACCTCGGGGTGCAGACGGGTGGCGCTGTTGTAGATCGGCGAGACGGTCTGCACCATCGGACCGGTGTTCCACGTGCGCGAGCTGCGCAGCGGCTCCTCCATGATCGCGGCGAGCTCGGAGAACAGCATGCCCGGCTTCAGTGCGGCCAGACCCGCCTGGTAGGAGTCGACGCAGACCTGCTCCAGCTCACGCAGCAGCGGGCTCGGCTCGCCGAACGACACGTCGATCTGCTGCTGCGATTCCTGACCGCCGTAGAACGCGAACACCTCGGCGGCGATCGTATCGCCGGTCTTCAGGATCCGCGGGGCCCCGCCCATCTCGAACCACTCCGGCACCGACCACGCGAACATGCTCTCCCCGGCGCGCTCCAGCATGAAGGGCCAGCGCACCCAGCCGCCGCCCGCGATCACGGCGTGGAACGCGGCCGCGGCGATCTCGTGCTCGCTGCCGCCCCGACGCGCGGTCTCGACGAACGCGCGGCAGGCGTCCTCGCCCAGCGATGCCGCCTTGCGCAGCAGCACCCGCTCCTCGGGGCTCTTGATGATGACGATCGACTCGTATGGATCCGACACGTCCACCCATTGCACGTGCGGCATCGCGGCGATCACGTTCTGCCACTGGGTGTGCGAGATCGTCCCGGCCCACTGCGAGACCATGCGGCTGGTGAGCCCGACGACCCCGAGCCGGGCGTCCTCCATGCCGCGCTCCTTCAGGGTCGCGGCGAGGTTGGCGATCGCGTTGCCGGGCACCCAGTCCTCGACCCAGCGCTCCCAGCGGTGGCCCTGCGCGTCGTATCGCTCGAGCGGCACATCGCCGATGAAGTACGTGGGGTCGTCGGTCGCGGTGAGCAGCACGACGCCCCGCTTGCCCTCGTTGGTGAGGTAGGAGTCGGCGATGTCGCGGCCGGTGCCGAACACGACGATGCCGTCCAGCCCCTCCTTCGCGATGAGGCCGCGGATCGCCGCCCAGCGGCGGTCGCGCTCCGCGAGGCTCAGCGTCGGGTAGTTCGCCTGGATGTCGGTCATTGCTCTTTCCTTCACTGCGTGTGTGTTCCTGTGGTCTCCAGCGCCGAGAGCTCGCTGCGGAGCCGTCGGACGCTGCGGACGATGAAGTCGAGGGCGTCGCCCTCTCGGGCCGGTGCGCGCAGGGCGTCCAGCCCCGGCGCGCGACCGCGTGCGACCCGTTCCTCGTAGGCGCGGGCGAGCCGTACCAGCTCGATCACCTCGCCGGGTGCGAGGTCGGGGTGCCCCTCGCGCCAGTGCGCATCGAAGAGGTGGATCCCCATCTCCGCGCGGCTCGAGATGATGCCTTCGATCGAGAGCATCACGTCCAGCTCCGGGCCGAGCGCCGCCAGCAGTGCCGGCCAGTCCAGCACGCCCTCGCCGACCGGGAGCAGGAACCGGCTGAGTCCCTCGTCGGTGAAGACGAGCGCGACATCCCGGATGTGCGCGGCCCGCAGGTACGGCGAGACGCGCACCGCCGCGGCGACCGGATCCTCCCCGCGCACGGCCACGTTCGCGCTGTCGAACGTGATCCCGAGCACGTCGGGGCCGACCGACTCCACCAGTCGCACGAGCTCGTAGGTGGTGATCTCCTCGTGCGTCTCGATGTTCAGATGGCTGCCGTGTGCGCGCAGCACCGGCGCGAGCGACTGCAGGAACCGCTCGGTCGCGACCAGCTGCTCCGGCCAGTCCACGTCGGTGCGGAACCGATCGAAGGCGAACCTGCCCTTGTCGGCCAGTCGGAACTGATAGTTGCTCAGCGCGCTCCACAGCTCGTGGATCCCGGCTGCGGCGGACACCTCGATCATCCGCACCATCGCCGCGCGGTAGTCACCGCCCATCCTGCGGATGTGCGGTGACTCGGGCGTCGAGAACGGGTTGACCTTGCCGACCCCTGCCTCGAGCCGCAGCCCGAGGTCGGCCGCGCACTGCGCGGCCGACCGCACTTCGTCCTCGTCGAGGTCTGCGCTCAGCTCGAGCACGGACCGGAAGTACACCCCGTCGAGGGAGTGCTCGGCCGCGCGCTCGAGCATCCAGCACGCCCCGTGCTCGTCCGAGCCGGGGAACTTGGTGCTGTCGACGCCGACCAGCACAGGCGCCTACTCCCCGGCCCACTCGACGCCGGCCGGAACCGTCTCGAGCTCGATGAGGCCGTGCGCGAACACGTTCGTCGGGTCGTACTGCGTCTTGATCGCGGCGAGACGGTCGTACTTGTCGCCGTAGATGTGGCGGGCCTCCGCTGCGTCGTTGTGCTCGGATGTGAAGTTGATGTAGCTGCCCGCCTCCCATTGCGCGACCGCCGCGCCGAAGCGCTTCACCCAGGCGACGAGCTCCGGGCGCTCGTCGGCGTACAGCCAGTCGGCGCCGATGTTGCCGCCCCAGCGGGAGTGGATGCCCGTGGTCGAGTCGTTGCTGTGATCGCGCGGCGTGAGCTTGCCGGCGATGAGTTCGAACGGGCACATCGTCTGGTGCGCGATGAAGGCGCTCGAGTTCAACGGCTGCCCCGGGTAGGCATCGGCATGCTCGATCGCGAGGTCGAGCAGCTCATCGGGCAGCTCGCCGAACGCGACGTGGCGCCAGTAGTGCGAGATGCCGTAGCGGAACTCGTCGTCCGTGGAATGCTGCAGCGTGACATGAGGGATGGAGCGCAGGCTGGTGTAGATCGGCTCGTATCCCTCGAAGATCGGCGCGGTGATCGCCGGCTCATCGGCCGGGTCACCGTAGGTGACGGTCGCGATGGAGATGATCGGCTTGCCGCGGTGCTCACGGGGCAGCTGACTCCAGTAGTGCGGTGCGCGGTAGAGGCGCACGTAGGTGGTCGAGCTGTCGGGCTGCGCGGGCCCGAGCTCGCGGAACCGCTGCAGCAGCGCCTTGCGGTCCTCAGCCGGGAACAGGGCGAGGCGCACGGTGGCGAGACCCGGCAGATCGACGTAGTCGAAGACGAACTGCGTGGCGATGCCGAAGTTGTGGCCGGCGCCCTTGAGCGCCCAGAACAGCTCAGGCTCGCTGTCCTTGTTCACGCGGCGGATCTCGCCGTCGGCCGTGACGATCTCGACTTCGCGAAGGAAGTCGACGGTCGATCCGAACATGCGCGAGAGGTAGCCCATGCCGCCGCCGAGCACCAGGCCGGCGACGCCGGTGTGCGAGACGACGCCGGCAGGCAGCGCCACGTTGAACGGCTCGGCGGCGCGGTCGACGTCGCCCCAGCGGCAGCCGGGGCCGACGGTGAGGGTGCGCTGCTCGGTGTCGACGACGACGTCACGCATGAGGCTCATGTCGATCATGACGCTGCCGTCGGCGACCGAGGTGCCGGCGAGGTTGTGGCCGCCGCCGCGCACGGTGAGGGCGACGTCGTTCGCGACGCACCACCGCAGCGCGTCCGCGGCGTCCTGCGCGGTGGTGCAGCGCACGATCGCGAGCGGGTGCTGGTCGATGTCCGCATTCCAGATCCGGCGCAGCGTCTCGTAGCCGGGCGCACCGGGATGCACGACGTCGCACGAGACGGCGGTGTCCAGCCCGGCGGGCAGAGTGGGGTACGGCATGGTCGTGATCTCCTTCGTCACTTTCTGGGTTCTGGTCGCAAGGCTCGTGGGGCTCATGAGACCCTCGCCTCGGTTCGCGCTCCGACGGTTTCGAGCACCGCCTGCAGGGCGGCGAGCGAACGGCCGAGGAATTCGCGCAGCTGGGCACCCGCGTCGCCGCCCTCGAGTCGCAGCTCCGCGAGCCCCGGGGCCTCGCCCCGCGCGGCGCGGATGGCGTGGTCGTCGGCGAGGCGGCCGAGCTCGGCGAGTTCGATATCGTCGAGTCCCGGATCCCCAGCCCGCCAGAGCGAATCCTCCGGGTCCAGGATCATCTCGGCCCGCGAGCCGCCGATGCCCTCGATGAACAGCTGCACGTCCGGCGAGGCCGTCAGCAGCGTCGCCAGGAGGGGTGGCCAGTCGATCGCACCGTCGCCGACGGGGGCGAGGAAGCGGCTGAGGCCGTGCTCGGAGCGGGCGACGATCGCGTCGCGCAGGTGGGTGGTGCGGGTGATCGCGGCGACCCGGTCGACCGCAGGGCCGAACGCCTCGCCGCGCACCGGCAGATTCGCCGGATCCAGGCAGACGCCCAGCACGTCGTCGCCGTGCTCCGCCACGAGACGCAGGAGCTCCCGGGTCGTGATCTCCTCGTGCGTCTCGATGTTCAGGCGCACGTCGGTCGCACGCAGCGTAGGCGCGAGCTTGCCGATGAAACGCGAGGTCGCCTCGAGCTGATCGGCCCAGGTCACATCGGTGCGGAACCGGTCGAAGCAGTACGGCGCGGGCAGGCCGTGCTTGTAGCCCCCGCTCGCGGTCCACGGCTCGGTCCAGCCGTATTCGGCGCAGATCCGGATCAGGCGCTGCATGCCGGCGAGGTAACTGCCGTCTCCGAGGTCGCGCACGCGCGGCAGCTCGGCGGTCATGTACGGGTTGATCTTGCCGACCCCCACCTGCACCGCGAACCCGCGCGCGTCGGCCTCCCGCGCGAATGCGGCGATGCCGACCGGGTCGAGCGTCGGGAACGCCTCGTCGAGAGTGCGCACCAGGATCCCGCGGAATCCGAGCTCCTCGAGCACGTCCAACGTGGCGACAGGAGAGGGCGCGAGCGTGGAGGATCCGCCGGAGAACTTGACGTCGGCGCCGATCCTCATCGTGCCCCCGATCCGGCGCGAGCGCGCAGCGCGATCCGCTGGGCGCGGCGCTCCCGCTCGATCGCCACATCCGGCACGGGTACGGCCTCGAGCAGCGCGCGGGTGTACTGCGCCTGCGGGTCGCCGTAGATCTGCGCGACCGGGCCGCGCTCCGCGACCACGCCGTGGTGCAGCACGACGATGCTCGAGCACAGGTACTTCACCACGGCGAGGTCGTGCGCCACGAAGAGCACGGTCAGATCCATCTCGCGCTGCATGTCCTTGAGCAGGTTCAGCACCTGCGCCTGCACCGAGACGTCGAGCGCCGAGACCGGCTCGTCGCAGAGCAGCACCTTCGGGCCGACGCTCAGCGCGCGCACGATCGCGATGCGCTGCCGCTGGCCGCCGGAGAAGTGCCGCGGATAGCGGTCGAGGTGCTGCTCGCCCAGCCCCACCCGCTCCATCAGCTCGATGACCCGGTGACGCCGTTCACGCGCGGAGAACCCGCCGACGACGAGCATCGGCTC
This sequence comes from Microbacterium sp. Au-Mic1, assembly GCF_021341785.1. Taxonomy (GTDB): domain Bacteria; phylum Actinomycetota; class Actinomycetes; order Actinomycetales; family Microbacteriaceae; genus Microbacterium. The sequence goes on from NZ_JAJTTF010000008.1 coordinate 76,776, forward strand.
CTCGACGATCTGCCGCACGGTCATCCGCGGATCAAGGCTGGAGTACGGATCCTGGAACACCATCTGCACATCTCGGCGGTAGCGGCGCAATTCCGCCGCGCTCGAGGAGCGCAGGGGCGTGCCGCGGTACGAGATCGTTCCCGCGGTGGAGTGCTCGAGACCCACGATGCAGCGGATGGCCGTGGACTTGCCGGATCCGGATTCGCCGACGAGACCCAGCACTTCGCCTTGGCGCAGTTCGAACGACACGTCGTCGAGGGCGAGGGCGCCTCTGCGGACGGAGCCGAACCGCTTGGTCAGGTTCTGCACCGAGATCAGCACATCGGACTCAGACATCGACGCTCACTCCCTCCGTGGCCGGTTCCGCCGCGGCCGCGTGCTCGGCCTCGGCATGCGCGGCCATGTAGTCCTGGACGGTGGTCAGACGGACGTTCGGATCCGCGTCCAGACGCGGGACGGATCCGATCAGCCCGCGCGTGTAGGGATGCTGCGGCGTCACGAAGAGATCCTCGACGTCCTGCTGCTCGACGAGGTTCCCGCGGTACATCACCGCGACGCGGTGGGCGAGCCCGGCGACGATCGACAGGTCATGGGTGATGAACAGCACGGCGAGGTCGAGCTCGCGAGACTGCTCCTCGATGAGGTCGAGCACCTGCTCCTGCACGCGCACGTCGAGTGCCGTGGTGGGCTCGTCGGCGATGAGCAGCCGCGGCTGCGCGACGAGGGCCGCCGCCATCACCACGCGCTGTCGCATGCCGCCGGAGAACTGACTCGGGTAGGCCCGCAGCCGCTCCTTGGCCTTCGGCACGCCGAGCCTGTCGAGCGTCTCCGCGGCCCGCGCGTACGCCTCCTTCTTGGAGGTGCCTCGTACCAGCAGCGGCTCGGCCACCTGCTCGCCGATCGTGAGCACCGGATTCAGCGCCGTCATCGGATCCTGGAAGATCATCGAGATCTCGGCGCCGCGGATCCGCCGCATCGACTTCTTCGACGCACCGAGCAGCTCGGAGCCGGCCCAGCGGATCGATCCCTGCAGTTCGACGTCGCGGTCGAGCTGCAGGATCGACCGCGCGGTCATGGTCTTGCCGGAACCCGACTCGCCGACCAGCGCGAGGCGCTCGCCGGGACGGATGCGGAACGACACGTCGTCGACCAGGGTGAGGTCGCCGTCGCCGCCGCCGATGCGGAAGCGCTCGGGGACCACGACGGAGAGGCCGCTCACCTCGAGGATGGGCTCGGTGGACATCATGCGCGCCTCCTCGAGGCAGGGTCGGCGATCGCACGCACGGCGTCGCCGACGAGACCGAAGGTGATGGCGGCGATCGTGATCGCCAGACCGGGGAAGAACGCGACCCACCACGCCGTGGTGATGTAGGCCTGGCCCTGCGCGATGAGGGATCCCCAGTCGGCGCTCGGCGGCGGAGCGCCCACGCCCAGGAAGGCGAGGCCCGCCATCATCACGATCGTGCCGGACATCTCCATGCTCACGTGCACGTAGATCGCGTCGAGCGAGTTGGGCAGCGCGTGCCGGAGCATCAGGCGCGTACGGGTCATTCCGGTGATCTGCGCCGACTCGACGTAGGCGCTGGTCATGGTCTCGCGCAGGATCGTGCGCATGATCCGGGCCGTGCTCGGCCACGCGGCGAAGATCATCGCGACGATGATCGAGACGAGCGACGGCCCGAGCGCGGCGGCCAGTCCCAGGGCGAGCACGAGCGAAGGGATCGACATGAACATGTCGCAGATCCGCATGATCGCCTCGTCCAGCCAGCGCGGGGCGAGCGTGGACAGGCTGGCGACGAGCACGCCCAGCGCGGTCGCGGCCAGCACCACGAACACGGCGGCGAGGAGGGTCATCGGCGCTCCGGCGAGCACGCGGGAGAGGATGTCGCGGCCGGTGTCGTCGGTGCCGAGCCAGTGCCCTGGCCCGGGCGGCAGCAGCGCGTCGGTCGGCTTGATCGCGTACGGATCCTTCGGCGCGAGGAGCGGGCCGACGAGCGACAGCACGAGCAGCAGGCCCGCGAGCACGAACGCGATCTTGTCGACGACGGGGGCGTGGCGACCGAGGAGCTTGCGCGAGATCGCACCGATCCCGCGCCCGAGGGCGCCGGGCGAAGCCATCTGGGACAGCCGTCGCGCGGTGCCGGTGCCTTCGACGGTCTCGACGGAGACGGTCACGGCGCCGGTGGGCTGTTGCGTCTGCGTGTTCATGCTCTGCCTACCTGGGAGGTGCGGACACGGGGATCGATCGTCATCTGCGTGACGTCGACGATGAAGGAGGTCACGATGAACACGAAGCCGATGATGAGCACGGCTCCGAGCACCGAGAACGTGTCGTGGTTGATGATCGACGCGTACATGTAGCTGCCCACGCCGGGGAGCGAGAAGACCACCTCGACCAGCACTGCGGCGCTGACCATCCAGCCGAACTGCATGCCGACGATCGCGAGAGTGGACCCGAGGGCCGAGCGCAAGCCGTGTCTCAGCACGATCCGCCCGCTCGGCACGCCCTTGGACACGGCGAACGTGATGTAGTCCGACTTGAGCGCGGTCATCATGTTGGAGCGCACGTTGCGCGCGAGCGTCGAGATGAACGGCGTGCTCAGCGCCATCGCCGGCAGCAGCAGGTGCCAGATCGAGTCGAGCACGTTGCCGATGTTCCCGAACAGGAGCGAGTCGAGCACGCTGAACCCGGTCACTTTCGGCGGGGCCATGCCGACGCTGTTCACGCCGGAGATCGGGAACCAGCCGAGGATCGAGCCGAACAGGAACCGCGCCATCAGCGCGAGCCAGAAGATCGGGATCCCGCCCTGCATCACGAGGATGATGCGCGTCGCGGTGTCGCCCGCACGACCCTCGTTGAGCGCCGCGACGAGTCCCAGCGGGATCGCCACGCACAGGGTGATGAGCATGCCCAGCACGACCACCTGGATCGTCGTCGGCAGCACGTGCGCGATGTCGGCGAGCACCGGCTGGTGCGTGTACGCCGAGCTGCCCAGATCACCGCGCAGCGCCCGGGCCAGGAAGTCCCCGTACTGCACGATGAGCGGCCGGTCGAGGCCGAGGACGTGGCGCATCTGCTCGATCTGCTGAGCGTTGGCCATCCGGCCCGCGGCGACAGCGGCGATGTCCCCGGGGATGAGCCGCGACATCAGGAAGACGATCGTGGCGACGCCCCAGAGGGTGAGGACCGCGAGACCGATCCTGCGAAGGATGAAGGAGAGCATGTTCTTCCGTCCGGGAGGAGGGACGGGGCGAGCCCCGCCCCTCCTCGGATCCGATTGCGCCGGCTTACTCGGCCAGCGTCAGCAGTGAGATGTCGTACGTGGCCGCGATCGGCGAGTACGGGATGGGCGCGAACTTCTCGTTCTGCACCTGGACGCGCGACGGGAACGCGATCAGCATCGTCGGGCGATCCTGGATGATCGCCTTCTGCGCCTGCTCGAAGTCCGCACATGCGGTCTTCTGGTCCGTCGAGGTCGTGCCCTCGGCGAGGAGCCTGTCGACCTCCGGGTTCGAGTTGCGCGCGAAGTTCGACTGCCCGATCGATGACGAGCTCCACGTGTGCGTCAGCATGGATCCGATGTCGGGGTACTGGGCCAGATCCCACAGGATCGAGACGTCCGGCGTGGTCTCCGGCTTCTTGATCATCTCCAAGTACTGCGAGTACGTGATCTGCTTCACGTCGACGTTCAGGCCGATGTCACGCAGATTGGCCTCGAGGATCGTTCCCGCGGTGCCCTGCTCCGGGATGATCGACTGGTACGCGATCGTCACGGTCTGTCCCGCGACGCCCGCCTCCTGGATGAGCTGCTTGGCCTTGGCCACGTCCTGCTTCGCCGGATCGGTCGTGTACCGGCACTGCATGTACGCCGGGACCAGGCTGTCGGCCGGCTTGCCCCAGCCCTTCAGCGCATTCTTGATGTGGGCGCTGTAGTCGTACGCCAGCTGGATCGCCTCGCGCACCTTGATGTCCTTCGTGATGCCGCTCTCGGTGTTCATCGCGCCGATCGTCACGAGCGGGCTCTGGTGCTCCGTGATCTGGAACCCCTTCTTGCCCTTGAAGGTGTCGAGGTCGCTGACTGCCATGCTGGTGCCGATGTCGGCCGTGCCCGCCAGCGTCTCGTCACGCAGCGCGCTGTTCTCCTTGAAGATGCGCATGACGAGGCTGTCCGGGCGGTTCTTCTTGTCCCAGTACTTGTCGTAGACCGCGAGGTCGACCTCGGACGCGGGGTTGTAGCTCTTCAGCGTGTACGGCCCGGATCCGGCGTCGTTGCTGCTCAGCCACTCCTGTCCGTCGTCGGATCCGGCGTGCTCGGAGACGAGCTTGGAGTCCACGACGTAGATGAGCGCCAGCGCGCCGGCGAATGCGAGGTTCGGCTTCGCCAGAGTGATGGTGACCTGGTTGTCGCCGATCGCCTTCGACGACACGTAGTCGGTGATGAAGCCGGCGCTGCCGGAGGCGATCTTGTGCACGCGCTCGAGCGTGTAGACCACGTCGGCCGCGGTGAGCTTGTTGCCGGAGTGGAACGTGACGCCATCACGGATGGTGAGCGTGATCGAGGTCGCGTCGGAGGAGTATTCGTACTTCGACGCGATGCTCGGCACGATCTTGCCGTTCGCGTCGTAGTTCAGGATCCGGTCGTAGAGGCCGGCGATGTAGAAGTCGTTGTTGGCGTTCGAGCCCTGCTGCGGGTCGAGCGTCTCGGGCACGATGTGCGAGGCGATCACACCGGCCTTGCTCTGCGTTCCGCCGGTACTGCCCGCATCTCCTTTGCCGGTGGACAGACCGCAGGAGCTGAGTGCGAGCACCGATGCGGTGACGAGGACGAGCAGTCCTGCCCTCTTTGGCAAGGTCTTCATCCCTTTTCCCTTCCTTACTGCGTCGAGTGATTGAGGACGGAGCGGATGCTCGATCGCGTTCGGGCGGGTTCCCGGGGATCTGATCGACAGCGCCGTCGGAATCAGGATGGCATACCAGAAGGCGCTTGTCACGCTCTTTCTTGACCAATTGATCCTGTTTGGCATTCCAAACGGGATTCGGACTCTCGCACTTCCTCCCCGGCGAGACCCGGGCCGGGACCGCGATCGCTAGCCTGGCCGCATGAGCACGCACATCGCCGCCGCACCCGGTCAGATCGCCCCCGTCGTCCTCTTCCCGGGGGATCCGCTGCGCGCGAAGTGGATCGCGGAGAACTTCCTCGACTCAGCGGAGCTCTACTCCGAAGTCCGCGGCATGCTCGGCTTCACCGGCACCTGGCAGGGACATCGCGTCTCGGTGCAGGGATCGGGCATGGGGCAGCCGTCGATGTCGATCTACGCGAACGAGCTGTTCCAGGACTACGACGTGCAGACTCTCGTGCGGGTCGGCTCCTGCGGTGCGCTCACCGAGAAGGTGGGCATGCGCGACATCATCATCGCGAACGGGGCGTGCACCGATTCGGGGATCAACCGGATCCGCTTCCACGGCCAGGACTACGCACCCGTCGCCGACTTCGCGCTGCTGCGCCGTGCCGTCGAGGCGAGCGAGCGGATGGACCTTGAGCACGGGGTCCACATCGGCCTGCTGTTCTCGGGCGACCAGTTCTACAACACCCGCCCCGAACTCACCGAGCCGCTCGTCGCGCACGGGGCGCTCGCCGTCGAGATGGAGACCAGCGCGCTCTACACGCTCGCCGCGTTCTACGGCCGCCGCGCGCTCAGCATCTGCACCGTGTCGGACCACCTCGTCACCCACGAGGAGACGACGGCGCTGGAGCGCGAACAGAGCTTCGGCGACATGGTGCGGATCGCCCTGGAGGCCGCGATCGCGGTCTGAGCCGGCCGACGAGGTCGATCAGCGCAGGGCGATCGGCACGTCGGATCCACCCTCGTGGGTGAGCCGGGCCCCCATCTGCACGAGCTGAGGCCGGGGAGCGAAACCGCCGGCGAAGAGCGCCTGCCCCTGCGCGAAGAGCGGCGACCGCGCGATGGCATCGGCCGGCGCGAAGCCGAACACCTCCGCCAGCTCGGCGAGGTCGCGCTCGGAGCTCATCTTCATGAGCGCGAGATTGTCGCACTGCGAGATCACATTCGGGTGCACCTTCGAGGGGCGCTGCGTGGAGAGCAGCAGCCACAGCCCGTACTTGCGCCCCTCGGCGGCGATCTGCTCGATCCGCTGCGCAAGCAGACGCTGCAGCGGGGTCGATGCATCCGGACCGCAGAGATTGTGCGCCTCATCGATCACGATCAGTCGCCCGATGCGCTCCTGACGTCGCGCCCAGAGCTCGTCGAGCACCGCCAGAGCGGCGGTCTGCATCTGCGCCGGGGTGGCGAAGTGCCCCAGGTCGATCACCGTCGCGTCCGCACGGTCTCCGACGATGTCGGTCACGTCTCGTCGATCCCATGCCCACATTTCCCAGTCCGGGAGGCCGAGGTTCTCGATGCGCTTGGCGATGCGCAGATAGCCCGGATCGCCACTCTCACGCAACCACTCGACGACGGGCTTCTGCTCGTCGGTGAGGTACTGGGCATCGATCCGCAGCATGAGGTTGTAGTCCTCCGCGTCCCGGATCGGATCCAATTGGAGGATGGCGGCCCGCGAGCGGACGTCCATGTCGACGAAGCGCACCAGGAGCCTGTCGTCTCGCCCCGGTGCGGAGTGCAGCACCCGCACGTCGCGCTCGCGCAGCGCGGCGGCCTCCGCGGCCGGGGCGTCGTCGCGCACCTTCCCCAGCGCGACGAAGTCGGAGTTCGGATCGAACACGACGACGGGAAGTCGCGTGTGCAGCAGCACCTGCTCGAGCAGCACACCGAGCGCGTAGGTCTTCCCGGATCCGCTCTGCCCGCACCAGAACGTGTGCCGGTTGAGCCGAGAGGCGTTCAGGAAGGCGGGCGCCTCCGAGTCGAGGAGGCTTCCGATGGGCAGATCCGCGGGCATGACCGTCATCCTAGGGCGGCGGGCGCGGCCGGACTCCTCGCGTCCCGCCGTTCACCCGTCGGTGGGATGATCGAGACATCATGTCTGCGCGCCTAGATCCGTCCGTCGTCCGCCCCGCCGAGGGGGACCCGGATCCCGACGCGGTCTACATGGCGTTCGTGGAATGGGCGGAGTCCACCGGGATCTCGCTCTACCCGGCGCAGGACGAAGCGGTCATCGAGATCGTGTCGGGGCAGAACCTGATCCTCAGCACCCCGACCGGCACCGGCAAATCGCTCGTCGCGGTCGCCGCGCACTTCGCCGCCCTCGCCGACGGGCGCCGCACCTACTACACCGCCCCGATCAAGGCGCTCGTCAGCGAGAAGTTCTTCAGCCTGGTCGACGTGTTCGGCGCCGAGAACGTCGGCATGGTCACCGGCGACTCCGCCGTGAACGCCGACGCCCCGATCGTCTGCTGCACGGCGGAGATCCTCGCCAACCTCGCGCTGCGCCAGGGACCCGATGCCGAGGTCGGCCAGGTCGTCATGGACGAGTTCCACTTCTACGGAGACCCGGATCGCGGGTGGGCGTGGCAGGTGCCGCTGCTCACTCTGCCGCAGGCGCAGTTCATCCTCATGTCGGCCACGCTCGGCGACGTGACGGAGCTCGCCGCGGACCTCACACGCCGCACCGGACGCGAGACCGCGGTCGTCACAGGCGTGGAGCGGCCCGTCCCCCTGCACTTCTTCTACGAGACCACCCCGATCCACGAGACGATCGAGGATCTGCTGCACACCGACCGCGCGCCGGTCTACATCGTGCACTTCTCCCAGGCCGCCGCGATGGAGCGCGCCCAGGCGCTCGCGAGCGCGAAGGTCGCCACGCGCGAGCAGCGCGACGAGATCGCGGAGCTCATCGGCGGGTTCCGCTTCACCACGTCGTTCGGCAAGACCCTGGCGCGCCTGCTCCGGCTCGGCATCGGCGTGCACCACGCGGGCATGCTGCCGAAGTACCGGCGCCTGGTCGAGCAGCTCGCGCAGCGGGGCCTCCTGCGCGTGATCTGCGGCACGGACACTCTCGGCGTCGGCATCAACGTGCCGATCCGCACGGTTCTTCTCACGGCGCTCACGAAGTTCGACGGCACGCGGATGCGCCAGCTCAACGCCCGCGAGTTCCACCAGATCGCCGGCCGGGCGGGCCGCGCGGGGTTCGACACCGCCGGGACCGTCGTCGCGCAAGCGCCCGAGCACGAGTCGGAGAACCTCGCCGCGATCCGCAAGGCCGGAGACGATCCGAAGAAGAAGCGCAAGATCATCCGCAAGAAGGCCCCGGACGGCTTCGTGTCCTGGGGGGAGCCCTCGTTCCAGAAGCTCATCGCCGCCGAGCCCGAGACGCTGACCTCGCACATGCAGATCACGAGCGCCATGATGCTCAACGTGATCGGTCGCGGCGGCGACGTGTTCGCCAATATGCGCGCACTGGTATACGACAATCACGAACCACGTGCGAAGCAGCGCATCCTCGCGATCCGAGCGCTCGGGATCTACCGGACGCTGCGGGAGTCGGGGATCGTCGAACGCGATCCCGACGGTTCGGTGCGGCTCACGGTGGACCTGCAGCCGAACTTCGCGCTGAACCAGCCGCTGTCGCCCTTCGCGCTGGCGGCGTTCGAGTTGTTGGACCCTGCTGACGCGGCCTTCGCGCTCGACATGCTCTCGATCGTGGAGGCGACCCTCGACGATCCGCGGGCGATCCTCAGCCAGCAGGAGTTCGTCGCCCGTGGCGAGGCCGTCGCCGCGATGAAGCGCGAGGGCATGGAGTACGAGGAGCGCATGGAGGCGCTCGAGGAGATCACCTACCCGAAGCCCCTCGAAGAGCTGCTGTCGGCGGCGTTCGAGACCTTCAGCGCCGCTCAGCCGTGGATCCGCGACTTCGAGCTGCACCCGAAGTCGGTCGTCCGCGACATGTACGAGCGAGCCATGTCGTTCGGGGAATACGTCGCCCTGTACAAGGTCGCGCGCTCGGAAGGAGTGGTGCTCCGCTACCTCTCGGACGCCTACCGCGCGGCCTCGCAGACCATTCCCGAGCACCTGAAGACCGAGGAGCTGCGTGATCTGATCGAGTGGCTGGGCGAACTGGTCCGCCAGGTCGACTCCTCCCTGCTGGACGAGTGGGAGGAGCTCGTCTCGGGCCACCCCGTCTCGCACTCCGACGAGCCCGTCGTGCCGCCGGCCCCGAAATGCCTGACGACGAACGTCCGCGCCTTCCGGATCCTCGTGCGCAACGAGCTGTTCCGCCGCGTGCAGCTCGCCGCCCGAGAGGATCTGGACGGCCTCTCCGCGCTGGATCCGGAGTTCGGCGCCGACGGCTGGGATGCCGCCCTCGACGCGTACTTCGCCGAGCACGACGAGATCCGCACCGGACCCGACGCCCGCAGCGCGGCACTGCTCATCATCGACGAGACCGGCGGGCCCGATCACGAGCGGCCGGCGCGCGCCTGGGCGGTGCAGCAGATCCTTGACGATCCCGTCGGCGACCACGACTGGCGGATCTCCGCGATGGTGGATCTCGACGCCTCCGATGAGGCCGGCGAGGCCGTCGTCGCCGTGACCGGCGTGGCCCGGCTCTAGCCGGATGCCCATCTCATCATCCCCGGAGGGATCCCCGCGCTCCCGGAGCCGATGTCCTCCGCCCGGCGTATCGTCGAGGACACGGAGCGGAACGGAGGACGTCATGACGATTCACGAAGGGCGCGGGGGGCCGCGAACAGCGCGGCGGGGGCCGATCCACCAGGGAATCATCCCCTCCTATCTGCTGGCGAAGCTCGCTGAGTCGGAGCGATACACGCAGGCCGCCGAAGCGGCCAGGCAGACCCTGATCGCGCCGGCGCCCGCGCAGCACCGCGCGCAGCTGCAGCTCTCCATCGACGAGAACGGCACGCTCGTCGCCACGGTCGAGGCCGCACCGAATCGCACCATCAGCGACGCGCACGGCACCGAGAACCTGCCCGGCACCGTGGTGCGCACGGAGGACGAGCCGACCGTCGCCGACGTCGCCGTGAACCAGGCTTTCGACGGGCTCGGCGCGACGTTCCAGATGCTGCTCGACGCCTTCCAGCGCAACTCGATCGACGGCCAGGGCCTGCCTCTGGACGCGACGGTGCACTACGGATCCGGATACGACAACGCGTTCTGGAACGGCGAGCGCATGGTGTTCGGCGACGGCGATGGCCAGGTGTTCCAGCACTTCACCGCCTCGGTGACCGTGATCGGCCACGAACTGGGCCACGGTGTGATCCAGCACACCGCGGGCCTGGAGTACCAGGGCCAGCCCGGCGCTCTGAACGAGTCGCTCGCCGACGTGTTCGGCGCTCTCACCGAGCAGCACCTGCTCGATCAGACCGCGGATCAGGCGACCTGGCTCATCGGCGCCGGCATCTTCACCCCTGCGGTGCACGGCAAAGCGCTGCGGTCGATGCTGCACCCTGGCACCGCCTACGACGATCCCGAGCTCGGCAAGGATCCGCAGCCGGCCGACATGAGCGGATACGTCACGACCACCGACGACAACGGCGGGGTGCACATCAACTCGGGCATCCCGAACCGGGCGTTCGCGCTGTTCGCCGTCGAACTCGGCGGTCTTGCCTGGGAGGCCGCCGGAGCCGTCTGGTACCGCGCGCTCACCGGCGGACTTTCATCGTCGGCGACGTTCGCGCAGTTCGCGAACGCGACGATCAAGGAGGCGGACGCGGTGAGCACGGCGACCGGGGACGCCGCGCGCATGGCCTGGGCCTCGGTCGGCGTGATCAAGGCGACAGGCGATGAGCGACACGCCGGCTGATCCGCCCGTCGGCCTCCCCGCCGACTCCGCTGCCGCCGGCGACGACGGCGTCGCGATCCGTGTCGCCCGCAGCGGCGGGATCGCCGGGATGACGCGGCGCTGGAGCGTCCAGCCATCCGGCGGCGAGACCGAGCACTGGATGCTGCTCGTCGAGCGCTGCCCCTGGGACGAGAAGCCGCCAGCCGGCACCGGGGCGGATCGCTTCGTGTGGCGGATCGAGGTGCGGATCCGTCGGGAGCGCCACGAGCAGGTGATCCCCGAGGAGCACCTGCAGGGTCCGTGGCGGGCGCTCGTCGACGCCGTGCAGGAGGCCGACGCCGGCACCCCCCGGGCCTGATCTCGTCAGCCGAGCCCCTCGCCCGAGGGGCGGGAGGCGACCCGCGTCACCCCCGCCACCCAGGGCGTACATCTCGCGCCGAGCGCGCCGGCCGTGTCGCTCCCGGCACCTGCCGGTCAAGACCTGCGGGACGCCGCCCAGCGCCGGCGGATCCTGTGCAGCAACGGCATGAGCCCGTAGATCACGATCGGGACGGCGATCGTCACCGTGATGATCGTGCGGGGGATCACGGGGATTCCCGCCATCAGCGGACCGAGCAGCAGGTTGATCGCCAGGAGGGTCGGCGTCACGGCGATCCAGATCATGAGGGCGAGCGTGTGCTGACTCGGCGGCCGAGGGGTCGCGGGAGCCGTCGAGGCGGGCGGAGCCGCAGCGGCGGGCGGGACCATCGGGCCGGACGGGTGAGTCATGCGCCAACCGCCTCTCCGCTCAGCGCCGGCATGCGACGTGCGCCGCGGACATCCTCGTCCACGAGATCGGCGTTGACGTCCATCGCGACCGCATTGGCGTGACCTGCGGCGGTGATCACCTGCGCACGCGGATTCACGAGGTTGCCCGTCACCCACACACCGGGAACGGCAGTGCGCCCCGACCCATCGACGTGCACGAAGCCTGCGCCGTCGACGCCGCCGCCGAGAGCCACCACGAGTTCGGTGCGAGGGCGGGAATCCGGCCGGAGGAACAGCGCGTCAACGGGGACGGCGTCACCGCTGTCGAGCCGCACTCCGCCGAAGCGCTCACCGTCGACGAGCAGTTCGGTGACTCTGCCGTCCTGCATGCGGATGTCCCGCGCGCGGAGCTGGTGCTCGTCCTCCTCCGTGAGCACGCTGCCGTTCGTGAAGAAGGTCAGATCCGGCGACCATTGACGGACGAGGAGCGCATGCCGCACCGCGCCCGGAGCGCCGCCGAGCACCCCCAGTGCCCGATCGCCGACCTCGTAGCCGTGGCAGTAGGGGCAGTGCAGGAGGAAGCGCCCCCAGGCCTCTCGGGCGCCGGGGATGTCCGGAAGCACATCCTCGACACCCGTGGCGAGGATGATCCGACGGGCGGAGATCTCGGATCCCTCCTCGGTCGTCAACACGAACCCGTCCTCGGCGTCGCCCGTGGCCGACCCCACGGGGTGCGGGATCAGGCGCACGCCGTAGGACGCGATCTCCTCGCGTCCGATCTCCAGCAGTCGCGACGGCGGGAAGCCGTCGCGCGAGAGGAAGCCGTGAATGTGCGCGGCGGGCGCGTTACGCGGTGCGCCGGCGTCGAGGAGCACCACAGAGCGGCGGGAGCGGGCGAGGACGAGGGCGGCACTGAGTCCTGCGGCTCCGCCTCCGACGATCGCGGTGCCGAACAGTTCTCGGGTCATGCGTCCAGGTTCGCGTCGGACTGCGCGATCTGGCAATCCTTCTTGCAGAAACCGCAAACCCCTGGTGTTCTTGTCGATGTGGACACGAACGCAGACCTCGCCGCCGCGCTGGACGGGATCGGACCGCGCCTGCAGCGCATCAGGACCAGTCGGGGCCTCACCCTCGCCGAGGTCGCGGAGCTCACCGGCACCTCGGCGAGCACCGTATCCCGGCTCGAGAGCGGCCTGCGCCGGCCCGGCCTCGAGCTGCTGTTCCCCCTGGCGCGGGCGTACGGGATGAGCCTGGACGACCTCGTCGGCGCGCCCGAGTTCGGGGATCCGCGCGTGCAGCTTCGTCCACGGCGCAGGAACGGGCGCATCGTGATCCCGCTGAGCCGCAATCCCGGGGGCGTACAGGCGTGGAAGGTCGTGCTGCCCGCCTCTCCCGGCCCCGGCGAGCTGCGCACGCATGACGGATCCGAGTGGATCTACGTCCTCAGCGGGCGCATCCGCCTCATCGTCGGCCAACGGGACCTCGTTCTCGGACCGGGCGAGGTCGCCGACTTCGACACCCGCACTCCGCACTGGTTCGGGGCCACGGGCGACGCGCCCGCGGAGATCCTCAGTCTCTTCGATCGCAACGGCGCACGGGTGCACATCCCGGAGGCGAGCGACGACACCGTCGTGCACTGAGCAGGACACCGGCGACGGCAGGTCGGTCGCGAGCGACATCGACGTCGACGCGTCCGCGCCCTCAGCCGGACGCCGCTACCAGGCGGGCGGCGACCGCGCGCAAAGCCGTGCGCACCTCGTCGCCCTCGAGGACGACGAAGCGGATCCCCGTGGCTCCGAGGTAGAGCGCGAACTCCTCCGGCGAGCGGGACCCCGCGACGAGGATGCTCGTCTCAGGCCCCTCCTCGGTCACGACCGCGACCGTGGCGTCGAAATGACGGCGCACCTCGGTCGCCGGAGCGCACATGCGCACCCGCGCGCGGTAGCGATAGGGCGCGGTCGTGATGCTGTGCGCCGTGAACTCCCGCAGCGCCTCCTCCGGGATCTCCCGGGCCGGGAAGCCCTCCCGCAGCATCAGCGGGCCGCGGATCCGGTCGATCCGGAGCGTGCGCCATGCCTCGCGCTCGGGATCGAGTGCGATCAGGTACCAGCGCCGGGCGGTATGCACGATCCGGTGCGGCTCCACGATGCGGCGCACCTCGACGCCGTCGTGGCGGGTGTAGTCCAGGCGGAGGCGCTGCCGGGCATGGATGGCGGCCGCGATCGCCGCCACCACACCCGGATCCACCGCCGCGTCCGCTGTGCGGGTCGGATCCAGCGGCACCAGGGCGCGCTCGACCTCGGCGATGCGGGTGCGCGCCGCCGAGGAGAGGGACTGCTCGAGCTTCGCCAGCGCGCGCCCCGCGGCCTCCTCCATCCCTGTGACAACGCTGTTCGCGGCGGCGCGCAGCCCCACGGCGATCGCGATCGACTCGTCATCGGAGAGGGCGAGCGGCGGCACGCTCGCCCCCGGCCCCAGCCGGTACCCGCCGTGTCGGCCGCGCGTGGCCTCGATGCCGTATCCGAGCTCGCGGAGGTCGTCGATGTCGCGGCGCAGCGTGCGATCGCTCACCTCGAGCCGCTCGCGCAGTTCGACGCCGCTCCACTCGCGGCGGATCTGCAGGAGCGAGAGGAGAGCGAGCGTGCGTCCGGTGGTGCGTGTCATGCGACCATGCTTCTTCCCTATCCGGTCATATTCTGGCCGTTGATGGCGAGAAGCTGAAGTCATGAACGCACAACAGAGCGAATCCGCCGTCCTCCCGTTCCGCATCGAGATCGCCGAGACCGCCGTCGAGGACCTCCGCGCCCGGCTCCGCGGCGCCCGTTTCCCCGCCCCTCTGCCCGGAGACACCTGGCACGACGGCGTGCCCGTCGAGGTGCTCCGCGACCTCGTCGCCCGGTGGGAGCGGCACGACTGGCGGGCCACCGAGGAGCGCCTGAACAGCCACCCGCAGATCGTGACGCGCATCGACGGGCAGACGATCCACGCCGTGCACGTGCGCTCTCCGCATCCGGGGGCGACCCCGATCCTGCTCATGCACGGCTGGCCGGGATCCTTCCTGGAGTTCGAGGGTCTGATCGGGCCGCTGACGGATCCTGTCGCGCACGGCGGGGACGCCGCCGATGCGTTCGACGTGGTGATCCCCTCACACCCCGGATTCGGCTTCTCCACGCCGCTCGAGGATGCGGGCTGGACCGTCGCCCGCACGGCTGCGGCCTACATCGAGCTGATGACGCGACTCGGCTACGACCGTTTCGCGGTGCAGGGCGGCGACCACGGCGCGGCGGTGGCGCCGGAGATCGCGCAGCAGGCGCCGGAGCGCGTGCTCGGCGTGCACGCGAACGGATCGCTCGGCGGATCCTTCCTCGGCGAGCTCGACGAGGAGACGACGGCCCGGCTCACCCCGCTGGAGCAGGATCGGGTGCGCCGCGTCGGCGAGTTCATGCAGCGAGAGTTCGGCTACATCGCGATCCAGGGCACACGGCCGGGCCTCATCGGCGCCATGACCGCGGACAGCCCGGTGGCCCAGTTCGCGTGGATCTACGACAAGCTGCAGGCGTGGACCCACCCGGTCGACGCCGACGCGGTCGACGTGCTGGGCGAGCGCTTCGTGTTCGAGAACGCCGCGCTGTACTGGTTCACGGCCAGCGGCGGATCGTCCGCGGCGCTGGTCTATGCGCTGAACACGGCATGGGAGGCGCCGAAGCCGAGCTCCGGAGTGCCGACCGCCGTGATCGTGTTCGCGCACGACATCGGCCTGCGATTCGCCGAGGAGCAGCACCACCGCATCGTGCGGTGGACCGACGTCGAGGATCGCGGCGGCCACTTCGCGGCCATGGAGGAGCCGGGCCTCCTCATCGACGACATCCGCGAGTTCTTCGGATCCTTGCGGGCCTGACGCGGACGGGGCCGTCGCTCAGCGCGCCGACTCGACACCGGGCTCAGCGGGCCGGCTCGACACCGGGCTCAGCGGGCCGGCTCGGCACACGGCTCAGCGCGTGGGCTCGGCCGCACCGCCCGTGTCCGGTTCCACGGGCGGCAGCGGGATCGCCACGCTCGCCGCGGACGTCGGCGTGCCGAGACCGAGCCCGAACGGATCCGCCGTCGGCTGCTCGGGGAGCAGATCAGCCTCGTCGCGGTCGAACAGCTCTCCGGGCAGCGCCGCCCATTCGCTCGGCTCTTCCGGCTTCTGCGTGAACATGCCCATGCGTCCATTGTGCGCCCGCCGGTGCGGGAGCGGATCCGCCGGATCCCCGAGGGTCAGCCGCGCAGGAGCGTCGCCCGGGCGCTGATCCGCGGAGCGTCCGGCACCAGCACGGCCAGAACGCGCACGAAGGTGGTCATCCAGACCAGGCCCAGCCCCACGGCGATCGCCTCGAGCCCGGCCGAGGAGTACAGCCCCATCGGCCAGTGCAGCAGCACCGCCGCCACCAGCAGCACGCCGAGGCCCACCGTGGCGATCACGAGCGCCCGCGGCGGGCCGGGCAGCGCCCGCGTCGAGATCAGGGCGGCGAGCGCGAACAGCGCGAGTGTGCCGATGGCCGCGATCCAGTGCACGACGCGGTTCAGCTCGATCGGCACGAAGCCCACGACGGCGAGAGCCGCCCCGGTCGCGCCCCAGAGGGCGACGACCACGGCGATCCCGCGCAGTGCGCCGTCACCGCGCAGCCGGTGCAGGTCGCGGCCGATGTACGCGCCGACGGTGGCGAACAGCAGCCCCGCCACGACCAGGGTGCCGTTGAACGCCCAGCCGCGGGCGCCGAGGCCGAGCTGCGAGAAGTTCTGCTGCCACCACAGCGGATCCGACGCGGTCGCCATCGCGAACAGCGTGCCGATCGTGAGGAACCCGAACAGCAGGGTCGCCAGATCCCGCGTGCGGATCCCGACGCCGGCGGTGTAGGCGAACCGTCCGCCGATCGCCGCTGCGACGCCGGCGACCAGGGCGCCGCCCAGGGTCGGGGCGGTGAAGTCGTGCAAGCCGGCGCCGAAGACGACGCCCCCCAGCAGCACCCCGAACGCGGTCACCGCCGCGAAGGCCACGGTCAGCGCGACGGCCGACACGTGCGACACCGCCGTCTGCCATGGCGGCATCGGGTCGGTCTCGCCACGGCGGTGCTGCACCGTGCTGACGACGAACGCGGCCGCCGCGATGACACCGGCGATCACCGCGACGGGCTGGCTCAGCGATCCGGGTCCGGTGAGCGCGCGGGACGGACCGAGCAGCGCGACAAGCCCCGCGAGCGTGCCGAGGGCGAAGCAGACCGCCGTCGCCCACACCGTGCGCGTCTCGTTGCGCAGCCCGCGCGAGGTGTCCATGCCGTCATCGAACCACGTCCCGCCGACGTCGGCCCGGCGACCGTCCGCGGGCCGTGGATCCGGATCCGATCGGCCGCCGCGGACACCGGAGTCCGTCAGCGCGCGACGGGGCCCGTGCCTCCGTGCATCTCACCGCGGAGGGGCCAGCGCCCGTTTCGCTGACGGAACTCGTTCGCGCGCAGGAGCGGCGAGACGTCGAAGAGACGTGGATTCAGCCGCAGCCGCGGACCGGACGAGCCCCGCACGGTCAGCCGGAACCCCCCGCCGGACGCCTGCACGGAGAAGTCGGTGATGTCGGCGTAGGCGATCACGGCCTCGCGCCCCCAGACCGTGCGGAACGCGATCTCGTCGACCCGGGGCTCGACGTAGAAGTTGCGGTACATCACGAGGAACACCACGCCACCGAGCAGGATCCCGATCGAGGCGATCCGCAGCGGCCACAGCATGCCGTCGCTGTTGTTCTCGGTGAAGGAGGCCAGCCCCATCATCAGCCCGACGGCGACGAACAGCGCGCCCGCGAGCGGTACGAACACCGGCATACGCTGCCGCACGGGTCCCACCGATCGGCGCCCGCGCATCCGCGACACGGCGGCCGCCACGAGGATCAGGACGGCCAGCACGAGGAGGACCTTCACCACGACCGCGGACACCCCTCGAAGGTACCGCGTCGAACCCCCGTCGATGTCCGCCCGCTCGCGCCCTCGCCCGAGGGCTGTGCCCGGAACGCAGGAGATCCCGGCCGGAACCGCTCCCGAGACGGGAGGGGCGACCAGGATCTCCTGCGTTCGGGGCGGCGGTCAGACCAGGACCAGGTCCTCCATGCGCGCGTACGACGCCTCCATGCCATCGACCATGCCGGTCGCCAGGATCATGTCGCGGGTCTCGACATCGGGGTACTCGACGAGAAGGGTGATCAGCGTCGCGCCGTCCTCCTCGTAGAGGTTGAGGTCGTTCAGCGTGACCGGGCCGTCGGCACCCTGCATCTTCTCGGTGGTCACCGCGCGGCGCGTGGCATCGACGAACAGCGCTTCTCCCTCGAAGCCGAAGGCCTGGCCCGCGGTGTCGCCGGTCGGAGCCCAGGAGTAGCGGTACGCCTGACCCGGCTCAGTGGCGATCACGCATTCGGTCATCTCCCAGCCGTCCGGCCCGAGCAGCCACTGCTTCACGAGTTCCGGCTCGTGGTGGGCCCGCCACACCAGATCCTGCGGACCTTCGACGAGCCGCGTGATGCGCACATGCGTGTCGTCCAGCAGCTCGACGCGGGTGCCCTTGCCCTGGGCGTAGGCGCGCAGATCCTGCAGCACCGTGTCGAGCTGGCTCATCGCGGCCTTCGTGCCCTCGATCACTCCCATCGCGACGACCTGCTCGAGCGCCTCGGCCGACTCGAAGTGGCTGGTGCCGGTCATGCGGGTGCCCTCGGCGGTCGGAGCGAACTCCAGCGTCATCCGCATCGCCGGGAAGCCGTCGATCGGCAGCCCGGAGTCGTCGACGAACGAGTCGAGCACCTCGAACAGCGCGGGCGCCTCGATGCGGGTGAACTCCCATCGCCCCGACGACTTCTCGCCGCGGGGGCCGTCGAGCCGGTACTGCGCGATGCCGCCGACCGTGTGGTCGAACTCGGTGAAGGTGGCCGGCCATCCGGGCGGGCCCCAGAAGCGCTCGAGCTGGCGCGGGTCGGAGTATGCGGCCCACACGCGCTCCACCGGGGCGGCGAAGTCGGCGAGGATCGTCAGCGTCAGGTTCTCGGGATCGGTGATCACGTCGGTGACAGGCATGTCACCCTCCTTCTGTGTCGGTCAGGTGGTGGTGGATCCGCGCGGCGCGGATCCGGGATCGGTGTCGGTGTCGACGTCAGGGCCGGAGTCCTCGGCGAGCAGCTGGTCGAGCAGCGAGATGCGGCTCCGCCACAGGTCCTCGTAGCGGGCGAGCAGTGCCCGGGCGCGCGCGATCATCTCGGGATTAGCGCGGACCAGCCGCTCGCGTCCCTCGGCGCGCTTGACGATGAGTTCGGCCGCCTCGAGCACCGCCACGTGCTTCTGCACCGCCGCGAACGACATGTCGTAGTCGCGAGCGAGCTCGGACACGGACTGCTCCTGGGCGATCGTGCGGCGCAGGATGTCGCGCCGCGTGCTCGCCGCCAGGGCCTGGAACACTCGGTCGATCTGTTCATCGCTCAGTTCATCTCGTACAACCATTTGGTTGTAGATTAGGCCGGCCGGATCCGGATGTCAAGACCCGGACTTGTCGGAATCCAGCGATCGTCCGCCCCGGTCGACCACGCCCGGACACGACACCCCCCTCCGATGCGGCCAGCCCCGCCGCCTGAGCGGGGTTCCCGGCCCGGGCGGCCCGCAGAGCCGCCCTACCGCCATGCCAGTCCCGCCAGGCCTATCCTGACCGCATGGACGAGAACCCGGATCCGCACATCGTCGCCGAGGGGCTGCTGCCGACGCCGTTCACGGCCGACGAGATCCGCGCGGCGCTGCGCCACGGGGCGGTGATCCGGATCCTCGATGAAGCAGCCGACGGCACCTCACTCGAACGGATCAACCGCTTCTCGGACGGCGATGACGACGGTGCCACGCTGACCAGCCACGCCCTCGCCAGCCCCGGCGCAGCCGTCTCGAAGCGCGTCACCTGGCGGGATCTGCAGGCGCACGCCGCGTTCCCCGCGGATCGGACCGCCGTGGTCACCGAGACGATCGAGCACCCGCTCGGGCGCCTCGAATGCCTACGCTACGACGTGAGCGATGGCGACGGCGGCGCCGTGTTCTGGTTCGCGCTCGCGCATCCGGGGATGCCGGTGCAGTACGAGGCGACGGACGCGGCAGGCCGCACCCGCACCACCGCGCAGGAGATCACCCCGGGCTGACCGCCGGAACAGCGCGCGCTCCGGATCCCACTCCCGCTCAGGCCCCCTGCGAACCCAGCACCGCGTCGAGCAGGCCGGGGAACTTCGCGTCGAGGTCATCCCGGCGCAGGGTGAGCATGCGGCGGCGGCCGTTGGGCTCGTTGCGGATCACGCCCGCCTCGCGCAGCACCTTCATGAAGTGCGACTTCGTCGACTTCGGCAGGTCGGGGTCCGTCGCGTGGCACGCCGCCATGTCGAGCGGACCGGCGACGAGCTGGCGCGCGATGGACAGTCGTTCCGGATCGCTGAGCGCGAAGAGCACCGCGGTGAGCTCGATCTCGGAGCGTTCCGGATGCGGAAGGTCGACGGCGCCTGGCATGGTTCGATAATACTTGAACCTTTCCGTCGGGGCGAGTAGTCTGCACAACGTTCGATAATTCTCGAACGGATGAGGAGCACTCATGACCACCCAGCCGATCGTCACTCCGCGGATCTCGGACTCGGGCGCCCTGACGCCGCGCCCCGCACGCACGCGGTTCGGGTTCGTGCTCGGGATCGTCGCGCAGATCCTGATGATGGCGGGGGCCAGCGCGCCGTCACCCTTCTACCCGGTGCTCGCGCAGCACCTGGGATTCGACGCCATCGTCATCACGGCGGTGTTCGCCGTGTACGCGGTCGCTCTGCTCCTCACCCTGCTGACGGCAGGCTCGCTCTCCGACCACGTCGGTCGCCGCCCGGTGATCGCCGTCGGCCTCGTCCTGCTCGCCGCGAGCATGGTGCTGTTCGGGAACGCCGGATCCGTGACGCTGCTCGTGCTCGCACGCATCCTGCAGGGCGTCGCGAGCGGATTGCTCATCGCATCGCTCTCCGCGACGGTCCTCGACCTCGCCCCGCCGGCCCGGCCCGGATCGGCCGCGCTCTGGAACGCGCTGAGCCCCGGGATCGGCCTGGCCGCCGGCGCGCTGATCGCCGCGCTCGCGCTCGACACGACCCCGGATGCGATGCTCGACGTCTTCACCCCGCTCGCGGTGGTCTACGTCGTGATCGCGATTCTCGTGCTCCTCGCGCCGGAGACCGCCCCGCGGCTGCCCGGCGCCTGGGCGTCGCTGCGCTTCCGGCTCTCGGTTCCGGCGGGGATCCGTGCCGAGTTCTGGCGGGCCGCGCCCGCCGTCATCGCGGGCTGGGCCACGGGCGGACTGTTCCTCTCGCTCGGCGCGACGATCGTCCGCAACGAGCTCGGCGGCACCGCGCACCTCTGGCAGGGGCTCGCCGTCGCTCTCCTGGCCGGGGTCGGCGCCATCACGGCGTTCGTGATCCGGCGCCGCAGCGCCCGGACCATCGTGATCTTCGGCACCGCCGCTCTGGCCGTCGGCACCGCGCTCTCGCTGCTGGCGCTCGGGCTGGGCTCGCTCGCCGCCTACCTCGCGGCCGCCTCGGTGACGGGGATGGGTTTCGGCACCGCGTTCTTCGGCGTCGTCGGATCCCTCGCGCCCCGGATCCCCGCGACCCAGCGCGCCGACGCCTTCGCCGTGCTGTACCTGCTCGCCTACCTCGCCTTCGGCGTGCCCGCAGTCATCGCGGGCGTGCTGGTCGCCCCGCTCGGGCTCGGCACGGTGTGCCTCGGATACGGCGTCGTCGTCATCGCGCTGTCGCTGATCGCACTCGTGCTGCGCGCCCGCCGTCGCGCCTGAGCCACGACCGGCGGTCGCACGCTCCGCCGAGGAAGGGCTACGGCGGCCTGCCGGGCGGCGGACGTCACCGACTGTTCATCCCTCCGCAACCCCGCGTCCGCCTGGGCTGGCCAGGGTCGAATCGGATCCCGCGCGTGGACGACTGACGTCCGGATCGCGGATCCGCAATCGACCACGCATCCCTGGAGACCCCCGTGCCCCTGCTCCGCTCGCGTCGCACGCTCGCCGTCGCGCTCGCCTCCTTCCTCACCCTGGGCGGATCCGTCCTCGCCGCCGCCCCCGCCTCCGCCGCGGACGCGCCGACCGACATCAAGGACGCGTCGTGCGCCGTCGGCGACGTCCGTGATCTGTGCGCACCCGTGGGCGATCTGCTCGACGTCCGCATCGGCGACGTGCACCCGACCCAGCCCTCGCTCGGCTACGACGAGGTGTACTACAAGCTCGGCCGCTACGACGCCGACCTCTCGAAGGACGCGATCAACAAGAAGTTCGCCGACTGGTGCGAGGCGAACGGCCAGCAGGACGCCGCGAGCGCCCAGCCGGACGCGACCCTGACGGATCCGTCCACCTTCACCTGCACGGTTCCGGTCGGCAGTGAGACGGCCGACACGATCGCCCCGATGAAGACCGTGGTGATCGGCCCGCGGGGCGTGCTGTACCTCACCGACGGGCACCACACCCTCACCTCGTTCCAGGAGAACAGCGGCCCCGACGTGCACGTGCGGCTGCGGGTGCTCGGCAACCTGTCCGGTCTCTCGGACGCCGACTTCTGGGCGGCGATGCAGGCCAACAAGTGGACCTGGCTGCGCGACGTGAACGGCGACGCGATCACGCCCGCCCAGCTGCCGTCGAACGTCGGCCTGTCGAACTTCGAGGACGACCGCTTCCGCAGCATCCTCTACTTCGCGCGCGACATCGGCTACTCCGCCGACGGCGCCGTGCCGTTCCAGGAGTTCTACTGGGGCACCTGGCTGCGCACCCGCGCCGACATCCCGGTGGCGGCCTGGAACCAGGACGACTGGGCCGGATCCCTGGCGCTCGTGAAGCAGCTCACCCAGGCGCAGGTCGCGCTCGGCGCCGGCACCGTCGTCGATCCGCAGTCCGGCTACACCGCCGGTGACCTCAGCGTGCTCGGCGCCTGGAACGACGGCAAGGCCGAGTCCAAGGGGGAGTGGGCCAAGCTCGCCAAGCCGTACTCCGACGCCAAGCCCGGAAAGCTCGCGTACATGACCGAGTATCGCCTGCGCCACGTGACCCCGGCGCCGACCGCGCCCGCGGCACCGGCCGCGCCCACCGCGCTCGTCTCGGGCGCTTCGACCGCGGGCTCCCACGTCGCGGCCTCCTGGGCCGCTCCGGCCGACGGCGGATCCCCGATCACCGGCTACACCGTCGCGCTCGGCGCCGGCCTGTCCGCGGAGGTCGACGCGCACAGCACGTCGTTCACGTTCGACGGCGTCGCACCGGGCTCGTACGCGCTGACGGTCACCGCGCACAACGCCATCGGATCGACCGCCTCCGCCGCGACGCCCGTGACGGTCGCCGACCCCGCCGCGATGCAGGGCTCGGTCGCGATCGCCGGCGACCTCCGCCCGGGCGGATCCGTGACCGTGACCGCTAACGGCCTCGCCGCGGATGTGGAGGGCTTCGCGGTCGAGGTGCACTCCGACCCGGTCTCGCTCGGAACCGGATCCACGGACGCGTCCGGCACGTTCGCGCTGCAGGCCGCACTGCCCGCATCCCTGCCCGCCGGGGCGCACACGGTGACCGTGTCGTTCAACGGCACCACGGTCGCCTCGGCCTCGTTCACGGTCTCGTCCGGCGGTGACAGCGGATCCGGCAGTGGCGACACCGGATCCGGTTCGGGCTCGGCCGGTTCCGGATCCGGAGCCTCGGGAGCGCTCGCGACCACCGGATCCGACGCGCCCATCGCCCTCGGCATCGCGGGCGCCGTCGTCATCGCCGTCGGCGTGCTGCTGCTCGTGCGACGCCGCGCCGGGCTCCATCAGGACTGACCGCCGCACGACGAGGGGCGCATGACCGGCGATCC
Source organism: Microbacterium sp. Au-Mic1 (assembly GCF_021341785.1). Taxonomy (GTDB): domain Bacteria; phylum Actinomycetota; class Actinomycetes; order Actinomycetales; family Microbacteriaceae; genus Microbacterium. Next base: position 100,142 of record NZ_JAJTTF010000008.1, read on the forward strand.
GGTCGTGCGCCCCTCGTCGTGCGCGGTGCGCCCTACCGCGGTCCGCGGCGGAACAGCCCGGCGAACAGCGTGTGCAGCAGCGGCAGCACCGAGACGCTCATCAACACGGTTCCCAGCACCGGATTCACGGCGAGAACGACCGCCCCGCCGATGAGCAGCGCCGCGAACAGCAGGCCCGAGACGCCCCGGCGGATGAGGCCGTCGATGCGGTCGAGCCGGCGCTCGATGCGCGACGTGTCGAACGTGACGGATCCCTCGTCGACCCGGGTGATGATCTCGTCGATCCGCTTCGGCAGCCGCCAGAGGGTCGCGGCGTTCGCGCCGGCCTGCTGCGCGAAGTCGCGCACGAGGTTCCCGCTCTCATCCGCCAGCAGGCGGGTGGCGTAGGGCTCGATCGATTCCCAGATGTTGAACTGCGGATCCAGCCCGCTGCACATGCCCGAGGTGAGCGAGACGGCGCGGATGAGCAGGAGCAACCCCTCCGGAAGCTGCACCGGCAGCGAGCGCATCGTGTCGCCGAACTCGACGGCGAAGCCCTGGAACTCCCGCGGATCCACATCGCGCAGCTCGGCGAAGCCCATGCCGCCGAAGCGGGCGAACACGGCGGTGAGCGCGCGCTCCAGCTCGCGGTTCTCGGCGGAGGGCATGACCACGCCGATCTCCTGTGCGGCGGCGACCATGCCCTTCCCGTCGCGCGAGGCAGCGGCGATGAACAGCGTGCGCAGGCCGTGCCGGATCCCCTCTGGCACCTCCGCCATCATCCCGAAGTCGATGAACGTGAGTCGCCAGGCCGGGTGGGACTCACCGCCCTTCGGGAAGCCGCCCATCGCGGTCGCTGAGCCCGTCGAAGCGCCCGGCATCCCCACCCCACCGGCCCGGTGCGGGGTGACGAAGATGTTCCCCGGATGGGGATCCGCGTGCACGAACCCGTGGGTGAAGAGCTGGTCGAACATGACCTCGGCGAACACGCGGGCGACGTCGGCGGGGTCGATGCCGGCCGCGCGCAGAGCGTCGATGTCGTTGATCTTGATCGCGGTGACGTCCGAGAGCGTGAGCACGCGACGCGTGGTGCGCTCCCAGGCCACGAGCGGCGCATCGACCCTCGGATCATGGGCGAAGTTCTCGGCGAACCGCTCGGAGGCTGCGGCCTCGTGCAGGTAGTCGATCTCCTCGAGGCTGGTCTGCGCGAACTCCTCGACGAGGGCGGGGGCATCGACGCGGTCGGCGATGAACCTGATACGTCGCAGCCAGCCCGCCACCCGGCGGAGCGCGGCGAGGTCCGTGGCGACCACCTGGTCGATCCCGGGGCGCTGCACCTTGACCACGACCTCCGCGAATCCCGCGTCGGCGGCATCGAGCTCGGACAGCCGCGCGCGATGCGCCTGCCCCAGGGACGCGGCGGCGAGCGGCGCCTCATCGAACCATGCGAAGGCGCGCTCGAGGGGTACGCCCAGTTCGGCCTCGGCGAGCGTGCGGATCTCCGCCACGGGCACGGGCGGCACCTCGTCCTGCAGGCCGGCGAGCTCGGTCGTGATCTCGGGGGGCAGCACGTCCAGGCGCGACGACATGAACTGGCCGACCTTGATCATCAGCCCGCCGAGTTCGACCGCGAGCACATGGAACCGCTGCGCGAGCGTGCGCATCCGGCGCTCGCGGCTGTTGTCGGCGACGCGGGTGAAGCCGATCCGCGGCAACGCCAGCTCGAACCACCACGTCTGCACGAGCACGCGCGCCGCGAATCCCAGGATCCGCCGGTATCTGGCGCGCAGGGGCGGTCCCGCTTCGCCGCCAGGGCGGGAGGCCGACGTCGTGGGTGCGGATACCGCCGGCGAAGGTGCCGCCACCGGTATCGATCTCGCAGACGCAGCTGGAGCCGGCATCGCTGCGGCCGGCGCCGGCGCGGCTGCGTCCGGTGCGGCCTGCGCCGGTGCCGCCTGCGCGGCTGCGGCCGGCGCGCTCGATGCCGTCGCCGGATCAGTGGCTTCCGCGCGCGCGGAAGTCACCGCCGGCGCCTGATCCGGGGGCTGGCTCAGGAACCAGTCGTCGTTGTTCTCCCCTGCCGCCATCAGTCGGCGAGGATCGCGTACAGCTTGCGGCGAGCGTCGTCGAGCACCTCGATCGCCTGCTGCACCTGCTCCGGAGTGCCCGTGCGCGCGACCTGCGCCGCGGCGCCGGCGAGGTCGACCCCCGCCTTGGGCAACGCGCCGAACTGCCCGCCGAACGGCCCACCGAACGGTGCGCCGCCACGAGCGCCCTCCCACGGCGGCGCCCCGGCCTCGTCGGCGACGGCGCGGCCGGCCTCGGTGAGCGAGTAGGTCTTGCGGCCGCCCTGCTCGGCGGCCTCGATGAGGCCCTCGTCCGCGAGCAGCTGCAGGGTCGGGTAGACGGATCCGGCGCTCGGCTTCCACGACCCGCCGCTGCGCTCCTCGATCTCCTGGATGATCTGGTACCCGTGCATGGGCTGCTCGGCGAGAAGCGCGAGCACCGCGGTGCGCACGTCGCCACGAGCCATCCGCGGAGTGGTGGTGGGACGCTGCTCGAACGCGGAGCGCAGGTGCTCCATCGCCTCCCAGAGCCCGGCGGTCGGGTTCATCCCCGGGCGTCCGCCGAAGCCGCGGCCCCCGCCCGGACCGAACCCCGGTCCACCGAAACCGCGCGATGCATAGCTGTTGTCCATGACGACCTCCTCGAGTGGCACCCGTTTCGAGCGATAGTCAACGATATGTCGCTATGTATCGGAAGGGAAGAGCGGATCGAGATCCGATGTCAGAGACCGGCCTTACTGTCCGGGCATGGCATTCAAGACACGGAGCGGACGTACAGTCGCCATCGGACGAGGCGCGATGATAACTGCGAGGTGGATCTGGGGCGCGTCTTCGATCCTGCTGATAGCGCCTTTGGCCCTGGTTGTGCTCCACCTGGTCTGGTTTGCAGATCAGGATCGGCGCGAGGTGCTAGAGCCAGCGCTGCTATCAGCCGCACGGACCGCTCTTTACCTGATGCTGATGCTGATGCTGATCCGTGTCTTCGTCGTGCTGTGTGCCATGGGGACCTTCTTCGGGCCGAGCGCGCGGATTAGCGATGCGCTCGCCGCTATCATCCAGTCTCGGACTGGCCGCTGGACCACGCTCAGTGCAGCCGCAACGCTCACACTCATACCGATCCTTCGATTTCAGCCGCTCAGCACCGCGCTGATCACCGCACTCACACTGCTGCTCGTTGTCATGGACATCTTTGTCCTCCGGGGATTGCGCCACCTCAGTTTGGCCAGTCGCGCACGACCGTTCTTCGAGGGGATGACCGAAGAGGAAAAGACGGCAGCGGCCCGCCCCTGGCCACAGGGCGACCGGCCAAGCTTCCCAGACCCCACCACAACTGAATCGATCCGCGACGCTCTGCTATATCAGGCGCGGGCGACAAACATCGCCCTTGCACACAGCTGGTCGGGCGCAGGGATCGCACTAGTGTTCTCCGCATTCATCGGATCAGCCATCGTCGCGAGCTGGACCGATCAGGGGCCCGGGACCATGTTCTTGTTGATACTGGTCCTCGGCGCTGTATCGCTCGGATATTGGCTGCAGCGACGCGCTCAATCCTACGAAGGCCTTGCCGAGCGCTTCGCGGCGCGCGCCGAGACGCTTCGAACCGCTCGCCCACCTCGTACCCTGCATGCTCGTGGTCGAAGCAGAAGGCGCGAGACTGGCCGCCGGTCCATCCCATGACGCCACGCCCGGACCGCACCGCTTCACGCCCTACGGTTGAGGGATGACGATCACCGCCGCGGCAGACGGATCCGCCCTGGGAAACCCCGGACCCAACGGCTGGGCCTGGTACATCGACGACGACAACTGGGCCGCCGGCGGATCCCCTCACGGCACGAACAACCAGGGCGAACTGCGGGCCGTGCTGGAGCTGCTGCGCGCGACCTCGACCGCCGCGGGCGAGAAGCTCGTGATCGAGTGCGACAGCCGGTACGTCATCGACTCCGTCACGAAATGGATGCCGGGCTGGAAGCGCAAGGGCTGGCGCAAGTCCGACGGCGGGCCGGTGCTCAACCGCGACCTACTCGAGGGCATCGACGAGGAGCTTCGCGGGCGCGACGTCTCGTTCACCTGGGTCAAGGGCCACGCCGGGCACCCTCTGAACGAGGCCGCGGACCAGCGCGCGAACGGCGCGGCGACCGCGTACCAGCGCAAGCAGGAGCCCGACCGCGGACCGGGCTTCACCGCGGGCGCGTCGACGATGAGCACTCCTCCGGCGGTGCTCGACGAGCCCGCTGCGGCGGCACCTTCCGGAACCTCCTCTGCAGCGTTCGCGCTTCCCGTCGTCGCCTCCTCCGCCGCGCCCGCGCCCGCCCTCTGGGCCGAGGCCTCCGACCTGCTCGACGGCCTCGACCTCCCCGCCGACACGACCCCGATCGACCTGCGCATCACGCTCAGCGCCGAGGAGCACGCCCGCCTCCGCGACCGCGCCGATGCACAGGGTGTGTCGCTCGAAGAGGCGCTGCGCCGGTTGATCTGATCGGATCCGGTACCGGCGAGATGCAGATCCGCCGGATCCGCGCTATCGCCCCTCGAGCAGCTCGCGCAGCCGGGTGACCTCTTCGGCCGGCATCGAGTAGGTGTGCTCGGGCGCGGGGTACACGCGTCCGCGCACCTCGTCGGCGTAGGCGGTCACGCCGCCGATCGCCGCGGTCCGCAGATCTGCATAGCGCTTGACGAACTTCGCCGCGCCGCCGTCGTAGATGCCGAGCAGGTCGTGGAACACGAGCACCTGACCGTCGGTGGCGGATCCGGCTCCGATCCCGATCACCGGGATGTCGATGAGCGGCATGAGCGCGGCGGTGAGCTCGCTCGGCACGGCCTCGACGACGAGCAGCGCGCAGCCCGCGTCCTGCAGCGCGATCGCGCTGTCGATCACGGCGAGCGCGGCCTCGGCGGTGCGGCCCTGTGAGCGGTAGCCGCCGAGCGACGTCGCCGTCTGCGGGGTGAGGCCGACGTGGCCGACGACAGGGATCCCGGCCTCCACCAGCGCCCGCGCGCGCTGCACCGAGGTGCCGCCGCGCTCGATCTTAACGAGGTCGCAGCCGGTCTCCTTCACGAAGCGCTGAGCCGTGGCGAGCGCCTGCGCGTCGGAGGTCTCGTACGACCCGAACGGCAGATCGGCGACGAGCAGCGGCTTGGTGAGCCCGCGCCGCACGGCCTTCGTGAGCATGATCATCTCGTCGACCGACACCGGCACCGTGCTGTCGTAACCGAGCACCGTCATCGCCGCGGAGTCGCCCACGAGCACCATGTCGACGCCCGCCGCCTCGACGATCTGCGCACCGGGGTGGTCATAGGCGGTGACCATGACGATCGGCTCGCCTGCAGCCTTCTTCTCGGCGAGGTCGCGGAGGGTGAGGCGGCGGGTGGGGGCGGCGTGAGCGCTCATGCGACGGCCTCGGTCAGGAGAGTCTCGACGGCGTCATCGACCTGGATGATCCGGTTCGTCCGGTCGACGTGCACCACCACGGGTGCGTAGTCGGCGAGGTCCTCGCGGGAGTAGTCGGCGTACGAGATGACGATCACGGTGTCGCCGGTGTGCACGAGCCGCGCGGCGGCGCCGTTGACCTGGATCATTCCGGATCCGCGTTCTCCGGCGATCGTGTACGTCTCGAACCGGGATCCGTTGTCGACATCGACGACGTGCACCTGCTCGTGCGGCAGGATGTCGGCTGCGTCGAGCAGGTCGGGATCGATCGTGATGGACCCCACGTAGTGCAGATCGGATCCGGTGATCGTCGCACGGTGGATCTTCGACTTCAGCATGGTGCGTCGCATCAGGCGCTCACTCTCAGGAGGCGGTTGTCGATGAGGCGGGCGGCGCCGACGTAGGCGGCGACCGCGAGGAGGCCGTCGCCGGTCAGCGTCGTGACGGGCTGCAGCGTGTCCGCATCGCGCAGCTCGAGGTACTCGGCGCTGATGCCGGCGTCGTCCAGGATCCGTCGCGCGGCGTCTTCGATGACGGCGGCCCTGCGCTCCCCCGCTTCGACCATGGCGTCCGCGGCCTCGAGCGCCCGGTTCAGCGCGGCGGCCTGTTGCCGCGCCGCGGGGTCGAGGTAGATGTTGCGCGAGCTCATGGCGAGCCCGTCGGGTTCGCGCACGGTCGGGACGGCCTCGATCCGCACGTCGATGTTCAGGTCGCGCACGAGCCGTCGCACCACGAGTACCTGCTGCGCGTCCTTCTGGCCGAAGTAGGCGACGTCGGGGGCGACGATGCCGAACAGCTTGGCGACGACCGTCGCGACGCCGTCGAAGTGGTGCGCGCCACGACTCGCGCCGTCGAGCACGTCGGTGATGCCGGCGATGTGGATCGTGGTCGCGAACCCATCGGGGTAGACCTCGGCCGGCTCGGGAGCGAACAGGATGTCGACGTGCTGCTCCTCCGCCATCGCGGCGTCGCGCGCCTCGTCGCGCGGGTAGCGGCTGAGGTCTTCGTTCGGGCCGAACTGCGCGGGGTTCACGAACAGGGACACCACGACGAGATCGGTGCGCTTCCGGGCCTCCTGCATCAGCGACAGGTGTCCGGCATGGAAGGCCCCCATGGTGGGAACGAGCCCGACGGTCTTCTGTTGGCGCTTGGCCTCGCGGACCGCATCGCGGACCTCGGCGATGGTACGGATGATCCTCATGCGCGGGTCCCTTCGGAATCCGTGGTCGTTCCCTGGCCGGCACCCGGGATCGTTGAGGACCCCGCGCCGACCGCACCTGTGGTCGTTGAGCGAGCGAAGCGAGACGAAACGCCGTCGCTTTCGGGATCGGCGAGCACGCGGGTCCGCGCGATCAGTGCATCGAAGAACTCCAGGAGCTCCGGGTCGCCGTCGGCGATCGCCGCACGCTGCCGAGCGACAGTGGCGTCGTCACCGCGGGCGATCGGTCCGGTGAGCACTTTCGCGGCGCCGCGATCCGCCCAGTTGTCGACGGTCTGCCGGACGAGCGGCGCGAGGACCGCGCGCGCCTCAACCGACGGGATCCCCACGGATCCGGCGACCCGCTCGGCTGCATCGAGCACGGCCAGGAGCAGGTTCGAGGCGATCGAGGCAGACGCGTGATACCCGGCGCGGTGCGCGTCCTCGACCCGGAACGGGTGCGCGCCGAGAGCCCGAGCCAGCTGCTCGGCGGTCGCGAGCGCCTCCGACGTGCGCCCGTCGACCGCGGCGCCGATGCCGTGGAAGACGCTGGGCTGCTCGGATCCGGTGAAGGTCTGCAACGGGTGGATGCTGAAGTCGACGTCGTCCAGCCCCGTCGCTCCGGAGGCGTGGCCGACGAGCATCGCGTGCGGGCGCGCTGCCAACGCAGCAACGTGGATCGCCGCATCGGGCACGCACAGAATCGCGATGTCGACCGCCGGAATCGCGTCGTCGCGGCGGAACGGTCCGCTAACCGTGAACCCGGCGTCCGTCAGGGCTCGCGCGAGCACGCCACCGAGCCGCCCAGCACCGACGACGGCGATGCTGCGGTCAGGGCTCGCAGGCAGCGAGGGGGAGATCGAGTTCATTGTTGGACCCCGGCCGGGATCGACGTCCGGGACGGGTCGAGTATCCGCCCGCGACGGGATCCGAGCCAAATCGGAGATCATTAGGGCAACCTGCTTGGAGCATGCAGTGCGCAGAATGCTCACATGTTTCAGCTTCTGCTTTTTGAATCGATCCCACCGGTGTTTGCAACTTCAGCGCCCGTCCGCTATTCCGCCGGTTTGCCCGTCCCGGACCTTGCCGACGTAACTCACACCTCACGGACACGCGAGGCCGACCACACGCGTCGATAGGCACGGCACTTGACTAATCGCAGGTTGAGGACCGCCTTGAGTCAGGCTCCGCAATAGCCGTCCGCACGCAGCGGCACCGTCGCGTCTACACGCAGAGATCAAGCGGCAGGTCCGCAATGTCACGCAGACGCTTACCATTGATCAAAGTCTCCAGGATAGAAAGCGACTCGTCGTTGTCGAGCGCGCGGGTCGCCTCCACGAGTTCGGGAAGCGCGAAATGGTAGACGGTATCGACATCGCCGGTTCCGAGTGCAAGTGAGGCAATGCGGGCCGGGGACGGCTCGCCCGTCACGACCGCAATATGAGGGGCACGCCCCTTGCGGTTGCGCAGCACTCCGAGAGCTTCGGTGCGGGCGTTCTGTGCCCGATCCGACCGCAGCGTCCACTTGCACGAAACGACAGCGTGAACAATCCCGTGGGGCTGATTTGCCTGACGAATGGGAGTTAGCAATCCGTGCTCTCCGTCTACGAGGACACCCGCCGCGTTGATCTCGCTATCCGGCACCGGGAGACGGATGACGATTACGTCCGGGGAAACGTCATAGGCGTTGCCGAGTACGGCCGCCAGCGTTGGGCTTTCGTCGACCATCTGGGCCAGCTCCGCGAGATGACGATAAGGCTCGTATCTAGCAAGGTGATAGCCCTTCCGCGAGCTCCCGACATTTTCCACAGCCCAACGCCCAGGCCTCAGCATGTCAAAAAGCGGAAGCGTGCGTGCGAGGAACGTACGTACGGAAGCCTCAAACTGACTCCCTGCTCGCTGCCCATCCAACTTGACACCACCGCTCCCGGCTCCCAGGCGCGTCGCAATCGCCAACGCAGCTTCCCGCGAAAAGCGCTGGCTGGAGTCGGCGTTGGATGCGATTCCCTTGTCATCGACGACGAGAGTCCGATCGGCGATCAACTCGCGATGAAAAGTGGTGCGCGCCAGTGTGAGTTGAGCCTTTTCGTGCATGCTTTGCTCCCGTCAGCTCACACGGCTCGTGAATTTGGCAACCGCCTCGTGGCGCCAGTGGTTCGACTGTCCCGTGAAGCCCTTGAAATCACCGAGGCGATACCGCTGGGTGCCGTGGTCATCGATCACTTCTAGCTCGAAGTCGCGCTGCAGAGCCGCAAGCCGCTGCTGCACAGCGACCTCACTCCCCTCGTTGTAGACCTCGACAAGCTCGGCGAGGCTCAGTGGGTGCGCACTCTTGGCGAGAGCGCGATAGACCGGATCGTGCAGCTGCGCGACTCCCTCGAGGTCAGTTCGCGGTTCGCCTTCGTGGCGCAGCGCAGCGATAATGCTCTCCCCAATGGCCTGGGCCACCGGCGGCGGAAATGCGTTGCCGATCTGGCGATATTGAGAAGTCTTTCTCCCCGAGAACTCATACTCGTCCTCAACTCTCCAACCCTGAATGCGAGCGGCCATCTCGATCGTCAGGCGCGGCATCACGTCGGTCGGCGCTGGCGCATCGGCTCCCGGAACCGCATCCGCGATCCCCCGACCATCAACGCCGAGCTTGGCCCACGCCTGCTTGGCCCTCGTGGGTCCTAGGTCTGCTCCTCCATGTTTCTTGCTGCCCCCGACGAGTGTCGGTCCGATATCACTAGCAATTGCACGCCATGCGTCGGCGTGCTTCCACCCCTCGGAAGCCATTAGCTCATACAACGCGTCACCCACGGTGACACGCTCATTGGCATCCGTGTCTGGCCAACGGAAGTACTGCATGTCAGCCATCGGAAGCGCAACCAGAACGAACCGAGGCCGCAGTTGAGGAACTCCGAAGTCGGCAGCGTGAAGGAGCTTCCACTCCCCCACGAATCCCAGCTCATCCAGCCGGTCCAGGATCCGCTGCCGATACGCCGCGAAGCGCGGTGCAGCGAGACCACGCACGTTCTCGAGCATCACTGCCTTCGGACGGATCACTGGGATTTGCTCGATCGCCCACGCGAAAAGGTCACGCTCATCAGAGGTGCCGAGCTGTTTCCCCGCCGCCGAGAACGGGGGGCACGGGACGCCACCGGCGAAAAGCGTGACGCCGGAGTAGTCACCCGGGTCCCATACGCCCGGGTTGGCGACGTCACCGACGACGACGGGCGCATCCAGATTCCGACGAAGCGTGTCAGCCGCCGTCTGATCGATCTCGACGGCAAGCTTGTGGACGAAGCCCGCCTTGTGAAGCCCGAGCGACTGCCCGCCGGCGCCTGCACAGACTTCTACGACGCTGAACTCTTGCTTGCTAGCTGCGGGTGTCTTGGCCACGCTGCAATGGTAAGGCGACCATCAGACATAGGTCAGCTGCCTCTCCGCTGACCACGTGACGTGTGCGCGGCGCGCGTAGCCTGAACAAATGGATGGAGCGCGCGCCGCATCGGCCTCACCTGCACTTACTGCGCCGACCACTGGGCGCCGACGGAACATGCAGGCCAATCGCCGACGCGACACCAAGCCCGAGCTGGCACTTCGGTCGGCCCTTCACCGTGCCGGGATGCGCTTTCGGTGCGACCTCCGCCTCGACCTTCCCGGCGGACACGTTCGCCCCGACATCGTGTTCACACGGAAGAAGATCGCTATCTTCGTCGATGGTTGTTTCTGGCACAGTTGCCCGGTCCATGGGTCGCGCCCCTCGGTGAATCAGTCGTACTGGTCCCCCAAACTCGCGCGCAACGTCGAACGGGATGCCCAGAACACCGACTTGCTTCGGGAGGCGGGGTGGACAGTCATAAGGGTTTGGGAACACGTGTCGCTGAGCGAAGCAGTGGAGCAGGTCCGAGACGCAGTCGATGCGGCTCCTCATCGCTAGCTCGTCACCAGGTTCGCCAGCGTTGCTAGCCTCGGACCATGCCGTCCCTCACGACACTCGCCGCCCTCCGCGCCTTCGTCGAAGAGCGGGACTGGGATCAGTTCCACACTCCGGAGAATCTCGCGAAGAGCATCGCGATCGAGTCGGGCGAACTGCTGGAGTGCTTCCAGTGGAACGGCCAATTCGACCAGACGCGCGTCGAGGAAGAGCTCGCCGACGTCGTCACCTACTGCATCCACCTGGCGAACCGGATCGGTGCAGACCTCGACGACATCGTGCTGCGCAAGCTCGAGTCGAGCCGCACGAAATACCCCGTCGAGCAGGCCCGAGGCCGCATGGTCAAGTACACGCAGCTCGCGGCCGAGGGGACGCCCGACGGGCGACGGCAAAACTGACCACGACGCTCCCACAGCGATCACGCTCCATGCGAGAGGATGACGCCATGACTCCTCAGCGCACCGTCTTGTTACATGCGTCCGGGCAGCCAGGAGATGTCGCGCGAGCGATCGGCATGGCTGGGATCCTGCACGGAGAGCGACCCAAGACGCGGATCCGCATCATCGTGAATGGGCCGGCGATCCCCGGTGTCGCCGCGGCCTCCGCACCACTTCCCATGACGGACGACGCCACCGTCGAAGCATGCGAGGGTGGGCTCCGCAGTCACCGAATCGGAGTTGACGAGCTCCAACCCGGCGTCATCACGGTGCCCGCCGCGGTCGTCGCACTCAGCGATGCCCAGTTCGACGGAGCCGCCTACATCCGCGTCTGATCGGCATTGCGGATCCGGTCCGCGCCACGCGCGGGCGACGCGCCGGGAAAGTCCGCGGCCGCTGGTTGGCTGGACGGATGGAGATCTCCACGCTGGTCCTGCTCGTCATCGTCGCCGTGCTGGTGGTCGCGTTCGCGCTCACGGCGTGGGGGCTGAGCAGGCGCAACCGCCGGACGAGGGACGAGCTGCAGCGCCGCTTCGCCGACGAGGAGAGCTCACTCGTCGAGCGCCAGGCCAGCGCGACGCGCGAGCTGCAGAGCACGCACAGTGAAACGCTCGCCACCCTGACCACGCGGCATGACACCGAGATCAAGCAACGCCTCGATGCGCACGAAGAGCAGGTGCGATCCCTCATCGCCGAGCGCGACGCGGCGATCGCGAACGAGGAGGGGTCCCGTCTGCTCGCCGGTCGCGGATTGCGGTGGGAGCTCGCATCGCGCGAAGTTCTCGTCGACGCATGCGAGGCGGCCGGGCTCGACGCGATCGTCGCGACGAACATCGTCTTCTCGCCGCATGACGAAGGATCCATCGCGCCCTACTGCGCGCAGCTCGATCACCTGGTGATCACCGAGAAGGCCGTCGTGCTGGTCGACAGCAAGAACTGGAAGGGCCTCATCCTCGACGGCAAGAAGCCGTCGACGCTCGCGGGCGCACTGGGGGTGCTGTTCGACGAGAGCGCGCTGCCGCCGTCGTTCGCGATCGCCGTCTCGCGAGACGGCGGGGAGCGTCTCGACGTGCGCACGCTGCTCGGCTCTGAATCCCCTGCCTCGCAGGTGCGCCGTCAGGCCCGTCGCTTCTATCAGCACCTCTCTGCACGCCACGGATCCGCGCCCTACCTGCAGACCTGCGTGTTCTACTCGCACCCCGACGCGCGCGTATGGACCGGAGGCCTCGACGAGACCGCGAAGGCGCAGCCCACGCGGATCGCATCCGTCCGCACGATCCAGAAGGCGCTCCTCGACGCGCAGACGGGCGGCCCGGCCGGCCCCTCATCGCACCAGCTCACGCAGCTCGTCGCGACGGTGCGCGAACTCGGCGCCGACCTGTACGGCACAGGTCGCTTCGCCGCGGAGTTCCGCAGCTCAGTGCCGCTGAACTTCCGGATGCCCGCGCACGGAACGCTGTCTGCCCACACCGGGACCGCGGAGGGACCGCGGATCCGGGAGCGCCGCGGGGCGTAGGCCTGAGGCGGACGGCTTCGGCTCTGTATCGGGTCAGCAGCCGGGGGCCTTGGGACGCTCCAGGCAGGTGCCCTGAACCAGGGCCGTATGCGCCTTGACGACGCGGATCTGCTGGTTCGCGGGCGGGCCGTTCAGCGTGCCGTTGATCGGGATCCAGCCGGTGCCGAGATCGATGTCCGCAGCATAGGTCACTGTGACGGTCACCGTGTAGGTGCCGGGCTGCTTGTAGACGTGGCTCGTATCGGTAGGCGTGAACTGCGCCTGCCCACTCGCGTCCCAGGCCGTGCCCGGCGTCGTGCTCGTGCGCTGCTCACCGTCGCCGTAGTCGAACGCGTAGTTCACCGGCGTGAATCGGATGGTGAGCGCCCGGCCGAGGATCGTGCCCGAGATCGTCTCGGTCTTGGCGCTGCTCAGGAAGTTCGCCGGCAGTCCGACGACCGCGACGTTGTCAGGCTCGCCAGCGACAGTCGCTGTGGACGGGACGAAGCGCGCCAAGTCCGAGACCGTGACGCTCCAGCCGGGGACGGTGGGAGACGGTTGCCCGTTTGCTACACCCAGGGGTGCGAGAGAGCGACAGAAGGCACTGGGCGGCCCCGGGGTTGCGGCGCAGATCTCATATGGCGACGGTTCTGCGGTGCCGGCGTCACCTGGGGAACCCGGGTCACCGGGGCTGCCGCCGCCTGGACCTCCTGTGCCGTCGCCGCCATCCGTCACGGTGTCCCCGATCGTGACGCCGCCAGCATCCGCGCCACAGAGTCCAGCAGCTATCTCGTCGGTGCTGCAAGCAGGTGGTGCGCCTGTCGCAGCAACCTTGGAAGGTGCAAATGTGTCAGACATCATCGGGCTAATCAGAAGCACAGCGAGGATCAGTTGGGTTGTTGCCGACCTCAAGGGCGACATGAGTGTTCTCCTGCGACCGCGCTTGTTATCTCCAGATGGTCGCGCCGCTCGGTCATGGTGACGTGGAGCGCAACCAAGCCGGCTCGCGTCGACGGCGTGACGTCTGCGCCGGAATCATCAACGACCCGACTCTGAGTCACATCGACGCACAGGTTGGCACTTATCTGCCCTCGCGCTTGGTCATAGTCGATCGGGTCAAAGGAACTGACTCGGTTAGGGCCAACAATCTTCAGGTGTTTCTCTTTGAACATTCGCTGCGCGTTGATGTCATCATCGAGCGCCTGTCCTGAAAGGAAGCTCTGCGGGTCCACGTCTTCTTTGCCTTCTCGACGCTCATTGCTTGCTTCGTTGTAGTCCCGGTACACCTGTTCCGCGGCCTTGAATGCCTCCGCCTCGCTCGTGAACAGCGGGGTCGGGGTGGGCTTGGGAGCAGGGCCGGGGGTGCAGCCGACCAGACCTACTGCGGTGGCGACGAGCACCACGGCGATGCCCGCTCGCAGCGGCTCCATGAGGCGGCCGGCACGACCGGCCGGGGTCACGAGAGCACTGCGTCGAGGTTTCACTCCCACACCGTAACCGGATCCGGGGCGCCGCCGCGGGAGTTATCCACAGGCGCGGCTCCGAGAGCGTGCCGCGTTTCGTCTCGCTTCGCTCGCTCAACGACCCCAAAGGGCGGGCCCGGCGCTACGTTCCGTCGCTCACTCAACGACCCCGGAAAAGACACTAGGCGCGGGGTTTCGTCTCGCTGCGCCCGCTCAACGACCTCGGGGCGGCGCCGCGATCCCGTGCATCACGAGGTCCACGAGCCCGTCGACGCGTTCCGCCGTGAGGGGCCGGCCGAGCAGCGCCGCATACGACGTCGCCGCGACGAACTGGTCCGCGACGGCGGTCGGATCCGCGTCGGCGCGCACCGAACCGTCCTCCTGGGCGCGGGCGATGCGGGCGACGATCCACGACACGATCGGATCCGCGAACCGGTGGTTCAGGGCCTCGCCCAGCGCAGGATCCGTGGCGGTCACCGCGATGAGCGCACGGGCGAGCTCGACGTTCTCCGCACGGGACAGGTGCTCCCCCGCCGTTGCGAACCAGGCCCGCAGATCCGCTGCCAGATCGCCGGAGAACGGCAGCGCGACGTCGGCCCCAGGAAGCGCACCCTCCAGTAGCGCCTCGCCGAGGATCGCCGCCTTCGACGGCCACCAGCGGTAGATCGTCTGCTTCGAGACGCCGGCCTCGGCGGCGAGGCCCTCGATGGTCACGGCGGCGTAGCCGTCTGCGGCGAGCGCGCCTCGCATCGCGGCCAGCACCGACTGACGGGCGTTCTCACTGCGCGGACGGGGCACCCTTCGAGAGTAGCGAGGTGTACGCTCAGCAATAAGTGGACGCACCGTTGCGAAACTCGATCGCGACCCAGAAGGGGAGCGGCGCGACGGATCGGATCCACGAGCGAACGAAGGAGACACCCATGGCCCTGACCGCGAATTCCTCCATCGGCGACTGGCTGGCCGACCCGACCGGCGGCGACCTGATCCGCGGGCTGCTGGCGCAGTCCGGAGCGAGCGCCGACTCGCTCACCCCTGTGCTCGGACTGCCCCTGCAGCAGCTCGTCGTGATGAGCCAGGGCGCCATGCCGCAGTCCGTGGTCGACGACCTCGTCCGCGCGGCGAACGGCGGAGAGATCCCCGAAGACGTCGCTCCGAGCGGCTGGACCGAGCAGACCACCCCCGGCCGCTTCGCCGGCAAGACCGTGATCGTCACCGGCGCCGCCTCGGGCATCGGCAAGGCCACGGCTTCCCGCGTCGCGCGTGAGGGCGGCCGTGTCATCGCCTGCGACATCGCGGCGGACAAGCTCGACGCCCTGAGCACGGAACTGCCCGGCATCGTGACCGTGGCCGGCGACCTGACCCAGCAGGACGCGATCGACCGTGTCGTCGCCGCAGCGGGTGACCGCATCGATGGCCTCGCCAACGTCGCCGGCATCAACGACGACTTCTCCCCTGCCGGCGAGACGCCCGACGCCGTCTGGGACCGCGTGATCGCGATCAACCTCACCGCGCCGTTCAAGCTCATGCGTGCGGTGCTGCCGATCATGGAGGCGGCGGGACGCGGATCCATCCTCAACGTCTCGAGCGAGGCGGGTCTGCGCGGCAACGCGTCGGGCAACGCCTACACCGCCAGCAAGCACGGCATCATCGGCGTCACCAAGTCGGCGGCCTTCATGTACGGCCCCAAGGGGATCCGCGTGAACTCCGTCGCACCCGGCGGCGTCGCGACCGGGATCCCGATGCCTCCGCACATGTCGGAGTACGGATCCGGCCGGCTCGCGCCGTTCCAGCAGGCGATCCCCACTGTCGCGACCGCCGAGCATCTCGCCGCCTCGATCACGTTCCTGCTCTCGGACGACGCCGTGAACATCAACGGCGCGATCCTCGCCTCCGACGGCGGGTGGTCGGTGCAGTAGCGCGTCACTCGCCTGAGGCGGGCAGGAGCCCGAGGGCGGTCAGGCACCGAGCCCACTACTTCCGGCGGCGCACCACCAGCACGACGAACAACGCGACGAAGACGGCGACGAGTGCTCCTGCGGTGATCCCCACGGTTCCTCCCCAGCGATGCGGCCCGAGATGGGCGGCGGGCTTGGATTCTCGCACACGGATGTCGGCGCGCTCCCAGCCGCGATCGCCCTTCGCTCGACGTCGCCTAGCCGGAACGCCGCAACCGGTCAACCCCCTCCGCGCCGCGGCAGAACGCCGCTACGGTCGTGCTCGTCACCGGGAGATGGACGCAGGAGGAAGGTTCCCGGCGCATGCGGGACTCCCGGGCTTCAGGACCCCGCCAAGCCGCGGAACCCCGAGGATCCGGGCCGGACAGCCACCGGCCCGGATCCTCGCCGCCGATGACGAGCGGATCCACGCAGGTGTTCCGCGTCACCCGCAGGATCCGATCGAAAGGCGTAGCGTCCGGAGCATGGCAATCCTCTACTACGGCGGCTCCGAGCACCCGATCGAGATCGAAGACGTCGCCCTCGCCCACCTGAAGATCGTGATCGCGACGAAGCTCCGCCGCAACGAGAGCTTCACGCTGTCCTGGCGCCACGAAGGCGACCAGCCCCTCGGACGCTCCACGATCTGGCTGCACCCGTCCATCCCGCTGCGGTTCGAGTTCACCGATCCGACGCCGCCCGAGATCGACCCGCGACGCGTCCAGGCCTACGCGAACTCCGCCAACACCTCCGGAGGGATCCTGCTCCCCGACGAGGCCACGCTCGACCTCTGACGGGTGAGGATCCGGGAGCGCTGTGAGATCGCCGATCCTCGTGCGCGGGTGTGAGCGTCGCCGTCAGGGCGACCGAAGCGACGTCACGATCGGCACACCGTGTGACGATCAGCACACGATTCAGCCGGATCCCCGTGCTGATCGCGACACGGTGTGCTGATCGTCACTCGGGAACGAGTCGGCGACCGTCAGCTGCCGAGACCGTCGTCGAAGACCTGCAGCGCCGAGGTGTCGTTCGTGGCGTCGGTGCGCGTGAGGCGCTTGCCACGGAAGAAGTCGGGGGCGACCCTCGCCTGGACGAACATGAGGATCACGCCGAGGCCCAGCACGGTGACGCCGATGATGCCGACCAAGCCGACCCCACCGATGTTGCTGCCGGATCCGGCGTTCGGATCCATCGCGTCGATCGTCGTCTTGACGAACACGATCAGCAGCAGGATCCCGCCGAGGCCGGGCAGCACGATCTTCATCATGATCGAGCCGAAGCCCTCGCGGATCGCCGCCTTGCGGAAGTACCAGGGGCTCGCGAGCGCGGTGACGCCGTAGTAGAAGCACACCATCATGCCGAGGGCCGTGATCGTGTCCCACAGCACGTCCTCGCTGATGAAGCGCATCACGGCGTAGAACACCGAGGCGACGATCGACGAGAGCAGCAGCGCCACGTGCGGCGACTTGTACTTCGGGTGCACCTTCTTCAGCGACGCGGGCAGCGCCCCGTAGTGCGACATCGCGAGCAGGGTGCGTGCCGGCGAGATCGCCGTCGAGTTGATCGACGCCATCGCGCTGACCAGGATCGCGAGCGAGAGCAGGATCGCGGCCGGTCCCATAACCGGGTGCGCGAGCGCCGCGAACACGTTCTCGATGATGTCGGGATTGCCCAGCCCGGTCGGTCCGTCGCCGAGACCGGCGAACGCGACGGTGGCAGTCGCCGTGCCGACGTAGAGCACGACCAGGATCGCGACGAGGATCATCGCCGCCTTGCTCTCGGTCGAGAGGCGGCCCTTCGACGGCTTGGTCTCCTCACCCATGGTGAGCACCGTGTCCCAGCCCCAGTACACGAAGATCGACACCGCGATGCCGGCGGCGAACGCGCTGAAGCTCGACACCTCGAACGGGTTGAACCAGCTCAGCTCGGGCATCTTCGCCTGCGTGTTGGCCGGATTCCCCGCGCCGACGAACATGGCGACCACGAACCAGACCATGACCGCCATCTGGAAGATCACGGTGATGTACTGGAAGATCTTCGTCGACGTCATGCCGCGGTAGGAGATCAGCGTCGCGAGCGCCATGAACGCCAGGCACACCGCGATGTTGATGAACTTGTTCGCCGCGAGATCCGCGATCGACGGATCGCCGACGACGATGCTGATCGACTGGAACAGGAACTCGACGGCGATGCCGGCGAGGTTCGACAGCACCAGCACGGTCGCCGCGATCAGGCCCCAGCCGGCCATCCAGCCGATCCACGGTCCGAAGGCGCGGGTGGCCCAGGTGAACGACGTGCCCGAGTCGGGCATCGCCGAGTTCAGCGCGCGGTAGCCGAGCGCCACGAGCAGCATCGGGATGAAGCCCATGAGGAAGATCGCGGGGGTCTGATAGCCGACCTCGCTCGCGGCGGGTCCCACCGCGGCCGTCAGCGTGTACGCCGGCGCACAGGTCGAGATCCCGATCACCAGGGCGCCCAGCACGCCCACGGTGCCGGTCGGCAGACCCTTCTTGCTGATGCCCGTGACAGAGTCGAGGGTCCGCGTGGCCGGATCCGGCACGCCCTGGTCGTACTTCACACTCATGCGAGTCCTGCTTCCTGCGCTCCGTCGCACGGCCGCCCCGATGGCGACACGGTGTCCGGCAACGCTGCGCCCCACCGTCGATTCTATGGGTGGGCTGAAAACGGCGCAGGCGGGGATGCACCGATCAGGTGACGATCTGCACACCATGCGACGATCAGCACACCTTCCGGCCGGATCCGTGTGCTGATCGTGACGACGTGTGCTGATCGTGACGACAGCGCCTCGGAACCACGCGCGGATCCGGGCCTTCGACCGCCGGTAGACTAGACCCTGCCCCGCCTCCCCTCGCTCCAGGAGCCCGCGTGACCTCTCCGAACACCCCCACCGACCACGTCCCCGACTCGGTCGCGAACGCAGAAGCGACGCCGGAGAAGGAGCAGCCGTACGCGGCGCTCGGCCTCAAGGACGACGAGTACGCGCGGATCCGCGAGATCCTCGGCCGCCGCCCCACGTCGGGCGAGCTGGCGATGTACTCGGTGATGTGGAGCGAGCACTGCTCCTACAAGTCCTCCAAGAACTACCTGCGCCGGTTCGGCCAGAAGGTCTCGGACGAGATGAAGAAGCGCCTCATGGTGGGCATGGGCCAGAACGCGGGCGTCATCGACGTCGGTGAGGGCTGGGCCGTCACGTTCAAGGCCGAGTCGCACAACCACCCCTCGTTCATCGAGCCGTTCCAGGGCGCCGCGACCGGCGTCGGCGGCATCGTCCGCGACATCATCTCGATGGGCGCCCGCCCGGTCGCCGTGATGGACGCGCTGCGTTTCGGCGCGATCGACGACCCCGACACGGCCCGCGTCGTGCACGGCGTCACCGCCGGCATCAGCTTCTACGGCAACTGCCTGGGACTTCCGAACATCGGCGGCGAGACGGTGTTCGACGCCGTCTACCAGGCCAACCCCCTCGTGAACGCGCTCGCGGTGGGCGTGCTGCGCCATGAGGACCTCAAGCTCGCGAACGCCACCGGCGTCGGCAACAAGGTCGTGCTCTTCGGTGCCCGCACCGGCGGCGACGGCATCGGCGGCGCGTCGATCCTCGCCTCCGACTCCTTCGACTCGACCGGCCCGACCAAGCGCCCCGCGGTGCAGGTCGGCGACCCGTTCGCCGAGAAGGTGCTCATCGAGTGCTGCCTCGAGCTCTACCGCGACGAGCTCGTCGAGGCGATCCAGGACCTCGGCGCCGCCGGCATCTCCTGCGCCACGAGCGAGCTGGCCGCCAACGGCAACAGCGGCATGCACGTGTCGCTCGACAACGTGCTGCTGCGCGACCCCACCCTGACCGCTGAGGAGATCCTCATGTCGGAGTCGCAGGAGCGCATGATGGCGATCGTCGCGCCCGAGAAGCTCGACGCGTTCCTCGCCGTCGTGAAGAAGTGGGACGTCGAGACCTCGGTGCTCGGCGAGGTCACCGGCGACGGCCGCCTCATCATCGACTGGCAGGGCGAGCGCATCGTCGACGTGGATCCGTCCACCGTCGCCGTCGACGGCCCGGTCTACGACCGCCCGGTCGCGTACCCCACCTGGATCGACGCCCTGCAGGCGGACGCCGCGGAGCTGCTCCCCCGCGACAACGACCCCGAGGCCCTCAAGCAGCAGTTCCTGGCGCTGCTGGAGAGCCCGAACCTCGCCGACACCCGCTGGATCACCAACCAGTACGACTACTACGTGCTCGGCAACACCGCCCTCGCCTTCCCCGACGACGCCGGCATGATCCGCGTCGATGAGGAGTCGGGCCTCGGCTTCTCGATCGCGACCGACGCGAACGGCCGCTACAGCCAGCTCGACCCCTACGCGGGCGCGCAGCTCGCCCTCGCCGAGGCGTACCGCAACGTCGCCGTCACCGGCGCCGAGCCCACGGCGATCACCGACTGCCTGAACTTCGGATCCCCGGAGAACCCCGAGGTCATGTGGCAGTTCGGCCAGACGGTCGACGGCCTCGCCGATGGCTGCTTCGAGCTCGGCACCCCGGTCACGGGCGGCAACGTCTCGTTCTACAACCAGACCGGCGACGTGCCGATCCACCCGACCCCGCTGGTCGGCGTGCTCGGCATCATCGACGACGTCTCCCGCCGGATCCCCTCGGGCTGGCAGGACGAGGGCCAGAACATCTACCTGCTCGGCACCACCGCGACCGAGCTTTCCGGATCCGCCTGGGCCGACGTCATCCACGACCATCTCGGCGGCCTGCCGCCCAAGGTCGACCTTGCCGGCGAGAAGCGCCTGGCCGGCTTGATCGCCGCCGCACGCGACGAGTGGCTGATCTCCTCGGCGCACGACCTGAGCGAGGGCGGCCTCGGCCAGGCCCTCGCCGAGGGCGTCATGCGCTTCGGCGTGGGCGCCCGCGTGTGGCTGACCGAGCTCATGGAGCGCGACGGCGTGGACGCCGCGACCGCGCTGTTCTCCGAGTCGGCCGGCCGCGTGATCGTGACGGTGCCCCGGGAGGACGACGTGAAGTTCCAGGGCCTGTGCGAAGGCCGCGGCTACCCGGTGCTCCGCATCGGCGTGACCGACAGCGCCCCTCAGCTCGAGGTGCAGGACGTCTTCACCGTCTCCGTCGACGAGCTGCGCGCGACCGCCCAGGCGACCCTGCCGGCGGCGTTCGGCCCGACCGTCGCGGAGCCCGTCGGGGCCTGACGGCCCGGGAGGACGCTCATGAACAGCACCCCCGAGGAGACCGAGGACCTCTCGATCTACAGCGACCGGCGGCAGCGCCGGATCCGCATCACCGCATGGGTGGTGATCGTCGCCCTCATCCTGGTGGGCGGTGGCTCCACCGTGCTCGCCGTGCTGCTGGGCTGAGACGCCGCCTGTGCAGGGCGCCGGGGTTCACCTCGGGCGCAGTTCTGCAGGGAGGCTCGGCTGTTCTGCAGGGGGCGAGGGTTCACCTCGGTCGCCCTGCGGCGTACCCTCGGGCAGGGAACGGAGGCGCCATGACCGTCCAGCCCATCGACGTCGCCCTCGACGCGAGCGTCGAGGGGTATCTCATCGGATCCCCGGTGAGCATCATCCGCGAATTCGCCTCGACCCCCGGATCCGGTCCGCGACTGCACCGGCACCCCTATGTCGAGACGTTCGTGATCCACCGCGGCCGCGCACTGTTCACCGTCGGCGATGAGCAGGTCGTCGGCGGGGGCGGGCAGATCCTCGTCGTTCCCGCGCTGGTCGCGCACCGCTTCGAAGTGCTCGACGGCGGCACCTACGAGGCCACGCACGTGCACGCCAACGACCGCTTCATCACGGAGTGGCTCGAGTAGCGGATCCGGCGGTTCGGTGCCTGCGGACGCGGGGGCGGAACAGCCGCTCCTCCCGCACGGGGTAGGTTCGAGAGCATGCGACCCGAGCGTGCGGTGACACTGCAGGACATCGCCGATCGCCTCGGTGTCTCCCGCTCGACGGCGTCGTTCGCGATCACGGGGCGCGGCCGCGTGTCGGAGGACATGCGCCGCCGTGTGCACGAGGTCGCCGACGAGCTCGGCTACCGGCCCAACACCGTCGCCCGCCACCTCAAGGGGTCGCGGACCGGAATGCTCGCGCTGCGCCTGCCGCCGGACAGCACCACGATGTCGTACTACATGGAGGCGACCTTCGGCATCGTCGAGGAGGCGAACCGCGCCGGCATGACGGTCATCATGCTGCCCACCGAGCAGAACGCCGACCGCGCCGATCAGCTCGTCGCCGATGCGGTGATCCTGCTCGACCCCGATCTCAACGACCCTGCAGTGCACACGCTGCTCGCCGGGCGCCTGCCCGTGATCACCGGCGAGCCGACGCCCGACGGCCTCCCGGAGCCCCGCGCCTGGGTCACCAGCGAGCACGCGCCCGCGGTGCGCGAGCTCATGGATCACCTCCTCGAACGCGGCATGCGCCGTCCGGCGATGCTCTTCCCCGAGCTGCGCGGCTACTGGGCCCTCACGGTGCGCGATGCCTTCGTGGACTGGTGCGCCGACCGCGGCATCCGCCCCCGCATCACCGAGCTCGAGCACCCCGCCCCGCCGGAGGTCATCCACGCGGCCGTCTCTCAGCTCGTCGCGGCGGACGACGAGGATCCGGTCGACGCGATCGTGACAGTCTCCGACGGCACCGTGCTCAGCGTCGTCACCAGCGCGCAGCAGCTCGGCCGGACGGTCGGCGAGGACCTGCTCGTCGCCGCCCTCGTCGACACCGAGGTGCTCTCCCTCACCCGGCCCTCCATCACCGCGATCGACCTGCACCCCCGCGAGTTCGGACGGCGCTGCACCCTCGCCGCCCTCGACGTGCTCGACTCCGACGGCGCCGCCGAAGCCGCGCCGCGCCGCGATGTCGTGCCGATCACCGTGCACTACCGCGACTCCACCCGCGGGTCCGCCTGACAGGCGCCGACAGGTCCGCCGGGCCTGATTCCCGAAGATCCCCTTGTTTTGCTTTATCGATATTGCTACTCTTCTAGCACCTTGATCCACTGACCTCAGCGACCGACGGCGATGTCGTGTCGCTCTTCAGGAGCCCCTATGTCAACGCCCGACGAAACCCTGGCCTCACCGACCGAGCTCACGGCTCAAGTCACGGAGGGCCGCTTCAAACGGGTGCTCGGAGTGCCCTCGCTCGTCCTGTTCGGCCTCGTCTACATGGTGCCGTTGACGGCGTTCACGACGTACGGGATCGTCACCCAGCTCACCGGCGGACGCGTCGCCGCGACCTACATCATCACGCTCGTCGCGATGGTGTTCACGGCGCGGTCGTACGCGCGGATGTCGGTCGCCTATCCGTACTCCGGATCCGCCTACGTCTACACCCAGCAGTCGTTCGGCGGCGCCCTCGGCTTCCTCGCCGGCTGGGCGCTGCTGCTCGACTACCTGTTCCTGCCGATGATCAACTACCTCATCATCGGCCTCTACATGGGCAGCAGCTTCCCCGGGGTGCCCACCTGGGTCTGGATCGTCGCCGCCATCGCGATCGTGACCGTGCTCAACATCGTCGGGATCGTGTCCGTCGCCCGCGCGAACTTCGTGATCATCGCCGTGCAGGCCGTGTTCATCGTCGCGTTCATCGCACTCTCCGTCGGCGCCGCATCCGGTCACGGCGTCGACCCGCTCACACCGTTCACCGGAGACGGCACCGTCAGCAGCTTCCTTCCCCTGTTCCAGGGCGCGGCGATCCTGTGCCTGTCCTTCCTCGGCTTCGACTCGGTCTCGACCCTCGCCGAGGAGGCGAAGGACTCCCGGCGCACGGTACCCAGGGCCATCATGATCGTCACCATCGCCGCGGGGCTGCTGTTCATCCTGCTCACCTACGTCGCCCAGATCGCCTACCCGTCGAACCGCTTCACCTCCGCCGACACCGCGAGCATCGAGGTGGTCGCCTCGCTCGGTCAGCAGTGGCTGTCCACCCTGTTCATCGCGGGCTTCATCGCCGGCAGCATCGGATCCGCCCTCACCTCGCAAGCCTCCGTGGCCCGGATCCTGTTCGCGATGGGACGGGACGGAGTGCTGCCCCGCGCCGTCTTCGGACACCTGAACAAGCGCTTCGGCACCCCGGTGATCCCGATCCTCATCGTCTCGGTCGTCTCGCTCTACGCACTGTTCGCCGATCTGCTCACCGTGTCGAACATGATCAGCTTCGGCGCCCTCATCGCGTTCTCCTGCGTGAACCTGGCGACGATCAAGCACTACTTCGTCGATCGCGGCGAGCGCAGCGGATGGAACGCGGTCCGCAACCTCGTCCTGCCCGGCATCGGCTTCGCGCTCACGGTCTGGCTGTGGACGAACCTCTCCGGCATGACCTTCGTCGTCGGCCTGTCCTGGCTGGCGATCGGCTTCGTGTTGCTCCTCATCGTCACGCGGTTCTTCCGCCGTCCCACCCCGACCCTCGATCTGAAGGAGTGACATTGGTCGACACGATCGTCATCGCAGCGCGGGTGCACTCGCTCGCACCGGAGACCGCAGAGGGGGCGGACGCCGTCGCGATCACCGACGGACGCATCACCGCCGTCGGGCCCAGAGCCGAGATCCTCCCGCTCGCGGAAGCGGCCACGGAGCTCATCACCCACGCGAGCGCGACGATCGTCCCCGGCCTCGTCGACGCGCACAGCCACCCGATCTACAGCCTCGGGATCGTCCGCGGGCTGTCGTTGACGGGCGTGCACACCTATGCCGAGCTCGTCGCGGCCCTCGAGCGAGGGCGCGACGAGCAGGCCGGCGACGAGTGGTTCCTCGCCTGGGGCCTCGATCCGACCGCGTTCGAAGGACGCCCGATCGGCAACGCCGCGCTGCACGAGGTGCTCGGGAGCGACCGCCCCGCCTACATCAAGATGTTCGACGCGCATTCGGGCATCGCCTCGGCATCAGCCCTGGCCCGCGCGGGAATCGATGCTCCGGTGACGCATCCGGACGGATCCGGGGCGGTCGGCGACGAGGGCGGCCGCCTCACCGGGCACCTGATCGAGTTCCCGACCATGGAGATCGTCGAGCGGACCCTGCCCGTCCTGGGATTCGACGACCGGGTCGCACAGCTCCATCGCCTGCTGTCGGACATGGCCGCGGTCGGCATCACGGCGGCGCACGTCATGGACCTGCAGGACGACGACGCGCTCGACCTGCTCGCCGCGATCGAGGCGTCCGGCGACCTGCCCGTGCGGCTGCGGATCTCTCCCTGGGTCACGCCCGAGACGACGGACGCAGAGGTCGCCGCGCTCGTCGGAATGCAGGGGCGCGGCGGCCGGCGGTACAGGGTCGAAGGCGTGAAGTTCTTCATCGACGGCACGGTGGAGGGCGGCACCGCCTGGCTTTCGCGTCCCGACGCCGAGGGCGAGGGTCTGTCCTCGACGTGGACGCCCGCCGAGGACTACGCGGAGCGGGTGCGACAGTTCGACGACGCCGGTGTGCCCACCGCGACACACGCGATCGGCGAGCAGGGGATCCGCTTCGTCGCGGAGACGCTCGCGGCTCTGCCGAAGGGCGGCGTGCCGCACCGCATCGAGCACATCGAATCCGTCGAAGACGACGTCATCGCGATGATCGGCGCGAACGGCATCGTTGCGAGCATGCAGCCGACGCACTGCACGCACCATGTGCGCAGGGACGGCTCCGACGACTGGTCGCGGCGTCTCGGCGCCGAGCGCGCGTCGCGCGCCTGGCGCACCGCCGACGTGCGCCGCAGCGGTGCGGTGCTCGCCCTCGGATCGGACTGGCCGGTCGCGGCGTTCGACCCGTGGGAGATCCTGGCGGACGCCCAGGGGCGTCGATCCGTCGCCATGGCCGGCTCCGCGCCCGTCGGCCCGGAACAGGCGCTCACCGCCGTCGAGGCGCTCGAGGGGTACACGTCGCATGCGCATCGCGCGGTCGCGTCGGACGGAGGACGACTCGTCCCCGGTGCGCCCGCGGATCTCGTCGTGGTCGATCGCGATCCGCTGGCGGCCTCGCCCGAAGAGCTCCTCGGGGCTCGCGTGCTGCTCACCCTCGTCGACGGGAAGCCCACCGTCGGGCCGTGAGCACCGCCGGCCCGACCGAACACGGCGGGCCTAGAGTGAGCCGCATGGCTCCCGATCCCCGCGCTCTGCTCGAGGAGCTCCGCGCCGCGGCAGCGACCCAGGTCGCTGAGACCGACGCCGCGCTCCGGGAACTCCTGCGCGACCGGGAGGGCTCGAACGACGACGACGAACACGACCCGGAAGGCGTGACGCTGTCGTCCGAGTGGTCCCGCCTCCACGGGCTCGCCGATGCCGCGGCCGCGAAGCTGCAGCAGGTCGACGATGCACTCGCCCGCCTGGACGCCGGCACCTACGGCATCTGCGCCTCGTGCGGCCGGCCGATCCCCGCCAGTCGTCTCGAGGTGCGCCCGTTCGCCGAGCACTGCGTCGCCTGCGCCGAGCGTCTCGGACGCTGATGGCTCGCACCGAACCGGCGACCGCCTCCATCGTCGGTTGAGGTCGCGATCCCGAGTGCTGATGCTCGCGCTATGACGGATCCAGCTCGTTCTGCCGCCCTGTGGGCTGAGTTGTCGGGATCGCGGTCTCACAGCAGGCCGCGACCTCGCGCGACGGCGATCGCATCCTCCCTGTTGGTCACTCCGAGCTTGCGGTAGATGCTTCGGACCTGGGACTTGACGGTGTTCGACGAGACGAAGAGGGCCGACGCCACGGCTTTGATCGATGACGTGTGCACGAGCTCGCCGAGCACGACGGCTTCCCGCTCGGTCAGGCTCGCCTCGTCCTCCCAGTGGAGCAGGAGAGACCGCGCCGGAATGTTCTGAGCGATGTCGTCGCGACCGACGTCTGCGAGCGCCCGTCTGACCCGTTCCAGGTCGGAGGACGGGATCAGCACGAGTGCCAGACGTTGACCGCTGTGCTCCAGGACGGCGGCGAGCTGGCGCGCGAGCCCCGCGGTCCTGGTCGACGGCGCGGCGCGGAGAAGAGCAGCCAGTTCGATGGTCAGCCGCTCCGCTTCCGAGCGGGCGGAGAGCCCTGCGACGACGGCGCGCCGGGATTCGCTGAGAACCGTGTCGATGCGCCCGAGGACCAGAGCCACACGCGCGCGCTGCACGTGCGCGTCGGCGCCGAGGCCCAGATCGCGGCGGAGCGCGACCGAGGCGGCGTGGGGGTCGCCGAGGGCGAGATGGATCACGCCGCGGATACCGGCGAGCCGATGCCGCGCATCGACGGATCGTCCCTCGGCGCCGCGCCTCGCGACCAACGCGTCGAGTCGGGCGATCGCTTCCCCCGGTCGCCCGTCGACGAGCTCCGTCCAGGCCTCGACGATCGCGATCTCGACCCAGAACTCGATCGTGTCGCGGTCGTGGACCATGCTCGCCAGATGCTCGCGCGCCGTGGCGGTGTCGAATCGCTCGAGGGCGATCAACGCTTCGGCCAGGCGGTAGAAGGTGCCCGAGTACATCGATCTCTGGACATCCGTCCAGTGGTCGTCGCGCGCGAGCTCGGCGTATCGGGCGGCCGAGCCCATGTCGCCGCGTAGGGCGTGGATGCCGGCCAGCATCGAGATGTTCCCGAACCCGTTGTGCGGGTGTTCCGGCGCCGCTTCGGCGTAGCCCTTCGCCAGCGTTCCGAGCGCCTCCTCGACGTTTCCCGCGTAGTAGAACGACGTCCCGATCTGGCTGTAGATCCGTGGGATGTCGCCGACCTCCGCGCGCTGGTCGTCGCTCAGGCCATCGAGCGCGCGCACGGCCGCTCGCGCGGAGCGGATCCCGAGACGAGGACGGCCGAGGAGGCGATACGCAACCGCCTCGCTGGCTCGGATGAGAGCACGATCGATCGCGGGGAGTTCGTGCTTCCTGCCGTGCGCCACCCGCAGGACGGAGAGGAGGATGCGGGCGGAACGGAGACGGTGGTGCGGGAGGCCGAAGAACGACAGGCCGTAGACGAATCCGAGAAGCGGACGGCTCTGGAGATCGGCCGGCGGCAGATCACGGAGAAGTTCGCGGAGCTCGTCCGAATGGGCGGCGATCAGCGCGAACCACTCGGCGCGGAGCAGATCCATGACGACGTCGTAGTCCTCGATCGCGACGGCGTCCGAGATCTCCTGCACGGTCGCCGGAACAGCCAGCTCGGGAGGATTCCGGAAAGAGCCTTCTCTGCCGCGTGCGTCGCTCGTCTGTCCGTCTCCCAGAGCCGGCGTGCTCTCCATGTCCGATATTCTGCCGGAGTCGTCGCACCCCGATCGACCGCGGGTACGGCCTGCTCCGACGAGCCGATGCGCGGCCTGTTCATGCCGCCCGGACAGAGGGGGGCTCGCCGGACGAGAGGCCGTCATGAAGCACGTCGTGGAAGAACCGCTGCCCCGTGAACGCCAGGATCCGCCAGCCGAAGGCACGCGGCTGCTCGGCCTGAAGGCGAACCTCGCGAAGTTCTTCCTGCTCGCCGCTCTCGTTCCCCCGGCGACCGTGGCGATCGCCCGACGAGCGTCGGAGCTCGAGGGTGCCGACGCTGCGGCAGGCTGGACTGCAGCCATCATCGCGATCGGCTCCGGCAGCGCGATCGCGGGCGCGCTGATCGCAGGGTGGGCGGCCGACCTCGGAGCACGGACGCTGCGCAGCCGCTGGTGGGTGCTCTTCGGGGGCACCGCGCTGGGGGTTCTCGCGCTCGCCTGGATGAGCCTCTCCCGTTCCGGATGGGAGCTCGCCGCCGGCTGGGGTCTGGCGCAGGGGGGCCTGTCGGGAGCGATCGCCGTGTCCCGGGCTCTGCTGACGCATGTGTCGGCCGTGCATCGGGAGCGCAGCGCGGTGGTCATGATCGCGGTGTCCTCGGTGGGGCTGCTCGTCCCCATCGCGATGTTGATGCTCTTTCCCGGATCCGCGTGGGGGACGACGATCTGCCTCGCGCTGTGCGCTGCGGCTGTGCCCGCGATCGCACTGACGCGCACTTCTCCGCGGACCGGGGACCGGGACCGCGCTCGGGCCTCCGTTCCCGCGCGCGAGGCGGACCGCACGGCGGCGCCGCGGATGTCGTGGGTCGCGGTTCTCGTGCTCGGCTTCAGCTCGCAGGTCGCCTTGTCGGCGTACCTGACGTACCACCCGCTGGACATCGTCGCGCGTCTCGGTCTCGACTGGGATCGGGCGACTCAGGCGGGAACCCTCGTCCTCGCCGTAGCGCTCCTCGGTCTCGTCGGAGCGGCCACCGTCATGCTGATCCTCCCCCGCATGCTCAGATCCACACTTCCGCTTCTCTCCATCGCGGGGGTGCTGCTGGTGACGGGATTGATCCTCCGGGCGATGACGGCCTCCCTCGTGCCGCTGGCGCTGGCCGGCCTTCTCAGCGGGATCGCGATCGGCATCAGCACCACCTTGCTCTTCACCGCCGCATTGGCGCTCACGACGTCGGAACGAGCCGGCTGGAGGCTGGGCGTGTACAGCGCCGTCATCGGCATCGGCCAGCTCATCGGCCCGTCGCTCGTCCTCGGGGTCGTGATCGCGATCAGAGGCGTCCCGGACTATTCCACGCTCTTCCTGCTGCTCGCCGTCATCCCGTTCGGCTGGATCACCATCGCGATCGTGCTGATGCTCCGCCAGCGGCGCAGGGACGCGCTTCGGTCATGCTGACGGGCCCGAGACTCCTGCGGCGCGCCTCAGCGGCGCGACGCCCCGTTTCACCCCCATTTCACCCCGGAATCGATCGCTTCCCCCGCACGGCTCGGACAGGCTGTTGAGTATCCGATACCTGCCGCGCGTGGGGAGTGGAGCAGCGCTCCGTCGGCGTGGGCGCAAGACGTTCGCGCCTGATCGCGGCATGCGATCTCGCGCCCGCCACCCACGACGCGCACCTGATTCAGAGCGTGACGACGAAGGAGAGACATCACGATGATGCAAGGACGTGCAGCGGGAAAGACTCAGGGGCCGAACACGCCAGAGGGCGGGCCGTCAGTCGCCACGACGGGACGGATCAGCCGGCGCACGATCGTCCGAGGTGCGGTGTGGAGCGTCCCCGTGATCGCGACCGCCGCCGCGATGCCGCTGGCTGCGGCGTCGGTGGGTTCCCCGACTCTGAAGTTCATCAACGGCCCCTACAGCGTGGGCGGCTGCAGCGATCTGACCAACGTGACTCTCGCGGCGACGACGAACGGCACGACGCCTGCGGCGAGCACGACGGTGACCGTCGTCCTGCCGAGTGGTCTCACCTGGGCGGACGGGTTCACCGGCCCCCGCAGCTTCACGACGGACCCAAACGGCAAGGTGGTCCTGCCCGCGATCACAGCGAAGCCAAACGCGGCCTCCACCCCGTCTCTGGGTGCGTCGATGACCGGCGCGAACGCAACGGCGCCGGTGGTCGTGACCGCTCAGGTCGGCGCGAAGATCTACGACGTCGTCTCGACCGGGAACCCTCCCGCGACCGGGATCCCGCTCGGATCGGTGGCCGTCGGCCACGGAACCTTCCTCAACCCGGACGGCAGCCTCGTCTACTTCAACACCGTCGCGGGAAAGGCGATGCCGCTCGCGACCAACGTCACCAGCGGCACCACCATCCTCATCGGAGGAACCCAGTCCTACTCCACGTATGTGTCGGGCGGGGTCGCCACCGTGCAGGACGTGGCCACGGGAACCACGATCACGGCCGCCGGCGTGCCGAACGGATCCACCGCGGTCGGTCATGCGACCTTCCTCGCACCCAACGGAGACCTGTACTACTTCAACTCGGCCACGAACACGTCCGTCCTCGTCGCCTCCGGGGTGTCGAGCGCGAAGGTGTCGCTCTTCAACGGAACACAGCCCGTTCTGACCTTCGTCGCGGGCGGCGTTGCGAGGGCGTACAACGCCACCACCGGGAGCTACGTCACCGCGACCGGCGTCCCCGCCGGAACCACCGCCGTCGGCCATTCCACGTACCTCGCCCCGGACGGGCTGCTCTACTACTACCGGGCAGCCACCGGCACCGCGGTCGTGGTCAGTTCTGGCGTGTCCAGCGCGACAACGACGCTCTATGGCGGCACCGATCCGTACGTGACGTATGTGACCACCGGCATCCCCGCGGTCTACGGCGTCACCAACGGGACCTATCAGACCGCGACGGGCGTTCCCGCGAACTCGGTCGTCGTCGGACACGCGACCTACCTCGCACCGGACGGACGGTTGGTCTACTACAACGCCGGGGCCAACGCGCCGATCGTCCTCGACACAGGTGTGACGAGCGCCGTCGTGCACCTCTACGGCGGCACCGATCCGATCGCGACCTACACGCACAACCTGGTCTGTTGACCCGGTGATGGAATGGCGGCGCGTGCATGTGCGCCGCCATTTCCGTCGGCATCGCCCACCAGAATGGATCCATGACCGCCGACGCCGACGTCCTCGCCCGTGCCCTCACCTCCGATGCCCCGCTCACCTGGGTGCTGACCGGCGATTCGATCACGCACGGCCTGGTCCACACGCAGGGCGGTCGCACGTACGCGGAGCACCTGCACGAGATCGTCCGCGGCGAGCTCGGCCGGGTGCACGACGCGGTCATCGACACCGCGATCAGCGGATGGAGGGTGGTGCAGCTCCTCGACGACTTCGACCGCCGGGTCGCCACCTGGCGTCCGCAGGTGGTCACGGTCATGATCGGCACGAACGACTGCTCCGACGAGGGCGTGTTCCCCGTGATCACGCCCTCCGAGTTCGCGGCTTCGCTCACCGCGTTCGTCCGGCGCGTGCGCGAGCTCGGAGCGATCCCGGTGCTGCAGACGCCTCCCGCCGTGGACGTGCCGAACGCTCCCGAGCGCGGCCGCATCGCGGAGTTCGCGCAGGCGGTGCGCGATGTCGCAGCAGCCGAGGGCACGATCCTCGTGGATCAGTTCGCCCGGTTCGCCACACTCGGCAACGGCGGGGTGCCGTGGGGACTGATGAACGACCCGTTCCACCCCAACGCCACCGGGCACGAGGCCCTCGCGCTCGAACTCGCCGAGGTGCTGGGTCTGGACCCGGCCGAGTCCCGCGTGCTGCCGAAGCTTCGCGCCGACGTCGCCGCAGGAAGGCTGAACTGACGCGGAGAGCGCACCTTCGCTCGCTGGCCGCATGGCACCCTTCCAGGTCACCCGCTGGTCGCAATCTGCCCCTCCAGACCGCTCACTGGTCCCATGCCGCCCCTTCACGGGCATGGAAGGGGCGGTATGGGACCAGAGAACAGAGGCCGGCAGGACGCGACCAGCGGGCGGAACCGGGACGTCGGCGCCGGTCGCCACGGGGTGACACGGGGGCGGGTGCTGAAGAGACTGCTGTGACCCTGCGATCCACCGATGACGGGCGGATCCGTCCGGCATAGGCTGAGGGGCATCATGCAGGAGTTCTTGAACGGTTTCTGGACGTTCGCGCAGCACTATTGGTGGCTCGTGTTCCCGCTCATGGGCGTGGCCGGGGGCATCGCGCGGCGGTGGCAGGTGCTGTCGCAACAACGTCATCGGCAACGGCTCGAGACGCTGCGGTTGAAGGGCGAGATCAAGGCCGCCCAGCTCGCCGCGAGGGGTCAGGTCGCGCCGACGATGTCACCGCGCGAGGTCGCGCAGCAGCAGGCGAACTCGTCGAAGGAGCTCCTCGGACGCCTGTTCACCGAGCACGACGAGATCACCGCCCGCTGGCTGGACTACGAGCTCGACGTCGCCAAGATGATCGCGTTTCCCGCCATGAGCGACGGACGCCAGCCGCTGACCGCGGCATTCCTGCGCGCGAAGAAGACCGCCGATGCGCTGCGGCCGAGCTCAGCCGACGCGAGGGTGACCGAGCAGCAGGTGTCGGAGTATCTCGACGCGGTCGGCAACTACGCGGTCGCCTTCGAGATCGCGGAGAAGGACGCCCGTCGCCTGCGCGATTCCACATTCACCGAGACGGAGCGCAAGCGCCTCGAGCGCGCGCAGCACATGCTGAAGGTCGCCGTGGATCAGTCCGCCACGGCCGCAGAACGCCAGACCGCGTACCGCCGCGTGCGCGAGGAGCTGGACGGCCTCATCGATCTCTCCGACGCCGCCGTCGAGAACCTCGAGAAGAAGGTCGCCCTCCAGCTGGAGCGGGGCCAGGCTTCCGAGGCCGCCGTCCCCTCTCGCGAAGGGGCCGAGGCGGATCCGGCCCTCGCGCCGGCATCGGTCCCGCAGCCGGATCCGGTCGCGCAGGGAGATCCCGACGCGCTCGCGGATCCGATCCCGGTCCGGGATCCGCTCGCAGCCGCGGATCCGCGGCGCCAGGCCGCGCCGCTGCGGAATCCGGAGCGCTGAGGTCGTGACCGGCCGGGACGCGCCGTTGCGCGTCGGACTCATCGGCGCGGGCGGGATCGCCGCGTCGCACCTGGACGCCTGGCAGGCGCTCGGCGCGGAGTGCGTGATCTCCTCGCGCACCCGCCCCGCAGCCCTCGCCGCGCAGTTCGACGTCGGGATCGCGGATGACGCCGACGCGCTCATCGAGCGGGTCGACATCGTCGGGATCCTCGCCCCCACGCCCACGCACCCCGACCTGGCGCTGCGCGCGATCGCGCGAAAGCGGCACGTGGTGTGCGAGAAGCCGCTCGCGGTGAGCGCGGTCGAGGCACGGCGCATCGCCGACGCCGCCGACGCCGCGGGCGTGCGCCTGTTCCCCGCTCATGTCGTGCGGTACTTCGCGGCGTACCGGCGGATCCAGCAGCAGGTCGCCGCCGGCGCGATCGGCGCGCTGCAGTCACTGCGGCTCAGCCGCTCGGGAGCGGGCCCCGCGACGGCGTGGTTCTACGACGAGGGCGCGGGCGGGGGGCTCATCCGCGACCTGCTCATCCACGACATCGACCAGGCGCTGTGGCTCGCCGGACCCGTGACGTCGGTCGCCGCGCGGCAGGATCCGCAGAGCGTCGACGGACGCTTCTCGCCACCGGTCTCCGCGATCGTCGAGCTCACCCACGCGAACGGCGCCACGACGCGGATCGACGGCGGCTGGCTGGGCGCGGGGACACCGTTCCGCACCACGATCGAGGTGTCGGGCACGGAGGGGACGCTCGCGCACGACAGCGCTGCCGGCGGCGGCGAGACCGCGGTCGCGGGGCCGGACCCGTCGGCCGAGCCCGACGCCGGCTACCTCCCGCCGCAGACCGAGGACCACCCCTACCGCACCCAGATCGCAGACTTCGCCGAGGCGATCCGCACCGGGCGACCCGCTCGGGTGACCCCGGCCGACGGCATCACCGCGGTCGCCGTCGTGGATGCGGCGTATGCCTCCATCGCCGCAGGCGGCGCCGCCGTGCCGGTCTAGCGCGGAGTGCGGCCGGATGAGGGCAGGGTGATCCGGCCGTCGGGAGCGAGCGTCACCGCGCTCCCGCCGAAGTCGCGGCGCCCGCGCTGATCCATGAGCCGCGCCGCGCCCCCCGCGGTGTCAGCCAGCGGAGTGCCGTCCGGGTAGTCGAACCGGACCGACCGCACCCGGCCCGCGACCGCCGTCCCATCCGCGCGCAGCCGGATCGAGAGGTAGGCGCCGTAGCGCGTCGCCGGATCCTTGCCGAACACGCCCCCTCCGCCGAAGTTGCCGAGGCTGTAGGCGATGAGACGGCCGCGGTACCACTCCATGCCCCGGAGCACGTGGGGACCGTGTCCGAGGACGAGATCGGCCCCGGCGTCGATCGCCGCGTGGGAGAAGGCGACCGGATCCCCGCGGTCCTCGCCGTACATCGACTCCGTGCCGGGGGTGACCACGTCGGCACTCGGCCCCTCCGCCCCCATGTGCGCCTGCACGATCACGACATCGGCCCGTGCGGCGGCGGCACGCACGACGGCGCGCACGTGCCGGAGGTCGGTGACGCGGTTGAAGTCCGCATAGGGTGCGAAGCCGATCATCGCCACCGTGACGTCTCCGATCCGCATGTAGGCGATCTCGTCGCGACCGCCCACCGCCCGGATCCTTGCCCCGGCGAGCGTCGCTCTGGTGTCGTCGTAGCCCGCCTGCCCGAAGTCGCGGCTGTGGTTGTTCGCGAGGTTGAGGATGTCGAAACCCGCGAGGCCCGCGACCGAGGCGGGGTCGCTGCGGAAGGCGACGCAGTCCGGATCCTTCCCGCATTTGTCGTGCCCCGTGTCGGGCGCGATCGCCTGCTCGAGGTTGCCGGTGACGATGTCCTCCGCGAACCACGGGCGCACGCCGTCGAAGTGCCCGGCCCCGTGGTCCGCAGGCGTCGAGCGGCTCGCGTCGTAGAGCAGGATGTCCCCGGTCGCGCCGATGCTGACCTCACCGGCGCGCTGCGCGGACTGCTGCGGGATCGTCGCGGGTGGGGCGGGCAGTGCCGCCGCCCCGGTCGCGACGATGCCGACGACCGCGAGCCCCAGCACCGCGGCGGGGGTGCGCCACGGGAGACGACGGCGGGAGGACGACTCCGCGGAGCGACGGCGAGAGCGCGACTCCGCCGGGCGGCGCCCCGCGGGCAGGTCGAACAACCAGGACAGCCTGTCCCGAGTGACCAGGGCGCCGATCCCGACGCTGACGGCGATGACCACGGCTGTGAGGACCACCGGCAGCAGGACAGCCGCGACCAGCTGCACCGGCCGCCCGGCGTCCGACACCCGCTGCGCCACGAGGGCGTCGGCGAGCGCGAGCACCGGCATGTGGATCACGTAGATCTGCAGCGTGCGACTGCCGAGCCGGCCCAGGGCTCGACCGAGCCGGGGCACCCTCGCCAGCAGCGGCGCCACGGCGATCCCCGCGCCGACGCCGAGGAGGGCGACCGCCGGCCACACTCCCGGGATCTGCTCCGTCCCGGTGGCCCGCACCACGGCGAAGGCGCCGAGGTAGAGCGCCACGGACGAGGCCGCGAGCAGAGGGCGCGGGCGGGCCGCGAGACCGATGATCCGCCGCGAGAACGTCGTGCCGATGAGGAAGTAGAGCAGGCTGGCGAGCAGCGATCCGCGGTTGCTCACGATGTCGATGAGCCCCGCGCCCACGGCGGTCGTCAGCGCGGCGGCGGCAGCCAGGGGCATCCAGGCCGGCAGGCGGCGCAACGCCTTCGCGACGAGGAAGTAGAGCGCGAGTGCGTACAGGTACCAGGCATTCGGCGGGCTGATCGTGATCGCCTCGACGAACTCCGCGACGGACCTCGGGATCAGGGTGGGGAAGTCGGGGAACGCCCACATCGTCACCATGTGGATGAGCGTCCAGAGCAGGTACAGGTACAGGAACCGCAGGACACGGCTGCGGAACACGGCGGCCCACGGCCGGGCGACCGCGTTCGCGGCGAAGCAGCCGGAGATGAGGAAGAACAGCGGCATCCGCACCGGGTAGGCGAGATCGGAGATCAGGCCCCAGGCGCCGGGGATCGGCAGGCCGATGCGCCAGTCGATCGTGAGATAGCTCTTCATCACGACGTGCCAGAACACGACGAGGACGATCAGCAGCCCCTTGGCGGCGTCCGCCCACGCCAGCCGGTTCGTCGGGGCGGGCCCGGCGACCGTCACGCGGCGGATCCTGACGCGTGCGACGCCTCCCCCGCGTGCCGCGTCGCCCCCGCCGCCGGAATCGACGCGACCGCGGCATCCAGGAGCTCGGCGATCAAACCGGTGTAGTCGAGGCCCGTCGCCGCGTACATCAGCGGCACCTGGGACCGTTCGGTCATCCCCGGCGTCGTGTTCACCTCGTTGAGCACCGGGCCGTCGGCGGTGACGAAGAAGTCGAAGCGGGCCACGCCGGCGCACCCGAGTGCCTCGTACAGCCGCCTCGCCGCCGAGCGGACGGCAGCCTCTTCGGCGGGGTCGATCAGGGCCGGCACCGTGAAGCGGGCGGTGCCGTCGTACTTCTCCGTGGCGCCGAACACATCGCCGGGCGCCACCGCGATCTCGAGCGGGGCGCCGAGGCGCAGCGTGCCGTGCCGATCGCGGAAGACGGCGAGATCGACCTCGCGGCCGGTGACGTACTCCTCGATCAGCACCGGATCCCCGAACGTCCGCGCGCGATCGACGGCGTCCGGGAGACCATCGAGGTCGGCGACCACGAAGACCCCGTTGCTGGATCCACCGGCGGCGGGCTTCACGACGAAGGGCGGGGTCAGACCGGCCACCGTGATCCCGACCTCGTCCCCGGACGCGACGACGCGCCCGCGCGCCGTCGCGATCCCCAGCGACGCGGCGACCAGCTTCGTGGCGTTCTTGTCCATCCCCAGGGCGCCGGCGCGGACCGGGGATCCGGCAGAGGGCACTCCGCACAGATCGAGCAGCCCCGCGATCGTGCCGTCCTCGCCCCGTTCGCCGTGCAGCACCGCGAACGCGACATCGCAGCCCGCGACGAGCTCGACCGCGCGGTGCAAGGGCAATGCGACGCCCTGCTCGTCCCGCCACGCACCGTCCTCACCGATGGTGAGCGGGACCGCGATGTGCGTCAGTGCACGGACAGCCCGTGTGACGCCGGCCGCGGACGCGAGCGAGACCGCGTGCTCGTGATTCGCGCCGCCTCCGATGACGGCGATCCGGCGGCGGGGGTGCTGAGACATGCGGTTTCTCCTTGGGACGGGTGCGGGGTTCGGGGTGACGCGTCGAGGGTTCGACGGATGCGGGAGGCCCGAGCGCCGACGCCCGTGACGATCTCGTGCTCGATCGTGCGCGCCCACGCCGCCCACTCGGCGACCGTCGGCGCGCCGTCCCGACCCGGGCCGAAGATCGTGACGCGCTCGCCCGGGCGCAGCAGTCTGTCGCCGGTGTCGACGACGACCATGTCCATCGAGAACCTGCCCACCAGCGGCCGCCTCTCACCGTGCACCAGCACCTCGGCCCGCCCCGATGCCGCGCGCGGGAGCCCGTCGGCGTAGCCGAGCGGCAGCAGCGCCAGACAGGTGCGGGACGAGGTGACGAAGTCGTGGCCGTATCCGACGCCGGTGCCCGCCGGAGCCTCGCGGGAGGACACGACGGTCGAGGTCAGCGTCAGGGCGGGCCGCAGATCGTCGGTCGTGCGGGACGGATCGATGCCGAAGAGCCCGGCGCCGATGCGGTGCAGGTCGTACCCGGCCGCGGTTCCGGTGAGCGTCGCCGCGGTGGCGGCGAGATGCAGGAGGTGCGGACGCAGACCGCGACGACGGGCGGTGCGGACCGCGTTCTCGAACACCAGGCGCTCGCGCACGTTCTGACCGTTCCCCGGGTCGTCGGCGCAGGACAGGTGCCCCATCACGCCCACCACGCGGATCGCGCCCGCCGCCTCCTGCTCGCGCGCGAGCGCGCACAACGACGCCCAGTCCTTCGGCGGACAGCCGTCACGGCCCGTGCCGACATCGACGTGCAGGTGCACCCGAGCCGTGGTTCCCGTCGCCCGCGCGGATCCGGCGATCGCGAACAGCAGCTCGAGGTTCGGGGCGGCGAGGTCGACGTGCAGGTGCAGAGCCGTCTCGACGTCGGCGTCCGGCGTGTTGAGCCAGCTCAGGATCGGTGCGTCGATGCCCGCCTGCCGCAGCGCGAGCGCCTCGTCGATGCTGGTCACCCCGATCGAGCCGGCACCCGACTCGAGCACCGCAGCGGCGATGTCCCCGTGTCCGAACGCGTCCGCCTTGAGGACCGCCATCAGCCGCCCGCCGGTCAGCGCACGGAATCGATCGGTGTTCTCGCGGAGCGCGTCCTCATGGACGACGAGTTCCGAAGCAGGCGATCGCATGGGTTCGAGTCAATCGACGGCCGGGTTGCCGGGGCGTATCCGGTTCTCGATATGCGGACGATATGCCGGTGTCCGCCGGGTCGCCGGCGTGGTTCGACGGCAGTCAGGTCGCGCCCTCGTCGTCACGCAGAGACAGCGGCCGCACCACCACGCGCCGGCGGTCGCGGATCCACACGCGTCCGCTCTCGCGGTGCTGGGCGCGGGTCGTGAACCGGTAACGGTAGGCGACGGCGCGCACCTGCGCTGGACGCACCCCGCCGAACGGGTCGTCCCGCAGCAGCCGGAGCGTCGGCGGATCCGCCTCGAGCAGTCGCACCAGCAGCATCGCGAACCAGTCCTCGTACATCCGCCCCAGCGGCAGGAACCACATCAGCCAGTCCAGGCGCAGGTGGTACGGCGCGAACTGCCCGGGGATGCGCTGCCGATCGCCCGGCTTGCCCTTGAAGCCGTATTCGCGCCACTCACCCGCGAGCGGATCCGGATCCGCATCGGGCAGCAGCGTGCCCTCGACCACGATCTCGATCCGCTCCTTGGTCACCGTGCCGAAGGCACCGTAGGCGTTCGCGAGCTGCCAGCGGTTGAACGACGCGTTCATGGCCTGGCTGCGCGAGAAGAGGTTCCGCACCGCCGGCACCGAGAGCCAGACGTAGAGCACGCCGACTGCGGAGGTGACCACGAGCCAGGGCGACGGCAGGCCGTCGATCGTCCAGGGCAGGGCCGTCGGCGGGTGATGCGGTGCGCCCGTCGGAATCCCGATCGCTGAGACGGCGAGCACCACGGTCGCCCAGTTCAGCCAGGCGAAGTTGCCCGTCACGACGAGCCAGAGCTGGGTCGCGATGACCACGCCCGCGCCGACCGCGCCGACGATCGCCGGCACGGGGTCAGGAATCCACAGCCCCAGGATCGGGGCGAGCAGCAGCCAGGGCGCGCCGAGCTGGGCGACGTGGTTGCCC
Source organism: Microbacterium sp. Au-Mic1 (assembly GCF_021341785.1). Taxonomy (GTDB): domain Bacteria; phylum Actinomycetota; class Actinomycetes; order Actinomycetales; family Microbacteriaceae; genus Microbacterium. The sequence goes on from NZ_JAJTTF010000008.1 coordinate 139,618, forward strand.
ACCACCTCGAGCCGGTGGAACCAGGGCGGCAGCAGATGCGCCTGCCGGCTGAGCGGGCCTGGCATGGGCTGCGTCTCGTGGTGGTACATGAGCGCGGTGAGATCGCGCCATTCGCGACCGCCGCGGATCTTGATCATGCCCGCGCCGAACTCGAGCCGGATCACGAGCCACCAGAACAGCACGATCACCACGGTCGGCGGCGGCTGCGACGCGGATCCGAGGAACGCGGCGAGGAACCCCGCCTCGAGCAGCAGCATCTCCCAGCCGAAGCCGTAGAAGGTCTGCCCGATCGACGAGATCGACATGTACCCGAGCCACAGCAGCAGGAAACACGCCATCGGCACCCACGGCGGTGCGAGCTGCGGCAGGCCGGCCACCAGAGCGGCCGACACGACGAACCCCGCGACGCACAGCGCCACGAGCCGCCGATCGGTGTAGCGCACCCGCAGGAACAGCGTCGGCCGCAGGAGCCGGCGGGCGTGGGAGGAGGATCCGGCCCAGGCGAGCAGCTCCGGCGCCGGGAGCAGGCCGTGCTCGCCCAGCAGCGCGCGGAACTGGTTCAGCGTGCTGACGAAGGCGACCAGGTAGAGCGCCGCGATGCCTCGCTGCAGCACCTCTCGCGCGAAGCCGAAGTCGACCGCCGCGAAGCCGTCCATACCGGAAGGCTACGCGCGGGGCCCGGATCCGGACAGGTGGCCTCCCCTTGCCCTTCAGGTCTCCGCCACCCACTTCCGCGTCGTCCCCGTGAGCGCACCCAGGGGCTCCGCTGACGGGGACGACCCGAAGGTGGGTGGCCTTCCCCTGCGCTCCGCACGCGACACCTGCACGACGTCGCGACGCATGCACGATCCGATCGCGGATCCGGTCGTGCATCCGTGGCAGGGTCATGCAGGCGTCGCGCGTCGCGAACCGGCCCGCGAACCGGGCCGGGGCCCGGGTCAGAGCGCGGCGAGCAGGTCCTTCATCTCGGCGATCTCCGCCGTCTGCGCGTCGATGATCGCGGCCGCCAGGTCGACCGCGGCGGGAGCTGCGCCGTCGGCCTTCTCGGTGCGGGCCATGTCGACCGCGCCCTCGTGGTGCACGATCATCTGCTGCAGGAACAGCTTCCCGGCCTCGGCACCCGGAGCGGCCTCGAGCGCCGCCATGTCGGCCTCGCTCATCATGCCGTCGCCGTGGCTCATGGATCCGGGCGCCGCGGACGGCACGCCCCAGTCGGCGAGCCAGCCGCGCATGGTCGCGATCTCGGGCGCCTGCGCGGCCTTGATCCTCGTCGCGAGCTCCGTCACCCGCGCGTCGACGCCGGTCTTGGCGAGCAGCGTGTCGCTCATGTCGATCGCCTGCTGGTGGTGGCCGATCATCATGCTCGCGAACATCGCGTCGGCGTCGTTCGCGGTTCCCTGGACGGATCCGGTCGCCGGTGCGGACGCGCCATGCGTCATCCCGGGCATTCCGGAGTGGTCGGTCGTCGGCGCACAGGCGGTGAGGGCGGCCCCGGCGAGGGCGATCGCGCCGATCGCGAGGGCGCGGTGGAAGGTGCGGATGGTCATGTCGTTCTCTGCTTTCGTCGTCGATGACGCGCGCCGCCGGACAGCGGTGCGCGAGGCCGTGCCCGGCGCGTCCGCCCGCGGAACGGGGAGTGCGGGACGCGCCGGATCCGGCTCATCTGCGACTGATGCAGAGGGCGGAGATGCTCGGAGGGCGCGGCGCGGCGGGAACGTTCGCCGCAGAACCGATGGCGGGTGCGACGATCGCGGGGCGCAGATCCTCTGCGGGCGGTCCGGGCAGCGCGGCGGGCGCCACCGGAGCGAGCACGCAGCCCTCCGCCATCGCGGCGTGCTCGGCGCAGTCCGCGCAGCCGTCACCGGCCACGGCATCCACGGCATCCGCGATCTCGTGCGCCGCCGTGGTCGCCGGCATCGGCGACCCGGACATCGCGACGTGCGCGGACGGATCCGCTCCCGCCATCGGAGTGCCGTGCCCGTCGAGGACGTGCATCCCGAGCAGCCCCGCGATCACCGCGGCGACGAGGAGCGCGATCCGCAGCGACCACGTCGACGACGTGCCCACGACTCGGATCCGATACCCCACGGGGGTACAGCATACCGGCCCCGGTCCGCGAAGGACCGAGGCCGGCACGGTGCGCGAATGCGCCCGGTTACTTCTGCAGCCAGTCGAACTCGCCGCCGTGCTCCTTGACCCATTCGTCGATCGCCTGGGGTTCCTTGCCCTCACCGAACTGGTTCACGACCATGTCCTCGAGCGAGCCGTACTGCGCGTCGTCCAGCTTGATCTTGCCGATCAGAGCGGCGGCGTCGGGGTGCTTCTCCGCGAAACCCTTCGCGCCGAGGAAGTGCAGCCCCTCGGGCTTGCCCATGGCGCCCTTCGGATCCTTGAGGTCCTTGACGGGGTAGGCGCTGTTGGCCCAGAACGGACGCCACAGGGTCACCGCGATGTCCTGCTTCTTGTCGGTCGCCGACTTCAGCTCGGTGAGCATCGCGGCGGTCGACGACGTGACCAGCTGGTACTCGCCGTCCAGACCGTACTCCGGCATCATCTTCTGCGTCTGCGCGGTGAGACCGGCGCCGGGCTCGATGCCGATGATCTTGCCGCCGAAGGTCGAGGCGCGGCCCTTGAGCTGATCGATCGAGTCGATGTCGGAGTAGGTGGGCACCGCGATCGTGAGGCGGGCGTTGCCGTAGTAGGTTCCGAGGTCGTCGATCGAGCCCTGGTACTTGTCCATGTACGCCTTCTGCGTGACCTCGGGCCACGCCGACGGGAAGATGTCCACGTCGCCCTGCGACAGCCCCGCGTAGAGCGGGCCCGCATCGGAGAGCGTCTGCATCTTCACGTCGTAGCCCATCTTGCCGAGCTGGTCCTGCAGCAGGTACGCGGTGCTCAACCCGTCCGTCCAGCTGGGCAGGAACCCGATCGTGATCGTGCCCTTGTCGCCCTTGCCGGCGCCGTTCGTGGGGGCCTTGCCCGCCATCTCGAGCGTGCCGCCGGCGCCGTCGCTCGCGCATCCGGCCAGGGCGAGCACGGCCGCGACTCCGAGCGCCGCGAGAGTGGTGATCCTGCTCTTACGCATGCTGCAGCTCCTTCTCCTCGGCGGATGCTTCCGGGGTCTGATCGACCACGGCGGATGCCGTGGCCAGGCGCCGGGCCGCGCGGCGACGCGAGAGCATCCCGAGCAGCGACGCGGGGTGCTGTCCGAGCGATCCCAGCGACGCGGTGACGCGGTCCAGGAAGACCGCGATCAGCACGACGCCGAGTCCGGCCTCGACGCCCTTGGCGATGTTGACGGTCGAGATCGCCTCGACCACGAGCTTGCCGAGCCCGTCGGCGCCGGCCATGCCGGCGATCACGGCCATGGACAGGGCGAGCATGATCACCTGGTTGACGCCGGCGAGGATCGTGGGCATCGCCAGCGGCAGCTGGATCCCGCGCAGGATCTGACCCGGTGTCGCACCGAACGACTGTCCGGCCTCGACCGTCTCGGAGTCCACCCCGCGGATGCCGAGCTCGGTGAAGCGCACGCCCGGAGGCAGGGCGAAGATCACCGTGGCCACGAGGCCCGGCACGACGCCGATGCTGAAGAACACGATGGCGGGGATGAGGTAGACGAATGCGGGCATCGTCTGCATGAAGTCGAGCACGGGCTTGAGCACCGCGCGCACGGTGGCGTTGCGGGCCGACCAGATGCCGAGCGGGATCGCGATGACGACGGCGACCGCCCCGGCGACGAGCACCAGTGCGAGCGTCTGCATCGCGGGGACCCACAGGCCCATCGCGACGATCAGCCCGAACGAGATCACGGTGCCGATCGCCAGGCGCCAGGAGCGCACGAGCCAGGCGATGAGCGCCGCGATGATGATCACGACATAGAACCACGGCATCAGCAGCACGAAGCTCAGGCCGTCGACGAGGAACGAGACCACGGTCGAGATCACGTTCAGCAGGCCGTCGAGGTTGGCCTTGATCCAGTCGACCGCGACGGCGACCCAGGATCCGATGGGCAGGACGTTCATCGGGTGACCTCCTCGTTCGGCGCGTCCGGTGTGGTCGGCGTGCTCGGTGCGCTCTCGGATGCGGGCGCGGTCCAGCCGTCGTCGAGGATGGCGTCGACCTCGGCCTGCGGCAGCGGCAGCACCGGCAGGTTGATCTCGCCCGTGGCACCCGGGCCGGGGCCGAGGGCGGCGAGCAGCGTGACGCGCGGGATGACGCCGACGAGCCGTCCCTCCGCGTCGGCCACGGCGAGCGGCACCGGGGACTCCACCGCGGGGATGAACAGATTCATCAGGATCTCGTCCTCGTCGACGACCTGCGTGGCGGGCTTGAGCACCGACGTGATGGTGCTCTCGCCGCGGCGGATCAGCTTGACGACGTCTCGGTCGGTGACGACGCCCTTGAGCGTGCGGTCCCGGCCGACGACGTACGTCGCCGACATGAACGCGTCGCGCATCTGCTTCAGCGCGGTACGCGGGCCGGCCGTCTCCGCGACGACCGGACGCGGACGCTCCATGACGTTCGCCGCGGTGAGCACCCGGGCGCGGTCGACGTCCTGCACGAACTGCTCGACATAGCTGTTGGCCGGGTCCGTGAGGATGTCCTCCGGCGTGCCGATCTGCACGATGCGGCCGTCGCGCATCACCGCGATGCGGTCGCCGAGGAACATGGCCTCGTTCAGGTCGTGGGTGATGAACACGATCGTCTTCTGCAGCTTCTGCTGCAGCTCGAGCAGCTGCTCCTGCATCTCACGGCGGATCAGCGGATCCAGCGCGCTGAACGCCTCGTCCATGAGCAGGATGTCGGTGTCCGCCGCGAGTGCCCGGGCGATGCCGACGCGCTGCTGCATGCCGCCGGAGAGCTCGGACGGCAGCTTCTCGCCCTGGCCGTCCAGGCCGACGAGAGTGAGGATCTCCTCGGCCTTGGCCAGGCGCTCGGTCTTGCCGATTCCCTTGAGCTCGAGCGGATACGCCACATTCGCGGCCACGGTGCGGTGCGGCAGCAACGCGAAGTGCTGGAACACCATCGACACGCGATCACGGCGGATCTCGCGCAGACGGGAGGCGGGGATGCCGGTGATCGGGTCGCCGGCGACCAGGACGGATCCGTCCGTCGCCTCGTGCAGCCCGTTGAGCATGCGGATGATGGTGGACTTGCCGGATCCGGACAGTCCCATGATGACGAAGATCTCGCCGCGGTTGACGGTGAAGCTCGCGTCGATGACGGCGGCGGTGCCGGCATCGGCGACGGCGGATCGGGTCTCGCCGGCCTTCAGCCGGCGGACGGCCTGGTTCGGATTCCTCCCGAACACCTTGAACAGATGACGCGCTTCCAGAGCGGTTTCGGACACGTTTCCCCCGCGGCCTCACCCATCGGGGAGGCCTGCATCGGTCTCGCCCGGGTGATGATCACAGGGCCGTTTCGAACCAAGCCATGCTGGCGGCGCAGGAGGAGGATTTCGGATCCTCAGCAGAGATCATCGACCGTACGCCCACGCCTCTTCGTGCACAGCAGAATCGAAAGAAGGACGCGACCGCGGACTGGTCTTGGGGCCATCAGGCCCGCATTCCAACGTAACGAGAACCTGATCCCGTGGCAAATCCGAGGTCGATGGTCCACCCGACCGGATGCGGCGAGGACGGCGCTCGCGCGGCCGGCGTTCGCGCGTTCGGGGAGCAATGTCCGTCCTCGATCGGGCTCGGTAGCAGCAGACATTGCGCCTCGAAGCCCGCGATCAGCGCCGCACGGACCGGGTGACCGTGAACTTCGGAGTGCGCGCGAGCTGCTCCGTGACACCGACCGCTGCGGCGAGCGCGCGACGGTGATCGAGGTGCGAGTTGAAGACGGTCCAGACCTCGCCGCCCGCACGGAGCATCCGCGCAGCGGCGTCGATGAGCCGGCGTCCCGCTCCTTCGTGCACACTTGCGCCGAGGTGGAAGGGCGGGTTCAGCAGCACGAGGTCGACGGATCCGTCCGGGATCTCGGATCCGGCATCGTCGAGCGTCACGGTCACCCGGTCGGCGACGCCGTTGGCCGCCATCGTGGCCCGCGCAGACTGCACCGCTGCCGCGGAGCGATCGGTGGCGACGACGCGCGCGCTCGGCACCGCGAGGGCCAGCGATGCGGCGAGCGCACCCGTGCCGCAGCCGAGGTCGACGGCGGTGGCCCCCTCCCGTCCGGCGAGGGCGGCGAGCTCCGGGGCGCGCTCGCGCATCACGTCGAGCAGCACCCGGGTGCCGATGTCGATGCGGTCGCCAGCGAACGCCCCGCCGTGCGCGCACAGGGTGAGCCCGAACTCCGGGTGCATCGACGACACCGGGAACGGCGGGTCCGCACGCGCCGGCCGCGGATCGGTCGCGACGATCAGGCGCGACTTGCGCGCGGCGCGCTGCGGCTGGACATGGCCGAAGAAGCGGGCGAGCACCTCGTTCTGCGCCAGGGTCATGTGCTTCACGCGCCCCCCGGCGAGCAGCATGACGTCGGCCGCCGCCCAGCGCGCGACCGCATCCGCGATCTCCTCGAGTTCGGCGAGGCCCTTCGGCAACTGCAGCAGCACGAGCCGCGCGTCGCGCAGCAGCTCGGCATCGAGCTCGCGCGAGTCGAAGCCCCTCGCCCCGAGTTCGGCAGCGTTGCGGGCCAGTGCCCGGCGCCCCGACACCAGATCCTGGTGCACGCGCACGCCGTCCAGGCCCGCGGAAACGAGAGGCAGGGCGAGCGCGCCGTACCCGTCGCCGATCACGGCGATCGCGGATCTGTCGATCCCATGCTCGACGGCCGACGCTCGTGCGGCCTCGACGAGCAGCTCGTCCGTCGCGTCCCACGCCTGCAGATTCGGCGCCTCCACGTCGGGGAACCGGCGCAGGCGGGCGTAGGGGAACTCGGGCACCCGTTCAGCGTACGCGGACGCCGGTTTCGACCCGGAGGGCGGGAATCAGGATCCGTTTTCCTTCCCGTCGCACAGGCCGGGCGAGGATACTGGGGAACGATGAGCGCAACGTTGACCGTCACCCAGGTCGTCCTCCCCACCGCCCCCGTCGGATCCCCGAACCCCCTCCCCGCGATCGCCGCCATGCCACAGGCGCCGTACGAGGCCACCACGGAGGGGCTGCCCGCCGAGATGGCGGCGAACATCCGGTACGGGCAGGTCACGTCGATCCATCCGTACCTGCTCCAGGACGGCTACGACCGCGAGCGCACACCGGCGCCGATGCGCCTCGCCGTGCTCGAGAACGAGCAGCTGCGCGCCGAGTTCGCCCTCGACCTGGGCGGCCGGCTGGTGCGACTGTTCGATAAGACCACCGGCCGCGACCTCGTGTACCGCAACGCCATGCTGCAGCCGGCGAACCTCGCCCTGCGCGACGCGTGGTTCTCCGGGGGCGCGGAATGGAACATCGGCATGCGCGGGCACTGGCCGCTGACCTCCGCCCCGCTGTACGCCGCCGCGATCACCGGCGACGACGGCGAGCCGATCCTGCGGATGTGGGAGTACGAGCGCGTGCGCGGCCTGATCCTGCAGATCGACGCGACGCTCGACGGCGCCGCCCTGCACGTGCGGGTGCGGGTGCGCAATCCGCGCGACCGCGAGACGGGGATGTACTGGTGGACGAACATCGCCGTCGCGCAGACCGAGGGAAGCCGCGTGCTCGCGCCGGCGACGCACGCCTACATGACCGGTTACGACGGCACGCTCGGCCGGGTGGACCTGACCGAGACGGATCCGCGTCTGCCCGCGTCGGCACCCGCCGCCGCGGACTACTTCTTCGACCTGGCGCCGGGTCTCGCCGCGGACGCCGCTCCTGGCGCACCGGCACCGCGCCCCTGGATCGCCGCGGTCGACGCGGACGGATCCGGCCTCGCGCACGTCTCGACCGCAGGACTGGTCGGCCGCAAGCTCTTCGTCTGGGGCGACACCCCGGGCGGGCACCGCTGGTGCGACTGGCTCGGCGGCGAGACGGGCGCCTACTTCGAGATTCAGGCAGGGCTCGCCGCCACGCAGTACGAGCATCTGCGCATGCCGGGCGGGGCGACGTGGGAGTGGACCGAGACGTTCCTGCCGCTGACGCTTTCGGATCCGGCTCTCGATGGATCCTGGAACGAGGACGTCGCCGTCGTCGGCGCCCAGGTGCTCCACACGGCGGATGCGGCCGGATCCGCCGGCATCGCCCGGCTCGAGGCCGCTGCCGACGTCGCCCCGGACGCGCTGCTGTCGGCGGGCTCCCCCTGGGGCTCGCTCGAGCAGGAGCTCGCGGCCCGCGCCGGTTCGGCCTTCGCCTCGCTGCCCGGCGTGCGGTTCGCGCGCGAGGGCGAGGAGGGCGCCTACTGGGCGGGGCTGCTGGATCGCACGCCCGACGCGGCCGCGGACGCCGTGGAGCCGGATCCGCTCGACGCCCCTGCCTCCTACGTCACCGGCGAGGAGTGGGATCATCTGCTCGCCGAGGCTCCCTCCACGTGGCTGACCCACTATCACCGCGCCGTCGCCGCGCACGCCCGTGACGAGCACGGCACCGCGATCTCGCATTACGAGGCCTCGCTGCGCCACCGCCGCAGCCCTTGGGCGCTGCGCGGGCTCGGGCTCGCCCTGCGCCAGTCCGACGGAGGCACCGCCGCGCAGGCGCAGGGGATCAGCCGGCTCGCCGAGGCGCGCGAGCTCGCCCCCGACCTCGCACCACTCGCGCTCGAGCTGTCCGAGGCGCTGCTCGCCGACGGACGCGCCGACGAGGTGCGCACCCTGGTCGAGACCCTGCCGGCAGAGCTGCGCACGCTCGGGCGGTTCCGCGTCGTGGAGATCCGCGCCGCCCTCGCCACCGGAGACACGGAGGCGGCAGGCCGGGTCCTCGAGGAGCGCTTCGAGGTGCCGAACCTCCGCGAGGGCGAGCTGAGCATGTCGGCGCTGTGGCACGAGGCGTTCCCCGACCGCCCGGTGCCGGCCTGGTACGACTTCGAGATGGCGCCGGAGGGCTGAGGCCCGGATCCCGCAATCCCGCGGTCGGGCCCTGGTCCGCTCCCGCGTCCTGGTCCCGCGGCTGCTCCCACTCCTGTTCCCTGGTCGCGTAGCGCCCCTTCCGCGCCTGCGAAGGGGCGCTACGCGACCAGGAAGCGACGGGAGTCAGCCTCGGTCGAGGTCGTCCAGGAGTTGGACGGCAGCTGCCGCGTAGGCGCCGATCCACCGATCGTGGATCCGCTTGATCGGAAGCGGGGCGAGCGTGAGGTGGCGTTCCCTGCCCTCGCGGCGACCGATCACGAGCTCGGCGCGTTCGAGCACCTTGAGGTGCTGCAGCACCGTGGTGCGGTCGAGCTCGGGGAAGCACGCGCACAGCTCGCCCGTCGTCCGCGGCGCAGCGCGCAAGGCGTCGAGCATCCGGCGTCGGACGGGAGCGGCGAGCGCCTTGAAGACGAGATCGTCGTCCTCGGTTCCCTCCGCCGAATTCATGTTGTAATCTTACAACATGTCTCAGATCGAAATCGCTGCGGACATGGCTCCGCTGACCGAGCTGTCCTTCTCCGTCTCCGGCCGCGTCTCCCGCCCGCCCGCGGAGGTCTTCGAGGCTGTCGCCGATCCTGCGCAGCTCTCCCGCTACTTCACGACGGGCGGAGCTCGGGGCCGCCTCGAACCCGGCGCCGAGGTCAGCTGGGACTTCGCCGACTTCCCCGGACGCTTCCCCGTCGTGGTCCTCGAGGCGAAGGCCCCTGAGCGCATCGTGATCGAGTGGGCGGCGGCCCCCGGCAGCAACGACACCGGCACCACGCGCACGGTGTTCGAGTTCGCCCCGATCGACGGGGGCGCGCGCACCCTCGTCACGATCACAGAGTCGACGTGGCGCGCCACCACGGGCGGCGCGAAGAGCGCCTTCGGCAACTGCGAGGGCTGGACCGGCATGCTCGCAGCACTCAAGGCCTGGCTCGAGCACGGCATCAACCTGCGCGACGGCTTCTACAAGTAGCTCTCCCCCGAGGCAGGCAGTCCTCTCCAACGCCTCCGGGGCGGATCCACCTCCGCTCGCTGGTCGCATAGCGCCCTTTACACCGCCGCGAAAGGGCACTACGAGACCAGTGAACGAGTTGGAAGGGGCAACACGAGACCAGCGAACGACCTGCCAAGCCGCATCGGATCCGGCCCGTCAGCCCCGCATCCGCGGATCCTCGGTCGGGTCGCGGTACATCGCCGGGCATCCCTGGTCCTTCGCGGAGGGGCTCAGCTCGAAGTGCCAGGCCTCGTTGTCGTACGTGCGGCACAGTCCGAACTGCGCGCCGTGGCGGTTCAGCCAGTCCGCAGCGTCGTAGGGGGCGATGTCGACCGCCTGGCCCTTGACGTGCAGCGACGTCTCGGGCGTGCCCACCCAGCGCGACGCCTCGGCCTCGGATCCATAGGTGCGCACGGCGTCGCGCAGCAGCCAGGCCTGGTACGCCTTCGAACGCCATCCGCTCGCCACCCGCAGCTCGAGCCCGTCCTCCTCAGCCGCGGCGAGCGCCTGCTCGAGCGCCTCGCGCAGGCCGGGTTCCAGCTTCGACACCGCGGGGGCCGAGTCCTGCAGCGACACCGAGTCGCCGTCCGCGATGTAGCCGTCCTCGGCGGTCGGCATGCCGCCGCCGCGTGCGGACGCGGATCCGCCGTCGCCCGCCGCCACGGGGCCCGGATAGTCGGGGCGCGCCGTGACGGCGGCCGTGATCACCGCGGCGGCGGTGCCGGCGCCCAGCAGCGCGAGCACCGTCAGCGTCGCGAAGAACCGGAACAGCCGCCGACGCCGCCGGGGAGCCTGTGACGCCCGGTGCCGCGGGGCCGGGATCCGCGTCGCCGCGCGCATCCCCTCGACGTCGGGCTCCCGGGGCAGGATCCATTCCGGTGCGGATCCGGGTCGCAGCGGAGCAGAGGTGTTCGTGTCCATGCCTCCACCCCATCGAGGCGGACGTTGCCCGGCCGTTCGTGTTTTCGCATACGCCCGCGATATGCCGCTGTGCTTAGGCTTCTGGCATGCGCGTGCTGATCGTGGAGGACGAACCCGCCCTGGCCGGAGCGGTCCGTGACGGGCTGCGTCTCGCGGCGATCGCCGCGGACACCGCCGGGGACGGGCACCTCGCCCTGGAGCTGCTGGACATCAACACCTACGATGTGGCGGTGCTCGACCGGGACATCCCCGGTCCGAGCGGCGACGACATCGCCCAGGCGATCGTCGCCTCCGGATCCGGTCTACCGATCCTCATGCTCACCGCCGCCGATCGCCTCGACGACAAGGCGACCGGTTTCGAGCTCGGCGCCGACGACTACCTGACCAAGCCGTTCGAGATGCGCGAGCTGGTCCTGCGGATCAGGGCGCTGGCGCGCCGCGCCCCGCGGTCGACACCGCCGGTGCACGAGCTGGCCGGAATCAGGCTCGACCCGTTCCGCCGCGAGGTGTACCGCGACGGACGCTACGTCGCCCTCACCCGCAAGCAGTTCGCGGTGCTGCAGGTGCTCGTCGAGGCCGGCGGCGGCGTGATCAGCGCCGAGGAGCTGCTCGAGCGCGCCTGGGACGAGAACGCGGATCCGTTCACGAACGCCGTGCGCATCACGGTCTCGGCGCTGCGCAAGCGGCTCGGCGAGCCCTGGGCGATCCTCACCGTGCCGGGGGTCGGCTACCGGATCGACGTCGACGGCAGCGCGCGCGATGGCGATTCGGGCGACGAGGCGACGGACGAGGATGCGACGATGCCGGGGCGCACGAGGAATGCCTGACGCGTCATCGACCCCCGCAGAGCCGCCGAGGCCGGCACTCCCCTCGACGCCGGCCCTCCCACCCCGCCCGGTCCGCGCTGCCGGCCTGTCGGTGCGCTGGCGACTCACGCTCAGCTACGTCGCGCTCGTCGCGGTGGCGGGCGCCGTGCTGCTCGGCGTCGTCGCGCTGTGGCTGCTGCGCTACGTGCCCGACGGCACGGTCTACAACACCGACCCGATCGCCGGCACGAGCTGGGCGCCGAATCGCACCGACATCATCCGCGCGTTCGTTCCGCCCGCCACGTGGGCGCTGCTCGGGCTCATCGCGGTCGGCGTGCTCGGAGGCTGGCTGCTGGCCGGTCGGGTGCTGCGCCCGCTCACCGCGATCGGCGAGACAGCGCAGGCCGTGAGCGACGGCGACCTGGACGCGCGGATCGCGCTGCCGGGCCGCGACGACGAGTTCCGGCGCCTCGCCGACGTCTTCGACGGCATGCTGGACCGCATCCAGGGCGACCTGCAGCGCGAGCGCCGCTTCGCCGCGAACGCGTCTCACGAGCTGCGCACCCCGCTCGCGATCACCCGCGCGGTGCTCGACGTGGCCGAAGCGGATCCGGATCCCGACATCCCTCAGTTGCTCGTGCGCCTGCGCACCGCGAACGAGCGCGCGATCGCCCTGACCGAGGCGCTGCTGCTGCTCGCGCGGCTCGACGCCCGCCCGCCCGCACGCGTCCCCGTCGACCTGTCCCTGGCCGCGGAGGGCGCCGTCGAGCTGCTGCACGAGGTGGCCGCGGCTCGTGACGTGCGGCTCGACGCGGTCGGCGACCCGGTCATGGTCCGCGGGGACGCGGCGCTGCTCGACCAGCTCGCCCTGAACCTCGTACAGAACGCCCTCGTGCACAATCTGCCCTCCGGCGGATCCGCCACGGTGCGCACGCTCCGTCTCGGCGGGCAGGGTGCGCTGGTCGTCGAGAACACCGGAGACCGGCTCGACCCGGCCGTGGTCGCCACGCTGGTCGAGCCGTTCCAGCGCGGCGCCGGCCGCACCCGCGACGGGGCGCACGGCGGATCCGGCCTGGGCCTGGCGATCGCCGGTTCGATCGTCGACGTGCTGGGTGGGGCGCTCGAGCTGACCGCCCTGCCCGCGGGCGGCCTGCGCGTCGAGGCGACCTTCCCGCTGGAGTGACGCGGGTCGGCGCGGCGCGTCGACCTCAGCTCGGCGGGATCCAGATCGGGTCGGGGGCGATGGCCGCCGAGATCCGCCGGCTGGCGATGCCGAGCTGTCGCGCCTGGGCGGCGGTGAGGACGTCGAAGACGAGCGTGTCGACGAGCGCCTCGTGACCCGGGGTCGCCTGCTGGACCTTCGCGTGGCCGTCCTCCGACAGCACGGCGAGGGTGAACCGTCCATCCGTCTGGTCGATCACACGCCGGACCCAGCCGCGCTGCTCGAGGCGTGAGACCGCACGCGAGAGCCGCGAGAGCGTGCAGCTCGCGAACCCGGCGAGCACGCTCAAGCGCAAAGATCGCCCCTCGGCGGCGTCGAGCGCGTAGAGGATCCCGAACTCGAAGTGCGTCAGGCCGCTGTCCCGCTGCAGCTGGGCGTCGAGTGCGGCAGGAAGGCGCTCCAGGAGCGTCGCGACGGACGCCCAGATCTCCGCTCTGGGCAGCGGCGTCGTGGCGGATCTCGTGGGCTCGGGCACGAGGTCAGGATACCTCGAAATCGAAGAGCGTGACTTGCTCAAGCAACTGAATACGCGTAGGTTGACTTTCCCAAGCAAGTGAAACGGCGACACAGACGCCGTCCGGAACGGAGCGATATGAACCTGGAACTGCACGGCAGGACGGCTTTCGTGAGCGGATCCACCCAGGGCATCGGCTATGCCATCGCCTCCGCACTCACCGCCGAGGGGGCGGAGGTCATCATCAACGGGCGCGCCCCTGCCGCCGTCGACGCCGCCGTGTCCCGACTGCGCTCGGAGCATCCGGGAGCACTGCCGCGCGGAGTCGCCGCCGACCTCGCCGACACCGGGGAGACCTCCCGTCTGCTGCAGGACATCGGCGAGGTCGACGTCCTGGTGAACAACGTCGGCCTGTTCGGGGTCGCGCCGTTCAGCGACATCGCCGACGAGGACTGGCAGCGTTACTTCGACGTCAACGTGATGAGCGGCGTCCGGCTCTCGCGAGCACTCCTGCCGGGCATGCTGCGCCGCGGGTGGGGGCGGGTCGTGTTCATCGCCAGCGAGTCCGGTGTCGACGTGCCCGCCGACATGATCCACTACGGCGCCACCAAGGCCGCGATGCTCGCCCTCGCCAACGGCCTTTCCAAGCTCACCCGCGGGACGGGTGTCACCGTCAACAGCATCCTCGGCGGCCCGACCTATTCCGACGGAGTGGAGGCGGTCGTCACCCAGCTCGCCGCCGCCCAGGGCGTGGACGTCGGGACGGTCAAGGCCGCGATCATCGGCCAGAACCGCACGACCCTGCTCGAGCGGTTCATCGACCCTGCGGAGATCGCGAACCTCGTCGCCTACCTGGCCAGCCCCCGCTCCTCGGCCACCAACGGATCCGCCGTGCGCGCCGATGGCGGCGTGCTCACCACGATGCTCTGACCCGCGTCATCTGCGCCGGAGCGCAAGGCGCCTGAGGCACTGCAGCGACATACACGCGGGTGACCGACCGCCTCGGCGGGAACCTGCGCTCGGCGTCGGTATCGGATCCGCACTTGACACCCCTCAGGTTCGATGGTTAGTTAGTCGAGTAACTAACCGACTGACCGCAACGAGGACATCCGTGATCGACGAAGGCCGACCGCTCTTCCTTCAGATCGCCGAGGCGATCGAGGACTCCATCGTCGACGGCACGCTCGCCGAAGACGCGCAGGCCCCGTCCACGAACGAACTCGCCGCGTTCTACCGGATCAACCCCGCAACCGCCGCGAAGGGAGTGGCCATGCTCACCGACAAGAGAGTGCTCGTCAAGCGCCGCGGCATCGGCATGTTCGTCGCCGTCGGCGCTCGCGACATCCTGCTCCGCGAGCGCCGCACCGCGTTCGCGGACCGCTTCATCGATCCGCTCCTCGCCGAGGCCCGCACGCTCGGGCTCGGTGAAGACGATCTGGCCGCCCTGCTGCGCGAACGCGCCGCACTCGCTGCCCCGACCACCGCACGCACCGAAGGGAACCGCGCATGACCGCCGTCATCGAGGTGTCGAACCTCGCGAAGCGCTACCGCGAGAAGCTCGCACTCGACAATGTCTCACTGTCCATCGAACCCGACACGATCTACGGCCTGCTCGGCCGCAACGGCGCCGGCAAGACCACGCTCATGTCGATCCTCACGGCGCAGAACTTCGCCACCTCGGGCGACGTCCGGGTGTTCGGCGAGAATCCCTACGAGAATGCGCACGTGCTGAGCCGGGTGTGCTTCGTGCGCGAGAGCCAGAAGTACCCGGACGACGCGGCGCCGATCCACGCGCTGCGCGCCGCACGGCTGTTCTTCCCGAACTGGGACCAGCAGCTCGCCGATCGGCTCGCCGACGAGTTCCAGCTGCCGATGAAGCGCCGCATCAAGAAGCTCTCCCGCGGCCAGCTCTCCGCGGTCGGCGTGATCATCGGACTCGCCTCACGCGCCGAGGTCACCTTCTTCGACGAGCCGTACCTCGGCCTCGACGCCGTGGCCCGGCAGATCTTCTACGACCGCCTGCTCGAGGACTACGTCGAGCACCCGCGCACGATCATCCTGTCCTCGCACCTGATCGACGAGGTCGCGAACCTGATCGAGCGGGTCATCGTGATCGACGACGGGCGGATCCTGCTCGACGAGGACACGGACGCGGTGCGCGGTCGCGCCTCGACGGTGGTCGGGGATGCGGCGGCGGTCGACGCCTGGACCGCGGGACGGGAGATCCTGCATCGCGAGGCGCTCGGCCGGGTGGCCTCGGCCACGGTGCTGGGCCGGCTCACTCCGGAGGACCGCGCCGGCATCGTCGACGCCGGCCTCGACCTCGCCCCGGTGTCGCTGCAGCAGCTCATCGTGCGCCTCACACAGCGCTCCGGCGATGACGCACCGACTGCTTCCCCTCTCGCCGAATCGCACGGAGAACCGCTGTCGCTCACGAAGGAGGTGCGCTGATGTCCCGGATCCTGAACGTCGTCCGCCTTCAGCTCGTCAACAAGCAGACCTGGGTGTGGATCCCGCTGATCGTCCTCGGCTCCGCACTGGCGCTGTCGATCGTCATCTACGCGATGATCCCGTCCGACGGACCGAAGTACGGCGGCGCGGGCCAGGCGCCGCTCTGGTACTTCTTCGCGCTCGGCCTGCAGGCTCTGACGCTGACCTTCCCTTTCTCCCAGGCGCTGAGCGTCACACGTCGCGAGTTCTTCCTCGGCACTCTGCTCACCGCGATCGGCGGCGCGCTGCTTCTCACCGCCGTGTTCCTGCTGGGTGGCTGGATCGAGGATGTGACGCACGGCTGGGGCGTGAACGGCTACGTGTTCCGACTGCCTTGGGTCTGGGAAGGCGGTCCGCTCGCAGCGGCACTGACGTACTTCACCCTCGCCCTGTTCCTCTTCCTGGTCGGCTTCACCGGCGCCACGATCTTCAAGCGTGCCGGGGCGCTCGCGATCGCCGTCGTCGGCGTGGGAGTCGGCGCGGCGCTGGTCGGCGTCGTGTTCGTGATCACCAGGTTCGAGCTCTGGGGACAGGTGGGCGCAGGCCTCGCCGGGCTCGGCGCGCTCGGCCTGGCGCTCTGGGGCCTGGTCGCGATCGCGGTGCTCGCCGGGATCTCGTACCTGGTTCTGCGCCGCGCGATCCCCTGATCGGCGGCATGCAGGAGAAGGGCCCGGCCATGGCGGCCGGGCCCTTCTCCTGTCGCCGGGTTCACACGCCGTATGCGGCGAAGAACATGTCGAGCGCGGTGTCGACGTGTGCGGGGATCTGCGCCGCGGGCAGAGCGGCGTCATCCCCGAGCAGCATCGCACGGTTGATCGGCTCGCCCATCACCAGCCAGTTCAGCTGCGTCGCCGCCAGCTCGGCGTCGACCGCGCGGACGAGCCCTGCCGCCTGGAGGTCTTCGACGAAGGCCGTGAGCGCGATGATCGCCCGGCGGGGACCCCGCTCGTAGAGGGCCTCGGCGAGCTCCGGCGAACGTCGCAGCTCGCCGATCACGAGGCGGCGCAGCGCCAGGATCCGCGGCGCGAGCACGGCGCTCAGCTGCGCCACGAGCAGGTCGCGCAGGTCGCCGCGCGCGCGGGATGCGTCGGCGAATCGTGGCGCGGGTTCCAGCACCGAGGCGCTGGCCCCCTCGGTCTGCGCGGTCACGATCTCCAGGAACAGGTCGCGCTTGCTGCCGAAATGGCTGTACAACGTCTGCTTCGCGACGCCGGACTCCTGCGCGATCGAGTCCATCGTGACCGACTCGTATCCGGTCGCGAGGAACTGCCGCTCGGCCGCGGCGAGGGCCGCGGCGCGCTTGGGCTGCGAGCTCGGGCGCATCCGATCACCTCCTTGCCTAAATCATACTCGTGAGTCTAGTATCCAAAACAAGACTCATTGGTCTAGAAAATGGAGGTGTCCCATGGCAGAGAAGTCCGCCCTTCAGTTCGACGCCCGGCTCCGCGTCGCGCCCGAGGCCGCATCATGGACGGTGTTCGACGTCCCCGACTCCCGCGCGTTCTTCGGCACCGGCCGACCGGTGCGCGTGACGGGAACCGTCGACGACCACCCCGTCGCCACCACGCTCATGCCCGTCGGCAACGGCGCCCACGTCGGCCCGGTCAAGGCCGCCACCCGCGCGGCGATCGGCAAGGCCGCCGGCGACCTCGTGCACGTGCGCCTGGACGGACCGCAGGCATGATGCGGGTGCGCACGGCCCTCGGCGACACGGTGGGCGTCGAGGTGCGCGGCCCCGAGGGAGGCCCCGCCGCGCTCTTCGTCCAGGGCGCCGGGCTCGAGCGCGCGGCGAACCCGACCCCGTCCGAGACGGCGCGCCTGCTCGCCGAGCGCGGCTTCAGGGCCGCCGTGCCCGATCGCGTCGGACGGGGCGACTCGTCCGCGTCCGGCCCGATCGAACTCGAGCGCGAGCTCGCCGCGATCGCCGCGGTCGCCGACGCGCTCGGCGGACCCGTCGCACTGGTCGGGCACTCCTCGGGGTGCGCGCTGGCGATGCTCGGCGCCGACCGGATCCCCGCTCTCGCCGGACTCGTGCTCTGGGAGGCACCGCTCTGGCAGTTCCCCGAGGGAGCGCCGGCGTGGTGGGCGGACGTGCGCCGGCACATCGACGCGGGCGATCTCGAGGGCGCGATCGTGAGCTACATGGTGGGCATGCCGCCCGAGTGGATCGACGAGCTGCGCACGTCACCGCAGTTCCCGGCGCTCGTGCACAGCTGGATCCCGGACGGCACCGCCCTCGCCATCGTGGAGGAGCAGTCGCCGGGCGCCTTCCTCGCCGGGCTCGCGGCCCCCGTGCTCGCGGTCGTCGGTGCGGAGACCTTCCCCGGCATGGCCGAGGCGGCCGCCGCCATCGCCGCATCGGCGGCGCACGGAACCGCGGAGGAGCTTCCCGGCGCCTGGCACGAGTGGGAGCCGAACGCGATGGCGGACCGCCTCGCCCGCCTGCTCGCCGGAGCCGTGCGCTGAGGCGGGCGCGGTACGTCCTAGCGCGGCGTCACGGAACGGCGAGAACCACGGCTCAGGGCACCAGGACCACGTCGTAGCCGGCCTCACGCAGGGCGCTCCGATCGCCCGGCGCGATGCCGTCGTCGGTGAGCAGCGTCGGGAACAGGTCGGATCCGCCGACCGTGGCGAACGCCGAGGCGCCGATCTTCGACGAGTCGGCGACGATCACCGCGCGCCGGGCACGGCTCGCCATCATGCGGTTCACGGCCGCCTCGCGCTCATCGTGCGTGCTCGCCATCCCCTCGGCCGACACGGCGTTCACGCCGATGAAGGCGATGTCCAGTGCGATCCCCGCGAGCAGCTGCTCCACGAACGGCCCGACGAGCTCGTAGCTGCGGGAGTGGATCACTCCGCCCGTGACCACAACCTTGATGTCGGGGCGCGTCGCGAGCTGCGCGGCGATGTTCACGGCGTTCGTGACCACCGTGAGCCCCTGATCCGCGAGGTCCTCCCTCGCGGCGAGCGCCGTCGCGATCGCGGTGGTCGTGGTGCCCCCGGAGAGTCCGACCACGGATCCGGGCGCCACGAGCGCGGACGCGGCCTGCGCGATGCGCTCCTTCTGCGAGGTGCGCTGGTGGCTCTTGTACCGGATCGGCAGCTCGTAGGCGACGGACTGCGCCACCGCCCCGCCGTGGGTGCGGGTCAACAGGCGCCGCTCGGACAGACTGTCCAGATCCCGACGGATCGTGGCGGCCGAGGCGTCGAGGCGCTCGGCGAGCTCCTCCACGGACACGTCGCCGCGGGCGGCGAGCAGGTCGAGGATCGCCGTGAGACGGTTTGCCCGGTTCATGCGCGGACTCCGGATCCGGTGTTCGAAGCGCGCAAATGGCTGCATCTCAGGCGAAGATCCGGCCATGTGCGCGCTTCGAAACGGGAATCCGGCCCGAGGCGGAACGGCGTCACGACGCGTCCTGAAGGGCGAACAGCCTCAGCAGCCGTGCGGCCTCCCCGGCGACCGCGTCGCGGGCGGGCGCGAGGTACTTCCGGGAGTCGACGAGACGCGGATCCGCCTCCAGCCTCTCCCGGATCGCCCGCGTGAAGAAGCCGTTCAGGTGCGTGGAGACGTTGATCTTCGTCATGCCCGCGCGGACCGCGGCGGAGATCGCGTCATCCGGCACACCGCTGGATCCGTGCAGCACGAGCGGCACGTCGACGCCGTCCTCCCCCGCGCCGCGCAGGGCCTCGCGCAGACGTGCGATGAGGTCGAGGTCGAGCGCCGCGGTGCGGTCGGTCATCGCGTGCGAGGAGCCGACGGCCACGGCGAGGGCGTCGACCCCGGTCTCCGCGACGAAGGCCCGAGCCTCTTGCGGATCCGTGCGCACCCCGGGGGCGTGCGCTCCGTCCTTGCCGCCCACCTCGCCGAGCTCGCCCTCGACGTACACCTCGGCGGCGTGGGCGCGTTCGACGACCTGGGCCGTGAGGGCGACGTTCTCGGCGTAGTCGAGCTTGCCGCCGTCGAACATCACGGATCCGAACCCGAGCGCGAGGGCCTCGTCCACGAGCTCGGGACGCTCGGCGTGGTCGAGGTGCACCGCGACCGGCGTCGCCGCGCGCCGGGCGACCGCCAGCGTGGCCAGCGCGATGGGCTCGAGCCCGCCGTGGTAGTCGGCGCAGTTCTGCGAGATCTGCAGGATCACGGGCAGTTCGGCCTGTGCGGATGCGGCGACCAGCGCCTCGGCCGTCTCCAGGTGGATGACGTTGAACGCGCCGACGCCGGTGCCACGGCGGGCCGCGTCGTGCACGAGGTCGCGGGCGGAGACGAGGGTCATCGGGGGGTCCTTTCGGTGGACGGTCTGCTCAGCGCCGTCAGCGGCGGGCTGTCGACGATCAGGGCGGATTCGAGGTCGGGCCACGACGGGTGGATCTCGCCGGCGAGCGGCATCAGCACGGCGGCGGCCGACCACGCCGTCGCGCGTCGCAGCAGCACCGTCGGCTTCTTCTCACCCTGCGCCATCAGCACGGCGCACGCGGCGACGGCCGCATCGCCCGCACCGGTCGGGTTGCCGGCGAGGGGCTCGGCGAGCCGGGCGCGGACGATCTCGTCGGAGGTGACGGCCAGCATCCCGTCCGCCCCGCGGGAGAGCAGCACCAGCGACGCGCCGCGGTGCAGCAGCTCGCACGCCCCGGCGATGGGATCGGCGATGCCGGTCGCCTCGGCGAGCTCGGCCGCGTTGGGCTTGAGCACGGTCGCGCCGGCATCGGCGGCGGCGAGAAGCGCCGGCCCTGACGTGTCGGCGATCACGATCGCGCCGGCGTCGCGGCCGATCCGGATGAGCGACGGCAGCAGATCGTCGGGGGTTCCGGGAGGGAGCGATCCGGAGAGGACGAGGACGGGCTTGATCTTCTTCACCGCAGCACGTCCGGATGCGGATCCGGATGCGTCGACGACGTCTCGGACGGGACTCCCCGTCGCCAGCGCCCGGGCGACAGCGGCGCGGAGCGCGTCCCACTCCCGCGCGGTCGGGGCGACGCCGCGCTCGTTCACGACCGTGGTGTCGCCGAGATGCTCGTCGACGAGGGCGACGCTGCGGCGGGTCGCCCCCTGGACCGGAGTGAGTTCGTGGGGCACCCCGGACGAGGCGAGCTCCGCGGCGAACTCGTCGCCGGTCGGTCCGCCCGCGGTGGCGAGCGCGAGCACGGGGGCGCCCTGCGCGTGCGCCACCCGGGCGACGTTCAGGCCCTTGCCGCCCGCGCGGGCGACCCCGGTGTCGGCGCGATGGGTGCCGCCGGGCACGATCCGCTCGACGTGCCAGGTGAGATCCAGCGCCGGATTCGGAGTGACGGTGACGATCATGCGAGGCTCCTCGCGCGCAGCGCCGCGCCCAGGATGCCGGCATTGCCGAGCAGCTGCGCGGGGACCAGATCCGGGATGCGGTGGAAGCTGAGGCGCGCCTTCAGGCGCGCGCGCAGCTCGTCGAACAGGGCGCCGCCTGCCCGGGAGAGCCCGCCGCCGATGATGACGGCCTGCGGCGCGACGACCGCGGTGAGCTGCGCGAGGGACAGGGCGAGCGCGTCGAGTGCGTCGTTCCAGACGGCCGCGGCGACCTCATCGCCGGTACCGGCGAGCGCGATGACCTCCTTCGCACCGTCCACCGCGATGCCGGTGCGGTCGGTGTAGCGCCGGGCGATCGCTCCCGCCGAGGCGATGGCCTCAAGGCAGCCCCGCGCACCGCACGGGCAGAGCGGCTCGTCTGCGACCGGCGAGTGGCCGACCTCACCGGCGTAGCCGCCCGACGTGAAGGGCACTCCGCCCAGCAGCAGCGCCCCGGCGATCCCGGTGCCGATGATCAGCACGATCGAGTCCGGATAGGGGCGCGCGCCGCCGAGCACGTGCTCGGCCCAGCCGCCGGTGCGCACGTCGTGGTCGAAGGCGACGGGCAGGCCGAACGCCTCCTCCGCGAGGGCGCGGATCGGGGCGTCCCGCCAGCCCATGTTGCTGGCGAACACGCCGATCCCGGCCACCTCGTCGACGATGCCCGGCACGACCAGCCCCACCGCGACCGGATCCACCTCGGGATGCTCCTCGCGCAGCTGCGCCCCGAGCTCGACCAGGCGTTCGATGAGCCGCTCCGGCAGGTCGGCCCCGGGGTCGGGCGTCGGCGTGCGGCGCAGCCCGAGCATGGCGCCGTCGGCGTCGAACAGAGCCGACTTGATGTCGGTGCCGCCCACGTCGAACGCGAGCACGGGTGCGCCGGCACTGAGCTCCGCGGCCTCTGCAAGGAGGTCTCCGGAGGCATCGGCGATCACGTCGGGCACGGCGCGGGCAGCCTCGGCCGCTTCATGCGCGCGGATGTTCACCGCGACACCGTCGTCAGGGGTGGTCATCGCCGGCGCTCAGTCCTCGAGGATGACCGAACGGGTGAGGTTGCGCGGCTCGTCGGGGTTGAGCCCCTTGGCGAGCGCGCGGTCGAGGGCGACGCGGTGCAGGCGTGCGAGGTCGGCCATCGGGTCGATCGGGTGCTGCACCCAGCGTCCGCCGGTTGCGGCGACCTGCGCATCCAGCCCCTCGGGCGCGGCACCGAACTGCCACGTGATGCGACCGGGCGCGGCGATGGCGATCGGGCCGTGACGGTAGTCCATAGACGGGTACGACTCGGTCCACGACTGCGACGACTCGCGCATCTTCAGTGCAGCCTCGTGTGCGAGGCCGATCGTCCAGCCGCGCCCGAGGAAGGTGTGCTGCTCGGCGCCCGCGAGGGTCGGATCCACATCGGCGAGCGCGGTGCGGGCATCGGCGACGGCACCGGTGAGGTCCTCACCGAGCGAGGCGCGGAAGAGCGCGAGCGCGGTGGTCGCGAATCGGGTCTGCACGACGGACTGCTCGTCGGCGAACGGCAGCAGGATCGCGTCATCGACCATGCTCACCAACGGCGAGGTCTCGTCGCCGATCACGCCGATGATGCGCGGGGCGGATCCGGAACCAGTGAGCTCGTCGACGAGCTCGAGCACCTCGGTGGTCGTG
The DNA here is from genome assembly GCF_021341785.1 of Microbacterium sp. Au-Mic1. Lineage (GTDB taxonomy): Bacteria > Actinomycetota > Actinomycetes > Actinomycetales > Microbacteriaceae > Microbacterium. The sequence goes on from NZ_JAJTTF010000008.1 coordinate 162,443, forward strand.
CCGGAGCGGGTCAGGGCGACGACGGCGTCATAGCCGCGGTCCATGAACGCCTCGCTCGCCGCGTAGGCGTCGGTGATGCCGAAGCCCGCACGCTCGCGCAGGGCGGCGTAGGACTGGGCCATGAACCAGGAGGTGCCGCAGCCGATCACGGCGACGCGCTGCCCCTTCGCCGGCAGCAGGGCCTGCTCGGCCGTCATGCCGGCCGCGCGCTCCCACATCTCGGGCTGCGAGTCGAGCTCGGCGCGCATGTGGGCGCCGGGGGCGAGATTCTCGTTCGGGTCGGTCATGCGTCCTCCTCGGCGGGCTCCGGTCGCATTGAATGCGCGACCTTGCTCGATCTTACGACAAAACACGCACTTTCCATCACCTCTTCAGGAAATCGATCCTCCGACAAAACCTGAATGACACTAGGCTTTCCTCACTCGAAACCTTAACGTCGTACGGCTTTCGATGCCCATCCATCAAAGGAGATGACATGCCCGATCTTTCCCGTCGCACCGCCCTGCTCTCGCTCGGAGGCGCCGCTCTCGCCGGCACGCTCGCCGTCACGGGTGCTGCCCCTGCGAACGCCGTCGCCCAGGGTGCGCAGCCCAACCGCACCGTCACGGTCTACCTGGTCCGCCACGGCAAGACGTGGCTGAACCAGGCCGGCCGGATCCAGGGCTGGTCCGACTCCCCGCTCACGGACGCGGGCGTCGCGACGGCGGCGAACGTCGGCCGCAACCTGGCGGCTGAGATCGGCGGGTTCGACGCCGCCTACTCCGCCGACATGATCCGCCACTTCCAGACCGCGAGCGGCATCCTCGCCGCCGCGGGTTCGTCACTCACGCCCACGCGGGTCGCCGGCCTGCGCGAGGTCTCATACGGAGGCTGGGAGGGGGAGAAGCAGTCCACCGCGTTCCCGCAGCTCGCCGCCGCAGGGCCGCTGGACACGCTCACGCACATCATCGATGCCTTCGTCGCGAGCAACCCCGACAAGACGCTGCCCACCGAGACCTGGGCGCAGGTCGCCGCTCGCATGAACGACGCGCTCACCGCCGCGGCCACCGACCGAACGATGCCGATGCGCCATGGGGGGAAGATCCTCGCCGTCTCCAGCGGCATGTCGATCACCTGCCTGCTCGAGTCGCTCGGCGCCACCGTGCCCGCGCCGCTGGAGAACGGCGCGGTCAACGTCCTCAGCTACGCGAAGGGCGCCTGGACCGTGCAGTCGGTGAACGACACGAGCTACGCGGGCTGAGCTCCGCGCACCGAGGCCGTCGACTGCGGCGCGTCCTGCATGCCGTGCGATGCGATCGCGTTCAGCGGGATCCGGCGGCCTCGGTGTGATGGCGGATGACCTCCGCGACCACGAAGTTGAACCACTTCTCGGCGAATTCCGGATCCAGATGCGCCTCCTCGGCGAGCGCGCGCAGGCGGGCGACCTGCTGCTCCTCGCGGCCCGGATCCGATGCCGGCATCTCGTGCTCGGCCTTGAGTACGCCCACCTGCTGCGTGCAGCGGAACCGCTCCGCGAGCATGAAGATGAGGGCGGCGTCGATGTTGTCGATACTGGCGCGCAGTCGCAGCAGTTCGGTGCGGGGATCGGCAGCGGACATGGGGGCTCCTCACCGGACGGCGGACGGGCGGACCCTCCGACGATAACGCGTCCCCGCCCTCTACAGTGAAGCCATGAGCCGCGAAGACCGCACCCCCGAGGAGGCGGCGGACGACACCGCCGCGATGCCCGCCGGCACGGCGGAGACCGGGGGCACCGCGACCGCGACCGTCGCCCCGGCCGACGACACCGCCGCAGAGGACGTCGCCCCCTCCAAGTACATCGAGGCGGCGCCTCCGCGCGCATCGTTCTGGACGCGCATCGACAAGCCGTTCCGTTTCGGTTTCCTCGCCACGGTCGGCGGTCTGCTGGCGATCCTCCTCGGCCTGTCGCTCGGCAGCCTGTCGACCGTCCTGATCTACATCGCCTTCGCCCTGTTCGCCGCACTCGGCCTCGACCCGGCGGTGCGCTGGCTCGAGCGGCACGGGCTGAGCCGCGCCTGGTCGGTGGTCACGGTCATCGTGGCGCTTGCACTCGTCCTGGTCGTCATCGTGCTGGCGATCCTGCCGACCGTCATCGACCAGATCGCGACGTTCATCTCGGGGATCCCCGGAACGATCCGCAACTTCACGCACACGCAGTTCTATGCGTGGCTCGAGGGTCAGTTCGGCGTGGGCCTGACAGACCTCGTCACCGAGGTGCAGAAGTTCCTCAGTGACCCCAGCCGGATCGCGCAGATCGGCGGGGGCGCGCTGCAGATCGGGACCGGCATCGCGACGGGCATCGCCACGGGCATCTCCGGCGGACTGATCGTGCTCGTGCTGACGCTGTACTTCCTCGCGACGCTCCCCTCGATCAAGTCGGGGCTGCTGCGGCTCGCGCCGGCCCGCGACCGCAAGGCCATCGACCGCATCAGCGAGCAGATCATCGAATCGGTGGGCGGCTATGTGATGGGCATGGTGGGCCTCGCCTTCATCAACGCGGTGATCGTCTTCCTCCTCTATCTGGTGCTCGGGCTGCCGTTCCCCCCGCTCATGGCGACGGTGGCATTCCTCATCACGCTGATCCCGCTCGTCGGATCCGTTCTGTTCTGGATCATCGGCACCGGCATCGCACTGTTCAGCTCGCCACTCATGGCGCTGATCTTCGCTGCGGTCTACGTCGTGTACATGCAGATCGAGGCTTATGTCATCACCCCTCGCGTGATGAGCAAGGCGATCTCCATCCCCGGCTCGCTCGTCGTGATCGGCGCTCTCGTCGGCGGCACGCTCCTCGGCCTGCTCGGAGCCCTCATCGCCGTGCCGGTGACCGCCTCGATCCTGATCATCATCAAGCAGGTGTGGATCCCCCGTCAGGACGGTCGGGTCTAGCGGTCCGGCATCGACGGGGCGCGGCCTTCGCGGGCGCGGCTTCCGCGGGGGCGCCTTCCGCGGGGGCGGCCTTGCCTGGCACCGCATCGGCCCAGCTCGGCTCGGCATCGTCCGAGTGGTTGCTTGCGCGAATGGGTTCGCCGGTGACGAGTCGGAACCGGGCGCTCGTCATCTGGTTGTGTCCGGGTTCGCTCACCTCGGCCACGAGGCTCGACGGGGTGCGTTTGACCGACTCCGAGTCGTGACGTATTTGTGATCTTTTCCGGCCCGATCTGGTTCTTTCGGGGTCGGGAATGTCGGTGACCCCGGGTTGAATGGGGGTATGACGAGCTCGACCGGCACAGCGATCGATCCCGGGGTGGACCCGGTGGATCCAGTCGTCGTGCTCGCCGCGCTGACGTCCATGGTGCAGGACACGGAAGCGACGATCATCCGCCTGCAAGCGGTACGGGAGGCGCAGCTCGCGGTCGCGCAGCGCCTCGCCGAACACCTCGCCGCTGAGGCCGGCCCGGCCGGGCGGGGTGATGCGGTGGAGCTCGCATCACGATCCGTCGCGGCGGAGTTGGCGGGGGTGCTGCACATGTCCGACCGGGTCGTGCAGGCCCGGATGGCCCGCGCCGCAGAACTCGTCACCCGGTTCCCGGTGACGATGCAGGCGTTCACGGAGGCGCGGATCGGCCCGGCGCATGTGCGGCAGATCCAAGACGCCGGAGCCCGCCTGGACGACACTGCGCGGGTGGAGTTCGAGCAGGTCGCGGTCGCCGCATCCGTCGGGGAGACCCCGCATAGGGCGAAGCGGGTCGTGGAACGGATCGCCGAGCGGCTCGCGCCGCGGTCGCTCACGGACCGGCACCGGGAAGCGCAAGAACAGCGTCGGGTGTGGCGGGAAGAGCTCGAGGATGGGCAGAAGATGCTCGGCCTCATCCATGCCGCCGCGGTGATCGACGGGATCTACGACCGGCTCACCCAGCAAGCCCGGACAGTGCAGGTCGCCAACACTCAGGCGGGGAAGAACGCCGCCGAATGCGCAGCAGACGTGCTCGGCGATCCGACGGATGCCCGTGCGATTGACCAGCTGCGCGCGGACGTATGCGCAGACACCCTGCTCACCGGCACCCCATCCGGACACGACACAGCGGACGGGATGCTCGGCGCGATCCAGGCGCGGGTCGAGATCACGGTCCCCGTGCTCACGATGATCGCGACCAGCACCGGCAGCCCCGCATTCGGCATCCGCGCCGAACAGCCCGGGGAACTCGCCGGCGGGCAGCCCATCGACACCGACACCGCCCGGACCCTCGCCGGAGGTGCCTCCGCGTGGGAACGGGTACTCACCCACCCCATCACGGGCGCGATCCTCGCCGTCGACCACTACCGACCCAACACAGACCTCCGCCGACTCCTGCACGCCCGCGACTCCCACTGCCGGTTCCCCACCTGCGGACTCCCACCCGCCGCACACGACCTCGACCACACGGTTGACGCCGCATACGGAGGCCCAACCGAGGAAGGCAACCTCGGCGGGCTCTGCCGCCGACACCACGTGTTGAAGCATCACACCGCCTGGAAGGTGAAACAACGCGGCGCCGGGATCCTCGAATGGACGAGCCCCACCGGATCCACCTACATCGACCGGCCGCCCGCGCCCGTGACCTTCACCATCGACGAACCTGATCCACCACCCGCCGCCGCGGCACCCTTCTAGCGGTCACCCGGCCCGGATACTCGAGTCCGGATCCCGAACCGCCACAGTTCCGACACCGGAATCCGGATCCCCCGAAAGTCGCCGTTCTGAGGTCAGGGCTCCCACGCAGGACGAATCGGCTCACCACCGGATCCACTCATCACCCGATCCGGTCCCGCGCCAGTCCTGGAGAATCCGCCTCAGATCGTCCGCAGCGACGCCGCCGCCTGATCCAGTGCGCCCTCGTCGATCGCGAAGTACGCCCACTTACCCCGCTGCTCGCGGGTGACGAGGCCGGCCTCGGTGAGGAGCTTCATGTGGTGCGAGACTGTGCCCTGCGACAGCCCGACCGGCTCGGTGAGATCGCAGATGCACGCCTCGCCGCCCTCGCCGGCGCCGATGAGCGAGAGCAGCTTCACGCGCGTCGGATCGCCCAGCGCCTTGAACACCCGCGCGATGCTCTCCGCCTCATCGGCAGCGATCCGAGGCTCCCGCGCGGTCGCGCAGCAGGAGGCGTCGACGACGATGGTCACGGGGAGCGTCATGACGACATCCTCTCACGTATTGACATTCGTCGATACGTGTTGGACCGTAGTCATATTCACATCTTTCAATCTGAGACTGTTCCCGACCCCTGAGGAGTGCGGATGTCAGAGCTGCCTGTCGTCGTCGTGGGCGCGGGCCCCCAGGGGCTCGCCGCCGCTGCACATCTCCTCGAGCGCGGGCAGGAGGTCGTCGTGTTCGAGGCGGGCGCGACCCCAGCAGCCGCCGTCTCGGAGTGGGGGCACGTGCGGCTGTTCTCCGGGTGGCCGGAGCTCATCGACACCGCGGCGCATCGCCTGCTCGAAGAGACCGGATGGGTCGCGCCGGCCGAGGGCTACCCGACGGGTCGCGAGTGGGTAGACCGCTATCTCGCGCCCCTCGCGGCGGCGCTGGGAGACCGCGTCCGCACCGGCATCACGGTGACAGGCATCACCCGGGCGGGTCGCGACCGGGTCGTGGACTCCGGCCGCCGCGACGCTCCCTTCCTCGTGCACACAGTCGATACCGACGGCCATGAGAGCCGCATCCGCGCGCGGGCCGTTCTCGACGCCTCCGGCACTTGGTCGACGCCCAACCCGGCCGGCGCGAGCGGCCTGCCCGCACTCGGCGAGCATGTCGCCGGTGGGCGCGTCTCGTACCGGATCCCGGACGACGTCTCGCATCTGGCCGGGCAGCACCTGCTCGTCGTCGGAGCGGGCAACTCCGCCGCGCACGCCGTGCTGCGTCTCACCGATCTGGCACGCACGGAGCCGGGGACCCGGGTCACCTGGGTTCTCCGTCGCGGCGGCGTGGGGTCGGTCTTCGGCGGTGGTGCCGGCGACGGCCTGCCGGAACGCGCCGCGCTCGGCATCCGGGCTCGCCGCGCCATGGAGAAGGGTCTCGTCGATGTGATCACCGGGTTCCGTGTCGACGAGCTCCGCGCGCACCCGGACGGCATCACCGTCGTGGCCGACGATGGACGCGAGGTCACTGACGTCGCCCACGTCTTCGCGCTCACCGGATTCCGGCCGGACACCTCCTTCCTGACCGAGCTGAGGATCGCCCTCGATCCCGCCCTGGAGGCGGTCGCGGGAATCGCAGCCGAGATCGACCCCAACGTCCATTCGTGTGGATCCGTCGGCGCGACCGGAGCACGGGAGCTCGCGCAGCCGGAACCCGGGTTCTTCATCGTCGGGGCGAAGAGCTACGGCCGCGCACCGACCTTCCTCGCCCTCACCGGCTACGAACAGGTCCGCAGCGTCGCGGCGCACCTCGCGGGAGATGACGAGGCTGCGGACCGCAACGAGCTGGCACTCCCGAGCACCGGGGTGTGCGGTGGATCCGGAGACTTCGACACCGCGGGCGAAAGCTGCTGCGCCGTCCCGGTCCTGCAGATCGGCGTCCGTCCGGTCGCCGTAGGCTGAACCCGAAACGAGGAGAGAAGCATGACCACCGACGCCACCCCCGCCGTGCTCTTCGTCTGCGTGCACAACGCCGGCCGATCGCAGATGGCCGCGGGGTTCCTGCGCGAGATCGCGGGCGACCGCATCGAGGTGCGCTCCGCCGGGTCGCTGCCGGCCGACCAGATCAACCCCGTCGCCGTGGCGGCGATGGCCGAGCTCGGCATCGACATCGCCGCGGAGCAGCCCAAGGTGCTCACCACGGAGGCCGTGCAGGACTCCGACGTCGTCATCACGATGGGCTGCGGCGACGCCTGCCCGTTCTTCCCCGGCAAGCGCTACGAGGACTGGACGCTCGACGACCCCGCGGGGCAGGGCATCGAGGCGGTCCGCCCCATCCGCGACGAGATCCGCCGCCGCATCAAGGAGCTCGTCGGCGAGCTCCTGCCGGCCTGAGCCGGACGCCGCGGACGAGCGGTCGACGGCTCACTGGTTCGGATCCGACTCGTCACGATCAGCACACGAGGTGACGATCGGCACACGGATCCACGTCAACACGCGTGCGCATCGTGGCAGGGTGTGCTGATCGTCACAGCCGAAGGCCTTCAGGTCGCACTTTCGGCGCTTCCCCCGACCAGGTGCAGCAGAACCTGCGACGTGAACGCGAGGATCCGGCGGACCGCCACTGCCGCCGGTGCCCCCGGCGCTCTCAGCGTGCGGCCGGCGCTCTCAGCGTGCCCCCGACGCTCTCAGCGTGCCACCGGCGCTCTCAACCTGCGGCGCGTGCGGCGGAGTCGAGGATCTGGTCCACGCCGAGGAAGAACAGCTCACGGTCGCGCAGCGAGGCCAGCGCCACCGTGTGCTCCGCGATGCGGGGGTAGACCCGCGGATCCGCCAGCGGCGGCTCGTCGAACCAGGGTCCGTCGACCTCGCCGTCGGCGCGCTCCGCCCGCGCTCGCGCGATGCCCGCCGCGGTCGACAGCACGTGCGACGCGAGCAGCGCGTAGTGCCGCACCACGTCGGCCCCGCTCAACCCCGCGGTGGTGAACGCCTGCAGCATGAGCTCGATGGCGCCGAGTTCGCCCGGACCGTGCGTGGTGAGGATCGTCGCCTCCGCCCCGACGGCCGGATACTCGGAATACAGGTCGAGCGTCGCGCCGGCCATGGCGCGCAGCCGCCCTCGCCAGTCCTCGGCCGGGATATCCACACTCTGCACGGCGCGCAGCGTGACCTCGTCGAGCAGGGCGCGCATGAGGTCGTCCTTGCTGCGGAAGTGGCGGTAGATCGCTGTCGGGTCTGCCCCGAGCCTGGCGCCCAGCTCGCGCACGGAGATCGTCGTCGCCCCGGTCGCGGCGAGTTCCAGCCCCGTGGCCACGATGAGCTCGGGATCCAGGCGAGGCCGGGTCGGCCCGGCCTTCTCCGTCGATGCGGACACGTCGTCGAGTGCGGTCCGGCTGCTCCTCTTCACGGGCATGCCCCCTCCTGGTTCCTATCGTCCCACGTACACAACCACTCCGTCACCAGTTTAGTCAACACCGTTGACATCGCCGCGGACTCTGGTTAGCGTTATCGCGACCCGCAGCCCGGCGGGCCCTCTGCTTCAACGGCGAAAGGCGGATGATGACGACGCGCGTCTTCCACGGCGGATCGGTGTTCACCGGTACCGGAACCCCCCTCAGCGGCCAGGCCGTCATCGTGCGCGACGAGCGCATCGACCGGATCGTGCCCGAGTCCGAGCTGGCCGCACTGCTCGGCGCCGAGCCCGAGGGGTCGGTCGAGCTGATCGACCTCCACGGCGCGCTGCTCAGCCCCGGCTTCCAGGACGCGCACATCCACGCCGTCGGCGGCGGGGTGGAACTGCTGCAGTGCGACCTCAGCGGCACCGAATCCGCGCAGGAGGCCGTCGCGGCCGTGCGCGCCTACGCCGAGGCGAACCCCGACGAGGAGTGGATCCTGGGCGGAGGCTGGTCGATGGACAGCTTCCCCGGCGGCAACCCGACGCGCGACCTGCTCGACGCCGCCGCACCGGGCCGTCCCGTGCTGCTGTCCAGCCGCGACCACCACAGCGTCTGGGCCTCGACGACCGCGATCGAACGCGCCGGCGTCACCGCCGACACCCCGGATCCCTCCGACGGCGTCGTCATCCGCGAGGGCGACGGCCACCCGGCGGGGACGTTCCACGAGGGCGCCGGCGACCTCTTCGGCGCCGTCCGTCCGGTGACCAGCGAAGAACTGCGATACCGCGGCCTGCTCCGCGCCCAGGAGGAGCTCATCGCCCTCGGCATCACGGGCTGGCAGGACGCGATGGTCGGCGGCGGCGGCGCAGGCATCGCAGACCCGCTCCCGGCCTATGAGCACGCCCTCGCGGAGGGCACGCTGCGCGTGCACGTCACCGGCGCGCAGTGGTGGGAGCGCGACGGCGGCATCGAGCAGGTCGCGCACATGGTCGCCGAGCGGCAGCGCGTCACAGCCCTCGGATCGCCCGAGCGGCTCGAGATCGGCACGACCAAGATCATGGTCGACGGCGTCGCCGAGAACCACACGGCCGCGATGCTCACGCCCTACCGCGATGCCCACGGCCACGACACGCACAACCACGGGCTGAGCTTCATCGACCCGGAGCGCCTGCGCGCGTACGTGACGGCGCTCGACGCGGCGGGGCAGCAGGTGCACATGCACGCGCTCGGCGATCGCGCCGTGCGCGAGGCCCTCGACGCCCTGCGGGACGCCCGCGACGCGAACGGCCCGACCGACAACCGCCACCACCTCGCGCACCTGCAGATCGTGGCAGAGGAGGACGTGCCGCGCTTCGCCCCGCTCGACGCCGTCGCGAACCTGCAGGCGCTGTGGGCGACGCACGAGGATCAGCTCGACGAACTCACCCTGCCCTTCCTGCAGGAAGGGCAGGAGGCGCGACAGTACCCGTTCGGCGACCTCGTGCGGGCCGGGGTCCGCCTCGCGGCGGGCAGCGACTGGCCCGTCTCCAGCGCGGCGCCGATCGACGCGATCCACATCGCCGTCAACCGCACCGTGCCGGGGTCCGACCGGGAGCCCCTCGGCGGCGCGCACCAGCGCCTGGACCTGGCCACGGCCATGGCCGCGTACACCTCCGGCAGCGCCTACGTGAACCACCGCGAACACGACACCGGAAGCATCAAGCCCGGCTACCGCGCCGACCTCGTCGTTCTCGATCCGTCGCCGTTCGAGGTCGCGGCCTCGGAGATCCACACCAGCCGCGTCACCCAGACCTGGATCGACGGCGTGCTGCTGCACAGCGTCGAGACCGCCGATTCCGCCGCCACCCGCACCACCTCCATCGATGAAGAAGGGGAGCTGTCATGACCCGCACCCGCCCGAACCGCGGCGCCTCGCGCCGCCTGATCCGCGCCGCGGCGTTCGGCGCCGCCGCGCTCGTCACCGCGACCGCGCTCACCGCATGCTCCGGCGGCGCGACCGGCGGCGACTCCGCCACCGCCGACTGGAAACTCACCACCACGACCGCGAAGCCGAGCGGCGACATCGACTCGTTCTCGTTCGCGCTGTACGCCGAGCCGGCCACGCTCGACTACGCCTACGCGTTCGACTACCCGGACAACCAGGTGCTCGCGAACGTGTGCGAGTCGTTGCTGCGCCTGAACCCCGACTACTCGCTGAGCCCGGGCCTCGCGAAGAGCTTCTCCAACCCCGACCCGCTCACCTGGGTCTACGAGCTGCGCGACGGCGTGACCTTCCACGACGGCACCGCGCTCACGGCGGCGGACGCCGTGGCCTCGATGCAGCGGATCATGGACCCGCAGGTCGGATCCAGCTGGTTCTCCGTGTATCAGAACGTCGATTCGATCACCCAGACCGGGCCGATGGAGGTCACGGTCAAGACCAAGATCCCCGACTCCCAGTTCAACCAGGGCATGGGCGGATCCGCCGGTGTCATCGAGTCGGCTGCCACCCTCGCGGCCAAGGGCAAGGACTACGGCAACTCCACCGGCGGCGTCAACTGCACCGGCCCCTTCTCGCTGAAGCAGTGGAAGTCGGGCGAATCGCTCACCCTCGAGCGCTACGACGGCTACTGGGACACCGATCTGCGTGCGAAGTCGAAGGAGATGACCTTCTCGATCATCCCCGACGCCACCGCCCGTGTGAACGCCATGAAGTCGGGCAGCGTCGACGGATCCTGGATGATCCCGCTCGAGTCCGCCGCGCAGCTGCAGGCCTCGGGCAAGGGCGACGTGCTGTACGCCCCGTCCACGGCCACGAGCGACCTCGTGATCAGCAACATGAAGGGCGTGCTCGGCGACAAGCGCGTGCGCCAGGCGCTCATGCTGGCGCTCGACCGCCCCGGCATCCTGAAGGGCGCCTCGCAGAACATCGGCGAGGTCACCGATGTGCTGACGACGAAGCTGGTCTGGGGATCCGCCTCCGACGCGGCGAAGAAGGCCGCCTTCGACGACATCACGCACTACGAGCAGGATGTCGCGAAGGCCAAGAAGCTCGTCGAGGAGGCCGGCGCGACCGGCAAGGAGCTGGTCTACGTGACCGCCCCGATCGGCAACGACTTCTCCGTGGTCTCGCAGGCGACCATGGCCGCCGCTCAGTCGATCGGGCTGAAGCTGACCATCACGACCGTGAGCCCCGCGCAGTACACGGCGCTGTTCAGCGACCCGAGCGCTCGCGAAGGGGTCGACCTGTTCTACACCGTCTGGTACCTGTCCAGCCCCGACGCCCTGGAGATGTACGGCGTGCTGCGCACGGGCGACTTCAGCAACTACGGCGGCTGGAGCGACGAGGAGTTCGACAAGACCGTGAACGAGGCCGTGGGCACGATGGATCCGGCCGCGCGCAGCGCGCTGACCGCCAAGGCGCAGCAGATCGCGAACGAGGAGCTGCCCTGGATCCCGCTGGCCTCCGGCCCGCTGCCGCTGTTCCTGGGCAAGCGCATCACCGGCCTCGACCCCTCGATGGCGTTCCTCTACTACCCGTGGGCGGCCCAAATCGGCAAGCGCTGATCCGCCCGACCCCACCCGATGAGCCGAACCCCCGGAGCGACACGCACGCCGCGCCGCTCCGGGGCCGGCCGAGACCACAGGTGACGCCATGAGCACTCTCCGCCGCGTCGCGGGAAAGCTGGGCGGGCTGCTGCTCACCCTCTTCCTCGCTTCGCTCCTCGTCTTCTTCTCCCGGTTCCTCGTGCCGGGCGACCCGATCCGATTCCTGCTGCGCGGCCGCAAGCCCTCTCCCGAGGCGATCGCCGACGTCACCGCGCAGTACGGGCTGGACCTGCCCCCGTGGGAGCAGTACCTGCGCTGGATCGCCGGCGTGCTGCACGGCGACTTCGGCCGCTCCCTGCAGTTCCGCCAGGACGTCACGGTCGTGCTCGGCGACCGCCTCCCGGTCACCCTGATGCTCGTCGTGATGGCCGGCGCGATCATCGCCGTCGTCGGCCTCATCGGTGGCGCGATCGCCGCCCTGAACAAGGGCCGTGCCGCCGACCGCGGGATCCTCATCTCCCTCACGGTGCTCGGAGCGATCCCCTCATTCGTCGGATCCATCGTGCTCATCGCGATCTTCTCGGTGCAGCTGGGCTGGTTCCCGTCGTTCGGGTCCGGATCCGGATTCTGGGACATGGCGTACCACCTGGTGCTGCCGTCCATCGCCCTGGCGATCGTGTTCATCGTGCTCGTGGGCAAGGTCACCCGCTCGGCCATGGTCGAGCAGCTGAACCGCGAGCACGTCGAGGTCGCCACTTCCCGCGGCATCACCCGGCTGGCCGTGGTCCGCCGGCACGTGCTGCGCAACGCGCTCGGCCCGATCCTGACCGTGTCCGGCGTGCTCGTCGCCGGCCTCATCGTGGCGAGCTCGATCGTCGAGCAGGCTTTCGGCCTCGCCGGCATCGGCTCGCTCCTGGTCGGCTCCGTCGACCGCCTCGACTTCCCCGTCGTGCAGGCGATCGTCCTGCTCGTGGTCACCGCCTTCGTCGTCGTGAACGCGATCATCGACATCCTCGAACCCTGGATCGACCCGCGATCCGCCGCAGGAGCTGGTGCACGATGACCGTCCCCACCCCCACCCTGGCCGTGCGCGTGCTGCGCATGCCCAAGAAGCTGCGAGGGCGCGGCATCGTGATCACCAGCATGGTGGTCCTCGCCGTGGTCACTCTGGCCGCGATCCTCGCCCCGTGGGTCGCCCCGTACGACCCCGACGCCGTCGATTTCACCGCGTTCTACGCGGCCCCGTCGCCGGCGCACTGGCTCGGCACGGACAGTCTCGGTCGCGACCTGCTCAGCCGCATCATCTGGGGCGGCCGCACGGCGCTGCTCGGCCCGTTGCTCGTCGTCGTGTTCTCCACCGTGCTGGGCATCCTGCTCGGCCTGCTCGCCGGCTGGCGGGGCGGCTGGATCGACGCCGTGCTGGGGCGGGTCTTCGACGTGCTGTTCGCGTTCCCGTCGCTGCTGATCGCGATGATGGCCGTCGCCCTGTTCGGCAAGGGCCTGGTCGCCCCGGTCATCGCGATGAGCATCTCCTACGCGCCGTTCGTGGCGCGGCTGACCCGCTCGCTGGTGGCCGCCGAGCGCACCCGCCCGTACGTCGCGGCCTACCGCGTGCAGGGCTTCGGCGGCTCCTGGATCGCGCTGCGTCGCGTGCTGCCGAACATCGCCCCGATCGTGGGGGCGCAGTCGACGCTGAACTTCGGCTACGTGCTCGCAGAACTCGCCGGGCTGTCGTTCCTCGGCCTCGGCGTGCAGGCGCCGACGGCCGACTGGGGTGCCATGATCAACGAGGCCCAGTCCGGCATCGCCGCAGGCCAGTTCCTGCCCGCCATCGCGCCCGCCATCGTGGTGGTGCTCGTGGTCGTGGCCGTCAACATCGTCGGCGAGGATCTCTCCGACCGCATCGGAGGGGAGATCCCCGCATGACCGCCGCACTTCTCGACACGGCTGCGGCGCACTCCGCGTCCGCTCTGCTCGACATCCGCGAGCTCACGCTGGATCTGCCGAACGGCACGCGCCTGCTGCACGGCATCACCCTGTCCGTCGCCCCCGGCGAGACGGTGGGCCTGGTCGGCGAGTCCGGATCCGGGAAATCGCTCACCGCGCGCACGGTGCTCGGGCTCACGCCCGAGCGGGCGGAGATCGGCGGATCCGTGTCGGTGGACGGCCGCTCCCCGCTCGCGCCGGCGTCGCTGCGCGCGATCCGTCGCGCCGACGCGGCGATGGTGTTCCAGGATCCGCGCGCGGGCATCAACCCGATGCGCACGATCGGGGACCATCTCACGGAAGCGCTGCGACTGAATGAGGGTTGGTCACGGGGTCGTGCGCGTGCGCGTGCCGCCGAGCTGCTCGCCGACGTGCGACTGCCGTCCCCCGCCGAGCACCTGGATCAGCACCCGCATGAGCTGAGCGGCGGCATGCTGCAGCGCGTCATGATCGCGGGCGCCCTGACCACTGCGCCACGCCTGCTGGTGTGCGACGAGCCCACCACGGCGCTCGATGTGACCACGCAGGCCGAGATCGTGCAGGTGCTGCGCGAGCTCTGCGCCGAACGCGGCATGGGCATGCTCTTCATCACGCACGACCTCAACCTCGCCGGGTCCCTGTGCGACCGGCTGGTCGTCATGAAGGACGGCGCCGTGGTGGAGGAGGGGCCCGCGCTCGACGTGCTGCGCGCTCCGCAGGCCGAGTACACCCGCCGCCTGGTCGCGGCGACACCGCGGCTGAGCGGATCGGACAGCGCCGTGGGCTCGGCCTCCGGTCCGGGCTCCGCCATGGTCGAGGTCGCCGGCGTCTCGAAGACGTACCGGGTGCGCGGACGCGGCGAGGTCCGCGCCGTCGCCGACGCCACCCTCGAGATCCCGGTGGGCGGCGCCCTCGCCGTCGTCGGCGAATCCGGATCCGGCAAGTCGACCCTCGCGCGCATGATCGTGGGCCTGGAGCAGGCCAATGCGGGCACGATCCGGATCGGCGGGCGCGACATCGCGGGGCACGCGACGGGTCGCGAGGCACGGGTCGCGCGGGCGAAGAGCGTGCAGATGGTGTTCCAGGATCCGTACCTGTCGCTAGATCCGCGCATCCCCGCAGGTCAGGCCGTCGGCGATGTGCTGAGGCTGCACGCGGGTCTCGACAAGGCGGCCGCGGCCGATCGCGCCCTGGAGCTGCTCACCGCGGTCGGCCTGGGCGAGGAGCACGCGCTCGCCCGCCCGAAGACCCTGTCCGGAGGGCAGCGCCAGCGCGTCGCGATCGCCCGCGCCCTCGCGATCGAGCCCGACCTGCTCGTGATGGACGAGGCCACCAGCGCGCTGGACGTCTCCGTGCAGGCGCAGGTGCTCGACATGGTCGCCGACATCCGGCGCCGCCAGGGTCTGACCCTGCTGTTCATCAGCCACGACCTGGCCGTCGTGCGCCGGGTGTGCGAGCAGACCCTGGTGATGCGCCGCGGCGAGATCGTGGAGCGCGGCGCGACGACCGAAATCCTCACGAACCCGCAGCACGAGTACACCCGGCTGCTGCTGGACTCGGTTCCCGTCCCGGCCTGACCGGATCCACCCCGCGCCAGAAGCGTTCTCGCTCAACGACCCCATCTCGGAAAAGGATTCCCCATGGAGCTGCACCACCTCACTGCGACCGAGGCCGCCGCGCGATTCCGCCGTCGCGAGCTCTCCCCCGTCGAGCTGCTCGATGCGGTGATCGCACGCACGGCGGCGACCGAGCCCGCCATCAACGCCGTCACCGAGCAGTGGCTCGACGAGGCTCGCCTCGCCGCCGCTGCGTCCGAACGGCGGTTCGCCGACGGCGGACCCACGGGGGCGCTCGAGGGCATCCCGCTCATGCTCAAGGAGGAGCAGCCGATCGCCGGCCGCACCGCCGAGGAGGGCAGCCTGCTCGAGCGCGGGCACGTCGCCACCGAGACCCACCCGATCGTGGATCGCATCTTCGCGGCCGGCGCCGTGGTGCACGGGCGCACCACCACGCCGGAGTACTGCTGCGCCCCGGTCACCCACACCGCGCTCTGGGGCGTGACCCGCAACCCGTGGAACACCGACTTCACCCCGGGCGGGTCCTCCGGCGGCTCCGGCGCCGTGCTCGCGAGCGGTTCCACGATCCTCGCGACCGGATCCGACATCGGCGGATCGATCCGGATCCCCTCGTCGTTCTGCGGCGTGGTCGGGTTCAAGCCCCCGTTCGCGCGCGTGCCGGGGATGGCCCCGTTCAACTCCGACACCTACTGCGCGGACGGGCCGATGGGACGCAGCGTCGCCGACGTGGCGCTGCTGCAGAACGTGATCTCCGGCCCGTGGGCGGGGGACGCCGCGTCGCTGCGCGAGGTCGTCACCGTGTCGGGCGAGGTCTCGTCGCTCGACGGTATGCGGATCGCGGTCTGCCTCGACCTCGGCGGATACGCGGTGGATCCGGCGGTCGTCGCGAACACCATGGCCGTCGTCGCGGCGCTTCGCGCGGCAGGCGCCGCGGTGGAGCAGGTCGAGCTGCCGTGGGGACCGGAGCGGGTTCTCCAGACGAGCTGGCCGCACTTCGGCGCGGTCATGGGACCGTTCATCGAGTCCATCGCCGACGGCGATCCCGAGCGCACCGCCCAGCTCATGCCGTATACGCGGGCGTTCGCCGAGTCCGCCGCGAACGGCGGCGACTTCGTGACCGGGCTCGAGGCGGAGTCGGCGTTCTACCGACCGTTCGGCGAGCTCATGCAGGAGTTCGACGTGCTCCTCTGCCCGACCGTCGCATCGACCGGCCTGGCCGCCGACGAGCCCTGCACCGACAGCAGGGCGATCTTCTCCCAGCTCATGACCCTGCCGTTCAACGTGATCGGGCGGGTGCCGGTACTGGCCGTGCCGTCGGGGATCGCGCCGAACGGCGTACCCACGGGGGTGCAGATCGTCGGACGCACCTTCGACGACGCCACGGTGTTCCGAGTCGGCGCTGCACTCGAGCAGGAGCTCGGGCTGTGGACGGATCCGGCGTGGTGGCCGTCGCTCTGAGCCCCAGCGACCCCACCCCCGGGGGTCGCCCTCGACCTAGGCTGGATCCATGACGCGGATCTGGGTGGTGCGGCACGGGCAGAGCATGCTGAACGCGGCGGAGCGGATCCAGGGCTGGTCCGACGCGCCGCTCACTCCGACCGGACGCGAGCAGGCCGCCACCCGCGGGCTCGACTTCGCCGCGGCGGGCATCCGCTTCGACGCCGCGTTCTCGGGCGACGGGATGCGGCACCGCGAGACCGCCGCAGGTCTCCTCGCGGCCGCCGGTTCGGAGCTCGCCGCCGTGCCCGACCCGCGCTGGCGCGAGCTGAGCTTCGGGGCGCTGGAAGGCATGCACATCCGCCGCTTCTCCCGGCTCATGGAGGACCACGCCGACGCGGAGATGCCGTTCATCGCGACGCTGGATGCCCTCGCCGCCACGGATCCGTTCGCCGAGGCGCCTGCCGCCGTGGCCGTGCGGGCGATCGAGGCCCTGCACGATGCGGCGGAGGCCGGATCCGAGGTGCTCGTCGTGACGAGCGGCATCACGATCATGTCGCTGCTGCACACCCTCGGCGGCGCGCCCGACACCCGATCCGGTCCCGCCAACCTGTCGGTCTCCACGATCCGCCGCCATGAGAACGCCTGGATCGTCGACCGCGCGGCGGATCCGGATCCGATCGCGGTCTGACGGCAAGTCCCGTCCGGACGGCAGCGGCCTGTTTCGGGGCGCATCCCCGCGTTCCGGGGCGCGCCACGTCTCCGAAACCCGGCGGCACGCGCCCCAGACGCGACGGATCCCGCCCCACCGAGGGGACGGGATCCGGGCGTAGCGACCGCCGACTCAGACGGTGTAGCCGTCCGCGACGTCGAGCGCCTCGTCGAGCGCCGCGAGCCCGCGCACGAGCTCGTCCTCGGTGATCACGAGCGGCGGGGCGATGTGCGTGCGGTTGAAATGCACGAACGGCCAGACGCCGCCCTTCTTCGCCGCGGCGACGAACGCGCCCATCGGGGCCGCGTCGGCGCCCGCCGCGTTGAACGGCACGAGCGGTTCGCGGGTCTCCTTCGAGCGCACCAGCTCGACGGCCCAGAACAGACCCTGGCCGCGCACCTCTCCGACGCTCGGGTGTTTCTCCAGCCAGCCCTGCAGCGTGGGCTCCACGATGCGGGATCCGAGGTCGCGCACGCGCTCCAGGATCCCGTCACGCCGGAACACCTCGAACGTCGCGACGCCCGCGGCGCACGCCAGCGGATGGCCCGAGTAGGTCAGCCCGCCCGCGAACGGCACGGTGTCGAACGCGCTCGCGATCCGGTCGGAGATCACGACGCCGCCGAGCGGCACGTAGCCCGAGTTCACACCCTTCGCGAAGGTGATCAGATCCGGCTTCGCGTCGAACGCGTCGATGCCGAACCACTCGCCGAGGCGGCCGAAGCCGACCATGACCTCGTCGGCGATGTAGACGATGCCGTAGCGGTCGCACAGCTCGCGCACGCCCTGCAGGTACCCGGGCGGCGGGACCAGCACCCCGTTGGTGCCGACGACGGTCTCGATGATGATCGCCGCGATCGTGTTCGGGCCCTCGAGCTGGATGGTCTGCTCGAGGTGCGCGAGCGCGCGCTGCGACTCCTCGGCGAGCGTCGACGAGTGGAACGCCGAGCGGTACAGATACGGGCCGAAGAAGCGCACGGTGCCGTTGTCGACGGTGTCGTTCGCCCAGCGCCGCGGGTCGCCGGTCATCGAGATCGCCGTCGCGGTGGAGCCGTGGTAACTGCGGTACATCGACAGCACCTTGCGGCGTCCGGTCACGGTGCGCGCCATGCGCACCGCGTACTCGTTCGCGTCGGCGCCGCCGTTGGTGAAGAACACCTTCTCCATGCCCTCGGGCGCCACCTCGGCGATGAGCCGCGCCAGCTCGCCGCGCACGTCGTTCGCGAGCGACGGCTGGATCGTCGCGAGACGACCGGCCTGGTGCTGGATCGCGGCGACCAGATCCGGCTGCTGGTGGCCGAGGTTGAGGTTCACCAGCTGGCTGGAGAAGTCGAGGTAGGCGTTGCCCTGATAGTCCCAGAACGTGGATCCCTCGCCCGCGGCGACGGGCAGCGGGTCGATCGCGGCCTGCGCGCTCCAGGAGTGGAACACGTGCGCGCGGTCGTCGGCGCGCACCTGCGCCTCGGCCTCCACGGCGGGCAGGGCGTGCGCCTCGCCGTGGCGGTCGGTGAGCACGGCGGCTTCGGTGGTGACGGTCATGATCCGGATCCTCTCGGCGTCAGTGGTTGCTCGGGAAGCCGAGGTCGACCTGCGCGGGGGTGTGGTCGGGCCAGCGGGTGGTGACGACCTTGGAGCGCGTGTAGAAGTGGATCGACTCGGGGCCGTAGATGTGCGAGTCGCCGAAGAGCGAGGCCTTCCAGCCGCCGAACGAGAACGCGCCGATCGGCACGGGGATCGGCACGTTGACGCCGACCATGCCGACCTCGATGTCGAACTCGAACTCGCGGGCGGTGCCGCCGTCGCGGGTGAAGATCGCCGTGCCGTTGCCGAACTGGTGCGCGTTGATGAGCTCGACGGCCTCGGCGTAGCTGCCCACGCGGACCACCGAGAGCACCGGGCCGAAGATCTCGTCCTCGTACAGCTTCATGCCGGGCTTCACGTGGTCGATGAGGCTGATCCCGGTGAAGAAGCCGTTCTCGTCGAGACGCTCGCCGGCGGCGATCCGCTGCGTGCCGTCGATGAGCACGGTGGCGCCTTCGGCGGCGGCTCCCGTGACATAGGACTCGACGCGGTCGCGATGCTCGCGGGTGACCAGCGGGCCCATCTCGCTCGCCGCGTCGGTGCCGTCGCCGATGCGCAGGTTCTGCACCTTCTCGGTGATCGAGGCGATGAGCGGATCCGCGACCTCGCCCACGGCGACCAGCACCGAGACGGCCATGCAGCGCTCGCCCGCCGAGCCGTAGGCGGCGGAGACCGCCGCGGCCGCAGCGCCGTCGATGTCGGCGTCGGGCATCACGACCATGTGGTTCTTGGCGCCGCCGAGGGCCTGCACGCGCTTGCCGTTGGCGGAGGCACGCTCGTAGATCGACTTCGCGATCGGGGTGGATCCGACGAAGCTCACGGCCTTGACGTCCGGCGAGTCGAGCAGGGTGTCGACCGCGACCTTGTCGCCGTTGACGACGTTGAGCACGCCGTCGGGAAGCCCCGCCTCCTGGAACGCCTTGGCGAGCCAGATCGCCGCGGACGGATCCTTCTCGCTCGGCTTGAGCACGACGGTGTTGCCGCACGCGATCGCAGAGGCGACCATCCACAGCGGCACCATCACCGGGAAGTTGAACGGAGTGATGCAGGCGACCACGCCGACCGGCTGCTTGACCGAATGCACATCCACGCCGCGAGCGACCTGCTCCGCGTGCTCGCCCTTCAGCAGGTGCACGAGACCGGCGGCGAACTCGACGTTCTCGATGCCGCGCGAGACCTCACCCGCGGCATCGGAGAGGACCTTGCCGTGCTCGCTCGTGACGATGGCGGCGAGCTCGGGCGTGCGCTCGGCGAGGATCTGGCGCAGGCGGAAGAACACGTCGGCGCGCTTGATGAGGCTGGTCGCACGCCAGGCGGGACCGGCGGCCTTCGCCGCGGCGATCGCCTGCTCGACCTCGGCGGCGCTCGCGAACGCGACGGTGCGGTGGGCCTCGCCGGTGGCGGGGTTGTACACCGGGCCGGTGCGCTCGGTCTCGCCGGTGTCGGCTCCGTCGATGAAGTGGCGGATCACGGTCACGCGATGCTCCTCGGGTCGTGGGTTCGAATGCTGCGGACGCGGATCCGGACACTCTGATCGGACACGTCCGCGGGCTTGCTCTCCCATGCTGACAAAGGGGAGGATGGATCCGTGCCCGCAGATCGTCTGGACTTTGCCGCCGATCGGACAGATCGTCCGGACGCACGGCAGGACGCGCCTGCACGGTCCCCGAGCGAGCGCAGCGAGTCGAGGGGCGATCCGGGTCTTCCGACCGTCGCCGACGCCCTCGAGGTCGCCTCGCTGCAGGCGGGGATCCCCGAGCTGCTGGCCGGGTCCGTCGACGTGCCGGTGCGCTGGGTGCACGTGTCCGACAGCGAGCGGGTCGCCGCGCTGCTGGACGGCGGAGAGCTGCTGCTCACCACGGGCGCCGGCTGGCCCGGCGATGCCGCGGCGCTCGGCCGCCTCGTCGACGAACTGTCCGATGCGGGCCTGGCCGGGATCGTGCTGGAGCTGGGCACCCGGTTCGCGGTGGTGCCGCCGGCGCTCGTGGCGGCGTGCCGCGCGCGCGACCTCGCGCTCGTGACCCTGGACCGCGAGGTGAAGTTCGTCGCCGTCACCGAGGAGGTGCACCGCCGGATCATCGCGGGCCAGGTCGAGGCGCTGCAGGAGCGGCAGCGGCTGCACGAACTGTTCACCGGGTTGAGCCTGCGTGGCGCGCCGGTCGAGATCGTCGTACGCGAGACGGCGCGAGCCCTGCGTGCGCCGGTGGTGCTGGAGGACCTCGCGCACGAGGTCGTCGTCGCCGACTCGTTCGACCTGGCCGAGGCGGAGCTGCTCGCGGACTGGGCGGGTCGATCGCGCCGCCTGCCGCCGGAGTGGACGCGCGTGCCGGTCGCCGCCCGCGGCACGCGATGGGGCGAGCTGATCGCCCTGCCCGGCCCGGCGCACCCCGCGGGGCCGGCGACCGTGCTCGAGCAGGCCGCGACGGCGCTCGCGCTGTCACGCCTCGCCGACGGGGAGGACGCCTGGGCCCGGCTGCGCGCGGAGGGGCTGATCGCGGCGCTGCTGAGCGAGCGGTACGTCACGGTCGCCGATATCGAGGCGCGTCTCGAGTCCTCCGGGTTCCCCGTCCGGGGCCGGACACTGTACGTCGCCGCGTCGACTGCGGCCGGAACCGGAGCGCCTGGATCCGCGGGGTCCGGCAGCGGCCCAACCGGATCCGCCGGGGACGCGCGCGTCCTGAGCGCGGTCGTCGGCGCGGAGCGGATCCTGCTCCTCTCCCTGCCGGCAGGATCGCGCGTGCCCGAGTCGGTCCTCGAGTCGATCGGATCCGGCGCCGTCAGCGACCCCGCATCGTCGGCGGCGGAGCTGCTCGCGGCGATCCCGGTCGTGCGGCGGTTGGCGCGCCAGGCGGAGCCCGGTGCCGTGCTGCGCGTCGCCGAACGACCTCTCGCCCGCCTGGCCGCCGAGCTCAGCGGGGACCACCGACTCCAGGAGCACAGCGCGCGTCTGCTCGCCCCGCTGATCCGCCACGACGACGCGACGCAGGGCGACCTGCTCCGCGTGCTGCGCGCCGTGGTCGCGCACCCCGGCAACCGCACCGCGGCGGCGGCCGCTTCGCACCTGTCCCGCTCGGTCTTCTACCAGCGCCTCACCCTCATCGCGGACCTGCTCGGCGCCGATCTCGACGACGGTGAGACGCTGTCGGCGCTGCACCTGGCGCTGCTCGCGCACGGACGCTGACGAGCCTCGCCAGGTGCGAGGCCGGCCCCAGCGACCGCGGCCCCGACTCGGGTCTCACCCGGCGGCGGGCGCCCCGCCCATCACGCGCGCCACCATCTCCGGCGACGGCTGGCCGAGCGCGATGATGTTGTCCTCACTGTCACTGAACCACGCGGCCCGTTCCTCCCCCAGCTCCGCGATGCCGTCGACGGTCTTGAGCCCGGGGAAGTCGTACTCGTGGAAGGCGATCCCGCGGGCGCGCAGCGCCGCCACGTCGCGGTCGATGTCGTCGGTCAGGAGGTTCAGCGCCGTGTTCTTCGCCGTGCCCGCGAAGCTGGTGAGGTACACCAGCACCACGGTGCCGCCGACGTCGTAGAACACGTTCCCGGACTCGGCGTCGACCTCGACCGGATCCCGGTCGAGCACGTCGTGCCACCAGCGCTTGGCGCGCTCGAGGTCCGCAGCAGGGAGAACGGCCGTCGCCATGAATTTCTCGAACATGATGAGCCCCAGCTCCGGGGTGTTGTCATCCTCGCGTCGGCCCAGCACAACGCCGCGCCGCTCGGGCGCGCGAATGAGTTCCCCGCGCTGATTGTATTCCCGGATCCGACGCCCCGAAAGGCCTCGATGATGGGGTCAGGCGATGTAGACCTTGCGCAGCGTCTCGGTGACGATCCAGGTCGTGCGCATGCCCTCGGCGAGGCGGACGACGGATCCGGGGCCGACCTCGAGATCCGGCAGCGACGGGTCCTCGAACACGATCGTCGCCCGGCCCCAGAGCACGACGAAGAGCTCGTCGACCTCGGTGTCGCATGCGGTGCCGGGCGTCATCTCCCAGATGCCGATCTCGCGGTCGCCGGTGTCGTCGAGCACGGCGATCGCGGTGGTGGGCGAGCCCGATACGACCTCGTCCGTCGGCAGGGGCGTGTGCGCGAGCACGAGGTCCACGTCGGTCACCGCGCGCCCCGCCGCGGGCAGCGCGGTCACGAGTCGAACCCCATGCCGACGGCGTCGAGCGTCTTCAGGAACAGGTTGCGCCTGCCCTGGTTGTGGTCGGCCTGGTTCATCGCGGCACGCACGAGGTTCACGCCGATCGAGGCCGCCGGCTCCGGCGGGAACGGGATCGGCTTCTCCCGCACCATCTTCAGGCGAGTGCGCTCGGTGTCGAGCCCGGCGAGCTGGTCGAGCATCACATCGGCCGCGAAGCGCGTCGCACCGACCCCCAGCCCGGTGAACCCGGTCGCGTAAGCGACGCGGCCGCCACGGGCAGTGCCGAAGAACGCGCAGAACCGACTGCACGAGTCGATCGCGCCGGCCCAGCGGTGCGTGAAACGGAGCCCCTCGAGCTGCGGGAACGTGGTGAAGAAGTGCGAGGCCAGCCTGCGGAAGCTCTCCGGCCGCTCCTCGTACTCCTCGCGCACCTTGCCGCCGAAGTGGTAGACGGCGTCGTAGCCGCCGAACAGGATCCGGTTGTCGGCGCTCAGACGGTAGTAGTGGAACTGGTTCGCGCTGTCGGCGAGGCCCTGGCGGTTCTTCCAGCCGATCGCGTCGTACTGCTCGGCGGTCAGCGGCTCGGTCATGAGCGCGTAGTCGTAGACGGGCACCGTCATCAGCCTGTTGCGCTTGAGCAGCGACGGGAACACGTTCGTGGCGAGAGCGACCTGGTCGGCGATGACGGATCCCGTCTCGGCGGCGATCGTCTGCGCGCCTCTGCCGCTGAGACCGGTGACGCGGGTGCGCTCGAAGATCTGCACGCCGAGCCCGGTGGCCACGCGGGCGAGCTCGAAGGCGAGCTTCGCCGGGTGCACCATCGCGCAGCCCTGGCGATCCCAGGATCCGGCGAGGTAGGTGGGTGAAGCGACCTGCGCCTGCACGGCGGCCCGATCGAGGAAGTCGTCGCCCTCCATCCACTCGACCTGGTGCGGTTCGACGGCCACGGCCATCTGCCCCGTGCGCTCCCAGTCGACGTCCATGCCGTAGCGCTCCACCGCCTCCTGGATGCCGTCGAGGTTCTCCAGCCCGAGGCGCTCGAGCTGCTCCATCTCGTCGGGCCAGCGGTTCAGCCCGTTCTCCTCGCCGTGCGTGAGGCTCGCCTCGCAGAACCCTCCGTTGCGACCGGACGCGGCCCAGCCCACCCTGTTCGCCTCGAGCAGGACGACCGTGCGCTGCGGGTCGCGCTCCTTGGCGCGGATCGCCGTCCACAGGCCGGCATAGCCGCCGCCGACGATCGCCAGGTCGGCGCGGACCTCGCCCGTGAGCTGCGGGTACCCGGCGCGCTCGACGTCGTCGAGCCAGAACGCGGCGTGCGCGGTGTTCTCGAGTGAGCGCTCGATGACCGACGCGCTCGGCTGCCGTCGTTCGAAGACGGTCGTTCCCATGAGTGATTCCTTGTCCGGGAGGTGGTGTGGGCGGGGTTCTTCCGCAGGGCGCGACAGGGCGCCCCGGTGCCGCGATGCGGCCGGGTTCAGGTGAGCGACGGGTTCAGCGGATCAGCGCGTGCCCCAGTTGTAGAGGTCCTTGTGGAGCCCCGCGTAGAGGAAGCACTCGGTGTGCGAGACGCCCTCGATGGTGCGGATACGGGTCGCGATCAGCTCGAGCAGATCCTCGTCGCTCTCGCAGATCGCCTCCGCGAGGATGTCGAAGGATCCGAGCGTCACATTGACATATGCGATCTCGGGAATATTCGCGATCGCCTCGGCGGCGACCCGCGGATCCCCGTCGACGCGGATGCCCAGCATCGCCATACGGGAGAATCCGAGTTGACGAGGATCGGTCACCGCCACGATCTGCACCACGCCGCTGTCGGTGAGGCGCTGCACGCGCTGGCGGACGGCGGCCTCGCTGAGACCCACGGCACGGCCGATCTCGGCGTACGGCCGACGACCGTCCTCTTGCAGCAGTTCGATGATCCGCTTCGAGACGTCGTCGAGAACCGGCACCTTCGGCTTGTCGCTCATGTGACGATCTTGACATCCTCAGCAGGCCTCTGCAACTGATTTCGCAGAATCTGATCCTGATTTCTTCCGATTTCGTCGATTCTCTCCTATCCTTTCAGCATGCGGAGCACCCTGTCTGAATCAGCACTGTTGCAGAACTTCATCGGCGGCCGTTCGGTCGCCGCGCACGGCGAGGGCCGCATGGACCTCATCGACCCCGTCACCGAGCAGGTCTACGGCCAGGCGCCGATCTCGGACCAGAGCGACGTCGACGCCGCCTATGCCGCCGCATCGGCCGCCTTCCCGCTCTGGCGCGACACCACTCCGGCCGCACGCCAGCTCGCGCTGTTCCGGATCGCGGATGCGATGGCGGCCCGCGCGGAGGAGTTCGCCGACCTGGAGTCCCAGGACACCGGCAAGCCCCGCGCCAATCTCGTGGCCGACGAGATCGACCAGTCCGTCGACCAGCTGCGCTTCTTCGCGGGCGCCGCACGCAGCCTCGAAGGGCGCGCCGCCGCGGAGTACATGGCGGGGCACACCTCCTATGTGCGACGTGAGCCGATCGGCGTGATCGGACAGGTCACCCCGTGGAACTACCCGCTGAACATGGCCGTGTGGAAGATCGCGCCGGCTCTGGCCGCGGGCAACACCGTGGTGCTGAAGCCCGCGGAGTCCACGCCGCTCACGACGCTGCTTCTCGCCGAGATCGTCGCCGAGCACACCCCGGCGGGCACGCTCAACGTCGTGCTGGGCGATCGCAGCACCGGTGCCGCCCTCGTCGCCCACAAGACGCCGCAGATGGTCGCCATCACCGGATCCGTCCGTGCCGGCATGGCGGTCGCGGAGTCGGCCGCGGCCGATGTGAAGCGCGTGCACCTCGAACTCGGCGGCAAGGCGCCGGCGATCGTGTTCCCGGACGCATCGATCGCCAAGGCCTCGGAGGGCATCGTCACCGGTGCGTTCTTCAACGCCGGCCAGGACTGCACCGCGGCCACCCGGGTGATCGTGCACGCCTCGGTGCACGACGAGCTGGTGAAGGCGCTCGTGGAGCGGGTGCACACGCACGCCCGCACCGGCGCCCCGCACGAGGAGGGCGTGTTCTTCGGTCCGCTCTCGAGCGCGGCGCAGCTCGCGCAGGTACAGGGCTTCGTGGATCGTCTGCCCGCGCACGCGAAGATCGAGACCGGCGGGAAGCGGCAGGGCGATGTCGGCTACTTCTTCGAGCCGACGATCGTCTCGGGCATGCGCCAGGACGACGAGGCCGTGCAGAGCGAGATCTTCGGGCCGGTGCTGACCGTGCAGTCCTTCGAGGACGACGACGAGGCGCTGGGGTACGCGAACGACGTGCCCTACGCGCTGGCCGCGTCGGTGTGGACCACGGACCACACCCGGTCGCTGCGCTTCTCCCGCGACCTCGACTTCGGCTGCGTCTGGATCAACACGCACATCCCGTTCGTGTCGGACATGCCGCACGGCGGCTTCAAGCACTCGGGCTACGGCAAGGACCTGTCGCAGTACGGCTTCGACGACTACACGCGCATCAAGCACGTGATGAGCGCCCTCGACTGACGTCGGCGGAGGTGCTACTGTCGCCTACGCCGTGCGGGCACGAGAACAGGAGGTGATACCCATGAACGAATCGACGTGGGTGCTCCTCCTCGGGGACACGGTCGGGCGATAGGTCGTCCGGGAGCGCCGTACATGCGCACTCCCGAAAGGCACGACCATGAACATCACCCCTGAACTGACCTTCACCGCCGAGAGGCGGCTCTCCTCCGAGCACCATCGCGACAGCCTCATCGAGCGCGACTTCACCCTCGACGGGATCGACGGCGTCCTCTGGCTGCCCGGATCCGCCTCCGCGGAGCATCCCGTCCCGCTGATCCTGCTCGGCCATCCGAGCGGGCCGGGGCTCGCCCGGATGCGCCCGCGCCTGGAAGGGCGGGCGCGCTCATCCGCCGAGCTCGGTTTCGCCTCGGTCACTCTCGAGATGCCCGGCAATGGCGCGCGTCCGGCTCTGCCCGACCTCGAGAGCGCCCGCGCAGACCTGATGCGAGCGCTCGACGCCGGTCGACGACCAAACGAGGACGTCATCGACCAGCTGGTGCTCCCGCTGGTCGAGCGGACGGTGCCCGAATGGCAGACGGCGCTGGACGCGGTGCTCGCGCTTCCCGAAATCGGCGGCCCCGTCGCCTACTCGGGCGGCGTGCTCGCGGTCGGCATCCGGCTCGCCCTGAGGGAGCCGCGCGTCGTCGCCGCCGGCCTGTTCGCCGGCAGCTATGTTCCGCTGAGCATCCTGGCCGAGGCCCGGGGGGTCACCATCCCCCTGCACGTGCTGCTGCAGTGGGACGACGAGGGCAACGACCGGCAGCGATCGCTCGAGGTGTTCGACGCGTTCGGATCCGCCGAGAAGACCCTGCAGGCCAACCTCGGCGGGCACACGGGCGTTCCGGCATGGGCCGGAGAGGATGCCGCGCGCTTCTTCGCGCGACATCTCACGCGGTAGACACCCACGGGGTCGTTGAGCGAGGACGCCGGAGGCGACCGAGACGAAACGCGGTGCCCCCGCAAGGGCGCCGCGTTTCGTCTCGGTCCTGCTGTGCTCGCTCAACGACCCGTGTGGGCCTTGCGGGCGTCAGCTCAGGCCCTGCTCCTTCAGCCAGGCCTTGGCGATGTCGGTCGCCTGCTTCTTGTCCGCCGTGCTCTGCACGTTGAGCTTGACGAGCTCCTCGGTGCTGAGCTTGGCGCTGACGGCGTTGATCGTCTTCGAGACCTTGTCGGCGACGTTCGCGCTCACGATCGGCACGATGTTGGACGGAAGGATGAGGTTCTTCGGGTCCTTCAGCGCGACCAGGTCGCCCTTGGCGAACGCCGGGTCGGCCGAGTAGATGTCGGCCACCTGCACGGTGCCCGCCTGCAGCGCCTCGAGCGTGGTCTGACCCGTGGCCGAGAACGCCAGGTCGACACCGTAGAGGGTCTTCGCGGCCGCGGGACCGTAGGGGCGCTTCTCGAACTCGGGGGCGCCGCCGACCGTGACCGGGGCGGGCATCTTGGAGAGGTCGGCGATCGAGGACAGGCCGTACTTGTCGGCGTTGGCCTTGGTCACGGTGTAGGTGTCCTGGTCCGCGGCCTTCGCGTAGTCGAGCACGGCGAGGCCAGACGGCAGAGCCTTCTTCAACGCGGCGTACACGTCGTCGGGGCTGTTCGTGTCGGCCTTACCGCCCAGGTACTCCAGCAGGTTGCCGGTGTACTCCGGGAACAGGTTGATCGCGCCGGACTTGACGTCGGGCATGTAGGCGTCGCGCTGGCCGATGTTGAACTTGCGGTCGACCTTCACGCCGTCCTTCTCGAGGGCCTGCGCGTAGATCTCGGCGATGATCTCGTTCGAGTAGTAGGCCTGGGATCCGATCACGACTGTGTCGGAGGAGCCGGATCCGCTGGTCTCGGTGGGCTTGTCGAGCGGGTTGCTGGATCCGCAGGCGCTGAGTGCGAGCGCGATGGCGACCGCGGACGTCGCTGCAGCGGCGATGCGGGTGATGCGAGCGGTGAACATGGTGTGCCTCTCTTCGGTGGGGGAGTCGGTGCAGGTCAGGAGCGTGCCGCGCGCAGGGCGCCGCGCGTGCGGGAACGGGGTTCGTCGGCGCGTGCGCCGGTCGCGCGCACCCCGGCGGGCACCGCGGCGCGCTGGGCGATCGCGAACAGGAGGTCGGCGATGAGCGCGAGCGCGGCGACGAGAAGCGCCCCGGCGAGGACCTCGTCGAAGCGGCCCAGCGGGATCCCCTGGATGATCGGATAGCCGAAGCCGCCGAGATTCACGTAGCCGGCGATGGTGACCGTCGCGATCACCTGCAGCGTCGCGGCACGCAGTCCGCCGATGAGCAGCGGCAGCCCCAGGGGGAACTCGACCTTCCAGAACACCTGCCAGGGCGTCATGCCCATGGCCTTGGCTGCATCGATCACGCGCGGGTCGATCGCCTCGATGCCGGTGTACGCGCCGGCCAGCAGCGACGGGATCGCGAGCAGGACGAACGTGACGAGCGCGGCGGCGGGCACCTGCAGGACTCCGAACAGCAGCACGAGCAGGATCAGCAGACCGAAGGACGGGATCGCACGCGCGGCGCCCGAGATCGCGACGGCGACCTCGCGTCCGCGGCCGGTGTGCCCGATGAGCCAGCCCGCCGGCACGGCGATGGCCGCGGCGACCAGCACCGAGACGAGCGTGTAGAGCACATGCTGGGTGAACAGGACGGGCAGCGCATAGGAGCCCGTCCACTGCTCGGGATCGAGCAGCCAGCGGATCGCGTCGCCGAAGAGGTTCATGCCGCACCCCCGGTCACGACGGCCGGTCGCGCGCCGTGGCTCCTCGGCCTGGTCACGCGCTGCCACGGCATGATCACGCGGCCGAGCAGCACCAGCAGCAGGTCGATCACGACGGCGAGGACGACCACGGCGAGCACGCCCGCGAAGACCTCCTCGATGAGCCGGCGGTCCAGCCCGTTCGTGAAGAGGTAGCCGAGGTTCTGCACGCCGACCAGGATGCCGACCGTGGCGAGCGCGATCGTGGAGACCGCGGCGACGCGTACGCCGGCCATGATGACGGGACCCGCGAGCGGCAGCTCGACGGTCCAGAACCGGCGAGCGGATCCATAGCCCATCGCGGTGGCCGCCCGGCGGACGTCGGCGTCGACCGAGTCGAGACCGTCGGCGACCGCGCGCACGAGGATCGCGATGTTGTAGATGGTGAGGGCAACGACCAGGTTGGTCGGGCTGATCGCGGAGTAGCCGAGCAGCGCCGGCAGCAGGATCAGCAGCGCCAGGGACGGGATCGTGTACAGCAGGCCGGTGAGCACGATCAGCGGACCGCGCACGAGCCGGTAGCGCCAGGCGATCCACCCCAGCGGCACCGACGCGACGACCCCGAGCACGAGAGCGATCATGCTCTGCTGCAGATGCACGGCGGCGAGGCCCAGGATGAGCCCGAGGTTGTCGATGATCCAGGTCATGTCAGTGGGTGGTCCCTGCGTCGATGTCGACCTCATCCGCCGCCCGCGGCGGATGAGCGTCCAGCAGTGAGGCCGGCGACTGCACCAGCGTCCCCTGCGCGCGCCCGTCGGCGTCGACGATCAGGGTGCCCTGCGGCGTCTGCTTGAGGTGCAGGGCCCGCCGTCCGCGGTCCGCGCCGATGAATGCCGCCACGAAGTCGTCGGCGGGGGCGGCGAGGATCTCCTCCGGAGTGCCCTGCTGGACGATCCGCGCGGCCTTGTCGAGGATGACGATGCGGTCGCCGAGCAGGAGCGCCTCGTCGATGTCGTGGGTGACGAACACCACGGTCTTTCCGAGTTCGCGCTGCAGTCGGAGCAGCTCCTGCTGCAGTTCGGTGCGAACGATCGGATCCACCGCCCCGAACGGCTCGTCCATGAGCAGGATGTTCGGATCCGCCGCCAGCCCGCGCGCGACGCCGACGCGCTGCTGCTGCCCTCCGGAGAGCTGGCTGGGATAGCGGTCGGCGAGCGCCTGATCGAGACCGACCGTGTCGAGCAGCTCCCGCGCGCGGGCGTGCGCCTCACGCCGGGAGACGCCGTTCAGGCGCAACACCGTGGCGACGTTGTCGATCACGGTGAAGTGCGGCATCAGCCCGGAGTTCTGCATGACGTAGCCGATGCGGCGACGCAGGGCGACCGGATCCCCGTCGAGGACGCTCTCGCCGTCGATCTCGACGGCGCCGGACGTGGGCTCGACCATGCGGTTGATCATGCGCAGCAGCGTGGTCTTGCCGGATCCGGACGATCCGACCAGCACGGTGGTCTGCCGGGCCGGGATGACCAGGCTGAAGTCGTCGACGGCGCAGGTGCCGTCGGGGAACGTCTTCGTGACGGAACGGAACTCGATCATCGGCTCAGCGCCCCTCAGGGGAGCGCCCCCTCCTCGGGCACATCGCCCTCACGGATCGTCACGGTGCGGTCGAACGCGACGTAGCCGGAGAAGTCGACCCCGACCCGCTCGATCGCGGTGGGATAGGGGTGCGGGTACGCCCAGGCCAGATCCTTGTGGATCTGCTCGTCCACCCGGAGCGAGTAGTACTGGCACTCGCCCTTCCACACGCACGTGTAGGGCGTCGGGCTCTCCCGCAGCACGCCCTCGGTGACCGAGGTCGGCGGGAAGTACCGGTTGCCCTCGATGACCACCACGTCGGCGTCATCCGCGTTCGCGATGATCCGTCCGTCGAAAACTGCTTGCATGCTCGTCCGTCCTGTTCAGATCGATGAGACACGTGCTTCCGCGTGCGCTGCGGCGCCCTTCCGACAGTAGGCGATGCCTCCGACATCGGAAACAGTGGGCTCGCCGTCCGGATTCCCCTTTCGAGCGGACGGCCCCTGTTTCAGAGCGCGCAAATGGCTGGATCCGGGGCCGGAATGGAGCCATTTGCGCGCTCTGAAACCAGAAAGGGCGACCCTGGTCAGGGCAGCATTCAGGCCGACTGCCGGCCGTAGGCCTCCAGGAGGCGCAGCCACACCTCGCTCATGGTCGGATACGACGGCACCGCGTGCCAGAGCCGGGCGAGCGGGACCTCGCTGACGACCGCGATCGTGGCGGCGTGGATGAGCTCCGCGACATCGGATCCGACCAGGGTCACGCCGAGCAGCACCTGCCGCTCCTCATCCACGACCATGTGCGCGCGGCCGCGGTAGCCGTCGGCGTGCAGCGAGGCGCCGGCGACCGAGGAGAACTCGACCTCGACCTCGCGGACGCGGTGGCCGGCCTCGCGCGCAGCCGCCGCGGTGACCCCCACGGCCGCCACCTCGGGCTCACCGAAGACCACCTGCGGCACGGCGGCGTGGTCGGCCGTCGCGACGTGCCGTCCCCAGCGGTCGTCGTCGACGGGCTCGCCCTTCGCGCGCGCCGCGATCACGTCGCCCGCGGCGCGCGCCTGGTACTTGCCCTGATGGGTGAGCAGCACCCGGCCGTTCACGTCGCCGACGGCGTAGAGCCAGTCCACGCCGGGCACCCGCAGGGTGTCGTCGGTGCGGATCGAGCGCCCCGCAGCGAGGCCCACCGTCTCCAGGCCGATGTCGCCGCTGCGGGGCGTGCGACCGGTGGCGACGAGGATCTCCGCAGCGCGCACGTCGCCGCCGTCCGTGCTCACCGTGACCCCGTCGGCATCGCGCGAGACGCTCTTCGTGGCGACGCCCGTGCGCACGTCGACGCCGAGCGCGCGCAGACCCTCGGCGACGAGCTCGCCGGCGAACGGCTCGACGGATCCGAGCAGTCCGCTCCGGGCGAGCACGGTGACCTCAGCGCCGAGCGAGGCGTAGGCGGTGGCCATCTCGACGGCGACCACACCGCCGCCGATCACGACGAGCGAGGCGGGGATCTCCTCGGCGCTCGTGGCCTCGCGGCTGGTCCACGGGTTCGCCTCATGCAGGCCGGGGATCGGCGGGATCGCGGCGTCGGATCCGGTGCTGATCACGACCGCGTGCCGGGCGGTGAGGGTGCGCACGCTGCCGTCCGGTGTGGTCACGGCGACCCGCCGCTCGCCGCTCAGGCGCCCGTGCCCGCGGACGAGGTCGATCCCGGCGGAGTCGAGCCAGGCGACCTGACCGTCGTCCTGCCAATGGCTCGTGAACGAGTCGCGCCGGTCGAGCACCGCGCGCACATCGAGGGCGCCGGTGACCGCCTCGGCCGCGCCGCCGACGTGCTGGGCCGCGCGCAGCGCCTGCGGCGAGCGCAGCAGCGCCTTCGACGGCATGCACGCCCAGTACGAGCATTCACCGCCGACCAGCTCGCTCTCCACGATCACGGCGGTGAGCCCGCCCTGCACGGCGCGGTCGGCCACGTTCTCTCCGACCGGGCCGCCGCCCAGCACGATCAGGTCGTATTCGTCGGTCATGGGTTCCGCCTCTCGATCCGGGAGTCATCGCGGTCCAGCGCTGCACGCGACCTCATCCACCCTCCCAGAACAGGACGCGTGCGGTCGGGATTCCTGAGGAGGTCAGACCGGATCCACAGGGGAGGAGGACGTGATGACCGACGGATCCAGAACCTCGACGACCAGCGGATCCTCGGCCTCCGCGTCGCGGATCCGCCACATCCGCACACCCGCGCCCACCCCGGGCACCTGGGTCTGCAGGAGCACCCGGGTGCGGGCGGTGGGGCGCTCCCACGCCGCGGACGACCGGCCCGCGATGGTGTCGACGGTGAGCTCGAAACGGTCGACGCCGCCGTCCTCGATCGTCGAGACCGTGCGCGCGACGACCGTGCCGTCGAGCCGCTCGACCCGACCGGCCGCCGCACGCCAGGATGCGAGGGCGCGCGCCCTCGACGCGCTGTGAGCCAGCGCACCGATGTAGACGAGCCAGAGCACGACCACGACCGCCGCGATGAACGCGGTGAAGAGCACGGAGAACCAGACCCCCGGGGTCGGCATGGTCCAGAGCGGGACGATGCTCCCCGCGCCGACGACGGTGGCGAGCAGGAGCAGGATCACGAACACAACCCTGGCGCCCGCCCGCATCGCGCCCCGGAGCGGAAGTTCAGCCGGCGGAACCGGATCCGGCCAGCGCTCGAGCAGCACCACGACCTGGCCGACGGACGCCGAGGGCGAAGGGGTCATAGCGCGAGTCTAGGCGGGGACTCAGCGCGCGAGCAGCAGGTGCGTGGGGGCGGGCGCTGGTGTGCGGTGCCGCACACGACCCGGCGCACCGGTACGGTCATCCAGCTCCAGCACGCTGATCTCATTCGAGCGCTGGCCCGCGACGAGCAGCGCCCCGTCATGCACGAGGTGGTGGCGCGGCCAGTCGACGCCCGTGTCGGCGAGCGCCAGTGGTTCGACGCGCTCACCGGATCCTCGCACGCGGAGTGCGGCGATGGTGTTGCTGCCCCGCACCCCGGCGTAGAGCGTCTCGCCGTCCCGGGAGCGGCTGAGTTCGGCGGGGTAGTCGTGCCCTGGCGTCACGATCGCCGAGACCGGCGTGCCCGCGACCAGCCCCCAGCGCCCCTCACGGTCGGCGGCCAGCGTGAACAGCTCGCAGGAGTACTCGGTGACCACGTGCAGGTGCCCGCTGGGGTGCACCACCATGTGCCGCGGACCGGATCCGCGAGGCAGCACGACCTCATGATCGAGCGACAGCCCCGATGCCGCTGGGCGCCAGATCCGCACGAGGTCGTAGCCGAGGTCGGTCGTGGCGATCCGCCCGTCGGGCAGGAACACGGCGGCATGCGCGTGCGAGACCCGGGGGTCGCCGTTCGGGTCGAGGCGGTGCGGATCCGACGCGTACGGATCCACCGCCGCCTTGGCCTCGCGTGCCGGCCGTTTGGCTGGGGAATCACCGTTCGGCTGAACGGAACCCGGCGTTTCATCCGCCAGACGGCGCATCTCCCGCCATTCGTCCGGATCACCGGAGTCCGTGCCGCCTTCGAGGCCGTCCTCGCCGAACAACGCCTCCCGCAGCTCGGCGGCCTTGTCGCGAGCGTCGGGCACCAGCCCGCCGTCGGCGTCGAGCCCGATCCGCACCACGCGGCCGTCGCCGTAGCAGCTCGCGACGAGGAACCGGCCGTCGGGGGCGACCGCGAGGTGGCACACGTACTGTCCGGCCGCCACAGGACGGCCGAGCGGGCGCAGCGCGGTCTCGCCCGTCCGGGCGAACGCGGCGACCTCGCCGGATCCCTCGAGCGCCGCGTAGACCACATCGAGGTTCGGGTGCTGTGCGAGCCACGACGGTGACGGGGCGGGCGCCACCGCACCGCGGTAGGCGAGCGTGGTCGGGCCGTGTCCCTCGTCGACGGCGAGCAGGCCGAGCCCGTCGGCCGGCCCCTCCATGTCGACGCCGTAGCCGCCGATCCAGAATCGCGTCATCGCATCCTCACTCTCTCGCCGAGTGCACGCCCTGTTGCCGAGTGCACGAGTCGTTCGCGCCGGCAGCCCGTGCATTCGGCAGCATCCCGTACGCTCGGCGCGGGTGCTGCCCCGCAGGCGTCAGTCGACGAGGTCGTGCCGGACGACGACCTGGTCGCGCTCCGGGCCGACGCCGATCACCGAGATGCGGGTGCCGCTCATCTTCTCCAGCGCCAGCACGTAATCCTGGGCGTTCTTCGGCAGCTCCTCGAACGTGCGCGCCGAGGAGATGTCCTCCTGCCAGCCCGGGAAGTACTCCAGGATCGGCTTCGCGTGGTGGAAGTCGCTCTGGTTCACCGGCACGTCGTCGAAGCGCACGCCGTCGACGTCGTAGGCGACGCACACGGGGATCTGGTCGAGCCCGTCGAGGATGTCGAGCTTAGTGAGCACGAGGTCGGTGATGCCGTTGACGCGGGTCGCGTATCGCGTGATGGGCGCGTCGTACCAGCCGACCCGGCGCGGACGCCCGGTGGTGGTGCCGAACTCGAAGCCGCGCGCGCGCAGCCAGTCGCCCTGCTCGTCGAAGAGCTCGGTGGGGAACGGGCCGGATCCGACGCGGGTCGTATAGGCCTTCACGATGCCGACGATGCGGTCGAGGCGGCCGGGCCCGACACCGGATCCGGTCGCCGCTCCTCCTGCGGTCGCCGAGGAGGACGTCACGAACGGGTAGGTGCCGTGGTCGACGTCGAGCATCGTGGCCTGGCCGCCCTCGAACACGACGACCTCGCCACGCTGCAGTGCGTCGTCGAGCAGGTGGCTCGTGTCGGCGACCATCGGGCGCAGCCGCTCGGCGTAGGAGAGCAGGTCCTCGACGATCTCGTCGCAGGTGATGGCGCGGCGGTTGAAGACCTTCACCAGCAGGTGGTTCTTCTGGTCGAGGGCGCCCTCGACCTTCTGGCGCAGGATGTTCTCGTCGAAGAGGTCCTGCACGCGGATGCCCACGCGGTTGATCTTGTCGGCGTAGGCCGGACCGATGCCGCGGCCCGTGGTGCCGATCATGCGCTTGCCGAGGAAGCGCTCGGTGACCTTGTCGAGCGTGCGGTGGTACTGGGTGATGATGTGCGCGTTGGCGCTCACCTTCAGGCGCGACGTGTCGATGCCGCGGGATCCGAGGGCCTCGAGCTCGTGGAACAGCACCTCCAGGTCGATCACGACGCCGTTGCCGATCACGGGGGTCACGCCGGGCGAGAGGATGCCGGAGGGCAGCAGGTGCAGGGCGTACTTCTCGTCGCCGACGACGACCGTGTGCCCTGCGTTGTTGCCGCCGTTGAACTTGACGACCCAGTCCGTGCGCTCGCCGAGCAGGTCCGTGGCCTTGCCCTTGCCCTCGTCGCCCCACTGGACGCCGACGATCACGATTCCTGGCATGGGTGAACCCCCTTTGCGGCCGCAGTGACCGCCGTGCTTTTCGCCGGGTTTGCACCGGCTGATGAGCTGGCCCGATCGGGCGGGGCCAGTCTATCGGAGGGCGCCGACCGGCCGCGGGGCGGTGGCGCGCGGCCGGATCCTGCGACGACCGGCACCGCTCGGAGAGGCGCCTGCACGACGACGGGCCGAGGAGAAACCCTGCGGCTGCCGGTAACGTGAAGGACGCGGGGCCGGCGCAGTGCCCCGACGGAGACCACCACGATGACAGAGCCGACGGACCAGCCTTCCGCGGGCCCGCACGCGTCACCCGCGGCAGCCACGCGTCGTGAGGCGCGCCTGCTCCGCGAGTCGCAGGAGGCGGCGTCGCTGCGGGGACCTCAGCTCGCCGCGCCTCTCGCTGCGCCTCTCGCGCCTGCCGGGGCGACGCTCGCCGACACCCTGGCTCTGCCCGTCGCCGCGCCGATCGAACCGGCCGCGCCCGGGAAGGCCGCGCCTGGGAACGCCGCGCCGCGGCGCCGGGTCGCACTGTGGGTATCCGGCGCCGCCGTGGTGCTGTGCCTCGGCTTCGGTGCGGCCGGCCTCTGGCTCCCGCGCACGCCGGGCGATGCCGCGGCCCGTGGCCAGGACATCTCCGCACCCGGGGATCCGGATCCGCGCACTCAAGGCGGTTTCGAGGGCGGCGGATCCCCGACGTCCGCCGGACCGACGTCCCCCGCGGCGCCTCCCTCGACGACCCCGCCTCCCGTCGAGACCGTCGTCGCGCCCGCACCCGACGCGCCCGCCCCGGACGGTGACCCCGGGTCGCTCCCGCCGCAGAGCACCCCCGCTCCCGACGCGCCCGGCACCCCGGCGCCCGCACCGGCGCCGGCACCCGCGCCGCCGCAGGTCCCGGCTGCGCCCGCGCCCCTCGCCTTCACGGGGATCACCCCGAATCAGACCGTCGGCCTGCTCGGGATCCGGATCCTGAGCAGCTACACGCTGAGCCTGTCCGGGCAGCCCCGCTCGACCGCGTCCGTGACGTACGGCGGCGCATCGGCCGGATCCGTGACCTTCGACGGATCCGGCCGCGCATCGATCACGGTCGGCGCGGGCGCGCTCGATCTGGGTATCGGGAATCCGATGATCACCGCCGCATATGCGGACGGCACCGCCGGCGAGCCCATCCAGGCGCACCGCAACTCGATCTGACGGGGTGCGGGCGCCGCGCCGCGCCACGACCGCGTGTGATCCTCCGCCCGAGCGCCTGGCGGGATCTCGGCGACCGATGGCGGCCGCCGTGCTCGACCGATGTCGGAGGTCCCTGCGACGATCGAAGGATGACCGAGACCACCCCGGAACGGATGCGTGGCCCCGCACAGGGCGACGGCACGAGCACGCCCGCTCCACGGCGCAACGGAGCCCTCGTCCTGACGGCGGCCGTGGTCACGGTGGTGCTGTGGGCCTCGGCCTTCATCGGCATCCGCGGCGCGGGTCCGCACTTCGACCCTGGCGCCCTCGCCCTGCTGCGCATGGCGGTGGGCACCGTGGCCCTCACCGTCATCGCGCTGAGACGCGGGATCCGCCTGCCGTCACGACGGCACTGGCTGCTCGTCGCCGTGTGGGGCGTGGGCTGGTTCTGCGTCTACAACCTCGCGCTCAACGCCGCGGAGCACACCCTCGACGCCGGCACCGCCGCGATGGTGGTCAACCTGGCCCCGCTCATGGTGGTCGTCTTCAGCGGGCTGTTCCTGCGCGAGGGCTTCCCGAAGCCGCTGCTGATCGGAGCGCCGATCGCCTTCGGCGGCGTGGTCCTCATCGGCCTGAACTCCTCGACCAAGAGCGGGGCCATCGACATCGCCGGCCTTCTGCTCGCGCTGCTCGCCGCGGTCATGTACGCGGGGTGCACGCTGCTGCAGAAGCACCTGCTGAGCGCCGGCGCCGACGCCACCACGCTCACCTGGCTGGGCGCGGCGGCCGGCACCATCGCGCTGCTGCCGTGGACGGGCAGCCTCGTCGGCGCGCTGCAGTCCGCACCGCTCGACGCGACCCTGTGGGTGGTCTATCTCGGGATCTTCCCGACCGCGATCGCCTTCACCACCTGGGCCTACGTCCTGCAGCGCAGCACGGCGGGGCAGACGTCCGCGACCACTTACGTGGTGCCGGCGATCGCGATCCTGCTGTCCTGGCTGATCCTCGGCGAGGTGCCGACGCCGCTCATGTTCCTGGGCGGCGCGCTCTGCCTGCTGGGCGTGCTGGTGACGCGACTGCGCCGGCGCCCTGCCGCACCGGCGGATCCGCCGACGCCCGCGCCGACCGCACGGGGATGACGACGGCCGCCCCGCGGACAGCGCGGCAGCACGGAGCCGCCCTCGCGAGGATCGGCTTCAGCGCGGACGGATCTCGCCCCGGGCCAAGCCCGCTGCGGCCAGCACCTCGGCCGCAGCCGCCCGCTTGAGGTCGAGCGACTGTCCGATCTCGGCCGCGAGCCGAGGATGTGCGCGGATGAGCTCGTCGATCACCGCGAGGGGGATCCTCATCGCGGTGAGCACCTCGGTCGCGACGATCGTCACGGTCGTGCGCTCCCGGGTGAGCGCGGTCTGTCCGATGAGCTCGCGCGGGCCGCTCTCGGCGACGGTGATGCGCGCCCCGTCCGCCTCATGCAGCATCGCGACGCCGCCTGTCATGACCAGGTGCACCTCGTTCGGCACGATGCCCGCGCGCAGCACGGTCTCGCCGACACCGTAGCGCTGCAGCCGCGCCCCGGCGCGCAGGATCTCCTTGCCGGCCTCGTCCAGACGCAGGATCGGCGCCGCCTCCTCGATCGCGGCGTCGAGCATCGCGGGCTCGGCGATCGGATCCGACGCATCCCCATCGAGGGCGAAGCCGCGGCGGCGCGCGGCGTACCAGAGCCAGGACAGGTAGAGCGAGAGGGCGCCCGAGGCCTCGCCGGGGGCGTTGATCGGGATCGACACGGCGTAGCCGGCGGCACCCGTGTACTCCGCCGTGGCCCGCTCGTCGCGCCACCTCATCGGCAGGCCGTCGGCGAGCTGGACGAGGAGGGCCAGCACCTCCTGCGGCGGATCGTCGGTGCTGAACTTCAAGGACGCCGTCGCGTAGTAGGGCCCCGTGGGCTCGCTCATGTTCGTGAACGAGGCGCCGGAGAGCGTCGAGTTCGGCACGATCTGGATCCCGGATCCGGTGTCGATGTGCACGGCGCGCCAGTTGACCTCGACGACACGTCCCTTCACGCCGCCGGTGTCGAGCCAGTCGCCGATCTTGAACGGCTGCTCGAAGAGGAGCAGCAGTCCCGAGACCACGCCGCCCGCCGCGTTCTGCAGCGCCAGCCCGATGACGATCGAGGTGACGCCGAGGGCGGTGAACAACCCCCCGACGTCGGCGTCCCACACCCAGGAGAACAGCATCGCGAGGCCCACGACCACGAGCACGAGCCGCGCGATCTCGACGAAGATCGACGGCACGCGGCGCCGCCACGACCCCTCCTCCGCGTTGGAGAACAGCACCACGTTGAACGCGGAGAGCACGAGCAGGATCAGCAGGAATCCGAAGAGCGTGGCGACCACGCGCACCCAGACGTAGCCGTCGTCCTTCTGCCCGACCGCGAACGCGAGCAGCGCGAACAGGGCGCCTGCCGGGATGACCGCGTTCCGCAGCAGCGCGACCGGCTTGGCCAGCGGGTTGCCGCGTCGGCGCAGGGCGCCGAGCAGCTCGGTGAGCCCGACCAGCACCACCGGCACCCCGACCGCGAGCGCGATCAGCCCCCAGGTCCATCCCTGCTGGAAGACGCCCATGTCAGGCGACCTTCCACACGGTCTCGGCCTTGCCCCGCACCTCGACCGTGCCGGCCTCGGTGTAGTCGATCATCTCGGAGGTGCGCTCGTGCACGCGCTGACTGACATAGATCCCGGGGTCGCCGGAGACCGAGCGGACGCGGTAGGCGAGATTCACCGCGTCACCCCACAGGTCGTAGGCGAGCGAGGTGCGCGCGACCAGACCGCTCGTCACCGACCCGGTGTCGACGCCCGCGCGCAGCCCGATCGAGGTGCCGTACTGCGCGTTGAAGCGGTCGAGCACGTCCCGCAGACTCGTCGCGAACTCGACCGCGCGACGCACGTTGTCCACCCGCGGCACGATCAGTCCCGACGAGGCGAGGTAGCCGCCGTGCAGCGTGCGCACCTTCTCGACGCCGGCCTTCTCCGCGGCCTCGTCGAACCCCCGCATGAGCGCGTTGAGCTGCGCGATCTCGTCCTCGGCGGCGATTCCGCGGCCGTACTCGTCGAAACCGATGAGCTCGGCGAACACCACGGAGACGTCGTCGTGCGCCTCGGTGATCGCCTCGTCGCCCTGCTTGTAGCGCTCGGCGACGCTCTGCGGCATGAGCGTGTGCAGGAGCTTCTCGTTCTCGGTGCGCTGATCGTCGATGAGCTCCTGCTTGATGCGCAGGCTCGAAGCCATGTCGTTGAACGCGCTGCCGAGGTCGCCGAACTCGTCACGAGACCCGGTCGGCACCTGCACATCCAGATCGCCCTCCGCGACCCGGTGCACGGCTCCGACCAGCCGATTGATGGGGCGCGTGAACACCTGGGCCAGCAGCAGGGAGAGCAGCGCGACGGCCAGCATGATCCCGAGCAGCGAGATGAGCACGATCCGGGTGAAGTCGTCCACCGGCGCGAACGCCTCGGAGGAGTCGATGCGTGCGATGACGCTCCAGTCCAGGTCGTCGACCTTGAGCGGACCGTAGCTGACGACGCTCGACCCGCTGATGTAGTCGGATCCCTCCAACGTGCCGCTCTTGCCGCTCTGCGCCCGCGTGAGCGCATCACCGGTGATGGGCTGGATGAGCACCGTGCCCTTCACCTCGGCCGCGCGCTTCGCGACGGACGGCGACGTGCCGTGGTCGATCACGCGCTGCGCGTAGTCCTTCGGATGCTCGACCACTTCGCGCGAGGTGCTGCGCATCAGGCCGTCACGGCCCACCAGGTACACCTCGCCGGTGCTGCCCAGACCCTGGCCCTTCCAGCCGTTCTGCCCGGTCATGACGTCGTTCACGAAGCTCAGCGGCACCTGCAGCGCGAGCGCGCCGGTGATCGCGGTGTCGTTGCCGATCGGCGACACGATCCACATCGACGGGGTGCCCAGCGACGGCGTCCAGCGCTCGAAGTCGGTCATCACCACGGCGTCGACCGAGTTCGTCGCGATGGCTTCGCGGTAGGCGTCCGCCAGCTTCGAGTCGCGGAACGGACCGGTCTCGAGGTTCGTGCCGAGCTCGGGCCCCTTGTACGCCGTGTAGACGACATCGCCCGAGAGGTTGAGCAGCAGCGCATCCTCGTAGTGCGCCTGGTTGATGAGGCGCGAGAAGTAGTCCCCGTACCGCACCGCGGCCGCCGAATACGCGGATCCGTCTCCCGCGTCGTCGTTCATCAGGTTCGCCTCGTATCCGGCATCGTCGAGCGTCGTGTTGCGGGCCGTGTAATGCGCCTGCAGCCATTGTCCGGGTGCGGAATCGGGGATGAACGCGCGCGCCCCGTAGGCGTCGCCGGTGCGCTTCTCCAGCGTCGGCACGAAGGTGTCGGCGTAGTAGCTGCTCAGCGTCGCCGACTGAGCGTCGTCCAGCACGCTGCCCCGCAGCTGCTCGAAGCCGTCGTTGAGCGCCTTCGACATGTTCTGCGCACTGAGGTTGCGCGAGTTCAAGGAGGCGGTGCGCTTGACGTCGTCGAGCGCGACCTGCATCTCATGCGTGCGCATCTCGCGGATGGTGGTGAGCTGATCGATCGAACTCGCATGCAGCGAACTGCGCCCGTTGAGGAAGCCGACGGCCCCGATGATGAGGGCGGACACCAGGCTCACTCCGAGCAGCATGATCAGCAGCTTCGACTGGATGCTGAGGCCGGGCCTGGGGCGCCGACTCCTCGGTGCGCGCTCCGCGCGTGATCCTTCGTTGTCCATCCGTCCCCCTCTTGAGCACGAATCCCTCGACCAGGACTCCGGTGGCCACGCTGTGGCACTCGAACCGTACCGATATAACGGTCTGCCCGGGAAGGGGCCCCTCACGGCTCCTGCGTGAAACGTCGGATCGTTCAGACCGCGGATCCGCGGTGCTGTGCCCGGTACTCGGAGGGCGTCACGCCGTGTGCGCGGCGGAAGGCCCGCGAGAACTGATCATCGCCGCCGAAACCGCTCAGCCGGGCGATCGCCGCGATGGTCAGGTTCCGGGTGCGGGATCCGGCGAGCAGGGTCCCGGCGAGACGGATCCGGGTCTCGCGCAGCAGCGCCCCCGCACTCAGATCCTCGCCGTGGAAGAGCGCGTGCAGGTATCGCGGACTCACCCGCAGGTCTTCGGCGAGCGCGGCGACATCGAAGGAGGGATCCGCGAATCGGTCGGCGATCACCGCCTTCGCCCGCTCCCGGTACATGGCCTTCGCGTCGTACCCCGCCGGCACGCGATCGGCGGCCTCATGCAGCGCTGCAAGAGCGAACTCACGCAGCGCGTGGCCCACATGCGTGGCCGAGGAGGCCGGCACCGGGTTCGCACCGTTGGTCACCGCGCGCAGGACCTGGTGCAGCGCCATCGCCGACGGCGTGCTCTCCCAGGTCAGGCCCGCCCAGGCCTCCGGCGCGTAGCCGTGGGCGAGCATCAGGCGCAGCGGCAGGTACAGCTGGACGGACTCCGCCTCGTCGTCGATCCTGGTCCGGAACGGAATGCTTCCCACGAGCAGGCTGACCGTGCCCGGTCCGATCGCGCTCTGCCGGCCGGACTGTTCGATCCGCATGCGGCCGGACAGCACGAAGCCGATCTGCGCGTACCCCGAGTACGGATCATCGAGCCCCTCGGGGGTGCGCTCGGCGTGAAGGTGGCGGGAGCGGATCCGCGTCGCGAACATCTCGCCGAAGGTCGTCGTCGCGACGAGCGTGCGATGGCGGTGCGGACTCGGGCTCGACATGCGCGAGGAGACCGAGAGCCTCGCGAGCCCCTCCGGCCCGGAGAACAGCGCGCCGCCCTCGAAGGGGCCGCGCCGCTCCCGCATCGCGTGGTCCACCATCACCGCACCGCCCTCCGTCGTCGCCCGCCCCTGCCGGAAGCGTAGCGTCAGCCGGATCCGACATTTCGTGCACGTGCGAGCGCGTGCCGCCTTCAGCGGCGTACGGCGCGGGCGAGCCGCAGGGCGACGGTCACCAGCACCGCACCC
Organism: Microbacterium sp. Au-Mic1; assembly: GCF_021341785.1. Lineage (GTDB taxonomy): Bacteria > Actinomycetota > Actinomycetes > Actinomycetales > Microbacteriaceae > Microbacterium. The sequence continues at coordinate 205,750 of NZ_JAJTTF010000008.1, forward strand.
AGGACCCATCCCGACGGCGAGGATCCGGCCGCGAGGATCGTGACGACACCGGCCGTGCCCAGCAGGGCGGACGTCGTCGCGCGCCCGGTGCCGACCGGGATCGACGGGGTCTCGCGGGCGGCCTCGCGGCGGCCCGTGCGCGCGACGACGAGGGCGACGGCGACCAGCACCGCCGCGAACCACAGCGGCCGGCTCGCCCACCACCCGGCGCTGAGCGGCACGGGCAGGGTGAGCGGCGAGAGCAGCAGCGCTCCGGCGAGCGCGACCACGACGAGCATGTGCCAGGAGTAGATCGTCATCGCCCGGGCGTTGATCCATCCCACCGCGGCCGCCGTGCGCGGGCCCGCGGCCCAGGCGCGAAGCCGCGGACGCAGGGCGAGGAACAGGGCGGTCTGCGCGACGCCGACCAGGACGAGGATCGCCATCGGCGGGTTGAGCGCCGTGATGAGGTCGGCCGGAGCGGCGCCGGTGAGGATCAGGACGCCCGCCACGACGACGGCCGAGGCGGCGATGACCGACAGCGACGCCCGGCGGATCCGATCGAGGGATCCGTCCGCGACCGCGAAGCCGAGCTGCTGCAGCAGCAGCCAGACGAAGACCATGTTCAGGAGCCCGATCGCGGTGACGCCGGTCGCGCCGCGCACGATGTCGACCGTGACGACGCCGGCGGCGAGCGCGGCCACCGTGAGGATCCGGTGCCGCTCGTGGAGTCGCACCATGACCGGCACGAGCGCGGAGCAGCCGAGGTAGACGCCCAGGAACCACAGCGGCTGACTGATCCGGAATCCGGCCGTGGCGACGATGTCCGCCGGCACCCCGGCGACCACCAGACCGGCCAGCACCACCGCGGTGGCGAGGATCGCGCCGGATGCGGGGAGCAGCAGCCGGCGCATGCGCCCCGCCACGTAGTCGCCGGCGGTCGCACCCTTCGCCCGCTGCCGCGTCCACTGCGTGTAGGACGCGAAGCCGCCCAGCACGAAGAACAGCGGCATGATCTGCAGGATCCAGGTGAGCGGTGCGAACCCGTCCCAGCCCTCCATCGCGTTGCGCAGGATCGGGGATCCGTCGGACGCGACGCTCACCCCGACCATGAGCGAGTGCAGCAGCACTACGACGCCCAGCAGGATCGCCCTCACCCCGTCCACGGCAGTGTCGCGCGCGGCCTTCGCGGGAGCGGAACCGGGGACGACGGTGGGTGCCGGGCCGGCGGGTGCCGGGGCGAGGACGGGGGTGAGGAGTGCCATTCCCCTACCGTCGGGCCCAGGTCACGCCCTCCGCGTCCCGCTGCGGAGCCGGATCCACCCCCTACTGCGGTATCACTCAGATCAAGCAGGCCGTCCCGAAGCGGTCTCGGCGTGGATCGCTCGCATTCCCTCCGGATAGGTCGTCACCGCGAACTCGGGGAAGCGATCCTGGAACTTGCCGGAGTCGAAGAGGTTGTCGTGCCTGTACCGAGGCAGGAGCTCGCGGATCTCGCGCGCCTGCCGATTCACCATGCCGCCGGCGCGGAGCACCCACTCCGGCACGACCCGGTACGCCGGGTCGTGCTCGAAGACGTCGGCGGCCAGACGGACGAACTCACGATAGGTGGGGTGCTGCGCATCGACGGGCAGGTGCCAGGTCTGGCCGTACGCATCGGGTGCGCTGCCCAACACGGCGAGAGCCCGGCTCGCATCCGGGGTCCAGATCAGCGTGCGCCTGCGGTCGTCGCGCACCGGGACGAGCGGCGACTTCCCCGCCTTCAGCCGATCGATCACCAGGCTGTTCGTGAAGCCTTGGGTGCGGCCGGGACCGTAGAACTCAGGGGCACGGGCGATCAGCACGGGGATGTCGCCGCGCGCCATCTCGTCGAGCACCATCCGCGCCATCGCGGCACGGACCCGTCCCTTGGGGCCGACCGGTTCGAACGGGGTGTCCTCGGTCTGCACGCGAGCGTCCTGCGGATACATGTAGGTGTTGTCGAAGTAGGCGAACCGCGCTCCCGCGGCCTTCGTCGCGTCGAGCGCGTTGCGGAGCATCGTCGGGAACTGCGCCTCCCAGAGCGCCGTGTCGGCGGGCAGACCCGCCGTGAAGTACACAGTCTCGCTCCCCGCGACGGCGGATCTGGTCTGCGCGGCGTCCAGGAGGTCGGCGCTGCGCGTGTCATCCACGTCGTTGACCTTTCGCGGATTGCGACTGACCAATCGGAGATCCGCGGCGTGCGCGCGGCCCAACTCCCGCGCCAGCCCGATCGCGATCTGGCCGTTCGCTCCCAGGATCGTCTGCATCTCTCTCCATCCTCTCGGCGAGCTGCCGACGGCCCGCAGGCCGGGGCGTGACGTGTCGCCGCCCGTCCGCTATGTTTGCACTGCACACATGAGCGTAGAGAGGGAAGTGTTCAGTGTCAACTTCCGAGAAGACCTACCACCACGGGGACCTCCGGGCCGCGCTGCTGACCGCGGCCATCGCATCCCTGGAGGGAGGGGAGCAGCTCTCCATGCGCGCCGTCGCCCGGCGGGCCGGGGTCTCGCAGACGGCTCCCTACCGGCACTTCGCCGACCGCGCCGCGCTGGACGCCGCGGTGGCCGTCGAGGGATTCACCGACCTCACGGACGAACTCTCCGATACTCTCGCGGCGCTGCCCGACGACGCGGCCGCGGCCGACGTGCTCGGCGCTCTCGGCATCGCTTACGTCGGATTCGCGCTGCGCCGCCCCGCCGTGTTCCGTCTCATGTTCGGCAATGAATGCGACCCGGCCGATGGCGAGCGCGTGCAGGCCGCCGGGCAGCTGCATGCCCTGCTCGGCGGCGTCACGGCACGGCTGTTCCCCGGAGTCGCCTCACCTGCGATCGCCACGGGCATGTGGAGCGTCGCGCACGGTCTCGCCTTCCTGCACTTGGACGGCAAGCTCCGCCCCGAGCCGTCCGACGACGTCGCGGAGCGCATCCGTGCGGCCATCGGAGCCCTGCTCGCAGCGGGCGCCGTCGCGAACGCCCCGGCATCCGGATCCTGACACTCACCCACCCGATCACCCCGAAGACAGACACCGAGGACAAGGACCGATCATGGCCGCACGCATCCTGCACGTCGTCACCAACGTCGCCCACTACGACGACCCCGCCCACCCGACCGGGCTGTGGCTCTCCGAACTCGCGCACGCCTGGGAGGTGTTCGAGCAGCACGGCTTCGAGCAGGCCCCCGTCAGCCCGAACGGCGGACCGGTGCCGCTGGAGCCGCGGTCGCTGAAGTTCCCGAACTACGACAGGGTCGCACGGGCCTGGCACGGTGATCCCGCCCGGATGGCGCTGCTCGAGAGCACTCTCCGCCCGGACCAGATCGACGCATCGGAATTCGACGCGATCTACTTCACGGGTGGGCACGCGACCATGTACGACTTCCCCGACAGCGACGGCCTGCAGCGCATCACCCGCGAGCTGTGGGAGCAGGGCGGGGTGGTCTCCTCGGTGTGTCACGGATACTGCGGGCTGCTCAACGTGCGTCTCAGCGACGGCAACCTCCTCGTCGAAGGCAAGCACCTCACCGGCTTCGCCTGGCGGGAGGAGGTGCTGGCGGGGGTCGACGAGCTCGTCCCCTTCAACGCCGAGGAGGAGATGAAGGAGCGCGGCGCCCTCTACGAGAAGGCACGCCTTCCGTTCGTCTCCTACGCGGTGACCGACGGGAGGCTCGTCACGGGTCAGAACCCCGGGTCCGCCAAGGAGACCGCGCAGAAGGTGGCCGCATTGCTCTGAGCAGGTGTCGCAGGTTCGCGACGACGGGCGCGAGCTCGGCACGACTGCGCTAGGAAGGAGTGGGGGCGCGTCGCGTCACCGGACCAGGGGGAAGCTCATGACCTATCCGCAGGACCCGCAGCCCGGGCCGCATCAGCCCGCGCCGCCGTATCCGATGGTGCAGCATCCGACCGGCGGCCAGCCGTACTACCCGATGCCCGCCTACCTCGTGGCGCCGGAGCCCAAGGGGATGAGCATCGCGTCCATGGTGCTCGCGCTCGTCTCGATCGTGTTCGGCTTCACGTTCCTCGTCCCGATCGCGGCGCTGATCCTGGGCATCGCGGGCCTGCGCAAGGAGCCGGCGGGACGCGGCATGGCCGTGGCCGGAGTGATCATCTCGAGCTTCATCCTGCTCGTGTGGGCGCTGATCCTGATCATCTTCCTCGTCGTCGGACTCTCCGTGTTCGGGGTCGCGGTCTCGACGGCGGGCTGAGCCGGTCCCGGTCGACCGGCCGAGCCGGTCTCAGCCGGAGGGCGCCACCAGGCCGGCGTCGTAGGCGAGGATCACGGCCTGCACGCGGTCGCGCAACCCGAGCTTGGAGAAGATCCGGCTCACATGCGTCTTGACCGTCTGCTCGGCGAGGAAGAGGTCGGCCGCGATCTCGCGGTTCGACAGCCCGCGCCCTACCAGCACGAGGATCTCGTGCTCGCGCTCGGTGAGCCCCTTCAGGCGCAGCTCGGCCGTGTTCGAACGCGGACGGTTCTCGGCGAACCTCTCGAGCAGTCGCCGGGTGATGCGCGGCGCGAGCAGGGCGTCGCCCGCCGCCACCACGCGCACCGCCTGAACCAGCTCCTCGGGCAGGGCATCCTTGAGCAGGAATCCGCTCGCCCCCGCGTGCAGGGCGTCGTGCACGTACTCATCGGCGTCGAAGGTGGTGAGCACCAGGACGGCGGGCGGGGTGCGGCGGTCGCGCTCGGCGGCGGCGATGATCCTGCGGGTCGCCTCGATGCCGTCGAGGTTCGGCATCCGCACGTCCATGAGCACCACGTCGGGGTGCAGCCGGCGCGCCTCGTCGACGCCCTCGGCCCCGTCCGCGGCCTGCCCGACGACGTCGAGCCCGTCCTGCGCCTGCAGGATCGCGGCGAAACCCGCCCGGAGCATCGCCTGGTCGTCCACGATCAGCACCGTCGTCATGCCTGCTCCTCCCGCGGAATACGCACCTGCAGCACGTATCCGCCGTCGCCCGTGGCGGCCGCCGCCACGGTCCCGCCCATCGCCTCGACCCGCTCGCGCATTCCGCGCAGGCCATGCCCGCCGCCGTCCGAACGCGGTGCGGCTGCTCGTGTCGGCGCCGCGTTGCGGATCCTGATCCCGCGCTCCGTCGGCGTCTCGGTCCAGTCGATCTCCGTCGCCGCGCCGGGGGCGTGCCGGGCGACGTTGCTCAGCCCCTCCTGCACCACGCGGTAGGCGGTGAGCCCCAGCAACGGGTTGCTCTGCTCCGCCGGCGCGAGCCGCCAGGATCCGGTCTCCGAGACGGGTGCGAGGTCGTTCGCCCGGGAGATGAGCACCGGGAGGTCGGCGAGCCCCGGCTGCGGCGCATGGTCCACCTCGCCCTCCTCGTCGCGGAGCAGCCCGAGGATCACGCGCATCTCCTTCATCGCGGATCGCGCGGTGGCGGCGACCTCGTCGAACTCCGCCGCCGCCTCGTCCGGCAGATCCGGCATGCGGTACCGCGCACTGGCCGCACGCACCTGGATCGCGGACATGCCGTGCGCCACCACGTCGTGCAGCTCGCGGGCGATGCGCGCCTTGTCCTGCACGGCCTCCCGACGGGCGAGCTCCGCGGCCGTGGCTGCACGTTCCGCCCGCAGCTGGGCGCGCAGGAGCGACCAGTTTCGGATCGCCACCCCGACGAGCACGCCGCCGAGCGTCACCGCGGCAAACACTATAAGGTCGGCGATCACGAGTCCGTCGTCAGGCCTGGTGGGTGCATCCACGGCGACCATGACCGCGGACAGCACGCTGAAGGCCCACCCGGCGACCGGCAGCCACCAGCGCGCCCGCAGTGAGACGCCGATCCAGACCAGGGTGTACGCGACGATGGTCGACGCTGCGATCGGCCACGGCCGATCCGGCCCCGGCACTGCGAGGCCGGAGAGCGCATTGCCCGCGATCAGCGCGAACACCGTCGCCCAGACCGGTGCGAACAGCGCGAGCACGATGGCTCCGGCCTGCACGAGCGACAGGATCAGCGCAGCCGCGAGCGGAATCCGGTAGAGGGTGACGCCGAGCGAGGCGGAGACCGCCAGCTGCGCCAGCGCGCACACGATCGCGAAGGCCCAGATCGCGAGGTTCGCGCGTCCCGGCGCGACGCGCAGCGGCAGGATCCCCAGGCGACGCCGCCACGGATGCGCTGCAGCCTGCAGGCTCTCGACAGTCATGCCGCCTCCTTCCGCGTTCGTGTGCGGTCCGATCCACGCTACGACCTCCCGCGGCCCTTCGCGTCACCCCGCAGTATCGGATGGGGAGTCCTCCCCATCCGGTCCGCGTCGCATCGTCAGACTCGGCGGTTACGCTGGCAGGGCCGCGTGCGATCGGATCGCGCGCGCCAGAACCACAGGGGGATCCGCTCGTGAGCCAGAACAACGACGCCGCCGCGTTCGCCGCGCAGACGCCGCCTCCGCCGGCGGGCGCATCCGCTCCGCTTCCAGCGGGCATCGTCACTCCCCCGCCCGCGATCCCGCCGGCCCCGCCCAT
>NZ_JAJTTF010000009.1 GCF_021341785.1 Microbacterium sp. Au-Mic1
CGTCGTTCACTTGTCGCCAATCGCCCTTTCCCGACCGGCGAAGGGGCGATTGGCGACAGGCGAACTCGTCGTTCCGCCGGATCCGGTATCGGAGGTCCCCGGATTCGAGACCGGATCCGGGGTGATCCGTCAGGCCTTGCGGAACCAGCGCTTCTTCGTCGTCGCGATGGGATCCGGATCCGCGATAGCCGCAGACTCCCGGCGCGCTCTCCACGCCGCGATCTCGGTCTCGACGTCACGGGGCTTCGTGACCACCGGCGGCCCGCCGAGGAGCTGCCGCCTGGCCTCGATCACACGGCGGTTGAAGTCCTCCACCACAGCGCGCACATCGGTCTCGCGCCGCAGGGAGTCGAGCTGCGCGTCGAGCTCGCGATCCTCGACGCGCAGCATGAGCGCGGGTGGGCCGAGGCCGGTGAGCTTCTCTCGTTCGATCTTGCGCCGGATCCACCAGTCCGGATCGTGGTGGTCGCCGAGCCCGGGGATGGGCTTGCCTGCACCAGGGAGGTCGTCGAACTGTCCCTGGCGGATCGCCACCTGGATCGCGGTCTCGACGATGGCCGGCATCGTCTCGGCGTTCAGGACCGCCGGCGGCGCAGTGGGTGGCGCGGTGGGATCCGCGGGTGTGCGGCTCAGCAGGCGCTCGGCGTGCGAGCGACGCCTGTGCTCTTCGTCCGTCATGACGCTCCTCCGGTTCTGGTCGGACCTCGGGTCCTCCCAGACTACGGGGGCGGAGGCGTCGCGGGGTCGGGCTCCTCTCCCTCATTCGGGCCTTCCGCGCGCGCCTTCGCCCGCTCGTCGGCGCCTTGCTCGCCGTCTGTCATTCGCCCGCTCGTCGGTGCGTCTCCTCGTCCATGCGCCTGCTCTTCGTCCGCTCGTCCGCCCGTCCGCGCGCACGCTCCTCCTTCGCCGTTCCGTCCGTTCGCCCGCGCGTCTGCTCGCTCCATCCGTCCTCCGCTTCGGTGGTCTCGAACTGCGAATTTCGGAGCCTGAGAACCGTGCCCCGCGACCACGAACACCTCCGAATCGTCCTCCACAGGAGTGGATCCGAAACCGTTCTCCACAGAGTTCGTTTTTCTGCTTGATCAGGTCTTCGAATGTCGGTGGCCAGGAGTTGAATGAGGGTATGACATCCCCGATGCGCGAGGCACTGGAGCAGGTGCAGCACCTGCTCCAGCAGACGAGTGTGCGGGGTGAGCTCGACTCCCAGTTCGAGGGCATGGAGGATGCGGAGACGATCCGGATCCTGCGCGAGTGCGGGCAGGTGCAGCGCCTGGTGGACGCGGCGATCACCACCGTCGTGACGCGAGCGCGGCATCGCGACACCGGGTTGCCGTCGGAGAAGATCACCACCGTGGCCGGCTGCCGCGACGTGACGGAGCTGACCCGGCGGGCGCTGCGGGTCGACGCGGGCACCGCACGTCGATATGTGCGGGCCGCCGATGCCGTGGGGAAGGACTTCCTGCTCTCGGGCGAGCACGCCGCGGCCCACTACGAGCAGCTCGGGCAGTCGCTGCGAGACGGCGAGCTCTCGGTCACAGGTCTGCTTGCCGCGATCGGACCGGTGGAACGCGCCAGCACCCGCATCGGCCCGGATGAGCGGGAGGCGGTGGACGCGCTGCTGGCGAACACCGCGCGCGGACTCGACCTGCCCGATGAACTCGGCAACGCCGGGCCGGCTCCATCGACGGACGAGCTCGCCGACTACGCGCGGGCGCTGATGCTCGCCCTCGACCCGGACGGCGCCGAACCCGACGACGCGAAGGCGGACCGGTCCCGCAGTTTCTGGATCGGGAAGCTCCATGACGGCACGCACCCGTTCGGCGGGCATGCGCTGCCCGAAGTCGCCGGGCTGATCCAGCGACTTATGGACGCGTTCAACAACCCCGCCGCGGACAGTTCCCCCAGTCTCGGCTCCGGTGCGGTCGCCTTCGAGCCGGAAGACGCCGACCCGGCTGGTGCTGCGGATCCTGGTCCGGCGATGGGTCCGGATCCGGATCTCGTCGACGGTCTCCCCGTCCCGGACGATCCGCGCACTCCGGCGCAGCGGAACCACGACAACCTTGCCGCGATCCTGTACGCCGCAGCCGCGTCTGGGGCTGTCCCCGACCTCGGCGGCGCCGCGCCGACCCTGGTCGTCTCCGTCACTGCCGCCGACTACGCCGCCGGACACGGGCGGGCGTTCATCGAGGGCACCGGCGACGACGTGCCCCTGTCCGTCGCCCGGCACACGGCCTGCGCCGGGGGCGTCCAGCGGGTCCTGTTCGACGAACGCGGCCAGATCGTGTCGATCGGAACGACCGCCCGGATCTTCACCGCGATCCAGCGCCGAGCCATCCACCTGCGGGACCGGGAGTGCGTGATCCCCGGCTGTCACGTCCCGGCCACCTGGTGCGAGATCCACCACGTCCGGGAACATGCCGACGGCGGTCCGACGCACACCAGCAACGGCGCAAGTTACGAATACACCCGCTAGCGGATGGATGGCGATTGCGGGAGTCAATTCGCTCCGCTCGACCGGTCGCAACCCACGCCCCAATAGGTGTTGCAGACCACACACTCGTACAAGTTGCTCGAGTCCCGCGCGTGGGTCAGTCGTACTCACAAGGGGGACTCGGCGAAGCCAGTCCTCACAGGGGCAGGCTACCAAGCGATGTTCTCGTGCTCGCAGCAGTAGAACGAACACTGCATGTCAGGAAACCTCGGCAGGAAGTCGCTAGATCCCGCTACGATCCTCGACAGGAGGGCCGATGAATCAGTTCAGTCTCGCAACGCTTGCGGCAGCGGGCGAAGAGGCAGCGCAAAACGCAACGAATTGGCTACCGCTGACGGCGTTGCTGGTCTCCGTTATCGCGGCAATCTTCTCTGGAGTTGCGCTTTGGCGAACGCACTTTTCTAAAGGCGAGGTCGTCTTCGCTCCCGGCAAGGCCGGTATATCAGTGACTCATTGGGCGAACGAGGGCCGCTCCTGGTACACGCCAGACATTGTCATAACGTCCTCGATTGCGAACACAGGGGCGCGCCCGATCATCGTTCAAGGGCTCCGAGTGAGAGTGGACTATCCGGAGCTACCCATTCCTAATGCCCATGAGATCTGGGACTTCAATGTTGAGCTCGATACGACGACGGAGCTACGGTCCGGGCCCGGCAGGAGTGCTCTAAAGGCAAAAAGTGGTACTGGCACACCGTGGGTCGTTTTGTCGAAAGCGAACATAGACAAGAGGTTCGTCTGCTGGAGTCGATGGGAAAAGCCCGTGGTTCAGTCGATGATCTTCACCCTCGAGGCGAAGACGACACGGTCGCAGAGGTGGATCGTGGTCGAGAGCTGGAAGTTCAAGATGACCCCGCAGGAATGGGTGGGCATGACTTCAAAGGGAACGATCGTCTGGGTATCGCCGGAGGGACAAAAAGCCGCAAGATACGTTCGGGCGACTAATCCAAGAGATCTTCATAAGTACACTGGCCCGTCCGAACCACTGCCGGACAAGGCCCCCCACCCCAGTCCTTCATATGTCGTTCACGATAGTGCACCGGATCGCGGCATCGCCGGATAGGCGAAGAGTGGCGTCCGAAGACAGAAGCGGTCACCGAACGGTGCAAGTTCTAAAATCCTCCTAAGCCGACCGCTATCGTTCCACTATGGGTACACCGGAGAAGTTTGTCGCCGCGGGGGGCGTCGTTGTCGGCCTTGGCGGCGCGTTGGGGGTGGCGTACTACATCTACTCGCTCGAGGCTAGGCAGTCATTCTGGTCCTGGCCTGGGGTCGCCGCTCTGATTGCGATAGGGGTCGGGACACTCCTTCTTGCAACCGGTCTTGTCTGGCGTGATACGCAATCAGCGGGCCTACGGCAGCGCGGCGGCAGGAAGTCGAGAAACTACCAGGCAGGTCGGGATATGACGATTGGGCGGAGTGACGATGTTGACCGGTAAGCGCGACCAGGCTCAGGAGGGTGGCGACAACTCAACCAACTACCAGGCTGGCAAGGACATCCATGTTCACGGCCTAACGATTGACGAAGCTCGCGTCGTAGCGCTTGACGTTTTCAGAAGCAACGCGATCGAACTCGCAGGCGTTGCCCAGGCGCTTGCGGTCGCGCGCGCGGAACGGCTAACGGATGAGTTCTTGGCCAAGCTAGAGAGGGAGATACCCGCGCGTGTCGGTCAGCTTGCGGACCCTGACGTCCAGAGCGTCGTCTTTCAGGCGCAGAAAGAAATCGCTCGGTCTGGCGAGGAGGATCTTCGAACTGCGCTTGTCGACCTCCTCGCGGCACGAGTTGGCGAGGAAGAGCGGAACCTTCGGGCTCTGGCGCTGAACGAGGCTATTGCGTCGGCGCCTAAGCTAACCGAGGAGCAAAGACGAGCGGTCGCATGGGTGTTTTACTTGAAATACAGCCGCGCGCTAGATGTTGGCACCCCCGATGCGTTCTACTCGAGGTTGACACGGGAGAGTTCCGCTCTCGGTGTGGATGTCCCCAAGGGACAAGCAGATTATCAGCACATTGAGTACGTCGGTGCCGGATCTCTGAGTATCGCAACTACGAGTTTCGGCAAGGGCATCATGTCGGGCGTTGAGGGCCTATTCACTAACGGGTTCGCCGAGACCGATATTGATCCTGCACTCCTAGAGGAACTACGGACACACAACTTCGTGACTCCTGCATTGCGCGACGCAAACCGCCTTCAACTTGCGCTTTTGGGGGATGAGGATCTCGAAAATCGTGGCGCGGAGCTCGGACTTGCGGCGCGACTTCCGGAACTTAGGAATGTGGTCAGTCTCGGACGCATGTCGGAATCGGACGTGTCGGATGAGGTCGTGGCCAAAGTCCCAGGAATCGCGGCCTTGCGCGACGCCTGGGACGACAACCAGACCGGACTGCAGTCGATGAAACTTACGTCGGTCGGGCTAGCACTGGGGCACGCTTACTGGACCCGCTTGACTGGTGCCGACGCACCCCTAAGCATCTGGTTGCCGTGAACAGTCGTGTGAAGCGCGGCTTGACTTGAATCTGCAACATAACTCGGGGGCCCACACGGTGCCGGAGGCAAGGGATTGGCCGCTTGCGAGCAATCCCGCGGCAGTCGACCGAAACTGGTGAATGACAACGGTGTGATTCCAGAGTATCTTGATCCAATCGAGAACGGCGGCTGGCCCCGCATGCGCTTACATCGAGAATTAGTCCCTCTGCCAGCCGGGGCCCCATAGACATATCTGAGAACGGGCCGTTCGGACCTTGTCCGAACTATGTCTCCTCAGGGGCTCCCGTGTCTTCTCTTCCTTCTTCGCTTGCCGTTGGCGATCTTGTCCGGCCCGATGCGGGCTGGTCGTTCACGTTGATCCCTGCTGCCGCTGAGGGTGGCGGTTCGTTCCGTGCATCGCTGCGGCGGGTGCCGGAGTACGTCGCGCGGGGTGAGGCTGCCGATCCGGATCGAGCCGCGGCGGAGTCCGCACGCCGTGCACGAACCACCTTGCGCCGATATTGCGCAGCCAACGTCCTCAATCGTCTCGGCACGCTGACCTATCGTGCTGAGGGCAACCATGACCCTGCGCTGATCCGTGAGCACCTCGGCATCTTCTTCCGGGATCTGCGGGCCTCGCTCGGGGGCGATCCGTTCCCGTATGCGTGGGTGCCGGAGTGGCACAAGACCGGTCACGGTCTGCATGCGCATTTCGCGGTAGGCCGGTTCATCAAGCGGAGCATGATCGAGGCTGCGTGGCCGCACGGGTTCATCTCGATCAAGCTGCTCGGGAACTTACCGGTCGGGTCGACTCGGTTGACGGAGGCTCGGATCGCGGGTGGCTATCTGGCGAAGTACGTGGCGAAGTCATTCGCCGATCCCGCGGCCCGGGAGCTCGGCTCGCACCGGTACGACGTCGGGGAGGGATTCCAGCCCGAGCGGCTGCGGTTCACCGGCCCCAGTCGGGACGATGTTCTCAAGCAGGCATCTGCTCACCTGGGATCTGCACCGGGCGTTGTGTGGGACTCGGCGGAGTCGGAGCAGTGGCAGGGCCCGCCGACTGTCTGGGCGCAGTGGGGGCGATGATGGCTCCGATCGATCCGCTCGAGGTGGCCGCGTGGGTGGCTCGCACCTGTCAGGCGCAGGGGGGTGCCCGTGTTCGTGTCTGATCCCGGTGTGCTGTCCCAGGTGCGGAGGGTGGTAGGAGCCGGCGGGCCGGGAGCGGGGCCCCGCAGGGGCGCGCTCCGGCCGGCGGCACCTACACCGCCCACACCAGGATGATCCGCTCCGGATAGAACCGGCCCAGGCGCTCCGCGGGCGCAATGGTGGCGTAGTCGAGAACAGCACGGATGATCGCGTGCTGACGTTCCAGGTTCATCGCGGCCCACCCGGCGCGCAGCACGTCGCCCTGGCCGATGATCTGCGCGAGCGCATGCCCGCCGGTGGCACGGGCGAGCTGCTGATCGATCAACGTGAGCTGTCGCTCCAACGGATCCCGTGCGGCCTTCCACTCCATGCGCGAAATCTCTCCCTCGGAGAACATCTCGCTCAACTCCACCATCCGCGCCTGAAGTTTCTCCCGCTCAGCGGTGAGTTCCGCGTGCCTAGTGTCCTGCGCCTGCTGGCCTGTGAGCACCGCTTCCATGTCAGCCGTATCGAGCCGGTACAGCACTGCGGCTGTGAGCCATTCCTCAACGGGCGGGGCTGCCACCGTGACTTTCCCGCATCCACGATGATCCGGACCAGATAGGCACACGTAGCGGCGCTCGTCCCCGCGTGCGGCGGAGAACAGCTTCCCGCCACACTTCCCGCACCGCAGCATCCCCGACAACAGGTAGCGGCGCGGGGCTCGCCGCCCGGCCGCCTTCTTCGTCACCGCGACGGCGAGGATTCGCTCGCGGTCCTCGATACTGATGATCGGCTCCCACATCGCCTTGCCGACGACCTCACCCAGATGCGAGCGCAGACCCGCGATCCGGGCACTGTGCAGCAAGTTCCGGACCGTGGTCGACCGCCACGCCGCCCCGCTCGACGTGGGAACGGCACGGTCCTCCAGGTCCGTCGCGATCGACCGCGCCGACTCCCCACCGATGTACCGATCGGCCATCTCCCGCACGATCTGTGCCTCTGCCGGGTTGATCGTGATCTTGTCCGCCTCGTACCCGAACGGACGATTTGCGCCGCCGCCGGGCTTGCCCTGCTCGGCGTTCTGCCGCGCCTTCCGCTTCAACCGCTCCGACTTGCGACCGGATTCCTTTGCCGCGAACGCCGCGAAGATGCGGGCCGTGAACAAGCCGTCATCGGTGCCAAGGTCAACGTCCGTGGTCACGGTTGCAACCTGAGTTACCCCAGCGGTCTTGCACACTTGCGCGAACTGCTCCAACTCAATCGGACGCCGCGTCAGGCGATCCATGTTGTACACGATCACCGCGTCCCGCAGCCCGTCCCGCACATCCGCGAGCATCCGCAGATAGTCCGGACGATCCTTCCCCGAGTACGCGGACACGTCGTTGTCCACGTACTCAGCCCCTACCGTCCATCCACGATCCGCGGCAAGCTTGCGGCAGTCCTCCAGTTGCCGTTGCACACCAAGCGCGAGTCCGGTCGGGTCGGACGAGATCCGCGCGTACACCGCCGCGGAACGAGGCTTGTTCATGACGGTCATATTACGAACTCACGAGCAACGGCGTCGCCCTCTGCTGGCACCACCACCGCACCCTCGAGGTCTCCGGATGGCGGATCCGTATGAGCCGTGGCGTCCCCGAGATCCGCGGACCGCATTGGTGGGATCCGCACGGCGCCTGGCACCGCCCGCGCACCCGCAGCCGCGACCCGCAGCACGCCCGCCGAACGCTCGCCGACGTGCTCGGCCCACCCGGGTAGGTCCCATCCCCGGATGACCTCGGCTCGCCCGGTTTGCGCTCGGCCCTCCCAGGTTCGGCGCTCGGCCTTCCCTGATCGCCCCCGGATGACCTCGGCTCACCCGGTAGTTCCCATCCCCGGATGATTTCGCCCCACCCGGAGCGCAGAGCGACGCCGGTACCCGTGTCGCCCCGCGCCCCTAGGCTCGTACGGTGCCCTCTCCCACGCCGAACCCGCACCCGGGCGACACCCCGCGCGGTGCGCCACGCTCGAACCCGGCGCCGACCTTGAACCGCGAGATCATCCGCCTGGCCGTGCCGGCCCTCGGCGCGCTCGTGGCAGAGCCCGCGTTCCTCATGGTGGATGCGGCGCTCGTCGGGCACCTCGGCACCACGCCACTCGCTGGACTCGGCATCGCATCGGCGATCCTGCAGACCATCGTCGGACTGATGATCTTCCTCGCCTACTCGACCACACCCGCCGTCGCGCGGCGGTTCGGCGCCGGCGAGCACGGCGACGCCGTGTCGGTGGGCATCGACGGGATGTGGCTCGCGCTCGGCCTCGGTGCCGTGCTCGCGGTGATCGGGTCGCTGCTCACCCCCGCGGTGATCCCGCTCTTCGGCGCGACCCCGGCGGTCGCGGCACAGGCGGCCGCCTACCTCGCGCCCTCCATGTGGGGGCTGCCCGCGATGCTCGTCGTCTACGCGGCGACAGGCCTGCTGCGCGGCATGCAGGACACCGTCACCCCGCTGTGGATCGCGGGCATCGGCTTCGCCGCGAATGCGCTGCTGAACTGGCTCTTCATCTACGGCTTCGGCTGGGGCATCGCCGGATCCGCCTTCGGCACGGTCGTGGCGCAATGGGGCATGGTCGGCGCGTACGTGCTCGTGATCGGACGCCTGGCGCGCAGGCACGAGGCCTCGGTCGCGCCCGAACTGAGCGGGATCCGCGGATCTGCGCGCTCCGGCGGCTGGCTGTTCCTGCGCACCGTGAGCCTGCGCGTGGCGCTGCTCGCGACGGTGGGCATCGCGACCGGCATCGGCACGCGCGAGCTCGCCGGCTGGCAGGTCGTCTTCACCGTCTTCTCCGCGGCGGCCTTCGCGCTCGACGCCCTCGCGATCGCCGCACAGGCCCTCATCGGCAAGAGCCTGGGTGCCGCCGATCCGAACGGAGCCCGGCACGTGCTCGCCCGCACGGTAGCCTGGGGCGCCTGGTTCGGTGTGATCGTCGGAGCCCTCATCGCCGCACTGTCCGCCGTCATCGGGCTCGCCTTCACGGGCGACCCGGACCTCGCGGCACTGATCCAGCCCGCCCTCATCGTGCTCGCGGTCGCCCAGCCGATCGCCGGCATCGTGTTCGTGCTCGACGGGGTGCTCATGGGTGCCGGGGACGCCCGCTACCTCGCCATCGCCGGCGGCCTGAACCTCGTCCCGTTCCTGCCCGTGCTCGCGATCATCGCCGCCACCGGGGTGAGCGGCGTCGCGGGCCTGATCTGGCTCGCCGTCGCGTTCTTCGGCGTGTACCTGTGCGCACGACTGGCGACCCTCGGACTACGCGTGCGGACCGGTCGCTGGCTCTCGATCGAGGTCTGAGAGCGCGCGGGACTCGCCTGCCGGCAGGCGCTTCCGGATCCGCCCCTGAGGTACCGGATCCGCCGAAGTCCCGGGATCGACGTGACGACATGCACTCCCGGGCCTCGCCCTGGCCATCAGCGCCGGCCGCGGTGCACCTCACGCTCCTCGATCGCGTCGAGCTCGACGGTGGCCCGCGCCCGCAGCGCGTCCGAGAGCCCGCGATCGCCGATCGCCCGCGGCACAGCAGGGCGCTCCTCCGTCCGGCCGCGGTGCATCGCGTAACCCCACGTCGCCAGCCCGAGCAACGGCCCCCACAGCCAGAACGGCAGCACCAGCAGCAGCTCGACGACGCCCACGGCAAGGGCGCCGCCCGTCGTGACCACACGCACCAGATCCACACCCCCGACCGTGAACATCACGGCCACGACCGATGCAGCGATCACCGCGAGTCCGACCGGCACCGGACGGCCGCCGACGCCCGCCAGCCATCGCGGGAACCGATCCGCCCACGGCAGGCACAGAGCGAGCGTGAGGAGCCCCGCCGCGAGCATCGCCCCGCCGAGCAGCAGGCCGACCATCAGGACATCGGGCCTCAGAGCGGCCGGCGGGGCGAACAGCGGCCACGGCGTCAGCCAGGTGAGACGGCAGAACGCGTAGGGCAGGGCGCACAGCGCGGCGGCCACCGTGATCGCACGTCGGTGCCGCAGCACGCCCGCGGCGAACCGCCCGCGCACCGCGGGTTCGCCGATCGCCCAGGCGGCGAGCGCGCCCGCCGCGACCAGGTGCGTGAACGAGACCGTCAGCTCACCGGACCGCGGGGCGAGCGCCTCCAGCACACGGGGCGCGAACGTGCCCAGTGGCAGCCGCAGCGCGGCGAACCCGAGCGTGCCGATGACGAGCAAGATCCCGGTGGCCCCGATCAGCGGGCGGCGCACCGTCAGCAGTGTCAGCCCCGCCGCGAAGAGGCCCGCCACGACCAGCACGAACGAGTAGCCGGCGACGGGGATGATCCCGCCCGGGATGAGCGCCGCCACCAGCAGCGCCACGATCACGGCGGCGATGCGCAGCGCGGCCGGCGGCGCCCCGGCGACACCGACCGCGCTCGCGGAGGCGTCGACCCGGTGTCCACGCAGGCCGAGTGCGCCGACGGCCACCGCGGCGAGCCCCGCCCCGACCGACACCACTGCCGCCGCGGGCGCCCCGACCACCGCCGCGACCAGGCTCGGGCTCACCCCCGTCGGCACCGACCCGGCGAAGAGCAGTTCGACCGCGCCGAGCACCGCGACGGCGGCGCCGAGCGCGATTCCGAGGATCAGCAGTACGACACGCGTTCTGTTTCTCATGTCCCGCACGCTACGGATCCGGTTCCCTGCTGCGCGTCGCCCCCGAGGAGGGTTCGGGCTCACCCGCAGGGATGATCCGTGCACGCTCGCCAGGCGGCCGGCGTCGCCCTCACCCGGCGGGGCACGCCGTCATCGGCCCGGCCGGCGGATGCCGTTCTCATAGGCCCAGATCACGACATGCAGGCGGTCGGCGAGACCGAGCTTCGCGAGGACCGCCTTCACATGCGTCTTGACCGTGTTCGCACTGAGGAACAGCGCCCGCGCGATGTCGTCGTTCGAGGCCCCGGTCGCGAGCGCACGGGCGACCTCGCGCTCCCGATCGCTGAGCGGCGCGAGCGCGGCATCGGGATCGACCGCGGGCCCGCCCTCGCGCACGTAACCCAGCAGCGCGGCCGTCGCCCGCGGCGACATCGCCGCATCGCCCGCGGCCGCCGCGGCGATGGCGTCGGCGAGTTCCTGCGGGGCCGCATCCTTGGTCAGGAACCCGCTCGCACCCTCGCGGATCGCCTCGACGACGTACTGGTCGAGGTCGAACGTCGTGAGCATGAGGATCCGGATCCCGGGCTTCAGCCGCAGGATCTCCCTGGTGGCGGCGATGCCGTCCATCCCGGGCATGCGGATGTCCATCAGCACGACGTCGACCGCGTGGCTGCGGATGTGCTCGATGCCCGCGCGCGCATCGGCGGCGACGGCGACCTCGGCGATGCGCGGATCCCGGCCCAGCATGATCGCCACGGCCTCGCGGAACAGCTCCTGATCGTCCACGAGCAGCACCCGGATCGTCATGCTCCTTCCTCCCGGTCCGCGAGGCGCTCCGCCGTCACGACGGGCTCCGAGCCGTCGGCCGTCGCCACCGCGTCCGAACCGGTCGCTGGCAGCACCGGGAGCTCGACTCGCAGCAGCCAGCCGTGGGATCCGGCGCGCCCGGATGAGCCGCTCCCGACGACCGCAACCGGCCCCGACGCGAGCGACCCGCCCGCCAGCCGGATCCGCTCGGCCAGGCTCACGAGGCCGGTGCCGGTGCCGAGATCGGATCCGCTGCGCCCGGATCCGCCATCGTCTTCGACCTCCGCGATCACGTGCTCCTCGGACCAGGCGAGGCGCACCTCGACCTGCAGAGGTGGAAGCGCGTGCCGCATGGCGTTCGTGAGCCCCTCACGCACCGCACGGTGCAATGCCAGCGCTGAGGCGGGAGCCAGGGCGCGGCGCTCTCCGGTCTCCACGAACTCGACCGCGCACGCGGGGCTGCGCACCGCGGCCACCAGCTCGGCCAGCGAACCAGCCGTCGGCGTCGGCTCCTTGGGGGCGTCGCCGTCAGCCGCGACGATCGAGCGCATACCTCGAAGTGCGTCGCGCCCCGTGTCCACGACGACGCCCAGCGCCCGCTCGCTGACCTCCGGACGTTCGCGCACCAGCGCCCGCGCCACCTCGGACTGCGCGATCATGACCGTCATCGCGTGTGCGATGACGTCGTGCAGCTCGCCGCTGATGCGCATCCGCTCATCCGCGATCGCCTGCCGCACGCGTACGGCTGTGCGCTCCTCGGCCCGGCTCGTCGCGGAGCGCACCAGCAGGCCGCACGCCCACGCGGCGGTCGCGCTGGCAGCGAGCCCGAGGAAGGCGCCGAGCCGCAGCAGCCCCGTGTCGGCAGCGGGACCGCCGGCGAAGGAGGGCTCTGCCACCGCGATCATCCCGGCACCCACGAGCGCGACCGCCAACGCGACGACCGACAGCCGCACCCGCTCGCGCACCGCGATCTGGGCCAGGCAGAGCAGGTAGACGGCGGCCGACGGATGCATGGTCGCGGAGACGTCGCGAGCCGCCGGAATGAGCACGAGCAGCAGCATCACGGCGCTGGCGAGGAGGAATGCCGTCCTCGGACGCCTCACCGCGAGCAGGGATGCACCGTGCAGCACGGCGAAGGAGACGGCGAGTCCGCCGACCACCAGCGGCGCCGCGTGCGGGGTGGACCAGGCGAGCGAGGCGAGACTGATGGGCAGCAGCACCACGAGGGCGGCCAGCGCCACGATCAGCGCGGTGCCGCCACCGCGTGCGCCGCTCCGCGCCTTCCCTGTCCGCACGTCCCCATGCTCGCACGCGGCCGTGCACGCGTCCTCACCCGTGCGAGTGAGGTTCACCCGCATCCGGGATCGCGCATTCAACCGGCATGCCTCCGGCACCACTCGTACATGATCACGGCCGCAGCAGCCCCGGCGTTGATCGAGCGGGTGGATCCGTACTGCGTGATCTCGACGTGCCCCGCCGCCGCCGCGAGCGCTTCGTCCGAAAGCCCGGGCCCCTCCGCGCCGAACAGCAGCACGCAGCGCTCGGGCAGATCCGCGCGGTCCACGGGCACCGCGCCGTCGAGGTTGTCCACGGCGACGATCGGGATGCGCTCGGCCTCAGCCCACGCGGTGAACGCCTGCACGGTGTCGTGATGCACGACGTGCTGATAGCGATCGGTGACCATGGCGCCGCGCCGGTTCCAGCGCCGCCTCCCGATGATGTGCACGGTGTCGGCGAGGAACGCGTTCGCGCTGCGCACGATCGAACCGATGTTCATGTCGTGCTGCCAGTTCTCGATCGCGACATGGAAGCCGTGCCGGCGGGTGTCGAGATCGGCGACGATCGCCTCCATGCGCCAGTACCGGTACCGGTCGACGACGTTGCGCCGGTCGCCCTGCGCGAGCAGTTCGGGATCGAAGTGCTCCCCGATGGGCCGCTCCCCCTCCCATGGACCGACGCCGTGCGTGGGCTCGGGCTCGGGCTCGGAGACGGCCTCTGGATCCTGCATCCCGCCAGCGTATCCGCGCGGATCCCCCGGGCGTTGCCGAGCGCGCACCCGGACTGGGGAACGGCCCCGAGCGACATATTTCGGTATGCCTAAAAATGGGGTAGGTTTTCGGTGTGCCTAAAACGACGGTGACCTTCGCGCCCTCGCGCTCCGATACCGCGGCGTCCGCCCGCGGTGCGGCGCTGCTCGGCCCTGCGCTGGTGGCCGGAGTCGCCTATGTGGATCCGGGCAACGTCGCCAGCAACATGACGGCGGGTGCCGGGTACGGCTACCTGCTGGTCTGGGTGGTCGTCGTGGCGAACGTGATCGCGTGGCTCGTGCAGTACCTCTCCGCGAAGCTGGGCGTCGTCACGGGGCGCAGCCTGCCGGAGCTGCTCGGCGACCGGCTGCAGCACCGGTTCGCGCGGCGAGCGTACTGGCTGCAGGCGGAGCTCGTGGCCATGGCGACCGACATCGCCGAGGTCATCGGCGGCGCGGTCGCGCTGCAGCTGCTGTTCGGGATCCCGCTGCTGCTCGGCGGACTCATCACGGGCGCGGTCTCGATGGCGCTGCTCGCCGTGCAGGGCCGGCGGGGCGCCCGGCCCTTCGAGTTCGTGGTCATCGGCCTGCTCGCCGTGGTCACCGTCGGCTTCCTCGCCGGCCTGCTCGTCGCCCCACCGGATCCGTCCGCCGCCCTCGGCGGGCTGACACCGCGCTTCACGGACTCCGGATCCGTGCTGCTCGCCGCCTCGATCCTGGGCGCGACGATCATGCCGCACGCGATCTACGCGCACTCCGCCCTCGCCAGAGACCGGTTCGGATCCGCCCCGATGCACCCCGGAGGCGACCCCGAGTCGCCGTCGCGCACCCCCATCGCCCGGCTGCTCACCGCCACCCGGTGGGACGTCACCCTGGCGATGGTCGTCGCAGGCGCCGTGAACCTGGGCATGCTCCTGCTGGCCGCCGCCACCCTGCCCGGCGTGGCGGGCACCGACTCGCTCGAGGGAGCGCACGCCGCGATCAGCACGCAGCTCGGTCCGCTCATCGGCACCCTGTTCGCGGTCGGCCTGCTCGCATCCGGCCTGGCCTCGACCGCCGTGGGCGCCTACGCGGGCGCCGAGATCATGCACGGCCTGCTGCGGGTGCGCATCGCGATGCCCGTGCGGCGGCTCATCACACTGATCCCCGCGCTGCTGATCCTCGGGCTCGGCGTCGACCCCACCTTCGCCCTCGTGCTCAGTCAGGTGGCGCTGTCGTTCGGGATCCCGTTCGCCCTCATCCCCCTCGTCGCCCTCACCGCCCGGCAGCGCACGCTCGGTCGCTACGCGAACCGCCCCTGGACCACGATCGCGGGGATCGTGGCCGCCGCGCTGCTCATCGCGCTCAACGCGGTGCTGCTCTGGTTGCTGCTGAGCGGGGCGTGAGCCCGGCGCCGGATCCCGAATCCGGGGTGCCTGACCGCGCGCACTCGGATCCCGTCCGGTGGATCGCCCGTCCGGGATCCATCGGACGGATGATGGGGCGCGGGCAGGACCCACAGTCTCCGCCGGTAGGCTCGAGGGATGGCCAGATCCCGCCGCCCGTCCGCCGCGCAGCGCGCCGCCGAGAAGGCCGAAGCGCAGGCCTCCGCGCGCCGGGCCGTCCGCATCTGCACGTGGGCGTCACTCGTCACAGGCGCACTCGGGATCCTGCTCCTCGCCGTTCCCAAGCTGCTGCCGGCGGGCGGACCCTGGGTGCAGCTCGCGCTGGGCGCCTTGACGTTGATCCTCTCGTTCCGGGCCCGCGCGATCGGGATGCGCGGCATCGAAGGATTCGACGGGCGGCTCTCCCTGCTGGGGGCCCTCGCCGGCTTCGCGATCATGTTCTTCGCCGGTCAGGCCGCGTTCGCCGTGCTCTCCGCGATCGGCCACTGACCTCTCACTTTCCTGGTGGTCCCGCCGAGCGTACGCGGGTCGCCCACAACCCCGCGCGGGCCGCGGGCCGTGCCGGTTAGGCTGGAGGGGTGGCATCCCCCGCGGCGGACGACTATCTGAAGACGGTGTTCGCGCACACCGAATGGCAGCCGGCGCCGATCACGCCGTCGCAACTCGCCGCGAAGCTCGGCATCGCCCCGTCCAGCGTCACCGAGATGGTGAAGAAGCTCGCCGCCGCCGGCCTCGTCTCGCACGTGCCCTACGGCGCGGTGCGGCTGACCGACGACGGGGAGCAGCGCGCCCTCGCGATCATCCGACGGCACCGCCTCATCGAGACCTGGCTCGTGCGCGAGTTCGACTACGCCTGGGATGAAGTGCACGACGAGGCGGAGGTGCTCGAGCACACCATCAGCGATCGCCTGCTGGAAGGCATCGACGCGCGCCTGGGACGGCCGCGCTTCGACCCGCACGGCGACGCGATCCCCGACGCCGACGGCCGGATCGAACGCGAGCCGTTCGTACTGCTCGCGGACGCCGCCACCGGCCACGCGGGCCGCGTGCTGCGGGTGGACGACCGCGATCCGGAACTGCTGCGCTCCCTGGAGTCGGCGGGCCTGGTGATCGGCGGCGAGGTCGTCGTCACCCGCGACGGACTGCGCATCGAGGGCTCCGACGTGCCACTGCCTGCCGACGGCGTCGACGCGGTGTGGCTGTCGGCCTGACGCAGAGGCCCGGATCCGGCCCGTCATCCGCCCGTAACCCGGGAGTCCTAGGCTGGGCGCATGGCACAACGCGACGACATCGAATGCTGGCTCACCGACATGGACGGTGTGCTCGTGCACGAGAACGACGCCATCCCCGGAGCGTCCGAGCTGCTCGCCAACTGGGAGAGCAGCGGAATCCCCTACCTCGTGCTGACGAACAACTCGATCTTCACCGCACGCGACCTGTCCGCGCGGCTGCGCACGAGCGGGCTGAACGTGCCGGAGGAGCGGATCTGGACCTCCGCGCTCGCGACGGCCGACTTCCTGCAGCAGCAGCTCCCGGGCGGATCGGCATTCGTGATCGGCGAGGCCGGGATACTCACGGCGCTGCATGACGCGGGCTTCATCATGACCGAGACGAGCCCCGACTTCGTCGTGGTCGGCGAGACGCGCAACTACTCGTTCGAGGCGATCACCAAGGCGATCCGTCTGATCAACGACGGTGCGCGCTTCATCGTCACCAACCCGGACGCCACGGGCCCCAGCGCCGACGGGCCGCTGCCCGCGACCGGGGCGATCGCCGCCCTCATCACCAAGGCCACCGGCAAGGATCCGTACGTGGTCGGCAAGCCGAACCCGATGATGTTCCGCTCGGCGCTCAACAAGATCGGCGCTCATTCCAAGCGCACCGGCATGATCGGCGACCGCATGGACACCGACGTGGTGGCAGGCATCGAAGCGGGCCTCCACACGGTCCTGGTGCTCACCGGGATCAGCGACACCGCGGAGATCGAGAAGTACCCGTTCCGCCCGGACGAGGTCGTGCAGTCCGTCGCCGACCTGCTCCCCCGCATCACCGAGACGATCCGCACGATCCCGCAGAAGGCGCCGAAGACGAAGGACTGACCCATGGGCGCACTCGACGAAGGCGTGCGGGTGACCGCTGCCGATGCGGCGACCTGGCGGGCCTGGCTCGCCGACAACCACGCCACCGCGACCGGTGCGTGGCTGGTACGACCGCGTCCGGGCAACGACGACGTGCACGTCGGCTATGAGGAGGCGATCCTGCAGGCGCTCTGCTTCGGGTGGATCGATGGGCCGGTGCGGAGCTTCGACGAGCGGATCGGCGGGCTGTGGTTCGCGCCGCGCCGGGCGTCCAGCGGCTGGGCCGCGACGAACAAGGCACGGATCGCACTGCTCGAGGAGGCAGGGCTGCTCGAGGAGGCGGGCCTGCGCGCCATCGAGGTCGCCAAGGCCAACGGCGCCTGGACCGTGCTGGACGGCCCCGAAGCCGGCATCGAGCCGGACGATCTCACCGCCGCGCTCGACGCGTCACCCTCCGGACGCGCGGGGTGGGACGCCTTCCCGCCATCGGCGAAGAAGGTCGGCCTGACGCAGATCGCGATGGCGAAGCGGACCGAGACCCGGGCTGCGCGGATCGCGAAGATCGTGGCCGACGCGGCGGAGGGGAAGCGGCCATGACGTCGAATCCGATCATCTGGGTCGCCGCCGTCATCGCGCTCGGTACGCTGACCGCGTGGATCGTGCAGTTCGTGCGCAACCGCCGCGGCGGATCCGCCCGCGACCGTGGCGCGTGGTGGGAGGGTCCCTGGGACGAGGACGACGAGCGCCGCGGCTGACGGTCAGTCGAGGGTGAGCGACGCGATCCCCGCGACCGGCTCCGGCAGACGGAGCGGACCGGATCCGGGCGTGATCGTGCCGAGGATCCGTGGGGCACGGGCTCCGGTCGCGCCCGGGAGCACGGCGGGGACGCCGTGCAGGGTGCACCAGCCGATGAGTGCGAAGAGGATCGCCTCCTTGGCATCGGCCGGGGCGCCCAGCGCGTCGGCGGAGACGACCTCGACGTCGTGGAGCGCGGCGCGCAGGCCGTCCATGACGACGGGGTTGTGCGCTCCGCCGCCCGACACGGCGAGGAAGGCGACGCCCCGCGCGGCGATGTCGCGGGCGACCGTGCGCACCGTGAGCTCGGTGAGCGTGCGCACGAGGTCGGCGTCGGCGATCACGCGCCCCAGAGCTGCCAGGTGCTCCTGCACGTACCCCAGGTGGAAGTGCTCCTTGCCCGTGCTCTTGGGTGCGGGCAAGGCGTAGTACGGATCGTCCAGGAGCGCGGCGAGGAGCCCCTCGTCGACACGTCCCGCTGCGGCGATCCGGCCACCGGCGTCGTAGCCGCGCGGGTCGAGGCCGCGGTCCTGGACCACCGCGTCGATGAGCGCGTTCGCCGGACCGATGTCGTAGCCGAGCACCGGGCCGGATCCGACCACGGTCGCGTTCGCGATGCCGCCCAGGTTGAGCGCGGCGGCAGTGCCGCCGGGCAGCGCGGAGTTCAGCGCGTCCCGCAGCAGGAGGTCGTCGAGGAGCGACACGAGCGGAGCGCCCTGCCCTCCGGCGGCGATGTCGCGGATCCGCACGTCGGAGACGACGGGAGCGCCGGTGCGCTCGGCGATCCACGCCGGCTGGCCGAGCTGGAGCGTGCCGCGGGCGCGCCCCTCCCCGTCGATCCAGTGGAACACGGTCTGGCCGTGCGAGCACACGGCATCCACACCACCCACCGCATCCGCGGCCTGCGCCGCGGCCTCTGCGAACGCCTGCCCGATCAGGGTGTCCAGCTCGCACACCTCGGCCAGGGTCGTGGCGGCGGGAGGCAGCGCGGCGACGAGGCGGGCGCGCAGCTCAGGCGCGTACGGGGTCTCGGCCGTGTGCAGCACGGTGCCGCGCAACGTGCCGCGCAACGCGACGCCGGGCGCGGCGGACTCGTCCGGTGCGACGCCGCGCGAGTCGTCACCGCCGTCGAAGCGGAACTCCACGACGGCCACGTCGATCCCGTCGTGCGACGTGCCGGACTGCAGGCCCAGGATCCGCATGACTACGGCAGCACGAGCGCCGCGGCGCCGATGAGCGGCCCCTCGTCGCCGAGCCCGGAGCGCACGACACGCGTGCGGCGGGAGTAGTCGTGCTGCGCGCTCGCGGTGAGCGCCGCCTGGACGAGGTCGATGTAGTCGTCGGCGACGCGGGAGAAGCCACCGCCGATCGCGACGACCTCCAGATCCACGAGCGTCGAGGCGTCGGCGAGCGCCATGCCCACCGTGCGGGCGGAGCGTTCGATGGCGGCACGTGCGATGGCATCGCCCGCCTTCGCATCGCGGGCCAGGTCCTCGCCCTGCTGCCCCGTCCATCCCTGCGTGCGGGCCCAGGCCACGCTCGCGGGGCCGGAGGCGACCTGCTCGACCGTGAGCTCGGGTGTCGCGTGCACCTGGCCGAGATGGCCGGCGTTCCCGGACGAGCCGGGCAGGTAGCGGCCGTCCACGACGAACCCTCCGCCGACGCCGGTCGACACCACGATCGAGAGCGATGCGACCGCTCCGCGCGCGGCGCCGTAGCGGGACTCGGCGAGCGCGAGGCAGCCGCCGTCATGGGCGAGCACGGTCTCGACCGGAGCGCCGTGCACCGCCTCGGCAGCGGTCCGCACGGCGTCGCGCAGCCCGAAGCCGTGCGCGGCGGGCATGTTCACGGGAACGATCGTGCCCTGCACGCGATCCACGGGGCCGGCACTGCCGATGCCGGCGCCGACCAGCTCGTCCTCGGATCCGCGACTGGCGAGAGCGTGCGCGACGACCGCGTCGATCGCGGCACGCAGCGAGTCGGACGTCGCATCGGGTCCGGTCGGGCGGCGGCTGCGCGTGCCGTCGACGACGGTCCCGTCGGCGCGCACCAGGGCAGCCTCGAGCTTGGTCCCGCCCACGTCGACGGCGAGCGCGACCCGGGGGTCTGCGGATCCGGATCCGGTCATGCGATGCTCCTGATGTCGGGGACGGATGCACGATCCAGGGACGGATGCAGGATGGAATCGGGGATCCGATCATGCAGACGTCGCAACGTCGTGCAGACGTCGCGGAGAGCCGCGGCCGAGGTCGCGGCGTCGGTCACTGCGGGTCGAGCCCGAGGTCGTCGAGGTCGATCGCGGCGAGCCACTGCAGACCGGCGGCCTCGATCGCGGCCTGCGCGCCGGTCTTGCGGTCGACGATCGAGATCACGGCGACCGGCTCGGCGCCCGCGGCACGCAGCACCTCGACGGCCTTGAGCGGGGAACCGCCCGTGGTCGACGTGTCCTCGACCACCACGACGCGCTTGCCCGTGACATCCGCGCCCTCGATCTGGCGGCCGCGGCCGTGGTCCTTGGGCTCCTTGCGCACCACGAAGGCGTCGACCGGGGATCCGGCACGCACCGACTCGTGCATCACCGCATTGGCGATCGGGTCGGCGCCCAGAGTGAGGCCCCCGACGGCGGCGATGCCGTCGAGACCCTGCATGAGGTCGAGGACGATGCGGCCGATCGCGGGCGCTGCGCGGTGGTCGAGCGTGAGGCGACGCATGTCGACGTAGTAGGTGGCCTGCTTGCCGCTGGCCAGAGTGAAGTCTCCGTGGAACACCGCCTCATCCTTGATCAGAGCGATGAGAGCCTGGCGGTCGGCTTCGAGTTCGGGGGTGCTGAGCGTCACGACTCAAGTCTACGATCGTGCCCCTCACTGTGCCGAGCCACCCCTCTGCACCCGAGCCACCGCCTTGCGCCCGGTGTGGAAGGGGGTGGCTCGCGCGGAAGGGGGTGGCTCGCGCGGAACGGGGTGGCTCGCGATCTTGGCCCCGACTCCGGGCGGTGAAAGGATGAGGGCACCCGCGTCGCCGGCGACCGATGCCGCGGCGCCCGTGGATGGAGGTCCGCATGCTCGACGTCGACACCTACGCCGCTCTCGCCCGGCTCAAGCCGGTGCCTCCGCTGGAGTTGAGCAGCCCCGACTTCGACGCGGACGGGCCGTTGCCGGTCTGGGCCTGGTCCGAGTCCCGCGGCGGGGACGACCGCTCCCCCGGCCTGGTGTGGGGCGAGCCGCCGGCCGGCACGAAGAGCTTCGCCCTCTCGATCTACGACCCCGATGCCCCGACCGGATCCGGCTTCTGGCACTGGGCGGTCGCGAACATCCCGGTCGACGTGCGTTCTCTCCCCGCGGGCGCCGGCGACGGCGAGCCCGGATCCCTTCCCGCGCAGGCGATCACCCTGCCGAACGAGGCGCGCCTGCAGCGCTACATCGGCGCCGCACCGCCCGCCGGCACGGGCGCGCACCGCTACGTCATCACGGTCGACGCGCTGGACATCGAGGAGATCGATCTGGACGGCGACGAGACGCCCGCCTACCTCGGGTTCAATCGGCACTTCCACGTGCTGGCGCGGGGGATCCTGGTCGGGACGGCGGACCCCTCGGAGCACTGAACACCCCAGATGGGATACCAATTTTCACCTGGGTATTTCGAGATGTGGAACTTAAGCTTCACATTGTGGTAATCTCGCCGCGAAGGTAATCTCGACATCGAGATAAATCACGCCGAGGAGACGCCGATGTCCACACACCGACAGACCGTCACGATCACGTACGAGACGGCCGCGCGCGCCGTGGCGCTCGCCCTGGAGATCGGCGCCGAGCGCGGCCTGCCCACCGTGGCCGCCGTCGCGGATCCGTCGATGACCCTCATCGCGTACGGCATGGCCGACGGCTCCACCCCGCACAGCGCCGACACCTCGCAGCGCAAGGCGAAGAGCAGCGCCTCGATCCGCCGCCGCACCGGACAGATCGCCGAGGCCCTCTCTGCGACGCTGCCCCTCGGCACGGGCGGCACCATGACCACGATCGACGGGGGCGTGCCGATCTTCTTCGGCGAGCTCCACGTCGGCGGACTCGGCATCGCCGGTGGTCCGCCCGCGCTCGACGCGGAGATCGCACTGGAAACCCTCAAGCGCCTCGGCGCCCGCACAGAAGGAATGGAACTATGACCTCGTACCTCTCCCGCGCAGACCTGTCGGTCGCCGCGCCGATCGTCGAGTTCGCTGAAGCGTCGCTTGCCGATTCCGGTCGCGACGCCACGGCGTTCTGGGCGGGCGTGAGCGAGATCGTCCACGACCTGGTGCCGCGCAACGCCGCGCTGCTCGCCCGGCGCGACGAGCTGCAGCGGCAGATCGACGAGTACCACCGGCAGAACCCGGGTCAGCCGGATCCGGCCGCCTACCGTGCCTTCCTCACCGAGATCGGCTACCTCGTCCCGGTCCCCGAGCAGGTCACCGTCACCACGGAGAACGTCGACCCCGAGATCGCCACGATGGCGGGCGCGCAGCTCGTCGTCCCGCTGCTGAACGCCCGCTTCGCCCTGAACGCCGCCAACGCCCGCTGGGGCTCGCTGTACGACGCGCTGTACGGCACCGACGCGATCGAGCGCACTGGCGAGCTCGCCCCGGGCAAGGAGTTCAACCCCGCCCGCGCGGCGGCGGTGGTCTCCTTCGGTCGCGAGCTGCTCGACGAGATCGCCCCGCTGGCCGAGGGCTCGCACAGGGACGCCACCGCCTACCGCGTCGACGCCGACGGACTCGTCGTGGTGACTGCGACCGGCGATCGCCGCCTCACGGATCCGGACCGCTTCGTCGGATACACCGGCGAGGCCGACGCCCCCGACACGGTGCTGCTGGTGCAGAACGGCCTGCACGCCGAGATCCTCGTCGACCGCTCCGGCCCCATCGGCCGCACCGACGCCGCCGGCGTGCAGGACATCATCCTGGAGTCGGCGCTCACCGCGATCCTCGACCTGGAGGACTCGGTCGCCGCCGTCGACGGTGACGACAAGGCGCTCGGCTACCGCAACTGGCGCGGCTTCATGGACGGCACGCTCACCGAGACCGTGACCAAGGGCGGCAAGACGTTCACCCGCTCCCTCGCGGCGGACCGCGTGTACCGCACCGCCGACGGCGGCGAGGTGACTCTGCCCGGCCGCGCCGTGCTGTTCGTCCGCAACGTGGGTCACCTGATGCGCACGCCCGCCGTGCTCGACCGCAACGGCGACGAGGTCTTCGAGGGCATCGTCGACGCGATCATGACCGCACTCGGATCCCTTCCCGAGCTCGAGGGTGCGAACAAGGGCACCAACTCGCGCACCGGATCCATGTACATCGTGAAGCCGAAGATGCACGGCCCCGAGGAGGTCGCCTTCGCGGCGGAGCTGTTCGGCCGCGTCGAGACGCTGCTGGGACTGCCCGCCCGCACCATGAAGGTCGGCATCATGGACGAGGAGCGGCGCACGTCGGCGAACCTCGCCGCGTCGATCGCCGCCGCGAGCGACCGCGTCGTGTTCATCAACACCGGATTCCTGGACCGCACCGGCGACGAGATCCACACGTCCCTGCACGCCGGCCCTTTCCTGCCGAAGGCCGGGATCAAGGCGCAGCCGTTCATGCAGGCCTACGAGGACCGCAACGTCGCGATCGGCGTCGCGAGCGGCCTGACCGGGCACGCCCAGATCGGCAAGGGCATGTGGGCCGAGCCCGATCTCATGCACGACATGCTGCAGAAGAAGATCGCGCACCCGCTCTCCGGCGCCTCGACCGCCTGGGTGCCGTCGCCTACGGCCGCAACGCTGCACGCCCTGCACTACCACCAGGTCGACGCGTTCGCCGCGCGCGCGGCACTGCCCCAGGTGTCCGCCGAGGCGCTGGACCGCCTGCTCGTGCCGCCGCTCGCCGCCGAGGGCGATCTCACCCCCGAGATCGTCGCGACCGAGGTCGACAACAACGTGCAATCGATCCTCGGATACGTGGTGCGCTGGATCGACCAGGGCATCGGCGTCTCCAAGGTGCCGGACATCCACGACGTCGGCCTCATGGAGGACCGCGCCACGCTGCGCATCTCGAGCCAGCTGCTCGCGAACTGGCTGCAGCACGGCGTGATCAGCGAGGAACAGGTCGACGACAGCCTGCGCCGCCTCGCCGTGGTCGTGGACGCGCAGAACGCCGGCGATGAGAATTACGAGCCGCTCGCGTTCGCCGAGGGCTCCGAGCCCGGCATCGCGTACACCGCGGCCCGTCGTCTGATCACCGAGGGCGCCGCGCAGCCCAGCGGCTACACCGAGCCGCTGCTGCACGGCCTGCGCCGCGAGAAGAAGGCCGAGCAGGCCGCCCGGGTCGCCCAGGTCTGATCCGCTTCTTCGTTTCGAAGAGCGCAAATGGCTGCATCCACGGTCTGGATGCAGCCATTTGCGCGCTTTGAACGGCGGCAGCCGGCCGGTCAGGAACGAGCGTGCGTGTAGACGGCACGCCAGACGCGGTCGAAACCCTCCTCGTCCAGCGCACCGGACCGGTAGGCGAGGCTCGCACCCAGCATCGCGTCGGCGAGCGCATCCAGCCGGCGCCGGGCGTCGTGGTCCGGTCCGTAGGCGAGCAGGGCTGAGCCGCAGGCGGAGACCCGCGCCGCGCCCCGCCTGACAGCGCGAGTGCGGCGGGCGAGCAGCAGGCCGACGACGACCGCGACCGCCGCGATCGCCAGGATGGCGGCCATCGGCGAGACGCCGGCCGCCGCGAACCCGATCCAGGCGAGCAGCGCCCCGCCGGCAGCGACCGCGCCGTAGGTCCGGGAGGCCTCGGCCCAGCGCCGATCGCGCTCCGGGGCGTCCGGCGAGTAGATGACGAGCTCGCTCGACACGACGCCGTATCGGCTGACCGCGCGCGACAGGTAGCCCCAGGATGGCCGGGCGCGCCGTGCCGTGCCGGCCGTGTGCCCGTGCCGCGAGGGCGTGAACCGCTGTTCGATGACCATGACTCCACCCTGCGACGCCGGTCGCAGCCGGGAGCCGTTTCCTACGGAATGCAAACGGGAGCGGGCCGGATCTCTGCGCTTCCCGCACGGTGGGGCTTCAGAACGTTTCGAGGAGCAAAATCTGCTCTCAGACCCGTCGGAACGCAGCAAACAATGCTCCTCGAACCTGCGTCGCCGCGAAACGGCGATGTCGCCGCCCGCCCGTAGGCTGGTTCCATGCGCCTGGCCACCTGGAACGTCAACTCCATCCGCACCCGCGTCGCCCGCACCGTCGAGTTCGCCGTGCGCGAGGACATCGACGTGCTCGCGATGCAGGAGATCAAGTGCAAGCCGGAGCAGTTCCCGTATGCGCCGTTCGAGGAGGCCGGCTACCACGTCGAGGTGCACGGCCTGAATCAGTGGAACGGCGTCGCGATCGCGAGCCGCGAGCCGATGAGCGATGTGCGCACCGCGTTCGATGGCATGCCCGGGTTCGCCAAGGGCCACGAGGGCCCCGATGCGCCTCAGGAGGCGCGGGCGATCGGCGCGATCGTCAACGGCGTGCGCGTGTGGAGCCTGTACGTGCCCAACGGCCGCTCGCTCGACGACCCGCACCTCGCCTACAAGCTGCACTGGCTCGATGCCCTGCGCACCGCGACCGCGGCCGAGCTCGCCGCGACGCCCGGCCTGCCGCTCGCCCTCGTCGGCGACTTCAACATCATCCCGTTCGACCACGACAACGGGGATCCGGACATCGTCGTCGGCAGGTCCACTCACGTCTCCCCTGAGGAACGCGCGGCGTTCTTCGCTCTGGAGTCGGCGGGCGTGCACGACGTCGTGCGCCCGCTGCTGCCCGAGGGGTACACCTACTGGGACTACCAGCGCCTGAAGTTCCCTCGCAACGAGGGCATCCGGATCGACTTCGTGCTCGGATCCGAGGCCTTCGGCGACGCCGTGAAGGGCGCCTCGATCCACCGCAACGAGCGCAAGGGCGAGCAGCCCAGCGATCACGTGCCGGTGGTCGTCGACCTCGAGCTCGGCGCCGCCGAGGAGGACGACGACATGCCCATGATCTTCGCCTGATGAGCACCGTCGCGGATCCGGCTGATGCGGCTCCCGCGTCGCCCCGCGAGGACGCCCTCCCCTCGGGGCCGTTGAGCGCCCTTCGACAGGCTCAGGGACCGGCGGAAGGCGCCCTCCGCTCTGGGCCGTTGAGCGAGAACGCCGAAGGCGACCGAGACGAAACGCGTCCGACAACCGGATCCGGGATCCGCCTGATCGCGACGGACCTCGACGGCACCCTGCTGGATCCCGCGGGCCAGGTCAGCGCACGCACCCGAGCAGCGCTCGATGCCGCGCGCGCCGCGGGGATCGTGGTGGTGCCCGTGACGGCGCGACAGCCGATCGGTCTGCGCGCGGTCGCCGAGGAGGCCGGGTTCGACGGATGGGCGCTGTGCGGCAACGGTGCCTACGGCATCCACCTCGGCACCCACGAGCAGTTGTTCGCGTCGGAGATCGCGGTGCCGGTGCAGCAACGCATCGCTCGCGAGCTGGGCGCCGAGATCGACGGGCTGCTGTTCGCGAGCGTGCGCGAGGCCGGAGAGGTGTTCGTCGCCCAGGAGGGGTACGCCGCCGTGGCGACGCTCAGCGACCACAAGCGGGATCCCCGCACGATGGGCGCCGTACCTCTCGCCGACGTGCTGGCGGCTCCGAGTCTGAAGCTCGTGATCCGGCACGCCACGATCTCCCCGGGCGAGATCTTCGCTGCACTTCGCAACCTTGATCACACCGGCTTCGAGGCCACCCTGTCGGGCGCGCCCTTCGTCGAGGTCATGGCGGAGGGCGTCACCAAGGCCACTGGGCTCGCGCTGCTGTGCGCCGCGCTCGGCATCGATCGCTCCGAGGTGCTCGCCTTCGGCGACGCGCTCAACGACGTCGAGATGCTGCGCTGGGCCGGGCACGGCATCGCGATGGCGAACGCCGAGCCCGAAGCACTCGCCGCCGCCGACGAGGTCACGGCCTCGAACGCCGAGGACGGCGTGGCGGTCGTGCTGGAGCGGGTGCTCGCGGGTTGAACGACGACGAGTCGACGGTCCGCCTGGATTCAGCTCAACTTCTCGGATGATGATCGACCGGCGGCAAACCAGACCGCCGCATCAAGGGCGCTGTCCCGTCGCGATCCGATCACCGAGGAGCCCCTCGACCTGGAGGGTCCCTGCGCACCCGGAGCCGGCATGGCGTTCAGCTCCGGTTCTTTGGGGCGAAGTGCTCCTCGAGAGTACGGATGTCCTCTTCCGTGAACGCCGCTCGCGGCAGGATGATCGTCGTGGGCGAGGAAGCGTGCTTCAACATCACGCTATCCGCAGTCACACGCACCTTGTCGTAGACGCTGAGCATTGTTCGAGCGCTGCCGAGCGCCGCGGAATGCCACACATAGCCGTTGTCCGTTCCCGCATCCACTCGTGAGCCAATCGGGTACGAGGTCGACACGGCCTTCCTCGGCACGTTCCGAAGCTGGATGACGATCCGGATCGGGATCAATACGCCCATCAAGAGCGACAAGAGAACCAGCCAAAACGTTCCCGCCCCGATGAGATCGCGATAGAGCCCGATCAGAGCGAGCAGCGATACGAATCCCACCGCGCCGAACAAGACCATGGCCGGTTTCGCATCCTCGGTCAGCTTGTGCCGCAGATCCGCGACGAGGTGCTCTTGGATGTCTGCGTCGATGACGACTCCGGCATGCGCCCCGGAGTATTCCGCATCGTCGAGCTCGCCCTTGTGGTCCATGTCCCCTCTGTCTCCCGCTCTGGTGGCCCAGCCCGCTCCGCACCCACTAGCGCAGCTTCAGCGAGTCGAAGAACGCGTCATCCCGCTGCTCTCCACTCTGCAACACGGACAGTGCATGACTGCGGTCATCGGCGATCACCGCCATTACCCACATGTCCGACGAGCTTGCTCTCAGATGAGCCGCCAACGCGGTGCCCCCCGAAATCTTCACGGGATGAGACTCGACCACGGCGGCCCCCGACGCCGCCACGCTGCCCTGCAACATCCCCTGCAGCGTCCCCAATTCGTTGACGTCTGGCAGATCGATCACTTGATACAGCTTCTGCTTGTTGCTCCACTGCTCCATCGTCGCCATCGCTGACGTTCCTGGAACGGTCCGTGACGACACCGTCGGCTCCCCCGGGAACAGCACACGATAGCCGCTACCCACATACTCGTGGCCCTGCGCCGCAGACACCGACTGGTCCGCCTGGGTCAACAGCATCTGCGATCCGACCACCGACCCGACACCGACGATCGCGCACAATGCAAGGGTAAGGATGATCTTCTTCTCTTTCCCTTTCCATCCACCCCGGAACAGCACGTCCGTGAACGTCACGCCCTTCTCGGGCTCGAAATCCGTCATCGTCGATTCGTTTCCTATTCATCACATGGAGATTGGTGGACACTCAGGCGAGGAAACGCCAAGAAACTCTCACCATGGGCACCAAATGACTTGTATTCATAATTGCCCGAAAGGGCCACTTGCCTCGTATCGGAGACCACGGGCCTCGACCGGCCCTTTGCCATTTCTTATGCCCCGCGCCCGCACGGCGATCAACGCGTGATCCAGGATCTAACGAAGCTCTCCTGCGTCCCCGACAACGCCAGAGTATGCATAGAGCCTTTCCATGGAATCGAGCGCAAGCACCTCCGCCTCAATCTCACAATCAGTTCGGTGCCTTTCATGCTCGACCGCGATCGTGCACGAACAATTCGACAGAAATAGGCACCTTACCCGTTCCGCAAGATGACCCCCAAACTATTTTCGATAATCCTCGAACTCCCAGTATCCAATACGACCGAACCTCTCACACAGTGCGCTCCAGTCGTCATCTTCGATCGCCTCAAAATGACTCTTTAGGAATTGGGATGCGACCGCGAGGTCGAGCGGATCAACAATCAAACGATGACGACCAACTTGCGGACCTTCCTTCTCGACAACACGCCGCAGCCAAAGCGGCGTGCAAACCAGAACATCGAATGACTCTTCCCCAGAACCCCCCTCCGGCCCAACAACAAGTCGAAGCCAGATTCCGTCGCATTCAGGGTTTTGAGAAACGTATGACGCTACATCTACGTCCGCACTGCCGATTGAGTGAACGATTGCTTTCATTGCAAATCCGTAATATCCAGGTGCCCATTGCTCTGCCACCGTCCGCTGGGAACGGGCCGAGACTCGAAGTTGGACTGCCACGTGTCCAGCTTGGGCTTGTAGCTCGGAGGACGCCATTGCCGCAGGCCGTCAGAACTGACGACAGTTTTCCCGTCGCTGGCCACCCTATATCCATCTCCAACCCAAGCCAGTCCTGCGTTCTCAGCTTGAGCAGCCGTGCCCGAACCAAGACCGAAATTTCCTTCCCCATTTGCCGCGTTGCGAAGAATCCCCCTGACAGCACTCGCATCCGCTGCTGCGGCCTGCTCTACTGACTGGACTGCGGGCGCGGGTTTGGTTCCGGTTTGAGCAGTCTTGCCCGCGTTCGCGAGGAGCGAGGCCGGAGCCTTGCCCACCATGCCGATCGCGCCACCAAGCATGCTGAGGCCCGCTCCCTCGTAGAACGCGCCGTTTGCTCCTTCTGCGGTCTTCGGTCCAGTAGTGGCGAGGTACGCGAGGGTACTCGCCGTGCCCCCTGCCGCACCGGACGCCGCGATGGCGGCGGCTACGCCGAACCCAGCACAGACTCCAACAGTCGCGACTACACAGCCGACAATCAATGTGCCTGCGATCAGCCCAATTCCTACTGCTGCGATCGTAATTGCCACACGCTCGAAGGTCACGTTTGTATCGACGGTACAACGGCCGCCGATTCGACCCGCGACAAGGCACCCGGTGTCGCTGGTGGTGTTCCACCATGTGGCTTCCTGCTTCGGCTTCGGCGAACCACCACCACCGTCGTCACCACCGTTGCCGGCGGCTGGCGGCGTCCCTCCCCCACTACCAGACGGCGACGAGGCGACACCCGTGTACCTCGGCGGGCCACTCACCGTTGGGTCGCCGTAGTCCCCCGCCCCCAGGGGGCGCAGTCCGTCGGCGTCGGAGTACGACACGGGACTGTTGAACGAGTACACGTACCCGTTCGCGTGCCGCGGCTCACCCGTGTCCAGGATCGGATCCACGGTCAGGAACCGGCCCAAGCCCGCGTCATACGCACGAGCCCCCAACTGAGTGATCCCCGTGGATGACGCCGGCTTGTTCAGATAGCCGAGCAGAGACGACCACGCCCCGCCCGCGCCGCGGGCTTGACCGAACGGGTCCATCCACCGGCGGGTCACCGTCCCGGCACCGGCAGCGCTGATCTGCATCCCGACCGTGCCGACCATGTCCGGTGACGACCACCACAAACCACCACCAGCGCCGGAGACGCGTTCCGCGAACCCGATCCCGGCGACCATGTAGGACCGCACTCCGGTCGTCACACCGGCCTTGTTGCGCAGGATCGTGTCTCCCAGGAACAGGGACGCTCCGTCCAGGCCCCCGAACCGGAGCAGGAGTTGCCCGTCCGCGGTGTAGATGCTCTTCTCGGCCGTGGTGCCGGTGCCGATCTGCTTGAGGCGACCCGACTCGTC
Organism: Microbacterium sp. Au-Mic1; assembly: GCF_021341785.1. GTDB lineage: Bacteria > Actinomycetota > Actinomycetes > Actinomycetales > Microbacteriaceae > Microbacterium. Next base: position 30,360 of record NZ_JAJTTF010000009.1, read on the forward strand.
ATACGCGACCGTCGTCCCGGCGTACGTGGTCGTCGAACCCGACGCGTCATATCCGTATGATGCCGTGCTCACCTGCGACCCCGTCACCGTCTGCACCTGAGTCACCCCATGCGGGCGCGGCTGCCCCGCCGCCGGATACGACAACGTCGAAGACTGCACCGACGCCGTTGTACCCGGCTTGAACGACCCCGCCGTGCGATTCCCCGTCACCGGGTCCACCGTGAACGACTCCGAATACGGTGCCGGGCCCCCGAGCGTGGAGGTGATCCCACCCGCACAATCACCGTTCGCGGGCGTCCACACCCCCGTCAGCTCCTACACAGTTCTACGGAGCATCGGATTCACGTGCTAGCACGGATCTCGCGATCGCATCTCCGGTCTCTGTGTTCTCCAGCCAAACTATGGCCCCAGGTGTGGGTATCTCGTCTCGCCATTCGCTCAACCATTCCCGCGTGATCCGCTCTAGGGCTTCTCCACGCGAGAGCGTCCAAGGGTGGTGCCCTTGCTCGTCCACATCACCAGGGATCATCAACCCCTCCACAATCAACTCCGCGATCAGCCCGATCGTGAGTATTCGGCGGGACTCGGCATTAACGATCCCGGCAAGCCGCGCGCTGCTGTAGACCCAACCAGCATCAGCCCAATCGTCGAGACCACCGACCAGGACGTCCTCGCGCGGCGTGCGGTCTTCAATGTCACTCATTTACGTGAATCCTTAGCCGCCCCCTGACGGGCGCTCGCCGACCGTTTCTCAAACTCAGACCGCGGGCGCCCCGTGGCCGAAGCCGACGAGGCGCCTGCGGAGAATCGAACCGGTCAGGCCTGCTGACGACGACGGATCCGCACCAGCACCGCTCCCGAGACCAGCAGAAGAGCGGCGAGTCCCAACTCTCCGAACGGGAGCTCCGATCCCGTCGCGGCGAGCTGCGCACCGCCGGAAGCGCCGGCGCCCGAAGGGTTCGCCGCGCCACCGGTCGCGCCGCCGGTCGCGCCACCGGTCGAGCCGGTTCCGGCGCCTCCGGGAACCGTCAGCGGCGCTCTGCCGGTGAGCGTCGACTTCGCTCCCGTCAGCACGATCCGGTGCTCGCCTGCGGCGACGTCCGGCGGAAGCGTCACGGTGGTGTCGACGGTGCCGTCGGCGCCCGCCGTTACGGATGCGAGCAGCACGGGCACGGAGTGGAGCTCGATCTTCACCGGATCGCGGGGCGCGAAACCCGACGCCGTCACGTGGACGGTCTCTCCGGGATGCGCGGTCGCTGAGGACAGTGCGACTTTCGCCGTGAGCGAGGACAGATCGAAGTCGATGCCGGTCGTGTCGGCGTCCCCGGAGACCACGACCGGAGTCGCTTCGGCTTCGGTGGCAGCATGGGAGTAATACTGCGGCGCCACCGCCCAGGCGAAGCCCTCCGTGCCCTCGACGTGCACCGTGTAAGTGCCCGGGGCGATCGTCAGAGTGTAAGTGCCGTCAGGATGGACGTAGCTCATCCCGGCGAACCGGCCGTTCGACTCGGCGATCACCGCGATGCTCGAGGAACGCCCGCGCAGATCCGTCGATCCGTCGAGGAGCACGGTGCCACGGATCACCCGGGTCGCGTCGAGACGGGCGTCGATGCCGGTGAGCTGCGAGCCCTCCGCCAGCGTGACCGGCGTCGCGTCCTGTGCGCTGGCGGCACCACTCCACCACTGGGTGGCGAACGTCTGATGGTTGTCGCGGAACTCGACGGTGTACTGGCCTGGCGCGGCGGAGATCCGATAGGCGCCGGTGTCATCGGTGGTCGCCCAGTAGTATCCGCCGGTACCGCTCGCGCTCACCGAGATGCCCACCACCGGCGTTCCATCGGACGCGCGCGTCACGGTGCCGCTGATCTGCGCGGGGAGGGACTGCAGCGCGGCGTCGATACCGCTGACCGTCTGACCGGCGACAACGGTGACAGCCGTCGCCGCGGCCGCGGTCGCGGCACCGGCCCAGTACTGCGGGACCAGGATCGGATCGTTGGACGAGAACTTGACCTTGTAGTCCCCCGGGCGGATCCCGTCGATCCGATATGTGCCATCGATGGAGAGAGCTCCCTGGGCGACCGAATTGCCGTTCGCGTCCAAGACGGCGACCCAGCCGTTGGCGACGGCGGAGCCGTCGGAGGCCTTCGTGACCACACCCTGGACGGACCCGCCCGCCGTGAGCACGGCGTCGATGCCGGTGACCGCGCCACCGGCCGCCACAGGCACCCGTGTCGCGGAGAAGTAGTCGGCCGCATCGTTCCAGTACTCGCCGACCAGTCCGTCCCATGTCCCCTGGAACTGGACCACGTAGGAATCGGCTGCCAGGCCCGGAATCGTGTAAGCGCCCGAAGAGTCGGTGAACCCGCTGCTGAAACTCCCATTCGCGCCGTTCGCCCAGACAGGACTACTCACGACGGGCGTGCCGTCTTCCCGAGTGACGACCCCGCTGATGGAGCCGCCGGCGCTGAGCCCCGCGTCGATCCCGGCGACGACGGCGCCTTCCTGCACGTCCACCGTCGACGCGCCGAAGTAGCTCGACGAGTTGTTCCAGTACTCGCTGATGTACGGCGTGCCATAGGTCAGGAAATGCACATGATGCGCACCCGCGAGCAATCCATCGATTCGATAGGTACCGTCCGGGCCGGTCGTCGCCCCGGCGAGGGAGGAGGCGTCATTGTTTTGTGCCTCGACGTACACGCCTGCGATCGGAGATCCGTCGACGTCGCTCGTGACGACCCCCGCGATCGACCCACCGGCGACCGTCGGCGGATCCACGGCACTCGCTGCCCCCACGCCGGTGAACATCAGCGCCGCGGCGAGCAGCGCCGTCAGCGCACTCTTCCAGCCACGACGTCCGGACACACTTCCGGTCATCCCGGTCCCCCCTCGGGTCAGCGGCCGCAGCCCTTCGTCGGGCTCGACCGGAGCCTGAAGAACCAGGCGTCGATGCAATCTATCGTCACAGGGTTCTCTCAGGAAAGAGGCAATTCCCTCGCTCGATCCGCACATGGGAACACCCGCACTCCCCAGAGTGCGGGTGTTCGGGTCAACGTCCCCACGCGTTACGGATGACTGTAGTTTCGCGACGGATCGCCAGCTAGACCGATCCGCGATATTCCGGTCACGAATCCGACACGTCGACGTTCGGGGCTCACATCGTGCCGGTGGTGGGCTCTCCGGGCAGCGGCGCGTAGCGCAGCAGCAACGTGCCGCCGTCGCCCGACTCGGCGTGCACGAGGCGAAGATTGTGCGGGGTGGCGCCGTCGGGAAACACCTTCTTGCCCTGGCCGAGCACGATGGGGTACACCCACAGCTGCAGCTCGTCGTAGAGCTGCTCGGCGAGCAGGGTCTGCACGAAATCGACGCTGCCGATCACGTGCACGTCCTGGTGCTTCTCGCGGAGCGCAGCGATCTCGGCCGGGAGGTCGGCGCCGATCCTGCTGCTGCCCTCCCAGTCGAGCTCGATGCCGGCGTTGCGCGACGCCACGTACTTCGGCACCCGGTTGAAGAGCTCCCCGATGAAGCCCTCGGGACCCGTGGTGTGCTCGGGCCAGTAGCCGGCGAAGATGTCGTACGTGCGACGTCCCAGCACCAGGGCGTCGAGGGTCTCCATGCCCTGGGTCACGCTGCGCATGACGGCCTCGCTGGGCAGCGTCGCCTGCCAGCCCCCGAAGCGGAAGCCGTCGCTGGTGTCCTCCTCGGGGCCGCCCGGCGCCTGGGCGACCCCGTCGACGGTGGTGAACAGGTCGATGATGATGCGTCCGGTCATGATGTCTGCTCCTCGTGGATCCCGGATCCGGTTCGGTCGTTCATGATTCGAGTTCGCCCACCCGACCGCGAGACCGAAGGCGCGTCCCGAAACAGCAGTTCTGTTCTGCGGTCTCGGAACGTAGGTTCGGTTTCGCGGTCAGTGTTCGGTTTCGCGGGTACGGCGCACGATCCGTGGCGCACGCACCCACGGCGACGCTACGCCGCGAGCGGGTCGATGTGGAAGGTCTGCGCGAAAGCGTCCAGGATCCGCTTCTCGCCGCGCACGACGGCGACCAGATCCTGTGCGATCGCCTCGGCGGGTGTGACCTCGCCGCCGATGAGGCGCCGGATGCCGGGGCCGGCGACGAGGACGGCCTCGGGCTCGCCGGGCGGAAGCGCACCGCCGACGGGCGGCGCGGGCGGAGCGAGCTGCGCGACCGAGAGCACCCCGTCGCGGACCACCACCCGCAGCGCGACGTCTCCGAGGTGCAGCTCGACATCGAGGTCCTGCGCGTCGTCCGCACGGAACGCGGTGCGCAGCGCCATGGTGAGGGAGTCGGGCGTCACGATGTCGCCCTCACCGGGGTCGCCCATCGCCTGGAAGCCCCAGCGTCCGAGCGCGAGCACGATCGGCTCCAAGGCCCGGCCGTAGGGCGTCAGCTCGTAGACGAGACCGCTGCCGTGCAGGGGCGCTCGACGCACGACGCCGCTCTCCTGCAGCTCCTTGAGCCGCGAGGACAGGATGTTCGTGGGAATACGCGGCAGCCCCTGCTTGAGGTCGGTGTAGCGGCGCGGGCCGACCAGCAGATCGCGCACGATGAGCAGCGCCCACCGCTCCCCGATCAGCTCGACGGCGGTGGTCACGCCGCAGTACTGGCCGTAGCTGCGCGCGGCCATGTCAGCGCCGTCCCCGCATCACGCGGTCGCGTCGCTCGCGGCGGCCGCCGGAGTCTCGGCCCCCTGCTCTCCTGCGGGAACCATGTAGAGGAAGCCGAGCGAGTTGCCGTCGGGGTCGTCCAGGTCGCGCGAGTACATGAAGCCGTAGTCCTGCGCGGGCTGCGGCTCGGTACCGCCCGCGGCGAGCCCCTTCGCGATCGCGGCGTCGACCTCCTCCCGGGAGTCGAGCGCGAAGGACGCGGACGTCTGCAACGAGATCTTCGGATCCACGATCGGCTTCTCGGTGAAGGTCGCGAAGAACTCGCGCGTGATCATCATGAAGTACACGTTGTCGTCCCAGACGACGCAGACGCCGTTCTCGTCGGACATCTCCGGGTTGATCGCGCAGCCGAGCGCCGTGTAGAAGGCCTTGGTGCGCTCGAGGTCGGTGACCGGAAGACTGATGAAGACGTTCGTCACGATGACTCCTCTGTCGGTGGATCGCTGAGCGGATCCGATGAGGCAAGCTTGCTTTTTGCAAGCTTACTTGTCAAGAGCAAGCTTCACTCGGATCCGGCAGTCGTGAGGGAAGGCGACGATCAGCTCTCGACCGGAGGGCGCCGCAGGCCCAGAGCCGCGAGGATCCCCGCGCAGACCGTCAGTCCCCCGATCACCACCAGCCCCACGCCGGGGACCGTCGCGGTCGCCACGGCTCCGGCGACGAGCGGCCCGCCCGCGTCGCCGAGCTCGCGGCCGAGCTCGGCGGATCCCATCGTGCGCCCCATCCGCTCCGGCGGCGTGGTCGCGGCCAGGTGCGAGAAGGCCACGGGCGTCGCCAGTCCCACGCCCGCGCCGATGAGCACCGCCGCGACGATGAGGGTCGGCAGCATCGGCCACAGTCCCGCGACCACGATCCCGGCCGCCAGCAGCGCCAGCCCGCCGACCGCGCCGAGCCGCACCGGCAGCCGTCCGCGATCGTGCAGGGATCCGGCGAACGGCTGCACGATGCTGCTGACGACGGCCAGCACGGTGACGAGCGCCATGCTGCCGACCGTGCCGATGCCCGTCTCCCGGCCGAGGAGCGGGAGGAAGCCGACGGCGACCGCGAGCCCACCGGTCGTCGCGGCGAGCACGAGCGTCGGCACGAGGAACCCTGGCGCCGCGAGCTCCCGCGCGAGATCCGCGACGGTCACGCGCTTGCGGGGCAGCACCGGCACCACCGGCACCCCGAACCGCACCCACGCCGCGGCGATGAGCGCGACCGCGGCGAGCGCCCAGAACAGGGCGGGCAGGCCGGCCCAGACGATCAGCCCGGCACCGAGCAGCGGGCCCAGCGCATAGCCGAGGCTCTTCCAGGATCCGTAGCGTCCGAAGTAGCGGCCGCGGGAGGCATCATCTGCCAGCCGTGCCACCGCGGCGGACGACGCCGGGGAGAAGGCCGAAGCCGCCGCGCCCTGCCCGAACCGCGCCACGATGAGTCCGACCGTGCCGGGCACGAGCGCGCCGACCACGGAGAACACGGCGAAGGCGAGGAGTCCCGCGACGATGACGGGGCGCACGCCGATCCGGTCGCTGAGCGCTCCGAACACGGGCTTGAGCAGCACCTCGGCGAGGTCGTACAGCGCGAGGGTGAACCCGAACGCGAGCAGGGTCCAGCCGATGTCCTCCGTCTCCGCCCCCAGGGCGGCGGCGATCCCGTGGGCGCCGAACGCGGTCGTGAATCCGGCAAGGTACAGCGGGGCGAGACGCGGGCGCGGCGAGGTCACGCTCCAGTGTCGCACCCGGGCGGATCCGCCGTGCGGGGGATGCTCTGCGGCCGGTGCCCGCCCTACGGTGGAGGGATGCCGCCGTTCACCCGCACCCCTACCTCGCGCGAGCTCCGCGCAGATCTGGTGCTCGCCGCCGTGATCTTCGTCGGCGGCCTGCTCAGTGCGGCGCTCTCCTCGATCTCCGGCGTGTACGGCTCCCAGCAGAACCAGCTGTGGACCGCGATCCCCTACCTGGTGGTCGTCACCGTGGCGGTCGCGGTGCGGCGGCGCCGCCCGGCGATGGCCGCGATCGTCGTCGCCATCGCCTATTCGATCGCCGTCACCCTGCACATCCCCGAGGTGTACGCGGGCAACATCGCGATGTTCGTGACCCTGTACACGGTCGGTGCCTGGACGAACTCGCGTCGCGCGGCGTTCCTGGTGCGAACCGGCATCATCACGGGGATGGGGATCTGGCTGATCATCGCGATGTACCGAGAGGCGATCGACCAGGCAGGCAAGGCGCACGTCTCCACCGCGCTGCTGAGCCCCTATGTCGCGATGATCATGCTGCAGGTGCTGATCAACGTGCTGTACTTCGGCGGCGCTTATTACTTCGGCGAGCGCAGTTGGAGCGCCGCCCGGGAACGCGCCGCCCTCGAGCAGCGCACCGCGGAGCTCGAGCGCGAGCGCGCGCTCAGCGCCGCCCAAGCGGTCGCGCTGGACCGGGTGCGCATCGCCCGGGAGCTGCACGACGTGGTGGCCCACCACGTCTCGGTCATGGGCGTGCAGGCGGGCGCCGCGCGCATGATGATCCCGCAGGATCCGCGGGCGGCCACCGCGATCGTCGCCGGCATCGAGACCGCCGCCCGTGGCGCCATCCGCGACTTCCATCAGCTGCTCGACACGCTGCGCGCCCCCGGCGACACCGAGGACGAGTCCTCGACCGTCGGAGTCGAGGACATCGCCGACCTCGCGGCCGCGTCGACGGCGGCGGGCCTGCCCACGCGGCTGCAGGTGATCGGGGACGCGGTGCCGGTGCCGCGCGTGACCGCGGTCAACCTGTACCGGATCGCCCAGGAGTCGCTCACGAACGCCCGTCGCCATGCCGGCCCCGACGCCGAGGCGGATGTGCGGATCCGCTATGAGCCGGGATCGGTCGAGCTCGAGGTCGTGAACACGGGCCGGGTCGTCACGGGGCTGCGTCCCGGGCTCGGCCAGCTCGGCATGCGGGAGCGCGCGACGGCCTCGGGCGGATCGATCGAGCTCGTGGCCCGGCCGTCCGGCGGATTCCGCGTGCGCGCGACGCTGCCCGTGGTGGCGACCCCGCCCGAAGGTTCGCTCCTCGCTGAGGGCGGTGCGGGTGACCGCGAGAACGAACCCGCGTCTCGAGACCGACGATCTGATCGAGGGTCTCGAGACGCACCTTCGGTTTCGCGACCGCCTGGCCCGCCAGCCGTGGCGGCAAGCGATCCGAGGGGGTCGGAGTGAGCGCTCGGATCCGCGTGCTGATCGTCGACGACCACGCCATGCTGCGTGCGGGGTTCCGCACGATCCTCGACCTGCAGCCCGACATCGAGGTCGTCGGAGAGGCCGGCACCGGATCCGAGGCAGTCGACCTGGCCGGCTCCCTGCAGCCCGACGTGATCACGATGGACGTGCAGATGCCCGACATGGACGGGCTCGAGGCGACCCGGCGGATCACGGCGGACGGGCGGATCCGCTCGTCGATCGCGATCGTGACGACCTTCGACCGCGACGACTACCTGTTCGACGCGCTCGACGCGGGAGCCAGTGGTTTCCTGCTCAAGAACGCCGGACCGGAGGAGCTCGTCGCCGCCGTGCGGGCCCTGGCCGCCGGGGACGGCATGCTCGCGCCGGAGGTGACCCGCCGGGTGCTGCAGCGGTTCGCCGCGCAGCCGGCCGCGGTCACCCAGGGGCTCGCGACCGTCGTGACCGGATCCCCCGTCCTCCCCAGCGCCGAACTGCCCGAGCCGCTCACCGAACGCGAGACCGAGGTGCTGCGTCTCGTCGCCGAGGCCTGGAGCAACGCCGAGATCGCCGCGGAGCTGTTCATCGGCGAGGCGACCGTGAAGACGCACGTGTCGCGGATCCTGCAGAAGCTCGGCGCCCGCGACCGCGTACAGGCCGTGGTGCTGGCGCACCGGCTGGGCCTGGCGTAGCGGAGCCGGCCCGGGGCGCCCCGTACTCCGCGCACCCGCGCACCCGCGCACCCCGCTAGCCTCTCCCCATGTCCGAAACCGCGAGCCCCCCGTCACCGCACTCGGGTTCGTCCGCGTCCCGCCCGATCATGGCCGGGGTCGTCACGGCGCTCGTCGGGTTCACGAGCTCGTTCGCGGTCGTGCTCACCGGTCTCGCCGCGGTCGGGGCGACTCATCCCCAGGCCGCAAGCGGGCTGCTCGCCCTCAGCCTCACGATGGGCGTCGCGTGCATCGTGCTGGCCTGGCGGTACCGCATGCCGATCACCGCGGCGTGGTCGACCCCGGGCGCGGCGCTGCTGGCCGCCTCCGGGGCCGTCGAAGGCGGCTGGCCCGCCGCCGTCGGCGCGTTCCTCATCGTCGCCGCGCTGATCCTGCTCACCGCGCTCGTGCCGCAGCTCGGATCCCTCATCGCCGCGATCCCCCCGTCGATCGCACAGGCGATGCTCGCCGGCGTGCTGCTGCCGCTGTGCCTCGCCCCGATCGTCGGGCTCGGGAAGAACCCGTGGGGCGTCGTGCCCGTGATCCTGACCTGGCTCGTGTTCGCCCGGCTCGCGCCGCGGTGGGCGGTGCCTCTGGCCTTCCTCACGGCGACCGTCGTCATCGTCGTGGGGATCGTGACGGGTGGCCCTGCGACGGGCTCAGGGACCGGATCGGGGGCCGCGCTGGATCCGGCCACCCTGCTGCCGCACCTCGAGCTCACGATGCCGACGTTCACGGTCGGGGCGCTGGTCGGCATCGCCCTGCCGCTGTTCATCGTCACGATGGCGTCGCAGAACGTGCCCGGCGTGGCCGTGATGCGCAGCTTCGGCTACGAGGTGCCGTGGCGTCCGGCCATGCTCGTGACCGGCCTCGGCAGCGCGCTCGGCGCCCCCGCGGGCGGGCACGCCATCAACCTCGCCGCGATCAGCGCGGCCCTCGCCGCCGCACCCGATGCGGAACCGGATCCGAAGCGTCGCTGGATCGCCGGCGTCTCGACCGGGGTGTCCTACCTGGTCCTCGGCGGGTGCTCCGCCGCGTTCGCAGCGCTCGTCGTGCTCGCCCCGGTCGCCGTGATCCCTGCCGTCGCGGGCCTTGCCCTGTTCGGCGCGTTCGGATCCGCGGTGCAGCAGGCGATCGACGATCCCGGCGAGCGCACCCCGGCCGTGGTGACGTTCCTCGTCGCAGCCAGCGGCATGGCGTTCTGGGGCGTCAGCGCCGCGTTCTGGGCGCTGCTCGCCGGCCTCCTCGTGCGCGGCGCACTGCACCTCGGCCGGCGCTGAGGACGCGGCCGGCTGAGCCCGGATCCCCCGACCGAAGGATGCCGGCGGATCCGCCGCAGGGGGGATGCCCGCACCCGGCGCCGCTCACTAGCGTGGGGCTCATGACCACAGTGCTCACCCGCACCACGACCACGGGGCTGCTCGAACTCGAGGGCCTCACCAAGAGCTACGGCGCCCGGCGCGTGCTCGATGACGTCTCGTTCCGCGTCGAGCCGGGCCGCCTCACCGGCTTCGTCGGAGGCAACGGCGCCGGCAAGACCACCACGATGCGGATCGTGCTGGGCGTGCTCGGCGCCGATGGCGGCAGCGTGCGCCTGGGCGGTCACGACGTCGCCGCCACCGACCGGCGCCACTTCGGGTACATGCCCGAGGAGCGCGGCCTGTATCCGAAGATGAAGGTGCTCGAGCAGGTCGCCTACCTCGCGCGCCTGCACGGCTTCGGCAAGCCCGAGGCGATCGCCCGGGGCGAGGCGCTGCTCACCGAGCTGGGCCTCGGCGAGCGGCTGCACGACACGATCGAGTCGCTCTCGCTCGGCAACCAGCAGCGCGCCCAGATCGCCGCCGCCCTCGTGCACGATCCCGAAGTGCTCATCCTCGACGAGCCGTTCTCGGGGCTGGATCCGCTCGCGGTCGACGTCGTCGCGGGCGTCCTGCAGGCCAGGGCCGCACAGGGTGCGTCGATCCTGTTCTCCTCGCACCAGCTCGACGTCGTGGAGCGGCTGTGCGACGACCTCGTCATCATCGCCGGCGGGACGATCCGCGCCGCCGGCTCTCGCGAGCAGCTGCGGGCGCAGCACTCCGCACCGCGCTATGAGCTGATCTCCGACGCCGACGCCGGCTGGATCCGCTCCGAGCCCGGCATCACGGTCGTCGATTTCGAGCGCGGGACCGCGGTCTTCGACGCCGCCTCCCCGGAGGACGCGCAGCGCGTGCTGCGCACGGCCCTCGACCATGGCATCGTGCACGCCTTCACCCCGCAGCATCCGTCCCTCGCCCAGATCTTCAAGGAGGTCATCCAGTGAGCACCGCGACCACTCAGAACGGCGCGCTCTCCGCGTCGAGCGGTATCTTCCTCGTCGCCGAACGCGAGATCGGATCCAAGCTGCGCAGCAAGGCGTTCCTGATCTCGACCGGGATCCTGCTGCTGATCGCCCTCGCCGGCGTGCTGATCGGCGGGTTCATGAGCAAGAACACGTCGGACACGAAGATCGCAGTGACCTCCGAGACCGCCCAGGCGGTGCACGGCATGCCCGGTCTCGCGCTGACCGAGGTCGCCGATTCGACGGCGGCGGAGAAGCTCGTGCGGTCGGGCAAGGTCGAGGCCGCCCTGATCCCGGCGCCGGGCGACAACGCGTTCGGCTACGAGATCGTCGCGCTGAAGGAGGCTCCGAAGAGTCTGCAGGGCCTGCTCGCCAAGACGCCGAAGGTCACGATCCTCGAACCCGATACGACCAATCCGCTGCTGCGGTATCTCGTGGCGATCGGCTTCGGCGTCGTCTTCCTCATGGCCGCATCGACGTTCGGGGCGACGATGGCACAGAGCGTCGTCGAGGAGAAGTCCACGCGCGTCGTCGAGCTGCTGTTGGCCGCGATCCCCGCCCGCGTGCTGCTGGCGGGCAAGGTCATCGGCAACACGGTGCTCGCGATGGCGCAGATCCTGCTGCTGGCGGCGATCGCCGTCGTCGGGCTCATCGTGACGGGGCAGAACGCGGTACTGCAGGGGCTCGGATCCCCGCTGGTGTGGTTCGCCGTGTTCTTCCTGTTCGGATTCGTGCTGCTCGCCTCGCTGTTCGCGGCGGCCGCCGCCCTGGTCTCGCGCCAGGAGGACATCGGATCCACGACCATGCCGATCACGACGCTCGTGATGGCGCCGTACATCCTGGTCATCATCTTCAACGACAACCCCGTGGTGATGACGATCCTGTCGTACATCCCGTTCTCGGCCCCGGTCGCGATGCCGGTGCGGCTGTTCGTCGGTGAGGCGCAATGGTGGGAGCCGCTGGCCTCGCTGGTGATCCTGCTCGCCGCGTGCGTGGCCGCGATCCTCGTCGCTGCGAAGATCTATGAGAACTCCCTGCTGCGCATGGGGGCGCGCGTGAAGCTGTCCGAGGCGCTCTCCGGACGCTGAGCGAGGGCTCGGGGCGGGCATTCCCCGGCCGCTGCCGCTGCCGGGCTCGCGGTACGCCACATCCCGCGAGACTGCATCTCCGTCTCGAGACTGCATGAACCGACTGCAGTTTCGAGACGGAGATGCTATCTCGCGGTCAAGAGAGGAGCGGATCCGAGGACCGAGCGGATCCGGGCGACCCGAGCGGATCCGGGTTCTCAGGAATATTCATACGCATGGATTGTTAGCCTCAGGGTGCGGACGATGGGGTCCGGCAGCAGAACCACCGACCCGAAAGGCCTCATCGCCATGAGCACGCCCGCCATCGACCGCACCGCGGTCACCGACGCCCCGATCCTCGACGTCCTCGCCGAGCGCTGGAGCACCCGCATCTTCGACGCCACCTCGACGATCGACGAGGAGGCCCTGGCCAGCGCGCTCGAGGCCGCTCGCTGGGCGCCGACCGCCGCCAACACGCAGCCGTGGCGCGTGATCGTGGCCCGCCGCGGCTCCGAGGCGCACGCCAAGGTGCTCGGCACGCTCGCCGGATTCAACAGCAGCTGGGCCGGCGACGCCGCCCTGCTCGTGGTGTTCGTGGCCGAGACCACGCGCGACGGCCAGCCCATGACCTGGGCCCTCTACGACACCGGCCAGGCCGCCGCGCACTTCACCGTGCAGGCGCACGCCAACGGCCTGTCCACCCACCAGATGGGCGGCTTCGACCGCGACGCCATCTCGGCCGCGTTCGAGCTGAGCGCCGACTTCACCCCGATCTCGGTCATGGCCGTCGGCGAGCTGGGCGACATCCGCACCGCCTCGGAGGAACTGCAGCAGCGCGAGAACGCGCCGCGCGAGCGCCGTCCCATCGCGGACACCCTCCTCATCAACGCCTGATCCGAATCAACGCCTGATCCAACCGGATCCGGTGACCGCGAGACCGAAACTGCGTCCCGAAACCCGCGATGACATCGTCGGTCTCGAGACGCAGGTTCGGTCTCGCGGTCAAGAGGGGTCGAGGGGCACCAGGGCACCTCGCCCCGACGGGACGCCGGTCCCGGTCAGCGCTCGCTGTGCAGCCCCGCGGCGAGCGCATCCGCCGCACGCACCAGCGAGAGGTGCGAGAACGCCTGCGGAGTGTTCCCGACGTGCCGCCGCCCCACCGGGTCGTACTCCTCGCTCAGCATGCCGACGTCGTTGCGCAGCGCGCAGAGCCGGTCCATGAGCTCCCGCGCCTCGGCCATGCGCCCGGTGACCGCGTACTGCTCCACGAGCCAGAACGAGCACGCGAGGAACGCGTGCTCGCCCCCGGGCAGGCCGTCGACGCCGGATCCCGTGCGATACCGGTTCACGAACCCGCCCTGGAGCAGGGTCTGCTCGATCCGCTCCACGGTCGCCAGCATCCGGGGATCGTCGGGCTCGCAGTACCCCGTGCGCGGGATGAGCAGCAGCGACGCGTCGACCTCGTCCGTGCCGCGGTGCTGCACGAAGCGACCGTCGCGCACGCCGTGCTCGTCGATCTCGGCGCGCAGCCGGTCACGCACCTCCCGCCATCGCTCCAGTGGCCCGTGCTCGCCGTCCTCCTCGATCGCGCGCACCCCGCGGTCGAACGCCGCCCACAGCATGACCCGGGAGTGGGTGAAGAACTGCGGATCCCCGCGGATCTCCCACATGCCGTTGTCCGGGCGGTCGAGGCGCTCCTCGGCCTGGCGCAGCAGCACTCGCTGCAGTGACCAGGACCGTGCGGATTCCCCGAGGCCCGCCCGCCGCGCCGCGGCGAGCGTCACCATCACCTCTCCGAAGACATCCGCCTGGAACTGCTCGGCCGCGGCGTTGCCCACCCGCACCGGCGCGGATCCGGCATAGCCCGGCAGGGACCGCATCTCCCGCTCGAGCAGATCCCGCTCCCCCGCCAGGCCGTACATGATCTGCAGATCGGCCGGATCCCCGGCGACCGCGCGCAGCAGCCAGTCCCGCCAGGCGCGCGCCTCGTCCGCGAGACCGTGCGCGAGCAGCGCCTCGAGCGTGAGCGCCGCGTCGCGCAGCCAGACGTAGCGGTAGTCCCAGTTGCGCGTACCGCCGAAGTCCTCCGGCAACGAGGTCGTCGCCGCGGCCGCGATGCCACCGGTCTCGCGGTTGGTGAGCGCGCGCAGGAGCAGCAGCGAACGCCGCACATCGCCTTCGTGCGGGCCCTCGTGGGCGATCCCGTCGGCCCACTCCTGCCACCACGCCCTGGTGGCCTGCTCCGCCGCGTCCGCATCGAGCGGAGCGGGGGCGGGCCGGTACGACGGGAACCACGTGAGCGCCAGATCCACGGTCTCACCCGCGGCGACCTCGACCGTGCCGAGGTGACTGTGCCCGTGCGGCTGCAGCGCGGGACCCCGCACGACGACGGCATCGGGGCCGGCCGTCGCGGTCAGCTCCGGCGCCTCAGGGCGGCCGGTCTGGCGCACCCACGGGATCGCCCTGGCGTAGTCGAACCGGAGCCGCAGCTCCTGCACGAAGGTCATCCGCCCGCTGATGCCCGTGATCCTCCGGACGACGTCCGTGCGCTCGACTCCCCGCGATGCGTGCACCCCCTCGGGCGAACCCGATTCCTTCTCGACCAGGATCGGCATCCACTCGGTCACCTCGACGACGCCGTCGGCGCCCTCCCACCGGGTCACGAGGCAGAAGGTGTCGCCGTCGTAGCGCCGGGTCGCGGTGGCATCGGGGTCTGCCGGGTGAAGGCTCCAATGCCCCTGCTCGACGCCGCCGAGCAGGGCGCCGAACAGCGACGCGGAATCCAGCCGCGGTGCGCAGAACCAGTCGATGCTCCCGGCCCGCGACACGAGCGCCGCTGTCCGGCCGTCGCTGAGCAGCGCGTAATCCTCGATCAGAGAGGTCTCCACCCTCCGCAGTCTGGCACGGCCCTCATGCTCGGCGCCGGGCGACGCCGGCGATGGGACGGATCCCGCTCCCCGTCGAGGTCGCAGACAGATCCTGGACGCGGACCGTATCGTGGGCGCATGACCACCCCGACGACGCTGCTCATCCTCGGCGCTTCCGGAGACCTCACGTCCCGGCTCCTGCTGCCCGCGATCGCCCAGCTGTTGAAACGGCAGCCCGACCGTGCTCTGGTGCTGCGGGGAGCCGGATCCGACGACTGGTCCGATGAGCGCTGGCAGGAGGCGGTGCGCACCGCGTTCGCCACCGTCGATGCCACCGATCAGCTCCCGCGGATCGCCGGAACGACGTACGTCAAGGCCGACGTCACCGACCGCGATTCGCTCGCCGGGCTCATCGCCGGCATCGACGGATCCCTCGTGATCTACTTCGCGCTCCCGCCCGCCGTGGCGGAGGCCGCCTGCGAGAAGCTCGTCGACATCCCGTTGCCCGCAGGCACGATCCTGGCGTTGGAGAAACCCTTCGGTCACGACGAGCAGAGCGCCGCGGCGCTCAACGCGCTCGCCACCCGGATCGTGCCGGAGAACCAGGTCTTCCGTGTCGACCACTTCCTCGGCCGCTCCACGATCCTCAACGTCATGGGCGTGCGCTTCGCGAACCGGCTGGTCGAGCCGGTCTGGTCGGCCGATCACGTGCAGGAGGTGCTGGTGCGCTACGACGAGTCGCTCGCGCTGGAGAACCGTGCCCGCTACTACGACAAGGCCGGCGCGCTGGTCGACATGATCCAGAGCCACCTCCTGCAGGTGCTCGCCATCCTCGCGATGGAGCAGCCTGCGGATCTGGACGAGATCGATCTGCGCGACGCCATGGCCGCCGCCCTGCGCGCGACCCGGATCCTCGGCGACGACCCGGTCTCCTCGACCCGTCGCGCCCGCTACACGGCCGGCACGAGCGGCGACCACCCCGTGCCCTCGTACGCGGACGAGCAGGGTGTCGATCCTTCCCGCGACACAGAGACGCTCGCCGAGATCACCTGCGAGGTCGACACCGCGCGCTGGGCCGGGGTGCCGTTCACCCTGCGCAGTGGCAAGGCCCTCGGCGAGCGCTGTGCCGAGATCGTCGTCACGTTCCGGCCGGTGCGGCACATCCCCGGCGGGCTCACGGGAACCCCGGCCGACGGCGGCGTGCTGCGCTTCTCCCTCGGCCCCGACCGGATCGAGCTCGAGTTGAACGTGAACGGCGGCGACGATCCGTTCGCGCTGCGCCGGGATGTGCTGTCCACCGAGCTCGGCAAGGGCACGCTGCTGGCCTACACCGAGGTGCTCAGCGAGATCCTCGACGGCGATGTGGCGCTGTCCGTCCGCGGCGACGCGGCCGAACAGTGCTGGCGGATCATCCAGCCCGCGCTCGACGCCTGGAAGGCCGGCGCGGTGCCGATGCAGGAGTATCCCGCCGGATCCCGTGGCCCCGCGGACTGGGCGACCACACGGCGCTGAGTCCGCCCTGCCACCACCCCGTTCGGGGCGCATCCCGTGCGTTCGGGGCACGTCCCACCGCCTGATCCCGGCGGGACGCGCCCCGAAACGATCCATCACACCCCGAGATCGGCGCAGCCGCGCCGCGTCTTCCCACCCGGGCATCGGCGCTGAATCAGACGGATCCACTCCTCTCCTCCGCGTCGGATGACGGATCCCGGGCATCAGCCCATCGGATCCGCACGAGGACCCCTACGATCGGCCCATGACCGCGCTCCCCCGCCGCGTCAGGGTTGCCTACGCCCTGGGCGGCATCGCCTCGGGCACCTACGGCACCGTGCCGGGCCTGATCCTGATGCCGTTCCTCACCGACCTGCTCGGCGTGCAGGCGGCGCTCGCCGGCATTATCGTGTTCGCCCCGAAGGCGTGGGACTTCTTCCTCAATCCGATCGCCGGCCGCATCAGCGACCGTTCGCGCAACGCCCGCGACCGGCGTCGACCGTTCATCCTGCGGGCCGGGATCCTGCTCGCCCTGGCGTTCGCGGCGATGTTCTTCGGCCCCACGGCCCCTCCGGTCGCGGCGGCGCTGTGGGTGCTCGTCGCGTTCCTCGCCTCGGCCACCGTGTACGCGTTCTTCCAGGTGCCGTATCTGGCGATGTCGGCCGAGATCACCGACGACTACACCGAGCGCACCCGGATGATCAGCTGGCGCGTGATCGTGTTCACCCTGGCGATCCTCGTCTCAGGCGCGGCGGCACCCGCGCTGGTGGAGGCCTTCGGCGGCGTGACCGGGTACCGGATCATGGCGGTCGCCATGGCCGCGCTCACCCTCGTCGGCACGGCGGGCGTGTGGTTCGGCACTAGATCGATTCCGCTCACCCGCGGCGAGGAGGCCGAGGGGCGGCTGTTCTCGCAGCTCGCGATCGTGCTCCGGGATGCCGACGCGGATGCTGATCGTCGCGTTCGTGCTGCAGGCCGTCGCGATCGGCATGGTGCTCGGCGGCGTCGTGTACGTCGCCCGGCACGTCGTGCACGACCCCGCGATCGCGACCTACAGCTTCGTCTGCTTCGTCGCACCGGCGATCGTTCTCACCCCGATGTGGAGCCGGCTCGGCTCCCGCCTCGGCAAGAGACGCGGCTTCGCGGTGGCGACGACCACCATGGCGGTCGGCCTGGTCGCGCTGCTCGCGGCCCGCACCGGGGAGGCCGTGCCACTGCTCGCAGCGTCGGGCATCGTCGGCATCGGCTACGCCGGGGCGCAGCTGTTCCCGCTGGCGATGCTGCCCGACCTCGCCGCGGAGGACGCCCGCCGCAACGGCAGCAACCGGATCGGGATGATCTCCGGCGTCTGGTCCGGGTTCGAGCTGCTGGGCTACGCACTGGGTCCGGCGCTGCTGGGGCTCGTGCTGACGCTCGGCGGCTACCGGGCGTCGACCGGCGACTCGACGCCGCAGCCCGACAGCGCGCAGTGGGCGATCGTGCTCGGCGTCTCGCTCGTGCCGGCCGCGCTGTGCCTGGTCAGCCTGATCCCGCTCTCGAAGTACCGCCTCGACGACCGGCTGCGCGCCGCCGCGGATTCGGCCGCCCGCTGACGCCGCACAGCCTTCGCTGGCCGTCAGGGGATCCGGGATGCGCCGCGCCGTTCGCTGGGCCGTCAGGGGAGCCGCGCTCCGCCGCGCCCTTCGCTGCCCCGTCACAGGATCCGCCCGCCCGCCGCCGCGCCGCACCGGATCCGTCCCGAATCGCCGATCATGTCCCGAATCGCCGCCAAAGACAGGCGAATCGTCGGCGGAACGGGACACCGTCGGGAGAACGGGACCAGGCGCGGGCGAGCGCGGACGGCCGGATCCGTCACCAGCGCGGCGGGATCCGCGCGATCGACCGACCCGTCGCATCCAACTCGTGCCCGTTGCGCTTGACCGAGCGCAGCACCGTCCAACGGTCGACGATCTCGACGTCGGCGCCCCACGCCCGCTCGATCGCGGGAAGCGCCGTGAGCGATCGCGCCCGCACGCACGCGAACAGCGGCGCCGGCCCCACGGCGGTCCCCGCGCGGTGCACCTCGGGCAGCCGTGCCGCACGGGTCGAGGCCGCCTCGGGATCGGTGGCGCGCGCCCAGAGCACCGCACCACGTCGATATCCCGCCGCCGGCATCGCGAGGTCGCAGCCGAACCGCAGGAGCCCGGCGGTGGTCGCCCGCTCGACCGCGCGCCGCGCCGTCGCCTCGGAGACGCCCAGGCGAGCGCCGAGCACGGCCGACGGCATGCGCGGATCCTCATCCAGCACGTCCGCGATCTCGGCCACGGTCTGCGGCTTCGGCGGCCGGACAGCATCGGCGGAAGGCCTGCTCCTGGCCTCGCGCGGCGGGCGCAGGATGCGCTGCTGCGCGGCCGAGAGCACCGGCAACCGCCATGAGGAGTCCTCAGCCGAGACACTGGCGGCGACGTCCATCCGCAGGACCGTCGCCTCCGCCTCCAGGGCGCGCACGCGCTCCCCCAGTTGCGGAAGCCCTTCCGACGCCGCGACGAGCAGCAGCAGACCCGCCGAGGTCTCGTCGACGCCCAGCACCCACGGCCGCCGCACCGCCGCGGCCCGCGCGTCGTCCGCGAGCCCGGGGTGCAGCAGCACGAGTGCCAGGTCGGTGGACGACGCCCAGCGCTCCGCCGTGGGCCACGCGGTCAGCCAGGCAAGCCCGTCGTCGCGCAGCGCGTTCCAGTGCCGCACCACGGTGGCGGCGTCCACCCCGATCGCCGTCGCGATCCGCGTCCAGGGCGCCCGGGCGTCGAGCTGGAGTGCGTGGATCAGGGCGAGATCGATCTCGTCCAGCGCACGCGGATCCGTCGGTTCCATGTGACGAAGACTATGCACGAGAACCTCAAGAATGAAGGTTTCGTGTCAAAGGAATCCGGATTCGTATCGGAATCCTACGCTCGCCTCATGAGCGTGACGGCGGATCGGATCCTGGCCACCATCGAGGATCTCGTCGCGCTCGCCCCGCGCGCCACGGGGACGCCCGGGGGCGCCGCCGCCGCAGCGTACGTCGAGGACCGGTTCGCCCGCGCAGGGCTGGAGACCGAGGTCCTCGAGGTGCCGTCCTTCGCCTGGCAGGCGACCGAGTGCCGCATCACGACCGGGGCCGACGGGGCGGACGAGGTCGAGATCCCGAGCTCGCCGATCCTGCACTCCGCACTCCCCGCCCACGACTGGACGGGCGAGGTGCGGCACCTCGTCGACGCCCCGGTCGTCGACATCGGATCCGACCGCGTGCGCCGGCACGACGTGCGCGGCGCGATCGTGCTGTTCGACCTCACCTTCGACATGACGCTCGCGCACACGCTGCCCCTCACGCTGTTCCTGCACGATCCCGGTCGACGCGTGCTGCGCCGCGATGTGCTGCGCAGCCGCAACCCGTACGTCACCTCGCTCGCCCGCACCATGCGCGACGCCGCCGCGGCGGGCGCCGTCGGTGTGATCGGCGTGCTGCGGGACTACCCCGACTCGCTCGGCTACCACAACGAGTACTACCGGCGGACGCTCTTCCGCCTGCCCGGCGCCTGGGTGACGCGCACCGGCGGAGCCCGGCTGCGGGCGCGACTGCGCCGTTCTCCGCGCGCAACGCTCACCCTCGGGGTCGCGCGCGAGGAGGTCGTCTCGCGCACGGTGATCGGGGTGCTCCCCGGGCGCGAGGACACCGCGCCGGGTCCCACGCGGGCCACCTCTCACAAGGCGCCGACCGGATCCGCTCGCCTCGGAGATGCCCGGCGCGGTGACGCGATCATGATCCAGTCGCACCACGACTCGGTCGGGGCGGGCGCGGTCGAGGACGCCTCGGGGGCCGCCGAGGTGATCGCCCTCGCGGAGCACTACGCCGCCGAGGCGGCCGCCGGCCGGCGCCCCGCGAAGACCCTGCTGTTCACCACCTTCGACACGCACTTCACCGGCTACCAGGCGCACCGCGAGTTCGCCCGCAGGCACATGCTGTCACGGGATGCACCCTGGCGGATCGTGCTGAACACCACGATCGAGCACATCGGCCTGCGCGCCGTCGAGGGGGCGGACGGCGGCTTCGCGAACACGGGCGAGACCGAGCCGCGTGGCATCTTCCTCAACGTCAACCCCGCGTTCACCGCGCGGATCGCCGGGCTGATCCGCCGCCACCGCATGCACGCCACCAGCATCCTCGGCGCGAGCCTGCTCGAGTTCTTCGCCGGCGGGATCCCCACCGACGCATCGTTCACCTTCGTCTCCGGCGTGCCGACCGTGAGCCTCATCTCCGGCCCGCTGTACCTCTACGACGACGCTGACACGATCGAGCGGATCGACGTCGCGCAGCTCGAGCCGGTCGCCCGCTTCTTCATCGACGTCGTGAACGACGCCGATGGGCGCCGCGGATCCCTGCTCGGCACCATGCCGGCAGGCCTGCGCCGGCTCCTGCCCCGGGGGCGCTGGTGAACGGACGCTCGGGAGCCGACGACGCCGGGCCGGACGCGACCGGCGGGACCAGGCCGGACGCCGGGTCGGGGGCGATGGGTGGGCCCGGGCCGGACGCGATGGGTGGGCCCGGATCCGGGATCCGTCACGGCTCCACCCGGATCGTGACCTTCGCGGGCGAGAACGCTCCGGAGACCGGGATCCTGCACCTCCCGCACACCGCTCCCCCGGCCGGCGGCTACCCGGTCGTCGCCTTCGGGCACATGACCACCGGCGGATCCCCGCGCTCGGCCCCCAGCCTCGGCCACCCCGGCCACCCCGAGTGGCGGCGGATGTCGCAGGGCGACGCGCTGTGCGACCTGCTGCTGCAGCGCGGGATCGCGGTGCTGCGCCCCGACTACCCCGGCATCGGCGGCGACGGCGTGCACCCCTATCTGCTCGGGCGCCCGCTCGGAGGCTCACTGCGGGCCGTGGTGCGCGCACGCCGCACCCTCGACGAGCGTCTCGGCGACGACTGGGTCGCGGCCGGGCACTCCGAGGGCGCGGTCGCCGCGCTGTTCGCCGGGGTCTCGGCCGAGCCCGACGACACGAGCCGTCTGCGCGGGGTCGCGGCCGTGACGCCGGTCACCCGAATGGACCTCAGCATCCGCTGGTCGCTCGGCATGCCCGGCGCGCTGCCCGGAACGGGCGTCGTCTCGGCGCTCATCGGGCTCATGCTGCGCGGCGCGGCCACCGCCGACGCCGCCCTCGCGGAGCTCATCGCCGGCGAAGGCCTGAGCGCCGCCGCGCACGCGAGGTGGCGCGACCTCGACCGCCTGTGCCTCACCGAGCTCGCCGCCTCCGACTCGTGGGGAGGCATCGCGCCGGGCCGCATCGGAGGGCGGAGCGGATCCGCCCTGTTCGCCCGTCTGTACGCGTCGTTCCGGGAGAACGAGGTCGCCGCACTCACCGGGTTCCGCACGCCGGTGCGCATCGATGCGGCACGGTTCGACGAGGTCGCCCCGGCACCGCTCAGCGCCCGCCTGCTGCGCGCCTACCGTCGGGCGGGTGTCGACCTGACCTCCCGCTGGTGGCCGTCGCACCACTCCGGAACGATGGGCGCCCGGCACGCGCCGCCGGAGGTCGCGGCGTGGATCGCGGATCGCTTCGACCGCTCGCCCTCGCGCTGGCGCTGACCGGGGTTCGCTGGTCCCGTGTCACCCTCCCGGGTCGTTGACCGGGGTTCGCTGGTCGCGAGTCGCCCTCCCGGGCCGTTGACCGGGGTTCGCTGGTCCCGTGTCGCCCCTTGGCGCCCCACGAAGGGGCGATAAGGGACCAGCGAACACCACGAAAGGGCACCACGGGACCAGCGAACCCCACGAAAGGGCACCACGGGACCAGCGAACCCCACGAAAGGGCGCACGGGACAAGGGAACCCGCCGAGGGGCACCACCCGGCCAGCGCAGCGAGCCTGCCTCAGCCGTGGCGGGCGAGCAGGCTGCGCGCGGCCGCGCTGTGCTCGGCGATGAGCTGCGGCACGTCGAGGCCGACGATCTGCCCGTCGACGACGCGCCAGGCTCCGCCCACCATGACCCGGTCGGCGCGCTCAGCGCCGCAGAGCAGCAGGGCCGCGAGCGGGTCGTGGCTGCCCGAGAAGCGCAGCTCGTCGAGCGTGAACATCGCGAGATCCGCCTGCTTGCCGGGTGCCAGCACGCCGATGTCGCTGCGTCCGAGAGCGCGCGCCGAGCCCTGGGTCGCCCAGTTCAGGGCGTGCTCGGGGGTCACCGCGGCGGCGCCGTAGCGCAGACGCTGCAGGTAGAGGGCCTGGCGCACCTCCATCATCATGTTGGAGCCGTCGTTCGACGCGGATCCGTCGACACCGAGCCCGACGGGGACGCCCGCAGCCTCGAGCTCCACGGCCCGCGCAATGCCCGAGGCGAGCCGCATGTTCGAGGTGGCGCAGTGCGAGACCGCCGTGCCGGCCGCGCCCAGGCGCGCGATCTCTGCGTCGTCGAAGTGGATCCCGTGGGCGAGCCAGGTGCGGTCCGAGAGCCAGCCCACGCTGTCGAGGTAGTCCACGGTGCGCAGGCCGAATCGCTCGCGGCAGAAGTCCTCCTCGTCGATGGTCTCGGCGAGGTGCGTGTGCATGCGCACGTCGAGCCGCTCCGCCAGGGTCGCCGTGTCGCGCATGACCTCGGTGGTCACCGAGAACGGCGAACACGGCGCGAGACCGATCTGCACGAAGGCGCCGTCGCCGCGCTCGTGGTATGCACCGACGAGGCGCTCGCTGTCGGCGAGGATCACGTCGGCGTCCTGCACGGTGCTCTGCGGGGGCAGGCCGCCGTCCTTCTCCCCCAGCGACATGGATCCGCGGGTCAGGGTCGCGCGCATCCCGAGGCGCTTGACGACGTCGACCTGCACGTCGATGCCGTCCTCGAGCCCGTTCGGGAAGAGGTAGTGGTGGTCGGCGGCGGTGGTGCAGCCGGAGAGCAGCAGCTCGGCGAGCGCGGCGGTGGTCGCCAGCTCCAGGTCGCGGGGGGTGAGCCCCGCCCAGACGCCGTACAGACCCTTCAGCCACGGGAACAGCTCGGCGCTGACCACCGGCGTCCAGGCGCGGGTGAGGGTCTGGTAGAAGTGGTGGTGCGTGTTGATCAGACCCGGGATGATCACGTGCCGCGAGGCGTCGTAGACCTCATCGACCGGCTGCGACGGGGATCCGCCGGCAGGCACCGCCTCGAGGATCGTGGATCCGGCGACGACGATGCCGCCGCGGGCGTCGGCGGTGTCGCCGGTGTGGATGGCGAGCGGGTTCTTCAGCCAGACGGTGCGAGTGGATTCGGACATTGAGCAGACTCCCTGTGGGTGAGGCGGAGCCGTGATCCGGCCCCGCGGGGGGCCAGCTCAGTGTTGACCTGTCTGCTGATCCA
The DNA here is from genome assembly GCF_021341785.1 of Microbacterium sp. Au-Mic1. Taxonomy (GTDB): domain Bacteria; phylum Actinomycetota; class Actinomycetes; order Actinomycetales; family Microbacteriaceae; genus Microbacterium. The sequence goes on from NZ_JAJTTF010000009.1 coordinate 54,017, forward strand.
GGTGCGTCCCCGTCGGCGGAGACATTCCACATCTATCACGAGGCTTCGCAGCGGGTCAAGACTTTTCCAGATCCTGGACCGAGGATTCCAAGATGCGGATCATTCGAGAACGGGAGGAGGCGACCCGGCGATCGGGCGAGCCCGCGTTTCCCCCTCCCCAACGCCTTTCCCTCCCCTGGGCGACGCGCGCCAGGGGAGGGAAAGGCGGCCAGGGGAGGGAAAGGCGCAGAACCGGGGCCCGTGCCTCAGTGCGACGGGTGCTCGACGGCGACCTCGTTGCCGTCGCGATCGACGATCTTGCCGTCGATGATCGAGTCGCCGTCCTCGAACGCGTCCAGGTACGCGACCGGGATGCTCCTGGTCGGTGCGGAGACGAAGGCGTTCTTGCGCTTGGCGCTGCCGAGGTGGTTGAACAGCAGGTTCAGCAGGATCGCGGTCACCGCGGCCGAGCTGATGCCCGAGTGGAAGATCGTCACGAACCAGGCCGGCATCTGGCCGTAGATCGACGGGACCGCGATCGGGAGCATGCCCACCGCCAGCGAGGTGGCGACGATCACGAGGTTCATGTTGTCCTTGTACTCGACCTTGGCGAGCGTGCGGATACCCGACGCGGCCACGGAGCCGAACAGGACCAGGCCGGCACCGCCGAGGACGGGCGACGGGATGGCGCCGACGACACGGCCGAGCACGGGCAGCAGACCCAGGATGACGAGCACGCCGCCGCCGGCGGTGACCACGAAGCGGCTCTTCACACCGGTGATGGCCACGAGGCCGACGTTCTGGGCGAACGCGGACTGCGTGAACGTGCCGAAGATCGGGGACACGGCACTGGAGAGCATGTCGGCGCGCAGACCCGCGGCGATGCGCTTGGAGTCGACCTTGGTGCCCACGATCTCGCTCACGGCCAGGATGTCCGCGGTGGTCTCGGTGAGCGTCACCAGGATCACGATGAACATCGAGATGATGCCGGCGATCTCGAAGGTCGGCATGCCGAATCCGAAGATCTGCGGCAGGGCGAAGATGTCGCCCTGGCCGACCTTGCTGAAGTCGGCCTTGCCGAGGAAGATCGCGACGATCGTGCCGAGCACGATCGAGAGCAGGATCGCGAGACGCGAGATGGCGCCGACCGGGATCTTGCTGAGGATCAGCACGATCACCAGCGTGATGCCGGCGAGCATGAGGTTCTCGGGCAGGGCGCCCTTGGCCGCATTCGCGCCCTCTCCGGTGCCGACGATCCAGCCGGCGGCGACCGGCAGGAGGCTGAGACCGATGGTCGTGATCACGGTTCCGGTCACGACCGGGGGGAAGAACCGGATGACGGTGGCGAACACCGGGGCGATGATCAGACCGATCACCGACGCGGCGATGACGGATCCGAACACCGCGGGCAGCCCGCCGCCGCTGGTGACGATCGCCCCCATGGTGGCGACACCGGCGAACGAGACGCCCTGCACGAGCGGGAGCTGCGAACCGAAGAACGGGACGCCGACCGTCTGCAGGATCGTGGCGAGACCGCCCATGAACAGGCACGCGGCGATGAGAACGCCGATCTCGGCAGGCTTGAGGCCCGCGATCTGCCCGATGATGAGCGGCGGGGCGATGATGCCGCCGTACATCGTGAGCACGTGCTGGATGCCGTAGCCGATGGTCGCGCCGATCGGCAGTCGCTCGTCCTCGGGGCGGACGAACTCCTTCTTCTGCTTGGTAGTCAATTCGACCTCTTCGTCGGGTGCAGGCACCGGGTGAGCCGAGCGCCGGCCGGCATGCAGCGCCTGTGCGGCGATACGGTGCGGGCGCTCCGTCCGCCTCGCGAGCGGGGCGGATGCTGTTGGTCCAGGTGCGTCTCCGGCTCTGGAGACACCCTCAGGCTAACGGGGGCACTCGTCGAGAGTCAAGACTTTTTTCCGAATCTCGGATTGTACTTTCCGTTATGCGGATATCTGTAGCGGTGAGCGATTCTCCGGAGAGCGCGAAAAAGGGGCCATGGGCGCCGTGGGTCAGTCGTCGAGCAGCTCGGCCTCGATCGTCTCGTCGTCCGGGCCCGCGTCCGACTCCCGCGACGCCGTAGGCCCGTCGCTGGTGAGCACCAGGGAGGATCCGTCCGCCGCCACATCCACCCGCACGACGTCGCCGTCGTGCACGCGGCCGGAGAGCAGCGCAGAGGCGAGTCGGTTCTGCACCTCGTTCTGAATGAGGCGCCGCAACGGCCGCGCCCCGAACACCGGGTCATAGCCGCGCTCGGCGAGCCAGGCGCGCGCATCCGGGGTGACCGCGAGGGTCAGCCGGCGATCGGCGAGCCGCCGCTGCAGCTGGTCGATCGTGAGCTCGACGATCTGCGCGAGGTCGTCCTCGGTGAGGGCCTGGAACATCACGATGTCGTCGAGACGGTTGATGAACTCGGGCTTGAACGCCTGCCGCACGAGGGCCATCACGGCCTCGCGCTTCTCGTCGGGCGAGAGCGTCGGGTCGATCAGGATCGGGGATCCGATGTTGCTCGTGAGGATCAGGATGACGTTCGAGAAGTCGACCGTGCGGCCCTGGCCGTCGGTGAGGCGGCCGTCGTCCATGACCTGCAGCAGCACGTCGAACACCTCGGGGTGCGCCTTCTCGACCTCGTCCAGCAGCACGACGCTGTAGGGACGCCGCCGCACGGCTTCGGTGAGCTGACCGCCCTGCTCGTAGCCGACGTACCCGGGAGGGGCGCCGACGAGCCGCGAGACCGAGTGCTTCTCGCCGTACTCCGACATGTCGATGCGCACCATGGCGTGCTCGTCGTCGAAGAGGAACTCGGCGAGCGCCTTGGCCAGCTCGGTCTTGCCGACGCCGGTGGGGCCGACGAACAGGAAGGAACCGGTCGGGCGACCGGGGTCGCTGATACCGGCGCGCGAACGGCGCACCGCGTCGGAGACGGCTGTCACCGCTTCCTTCTGACCGATCAGGCGGCGGCCCAACTCACGCTCCAGGTGGAGGAGCTTCTCGCTCTCGCCCTGCAGCAGCCGGCCCACGGGGATCCCGGTCCAGGCCGCGATCACCGCGGCGATGTCCTCGTCGGTGACCTGCTCGTTGACCATGCGCGGCTCGTCGCTGACGGCGTCCGCCTGGCGCTCGGCCTCGGCGAGCTGCGCCTGCAGCTGCTTGATGGTCTCATACTCCAGCTTGGACGCCTTCACATAGTCCGCGTCACGGAGGGCCCGGTCGCGCTCGGTGAACGCCTCGTCGAGACGCTTCTTGAGCTCGCCCACGCGGTTCAGGCCACCGCGCTCGCGCTCCCAGCGGGCCTCGAGTCCGGCGAGCTCGGCCTCGGCCTCGCGCATCTGCTCACGGAGCTTCGCGAGGCGCTCCTTCGAGGCCGCGTCCTTCTCCTTCTTCAGCGCGAGCTCCTCGAGCCGCATCCGGTCGACCGACCTCTTGAGCTGGTCGATCTCGACGGGGCTCGAGTCGATCTCCATCTTGAGCCGACTCATGGCCTCGTCGATGAGGTCGATCGCCTTGTCCGGCAACTGGCGGCTCGGCAGGTAGCGGTTCGACAACGAGGCGGCCGCGACGAGTGCGGAGTCGCTGATGGTCACGCCGTGGTGCGCCTCGTAGCGGCCCTTGAGCCCGCGCAGGATCGCGATCGAGTCCTCCACGGAGGGTTCGCCGACGTAGACCTGCTGGAAGCGCCGCTCGAGCGCCGCGTCCTTCTCGATGAACTCGCGGTACTCGTTGAGAGTGGTGGCGCCGATGAGGCGCAGCTCGCCGCGGGCGAGCATGGGCTTGAGCATGTTGGACGCGGCGACAGACCCCTCTCCCCCACCCGCGCCCATGAGCACGTGCAGCTCGTCGATGAAGGTGATGACCCGACCGTCGGACTCGGTGATCTCCTTGAGCACGCTCTTCAGACGCTCCTCGAACTGGCCGCGGTACATGGCGCCGGCGACGAGGGCGGAGATGTCCAGCGACACCAGCTCCTTGTCCTTGAGCGACTCGGCCACGTCGCCGGCGACGATGCGCTGCGCGAGGCCCTCGACCACGGCGGTCTTGCCGACGCCGGGCTCGCCGATCAGCACCGGGTTGTTCTTGGTGCGGCGGGTGAGCACCTGGCTCACGCGGCGGATCTCCGCGTCGCGCCCGATCACCGGATCGAGCTTGCCCTGCCGGGCGCGATCGGTGAGGTTGATGCCGAACTGCTCGAGCGCCGACTGCTGCTCGTCCTGCTGTGCCGTCTGAGGGGTGGCCATTCGTCCTCCTGGGTTCTCCTTGCGTCTGTGGCGGAAGAGCCGGAACCGATCCGACTCTTCAAAGTTGAGTTGATACGGCTCAAGTTTATCGGACGGGCCACGGCAGGGCAAGGGCCGAGGCACGCGAAAAGGCCGGCCCGATCACAGGGATCGGGCCGGCCTTTCGCGTTCGAACCGCAGGCGGATCCGCAGACGGATCCGCCGACGATGTCGGACGCCGTTGTCCGCACACCGTCGACGAGCTCTCCCCCGTCGAGTCGTCCCCGTCGACACGGACCTCGGCTCGTGCGGACGGGGACGACTCGGTGGCGGGACGGGGTGTCAGTCCTCCTCGACCATGCCCCGGCGCAGGAGGCGTCCGCGCGGGTTCTCGAAGTCGATCGGCGTGCCGTGCAGGTAGGTCTTGCGGACCCGTCCGGCGAGCGCCTTGCCGTTGTAGGGGGTGAGCGGGTTCTTGTGGTGCAGCTTGGTCACGTCGACCACGTAGGCGTCATCGGCGGCGAAGATCGAGAAGTCCGCGTCGTAGCCCGGCGCGATGCGCCCCTTGCCCGTGAGACCGGCGAACTGCGCCGGCTTCTCGCTCATCCACCCCACCACGGTCTCCAGCGACAGACCGCGCTGGCGCGCTTCGGTCCAGATCAGCGAAAGGCCGAGCTGCAGCGAGGCGACGCCGCCCCAGGCCACGGCGAAGTCGCCGTTCTCCAGGTCCTTGAGGTCGAGCGTCGAGGGCGAGTGATCCGAGACGATGAAGTCGATCGTGCCGTCCTCCAGGCCCTGCCAGAGCAGCTCCCTGTTGCCGGCTTCGCGGATCGGCGGGCAGCACTTGAAGGCGGTCGCGCCCAGCGGGATCTCCTCCGCGGTGAGCGTGAGGTAGTGCGGGCAGGTCTCGACCGTGAGCCGGATGCCGTCGTGCTTGGCCGAGCGCAGCATCGGCAGCGCGTCCGAGGAGGACAGGTGCAGGATGTGCGCGCGGGCGCCGGTCCAGCGGGCGCGCTCGATGACCTCGGCGATCGCGAGGTTCTCCGCACCGCGCGGGCGCGACGCGAGGAACTTGGCGTAATCGTCGCCGTCGGGCTTGGGTGCGCGGTCGATGGCGCGGGAGTCCTCCGCGTGCACGATCATCACGGAGTCGAAGGTCGCGAGCTCGCGCATGTCCTTCTCGAGTTCGTCGGGATCCAGCGGCGGGAACTCGTCCACCCCGCTGTGCAGCAGGAAGCACTTGAAGCCGAAGGCCCCGGCGTCATGCAGCCCTCGCAGCTTCTCCGTGTTGCCCGGCACGGCCCCGCCCCAGAAGCCCACGTCGACGTGCACCTGGTCGCGGGCGACGGCGCGCTTGATGTCCAGCGCGTCGGTGTCGATCGTCGGCGGGATGCTGTTCAGCGGCATGTCCAGGATCGTGGTCACACCTCCCGCCGCGGCGGCCTTGGTCGCCGAGGAGAAGCCCTCCCACTCGGTGCGGCCGGGCTCGTTGACATGCACGTGCGTGTCGACCAGCCCTGGGATCAGGGTCTCGTCGTCGGCGAGCTCGATGATCTCGTCGCCGACGAGGTTGTTGCCGAGGGGCTGCATCGCGACGATCACGCCGTGCCGCACTCCCACCTCACGGGGTCGGATCCCCGAACTGGTCAGGACCCGCTCGCCGCGGATCACCAGGTCGTAGTGCTCACCGGTCGGGTCGAGCGAGGCGTGTTCTTCGGTCTCCTGGGACATGTCCGCGGATTCCCTTCTGCCGGCGACGTCGTCGGCGTTGTGAGGTGGTTTGAGGGGTGGTTGTCGGGTTCTTCGATTGTGCTCCGGAATCAGCGCGCCGTCGCCGGGAACCCGGTGACGCGCTTCGGCCGGGGCGAGGCGTAGGTGCGGACCTTGGACGTGGTGAGCCCCAGACGCACCAGGCTCTCGGCGACCTGCACGGCGGCCTGCACCCCGTCCACGACGGGCACGCCGCAGAGTTCGACCACGCGGTCCTTGAGCTCCGCCATGCCGCCGCAGCCGAGCACGATGACCTCGGCCCGGTCGATCTCGACCGCCTTCTGCGCCTCGGCGGCGATCGCCTCGACCGCGCGCTCGGGATCCGACTCGAGTTCGAGCACGCTCATGCCCGACGAGCGCACCGACGCGCAGCGGTCGTGCAGACCACCGAGGATCAGCCGGTCCTCGATGAGCGGCACGGTGCGGTCGAGCGTGGTGACCACGGAGTAGGAGCGCCCCAGGAACATGGCCGTGGAGGCCGCCGCCTCGGTGATGTCGACCACCGGAACGGTGAGCAGCTCCTGCAGCCCCTCCCGTCCGTGCTCGCCGTAGCCGGCCTGGATGACCGCGTCGTACTCGCCCTCGAAGCGCACGACCTTGTCCATGACCGCGATCGCGGCGAGGTAGCTCTCGAAGTTGCCCTCGCAGCTCTCGGCGCCGAAGTCGGGCGTCAGGCCGATGATCTCCGTGCCCGGTGACGCGACAGCCCTCGCCGCCTCGGCGATGGCGTCGGTCATCGCCTCGGTGGTGTTGACGTTCGCGATGAGAATGCGCATGGGTGTTGTCCTCGTCGGATCTCAGTGGCCGGCCTTGACGGCGATCTCCGCGCCGTCGACGTCGTGGAAGGGTCCCCTGCGGTCGGCGATGATCGCGTAGATGATCGCCGCGGATCCTGCGGCGACGAACCACGAGAAGTCGCTGACCGTCTTGAACACGGGCAGGAAGGTGAACAGCAGGGCGATCGCACCCGAGATCACCAGGGCGATGATCGCGCGGGGGTTGAAGCCCTTCGCGTAGGCGTACTCGCCGATCGGCGAGTCGGAGTACAGTTGCGGCACGTTGATGCGCTGCTTCTTGATCAGCCAGTAGTCGACCATGATGATGCCGAACAGCGGGCCGAGCAGGGCGCCGAGACCCCCGAGGAACACGCCGATGACGACGGGCGAGTTGTACATGTTCCACGGCGTGATCACGATGCCGATGACGGCGGAGATCAGTGCCGCGCGGCGGAAGTTCAGATGCCGCGGGAACAGGTTGTTCAGTGCGTACGTGGGCGCCACGAAGTTGGCCATCAGGTTGACCGCGATGGTCAGCGCGATGAGCGCGAGCGAGGCGAGCACGAGCAGGAACGTGTTCGGGATCGCGGCGACGACCTCGGACGGCGACGTGATGAGCTTCCCGTTGATGCTGAAGCTGCCGCCGGTGAGCACGACGACGATCACGCCGAAGAAGAGCATGTTGATCGGGATGCCCCAGAAGTTGCCCTTGACGATCGCCCGCCGGGACTTCGCGCCGCGGGTGAAGTCGCAGAAGTTCAGCACGAACGTGCCGTAGATCGAGACCCACAGCGAGGCGGCGCCGAGCATCTTGATCCACACGTCGGCTCCGGTCGCCGCCTCGGTCGGCGCCCAGTTCACCTGGAAGCCGGACTGCACGAGTACCCACACGGCCAGGATCACGAAGGTGGCGAGGATGATCGGGCCGGCGAAGGCCTCGTACTTGCGGATCATCTCCATGCCGTAGCTGACGATGACGACCTGGATGATCCACAGGGCGACGAAGGTGATCCAGCCGAGGGCCGACAGGCCGAGGAAGGATCCGGACTGCATCTCCTTCACGCCGGGGAAGATCGCGATCAGCACGACCTGCAGCACCTGCGAGGCCAGATAGGTCTGGATCCCGAACCAGGCGATCGCGACACCGCCGCGCAGCAGAGCCGGGATCTGCGCGCCGTGGATGCCGAACGCGATGCGGCTCATCACCGGGAACGGCACGCCCGTCTTCTCCCCCATGAAGCCGGAGAGGCTCAGCAGCAGGAACAGGAACAGGGCGCCGAACCCGAGTGCGCCGAGGATCTGGCCGCCGGTCAGGCCGAGCGAGAACAGGCCGATCGCGAACGCGTAGTTGCCGAGGCTGTGCACATCGTTCGCCCAGAGGGTGAAGATGCTGTACGCGCTCCAGTGCCGGCTCTCGCGGTTGGTCGGCGCCAGGTCGCTGTTGTACAGGCGCGGGCTGATGCCCGCCTGCACCGCGAACACGCTGGAGGGCGCCTCATCGAGCCCCTCGGACGCCCGACTCGGGACGTGGACGTAGTCGTTGGATGTCATTGTGATTTGAACCCCTCTCGACGGCGACAGTGCCGTCGACACTCGATTTCACAATCCGGAATACCGATTTCGGATGGAGATATCGTCGCTCTCCGTCGGGGCCGTAGCAACATCGTTTGCATAATTTGGATCAGCTCCCGGGCCCTCGCGTCATCGATCCCCGCAGCCCCGCGATCACGAGGACGGTTCAGCTCCGCTGCTGCCGTCCGGTCGAGGCGCGCTCGACCAGATCGAACTCGAGCCTCAGGTGCGACGTGAGCGGTGCAGCGCTGCTCAGCCGACGCTCCAGCAGCCGCGTCAGCTGCGACGCCCAGATCTGCATGTTCGCCTTCATCGCCGTGATCGGCACCACCGCGCGCTCGGCGATGACGCTGTCCATCATGTTCGCGACGAGGACGTCGTCGGGCACGCGGAGCCCCCGCGACCGAACCGCCTCGATCGCTCCCACCGCGAACACGTCCGAGGAGGTGAGGAACGCATCGGGCGGCGTCGGTGTGCGCAGCAGCGACTCGGCCGCCGCCGCTCCGCCCTGCTGTCCGCGCACCGGCTCCAGCTCCCGCACCAGCACGGGCAGCCCCCGTGCGCGCATCTCCTGGACGTAGACGCCGGCGATCGACTCCAGGTACGTGTTCTGCGTCGACCCCACGATCAGCGCTGGGCGCTGCGCCCCCCGCTCCAGCAGGTGATCGAGGAGGGTGCGCGCATTGGCGACGTGATCGGCACTGATCCACCACGGGAACTCGTCGTCGTCCGGATCCCGATCCAGCGTCACGGTCGGGATGTCCCGCTCGATGAGCGCACGGAGCACCTCGTCCCCACGGCGGGGGTGCAGCAGCACGAAGGCGTCGAGCCGGCCGACCTGAGCCCCGATGTCGTCGAGCGTGAGGAAGGAGGAGACGGAGAAGCCGGCGCCCAGCAGAGCCACCAGCACTGCACCGGCGACGGAGGTGAAGGCGTCGGAGCCGGACGCGAATCCGGGGATGGCCTCAGGTGGGCGCAGCAGGAGGCCGACGGTGCGCTGTCCGGCATCGCGCTCCATCACGAAGCCGAGGTCGAAGGCGGCCTTCAGCACCGCGGCCTTCGTCGCGGCCGACACCGGACGATGCCCGCTGAACGCATGAGAGGCCGTCGTCGGCGAGACGCCGGCGAGGGCGGCCACATCGCGCAGAAGCGGTCGCTCGCTCATCTGTCCACCTCGCTTGCGAGACCGTCCACCTCATCGTCGAGATCGTCCACGACATCCTCGAGATCGTTCCCCGGGCTCCGATCCTACGCGGACGGGGACGAACGCGGCGGGGTGGACACGGGGCCGTTGAGCGAGCACCGAGCGCCTGCGAGGAGCGAGACGAAACGCGGCGATCTCGCGAGGGCACCGCGTTTCGTCTCGGTCTGCGTTTCGTCTCGGGCGCTGCGCGTCCTCGCTCGACGACCATCCGGCGTCCTCGCTCAACGGCCCCGGGGTGAGGCGCGCGAACGGCGGGCGCTCAGACGGCGACGAGCTCGCCGACCTCGGCTCCGATGCGACGGCCCACCTCGGTGAGGAGAGCTGTGGCCTCGGCCATGCTGCGGGCCGGATCCGGCTCCAGCTCGCTGAGCGCATAGACGCGCTCGAATCCTGCCGCCCTGGCCGCCTCGGCGCTGAGCGTGGAGCGCCCGCACACGGCGACGACCGGGATGCCGGCCGCGCGTGCGGCTGCGGCCACGCCGAGCGGGGTCTTGCCGCCCAGGCTCTGGTCGTCGAGACTGCCCTCGCCCGTGATCACGAGGTCGGCCCTGGAGTCGCCGGCGCCGAGCGCCTCGGCGAGCCCCGTGAGGCGCTGCACGACCTCGACGCCGGGCTCGCGCCGGGCACCGAGAGCGGCCAGCGCCGCATAGCCCACGCCGCCGGCGCCGCCCGCTCCGGGCAGCGTCGTGGCGGCGCGGATGCCGGGCTGCTGCTCCAGCAGCGCGGCGTAGCGCGCCAGAGCCGCGTCGAGCACGGCCACGTCCTCCGCGCTCGCCCCCTTCTGTGGGCCGAACACCGCCGGAGCGCCACGCTCGCCGAGCAGCGGGTTGTCGACGTCGCTCGCGAGCACGATCTCGACCCCGGCGAGACGCGGATCCAGATCCGTCACATCCACCTCGGCGATGCGCGCGAGCGCCCCGCCGCCTCCGGGCAGTTCCTTCCCGTCGGCGTCCCGCAGCGCGACGCCGAGCGCCTGCAGCATGCCCGCGCCGCCGTCGGTGTTGGCGCTGCCGCCGATGCCGAGCACGATGCTGGTCGCGCCGTGGTCCAGCGCCGCCGCGATCAGCTCTCCGGTTCCGCGGCTGGTGGCGCCGAGCGCATCCTTGACGCCACCGGGCAGCTGGTCGAGTCCGCTCGCCGCGGCCATCTCGATGATGGCCTGCGCACCCCGCACGCCGAAGCGCGCGTCGACGGGCCGGCCCGTGGGCCCCGTCACCGTCGCGGTGACCGCCTCGAACCCGGCAGCGAGGGCGGCGTCGACCGTGCCCTCCCCGCCGTCCGCGACGGGGACCGCGTCGATGGCGGTCCCCGGCGCGGTCGCGGTGATCCCCGCCGCGAGCGCGGCGGCGACCTCCGGGCCCGTGGCGGAGCCCTTGAACTTGTCCGAGGCGATCAGGATGCGCATGGTGGCCTTTCTACTTCCGGCTCGTCGGCTTCGCCTACAGGCTACGGGTCGACGGACGGCTGTTTCAGTCGAGCAGCGCGTAGATGGCCTCGGGGGCGTCGGCGGGCGACGTCGCGAGGTCCTCGAACTCGTTCATCGTGTCGAGGTCGGCGCCCATGGCGATGTTGGTGACGCGCTCGAGGATGACCTCGACGACCACCGGCACCTGGAACTCGTCACGCAGGCGCTGCGCCTCGGCGAAGCCCGCGGCGAGGTCCTCGGGACGCTCGACGCGCAGCGCCTTGGCACCCAGGCCCTCGGCGACCTTGACGTGGTCCACGCCGTAGCCGGTGGCGATCGAGGACGAGTCCTGCGGCGTGTTCACGTTGTCGAACGCCAGCGACACCTCGTAGTCCATCTCGAAGCCGCGCTGCGACTGACGGATCAGGCCCAGGTAACTGTTGTTGACGACGACGTGGATGTACGGCAGCTTGTGCTGCGCGCCCACGGCGAGCTCCTCGATCATGAACTGGAAGTCGTAGTCGCCCGAGAGCGCGACGACCTGCTCGCCCGGCTTGCCGCGCACGACGCCGAGAGCGGCGGGGCCGGTCCAGCCCAGGGGGCCCGCCTGACCGGCGTTGATCCACTTGCGCGGGCCGTAGACGTGCAGCAGCTGCGCGCCCGCGATCTGCGAGAGGCCGATCGTGGTGACGAAGGTGGTGTCGCGGTCGAACGCGGTCAGCATCTCCTGGTACACGCGGTGCGGCTTCATCGGCACGTTGTCGAAGTTGGTCTTGCGCTGCAGGCGCGCCTTGCGGTCGCGGCACTCCTCGGCCCAGCCGTTGTAGTCGGGCAGTTCGGCGACGCGCTCGCGAGCGGCCTCGAGCAGGACGTCGATGAACGCGCCCGCGTCGGAGACCACGCCGTAGTCGGGCGCGAAGACGCGGCCGATCTGGGTGGGCTCGATGTCGACGTGCACGAAGGTGCGGCCCTTGCGGTAGGTGTCCAGGCCGCCGGTGTGGCGGTTCGCCCAGCGGTTGCCGATGCCCAGCACGAAGTCGCTCTCCAGGAAGCTCGCGTTGCCGTAGCGCTGCGAGGTCTGGATGCCGACCAGGCCCGCGGCGAGCGGGTGGTCGTCCGGGAGCGCGCCCCAGCCCATCAGGGTCGGGAACACGGGCACGCCCAGGGTCTCGGCGAGCTCAACGAGCTTCTCCGAGGCGCCGGAGTTCACGATGCCGCCACCGGCGATGATCGCGGGGTGCTTCGCTGCGACGAGCATGTCGAGCACCTTCTCGGCCTGCGCACGGGTGGCGACGGGCTTGGCCACGGGCAGCGGCTCGTAGGTGTCGATGTCGAACTCGATCTCGGTCATCTGCACGTCGAAGGGCAGGTCGATGAGCACCGGTCCGGGACGGCCGGAGCGCATGATCTGGAACGCGGACTGGAAGACGCCGGGAACCTGCGCGCCCTCGAGGACGGTCTTGGCGAACTTCGTGACCGGCTTCGCGATCGACGCGATGTCGACGGCCTGGAAGTCCTCCTTGTCGAGCTTCGCCACCGGAGCCTGGCCGGTGATGCAGAGCATCGGGATGGAGTCGGCGATCGCCGCGTACAGGCCCGTGATCATGTCGGTGCCGGCGGGGCCGGAGGTGCCCAGGCAGACGCCGATGCGGCCGTCGCCGGTGCGGCTGTAGCCGTCGGCCATGTGGCTGGCGCCCTCGACGTGGCGGGCCAGGGTGTGCCGGATGCCGCCGTTGGCGCGGATCGCGGAGTAGAGGGGGTTGATGGCGGCGCCGGGGAGGCCGAATGCCTCGTCCGCGCCTTCCTTGATCAGGATCTGGACGATCGCATCGACTGCACGCATGCGGGTCATGGGAGTGCTCCTTGGGAGAAAGTTCGTGTGTGGGAGTCGGCGCGTCAGTCGCGGCCGGAGAGCTCGGTGGTGAGCTTGAACAGGCCCGAGTGGTCCAGGCCGCCGTCGCCGCGGGCGACGAGCGCGTTCACGAGCTGTGCGACAGCGGCGCCGAGCGGGACGGTGACCCCGACCGAGCGCGCAGCCGACGTGACGATGCCCAGATCCTTGTTGTGGAGGGCGAGGCGGAAGCCAGGCGCGAAGTCGCGGTTCAGCATCTTCTGGCCCTTCTGGTCGAGGACCTTGGATCCGGCGAGTCCTCCGCCGAGAACCTTCAGCGCTGCATCGGTGTCGACGCCGAACGCCTCGAGGAACGTGACCGCCTCGGCGAGCGCCTGGATGTTCACGGCGACGATGAGCTGGTTGGCAGCCTTCACGGTCTGGCCGGCGCCGGCGGGGCCGACGTGCACGATGGTCTTGCCGATCGCGTTCAGGACCGGCTCGGCCTTGGCGAAGTCATCCGGGGATCCGCCGACCATGATCGAGAGGACGGCGTCGATCGCGCCCTGCTCACCGCCGGAGACCGGGGCGTCGACGACGCCGAGGCCTGCGGCGACGGCCTCCTCGGCGAGCTCCTTGGCCACATCGGGACGGATGGACGAGTTGTCGATCCAGAGCGCGCCAGCCTTGGCGTTCGCGAAGACCCCGTCCGGGCCCTGCACCACACCGGCCACGTCCGGGGAGTCCGGGACCATCGTGATGACGACGTCGGCGTCCTTCACCGCGTCGGCGATGCCGGCGGCGCCCGAGCCGCCGGCGGCGACGAGCTTGTCGATCGCCTCCTGGCTGCGGTTGTAGCCGACGACGTCGTAGCCGGCGGTGACGAGGTTGGTGGCCATGGGCAGGCCCATGATGCCGAGGCCGATGAATGCGATGCGGGTCATGTCTTCGCTCCTTCGCGGGAAGTCTGGTGGGGTCAGGCCTGTGCGGCCGCGGGGGTGATCCAGGCGAACGGATCCGCCTGGGTGGCCTTGTACTCGAGACCGATGACGCCGGCGTAGCCGCCGTCCTGGGCGTCGGCGATCCACTGCGCCAGCGGCAGCTCGCCGGTCCCGGGCTCGCCGCGGCCGGGGGCGTCGGCGATCTGGATGTGGCCGAACTCGGCGGCGTGACCGGCGATCACGGCTGCGACGTCGTCGCCGTTGACGGCGAGGTGGTAGAAGTCGGCGAGCAGGCGGACGTTGTCCACGCCCTCCTCGTCCTTCACGCGCGCGATGATCGCGAGCGCATCCGCAGCGGTCTTCAGCGGGTAGGTCTCCATGCCCGAGACCGGCTCGAGCAGGACGATGCCGCCGAGCTCGGCGACCGCGCGGCCCGCGGCGGCGAGGTTCTTCACGGCGAGGTCGTCCTGCGCCTTCGCGTCGACGCCCTCGATGCGGTTGCCGTAGAGGGCGTTGAACGCGGTGGTCCCGAGACGGCGGCCGATCTCGACGACGACGTCGATGTTCGCGGCGAACTCGTCCTCACGGCCGACCCACGACACCAGGCCGCGGTCGCCGCCCGGCATGTCGCCGGCGAAGAAGTTCAGACCCGTCAGCTGCACGCCGGCGTCCTGGATCGCGGCGACGAACGCGTCGACCTCGTCCTGCGCGGGCACGGCGACGGCGAACGGCCACCAGTACTCCACGGCATCGAAGCCGGCGGCCTTCGCGGCGGCCGGGCGCTCGAGGATCGGCAGCTCGGTCAGAAGGATCGAGGCGTTGACGGTGTAGCTCATGAGATCGTCCTTGATGTCTGTCTCGGTTATTGGCTTAATTCCGAATTACGGAAATAAAATCTTGATTGATGAAAGTTTAGGCCGCGGCGGTGCGGATGTCAACGGCTCGGATCCGGGATCCTCTCGGGTCCCCCTGGGTTCGCACTCCCCCGGGAGCGCCCCACCGAGCGGTGAGCTCCGGCGGCGCCGTCGTGTGGTGACCTTCCCTGGTCCCGTGTCGCCCCTTGACCTCCTGGGAAGGGGCCACACGCGACCAGCGAGCAGCACCAAAGGGCGCTTCGGGCCCAGCGAACGCGGGTGAAGGGCGACACGCGACCAGTGAACACCGGACCGGAGCACCCCCGGGGTGCTCCGGAAACGCCGACACGACCAGCGCCCCGGGAAGACGGATCCGCGGATCCTCTCCTGCAGAGACACGGATGCCCTTCGGAAACGCCGACACGACGAGCCACCCGGGAGGTCGCGCACGCCCATACGACGAACGCCGCCCCTGGGGAGCGGCGTTCGCGAGGCCCTTCGACCGGCTCGGGACGGACGTCAGGTCAGGCGGATCTGACGGTTCATGTCCTTGTAGAGCAGGTAGCGGAAGTCCTCGGGGCCGCCGGCGTAGCAGGCCTGCGGGCAGAACGCGCGCAGCAGCATGTAGTCGCCGGCCTCGCACTCCACCCAGTCGTCGTTGAGGCGGTAGACGGCCTTGCCCTGCAGCACGAACAGGCCGTGCTCCATGATGTGCGTCTCGGCAAACGGAATGGAACCGCCCGGCTTGAAGGTGACGATGTTCACCTGCATGTCGTGCGCCATGTCGCTCGCGTCGGAGAAGCGGGTGGTGGCCCAGACGTCATCGGTGTCGGGCATCGAGACCGGCTCGATGTCCTTGTCGCTCGTGACGAACGACGCGGGGGCGTCGATGCCGTCGAGGTACTCGTAGGCCTTGCGGATCCAGTGGAAGCTGGTGCGCTCGGATCCCTCGTTGCGCAGCGACCATTCCGCACCCGGCGCGAGGAACGCGTAGCCGCCCTCCTCGAGCACGTGCGTGGCGCCGTCGAGCGTCAGCGTGAGCTCACCGGCGGTGACGAAGACGACGCCCTCGACCCCGGCCTCGGGCTCGGGCTTCGCGGCCCCGCCTCCCGGCGCGATCTCGACGATGAGCTGCGAGAAGGTCTGTGCCGAGCTCGGGGTCGGACGCGCCAGGATCCATGCGCGGGTGTCCGTGAACCCGGGCAGGCTGCTGGTCACGATGTCGCGCAGCACGCCCTTCGGGATGAAGGTGTACGCGAGCTTGACGACGGCGCGATCGGTGAGCAGATCGGTCTGCGGGGGCAGGCCGCCGGCGGGGGTGTAGTAGGGCATCAGGCCTCCTTCGTGGCGAGAGTCGTGGCGAGTTTCGGGTGTGCGAGGCGGACCAGTTCCGCAGGCTCGGATCCGGTCGCGGAGCGGACCTCGTCGGCCGTGAGCGCGCCGCACTCCAGGCCGCGCACGACGAACCGCGCCAGAGCACGGGCCGTCGCCGGCTCGTCCATGATCGTGGCGTCGCTGCCGTGCAGGTAGTTGTCCAGGCGCTTGGCAGCCGCGGCGAACCCCTCGCGGTAGAACGCGTAGGTCGCGAGGTACCGGGTGGGCAGCTGCGCGGCGTGCAGGTCCCAGCCCTGGTAGTAGCCGCGCTCGAGCGAGCGCCGCACCAGGCGGGCGTGCAGCTTCCACGCCGCGATGACGTGGTCGGGATCTCCGACGGGGATCACGTTGGTGGATCCGTCCGAGATCCGCACGCCGGTCTCGGCGACGGCCACCTGCATGACCTGCTTGGCGAAGTCGGCGGCCGGGTGCTCCATGGACTGGTACGCCGCGGCGATCTGCAGCGAGGCGCTGTAGTCGTAGGTGCCGTAGTGCAGGGCGCTCACCCGGCCGTCGGCCCGGTGCAGGAGCGTCGCGACGGGGACGGATCCGTCCGCCGCGACGATGAGCTGCGGCGTCTCCATCTGCACCTCGAAGCGAAGCCGTCCCGCGGGCAGCCCGAGTCGCTCCTCGAACAGCTCGCACAGCGAGACCATGGCCTCGACCTGCTCGACGGTGGTGACCTTGGGCAGCGTCAGCACGAGGCCGTCGGGCAGCGGGCCGTTCGCGACCAGCGTCGACAGGAACAGGTCGAGCGTGCGGATCCCGCGCCGGCGCGTCGGCGCCTCGAAGCACTTGAACCTGATGCCGATGAACGGGGGCGCGACGCCGGCGGCGACGGCCTGGGCGACCCGCTCGGCGGCGAGGATCGCGTCCGCGTCCTCCTCGTCGTCACCTCGGGCGCCGTAGCCGTCCTCGAAGTCGAGGCGCAGGTCCTCGATCGGTTCCGCGACGAGCTTCTCGTCCACGAGGGGCGCGAGCTCGGCCGCGAGCGCGCCGAGGCCGACGGCCTGGGCCAGTGCCACCGTGCCGCCGAAGTCGGCGACGGCCTGCGCGGCCGCCTGGCCGAACTGCGCCGGCAGGTCGAGCCGGAACCGGTCGGCGGGCACGTACAGCGTGTGCACGGGCTGACGGGATCCGTCGTCACCGGGGTACTCGGTGGCGAGCAGCGTGTCGGTGCCGGAGAGGCGGGCGTCGATGTCAGCGAGGTCGGCCTCGCCCAGGGTGCCTGCGGACAAAGGGCTCACTCCTTCGACGACTCGACGACGCGCACGATCGCCTCGGCGACGGCGCCCGCCACGAGCGGGTCGAACACGCTGGGGATGATGAAGCTCGCGTTGAGCTCGTCATCGCCGACGCGGTCCGCGATCGCCTGCGCGGCTGCGACCAGCATAGGCGGCGTGATGTCCGACACGCCCGCGTCGAGGAGGCCCCGGAAGAAGCCGGGGAACGCCAGCACGTTGTTGATCTGGTTCGGGAAGTCGCTGCGCCCGGTGGCGACGACCGCCGCGTGCTTGGACGCGAGGATCGGGTCGACCTCGGGGGTGGGGTTCGCCATCGCGAACACGATCGCGTCGTCGGCCATGCCGGCGATGTCGTTCTCGTCGAGCACGTTCGGGGCGCTCACGCCGATGAACACGTCCGCGCCGACGAGCACCTCCTTGAGGGTGCCCTTGACCCCGCGGGGGTTGGTCGTGGCGGCGAGCTCGATGCGGTGCGCGTCGGTGTACTCCTCGTCGCGGTTGATCGCGCCGTTGCGGCCGCAGGCCACGATGTCGACGGCCCCCTCGGCGAGCAGCAGCTGCACGATCGCGTTGCCGGCGGCACCGACGCCCGAGACGACGATCCGCACCTCGCCGATCGTCTTGTCGACGACCTTGAGCGCGTTCTGCAGGGCGGCGAGCGTGACGATCGCAGTGCCGTGCTGGTCGTCGTGGAAGACGGGGATGTCGAGCTCGTCGCGCAAGCGGGCCTCGATCTCGAAGCAGCGCGGAGCCGCGATGTCCTCGAGGTTCACGCCGCCGTAGACCGGGGCGATCGCCTTGACGATCTTGATGATCTCCTCGGTGTCCTTGGTGTCGAGGCAGACGGGCCAGGCGTCGACGTTCGCGAACTGCTTGAACAGCGCGGCCTTGCCCTCCATGACGGGCAGTGCCGCCTCGGGGCCGATGTCGCCCAGTCCCAGCACGGCCGTGCCGTCGGTGACGACCGCGATCGTGTTGCGCTTGACGGTGAGCTGTCGGGCCTTGCTCTTGTCCTCGGCGATGGCCATGCAGATGCGGGCGACGCCGGGCGTGTACGCACGGGACAGGTCATCGCGGTTGCGCAGCGGCACGCGCGGCACGACCTCGAGCTTGCCGCCGAGGTGCATCAGGAACGTGCGGTCGCTGACCAGGCGGACCGTGACGCCCTCGAGGGCGTCGATCGCGTCGCGCACCTGGTCGGCGTGCTCCTCACCGGTGGTGTTGCAGGTCAGGTCGACGACGATGGTCGCCGGGTGCGACTCGACGACGTCGAGTGCAGTCACGACGGCGCCGGCGGCAGCGGCGGCCGCGGCGAGCTCGCTCGTGACGGTGAAGTTGGACGGCGCGTCGATGCGCAGCGTGATCGAATTTCCGGGACCCGGGTTCGCCATGATTCCTCCTCATCGAGGCGTCCCGGGCGGAGGCCTCGGGCGCTGTTGCGGTGATGAACTCTTTACAAGTTTCGTATTGTGGACACTATTATCTCTATCGTGGAAGTTTCGCGCAAGATGAGATTCGAATCCTCTCGGATTTCCGGCTCGGGACTCTCGCATGATGGAATTACCCAAGGACGGGAGCTGACATGGCGGAGAATCCGAGCATCACGGGCGTGAAGGACGCGGAGCCGAAGACCGGCAGGGCTGCGGGATCGGGCGTGCAGTCCGTCGAGCGCGTGTTCGAGCTGCTCGAGCTCGTGACCGACGCCGGCGGCGATGTCACGCTGAGCGAGCTGTCCGCGTCGACGGATCTCCCGCTGCCGACGATCCACCGCCTGCTGCGCACTCTGGTCTCGCTCGGCTACGCGCGCCAGCTGCCGAACCGCCGCTACGCGCTCGGGCCGCGCCTGATCCGGATCGGCGAGGGAGCATCCCGCCAGTTCGGCGCGCTCGCCCGCCCGCAGCTGAAGACCCTCGTGGACGCCCTCGGCGAGAGCGCCAACATGGCCGTGCTCGACGGCGACATGGTCGTGTACGTCGCCCAGGTGCCCTCGCAGCACTCCATGCGCATGTTCACCGAGGTCGGCCGCCGTGCCAACGTGCACGACACCGGCGTCGGCAAGGCGATCCTCGCCCAGCTCGACGACGACGTCGTGCGCGGCATCGTCGGGCGCACCGGCATGACGACCCCCACCTCGTACAGCATCGGCACCGTGGACGCGCTGCTGGCGGAGCTGGATCTGATCCGCGAGCGCGGGTACTCGATCGACGAGCAGGAGCAGGAGATCGGCGTGCGCTGCTACGCGATGGCCGTGCCGGGCGCCCCCACCCCGACCGCGGTCTCGGTCTCCGGTCCGATCGCGCGCGTCACCGAGGAGTTCGCGCAGCGCGCCGTGCCGCTGCTGCGCGAGGCCGCCTCCGCCATCGCCGCCGACCTGGAGGCCTGAGCCGGGGCGCGCGAGCGCCCAGGTGAGGCATCCCCGGCAGTCGCGGCGAGGCCGCGTCCGGCGCGCCGTGGCGTGGCTGCCCGCCGGCGAGACTGCGCGCCGGGCAGTACCGCGCGGCTGCCCCGCCCGACGAGATGGAAAATGTCGCCCCGAGCCCGCCAGGAGCGACGTTTCCCATCTTGCGGATCCTCAGCTGCGGCCCGATGCTCCGCGAGCACGAGCTCGTAGGGACTGTGACAGAACCATCTCGTTCGGCGTGCATGCCGTCATGGCAAGCATCGGACGGGAATGGAAGGTCAGACCTGATCTTCCTGTCGCAGACGCCGGAGGGCGAGAGATAGCGCGAGCAATCGCATCGTCAGGATGTCACTCGGCAGCCACCTCGCCACCTGGCCGTGGCGGGCCGAAACTCAGCGGGTATCCCTGAGCAGCCGCCCACTGGACCCAACCAGGTTGCACCCACTCCCCCGTGAGATATTGCGGGTGCTGTCGGTGCCTTGCATGCGCCCAGAGCACGAACACGAGTTCGGCCCAGTCAGAGAACAGCCGCCACGTGAGCGGACCGCGTGTCGATTGCCCCTGCATCACCACAGTGCTCGGGCCCGCTGCCTGTAACAGGTCGATGGATCCCCAATCCCATCTCCACAGGCCCTGCAGGTCTTGAATGTAGAACCCGTGGTTCGTGACAGTGATCTGCCCCGATGTCTGATGCCGCCACGCGAGAGCGGCGTTCTGAGCGGCCTGTGCTCGTCGATTCGCGTTTCCGGCTGCGGAGGCCGTGGCCGTGGCGGCGAGGAGGGCAAGACCGAACACACCGGTCCCGCCCGCGAGAAAGGTCGAGCTCTGGTAGGACCCGTCCCCGGCGGACTTGTACTCGTCGATGATGAGAGGTCCTGCCGCGATAGCGGTCTCCCCCTCAACGAGCGGGAACATCGTGGCGATCGGCGCCGATGTGCTAGCAAGTCCGCTCTCGAGCTCATACGCGATACGGCAGGTGTGCCACATCGCCGTATCTGCAGGCATCCAGCTTCGATCTTGCATGACCCTCTCCCCCCTGGAGCGCATTGTGAGTCTAGCTCCGGTCCGCTGCCACCTGTCGGCCGCTGACACATGGGGC
Source organism: Microbacterium sp. Au-Mic1 (assembly GCF_021341785.1). Taxonomy (GTDB): domain Bacteria; phylum Actinomycetota; class Actinomycetes; order Actinomycetales; family Microbacteriaceae; genus Microbacterium. Next base: position 74,687 of record NZ_JAJTTF010000009.1, read on the forward strand.
CAGAACGTCTCGTACTCCGCGATGCCCTCAACCTGATGCTCCTGCATGGGGCAAGGAGCACCTGGCGACGGCCAGCGACAGCACCCTGCGCCGGGAACTTCTGTCCGCTCAGGCTTGACGCACTGCGATGGCGCGGCGAATCCGGCGCAGGAGCGCGGCGGATCCGTCCGTCAGGTCGAGCTGGGTGATCCGGATCACGATCCATCCACGATCCTCGAGCTCGCGCTGGCGTTGGATGTCGCGTCGCCACTGTGCGGCATCGGTGCGATGCCCATCACCCTCGTACTCGATCGCGATCTTCCACTGCGGATACGCCAAGTCGATGCGCGCGAGGAGACGTCGGCCATCGCGGACCTCATGCTGGACCACGGGCTCGGGCAGCCCAGAGTCGACGAGGAGCAGGCGTGTCTCGGTCTCCTTCGGCGACTCGACTCCAGTGCGTACCCGGGGCAATGCTGTCAGGATCGTCTGCCGCCCGGGGAAGCGCCCCCACTTCCGCACGCGCTCGGCGATCTCGTCCGACGTGTACACCGGTCGCCCCTTCCGCAGGTCGGGGTAGTTGTCGGCCTTCGTAAGCAGAGCGTCGAGCAGGACCACCGCCTGCGCGACGTCCACATCGTTCGCGCAGCTGAGCACCGCGGCGACCGGATCCACGACCGGCGCGGATGCGATCCACCAGGTGCGGGCACGGTCCTCGATCAGGCGACGACCGCGGATCCCTCTGCTCTTCGGCGGCGTCACATCAGGCGGCACGACGACTTCCAGCGGCTCGCCCGGGGTCCAGCCCCGTGGATGCGGGAGGCCCCAGAGCCGCGCCGCCGTCACCCCCACGAACCGCTGCCGCGGGTTCAGACGGCGCGAACCGCACGCGACGAGATCCGAGAAGCTCTCCGGCGCCTGGGCCGTGCGAACCCCGCGGAATGGCCGATGCAGATCGCGCGCATCGGACCGGGCGCGATTGATTCCCGCGGCCGCGGCTTCGCGCAGTGTGAACGTGGTTCCGAGTGACGTCGGTAGCGGGATCCGGTGATGCATGTCCCGATGCTCGCCGACGCCGAGGTTCAAAGGGTTGCCCGTCGCGGAATCCGTGGAGACACCGTCGCACAAGGCTGCTGTGGAGAACGAACGAGCTCCGAGCCCGGATCCGAACCGGAACCGGACCCGATCGGATCCGGACCTGATCGGATCCGGACCTGATCGGATCCGGACCTGATCGGATCCGCGAGATGGAAAACGTCGCTCCCCGGCCCGCCGGAGCGACGAGATCCATCTTGCACCGACGATCTCACCCCAGAGGAGATGAAAAACGTCGCTCCCGATGAGTTGAGAGCGACGTTTTTCATCTCGCGCGCGTGAAGCGCAGCGGGCGTCCTTCATCTCGCGCGCGTGAGGCGCAACAGGTGTCCTTCGTCTCGCCTGCGGCTCGCTCAGGAACCAGTCCACGCCGGTCCCTGGGCGAGCGCAGCGCGACGAAGGGAACCCGTCAGTGTCACTCCGCGTCGGTGCCGCTCGTGCCGGCGTTCACGTCGAGCAGACGGTACCTCTCGGCCGCCTGCGCAGGGACCGATGCGTCGATCTCGCCCCGCTTCGCGAGCAGCTGCAGCGTCCGCACGACGACCGAGGGGCCGTCGATCTTGAAGTACCGGCGGGCGGCGGCGCGCGTGTCCGAGAAGCCGAAGCCGTCGGCGCCCAGGGTCGCCCAGTCGTTCGGGACGAACTGGCGGATCTGGTCCGGCAGGTCCTTCGCGTAGTCGCTGACCGCCACGATCGGGCCGTGCGCGTCCGCGAGCTGCTGCCGCAGGAACGGCTCCCGAACCCCGCGCCCGAGGAACTCGTCCTCCTCGGCGGCGACCGCGTCGCGGCGCAGTTCGGTCCAGCTGGTCACGGACCAGACGTCGGCGTCCACGCCCCAGTCGTCGCGGAGGAGCTGCTGCGCCTCCTGCGCCCAGGTCACGCCGATACCCGACGCGAGCAGGTGCGCCTTGGGCGCCTCGACCGGGGCGATCCGGTGGATACCGCCCAGGATCCCCGCCACGTCGACGTCCTCGGGCTCGGCAGGCTGCACGATCGGCTCGTTGTAGACCATGAGGTTGTAGATGTAATTGCGGTCGGTCGAGTCCGCGCCGTACATGCGCTCGATGCCGGCGCGCATGATGTGGCCGATCTCGTAGCCGAACGCGGGGTCGTACGTGATCACCGCGGCGTTCGTCGCCGCGAGAAGCGGCGAGTGCCCGTCGGCGTGCTGCAGCCCCTCACCGGTGAGCGTGGTGCGCCCGGCGGTCGCCGAGATCAGGAAGCCGCGCGTCATCTGGTCGGCGGCCGCCCACAGCGAGTCGCCGGTGCGCTGGAAGCCGAACATCGAGTAGAACACGTACACCGGTACGAGCGGCACGCCGTGCGTCGCGTACGCGGTGCCCGCTGCCGTGAAGGCCGCGATGGATCCGGCCTCGTTGATGCCGACGTGCACGATCTGACCCGCCGTGGACTCCTTGTACGAGAGCACGATGTCACGGTCGACGGCGAGGTAGTTCTGCCCGTTCGGGTTGTAGATCTTCGCGGTCGGGAAGAACGCGTCCATGCCGAAGGTGCGCGCCTCGTCGGGGATGATCGGGACGATGCGCTTGCCGAACCCGGGGTCGCGCATGAGGTCCTTCAGCACCCGCACGAACGCCATGGTGGTCGCGGCCTGCTGCTTGCCGGATCCGCGGGCCGCCACCTCGTACGCCTTGGGGTCGGGCAGCGCGATCTCGCCGGAGGCGTTCGGGCGCCGCTCGGGCAGGTACCCGCCGAGCGCCGCGCGACGCTCCTGCATGTAGCGGATCTCGGGGGCGTCGGCGCCGGGGTGGTAGTACGGCGGCTCGTAGGGGTTCGCCTCGAGCTGCTCGTCGCTGATCGGCACGCGCAGATGGTCGCGGAAGTCCTTGAGGTCCTGCAGCGTCATCTTCTTCATCTGGTGCGTGGCGTTGCGCGCCTCGAACCGCGGGCCGAGGCCGTAGCCCTTCACGGTCTTGACGAGGATCACGGTGGGCTTGCCGTTGTGCTCCATCGACTGCTGATACGCCGCGAACACCTTGCGGTAGTCGTGGCCGCCGCGCTTGAGGCCCCAGATCTCGTCGTCGCTGAGGTGCTCGGCGAGCTTGAGCGCGCGCGGGTCGCGTCCGAAGAAGTTCTCCCGGATGAACGCGCCCGACTCGCCCTTGTACGTCTGGTAGTCGCCGTCCACGGTCGTGTTCATGACGTTCAGCAGCGCACCCTCGGTGTCGGCGTCGAGAAGGGCATCCCACTCCCGACCCCAGACGACCTTGATGACGTTCCAGCCCGCGCCGCGGAAGAAGCCCTCGAGCTCCTGGATGATCTTGCCGTTGCCGCGCACCGGGCCGTCCAGGCGCTGCAGGTTGCAGTTCACGACGAAGGTGAGGTTGTCGAGCTTGTCGTTGGCGGCGAGCTGCAGCAGCCCGCGGCTCTCCGGCTCGTCCATCTCGCCGTCGCCGAGGAACGCCCAGACGTGCTGGTCGCTGGTGTCCTTGAGTCCGCGGTTGTGCAGGTAGCGGTTGGACTGCGCCTGGTAGATCGCGTTCATCGGGCCGATGCCCATCGACACGGTCGGGAACTCCCAGAACTCCGGCATGAGCCGGGGATGCGGGTAGGAGCTCAGGGCATGCCCCTCGCGGGACTTCTCCTGACGGAAGCCGTCGAGGTCCTCCTCGCTGAGGCGGCCCTCCATGAAGGCGCGGGCGTACATGCCGGGCGAGGCGTGGCCCTGGAAGTAGATCTGGTCGCCGCCGCCGGGGTGGTCCTTGCCGCGGAAGAAGTGGTTGAAGCCGACCTCGTACAGGGTCGCGGCACCCGCATAGGTGGAGATGTGGCCGCCGACGCCGATGCCGGGGCGTTGCGCGCGGTGCACCAGGATCGCGGCGTTCCAGCGCATCCAGGCGCGGTAGCGGCGCTCGAGCTCCTCATCGCCGGGGTAGGCGGGCTCATCGGCGACCGAGATCGTGTTGACGTAGTCCGTGGTCGCGTTCGGCTCGTCGACCACGCCGGCGCGGGCGGCCAGCGTGCGCACGATGTGCTCGCCGCGCTCGGCGCCGCGCTGGGCGACGAGCGCATCCAGCGACTCGAGCCACTCGGCGGTCTCTTCGGGGTCGTGATCCAGGGTCTCGGATCCGAGGGCGGCGGAGCTGCTCTGTTCGTGCATCTTCGGCCTTTCTGTGGGATGTATCGGGAGGCTGCCGGTCGGGCAGCGGGGCTGATCTGCTAGATGTAGGTGGCTGCGGGTTGCGCAGCGGGTCTGAGGTTCGAGGAGTGACGATGAGCGGACGCATCGCCGTGGTGACGGGTGCAGGATCGGGGATCGGGCGCGCCGTGGCGCGAACGATGCTGGAGGCCGGCTACCGCGTGGCGCTGGCAGGGCGGCGCGAGGCTGCGCTGGCGGAGACGGCGGCCGGGCATCCGGACGCGCTGGTGCTCCCGACAGACGTGACGGTCGAGGCCGAGGTGGACGCGCTCTTCGACCGCGTGGTGCGGGAGTGGGGCCGCGTCGACGTGCTGTTCAACAACGCCGGCGCGTTCGGCCCGGCGGTCTCGGCAGCCGACATCGCCCTGGACGACTGGGAGCGGACGCTCGCCGTGAACGTCACGGGCGCTCTGCTGTGCGCACGGGGGGCGATGCGCGTGATGCGCGCGCAGAACCCGCAGGGCGGCCGGATCATCAACAACGGATCCATCTCCGCGCAGGCGCCCCGCCCACTCTCGGTCGCCTATGCGGTGAGCAAGCATGCGCTCACGGGTCTGACCCGGTCGATCGACCTGGACGGACGACCGCACCGCATCTCCTGCGGCCAGATCGACATCGGCAACACCCGCACCGAGATCATGGACGAACTCGGCGTCGGCTCCGGGGCACTGCAGGCCGACGGCAGCCGCAGGGTCGAGCCCACGTTCGACGTGGACGCCGCAGCGCACACCGTGCTGCTCATGGCGGATCTGCCCGCGGAGGCCAACATCGGCGCACTCACGATCACCGCGAGCGGGATGCCCTTCGGCGGACGCGGCTGAGGGATCGCGGGGGTTCGCGATCATCGGCGGACCTCCTCGTCCCTCCCGTCGCCTTCCGGGGCCCGGGCTTCGTGCTCGATTCCGGATCCAATAATCTCGAATCATGGAATAGTTCTTTCAGGATGCGTAACTAGTTTCCTCCCGCGAGGGGGTCTTTGTCAAGGTTCCGGAGGGCGTGAGACCGCCCGGAGACGACGAATGCGGGGCCCGGCGAACCGGGCCCCGCATGTCGTATCGGCGTTGCGGCAGCGCTCAGCAGAAGCCGGCGATGCCGTCCCACGACCAGTGGTCGGTGTCGGCGCCGTCGCGCAGGAACGACGCCTCGATGAGCCCGTAGGGACGGTCGGCGGCGAAGAACACCTCGTTCGGGTTCTCCAGGCCGAACGGCGACAGGTCCACGACGAAGTGGTGCTTGTTCGGGGTGGAGAAGCGGATCTCGTCGATCTCCGGGTGCGCCTCGAGCACGGCCTCGGCCATCTCCTTCAGCGTGTGCTGCAGGGCGTACGAGTAGTTGCGCGAGAAGCCGGCGAGGAGGAGGCGGCGGACGTCCGCGTAGACCTCGTTGAAGTCGAGGTCGTTGCGGTTGTAGCGCCACTTGGCCGTCACCGAGGTGGCGAGGATGCGGTCCTCGGTCTCGGGGAGGGTCGTGTACGGGTCCTTCGGGTAGCCGACGAAGCCGCTCGCGGTGGACTTGAGGACCGTGAGGTCCTGCAGGCCGGCGATGATCGTGGTGTCGTCGCCGTCGATCTGCACGACCGCGGTGCGGGTCTCGGTGCCGCCGCGCACGAACGAGTGGTCGTGCTCGCCGTTGTCGCCCTCGATGCGCAGCCAGGTGTACTGCTCGGCCGCCCAGCGCCCGCCGGTCACCCAGTCGAAGCCGCCGGTGAAGTGCTTGCCCAGGCGGAGCAGGAACTCCTCGGGGCTGCCGATGCCGTCCTTGGCGAAGGCGTAGACCGTGTTCTTCTGCGTGTCGGTGGCGACGACGTGCTCGTTGTTGCCGTCGAAGTGCGCCGAGGCGAAGTCGCCGCGCAACTGCGAGGTGACGTTCAGGTCCTCGATCTCGTGGCGATCGGTGTCGCGGGTGATGCGGACGACGCGGTTCTCGGCCTTGCCGTACTGGTTCTTGCCCAGGATGATGCTGGTCATGTCGGATTCCTCTTAGCTTCCTCGGTAGGTGGAATAGGCGAACGGACTGAGCAGCAGCGGCACGTGATAGTGCGCCTGCTCGGCGTCGACCTGGAAGGTCAGCACCACCTCCGGGAAGAAGGCGTCCGTCTTGATGCCGGCGAAGTAGGCCGCGGTGTCGAACCGGAGGCGGTAGGCACCGCTCTCCAGCCGCTCCGGGCCGAGCGCTTTCACCCGCCCGTCAGCATCGGTGAGGCCCGTACCGATCCCCGACCACCCGTCGCCGACTCGGGCCTCGAGTACGACGGCAACGCCGGGCGCGGGGCGCCCGAGTGTGGTGTCCAGGATGTGGGTGGTCACGTGGGAGACGCTCATGCGCTCGCTCCTTCGGTCTCGATGGCCGCCGCAAGGCGCAGCGCCGCGATCTCGCGCAGCTGCTGATCCACGACGGCGAGCTCCTGCTCGTCGGTGTTGCCGAGCCGCTCCTGCAGCAGGGCCAGGATGTCCTCGGCACTGCGGCCGGCCGCGCGGATGAGGAAGACGCGGTCGAACCGCTCCTCGTAGGCGCGGTTGCCCTCGGCGAGCGCAGCGGCCGTGACCTCGTCGACGCTCGGCTGCTCGCGACGCGAGTGCGCGGCTTCGGCGCTGGTGCCGTCGACCTTGGCGCCGATGCGCGGGTGGTGCGCGAGCGCCCCGTCCAGCTCGGCTTCGGCGAGCGGCGCCGCGACCTCGAGGGCGGCGGCGGAGAGCGCGTCGACCGAGGCGTACGGGCGGCCGTCGACGATCGCGTCGATCCAGCGGACGATGTCCAGTGCGGGCTTCACGGCGGCGATGGCGTCGGCGCGGCCGGTGGAGTTGAACTCCTCGAGCAACATCTTCGATCCTCAGGCCATGCTGGCATCCGGCGTGTAAGGGCTATACGGTCGGATCCTATCGACAGGATCTGATCTCATCCAGTGGATGACTTTCCGTATGCCGGAACTGTTGTTTCAGCATGTGTAACTATTGTGCGGACCGGATCCGAGGATGTCAAGCAGATCCGCGAAAGTTCCCCGATCGGGCCCCAGACCGGCGTCACGATCGGCACGCCCTGTCACGATCAGCACACGTGTTGACGTGGATCCGTGTGCCGATCGTCGCACCGTGTCCCGATCGTCGCACGGAGGACGCGAAGAGCGCACCCCCAGTGATCTCCGGAGATGCGCTCTGCACGACGTGATCCAGACGCCGGGCTCGCTTCAGACGCCGAGCCCGCGTCGGGCGACGGGCTCGTTTCAGACGCCGAGCTCGGCGCGCAGGCGCGCCACGTGGCCCGAGGCGTCGACGCCGTATTCGGCGCGCTGCACGACGCCGTCGCCGTCCAGCACGAACGTGGAGCGGATGACACCGTCGAAGGTGCGATCGCCCACGGTCTTCTCCCCCCACACGCCCCAGGCCCGCGCCACGGCAGCGTCGGTGTCGGCGAGCAGCGGGAAGGTCAGGCCCTCGGCGTCGGAGAAAGCGCGGATGTCGGCGACCTCGTCGGGCGAGACGCCGATCACGGAGTAGCCGGCGGCGTCGAGCGACGACAGGCTGTCGCGGAAGTCGCAGGCCTCGGTGGTGCAGCCGGGGGTCGCGGCCTTGGGGTAGAAGTACACGACGACATTGCGTCCGCGGTAGTCCTCGAGCGAGACGCGAGCACCGTCGGCGTCGTCGAGGGCGAAGGCGGGCGCGGTGTCGCCGGCGGCGAGGCGAGTGGTCATGATGTCTCCGTTCGGATGGGGGTCAGCGGGTGGGCAGTACGCCGAAGGCCTCGGCGAGCTGCATGATCTTGCGGGCGCGGCCGAGGCGGGGCAGGTCGCTGCCGTCGCGGACGATGCGACCGCGCGCGTCGAAGTCCTCGAGGAACTCGTAAGCCCACTCCACGTCGGTGCGGGTGGGACTGATGACCTCGTTCACGACGGGAGTCTGGTCGGCCTGCAGGCAGAGCTTGCCGGTCATGCCCATCGACACCGTGATGGCCGACTGCTCGCGCAGGATCGGGTGGCTGGATCCGACGGTCGGACCGTCGATCGGGCCGGGAAGCCCGCCCGCGCGGCTGGAGATCACCAGGCGCGCCCGCGGGTAGGCCATGGCCTCGCGGTCGGCCGACATGCCGGTGTCGCGGCGGAAGTCACCGCTGCCGAAGGCGAGCCGGAAGGCGCCCTTCGCCCGGGCGATCTCGGTGGCGTTCTCGATGCCGACGGCCGACTCCACGAGCGCGACGACGGGCACCTTCGCGCCCAGGCGATTGAACGTGTCCATGACCTGGCCGCCGTACTCGGTCTTGGCGAGCATGACGCCCTGCAGCCCCGGAGCGTCGCGCAACCCGTCCAGATCCGGGGACCAGTGCTCGCTCGTCGCGTCGTTGATGCGCACCCAGGCGCGGTGGGGGTTGCCGTTCTCGTCGGCGCCGTGCAACCAGCGCACGACGTCGTCGCGCGCGGAGTCCTTGTGGCTGGCGTCGACGGCGTCCTCCACGTCGAGCACCACGGCGTCGGCATGCGAACGCGCCGCGTCGTCGAACGTCTCCGGCCTCGTCGCCGCGACCAGGAGCCACGAGCGCGCCAGCTCCGGCGCGATCTCGCGCGGGCCAGGGGTGGGCAGCGGAGCGTTCATTTCATTCCATTCTATGAAACTTGACTTTTACAATACGAAAACTGTACTCCTGGTGGCACGCAGGCGCCAGCCTGGAGCGGACGTGGGTCTCAGCCGCGCAGTGCGACCACGGCGTCCCAGAGCGCCGCAGCCACGGCACGCTTCGACCCCGCGGCCGTCGCGACCACGGCTCCGTCCGGACCGATGACCTCCACGGCGTTGTCGTGCTTCTCGAAGCCGTGCTCGGCGTCGGCGAGGTTCACGGCGAGCAGATCGGCGCCCTTGCGCTCCCGCTTGCGGCGGGCGCGTTCGCGCCGGGCGGCAGGATCCGTGGCGGTCTCCGCGGCGAAGCCGACGATGACCTGCCCGTCCGGAGCCCCGCCCTCGCGGCGAGCCGCGCCGAGGGCCGCCAGCACGTCCTCGTTCTCGACGAGGTCGATGCGCTCGAGGATCCCGTCCTCCTTGGTGAGCTTGTGCGCGGCGGCCTGCGCGGGCCGGTAGTCGGCGACCGCCGCCGCCATGACCACGGCATCCGCACGGGCGGCGGCGTCCTTCATCGCGGTCGCGAGCTCCGCGGCCGTCGCGACGCGACGGATCCGGATCCGCGGATGTCCCGCCTCGGCGAGGACGTCCCCCGTGAGATTCGCCGCGACGAGCTCGACCTCGGCGCCGCGGGTCGCCGCCTCGACGGCGAGGGCCGCGCCCTGCCGCCCGCTGGAGCGGTTGCCGAGGTAACGCACGGGGTCGATCGGCTCGCGAGTGCCCCCCGCGGACACCACGACGGCGAGGCCGGCGAGGTCCTGCGGGGCGAGCAGGCGCAGCGCGGCCTCGGCGATCGCCTCGGGCTCGCTCATCCGGCCCGGTCCGCTGTCGCCGCCGGCGAGCTCGCCGTCGTCCGGCCCGATCAGGTGCACTCCGCGCCCGGCGAGCGTGCGGAGGTTCGCCTGCGTCGCGGGGTGCGCCCACATCTCTGCGTGCATCGCGGGGGCGATGAGGACGGGCGCCGTGGTCGCCAGGAGCGTGGTTCCGAGCAGGTTGTCGGCGATGCCCGCCGCCATGCGCGCGATCGTGTTCGCCGTGGCGGGGGCGACGACGACCAGATCGGCACCCTGGCCGAGTGCGACGTGGCGCACCTTCGCCACGTCATCGTGCACGCTCGTGGTGACGGGGTTGCGGCTGATCGCCTCCCACGTCGGCGCGCCCACGAAGCGCAGCGCATCCTCGGTGGGGACGACCGTGACCGCGTGCCCGGCCTTCACCAGGAGCCGCACGAGCTGCACCGCCTTGTACGCCGCGATGCCGCCGGAGACCCCCACCACGATGTCCATCCCTCGATTCTGCCATCGGCATCCCGTGGCCCGCCGTTATGCAGGGATCCCCCGCCGTTCGACATGGCCACCGCGTCAGATGCGCCCGTTTCGGACCCCGGACGACTCCTTCTCGCGCCTTCACCCTGCACGACGGCGCGAGCGACCTGCACAACGCCGCGAACACGGCCTCGCCCTCCGGCGCCCTGCCTAGACTGATCCCGTGTGCACGGTCGTGATCGAGGTCGACGGGACGGGGGCGCGGCTGTTGGCCGTGCGGGACGAGGATCCGCTGCGCGAATGGGACGCGCTGGGCGAGTGGTGGCCGGATCGCCCGGGCGTCTCCGGGATCCGCGACCGCCGCGCCGGCGGGGCCTGGCTCGCCGTCGATCCGGCATCGCACCGGCTGGCCGTGCTGCTGAACCGCGCCGACGTGCTCGATCTGCCCGACGAGCTCGCCGTCTCCCGCGGCACTCTCGCGCTGGCGTCCGTGGCCGGCGTCTCGCCGACCGGCTCGGAACGCATGCACGGCTTCAATCTCCTCGAGGTCTCCCCCGCCGGTGCCCGCGTGCTGTCCTGGGACGGCACCGTGCTGCGCGAGACCCCGGTGCCGGCCGGGGTGCACATGATCGCGCACTCAGACGTCGACGACGCCGACACCGCACGCATCGCGCGCTGGCTGCCCGAGTTCCGCGCGCACCCGACGCAGGATGAGGACTGGCCGCAGTCCTGGATCCGGCTGCTCGCGACGACCGCGGAACTGGATCCGGCCGACGACCGCGCGATCATCCGCGACAACCGCCCGCACGGGTACCCGACGCAGTCGCTGCTCTACTGCACGGCCTCGGTCGGCGCGGAGGGCATCGACGTCCGCTACCACGCCCTCCCCTCACCCGCGCACTGGGGCTGAGCACGCCCGACGCAGCCCACGGCGAACCCGGCCGGAGGGTCGCCTGTCCCGTCGCGTCGCCGCCGTGCAGGAGCGGTACGTTCTCAGCATGACGGATCCGCAGCAGCCCTTCTCCGCGCCTCAGCCGCCGGTCGCGAACCTGCATCCCGGGGCCGCGCCCGCCGGCATGCCTCACCAACCTCCGGCCCCCGGATTCGTGCCGCCCGTCGGGGACGTGAGACCCGCGCCGGCTCAGCCGCTCGCGCCGACGTACCCGGGATACGGATACCCGGCGAACGGCGAACCGGGCGCAGCCAGTCTGCAGAATCCGGCGAAGGGCGCCGGGATCGCGACCACCGCGGTCGTGCTGGCCTCGGTAGCGTTCGCCCTGGAGGTGCTCCGCTACATCGGTCTCTCGGTGGCGTACGCCGTGTCCAGCGATGCGACCCTGCCGCAACCGGTGTCGATGGCGATCGACGTCGCCCTCTTCCTGCTGTACGCGGGCGCCGTCGTGCTCGCCCTGATCGGGCTTCCGCGCCGCTCCGGGCGGCTCCGCTCGGGGATCGCCCTGGGCCTCGGCATTTCCGGCGCGGTGTATCTGGTGCTGCAGTTCGTGTTCACCTTCATCCCCTGACGCCGATGGTGACCTCCTCTCCCCGGCTCCCTGTGGTTCCTGGCCGGGTGATCCGGCAGCCAGCGGCGTCGAACGATGACCTCGCGCGCTCGGTCGAACTGCTGCGCGAAGTCGCGACCGGAGCGGGCCCTCAGCGGTTGCTCCGCCTCTACACGCCCGTGCCGACGCTCGCACTGACCCGGCGGGAGAGCCTGATGCCCGGCTACGACATCGCCGTGGCGGCGGCGGAACGGCTCGGCTTCACGCCCGCGATCCGCCCGACCGGCGGCCGCGCCGTCGCCTACGACGAGACGTGCCTCGTCTTCGACCTCGTCGAGCGCGAGGAGGCGCATGCCGACCCCACCGCGTTCTTCGCGCAGGCGGGCAGGACGATCGTCGACGCGCTGCGCGGGCTCGGCGTCGATGCCCGGCTGGGCGAGGTGCCGGGCGAGTACTGCCCCGGCGAGTACAGCATCAACGCCCGCGGCGCCGTGAAGCTCGTCGGCACCTCGCAGCGCGGTGTGCGCGGCGCACGTCTGCTCAGCGGGATGCTCGCGTTCGGCTCCGTCGACAGCTTCGTCGCGGTGCTCACGGAGGCCAATGCCGCGCTGGGGCTCGAGTGGGATCCGCGGACCTTCGGGTCGATGCTCACCGAGGCTCCTGGGGTCTCGCGCGAGGATGTCGAGGAGGCGCTGGCGGGGGCGCTGATCGCCTGACCGACGCCCTCGTCTGAGCTGACATGGTGGGCAGTGCTGCCCATGTCGTGGGAGCACCGGCGCCGGTAGCGTCAGCGGCATGAGCGATCCGCAGCAGTTCCCGCCCGCGCCCGATGCGCATCCGCCCGCGACCGCGTCGACTTCCCCGCAGCCGCCCTACGGATCCGCGCCCGCATATCAGCCGGCTTATCCCGGGGCTACTGCGCAGAACGGCTATCCCGCCGGGGCGCAGAACGGGAACCCGACCGAGGCGCAGAGCTGGCCCTCCGACCCCGCAGGCGCCGTGCAAGCGGGTTACCCCGCAGCACCGGCGCCCCGCGGCACCGGTGGCGTCGCTCGCGTCGCATTCATCCTGGCCGTCATCAGCGTCGCGCTTTCGGCCGTGTCATCGATCGCCCGGGTCGTCGTGTACACCCAGATGAACCGGTTCCGCCTGTCGCTGCACATCGTCGACGGGTTCAACATCGGCTCGAACCTCCTTCTCTTCGCCTGCAGCGCTGCGGCGTTCGCACTGGGACTCGTCGCCGCACGCGGAGAGCGCAAGCTGATGGCGGGAATCGCAATCGGCGTCGGCAGCGTCGGCGTGGTCAGCCTCGCCATCGGCTTCCTGCTGTCGATGCTGACGCCGCTGCTCTACGGCTGAGCGCGGATCTCGATGCGGGTGATCGCGAGCGTGGGCTGGTGGTCGCGGATGACCTTGCCGAGCACGGTCGCGTCGACCGAGTCGAACACCACGATGCAGCGAGTGAGGGGTGACCGACGCGTACTTCGATTGGCACGCCCGCGGCAAGCAGGTGACGTTGGTATCTGGCACAAATGCTGAGGCGGATGCGATCGACGACGCCATCCAGCAGCGACGTCCACCGTGCACGGCGACACCGCCGACGCGGCGGAGGGTCGGGCTGGCTGTCGATGCCGCGGGACTCTACGTAGGCTTCACGCTCAGTCTACCGAGCAACATCGCGGTCTTGCAGCGCGGCATCCCGGAGCTGATGACGTAGAGCCCTGCGCTATCTAGGCGGAGGTGCGGCGTGCGGTGACGGAGCACCTCCGCGGCGATGACTACCGGGCGGGACGTCGGAGCTCCGAGTGCGGGGCGTGGGACGGGGATGTAGAGCCCACCTGCTGCGCCGGAGAGTCCTCAACTATTTGGCCGCGCGCTGCTTATCTGACTTCGCCACGCGTCGTAGGCGCTACCGGTGGGCATGCGGGCGTGTGGGTTCCGAGAGCCGGCACGCGATGCCGCGGTCGAACTCGACACGCTGCACCGATTCCACGATCCCGACTACGCGGCGGGCACGCTGAGAGCCGGGGGCCGATGCGGATCGGGATGTAGAGACGCCCGATTTGCGGGCGTCCAGCGAGAGGGCGGTCCCGGCAGGCCTGTGCGGCCGCCGACGGCGGCTTAGCCGGCACTCGCAGATTCTGCTCGCCTGCTGTTGCGAAGGCCCCGTTTCCGCTCGTCGGGGTCCCGGGTCCAGACCCGGTTGTTGCCCTAGATTCGGTGCTCTCGACGGGCACTATCCATGTTTAGGGAGCCTTCTTCGCGATCGTTGTTAGAAGGTCGATGACCTGAGAGGCAGGCAAAGTGTCGTCCGAGGAATCCTTCGCCTTCTCCGGAGGATTGCCCAGGACTCGATTGGCGAAGGCGCGGTAGATTGCACCGTGCTCATCCTCGGGAGCTCCTTCGACAAACGCACGGAATGACTTCAACTGCACTTCGATGCTCTTTGCCCAGTTGGCTACGCGCCGATGTTGTCCGGCTTGCTTCGCAAGGTAGGCGAAGAGAGCGCCCAGGGCCCCGAGGATCGCAAGTCGGTACACAATTCCGGCCCAGTCGCCCGCGTTGGGGTGAGGAAGGAGAGATACGGCCACCGCAGTCGCAATGATTCCGATGATCGTCGCGCCCCGGAACCATTCGGCCGCCATGCGCTCGCTCTTTGCATAGCTCGCAAAGTACTCAGAGAGCGAAACGTTACCTGTAACGCCAGCTGCGTCGCTTGCCGCCTCGGACGCCTTCCTGGCCTGATCCAAGTATTTTGCAGCGCGTTGAGATCGCAGTTCCGCCGCAGCATCCAGCACCCGGCTTCGCAGGGTCAACTCTTCGTTAAGTAACTGCACCCTGCCCGCTCCCTCCGGAAGGGCGGCGATTCCCGCCTCAATCACTCGACGAGCACCATCGCACCAGTCGAGTAGCGAGCCTCTCGGACCACGCTCCATGGCCACTTGGAGATCATCGAGGATCGCCTCAGCCGCACGATAGATCGCTACAGGCGCGACAGCGACCGCCAGGCGTGGCTCCTGCTTGGAGACGGCCCGGAGTACCGCCCCCAACAGATGCAGTGTGTCCATCGCCGACATCAGCTCAGCACGCATTGGGAGGGCGTCAGATTCGTCCGACCGCGTGGCGAGAGCATCATCGAGGAGTTTCCCTTGAATAGCGATCTCTCTGAGCAGCGGGTCCCAGTCAGTCACACCAGAACACTAGCAATCGGGCGCCCATTACCTCCTCTGAGTGAGCGCTTGAACCAGTCCAGGCTCAAGTCGTCAGTCGACCTGTCGCGGTCTGCGGGATGGCTGCGTGGGGCTTACCCGTCCCCGAGGATAACGACCTGATTCGATTCGGCTGGTCGGCCGTGCCGGGAAGCGCGCCACCGTCTGAAGCTAACCGGCATCCGCATGCGGACCGACCGGCGAGCGAGCGCTAGGACATCCCGCGCACATTGGCGCGAACGTCAGCTGCTCGCTCTTCATCGATCACCCCTCGCTGGTGCTTCTTGGGTGATCCTGCGCGAACCCGCCCGACTCGCGCGCGAGCTGGGCTACACGTATGAGGCGATGCCCGGGAAGGTCGTGCGCGACTACCTGAGCTCCAAGCACCGTAGCCATGACCAAGCGCAACGCTGTCTGCCGCGGACGTTACGCGACGCCGAAGTGAAGTCCAATCCTCCCGTCGGTTGTCGGGCTGGACCGATAGCCTTCGTGAATGGTGGATCAATCATCGACGTCGTGGTTCTTTGCATACGGCGGGAAGCCGAGGCTCCGAGCCGACACTATGCGTGAGGCTGTAGAAGGAATCCGCAAGGGTGGCGGCAAAGCACTGACCTGGGAAGATCTGCGCATCAAGGGTGGAATCCTAATCGACTCCATCACGGCAGCGATCGATGAGCATACGGGCGTTATAGCTGAGGTCAGTGACCTCAACCCCAACGTATTGTTTGAAGCTGGTTACGCGCTCGCACGCGGCAAGCATGTGTGGCTGGCGTTTGACGAAACTGACGAAGACGCCACCAAGAACTGGAAGGAGTTGGGCATCCTTTCGACCATCGGCCGCGTCAACTACTCGGCAAGCTCTGACTCGCTTGTGACGCAGTGCATCACGGAAGATCCGGAGCGCGTCGGAAGTAGCCCTTTGCTCGAACGGCTCCTTGCCGGCGGCAAGTCGAGACAGCCCGAGGCTGTGTTCGCCCCGCCGCTCCCGTCGCGAATCCAGCCTGCGATCTCCCTCGAGGCATTTCTTGAGCGCCAGTCTCACCTTCAACTACTCGGAGCCGGTGACGACCTCGGGATGGCGCCGCTCGAGTTCTATGTGAAGGAGATCTATCGATCCTCTGCAGCAGTTTTCCACCTCCTCGCCGAAAGGAGGGTCCGCGCCCGGGAGCACAACGCCCGTGCCAGTCTGATGGCCGGAATCGCGCACGGATTTGAGCTGCCGATCCTCATGGCCGTTGAAGACGGATTCGAGTCGCCGCTGGACTACCGCGACCTTCTCTACAGCTACGGCAGCACAGCAGACTTGATCGAGCACGTTCGCGGCTGGCTCGATACGTTGCCAAAGCAGGCGGGCACAAACAAGCGGCTGGGTCGGCTCGCGCTCGATATAGAACTGCCGATCCGCAGCTTTGGACAGTTCGTCGCGGAGTATGAGCGGGAGGAGCTCACCGACTATTTTGTGGAGACGAGCGAGTTCCGATCGATACTAGCGGGCGACGCGAAAGTCTTCGTCGGCCGCAAAGGAACCGGCAAGACTGCGACGATGAGCCAGGCTGTTGACGAACTGAGGCGCGATCGTCGGAACCTCGTCGTCTCCGTTAAGCCCTCCGCGTATGAGCTCGCCAGTCTCATCGAGCTGGTAAATCGTTTGGGGACCGGTGGCCACTCCGAGTACCTCATGGTCAGTCTGTGGAGCTATCTCCTTCATACGGAGATAGCTGTGCGCGCAGTGAAACACGCTAGCGAGAAGCCAGCTGGCACGGGCACGAATACTGACCTGCAAGACCTTGCTGCAGAACTCGACGAACTAGATGTCGATCTGGATGACGATCTCTCGACGCGCCTAGAGCGCGCGGTCGATCGGCTGGCGCAGGAAAACCCACGCGACGGCGAGGCGACTCAAGCGTTCGTCGGTCGAATGCTTCGACTCAACCGGCTCGGACCGCTCCGAGAGCTTGTCCTTCGCACAATCAGAGATTTCGATCGCGTTGCAGTACTCATCGACAACCTCGACAAGACCTGGGAAAAGGGCGTCGACTACAGTGTGATGGCCCGGTTCATTCTGGCCCTGCTGACTTCGATCGGACGCGTTGAGCGCGAGTTCAGCAAACCCCCATCGGCTCTATCGCCGGCTCGGGTTACGCTTGGGATCTTTTTGCGAACCGACATCTACGACGCGATTGCCCGATTTGCTCGTGAGCCAGACAAAGTTGGCGTCCTGAGCGTGCGGTGGCAGGACCCCGAACTCCTCGTACGTGTCCTCGAGGAACGCTACGTCGCGAATCGGTCACGCAAGGGAAAGGCCGCTGCCTTTGACATGTGGGGCGAGATCTTCGATCTAGAAGTACGAGGCCTCCCCACACGCGACTACTTCCTTTGGCGCACCTTGTCTCGTCCGCGCGACCTGATCTTCTTCGCAAATGCATCGTTGACCACCGCGATCAATCGCAAACACTCCCGCATCACCGCAGCCGATGTAACGTTCGCCGAAAAGCAGTACTCGCGATTCGCGATCGAAGCGCTCCTTGTTGAGAGCGACGCTGAAGACTTCAATCTTGAAGAAGTGCTCTACGAGTTCGCCGGCCTAGACTGCACCCTCCACGAAGAGGAATTGTCCGAGTTGCTCTTGAACTATGGGAGTCCGGAGTCCCTCCGGGATTGGCTCGTGCGGACGTCCTTTCTTGGGGTCGAAGTTCGTTCTGGCGAGTTCGTCCACGTAGAGGGGGAAACAGACTCGCGCCGTCAGGTAAAGGTTGCGAAGAGGTTCGCATCCAGGCACGACTCAAAAGTTAGGTATCGCGTCCACCCGGCCTTCCGACCGTTCCTCGAGGTACGCGATGACGATCTTCATCGCGGTGACTTGCGAGATGCGACGCTCGATCCAGTGGAAAGCTCCACCGGCACGATCGATTAACTGGTCTGTTTCGCCTGGCTGCGGTGTAGTCATGCGCACCCCGTCACATGCGGGCGCGGCGGTAGAAGCTGTGGTCTTCGGGCGCAGCACAACCTCGCTCCTTCGGTTGCATGGACCTGTTCTGGCGGGGGTAGCTCGCGAGGGTGATCGGACGCGTGGTTTACTTCGAGTCATGCCCCTCCCGTTCCCGCCTGGCTGCCCGCCAGATGACGCCGATCCAAAGCCGGGAACGTACTTCCGGCTGGCCCCGAAGGGGATGGCGGTCGGTGATGCTACGAGCGAAGCGTGCTGGCGGCGCCCTTACGAGACGCCAAAGGGTCGCCTCGAGGGTCAGGGCGATACGCCCGAGGCCCACGGCTTGTCGCTGTTCGCAGACATCGAGGATGTGCGTGCCGCCACCAGGTTCACACCGTGGTTTCGCGGCAAGTCGGTGGCCGAGATTACGATCGGCGCGTTGGATGGGTCCCTTCGTCACAGCCCGACACCGCAGGGCGAAAGCCATCACGACTGGTGGACGAAGCCCTATGACTTCCTACCGCAGGGCGTCATCGTGGAAGTGCTTGAGGAGGTGGCCTGATGGACTTCAATTCTCTCGATCTCATCGGCGCACCCTTCGAGCTCGTAGAGACGTACGTGTACTACGACGGTCCTCGCACGTTCGCGATGCGGTCGACCGGTATGCCCGACCTCTACTACGTGGTCAACACTGTTGACGAGGACGAGGAAACAGGCGACGTCGTCGCGCTCGTCGCCGCAGTCAGCAGCGATCGCTTCCGTGCCATGCGTTCCGGTGTCGTACCGTTCCGTGCCGTGTTCACTGAAGCTGCGCACGGCTCGCTGTTCCGCGTCGATTGGGCGTGGGAGTACGAGCCAACCGGCGGCGCCGGTTGGGTGCCGACCATCTCGTCGCTGATCGGCGGGGATCTACCGAACCGTTGGCTCCCGAGCGAAGAGGCGCGCCTATCGCTACTCACGGCGACCGTCGAGCCATACGAGCCGTCGAGGCTCGTCGCGCTGTCGCAGGCGCAGGCGCGGACGCTGTTCGCGATCGAAGTCGAGCACGAGGGCGCACGCATCACCGAGTTCCCGGCTCGAAATGCTGGCGAGCTGCAGGTGGCCGTCGACGGTGCCATCGTGTCAATCGCGAAGGAATTCGTCGGCACCCGCAGGACGCCGATCACCCGCGAGCTGCACGTCTCGACCCTTGAACTACAGGCGGCGTCGTTCGTGCTCGTGATGGCGATCGACTCTGGCGGCGTCGTCGAACCAACAGACGTTACCTCAGAAGTATTCGATCAACTCTCGTCCTTCATCGATGCCGTCGCATCGAATGAGGTTTCGCCGCTCCTCGAGGAGCTCAAGAAGCACTCGCCGAAGACGCGCAATCGGCTGCGGGACATGCTCAAGCCGCTGGCGGCAGTCGGTAGCGGTATCACTCTGTCGACGGCGATCGCACACACGAATGCGCTTCGGGCTGTGTCGGCCGAGCCCGTGAGTGTGCGGGCTGCGGTCGAGTTCATCGAAACCGTGCCGCCCGAGGTCAGCTATGTCGATGTCCGACGTGGCGTCCTCACCGGCCTCGTGCTCCGGACGCAACGTTTCGAGATTGTCGACGCGGCGTCCAACACGCCGTACAAGGGCTCGATGAGCGACGAAGCGACTGACGAGGCCAACGGTCTCATCGTCGGTAACGAGAGCTATGTCACTGCGAAGATCCGTGTCGAGACGCCCCTCACGAATGATGACGAGCAGACGGCCGGCGTGAAGTACTTCCTGGAGTCCATCGAGCGATTCGCCGAGAACTCGCGACAGGACGACGAACCAGCGCCTTGACAACGAGCGGGGCGGCCTAGACACTGGGCTCTGCGCGAGCGGTCATCTCAACGCACAATGACGAGTGGTGCTTGGCCACATCCTGCTTGAAGCGCCCCCTCCTTTGCGATTTCGCGCGCCCACTGCGCGACGGGCGTCCCCATCACGCTGATGCCCGCAAGAAAGATCCGGTCAGCGCCTGCTGTCCTTTTTGGTCTGTCGTAACCGCGAGCCGCGCCGGGCGGCCGGACCCGCCTCCCCGCACCCCACCTCAGCCTCCGAGCGCGCGCTCGTACACCTCGAGCATGGCGGCAGTCCTCGAGGACTGCCGGAAGTCGGCGGCGACCTGCGGATCCGGCTCGGAGGCACGACCGGCCGCGATGTCCGCGGCGGCGATGCGCAGCGTGTCGGCGAGCGCGGCCACCCGCGCGGGCTCGTCCGCCCCGGCGTCGGGCACGGCCCACAGCCCGCCGCGCAGCTCGCTCCCGATGTCGGGGTCGCTCACGACCGTCGGGGTGCCCAGGGTCGCCGCCTCGAACGGCGTCATCCCCTGCGTCTCGAAGCCGATGGAGGTCTGCACGACGGCGTCCGCCGCGGCGATTCTGGCCAGCACGTCGGCGTAGCCGATCCGCCCGGCGAAGTGGATGCCGGGGCGCCCGGCGCGGGCGGCGATGCGCTCGGCGGCACGGCGCTCTCCTCCACCCCCGACGATCTCAATGTCGGCATCCACGTCGCTCGCGACGACGGCCTCCAGGAACGGCAGCAGACGCTTCTCCGGGCTCATCCGGCCGAGCCAGATGAAACGGGGGCGACCCGGCGCACGTTCCGCCGGCGCTGCCGCGAGCACCTGCTCGCGCACCTCGTCGTCGATGCCGTTCCAGATCACGTCCACGGATCCGAAGACGCCGTGCTGCTCGAGCCGGCGCGCGAAGTGCCCCGAGGGGGCGGTCACCGCGCGCGACTCCGCGGCGATCCCCGCGAGGTACGCCCAGCCGTCGGCACCGCGCGGCTGCTCGCCGATCCCGCGCAGCGCTGTGCGGCGCCACAGGTTCAGGGCGCCGAGCACGGGCCGATGCAGCGGGGTGACCGCGGCGATGCCGACGTCGACGCGGTTGTGCATCGTGTGCACGGCGGGGATCCCGTGCCGGTGCGCGAAGCGATGCCCGATGAACGCACCCCAGAAGTCGGCCTGGACGTGCACGAGGTCCACCGGGGGACGCCGGGTCAGCGCCTGGTCGAGGAAGCGGTCGGTGCGTCGCCCCGGCCAGGTCATCGCGTACTCGCGGTCGGCCGTGATCGGGATCGAGGGCAGGTCCACGTAGCCGGGATCCCCCGCCGCGTCCGTGCCGCGCGCCGAGTGCATCCGTGGCGCGACGATCGTGACCGTGTGCCCCACCCGCTCCAGGTACTTCCGCTGCAGCCGCATCGAGACCTGCGCCCCGCCCAGCGACTCGGCGTGCTGGTCGCCGAAGAAGACGATGTGCATACGGGCCTACTCCGGCAGCGGCTCGTCGCGGTACAGCGCCTCGAAGGTGTCCAGCGTGCGGTTGATGTCGTGCACGGCCACGCCGTCGAGCGAGGCCCGCTGCATCCGCTCGTACTCGGCCGGGCTCGCGGTGAGCACGTCGGTCAGGCGTGCGGCCAGCTCGTTGACGTTGCCGGGCTCGAACAGGTAGCCGTTCCCGCCGTCGTGCACGAGGTGCGGCAGCGCGACCGCGTCTGCGGCGACGATCGGCAGCGCCGACGCCATCGCCTCCATCGTCGCGATGGACTGCAGTTCGGCGATCGACGCGATCACGAAGAGCGACGCGCGGCTCAGCAGCGCGCGCAGCTCGGCATCGGTCGTGCGCCCGTGGAAGGTCACCCGGTCGGCCAGCCCGAGCTGCTGCGCGAGCGCCTCGAGCTGTTTGCGCTGGTCTCCGCCGCCCACGATGTCGAACGTCACGTCGAGAGCCGGATCCAGTTTGGTCATCGCCTTGAGGATGACCTCGACCTGCTTCTCGGCCGTGAGCCGGCCGACGAACACGATGCGGTTCTTCTCACGCGGGCCGATGACCGGCGTGTACTGGGTGCGGTCGATCCCGCAGCTGATCGGGATGACGCCCTCGACGTCGATCGTGCGCTCGAGGAAGTCGGCCGCACGGCGGGTCGGCGTGGTCACTGCGCGGGTGAGTGCGAACGTGCGGGCGGCGTCGGCCCAGGCGAGCTTCAGGACGATGTCGTCGATGAACTTCGGCATCGTGGTGTGGTCGAGGATGTTCTCGGCCATCACGTGGTTCGTGGCGATCACGGGGATCCCGCGCTGGTGCGCGATCCGCGACAGCCCGCGCCCGATCACGATGTGCGACTGGATGTGCACCACGTCGGGCTGCACCTCGTCGAGCACCGTGCGGGCGTAGTGCTTCGCGCGCCACGGCCAGACGAACCGCAGCCAGTCGTGCGGCGCCCAGCGCACCGACGGCAGCCGGTGCAGGGTCATCGCCTCGCCCTCGATCACCTCGACGCGGGGCTTGGCCGTGCGGTACGCCTGGTTGGGGGCGACGACGTGCACGTCGTGACCGCGCTGCACCAGGCCGGCGGCGAGGCGCTCGGTGAACCGGGCGGCGCCGTTCACGTCCGGCGAGAAGGTGTCTGCGCCGATGAGGATCTTGAGCGGGCGCGGCGCGGCGGGCTCGGCCGGGGCGGACGCGGCGGTGTCGGAGGTGGCCTGCGGGCGATGGTCGCCGGGGGAAGTCACGTGATTGCTGCCTTTTGCTGGGCCGCGGTGCCGGCGAGCACCTCATCGGCCGCTCGAACCCCGCGGAGATGGCCTGGATCGGGCGCTGGCCACTCTACCCGAGGGGCCTGGGGATCCGGCGGAGGCGGATCCGGCACGGCAGCGCACGGCGGAGGGCCGGCCCGCTGATCGCAGGACCGGCCCTCCGCGCGGCTCAGTCCCCGAGCACGACCCTCTTGGCGTGCCCGTGTCCGTCGAGGTCGAACTCCAGGGTGAGCGGCGACGTGCCGACGACCCGCACGCCGTCGTCACCCTCGACCACGGTCGACTGCGTGACGCCGGCGAGCACGACCCGGGCGGTCGTCTGCGTGCGGCTGGGATCGGACAGCACGACCGTCGTGCGGCCCGCATCGGCGCGCACCGCGACCGAGCAGGGCCCGCTCACCGTCACCCCGTACGCGGGTGCCGCGCCGGACGGCGTGGCCTGGAAGAAGTTCGCGAGCACGAGCCCCTGTCCCGCCACGCGGATCGCCTGCGCCTGCGCGTTGTTGGCGAGCACCTCGACGGTCGGCGCATCGGATTCCGTGAACGTGACCGAGTGCTCCACGTTCGGCAGCACCATGTAGGCGTAGCCCCCGCCGGACGGGTTCGTGCCGTGGTGGTGGGTGACGGTGACGTAGTCCCGGCTCTTCACGTCGGTCGTACCACCGGTGTCGGATCCGGAGTTGATCGTCTGCCAGTCGCCGGAGCGGGGCACGACCTGCACGTCGATCGTGCCCGAGACGTTCTCGCCCTTGAGGAAGACGTATCCGCCGTGCCCCATGATGTGCACGTTGCGCTTCACCGTGATGGCGCCGTCGGCCGCGGTGAGCACCCGGTTGCGGTTGTCGGTGCGCACGTTCGGCACGGTGCCGGGCGCGAACGAGCGGTTGTCGATCGTGGTGAACACGTCGTTCCCGGAGGTCGAGGCGATCGCCGCGCCCAGGCACACCACCTTGTCGTCGAGGAAGAACCAGGACTTGCGGGCGCTGAGCGACTTGTCGAAGTTGAGGTGGTCCATGCCCTGGATCCCCCAGCGCTCATCGAGCGCAAGACCGCCGCCGAACGCCTGGAACGCCCGCGGGATACCCGTGCCGTCGGTGGCTCCGTTCGCCCGCGTCGCCGCCGTGACCGTCGTGCCGGGAAGCCGGTACGGGTCGACTGTGGGCCAGAAGTCGGCGCTGTACTGCGCCGGATCCGCAGAGCTGTAGAAGAAGGTCAGGCCGTCGCCCTGATACCAGCCGAGGTTGTTCTCGCGGTTGCCCCACTCGTAGCGGCCGATCCGCTTCGAGGAGAGGTTGACCACGGCGCTGAAGCCGGGGCGGTGGTGCACGAGGCGGTCCTGGTCTCCGAACGCCCTGGTGTAGACCGGTGCGTCGGCCGGCGTCACGCTGTCGTCGCCGAGGATCGAGGTCACCAGCAGCGATTTCGCCACGGTCTGCGTGGGCAGGCCGTACAGCTTCTCGTCGGTGCAGCGCTGCAGCCAGCCCTTCACCAGCGAGAGGTAGCGGCTGCGGTACGGCTCCCCCGCGCCCGGGGCGAGCAGCAGGATCGCGGTGATCGCCGCGGCGCCGTCGACATAGTCGGGCTCGGCCTGTCGCGACACCGCCCGGCCGCGGACGGTCTCCATCATCCGGCCGTTCCAGATGAAGGGCGCGTAGGAGGCCTCGACCGCGTCGAGGACCACCGACTTCTTCGGATCCGTGACCTCCCAGTCGCTGCCGCCGAGGAGGCCCAGGATCTCGGCGATGCCGCCGAGCGTGACCACGCCGTAGGTCCCGACGTAGGGCAGGTAGGTGTGCTGGACGAAGGATCCGTCGGCGTAGAAGCCGTCGCCGCTCGTGACGTAGCCGAACACGCTGTTCTTCCCTGCCCGCACCGTGTCGCTGAGGGCGTCGCGGGCGAGCGCGATCTCGTCCGGCCGCCCGTCGAGGATCCCGCGCAGCGCGCAGGACAGCGCCTTGTCGGTGCGGTTCGCGCCCGTCTCGGCGAGGCTCGTGCCGCGGCCGCGCCAGTTCGGATCCGGGGTGAAGTAGCGCGCGGCCGCCAGGAGCGCGGTGCGCACATCGGCCGGGATCTCGTCGTGCAGCAGGATGCAGATGTCGGCCGCCTTGCGGGGCACGCCGATCTCCCAGAACCACCAGTTGCCGACTGCGGACTTGCCGGCCTTGTAGACGTTCGCGCTGAGCCACGTCAGGGCGTCCACGAGGTCGGCCGCGAGCGCGGCGTCGCCGTACTGCGCGCACCCCGCAGTCGCGTGGGCGAGCGCGAGATCGAAGATGCGGTTGAACGTCACGCCCATGTTGCCGGACAGGACAGTGCCCGTCACGCCCGAGAGCGGCAGGTCGGGCCAGATGCCGGGGGATGCCGCTGGTCGCACCATCGCGTTCCACGACGCGGTCGCCGCGGCGCTCATGCCGTTCAGCACGTCGGCGAGCTCGGGGATGGATGCTGCGCTGCCGTCGCCGGCCAGCATGACGCGACGGCGCTCGATGAGCACGGCGAGCGGGTCGTCGGCGGCGGCGGGGACGCGGCCGGACAGCGGCCGGGCGCTCGCGGATTCGCCGGCGACGGCGACGAGCGCGCCGGCGCCGAGCAGTCCGAGCAGGGTGCGGCGGTTCATCTCAAGGGGGGACATCATCGGCCTCCGGGTCGTTCGGGGAAGGATTCGCGCACCATGGTATGCGCTTTCCCATCCGAATAGTAGAGGCGATGTACATATTTCACGGCGCGGCGGACGCACGGCTGGCCCCCACCTTCGCCCTCTACGCTCGAGGCATGCGCCTGCTCGCCGACGCCGACCCCGCACGCTGGATCCCCGTGACCGGATCCCTCGGCCTGCGCGGCCGTCGACATCGCAAGGCGGCGATCCGGATGCTGCTCGGCCAGGCCGGTGCGGCCGTCGGCGCGGAGGCCCGCCCCGGATCCGGCTTCGGAGCCTGGGCGCTCAGCCAGGCCGCCCCCTTCCTCATGCGCAAGGCCGACGGCCGGGTGCTGGTGTGGACCTGGAAGGCGGAGCCCGAGCTCATCGTGGCGATGGCGAGCGCGCAGGAGCTCACCCCGCAGGTGCGCACCGCCCGCGCGATGATGCCGATGGAGTACGACGACACCGAGGAGTTCCGCAACCCCTACCTGGGCGCCGGGGAGAAGCTCGTGGTGCCGCTTCCACAACCCGGCCCCACGGGTCAGTCGGCGCCGCCGTTCGCGACGTACACCTGGGACACCGGCACGCACCTCATCACGCTGCAGGCCGTGTGCGCCGACCGGGAGCGGTTCGGCACCGTGATCTCCGCCGTCGACGAGATCGCGCGCACACTGCGCACCGCGGACGACCTCGCCGTGGGCGAAGCCGGCCCGGTGCTGCGGCTGCCGCCCGCGTGAGCGCACTGGTCGCCTGAACCCGCCGACCCGGTGCTGCGGCTGCCGCCCGCGTGAGCGCGCTGGTGGCCTGAGCCCGCCGGCCCGGGTGCTGCGGCTGCCGCCCGCGTGGCGGGCACATCGGCACGACCGCCGCGCCGGAGCGTGCTCAGTCGAGCCCGCGCTCGTCCAGCCACTGCCGGGCGACCGCCTTGGGTGCGCGCAGAAGCCAGGCGTCGGCGATGACCTCGCCGAGGTGTTCGGGCGCGATCGCGTCGAGCCGCAGCAGCACCGCGGGGTAGCCGGTGAAGTGCGGGATGGTGAAGAACACGTCCGGATCCGCCGCGATCAGCTCCTCGGCGAGGGCCGCCGTCTCCGTGCGCACCGCGAGCACCGGGCCGTCCGGCCAGGTGCGGCCGAGTTCGGCGAGCTGGGCCAGATCCGTCTTCCGCGGCCCTCGCATCCACGCGACCTGGCCTCCGTTGCAGCGCCAGGCGGGTTCCCCGGTGTGACCGCCGACCCGCTCCTCGACGCCCGGCAAGGCGAGGGCCAACCCGCGGACATCGTCGATCGTCGCCATGGATCCGATCCTCGTCGCGTCCAGGACGCGGATCAAGGGCGGGCGGTTGCAGGACGCCGCGACGGATGCAGGACGGATCCGTCGATCCCTTCGTGCATCCGTCGCGGGACCCTGCAGGCGTACTGCCCGCGGACTCACGAGCGCCGGCACTCCACCAGCGTCACACCCGAGTCGAACGCCGTGGCGGCAGTCCGTGTGAACGCCGTGGGAGCGTAGCCACTGCGCCCTAACAGCGGGATCCCGTCGCCGAACAGCACGGGGTTGACCTTCAGGACGAGGCGGTCGATCTCGCCCACGAGCGACGCGGCGAGCGCGCCGCCCCCGCACAGCCAGATGCCGGCCCCGTCCTGCGCCTTGAGTTCGCGCACGACGTCGACCGGGTCGCGGTCGGTGAACTCGACTCCCTCGACCGGATCCGGATCCCGCCGCGTGAAGACCATCTGACGCAGGTGGGCGTACGGGCTGGGCATCGCCGGCAGACCGACCGCGTAGGTGTTCCAGCCCATCAGGACGGTGTCGAACGCGGTGCGGTTCTGCGCGATGCCCAGTGCGTCCGCGAACGACGTGGGGATGGCATCGGCGAAGCGGGCGTTGATCGCCGCCATGTGGTCACCCTCGAACAGAAAGGCGTCGAACTGCCCCTCGGGCCCGGCGATGAAGCCATCCAGGCTGACCGCCACGTAGTAGGTGAGTTCTCGCATAGGTCCTCCGATCGTCGAGCACCCATCCACGACAGGTGCAGTGATTGAGAGACTACAACAGATGTTGTGGTTGCGCTACTCTGAGGACATGGCGAAGAACGAAGCCCGCAGGACCGCCCTCGCCGACGCCGGCATCGCCGTGCTCGCACGAGAGGGGTCGCGCGGACTCACCCATCGCGCGGTCGATGACGCCGCCGGCGTGCCGACGGGCACGGCCTCGAACTACTTCCGCAGCAGGGAGGCGCTGATCGCCGGCCTGTTCCAGCGCATCGGGGAACGCCTCGCCCCCACGCCGGAGGATCTGGCGCACCATGCCGCCCAGACGCCGAGCCCCGCCCTGTTCGCCGACTACATGCGCGACATC
Source organism: Microbacterium sp. Au-Mic1 (assembly GCF_021341785.1). Classification (GTDB taxonomy): domain Bacteria; phylum Actinomycetota; class Actinomycetes; order Actinomycetales; family Microbacteriaceae; genus Microbacterium. The sequence continues at coordinate 101,984 of NZ_JAJTTF010000009.1, forward strand.
GTGCGCCGGCTGCTCGGCGAGCGCGAGGTCACGCTCGCACTGTTCGAGCTGCGGCTCGAGGCTGCGCGGCGACCGGAGCTCGCCGCCGCGCTGGAGGAGTGGCAGCGCGCGGGCTTCGAGGGCGACGTCGCCTTCAACGCGGCCGCGGGGCTCCCGGGCGGACGCGCGGAGATCGCGCTGTTCCACTACGCGATCGAGGGCCTCGTCTTCGACCGGCTCACGTCGTCGATCGACCCCGCCACTCCGGCCGACGACGTCGTGGACGCCCTGGTCGCGGGGCTGCTCCCCCGGGGGTGAGCGACCACGGGTCAGCGGCGGGTGGGTGTCAGAGGTTCACGTCCCCCACGAGGTTGACCCTGATGCCCATGCCGTCCAGCATCGCGGCCTTCGCGATGAGGGCCTTGTCCGCGGTCTCCGCATCGGGCGCGTAGACGAGCTGGGCGTGGTTGGCCTTGTGCCGGGCCATGAACTGGTCCCGGCTCTGCCCGTGCAGCACGACGTGAGCGATCGGCCACTCCGGGTTCGTGGCGTCCTTGCGGCGCTGCGTCTCCTCGGCCGGGAGCGCCACGACCGTGCCGCGGAACACGTCGGCCTGCAGCACCCCGTCGGCGATGAAGATCCGTGAGAGCACGACCTCGCCGGGCTTCGAGACGCCGTTGATCGTGGCGCCGCCGGCGGGGAAGAACACATGCCCCTGCCGCCAGCCCTCGGCCTTGTCCCAGCCGCCGAGGTGCGAGGCCGGGACGGATCCGGAGATCTCGTAGACCCAGACGAACTCGCCGTCGTAGTCCTCGCCCCAGCGTACGTCGTGCAGCGTGTTGTCGGGCACGAGACCCATCGCCCGCCACACCCGGTCGGTCACGAGGGCATCGACCGCGACCCCCTCGTCGGCCTCGTTGAAGTGCGGGAAGGCGCGCCCCTCGTGCAGGATCCGGGATCCGTCGCGCGAGGTGACCGGCGGGCGATCGGTGGAGTTCAGGATCCCCTCGGCGAGATCCGATGCGGGCACCAGATCCTTGAGGCCCTGCTGGTACTGGATCCCGACCGCGTCCAGGCCGAAGTCGTCGGCGATGCGGAGAGCGGCGATGTACATCTTCAGCTGCCACTGCACCTGCTCGCGGGTGAGCTCCGTGGCGGCGTCCGCGCCGTAGACGAACGCCATGCCGTGCGCGATGAGCCAGTCGTACGCGGCGTCGGCCTCGGCATCGGTCACGTTCAGCATCTCCGCATACAGCGCGGACTGCGACAGGCGCTCCTTGTAGATGCCGGTCTGATTGAGCAGTTCGTCGTCGAAGATCGCGTTGTACATGCCCATGCAGCCCTCGTCGAAGACGCCGATGATGGCCTTGTCGGCCCGCAGCTGTGCGGCGAGCGCCTCGCCGAGCTGCTTCTCGGGGCTGTCGGGGAGTTCCGGAAGGGCGCGCACATGCGAGGCGTCGTGCGTGATGCGGCCGGTCTCGGTCCACTCCTTCAGCGCCTCGCGGAACCAGTCGTCGGTGAAGTCGACCGACCAGACGGTGGAGTAGGGCTTGCCCATCTTCGTGAGCCCGGCGTTGAGCCCGAGCAGCCCCACGAGTCCCGGCCAGTCCGGCGCGAAGTTCGCCGTGGTGAGGATCGGCCCGCGGTGCGTGCGCAGCCCCGCCAGCACGTGGTGCGAGTACTGCCAGTTCGCCGTCGCGACGATCAGCGGGGCGTCGTCGGGGATCGCTTTGAACACCTCCATGCCCATCCGCTGGCTGGAGATGTAGCCGTGGCCTGTGGCCGGGTCCACGCCGAAGGGGCGGATGACCGTCCACCCCAGGTCCGCGAAGGCCGCGGTGACCGCCGCCTCCGTCGCCGCCTGCACCGGCCAGCCCGCGATGTTCGCCGATTCGCGGAGGTCGCCGGAGGTGATCAGGTAGGCGGTCTTCGGCGCGGAGGCGGGGCGCGCGGTCGGCGCGGGGATGACGTAGCTCATGGGGTTCTCCGTTGCTGGGTGGTGGTCTCGTCGGTGGTGCCGGTGGGCCGCGGGATGGTGCGGGTCTCGCCGGCGTCGAGGTGCAGGTCGCGTGCGAGGACCGCGTCGTGCAGACGCAGCTCGGCGAGGTCGAGCACGCCGCCGTCGACGTGCAGGGTCAGGGCGTCCCGGTGTGCTTCGGCGCGACCCCACCCGGTTCCGGTGGTGAACAGGAACCGCGCCGGCCCGCCCTCGGCGAAGGCGCCGGAGGCCGGAGCGAAGGACAGGGTACGCGCGGGCGCATCCCATTGCGCGCCGCTCGCGGCGAGCAGCAGCGCCCAGGATGCGAGGGAGCGGGCGTAGTGGTTGCCGCACTCGATCTCGTTCCACGGATTGCGGTGCACCCCGTCGTAACGAGCGCGCACCGTGCGTTCGACGAGCAGGGCGTCCTCGACCCGCCCCGCGTAGAGCAGCGACGCCGCCACCTGGTGCTCGATCCCGGTCCACACCTCGTCCGAGTAGACGAACGGGATCGCCGGGCGACCGCCGCGCGGCCACGACGCGAGCAGCAGCCCGCCCTCGTCGTTCAGGGCGTACACGCGCTGGGTGCTCTCGTGCGCGGACAGGTCGGCTCTGTGGTTGTGCGCCACGACCGCGGCGAGCGCCGAGTCGAGATGCTCCGGCGGCAGGAGCGCGCCGAGCCCGTTGACCCAGGCGTGGAACTGCCCCAGCAGCTGATCCGAGAGCACGCCGTCGCCGTACTGGTAGCGGTGCGCGTCGACGTCGTCGATCACCTGCCGGTAGTACTCGCCGTTGAACAGCACGTCATCCATCGCCGCGGCCACATGATCGGCACGGGTCGACCAGTCGCGGGCGCGCTCCGCCTCGCCGAGGTGGGCCGCCATCCGGGATCCGGCGCGGAGCGCGGCGAGGTGGATGCCGTTGGCGAGCGGATCGATCCCGTGGAACTCGACGTCGTAGGTGTTGTGCAGCTCGCCGTCCAGCAGGCCGTCGCCGTCGCGATCCCATTCCCGGATGGCATGTTCCAGGGTGCGCACCGCCGCCGGCCAGAGCTCGCGCAGGAACGCGTCGTCGCCGGAGAACCGCCACTCGCGATGCAGCCGCAGGAGGGTGCCGAGCTGACCGTCGGCCGCCGGACCGATGAACCACGAGGAGGATCCGAAGACCCGACTGCCGCGGAACCTCTGCGCCCCCTGCTCGTCGGTCTCGAGCAGGAACTCCGGGCGGCGGGCACTGCGCTCGAGCGCGGGGAACAACCAGGCGACGCTCTGCGCGTAGGACCAGACATGGGTGCAGGTGCCCTCGCAGGAGCCGCCGTGGTCGAAGGATCCCTCCCACGCGGCGAACACCGGCCCCTCCCCCAGGACCGGGTTCGGCGACTCCAGGACGAAGCAGGTGGTGGAGCGCACCGCGGCGATGTTCGCCCCGGCGGCTTCGGCGAGCACGGGATCCAGGGTGCCGCCGTACAGGGCCTCGACGAAGGCGTCGGTGGCGGCCTCGAGTGCGGGCAGCTCGCCGTGCAGATGCGTCGCGGCGGCCCAGGCATCGGGCCAGAGCGTCGCATAGTGGTTGCGCACGATCGGCGGGAGCGACGGATCCACCGGCTCGTCGTCCATGATGATGTGCCCGTGCCAGCCGCGGCGGCGGTTCGGGAACGACCAGCTCAGCACGAACTCGAAGTCGCACGCCTCGCCGGGCGCGAGCGTGTGCACGATGCCCAGGGATCCGGTACGCAGCCGGGGAAGCTTGGCGAGCATCTCCTGCTCGGTGAGCGGCGGGGCGTCCGGGGCCGCGTCCCGCTCCGCGAACAGGCCGCGCGGGCGGTCCTCGAGTGTGAGCCGCGGCTCGGGGTCGAGCAGTCCGTCGGCCGTGAGGTCGCTCCAGAACATGCGGGCGCCGTCGGGCCAATAGCTCGTGACCCACTGCGGCTTGACGGTGGTGGACGCGTCGGTCGTGGTGAGGGCGAGGGTGCCATAGCCGGGGTCGTCCTCGGGCAGGTCGATGCCGAAGTCGAGGCCGCGCACGGCGCCGTCGTCGCACCAGCGCACGGTCTGCGTGCCACGCATGCCCCAGGGCGCGTCCGGCCCGGGCTCCCCGCGGCCGGCCGTGTGCGAGACGCTGCCGACGATCGTGACCGCGACGGGCGCATCGCCGGGGTTGGCGACCCGGTATCGCAGCACCGCCGCGGGGATCCCCGAGGCGTCGGCGTCGAGCGGCACGAGCGGGGTGAACGCGTGCAGCGACACCTCCACGGGCAGCACGCGGTCGGCGAAGTCGATGTCGACCACGGGGTACTCACCGTGCATCGTGGCGGCGTCGAGCCGCGGCAGTCCCGCGAGGTCGTCGAAGGAGAATCCGGCGTCGAGGTCGCGCCGGCCGGTCACGCGCGCCTCGAGCACGCGAGTGACCGGATCCGCCCCCTCCGGCGCCGCGTGGATCGCGAAGAACGTGCGGGGATTGCGGCGGTCCTTGTCGGGATGGTTCTCGAGCTCCCAGTCGCGCAGCTCGCCACGGGCGCCGAGCGACACGTTGCCGGTGCCGATACCGCCCAGCAGGAACGCCGCGCGCTCCGCGGTGTGCGGGATGGGGCGGGCGCGGCGCGTCATGCGGACGCCTCCTTCTCGTCGTCGGCCCTCTGCTGCGCCGCGAGCTCGTGCACGACGTCGGCGGTGCCCGCGTAGAGACGCAGGTAGCGGTGGAACAGCGCGTCGTAGACCGGGGCGAGTGCGGGGTCGGGGGTGATCGTGGCGACGACCGGGTTCCAGTCCGCGATCGCGGGGGCCGGATCGGAGACCGCGCCCGCCGCGAGGAAGGCCGCGCCGTAGCTCGCACCGATCGTCACCTCGGGCACCTCCTGCACGAGCCCGGTGACATCGGACACGATCTGCAGCCAGAGCCGGCCCTGCGTGCCGCCGCCCACCGCCACGATCCGGCGGATGTCCGCCCCCGCGTCGCGCATGGTCTGCACGTTGTGCCGCACCCCGAGTGCGGTGGCCTCCAGCGCGGCCCGGTACAGGTCGCCGCGGCCGTGTGCGAGGGTGAGACCGGCGATCACGCCGCGGGCGTCCGGATCCTGGATCGGCGTGCGCTCCCCGGCGAAGTAGGGCAGCATCACGAGGCCGCGCGCGCCGGCGCCCGAGGTCTCGGCCTCGGCGAGCAGCTCGGGATAGTCGGATCCCGTGAGATCGGTCAGCCAGGCGGTGAGCGCGCCGGACGTCGACAGGCCTCCGGCGAGGTTGCGGGTGCCCGCGAAGGCGCCGGCCGTGGTCCACATCGAGGGGGTGCGGAGGGTCTCCTCCCCGGTCGCGATGACGAACATGGTCGTCCCGTACATGAGCATGAGGTCGCCGGTGCCGTGCGCGCCGACGCTGACCGCCTCGGTCCAGGCGTCGATCGTGCCCGCGATGACGGGCGTGCCCTCGGCGATCCCGGTGACCGCCGCCGCCTCGGCCGACACGACGCCGGCGACGTCGCCCGCCCAGAGCAGGGCGGGCTGCTCGAGGGGCACCGCATACCGCTGCCACCACTCGTCGTGCCAGCGCTCGCGCTCGATGTCGTACAGCGGCGAGACCTGGCTCGCGGACTGGTGGTCGAGCACGTAGGCGCCGGTGAGCCGGTGCGCAAGCCACGACGCGGGCATGAAGAGCCGCCGCGCGCGCCGCCAGGACGGCGGATCCTCGTCGTGGATCCAGAGGATCTTGGGGCCGCCCGCCTGCGAGGTGAGTCCGGATCCGCCCACGCGCGTGATCTCGGCGACTCCGAGATCCGCCGTCATCCGGTCGATCTGCTCCCCGGCGCGGGTGTCGACGCCGTAGAGGATGGCAGGGCGGACGGGCTCGCCCGCCTCGTCGGCCAGCAGGATGCACGGTCCCATGCCGCTCACGCCGACCGCGGTGATCTCAGCATCGGGCACGCCGGCCAGCAGCTCGCGAGCCAGCGAGACGAACTCGTCCCACCAGATCCCGCCGTCCATCTCGACCCATCCGATGCGCGGGCGGCTCACCTCATGCGTCCGCGTCGCCTGCGCGATGATCGCGCCGCCGGCATCGACGAGGACGCCCTTGCTGCTGGAGGTGCCGATGTCGACACCGATGGTGCACCGCACGCGCATCCTCCTCGATCGCTCGCCCTGACCGGACGGCGATCACACTACGCGAAATCGATTTCAAGTGCAATCAGTTGAAATCGCGGGGCGCGTGGTGCGGGACCGGTGCGAGCGTGCACCGGTTTCGTGAAACCGAGTTCAGCGCGAGACGGTCGCAGCCTGGATCTCGTTGCGGAGCACGATCGTGCGCGCCGGCTGATCGTCGCCGCCGATCCGATCGAGCAGCATGCGGGCCGCGGTCACGCCCATGTGCCGCGCCGGCAGGCGCACCACGGTGACCACGCTCGGCGACAGCGTCGTGAACGGCAGCGAGCCGACGACCGCGACGCCCATCGCGGGCGGGGTGAGACCGTGCTCGGTGAGCACCTGGATGGCGCCGACGCCGATGAGGTTGTTTCCCGCGACCACGGCGTCCGGCGGTTCGGGGAGCGCCAGCAGCTGCTCCATGGTCTCGCGGCCGCCGTCCACCCTGAAGGAGGAGAAGCGCAGCAGCTCTGGGGCGACGGGAAGGTCGTGAGCGGCGAGAGCCATCCGCCATCCGTCCGCGCGCTCGACAGCCGTCTCGATGTGCTCGGGACCGGCGATGTGGGCGATGCGCGTGTATCCGGCCGCGATCAGCTGCTCGGTCGCGCTGCGGCCGGCATCGCGGTTCGCCATCACCACGCCGTCGATGTCGTAGCCCGTGCCGCGGTCGACCGCGACGACCGGACGCCCCGCCGCCATGATCTCGTCGAGGCTGGTGCGATCGGAGGCCGCGGCGAGGATCACCCCCGACATGTGCTCGGCGATCGCGATCCGCAGATACGTCTGCTCCTTCTCGACCTGCGCGTCGGAGTTGCACAGCACTACGGAGAAGCCGGCCTCGGAGGCGACGTCCTCGACCCCGCGCGCCATCTCGGTGAAGTAGGGGTTCTCGATGTCGGGGATCACGAGCGCGATCACCTCGGAACTCTGCCGGCGGAGGGTACGCGCGGTCCGGTTCGGGAAGAACTTCAGCTGCGCGGCGGCCTGGCGCACGGCCGCGACCTTCTCGTCGGAGACGCCGACGCCGTTGAAGACGCGCGATACCGTCGCCGGGGACACGCCCGCGAGACGCGCCACGTCATAGATGGTCGCCATCCCGCCCTGCCTTCTGTTGTCCGTCAGGACACACTACCGCGATGAAATCGATTGCAACAGTTCCGAGGAATCGGTAGGGTGGCCGCACGCGCTGCCACGCTCCGCGCGCGGATCCACCCACTCCACACGAGGATGTGCCCCGCCATGACCCTTCCCGACCTGTCCTCCCTGTCCGCCCTGCGGACCGTGCAGACCCGGTCCATCTCCCCGGAGAACTTCGACGGCGCCGTCGGCGGCGGCGCCCGCGCGACCGAGGGCACCGGTGCGGACTGCGCGCGCGACCTCGGCCCCGGCTGGAAGATCTCGCCGAGCGTCGACATCAAGGCCGGCGACACGTTCGATCTCGCCGCGATCGACGGCCCCGGCCGGATCACGCACATCTGGATCACCACGCACACCGACAACTGGCGCACCCTGATCCTGCGCGCGTACTGGGACGGCGCGTCCGAGCCCGCCGTCGAGGTGCCCTACGGCGACTTCTTCTGCAACGGCTGGGGCGTCTTCGCGCAGGTGAACTCGCAGGTGATCGCCGCGAACCCGCACGGCGGCTTCAACTCCTATTGGCCGATGCCGTTCCGCGAGGGCGCCCGCCTCACGATCGAGAACACCTCCGAGGTCGACGTGCGCGTCTACTACCAGGTGACCTACGAGATCGGAGGCGACTACTCCGCCGACGGGTACTTCCATGCGCAGTGGCGCCGGTCCAACCCGCTCGAGGAGCTCGTGCCGCACACGATCCTGGAAGGGATCGAGGGCCGGGGCCAGTACGTCGGGACGTACATCGCATGGGGAGTGAACTCCAACGGCTGGTGGGGCGAGGGCGAGATCAAGTTCTATCTCGATGACGACACCGACCACCCGACGATCTGCGGCACCGGGACCGAGGACTACTTCGGCGGTGCGTGGAACTTCGACATCCCCGGCCAGGGGTACACGGCGTTCTCGACGCCCTACCTGGGCATGCCCCAGGTGATCCGCCCCGACGGGCTCTACGTCTCGCAGCAGCGCTTCGGCATGTACCGCTGGCACCTCGCGGATCCGATCCACTTCTCCACCGGGCTGCCGAAGGTCGACATCCAGGCACTCGGATGGCGCAGCGGCTGGCGCTACCTGCCGCTGCGCGACGACATCGCCTCCACGGCGATGTTCTACCTCGACCGGCCGACGGCCCGCCGTCCGAAGGCGCCCGCTGCCTCCGACATGGAGGTGCACCTAGGAACGGCCCCCGTGCCGGACCTGGGATCCACTCCCCCGCGCGCACCGCGCAGCTGACGCCGGCGGGCGGCGACGCGAAGAAAGGAGAGGGCGATGAAGCCCCTGACCAGGATCGCGGCGGGCGCCGCGATCACCTCCCTCGCCGTCGCCGCCTTCGCGGCGGCGGCCGCACCCCCGCCGGCCGTGGCCACCACCGCGACGACCCCGGCCACCGTCGTCGAGAAGCTCACCGGTCCGGATGCTCCCAACAACACCTGGGGCCGCTGGGACGTGAAGGCCACCGACCTCGGCATCCCGTGGGATGACGGATCCGGCCACGTGCTCACCGCTTTCGGCGACACCTTCGGCAACTCCTGGACCGGCCCCGGCGGCGGCGCTCCGCCGAACGGCAACTGGCGCAGCAACGTGCTGCTGCGCTCGAGCGACACCGACCTCGCCGACGGCATGCTCTTCGACCACGCCGCGCAGGATCCGCAGGGGATCGCGAAACAGATCATCCCGTCGAAGAAGGTCAACGGCGACGAGATCACCGTCATCCCGACGAGCGGCATCTCGGTCGGCGGGCGCCAGTACCTCGGCTTCATGTCGGTGCGCCAGTGGGGTCCGCCCGGCATGTGGGACACGAACCATGCGGGCATCGCTTACTCCGACGACGACGGAGAGACCTGGACCGTCTCCGACACCCGCTGGGATAACCCCGACGGCCACGATCCGTTCCAGATGCAGGCCTACGTGCAGAAGGGCGGCACGATCTACGTCTTCGGCACCCAGAACGGGCGCAACGGTCCGGCATCGGTGGCGAAGGTGCCCGCCCAGAAGCTGCTCGACAAGGCGTCCTACCGGTACTGGGACGGCGCGTCATGGAGCAAGGACGAATCGGCCGCGAAGCCGGTCATGGACGCGCCGATGAGCGAGATGTCGGTGCAGTGGGACGAGTACAGCAAGCGGTTCCTGATGATGACGCTCTCGGGCGAGGACATCATCCTGCGCACCGCGACCAGCCCCGAGGGCCCGTGGTCCCCGGCGCAGACGGTCGCGAGCTCGACCGACTACCCCGCGCTGTACGGCGGCTACTTCCACCCGTGGAACAAGAACGGCGAGATCTACTTCACGATGTCGCAGTGGAACCCGTACAACGTGTATCTGATGCACCTGCGCATCGACCGCAACGGCACGATCATCAATCCGAACCTCGTCACGGATCCGAGCTTCGAGCGCGCGACGACGCTGGGCGACGGCACCGGTGGCACCTGGGGCGCGAAGCCCAACTCGGGCATCGACAACGCTCCGGCCGCGGGCTTCACCGGCGACCACCGCGTCTTCGTGCGCTACAACGACGGGTGGCGGGACGTCTGGCAGGACGTGGCGGTGCAACCGCACACGACCTACCGCCTGACCGCGTTCCTCCGCACCTCGGTGAACAGCGACGCCGGGTACTTCGGCGCCCGGTCGCCCGACGGCACGGTGATCTCCGAGGCGCACTTCGCATCGGTGGGCGCGTGGACGCGCTTCACCGTGACGTTCGACTCCGGCGACCGCAACGCCGTGCAGCTCTACGGCGGCGTCTGGACGAACAGTGGTGACATCTGGATGCAGATGGACGACGTCGCGCTCGTGCGGGTGCCCTAGCCGCGGTCGCGGTTCACACGCAGGACGTCGCGACGGATGCAGGATCGGATCGCGGGATCCGTCCGGCATCCGTCGCGCGATCCTGCATCCGTCGCGGGAGACGTCCGCGCACTCAGGCCAGCGCGCGCACCGGGCCGCGCAGCACGGTGCGGTCCAGGCCGTAGCGGCCGGCGCCCGTGAAGGCGAGGGCCAGCGCCCCCGCACCGAGCACGGCGGCGAACTCCCAGCCGCCGTCGCCGACCCAGATGCCGTTGCCGAGGTGCACGAGCACGATGGCCCCGACCATGTCAGCGGCCAGCAGCACGCCGACGGGGCGCGTGAACAGGCCGGCGATGAGCAGGATCCCGCCGATGAGCTCGAGGAACGCGATCACGGGGCCGGCGATCTCGGGCAGCGGCGCGCCCATGCCGGCGAACGCCTGCACGGTGCCGGGCAGGGTGTACTCGAAGACCTTCTGGGCGCCGTGCGCGGCGAAGACTCCGCCGATCACGAGGCGCAGGACCAGGAGTCCGAGAGAGGCGGCGGGCTTCGTGGTGTTCGTCATTCCGGACATCTCCTTCGTGGCAGGACACGAGCTGCGAGCTCGCCTCGGGGCCTTTGCCCCGGTCTTCCACGCTACGGAGCCGACCCTGTCATGTTTCTGAACGCAGGCTCAATATCCGGTGACGGTGCCCTCCGGAGCACAGCACCGGCAGCGCTCGCGAGCCGGCTCCGTCCTCAGCGGTCTCGATCATCGCTCGTCGTCGCCCGGCGCGACGCCTACGGCGCCGTCGTCGCGCCACAGCGCCCAGAGCCGCGCATAGGCTCCGCCCGCGGCGACGAGCTCGTCGTGGGATCCGAGCTCCACGATCCGTCCGCCGTCCACGAGCGCAATCCGGTCGGCGTCGTAGGCGGTGTACAGCCGGTGCGCGATCGCGATCACCGTGCGCCCCTGCATGGTCGCAGCGAGCGCGGCCTCGAGATCGCGCGCGGCGGTCGGATCCATCGCGCTCGTCGCCTCGTCCAGGATGATCGTGTGCGGATCCGCGAGGAGCACCCGGGCGAGCGCGAGCTGCTGTTCCTGCGCTCCCGTGAGCGGGTGTCCGCCGGATCCGACCACGGTGTCCCAACCGTCGTCGAGAGCGTCGACCCAGTCCAGCGCTCCCATGGTCCGCAGCGCGTCGCGGATCTCGTACTCATCGGCGTCGCCCCGTGCGAGCTGCACGTTCTCGAGGATCGATGTCGCGAAGATGTGACTCTCCTGCGAGACCAGCATGACCTCGCGGCGCCGACGATCCAGCGCGATCGCATCCGCGTCCACCCCGCCGATGAGCACGCGCCCTCCGGTCGGCGAGTCGATCCCCGCGAAGAGCCGTGCAAGGGTCGACTTCCCCGCGCCGGAAGGACCCACGAGGGTGAGCCGCTCACCGGGGATCACCGCGAGCGTGATGCCGTGCAGGACCTCGTACCCCGCACGATAGGAGAAGCGCACGTCGCGCAGTTCGACGTCCTTCGTCGACGGCTCGGCGGATGCGCAGGCGTCACCAACGCTGATCTCACTGACGCCGAGGATCCGTGCGAACGACACGAAGCCCTTCTGCAGCTCGTCGGTCCAGCCGATCAGCGCCTCGAGCGGCGCCACCAGAGCCGATGCGAAGAGGGTGACGCTCACCACGGTTCCGATGGACACCTGGCCCACGGAAGCGAGCCAACCGCCCCACGCGAGCGACGCGAAGACCGGGATCGCGAACGCGAGATTCGTCCAGGGCAGCATCACCTGGCGCAACCGGATGCGCGCATACCAGGCGATGCCGATGCCCGTGATCGCGTCCTGCATCGAACGGTCCCGCGCCTCGGCGATGCTCAGCGCCTCCACGGTCCTGGCTCCCGTCGCCGTCTCGTTGATGGACGCGAAGATCGGACCCCAACTGGCGCCGAGTCTCTCGTAGACACCGCCGGCCCGCCGGATGAACCAGCGCATCACCGGTACGAGGATCGGCACGCTGAGCAGATAGACCGGGGAGATGAGCGGAGAGGTCAGCAGAGCGGCGATCAGAGTGAGGACGACCGTGATTCCGGCGATCAGCGATTCCGGAAGAGCACGGCGCACGGTGTCCGAGACGGCGGAGATGTCCTGGGTCGTGCGCGCGACGAGGTCTCCCGTCCCACCCTTCTCGAGCACGCCCATCGGCAGGGTGAGCGCGCTCGCCAGGAACTCCTCCCGCAGCTGAGCGAAGACATGCTCACCGGCGATGTAGGCCAGACGGCTCGCACTCAGCACGAGGAGGCCCTGCGCGAGAGCGAACCCCAGCATGGCGCCGCAGTAGACCGCCAGCTCGCCGGGGTCCGCCCCCGCCGTGAGGCGATCGATGAGCAGCCCCATCAGCCGCGGCGGGGCGAGCCCGGCCACGGCCGCCGCGGCGAACAGGGCGATCACGGCGATGAACGCGGCCCGCCGTCCGCGCCAGATGGCGCGCATCGCGGCGAACACATGTGCGCGTCCTGCCGTCGGGAGAGCCGACGCGCTCACTGCTCCACCCCCTCGGCGCGCATCACGAGCGTGCGATACCCCTGGTTGCTCTCGAGCAGGCCGAGGTGGGTGCCGTCCGCCACGATCCGGTCGTCGACGACGAGCACAACCCGGTCGGCGAGCGCCAGTACCAGAGGACTCGTCGTGACGATCAGCGTCGTGCGCCCTCGGCGATGCGCGCAGATGCCCGATGCCATGCGCTCCTCGGTCGGAGCGTCCACCGACGAGGTCGGTTCGTGCAGCACCAGCAGTTCCGGTTCGGAGAGAAGAGCGCGCGCCGCGCCCAGCCGCTGGCGCTGCCCGCCCGAGAACTCGACCCCCCGCTCACCGACCAGCACGTCGAGGCCGCCCGGGACCGACCGCACGATGTCGGACGCATCCACCGCGGCCACGGCGGCGAGAACGGCCGCGTCGTCGTGGCGCCCCCAGGGGTCGAGCACCTCGCGCAGCGTGCCGCTGAAGAGGAACGGCACCGGGTCCGACACCACGATGCGCCTCCGCACCACCGCGATATCCCAGTCCGGGAGTCGGCGACCCTGCAGCACTGCTGATCCCTCCTCGGCATCCGGGAGGAGGCGCCCGACACGATCGACCAGCGCCTGAGCGCTGCCGGCCTCGGAGACCACGACGCCCACGAGTTCACCCTCTCGCACGACGAGGCCCGTGACCTCATCGTGCAGCAGTTCCACTCCGTGGGTCGAGGATGCCTCAGGAGCGGCGTCCTTCGCGTCTTCCTCCCACGTCGGTCGCAGGGTGAGCAGTCCGACGATCCGCCGCGCGGCCACGCGCGCGTCGACCGCCACCGTCATCGCCTGGTTGATGAGAGCCACGGGCAGCACCAGGAAGCCGGCGTAACCGTAGAACGCCACGAGAGCCCCCACCTGCAACTGCCCCTGACTCACCAGCACAGCCCCGACCCAGGTCAAGCCGGCGACGAAGAGGCCGGGGATCAGCAGGTTCAGCGCTTCCGCCGCCGCGCGCGGCAGGGCGAGGCGGATCCCGGCGACGCGCAGCTCCGCCGAGCGCTCTCCGAATCGGGCGAGGAAACGCTGTTCTCCACCCACCCCGCGGAGCACGCGCAGGCCCTTGACGCTGTCCAGAGCGACGGCGTTCATCGCCTCGCGTGCGCTCCAGGCCACCTCGCTGCGCGCGTTGAGCGTGCGCACGAGCAGGAACGACGCGGCCGAGAACAGGGGAACACCCACGATCACGAAGAGGCCGAGCATCACGGAATCCCGCAGCAGCAGCACCGCGACCGTGACGAAGGCCACCAGCGCCGAGGTGATCGATCCGACGTTGATCGGGAGGAACGTTGCACTCCACGACTCCGCGGCCATCGTCACGACCGCGCCCGGCGCCAGTGAGCGCTCTGCGGCGACGGTCACCCGCGACGTCGCCTTCGCGAGCACCATCTCGAGCCGGGAGTACGCGCGGGCGAAGTTGATGGATCCGGCCCTGTCCCTGAGCCCTTGGATCAGCGAGTGCTGCAGCTGCAGCCACACCACGACGCCCAGCCAGCGCAGGAACGCCCCGTAGTCGCCGGCGACGAGGCCCTCGTCGACCGCGCGGCCGATCGCCCAGGGTGTGAGGGCGAGACCGAGCAGCCAGATCACGTCGCACACGACGCCCTGCAGCACCGTCGTCCACTGCCTGCGGACGAGCCAGGCCAGGAAACCTACGGGGGTGACGCCGGCGGGCGGTGGGACATAGGTCTCGGGAAGGGCGATCATCGCCCGTCTCCTCTCGCAGCAGGAACAGAGTCGACGACCGCGTGCGCACGGCACGACGGTCTGGATCGGATCACGAGGATCCGCGGAAACCCTGTTCAACGGCGCATATCGACACCCTAGCGACTTTCGCGCGAAATCGATATCACGGATTCGGACGAAATCCGCGATCGGCGCCCGGGCATCGCGGTCCGGGGCCTCGCGGCCCGGGACGAGGCGGTCTCAGGACGTCGGGATGACGACGATCGGCTGGCTCGTGGGCTTTCCCGTGGGGGATCCCCCCGCCGGCTCCACCGTCACGGCGATCGCGTCGCCGGCGTGCATGCTGCCCCGCAGCTGCGCGGTCGTCGTGCCCTGCTCGGCGGCGAAGACACCGGCCGACACGGGCGCGTCGCCCCGGACGAACCACAGCTCGTACGTCTGGTTCCCGTCCAACGGCTCGAGTCCGTCGGAGACGAGCACGGCCGTGCCGATCGACGCCGACCAGTGCGCTGTCGCGTGCCCCCCGGAGGGCAGCGCCACGGTCTTCTGGGCGGCGTCGGGTTCACTCTCGATCCGGTCCAGCGCGACGACGGCCGCGGGGCGCAGCAGCTGTGGGATGACGACCGCGGCACCGACGCCGAGACCGACGATCAGCACGAGGCACGCGGCCAGGGCGAACAGCAGTCGTCGCGGTCGACGCGACGCGCCCTCGCCCCCCGCCGCGGACGCGCTGCGTGCACGCTCCTGCCTGCGGGAATCCGGTACCGGGGGCTCGTCGGGGGCGACGTCGGGCACGGTCTCCGAGCCGGTCGACACG
Source organism: Microbacterium sp. Au-Mic1 (assembly GCF_021341785.1). Classification (GTDB taxonomy): domain Bacteria; phylum Actinomycetota; class Actinomycetes; order Actinomycetales; family Microbacteriaceae; genus Microbacterium. The sequence goes on from NZ_JAJTTF010000009.1 coordinate 117,044, forward strand.
ACGCCCTCGCCCGCGGCCGCGGTCTCACCCTCGGTATCGGGGTTCTGAGGCGTCACCGCGATGCGGGCGAGGAGCGCATCGCGCAGCACCGGAGGAGGCGCGACCGGTGAGGCACCCTCGGCGAGGAGCGCGGCGGTGTCCGCGTCGTCATCTGCGATCGGCGACCACTCGGGGTGCGCGGCGAGCGCGACCCGGTAACGTCGCTCGTCCTCCGCCGACAGCGCCCCGAGGCTGTGGCCGGCGGCCAGCTCGGCGAACTCCGGCTCGTTCATGCGTTCACCCCCCAGTGCGTCCGAAGACGCGTGAGTCCGTCTCTCATCCGGGTCTTCACCGTTCCCAGCGGCGAACCCGTGATCGTGGCGATCTCGCTCTGCGAGTATCCGCCGTAGTACGCGAGCACCAGCGCCTCGCGCTGCGCGTCCGGGAGCGCCGACAGGGCGTCGACCACCCGGTTCGCCTCGATCGACAGCTCGGCCTGCTCGGCGACGCTGTCGTGGGCGACGTCGAGATCGCGCGCTCCGATGCGCACGTCGCGGTCGGAGCTGGCCTGCGAGGACCGCACCCGGTCCACCGCCCGCCGATGCGCGATCGTGAGGATCCAGGTCCTCCCCCGCCCCCGGTCCGAGGCGAAGCGGGCGGCCGTCTGCCAGATCTCCAGGAAGACCTCCTGCAGCACCTCCTCGCTCTGCGAGCGGTTCACCAGCACGCGGAGGATGAGACCGAACACGCGCGACGACAGCATGTCGTAGAGCTCGGCGAACGCCGACTGATCGCCCTCCGCGACGCGCACCAGCAGCGCGGTCGCGAGGTCGTCGCCGCCGTCCTGCTCGGCGTGCTCGCGGTCATCGATCACCATGGCTTCCAGCATGCCCCACCTCCCCGCCCGGTCCCGGCAATGCGTCGCGGACGAGTGCCGCCGCGCCTCCCGCCGAGCGACGGGACCGCATGCCCAGGCGATGCCTGTGCGCATGCGGTCCGGTCGGTCTCGTGGGTGCGCCGGTGCTTACTGCGCCGGCGGCATCAGGACGGAGTCGATGAGATACACGGTCGCGTTGGCGGTGTGGACGCCGCCGCAGATCACGTTCGCATCGTTCACCTTGAGGCTGTCCCCCGAGCCGGTCACGGTCACCTCGCCGCCCTCGACGGTCTTGTGCGTGCCGACGATGTCCTTCGGCGCGATCTGCCCGGCGACGACGTGGTAGGTCAGGATCTTGCTGAGCGTGTCCGCGCCCGCGTCGGTCTTGAGCGTGTCGATCGTCGCGGGGTCGATCTTCTTGAAAGCGTCGTCGACGGGGGCGAACACGGTGAACTCGCTCCCGTTGAGCGTGTCGACCAGGTTCACCTTGGGGTTGAGCTTGCCCGAGACGGCCGCGACCAGCGTGGTCAGCAGCGGGTTGTTGCTCGCGGCGGTCGCGACCGGGTCCTGGGCCATCCCCGCGACCGATCCCGCGCCGGACGGCACCTGCTTCGCGTAGGCCGCGCACCCGGAGCCGACGAGGTCGGCGGCCGGATCCATCGTCTGGGAGGGGGACGCGGCCGGTGCGCTGGCCGAGGGCTTGGACGACTCCGACGACATCGAACCGGACGTCGACGAGCATGCCGTGAGGGCGAGGGCCGCGGCGGCCAGCAGGCCGGCGGCGGCGAGCGAGGCCCGGGTGCGAACGGTGGATCGCATGATCTTCTCCTTTGACTGGTGCATCTCGACCGTTCCTCGGCCGACATGGAGCGTTCGGAGCCGTGCCCGCACCGGATTGGATCCTGCTGGTCCCCATCCGTTTCGTCGTCCGCGACGAACCCCGGACATGGGAGAGAAGACAGCGTTTCGCGGCGGCCGTATCTGGGCAGCAGCCGCCGGTGCGGTCAGCGGCGGGGTGTTCGTCGCGTCCGCCGAGGTAACGGCGTTCCTGGTGGCGCGGGACGCAAGCCCCCTGCTGGCGGCGGGATCGCTGGTCATCGACATCGTGCCGCAATGGGCCAAGGAGCTGACGATCGCCGTGTTCGGCGCGAACGACAAGCTCTTCCTCCTCGTCACCCTCGGCGTCGGAGTGCTCCTGGTCGCCGCCGCCGCCGGTCTTCTCGAGCGCCGGCGCCGCTGGGCGGGCGTCGCCGTGTTCGCCGCCGCCGGCATCGCCGGGCTGCTGGCGACCACGACGCGTGCGGAGGCGACGGCGTTCGCCGCCCTGCCGCCCCTCGTGGGCGCGATCGCGGGCTGCCTGTTCCTGTCCGCGTCGATCGGAGCGCTGCGTCGGTGGCGCTCCTCCGCGGCCGCCGACGACGGTCGTCCCGGGACGGATCGACGGCGCTTCCTCCTCCTGACCGCACTCGGCGCGGTCGCCGCGATCGTCGCGGGGACCGGGGCCCGCATCGGCACCGTCGCCACGGGCTCCGTCGCCGCCGTGCGGAAGGCGCTGAGGCTCCCGGAGCCGTCGTCCAGGGTCACCGTGCCGGCCGGCGCCGAGCTCGACATCCCGGGGCTCTCGCCGCTGTTCACCCCGAACGCCGACTTCTACCGCGTCGACACCGCGCTCTCGGTGCCCTCGATCGCCCCCGAGGGGTGGCGGCTGACGGTCGACGGGATGGTCGCGAAGAGGATCGAGCTGAGTTTCGACGAACTGCTCCGGATGGGGCTGCGGGAGTACGCCGTGACGCTGACCTGCGTGTCGAATCAGGTCGGCGGCGATCTGGTCGGCACCGCGCGATGGCTCGGCGTCCCCGTGCGCGAGGTGCTCGCCCTCGCCCGGCCCGCGCAGGGAGCGGACATGGTCCTCTCCCGCAGCGTGGACGGCTTCACCGCGGGGACCCCGATCGCCGCGCTCACGGATCCGGACCGCGACGCGATCCTGGCCGTCGCCATGAACGGCGAGCCCCTCCCGCTGGAGCACGGCTTCCCGGTGCGGATGGTCGTGCCCGGCCTGTACGGCTACGTCTCGGCGACCAAATGGCTGACCCGGATGACGGTCACGACGTTCGCCAAGGATCAGGCGTACTGGACGACCCGGGGCTACAGCGCGCAGGCGCCGATCAAGCTGTCGAGCCGCATCGACACCCCGCGCATCGACAAGGAGATCCCGCCCGGGGCGGCCCGGATCGCCGGCGTCGCCTGGGCGCAGACGGTCGGCATCGAGCGCGTCGAGGTCCAGATCGACGGCGGCGCCTGGCAGACCGCGACCCTGTCCACGCCGGTCGGCGAGGACACCTGGGTGCAGTGGTTCCTCGACTGGAACGCGACGAGCGGCAGCCACACCCTGGTCGTCCGCGCGACCGATCGGAACGGCCGGATGCAGGAGCAGGAGCGCACCCCGATCGCGCCCGATGGGTCGACGGGATGGCAGTCGACCGTCGTCCGCGTGGGCACCGCGGGCTGAGCGGCGCGATCGCCCGGCGGCTCAGACGAGACCGCGGATCCGGAACTGCTCCACGTGGTAGACGCTGTTGTTCCCGGTGTTCCACTGGCTCACGCTGAGGTGCAGATCCGACAGGGTGGAGCCGGGGATGATGTACCCGCCGTAGAGCTGCGCGACGTGGCTGGCGTCCTCCGCGCCCCACTCGCACCCTGTGAGCAGCGTGGTCTTCGCGGCCGTGTAGAGGTTGTCGGTCGGGGTGTTCAGCACCATCGCGTCGATCCGGTAGGCGCCGGCGTTGAACCAGGTGAGGATCCACTTCCCGCCGAGCGGCCGCAGGCACATCTCGCCGAACTTCCCCGGCAGCACCTCGGTCGCCGGGTTGCCCCACCCCCAGGCGCCGTTCGCGTAGCCCCAGGGCTGGTAGGCCGACAGCGTGGTCATGCTGTTCTGCGGCACCCGGTAGAGCACGATGCCCTTGTCACGCTGGAAGCCGGTGCCGTAGATGTACACGTAGCCGTCGTTGCCCAGCCCCCACGTGATGCACTGGAAGCGGCCGCCGGCCATGTCGGCGGGGAACTTCAGGCCGGTATGCTGCCATGTCGCCCCGGAGTCGTCCGACTGCCACAGCTCGGTCCAGCGCACCGCCCCGAAGGTGGGCCCGTTCACGATCGCGTGCAGGTACATGCGGGATCCGATCGTGATCACGTCCGAGGGGATCACGGTCTCGTAGTAGGCGTCGTGCGGGTAGTACCAGAGCTGCGGCGCAGTCACCTGCGTGTTCGCGCCCGCACCCGCCGCCCCGGAGAACGCGACCCCGGCGGTGAGGTCGGCGGTCGACGAGTACAGCGCGACCGGCGAGCGCCAGTTGGTGCCGCCCACGGCGTCGGCCCAGGTGTCCCCGAACACGAAGATCAGACGGCCGTCGGGCGTGCGCGCGGGGATTCCGAGATCGGTGGCCCCCACTCCGTACTGCACTCCGGCCTGGGTGCCCGCGAGCACCTTGAGCCGGGTGACGGTGAGCCCGGCCGCGGCCGCGGGGCTGACGCCCAGTGCGGAGACGCCGAGCGCGGCTCCCGCGGCGAGGGCTCCCTGCAGGAGACCCCGGCGGGTCAGTGCGTGGGCGGGACGGTTCGGTTGTTCGGACATGGCATTCTCCTCTTCGAGAACACGGCCGGGCTACTTGAGCCCTGCCATCTTGATGTTGCCGATGATCTGACGCTGGAAGATGAGGAAGAGGATCACGACGGGCGCCGCCGCGAGCACGGATCCCGCCATGAGAAGGCCGAGCTCGCTCGAGCCGCGGCCGGTGCGGAACTCGGCCAGGTACTGCTGCAGCACGAACTTCTCCGGCGATGTGATCGTCATGATCGGCCACACGTAGGAATTCCAATAGGCGAGGAACGCCGTGATGCCCATGACGACGAACGGCGGCTTCGACAGCGGCAGGAAGATCCGCACGAAGATCCCGAACCGGCCGCAGCCGTCGAGCATCGCCGCCTCCTCGAGGCTGGCCGGGATGTTCAGGTAGAACTGCCGGATGAAGAACACCGACGCGGCGCTGGCCGCTCCGGGGATCACCAGCACGGCGAGCGTGTCGAGCATCGCGAGCTTCGTCACGACGATGAAGCTGGTGAGCAGGATCGTCATCCCCGGGATGAACATGGTCGTGATGACGGCGACCCACAGCGTCCGCTGGAACCGGAACTCGAGCCGGGCGAAGGCGTAGGCCGCGAACGAGTTCACGGTGAGGCTGAGCACGGTGAACAGGATCGCGCCGAGGAACGTCCAGCCGAGCGTCCGCAGGAAGGTCTCGTCGCCGAGGATCTTCGTGTAATTCTCCCAGTGCCACACCTCGGGGAAGAACTGGAACGGCGTGCTCAGCACCTCGGTCTTCGCCTTGAAGCCGGCGATCACCATCCACGCGAGCGGGAACAGTGCGGCGAGCAGGAAGATCAGCCCGACCACGCCCTTGCCGATGAACGCCGCCCAGCCGCCGACGCCGTGCGGCACCTTCAACCGGCGGTGGTCCTTGCCGTCCAGGACGATGCGGGTCGTCTCGGGCACGGTCGCAGGGTACGTCGCGCTCATCAGTCGACCAGCCTCTCGGAGTTGATGAACTTGAACACCAGGGCCGACACGGATCCCAGCACCACGAACAGCAGCAGCGCCGCGGCGATCGAGTAGCCCACGTTCACGTCGTTGCGGAAGTGGTTGAAGATGAACAGGTTGGGCAGCGTGGTCGAGTCCAGCGGACCGCCCTGCGTCATGACGAGGGGCAGCTCGAACTGCTGGATCGCCGCGACGAAGCCCGTGATCAGCAGGTACAGGAACACGTTCTTCATCTGCGGCATCGTGATGTAGAAGGTCTTCTGCCACCAGCCGGCCCCCTCCATCGCCGCGGCCTCGTAATACTCGGTCGGGATGTCGACCATCGCGGCGACCATGATCAGTGAGGTCAGGCCCATGCCGAGCCAGACGGCCGGCACGGCGACGGCGAGCAGCGCCCAGGCCGGATCCCCGATCCAGGAGACCGCGTCGATGTGGAACACGGCGAGCACGGCGTTCAGGATTCCGCCGTCGTACGCGTAGATCACCACGAAGATGATGGACGCGATGACTCCGGAGATGATCGTGGGGATGTAGATGCTGACCTTGAGGATCGTCGCCAGCCGGCGCGACAGGCTCACCACGAGACTCGCGAAGAGGAATGCGAGCACGAGCATCGGGGGCACCGTCAGCAGCACGAACAGGAAGCCGCGGCCGATCGTGGCCACGAACAGCGGGTCGGTCAGCACGTCGGCGTAGTTCTTCCAGCCGACGAACTGCGGATCCTTGTAGAAGCTCCAGTCCTGGAAGGACAGGAAGCCGGCGTACACCGCCGGCCACGCGACGAAGACACCCAGCAGGATCACCACGGGGGCGAGCATCAGATAGGCGAGCTTCGTGTCGCGATTCCGGTATCGCGCGTGCCGGCGCTTGACCGTGCGCCCGCCCTCGATCGCTTCGGTGGCCATCGTCTCTCCCCGTCGTTCGGAGCTGGTGGGCGCGGACTGCGCGGTCGGGGACGGCCGCGCAGCGGTCCCCGACCGCGCCGTACTCACTTCTTGGGAGCCTTGCTGGGCAGATCCTGCGACTGGATGACCTTCTGGATCGCGGCGTTCGCCGTGTTGATCGCGTCATCCGGCGAGGCCGCGCCCTTCATCACCGACTCCATGGCGGTGCCGACGGCGAGCGAGACGTCCCACGGGTAGGTCGGCTCGGGGATCGCGTCCGGGGCGATGTCGTTCGTGATCACGGTCGACCAGGGCGCCTTGGCCGCGGCCTCGTCCTTGGCGACGGCGTCCTGCACGGTCTTGCGCACGGGGACCTTCGTGAACTGCGTGTTCACGAAGAACGGCACGAGGTTCTGCGGGTCGCCTGCCAGCGACCACTCGAGGAACTTTCCGGCCGCGTCGGCGTGCTTGCTCTTCGCGTCGATGACCCACTTGAAGTTGCCGAGCGTGGTCGCGGTGCGGCCGTCGGCGCTCGAGGCGTTCGGGAAGGCGCCGATCCCGGTCTTGGTGAGCAGATCGGGATAGTCGGATCCGATCTCGGACATCATCCACGAGCCGGAGACCTTGAAGGCGACCTTCTTCTGCCCGAAGTCCTTGCCCTCCACGTAGGCGGCGAGGGCCTGCTTGGGCATGTACCCCTTGTCCCACAGCTCCTTGTACTTGGACATCAGGTCACGGTATGCGGCGTTGTCGATGTCCGGCTTGGACCAGTCGTCGGTGAGCGCGGTGTGCCCGGCGAAGTTGTACTGCTGGCCGACGGTCGACCAGGCGAAGGTGATCGCGTCGGACGCCGGCGAGATGCAGTACTGCCCCTGCGCGAGCGTCGGCTGGATCTTGGCGCAGTCGGCGAGCAGGTCGTCCCAGGTCGCCGGCGCCTTGTCGGTGTCGACGCCGGCCTTGGAGAGCATGTCCTTGTTCCAGAACAGCACCGTCTGCGCCTCCTGCAGAAGCGGATACGCGTAATAGGTGCCGCCGATCTCGGACACCGACTTGGCGGAGTCGATGATCTCGCCGAGCTTGGACTTGTCGACGACCTTGCCGAGGTCGTACAGCTGCCCGGCGTTCACGGCGTCCTGGATGCTGCCGGAGTGGGTGTAGATGTCGGGTGCCTTGCCCGCGGCCTGCGCGGCCTTCATCTTCTGGTCCCAGGCGTCGGCGGGGATCTCGGTGTCCTTCACGACGATCTTGTCCTGGGAGGCGTTGAACTTCTTGACGATGTCCTTGTACCAGGCGTTCTCGGGCGGCGTGAAGGTGCGGTGCCAGAACTCGATGGTGGTCTTGCCGGAGGAGTCGCCTCCGTCGCCTGCGGCCTGGCCCGGAGTGCTCGAGCCGCAGCCCGCGAGCAGTCCTACCGCCGTGATGCCGCCGAGAGCGGCCATCACCACCCGGCGCGTGCGCTGTGTGTCCGTCTTCATGGGTTCCTCCTCGGGAACACGACTTCCTCGTCGAATCGGTGCTGGGTCCGGCACAGGGGTCCGGGTCCGCGGTCGCGCTGAGTCGGCATCGACCGGGCTGCACTCAGAGTAGGCGAAATCGATTTCAGACACAAGACGCTCTTCGTCGATTCCCGCGATTCCGCGCGGTCGGGTGACGATTTCGCATCCTGCGGAACTCCGGGTGGAGCTTCCCGCTGCGCAACGCGCCCTCCAGGGTCAACCCGGGGGAAATCGATTTCACTGCCTCGTTCCCCTCTCGCAGACGTGACGAACCCCTCAGATGAACACCCGAGAAGGAGTCTGCATGAACCCGCCGCCTGCCGCAGCGCCCTCCTCCGCCGCGCCTTCCGGACGACGGACCCGCTCGGCCGGGGCAGCATCGACGGGCGCGCGATCTCCGCGCTCAGGCGCCGGCGTCGGCGTCGCCGGACTCGGCGAAGCGCAGCATGTTGCCGAACGGGTCGGGCACGACCATGGTCGCGCCGCCCGGGGCATCGTCTTCGATTCCGGGGAAGGGTGCCTCGCCGGCGCTGCGCTCGAAGAACTCGGCACGGAAGCCGACGACGTCTCGCATCGGGATCCACACGGCGGTCCCGGGTGTTCCGTCGCCGTAATGCTCGCTGAGATGGATCCGGCAGTCGCCGCGGCGGATCCCCAGATACAGCGGAAGGCCCTCTGCGAACCGGTGCTCGAACTCGACCTCGAACCCGAGCCGGTCCAGGTAGAAGCGCCTCGCGAGCGCGACGTCGAAGATGCGCAGGACGGGGACGGCGGCGCCGAGGGAGCTCATGACCAGACCCTACGCCGTGCTGCGCGTGTCAGCGCGTGCTGCCCGGTCAGCGCCGTGATGCGGTGTCAGCGCCGGCTGTCGTCCGGATCGTCGGCGACGTCGTCGCCGTGCTCCGGGGCGCTCCCCCACGGTCGCCACAGCACGACCTCGGTGGGGCGGCGGATCCGGCGTCCGGACGGGACGGCCATGACGGATCCGGTCGTGCCGGCGGCGAACACGCGGACGCCGGGGCGGTTCGCCCGCTCCTCGCGCAGGTCGTGCTCGAGCTCGCCCACGCGGCGCCGCAGGGTGCGCACCTCGTCCTCGAGGTCGAGCAGGCGCGCGATCGCGGGCAGGCTCATCCCTTCGCCGGACAGCTGGGCGACCTCGCGCAGCTGCTCGATGTTGCGCATCGAGTAGCGACGGGATCCGCCCCTGGTACGGCCGGGGACGACCAGGCCGATCCGGTCGTACTGCCGCAGTGTCTGCGGGTGCATGCCGGCGAGCTCAGCGGCGACGGCGATCGCGAAGATCGGGGTCTCGGCGTTCATGCGCTCATCGGGCATAGCCCACCTCCCGCACGAACGGGGTCGTCGAGCGAGCGCGCCTTCCCCGGGGTCGTTGAGCGAGCCCCGAGCGCAGCGAGGAGCGAGACGAAACGCGGTCCGTTGCGAGAACACCGCGTTTCGTCACGGTCCCGGAGCGAAGCGCCGCCCACCGCGCCCACCGCGCCCACCATCACGCCCGCGCCTTCGCCAGCAGCTCGGCGCGCGGGTTCTCGGCCGGCTCGGCCGCGCGGAAGCGCTCCAGCGCCTCGCGTGCGGCCTCGTCGAGGTGGGACGGCACGGCGACCTGAACCTCGGCGAGCAGGTCGCCGGTGGCCTTCGACGTGGTGACACCCCGGCCCTTGACCCGCAGGACCCGACCGGACGGCGTGCCCGGCGCGACCTTGAGCTTGACCGGATCCCCGCCGAGGGTCGGCACCTCGATGGTGGCGCCCAGCGCCGCCTCGGTGAACGTGACCGGCACGGTGACCCGCAGGTTCAGGCCGTCACGGGTGAACACGGGGTGCGGCTTCACGGCCACCTGGACCACGATGTCGCCGTTCTCCCCGCCGTCGGGCGAAGGCCGCCCACGACCGCGCAGACGGATCTTCTGCCCGTCCTTCACGCCCGCGGGGATTTTCACCTTGAGCGGACGCCCGTCCTCGCCCTGCAGCGTGACGGTCTCGCCCTTCACCGCGGTCGCGAACGACAGCGTGGTGCGGGCCGTGACGTCGGCGCCCTTCTGCGGGCCGCCATAGCCGCGGAACCCGCCGGACGACTGCCCGAACCGACCGGATCCGAACCCTCCACCGCCCTGGTTGAACATGGCGAAGATGTCGTCGAAGTCGGCCGACTGCCCGCCACGGCCCCGGTTGAACGCGCTGAACACGTCGTCGAAGCCGCCGTTGCCGGCGCTGCCCGGAGCCGTGAAGCGCGCGCCGCCGGCGCCCATCGCGCGGATCTGGTCGTACTCCGCGCGCTGCTCGGCGTCGGAGAGCACCGAGTACGCCTCGCTGATCTCCTTGAACTTCGCCTCCGCCGCGGCGTCGCCGGGGTTGGAGTCGGGGTGGTATTTGCGCGCGAGCTTGCGGTAGGTCTTCTTCATGTCCGCCTCCGACACGTCCTTGGAGACGCCGAGGGTCTTGTAGAAGTCCTTGTCGAACCAGTCCTGGCTAGCCATCGACCACCCCCTACTCAGCGGGGACGGCGACGACGACCTTGGCGGGACGCAGCTCGACATCGCCCAGGCGGTAGCCCACCTCGACGACCTCGAGCACGACGGCCTTCGCCACACCCGGGGTGGGCTGCTGGAAGATCGCCTCGTGCTGCTGCGGGTCGAACTCGTCGCCCTTCTCGCCGTAGGAGACCACGCCGAGGCGCTCCACGACGGAGCGCACCTTGTCGGCGATCGCGGCGAAGGGAGTCCCCTCCTCCAGATCGCCGTGCTGAGCGGCGCGGTCGAGATCGTCGAGCACGGGGAGCAGGCCCTTGGCGGCCTCGCCCTTCGCGCGCTGGATCTCGACGCCGCGCTGCTCCTCGGTGCGGCGGCGGTAGTTCGCGTACTCGGCCTGAAGGCGCTTGAGGTCGACGAGCAGCGTGTGCTCGGCGTCGGCGAGGGCCGCGTCCTCCGCGGCGTCCTCGGCGAGCGCGTCCTCGCTCTGCGCGATGTTCAGGATGTCGTCGACCGTGAGCTCGTCATCGGCGCCGGAATCCGGCTGGGGGCCGGACGCGTTCGCGTCCGACCCCTCGCTCGGAACTCCGGCGTTCTCGTCGAAGTCCTTGGGATCCGTCATTACTTCTTCTCGTCCTCGTCGTCCACGACCTCGGCGTCCACGACGTCCTCATCGGACCCCGTCTCCGCAGCGGCCTCCTCGGCGGCGCCGTCGGCGGCCGCGTCGGCCTGCTGCGATGCGTAGATGGCCTCGCCGAGCTTGGTCTGCGACTGGGTCAGCTTGTCGAACGCGGTCTTCACGGCCTCGTCGTCCTCGCCGGCCAGCGCGGTCTTCAGCGCGTCGACATCGGCCTTGACCTCGGTCTTGACGTTCTCCGGGAGCTTGTCCTCGTTCTCCGAGATGACCTTCTCGACGCCGTAGGACAGGGTCTCGGCCTGGTTGCGGACCTCGGCCGACTCGCGGCGCTTCTTGTCCTCGGCGGCGTGCTCCTCGGCCTCGCGCACCATGCGGTCGATGTCCTCCTTGGACAGCGAGGAGCCGCCCGTGATCGTCATCGACTGCTCCTTGCCGGTGCCCTTGTCCTTGGCGGACACGTGCACGATGCCGTTCGCATCGATGTCGAAGGTGACCTCGACCTGCGGGATGCCGCGCGGAGCCGGCGCGATGCCGGTCAGCTCGAAGGTGCCCAGCGGCTTGTTGTCGCGGGTGAACTCGCGCTCGCCCTGGAAGACCTGGATCGCGACCGACGGCTGGTTGTCGTCGGCGGTGGTGAAGGTCTCGCTGCGCTTGGTCGGGATGGCCGTGTTGCGCTCGATGAGCTTGGTCATCATGCCGCCCTTGGTCTCGATGCCGAGGCTCAGGGGGGTGACGTCGATGAGCAGGACGTCCTTGCGCTCACCCTTCAGCACGCCGGCCTGCAGCGCGGCGCCGACGGCGACGACCTCGTCCGGGTTCACGCCCTTGTTGGCCTCCTTGCCGGTCTCGCGCTTGACGAGCTCGGCCACGGCGGGCATGCGGGTGGATCCGCCGACGAGCACGACGTGCGCGATGTCGCCGACCTTGATGCCGGCCTCGCGGATGACATCCTCGAAGGGCTTCTTGGTGCGGTCGAGGAGGTCCTTGGTGAGGTCCTCGAACTTCGCGCGCGTGATCGTCTCGGAAAGCGACACGGGGCCGTTCTCCGTGAGCGACAGGTACGGCAGGTTGACGCTCGTGGACGTGGAGGAGCTGAGCTCCTTCTTCGCCTGCTCCGCGGCCTCCTTGAGGCGCTGCAGCGCGATCTTGTCGCCCGAGACGTCGACGCCGGTCGAGTCCTTGAACTGCTTGATCAGGTAGTCGACGAGACGCTGGTCCCAGTCGTCGCCGCCGAGGCGATTGTCGCCGGCGGTGGAGCGCACCTGGATGGTGGAGAAGTCGTCGTCCTTGCCCACCTCGAGCAGAGACACGTCGAACGTGCCGCCACCGAGGTCGAAGACGAGGATGAGCTCGTCCTCCTTGCCCTTGTCCAGGCCGTAGGCCAGCGCCGCGGCGGTGGGCTCGTTGATGATGCGCAGGACGTTCAGGCCCGAGATCTCGCCGGCCTCCTTGGTGGCCTGGCGCTCGGCGTCGTTGAAGTACGCCGGGACGGTGATGACCGCGTCGGTCACGGTGTCGCCAAGGTACGCCTCGGCGTCGCGCTTCAGCTTCATGAGGATGCGCGCGGAGATCTCCTGCGGCGTCCACTTCTTGCCGTCCACGTCGAACGACCAGTCGGTGCCCATGTGGCGCTTGACCGACGCGATCGTGCGGTCGACGTTGGTGACGGCCTGGCGCTTCGCGGTCTCGCCGACGAGCACCTCCCCGTCCTTGGTGAAGGCGACCACCGAGGGGGTGGTCCGGAAGCCTTCTGCGTTGGCGATGACCTTGGGCTCGCCGCCCTCGAGGACGCTGACGACGGAGTTCGTCGTACCGAGGTCGATACCGACAGCACGTGCCATTTGTTTTCTCCTTCAGTCGGAAGTTCGTGGAAGTCTGCGCGAACTCCGGGCCCCCGGGAACACCCGCGGGAAACCTGAGTCGCGATGACTCAACGATACGCCGGCTGTCAAGAGATGTCAAACAAACTTGATACGGCCAGACTCAACTTTGTATCTGCGCTCTCGCGGGTCGGTGCAGCAGCGTTCTGGCGAGTCGGCGCCGTGCCGGGAATGCCGCATCCGCCCTCACCCCGGCGCATGCTCGACACCGGGGTCACGGCCCCGTAGACTCGGCGGGCGCCGGGATCGCCCCGGGATCCGAGGGAAGGAGCTGACGATGAACATCTCTGTTGTCGCGCCCTTCGCCGACCTTCTTCCCTGAGGCCGCCCGCCCGATCCTCTTCGCGAGCGGCCCCGACCCGGAGCCTCTCGTGATCCCTTCCTCCGCATCCTCGGATGCCTCTTCCCTGCTCGGCCCCGCCCCCTCGGGCAAGGCCGACTCCTTCTTCCTCTCCGCAGCCGACGACGACGATCTCGGCCTCGCCTTCGCCGACGTCGAGCTCGGCGACGGTCAGCGCTGGACCACCTGGCCGGCGGCGACGCCGACCGAGCGAGGGCCGGAACCGCGTCCCGCCTGGGTGGTGACGTCCGCCGGCGCCGTCGACACCGAGCTCGGCATCCTGAAGACCGGCAAGGAGGCGGACGTCTTCCTCCTCGAGCGCGCCGTGCCGGGCGATCCGCATCAGCGCAGCCTGCTCGCCGCCAAGCGGTACCACGGTGCGGAGCATCGCTCGTTCCACCGCTCCGCGGTCTACACCGAGGGTCGCCGCACCCGCAACTCCCGGGACGCCCGGGCGCTCGCCAAGAAGAGCGAGCACGGCCGCGAGGTCGCGGCGGCGCAGTGGTCGCTCGCCGAGTTCGACGCGCTGCGCCGGATGCACGAGCTCGGCGCGCCGGTGCCGTACCCCGTGCAGGTGACCGGCACCGAGGTGCTCATGGAGTTCATCGGATCGCCGGACGGCGTCGGCGCTCCCCGCCTCGCCCAGGTGCGGCACGACCCGGCGCTGCTCGCCGACCTGTTCGCGCAGGTCGCCGAGCTCATGCGGACCTTCGCGCGAGCGGGCCTCGCCCATGGCGACCTGTCCCCGTACAACCTGCTCGTGCACGACGGCCGCGTCGTGGTGATCGACCTGCCGCAGATCGTGGACACCGTGGCCAACCCGCAGGGCCTGGACCTGCTGCACCGCGACTGCGTCAACGTGTGCGACTGGTTCGGTCGGCAGCGCCTCGACGTCGACGCCGAGACCCTGTTCGGCGAGCTGGTGGCGGAGTCGTTCGGGTAGCCGACGCCCGGGATGGACGATGCGCGGGTGTGGGACGCGCGCTGCAGGCCGCCCCGCCCCGCGGGACGAGGCGGGACCACGAGGCCACGGGCGAAGCGCGCCCGTGGCCTCAGGCGAGCAGCCGTCCCCAGCGCGCGTCGAGCAATGGGGATCCGGCCAGCTCCAGGCAGTGCCACAGCGTCACCGCGACGGAGTCGAGCACGGGAACGCCGGTGCGCGCCTCGACCTCCGCCGCGATCGGCGCGCCGTAGAGGTTGGTGCACAGGTAGACCAGCGCATCGGGGTCGGCCTCGGCCAGCGCGACCGACGGCTCCACCAGCGCCTCGGGACGCACCCGGCCGAACGACTCGTTGTCGCTCAGCCCGAGCGCCGTGTGCCCCGTCACCGCGACGCCGTTCTCGAGGTAGCGGGCCGCGACCTGCTCGTTCACATCGGCCGTGTAGGGCGTGAGCAGCCCGATGTCGGAGATCCCGAACCGCCGGAACGCCGCGAAGTACGCGAGGGTCGACGTCGTCGCCGGCACCCCGGTCGCGCGGGTGATCTCAGCGGCGATCGCCTCGTCGTGCCCGACGCCGAGCCAGGACCCCGAGGTCCCGTTCCAGGCGATCACGTCCACATCGGCGGTGGCGAGCAGCTCCGCGGCCGCGCGCATCCCGGCGGCGTCGAACTGCTGGTCGGATCCGGCGTCGAGGGCGATGCGGGTCACCGGGATGCGGGCGGAGTGCACCGTCACGTCGTCGCGGTCCCCCAGGATCCGGTACGTCATCGGCTCCAGACAGGTGTTCGACGAGGGGACGATCATCCCGATCCGGGTGGGCCGCGAGGCGGCCAGGACGTCCGGCACGGCGCTCATGCGCTCCTCCCTGCCAGCACGCGCTCGGCGCGCGTGCTCGACGGCACCGCCGGCTGCCGCTCGAGGAAGCGCCCGATCGCGCCGGGATCGTGGAAGCCGTCCTCGTCGAGGACGGTCCGCCCCCCTGCGACGACGACCTGCGGCCAGCCCCGCAGCGTCTTCCCGTCGAACGGCGAGAAGTCGGTGCCCATGTGCAGCGCCGTTCCGTCGACACGTCGCTCCTCGGCGGGGTCGAAGATCACCAGGTCGGCATCGTGGCCGACCGCGATGCGTCCCTTGCCTCCCAGCGCATGGATGCGGGCGGGCGCCGCGGAGAACAGGTCCGCGAAGCGCTGCAGCACGGCGTCGGTGATCGGCGCCCCGTCGGTCAGGGCGGTGAATGCTGCGGGCATGCGCGTCTCCACGCCCGGCAAGCCGTGGGGCATCTGCCGGATGTCGTCGCGGCGTTCGCGCTTCTGACTGAGGTCGTAGCAGGAGTGGTCGCTGGCGACCGTGTCGACGGATCCGTCCGCGAACCGCTCGCGCAGGGCCGCGACCGTCGCCGCGTCCCGCATCGGCGGGCAGCAGGCGTACCACTCGGGGAAGCGCGACGCGTAGACGCCGTCGTCCAGCAGGAGGTAGTGCGGGCAGGTCTCGGAGTACGCCTCGACGCCGCGCAGGCGGGCATCCGCGACGAGGTCGACCGCACCGGGCGTGGACTGGTGCACGAAGTACACCGGCGTGCCGACGTACTCGGCCATGGCCAGCACCTCGCGCACCGAGGCCTCCTCGGCGAGTTCCGGACGGGTCTCGTGCAGGTGCTCGATGCCGATCTCGCCGCTGTCGGCGTGGTCCTGCGTGCAGTCGACGACGATCGCATCGTGCTCGGCGTGGATGATCGTCATCCCACCGAGGCGCTTCATCTCCCTCATCACCTTCAGCACGGTGTCGTTGTCGCTCATGGTCGATCCGCGGTTGGTCATGTACATCTTCACCGAGCGGATTCCCATCGCGGCCAGCGCGTCCAGCTGCGCGGGCACCGTCTCATCCCATGCGACGACGGAGCCGTGCAGGGCGACGTCGCAGCGGGACGCCCGAGCCAGATCGCGCTTGTTGCGCGCGGCCGCGAGGGGGCTCTCCGAGGGGTCCCGCGGGATGCCGAAGTCCATGACGGTGGTGGTGCCGCCCCAGAGCGCCGCGGCGCTGGTGACGGCGAAGTCGTCGAGGGTACGGTACCGCCCGGTGATCTGCGCGACGTGACAGTGCCCGTCGACTCCTCCGGGGATCACCGCCCGTCCGGCGGCGTCGATGACCCGGCCGGCGGCGGGAATCGGATCCGAGACGGCGAGGATCGCGTCGATCCTGCCGCCGGTGACGACGATGTGACCGGACGAGACGCCGTCCGCATTGACGATCCGGGCGTTCGCGATGACGAGGTCCGACATGATCAGTTCACTCCTTCCGAGTTGTCCGTGGCCTTCTGCGCACGGTCGAACGCGCGATTCAGCGCGGGGCTGAGGCCCCGGCGGGGCTTGCGCGGCGGGGCAGCGAACGCGCCCGCCCTGTGCGTGCCGGAGGCGAGCCCGACCACCGCCTCCGCGAGTCGCACCCCGGCGCCGATGCCGTCGACGACCGGCACCGGGATCTGCCCGGCGACCTTCCGGGCAAGGCCGGCGAGGGGCGCGCCGGCGAGGATGATCACGTCCGCGCCGTCCTCGGCGACCGCGCGCTGCGCGAGCGCCACCAGCGTGGGCCCGAAGTCCTGCTGGACGCTGTCGATCCCGCCGAGCGCCTCGGTGATGGACCGGATCGAGGCGAGACGCCCGGCGAGCCCGAAGCCCTCGACGCACTCGCGGTACCAGGCGGTGATCCGGTCCGAGATCGCGATGATCGAGAAGCGGTGGCCCTGCAGCGCCGCAGCGCACAGGGCGGCCTCGGTGATGCCGATCACCGGCACGTCCACGAGCTCCTTGAGCGCCGGCATGCCGGGATCGCCGAACGCGGCGACCACGACGCCGTCGACCTCACCCGCGTGCGCGGCGATCACCTCGGCCACGGCTCCCGCCGCGATCACCGACTCGAGCCGGGTCTCGATGTACTCCACACCGTAGGGCGCGGTGTGCACCTGCAGCTCGGTGTCGGGGCTCGCGGAGCGCTGCGCCTCGGCGCGGATGAGCTCCGTGACCGCCGAGCTCGTGTTGGGGTTGATGATCAGCAGTCTCATGTCGTCCTCCCTGCGGCCGACCCGGACTGCCGACGGCAGCTCACACGGTGTCGGGATACTGTTCGCGGTACTTGTCGATGTGGTGGGCGGATTGCGCCGCCGCCCGGTCGGGGTCGCCGCTGGCGATGGCCGTCAGCAGCAGCTGGTGCTCCTCGACGAGCTCCGGCAGGTCGCGGACGTGGCGGAACAGCCAGTGCATCCGGCCCTGCAGCGGCTCCAGCGCGGTGCGGAGGAAGTCGTTGTCCGCGATCCGGGTGACCTCGTCGTGGAACTCGCTGTTCAGCGCGTGGGTCTCGGCCAGGCTCCCCCGGGCCAGGGCGTCCTTCGTCCGGTCGACCAGGGCGGTCAGCCGGGCGATGTCGTCCGGGGTGGCGCGCTCCGCCGCCAGCCGGCAGGCCAGTACCTCGAGCGCGATCCGCACGCTGAACAGGTCGTCCACCTGATCCGCATCGAGTGTCGCGACCACGGATCCCCGCGTCGCCGGCTCCGTGACCAGGCCCTCCTGCTGCAGCATCCGCAGCGCTTCGCGCACGGGAAGGCGCGACACGTTGAACTCGGCGGCGAGGTCCCGCTCCACCAGCCGGGATCCCGGCGTGTACTGCCCCTCGAAGATCCTGTTGCGGACCGTGTCCCTGATCACCTCGCGCAGCGGTTTGGCCCGCTGACCGGCTTCGACTGTCTGCACCACGGGGCTGCCCTCCGCCTTCTCCGATTCTGGGATCCCAGCCTAGCGACACCCCCCGTCCGTGAACCGGGGCGGAGTCCGATCCACGGACGAGGACGATCATGCGCGCACGAGCCGCTTGCTGTAGTCGAGCGCGAGCACCGAGACGCCCATCACGATCGCCGAGCCGACGAAGTAGAGCAGCGCCCAGGTGTAGCCGCCCGTCGCCCCGACGATGAGGCCGACCGCGATCGGCGTGATGAAACCGGCGACGTTGCCGCTGAGGTTCATCGCGCCGCCGAGCACCCCCGCGTTCTCACGGCCGCCCAGCGTGGCCGGCACGGCCCAGAACAGGCCGACCCAGCGCAGGAAGAAGAGCACCACCGAGAGCAGCACGACCGCGGTGATCGGGTCGCCGACGAGGGTCACTCCGACCAGGCCGGCGGTGACGATCAGCGCGGCGGCGCCGAGCATCGAGCGCATCACGAGGTTCGCGCTGTGCCCGCGGGAGCGGAGCTTGTCGGCGAGCAGGCCGCCCAGGATCTCCCCGACGAACCCGGCGCCGAAGATCACGAAGGTCGACCAGCCGACCGTCTTCAGGTCGAAGTGCTTGGCCTCGGAGAGGTACAGCGGGCCCCAGGTGAGCAGGCCGTAGAAGACGCCGTTGAAGCCGAGCCAGCCGAAGCACATCGCCCAGAACGAGCGGAAGCGCAGGTACTGCACGAGGCCGCGGCGGGTCGACACGGGGCCGGTGGCGGCCTCCTCGCGGTGCGAGTCCTCGATGTACTCTGCCTCAGCCGCGTTGACAGCCCGGTGCGCGCGGGGGTTGTCGCGCACGTACCACCAGATGAACAGACCGAGCACGACCGTCGCGATGCCGGCGATGATGAACGCGTAGCGCCAGGATCCGGTGCTCGCGATGAGCCAGGTGATCAGGATGCCGCCGATGCCCGCTCCCAGCGGGGCGCCGGCGTCGAGGATCGTCGCGCCACGACCGCGCTCCTTGGAGTGCATCCAGAGGGCGTTCAGCTTGCCGCCCGCGGGCATCACGCCCGCCTCGGTGACGCCGATCGCGGAGCGCGCGATGAACATGCTGATGAAGTTGCCCGCCAGCCCCGAGGCGGCGGTCGCCGCGCCCCAGCCGACGCAGGAGGCCGTGACGACCTTGCGCGGACCGAAGCGGTCGATAAGGTAGCCGACCGGGACCTGCATGAGCGCGTAGGTCCAGAAGAACGCGCTCAGGAGCAGTCCGACGAGTTCCGGCGAGAGGTTGAAGTCCTTCTGGATGACCGGGAGGGCGACGGAGATCGATCCCCGGTCGACGTAGTTCACCGTGACCAGGATCAGCAGGAGGAGGAAGAGCCTCCATCGAACCCGGGTGGGCTTGGCCTGGCTGCGGGGCGATGCACTGTTCTCGGCGGTTCGGTCCGCCGTGGCTTCGTTCTGAAGGGACACCTGGTCCTCCTTCACTTCGTCGGGAAGGCCGGCCGCGCCTGCGCGTCGACCGGAGTTTGGGATCCCACATTGGGATCCCAAACCGAGGATAGGAGGATCTGTTCACGACGTCAAGGCTTGGGATCCCAAAAAAGTGCACCGCGTCCCTCGGGAGGAACGCGGTGCACTTCGGATCCCGCGGACGCGGCCGTTCGGCCGCGCCGGGTCACTTCCCGCCGGGCGGGCCGATCAGCAGCAGCACCGCGAACAGCACGGCGACCGCGGCGACGATGAGCAGCGCGAGCACCCACGGGCGGCGCAGGAACCAGCGCATCGTGCGGTCGTACCAGGCGGCGTCGCGAGGGTCGTCGCTCTGCTCGAGGCGCCAGTCGCCGGCGAGGCGGCCGGTGCGGTGCAGCCAGATCTCGGCCGGGATCGTGGCGTAGGGCACGATCGCGCTGGCGATCGCGAGGATCGCGACGCCGACGCCCCAGCGCTGGTGGAACGCGAGCAGCACGGCGGTGGCGCCGTAGGAGAGGAACACGAAGCCGTGGATGGAGCCGGCGATCGTGACCAGCACGGGAGGCAGGCCGGTGGCGCGGGCGATCAGGGCGCCGATCAGCAGGGTCCAGGTGATGGCCTCCGCGATCGCGAGCACGCGGAACAGGCGGGCAGGAGTGGTGAACACGTCTCTCCTCGGGTCGAGTACTCTCCAGCGTAGGCAGCAGGATCCGGTCACCGCCTCCCGCCGGCCTCCACCTTTCGGACGGTTTCGGGTCCGGTCCTCGCCCCGCGAGCGGCCGCACCGGCGCGAGGCGGCCTGTCCGGTGCGGCGCCTTCCGCGCGATGTCACCGTGTGACGCGCGACCGGGGCGGCGGACACCGAGGCGGCCTACACTCCCCCCATGCCCCGCCCCGCGCTGCTCGCCGTCTCGCACGGCACCTCCGACGCCGCCGGCGCCGCCGCGATCGCACTGCTGGTGCGCCGGGTCGCCGAGCGGCTGCCGGACGTCGCCGTGCACTCCGGCTTCGTCGACGTGCAGCAGCCCGACGCCCCCACGGCCCTCGCCGCGGTCGAGGGGCCTGTGGTCGTCGTGCCCCTGCTGCTGTCGCAGGGCTTCCACGTGCGGGTGGACCTGGGGCGGGCCGTTTCGGAGCGCTCGGACGCAGTCGTCACGGATCCGCTCGGACCCGATCCGCGCCTCGCGAAGGTGCTCGCGCTCCGGCTCGCGGACGCCGATGCGGCGGCGCACCCCGGGGGCGGCACCGATCGTCCGGTCGTGCTGGCGGTCGCGGGATCCCGGGATCCGCGTTCGCTTCCCGATGCCGAGGCGATGGCCGCACTGCTGAGCGAGGACCTCGGACGCGCCGTCGTGCCCGCCTACCTCGCTGCGCGAGAGCCGAGCCTGACCGCGGCGCGGGAACTCCACCCCGATGCCGCCGTCGCGACCTACCTGCTCGCGCACGGCTACTTCTTCGATGTGGCCGAACGCGTCGCCGGATCCGCGCTGCTCACCGAGCCGCTGCTCGACGACGGGGAGCCGCCCGCGCCGCTCGTGGATCTCGTCGTGGACCGCTATCTCGCGGGCGAGGCCGAGCTCAGGCAGCTCCGAGGGCACTGAGCGGCGGCGTGCCGCTTCGCTCACCGCGACCGCCCGCCCCCCCCCCCCCCCCCGGCGAGCTGTTCCCGCTCCGTTCACGCCGTGTCCACTCACGCCGCCACCTCGAGCGCGAAGGTGGATACGGCGTCGGCGCCGACGCCCCGAACCAAGGAGACCGCATGCCCCTCCCCCGCACTCTGATGGCGGCGACGGCCGCCGCTCTCGCCCTCGTCGCGGCGAGCAGCGCGCCCGCCCTCGCCGCTGAGTCACCCGGTCACGACACGCCCGGCCAGGACAAGGCCGGCCACTACTCGTTCGCCGTGATCGGCGACGTCCCCTACGGCGCCGCCCAGCAGGCGCTGTTCCCGCAGTGGATCCAGGAGATCAACGCCGCGGATCCGGCGATGACGTTCCACGTCGGCGACATCAAGAACGGGTCGACCCGCTGCGACGACGCGCTGTACCAGCAGATCAAGGGCGATTTCGACACCTTCGCCAATCCGCTGATCTACACCCCGGGCGACAACGAGTGGACCGACTGCCACCGTGCGAACAACGGCGCGTACAACCCGCTCGAGCGCCTCGCCTACGATCGCTCGGTGTTCTTCGCTAACCCCGGCGTCTCCCTCGGGCAGAAGCCCGTGAAGGTCGATGCGCAGACGGCGGCCGGCTTCCCGGAGAACGTGTCCCTGCGCCGCGACGGCGTCGACTTCGCCGTGGTGCACGTGGTCGGCAGCGACGACGGCGTCCAGCCGTGGGCGGGCCTCGGTGACACGACCGCCCGGCCCGAGCAGCTCGCCGCCGAGCAGGCGCGGATGGCGAACGCGATCTCGCTCGTGAAGAGCACCTTCGCCACGGCGAAGCAGAAGCACGACCGCGCGGTGATGGTGCTGCTGCAGGCCGACATGTTCGACCCGACCTACACCCCCGCCTGGTCGGACATCTCGGCGTTCCAGCCGCTCGTGCAGACCCTGGTGGACGAGTCGAGCGCCTTCGACGGCGAGGTCTACCTGGTCAACGGCGACAGCCACGTCTTCAACGACGACCGGCCGCTCGCGGCGGGCTCGCCGTGGCTGGCGACCTACGGTGTCACCGGCGCAGCCGACAACCTCACGCGCCTGACGGTCGACGGATCCTCGAACAACAAGGACTGGCTGCGCGTCACGATCAACAGGCCCGGCGCCGACCAGGTGCTGAGCTGGGAGCGCGTGCCGTACCTCGCGCACTGATCCGTATCGCGCTCGAGGACTCCGCCCGCGCTCGCGCTCGGGCGGAGTCCTCGCGTTCCGGAGGAGGCATTCGCGGATCCGCTCCGCCCGTGGCTGCGTTCTCCTCCCGAGCGTGCAGGCGACCGGATCCCCGCCCGAAAGCCGCACCGCGGGCGCTCCATTGAACAGCATCCTCCCCGGAGGAAACTGGACCATGTCGAACAATGACGCTCCGTGTCGGCGCCGCCGACACACACGAGCGTCCGAGCGGATCCGCACGTAGCTTGTCCGCATGCCTCCCGAAGCGATCGCCCCTGTGCGCGGTGCCCGCACCCGCACCGCCCGCGTGCCCACCAAGCCGCACGGCCAGTGGGCCGTCGACGGCACGGAGCCGCTGAACGGCAACGAGGAGTTCAAGCTCGCCGACAACGGGCTGAACGTGCGCGAGCGGATCGAGAACGAGTACGCGAAGGGCGGGTTCGCGTCGATCGACCCGACCGACCTGCACGGCCGCTTCCGCTGGTGGGGGCTGTACACCCAGCGCAAGCCCGGGATCGACGGCGGTCGCACGGCCCAGCTCGAGCCGCACGAGCTCGAGGACGAGTACTTCATGCTGCGCGTCCGCATCGACGGCGGACAGCTCACGACCGCGCAGCTGCGCGTGATCGGCGGGATCTCGACCGAGTTCGCCCGCGACACCGCCGACCTCACCGACCGGCAGAACATCCAGCTGCACTGGATCCGCGTCGAGGACGTACCCGAGATCTGGCGCCGCCTCGAGGACGTCGAGCTCAGCACCACCGAGGCCTGCGGCGACGTGCCACGCGTGATCCTGGGATCCCCGGTCGCCGGCATCGCCGCGGACGAGATCATCGACCCCACCCCGCAGATCTTCGAGATCGCCGAGCGGTTCATCGGCGACGAGACCCTCGCGAACCTTCCGCGCAAGTACAAGACCGCGATCACCGGGCACCCCAGCCAGGACGTCGTGCACGAGATCAACGACTGCGCGTTCGTCGCCTTCGAACACCCCGAGCTGGGCATCGGCTACGACCTCTGGGTCGGCGGCGCCCTGTCCACCGTCCCCCGTCTCGGCGAGCGCCTCGGCGCGTTCGTCACGCCCGACCGCGTCGCCGAGGTCTGGCACGGGGTCACCCGGCTGTTCCGCGACTACGGCTACCGGCGCCTGCGCAACAAGGCGCGGCTGAAGTTCCTGCTCGCCGACTGGGGCACCGAGAAGTTCCGCGAGGTGCTCGAGACCGAGTACCTCGATGCGCCGCTGCCCGATGGTCCTGCCGCTCCGAAGCCGGTCGGCCGGGGCGACCACGTGGGCGTGCACCGCCAGAAGGACGGCCTGTTCTACGTGGGCGCGGCACCGGCCGTCGGGCGAGTCTCCGGCTCGGCGCTGACCGCTCTCGCCGATCTCGCCGAGGAGCACGGATCCACCCGGATCCGCACCACGCCGTACCAGAAGCTGCTCGTGCTCGACGTCGCCGAGGAACGGGTCGAGTCGCTCGTCACGGGCCTGTCGAAGCTCGGTCTCGAGGCCCGTCCGAGTCTGTTCCGCCGCGGCACGATCGCCTGCACCGGCATCGAGTTCTGCAAGCTCGCGATCGTGGAGACCAAGGTCAACGCGGCCCAAGCGATCACGCAGCTCGAGGAGCGCCTCGGCGCCCTGGAGCCCGAGATCGGCCGCCCGATCACCCTGCACGTCAACGGCTGCCCGAACTCCTGCGCGCGGATCCAGACCGCCGACATCGGGCTCAAGGGTCAGCTCGTCATGATCGACGGCGAGCAGGTGCCCGGCTACCAGGTGCACCTCGGCGGCGGCCTCGCCAACGCGGACCGCGAGGAGGCGGGCCTTGGCCGCACCGTCCGCGGCCTGAAGGTGCCGGCGGACGGCATCGCCGACTACGCCGAGCGCGTGATCCGCCGCTACCTCCAGGACCGCACCGGAGCGGACGAGACCTTCGCGGTCTGGGCGCATCGCGCCGACGAGGAGGCCCTGCAGTGAGCACCGTGGCGTCGCGACCGGAGGATGCGCGTCCCGAATCGCCGACGTTGTCCCCTTCCGCCGAGGAGATCCACGGATCCGTCCGCGATGCGGGACAGGCTCGACAGAACGGGACGCCTGTCGGACTCGACCTGCGCCCGGCCCGCCGCTCGCTCGACGAACTGCGAGCACTCGCCGAGCGCGGCGCCGCGGAGCTGCGCAGCGGATCCGCCGACGAGGCCTCGCCCGCCGAGGTCGTCGCCTGGGTCGCGGCGAACGTCTCGCCGCGCCTCGCCGCCGTCGCCTGCTCGATGGCCGACGCTGCACTGCCGCACCTCGTGGCCGAGGCGATCCCTGGCGTCGACGTGCTGTTCCTCGACACGGGCTACCACTTCCTCGAGACGACCTTCACCCGCGACGAGGTCGCGCGCACGCTCGACGTGCGCATCGTCGACGTCAAGCCCGCGCAGACCGTGCGCGAGCAGGACGCCGCCCACGGCACTGATCTCTACAAGACGGATCCGGCGCGATGCTGCGAACTGCGCAAGGTCGCCCCGCTGCACCAGGCGCTCGGCGGCTACGAGGTCTGGTTCACCGGCGTGCGCCGCGAAGAGGCGCCCACCCGGGCGAACACGCCCCTGATCACGTTCGACGAGCGCAACGGACTCATCAAGGTGAACCCCGTCGCGGCGTGGTCGTTCGACGACCTCATCGACTACGCCACCGCGAACGAGGTGGTGGTGAACCCCCTCGTCGCCAACGGCTACCCCTCGATCGGCTGCGCGCCGTGCACCAAGCCCGTCGCCGCGGGCGAAGACCCCCGCTCCGGCCGCTGGGCCGGACTCGCCAAGACCGAATGCGGACTCCACGTATGAGCATCATCGACACTCTGCCCGCGCGCGCCGACGCCGACGCCGGCTCCCTGACCGGGCTCGACCTGCTCGAGGCCGAAGCTATCCACATCATCCGCGAGGTGGTGGCCGAGTTCGAGCGCCCCGTGCTGCTGTTCTCGGGCGGCAAGGACTCCGTGCTCGTGCTGCACCTCGCCGCGCGCGCCTTCGCACCGGGCCGGATCCCCTTCCCGGTGCTGCACGTCGACACCGGGCACAACTTCGACGAGGTCATCCGGTTCCGCGACGAGACGGTCGAACGCCTCGGGCTCACGCTCGAGGTCGCCCGCGTGCAGGACTACATCGACGACGGCCGGCTCGCCGAGCGCCCCGACGGCACCCGCAACGTGCTGCAGACCCAGCCGCTGCTCGACGCGATCGCCGCGGGGAAGCACGACGCCGTCTTCGGCGGCGCACGCCGTGACGAGGACAAGGCGCGCGCCAAGGAGCGGATCATCTCGCTGCGCGACGAGTTCGGGCAGTGGGATCCGCGCAACCAGCGCCCGGAGCTGTGGAGCCTCTACAACGGCCGGCACACCCCGGGCAAGCATGTGCGGGCGTTCCCGATCTCGAACTGGACCGAGCTCGACGTCTGGCGCTACATCGCCCGCGAGCGCATCGCCCTGCCGCCCCTGTACCTGGCGCACGAGCGCGACGTGTTCCGCCGCGACGGCATGTGGTGGGCCGTGAACGAGCACGCCCAGCCTCGCGAGAGCGAGCAGGTCGAGCGCCGTGTGGTCCGCTACCGCACGGTCGGCGACGCCAGCTGCACCGGCGCGGTCACCTCCGACGCGACGACCGTCGACCAGGTGGTCGCCGAGGTCGCCCGTTCCACGCTCACCGAGCGCGGCGCCACGCGCGCCGACGACCGGATCAGCGAGGCCGCCATGGAGGACCGCAAGAAGAACGGATACTTCTGATGAGCACGATCGACGTTTCGTCCCGGTCGGCTGCGCCGTCCTCGCTCCGCGGCCCCGAGGGGGCGGGCGCGCTGCTCCGCGACACCACGCTGTTCCGCTTCGCGACGGCCGGATCCGTCGACGACGGCAAGTCGACCCTGGTCGGCCGGCTGCTGCACGACGCGAAGGCGATCCTCGCCGACCAGCTCGAGCAGGTCGCGCGCACTTCCGCCGACCGCGGCTTCGCGCACGGCGAGTTCGACTTCGCGCTGCTCACCGACGGCCTGCGCGCCGAGCGCGAGCAGGGCATCACGATCGACGTCGCGTACCGCTACTTCGCGACCGACGCGCGCAGCTTCATCCTCGCCGACTGCCCCGGCCACGTGCAGTACACCCGCAACATGGTCACCGGATCCGCGACGGCCGACGCCGTGGTCGTGCTCATCGACGCGCGCAAGGGCGTGGTCGAGCAGACCCGGCGGCACCTCGCCGTGGTGTCGCTGCTGCGTGTGCCGCACGTCGTGATCGCCGTGAACAAGATCGACCTCACCGGTTTCGACGAGGAGCGGTTCCGCGCCGTCGAGGAGCAGGCCCTCGCCGTCGCGGCCGAGCTCGGCCTCATCGACACGCATGTGATCCCGGTCTCGGCACTCGAGGGCGACAACATCGTCTATCGGTCGGCGCGCACCTCCTGGTACGACGGTCCGACCCTGCGCGAACTGCTCGAGACCCTCCCCGCCCGCCAGGCCGAGGAGGATGCCGCGTTCCGCCTTCCCGTGCAGACCGTGATCCGCCCGCAGGGAGGCATCTCCGCGCTGATCGACGATGCAGAGGCCGACGCGCTGCGCGACTACCGCGGGTTCGCCGGGCGCGTGTCGAGCGGATCCGTCCGGGTCGGCGACCGCGTGCAGGTCTTCCCCGGCGGGTACGAGACGACCGTGACGGGGATCCGCGTCGCCGGCCGGGTGGCCGAGACCGCGCACACCGCGCAGTCGATCGCCGTGACCCTCGCCGACGAGGTGGACGCCGCCCGCGGCGCCCTCATCGCGACGGTCGGCACCGTGCCGAGCGGGCACACCGAGGCCGAGGTCGAGATCTTCCAGCTCGACGTGCGCTCGATCACCCCGGGCACCCGCGTGCTCGCCAAGCACGGCACCGCCACAGTGCAGGCGATCGTGACCGATGTGCTCTCGCGCCGTGACCTGGACACGCTCGCCCTCGAGGACGCGGCCGAGCTGGCCGTGAACGAGATCGGCCGCGTGCGGATCCGCTTCGCGTCCGCTCTGCCCCTGGAGCCCTACGCCGATGACCGGGAGGGCGGCGCGCTGCTGCTCATCCACCCGGTCGACGGGGCGACCCTGGCCGCCGCCACCGTCGTCGACGCCGCGTGAGGGGGTCGTTGAGCGAGGACGGCGGAGCCGACCGAGACGAACGCGGCAATCCCGCATGAGCACCGCGTTTCGTCTCGCGCAGACCCGCACTGAGCGAGCGAAGCGAGCCGAAGTGTCGCTCAACGACCACAGAGACCACCCACCCAAGAACGCCTAAGGAGGCGACAGTGAATCGCAAGACCCGTATCGCAACGGCCCTCACCTCTCTCGGACTCGCGATGGCGATGCTCGCCGGCTGCACCTCCGGTCAGGCCGCCGCCGCCGACAAGGGCGAGAAGCTCGACACGCTGCGCCTCGGCTACTTCGCCACGGTCACGCACGCCCCGGCACTGGTCGGCGTGGAGAAGGGCTTCCTGCAGAAGGAGCTCGGCACGACCGCGCTCAAGACCGAGGTGTTCAATGCCGGCCCCGCCGCGATCGAGGCGCTCTCCGCGGGCGCGATCGACGCCGCCTACATCGGCCCGAACCCGGCGATCAACACCTTCATCAAGTCGGGCGGCGCCTCGGCGCGCGTGATCGCGGGCGCCACCAGCGGCGGCGCGTCGCTCGTGGTGCGCGACGGCATCACCAGCACTGCGGACCTCAAGGGCAAGACCCTGGCCACACCGCAGCTCGGCAACACGCAGGACGTCGCGTTGCGCACCTGGCTTGACTCGAAGGGCCTGAAGACCAGCGTCACGGGCGGCGGCGATGTGACCATCACCCCGACCGAGAACGCGCAGACCCTCACCCTGTTCAAGGACGGCAAGCTCGACGGCGCCTGGCTCCCCGAGCCGTGGGCGTCGCGTCTGGTCGTCGAGGCCGGCGCGCACGTGCTGCAGGACGAGCGCGACCTGTGGCCGGGCGGGAAGTTCCCCACCACGGTGCTGCTCGTGAGCACCGATTTCGCCGACAAGCACCCCGACGCCGTGAAGGAGCTCGTGGCCGGGCACCTCGATTCGCTGGACTGGATCGCCAAGAACCCGACCGAGCTCGGCGGCGTCGTGAACTCCGCGCTGCAGAAGGCCACCGGCAAGCCACTGGCCGACGAGGTGCTGACCAAGTCCCTGGCGAACGTGTCGTTCTCGGCCGATCCCAACGCCAAGGCCTTCGCGACGCTCGTGAAGAACGGTGTCACGGCGGGCACGCAGACGAAGGGCTCGATCGACGGCCTGTTCGACCTCACCGCGCTGAACGCGGCTCTCAAGGAGCGCAACGAGGCCACGGTCGACGACGGCGGGCTGGGAACGAAGAAATGACCGCCCCGCTCGCGCCGAGCTTCGACGGGGTCACCCCGGTCCTGCCCGCACCGGATCCGGTGGATCCGGCCGTGCGCCTCGCGCACGTGACCAAGCGGTACGGATCCGGCCCCGTCGTGCTCGACGACGTCTCGCTCGACATCGCGCCGGGAGAGTTCGTCTGCCTGCTCGGCGCGAGCGGCTGCGGCAAGTCCACCCTGCTGAACCTCATCGCCGGCCTCGAGCCGCTGACCTCGGGCTCGCTGACGGCTCCGGACGAGGGCGCGGCCGTGATGTTCCAGGACGCGGCCCTCATGCCGTGGCTGAGCGCCCGGCGCAACGTCGAGCTCGCCCTGCGACTGCGGGGGGTGCCGCGCGCGGAGCGCCGGGCCGAGGCGCTGCGCCTGCTCGGGATCGTGAACCTCTCCGACGCCGCGGACAAGCGCCCGCACGAGCTCTCCGGCGGCATGCGGCAGCGCGTCGCGCTCGCCCGCGCCCTCGCCCAGGACCGGCCGGTGCTGCTCATGGACGAGCCGTTCGCCGCGCTCGACGCCATCACCCGCGACCTGCTGCACGAGGTGCTGGAGAACGTGTGGCGCGAGACCGGCCGCACCATTGTCTTCGTGACGCACAACGTGCGCGAAGCCGCCCGCCTCGGTGAGCGCGTGGTGCTGCTCGGCAGCCGCCCGGGCCGGATCTCGCGCGAGTGGCGCGTCGCCCGCACCCGCGGCCGCCGCATCGAATCGCCCGAGGTGTCGGCGCTGGCCGCCGAGATCACCGTCGAGCTGCGGAAGGAGATCCGCCGCAATGCCGACTGAGAAGATCATCCCCCCGGGGTCGTTGAGCGAGGACGCCGCAGGCACCCCCACCTCGGGGTCGTTGAGCGAGGACGCCGCAGGCGACCGAGACGAAACGCCGCGCCCTCGCGAGAGCACCGCGTCTCGTCTCGCTCCGGCTGCGCCGGGGCTCGCTCAACGACCCCATGGGGAGCTGGCCGGCCTCGACCGCCTGCAGACGACCGAGATCGGATCCGGATCCGGTCTGCGCAAGCGCTTCGGCACGATCCTGCCTCCCGTCATCCTGCTCGTGCTGCTCGTCGCCGCCTGGCAGCTGTACGTGATGATCGCGCGTCCGCGACCCGACAAGGCGCCCGGTCCGCTCGACGTGCTCGGCGCGTTCGGCGACGCGTGGGCGTCCGGCCGTCTGCAGGAGTCGGTGGCCACGAGCCTCGAGCGCGGCCTCATCGGCTTCGTCATCGCGATCGTCATCGGCACCCCGATCGGCCTGTTGCTGGCCGAGTGGAAGCTGCTGCGCCGGGCCGCCGGGCCGCTCATCTCCGGGCTCATGGTGCTGCCGAGCGTGGCCTGGGTGCCCGCCGCGATCATCTGGTTCGGGCTGACGGACGCGACCGCGTACTTCGTGATCCTGATGGGCGCCGTGCCCTCGATCGTGAACGGGCTGCTCTCCGGCATCGACCAGGTGCCTCCGCAGCTGCGCCGTGTGGGCACCGTGCTCGGCGCGAGCCGCTGGCAGGCTGCCACCGCGATCGTGCTGCCCGCCGCACTCCCCGGCTATCTCGGCGGCATCAAGCAGGGCTGGGCGTTCTCCTGGCGCTCGCTCATGGCCGCGGAGATCATCACCACGGGCGGCACTCTCGGCTTCGGCCTCGGCACGATGCTGGACCAGGCTCGGCAGCTCGCCGATCTGCCCGGGGTCCTCTCCACCATCCTGCTGATCCTCGCGATCGGCATCCTCATCGAGCTGGCGCTGTTCGCGCCGCTCGAGCGCGCCGTGCTGCGCCGGCGCGGACTTCTGCTCGGAGGCGCATGATGACCAACGGAACCGTCACCCTCGTCGGGGCCGGCCCCGGCGACGCCGGCCTGCTCACGATCCGCGGCCTGCGCGCCCTCGAGCGCGCCGACGTGATCGTCGCCGACCGTCTGGGCGCACGCGCCGTACTCGACCAGCTCGCCGCGGAGGGCGTCGTGCTCACCGCCGAGGTGATCGATGTCGGCAAGACCCCGGGGCACCACCCCGTGCCGCAGCACGAGATCAACGCCCTGCTCGTACGACACGCCCGCGCCGGGCGGGAGGTCGTGCGCCTCAAGGGCGGCGACCCGTTCGTGCTCGGCCGCGGCCGCGAAGAGGCGCTGTACTGCGAGGCCGAGGGCATCGCAGTACAGGTCGTGCCGGGCATCACCAGCGCCATCTCGGTGCCCGCCGTCGCCGGCATCCCGCTCACCCACCGCGGCGTCGCCACGGCCTTCACCGTCGCGAGCGGGCACGACCCGATCGAGCAGCTGTCCGGCGGATCCGACCACACGGTGGTGCTGCTCATGGGCATCGGCACGCTCGCGCACACCGCAGCGGTCCTCGCCCGCGGTGACCGCGGGGCGGACTGCCCCGTCGCGATCGTCGAGGACGGCTACGGATCCGGCGAGCGCGTCACGATCGCGACCCTCGGCACGGTCGCCGCCGTCGCCGCGGTGCGCCAGGTGCGCAACCCCGCCGTCGTCGTCGTCGGCGACGTGGTGCGGCTGAGCCCGCACGCCGCTCCCTCCCAGACCGAGCCCGCCCTGCTCGAGACGCTCCTCTCCTCCACCCGATCCGACCGAAAGACCCTGCAGCCGTGACCGACCTTCACCCCTCCGCCCCGCTCCGCGTCGCGATCGTCGGCGCAGGCCCCGCCGGGATCTACGCCGGCAACATCCTCGCGAACGCCGTGGCCGCCCGTGCCGACGGGAGCACCTTCCGCACCGTCGAGATCGACCTGTTCGAGTCGCTGCCCGCGCCCTACGGACTGATCCGCTACGGCGTCGCCCCCGACCACCCGCGCATCAAGGGCATCGTGAACTCGCTGCACGAGATGCTCGACGCTCAGGGCGTCGACGCCGACCGTCGCACCATCCGCTTCCTCGGCAACATCGAGGTCGGCCGCGATGTGTCGGTCGACGAGCTGCAGGCCCGCTACCACGCCGTGGTGCTCGCGACGGGCGCGATCCGCGACGCCGCCCTGCGCATCCCCGGTGTCGACCTGCCCGGCTCCTATGGCGCCGCCGACTTCGTCTCGTGGTTCGACGGCCACCCCGACGTGCCCCGCACCTGGCCGCTCGTGGACGAGCAGGTCGCGGTGATCGGCAACGGCAACGTCGCGCTCGACGTCGCCCGCATCCTCGCCAAGCTGCCGGAGAACCTGCGCAGCACCGAGGTGCCGGACAACGTGCTCGCGGGGCTCGAGGCCTCCGCCGTCACCGACGTGCACGTGTTCGGCCGCCGCGGGCCCGCCGACATCAAGTTCACCCCGATCGAGCTCCGCGAGCTCGGCGAGGTCGCCGGGGTCGACATCATCGTCGACGACGCCGACTTCGCGGGCGTGGATCCGGCCTCGGCGCCGAACAACCAGCTGAAGATCATGCTGCGCACGCTGAACGCGTGGCGCGACCGCCCGGAGAACCGCGGCGAGAGCACGGGCGCGACCCGCCGCCTGCACCTGCACTTCTGGCACGCGCCGGTGGAGATCGTCGGATCCGACCGCGTCGAGAAGGTGCGCTTCGAGCGCACGGCTCCGGCCGAGGACGGATCCGTCTCGGGCACCGGCGAGTTCGTCGAGTACCCGATCACGGCCGTGTACCGCGCGGTGGGCTACTTCGGCTCGCCGATCGTCGACGCCCCCTTCGACGCGCAGCGCGGCGTGGTGCCGAACGAGGCCGGACGCGTCGACGACACGACGGGCCTGTACGCGACCGGCTGGATCAAGCGCGGTCCGGTGGGCCTCATCGGGCACACCAAGTCGGACGCGACCGAGACCATCGCGAACCTGCTCGAGGACGCCGAGGCCGGCCTCCTCGCGGCCCCGACCGAGACGGCGGACGTCCTCGACCTGCTCGCCGAGCGCGAGGTCGAGGTGACCACGTGGGACGGGTGGCTCGAGCTCGACGCGCACGAGCGCGCCCTGGGCGCCGCGCACGAGCACACCCGCGAGCGGGTCAAGGTCGTGCCGCGCGAGGAGCAGGTCGAGATCTCGCGCAGCACGACGCTCTCGAGCACCGGGGCGCTCGCCCGATGACCTACGTGATCGCGCTGCCCTGCGTGGATGTGAAGGACCGCGCGTGCATCGACGAATGCCCTGTGGACTGCATCTACGAGGGTGAGCGCTCCCTGTACATCCATCCCGACGAGTGCGTCGACTGCGGCGCCTGCGAGCCCGTCTGCCCGGTCGAGGCGATCTATTACGAGGACGACCTGCCCGACGAGTGGACCGACTACTACACGGCGAACGTCGCGTTCTTCGACGAGATCGGGTCCCCGGGCGGAGCCGCCAAGGTCGGGCCCTATGCCTTCGACCACCCCGTCATCGCCGCGCTCCCGCCCCAGGCCGACGGACATGACTGAGGCGCCACTCGGATCCGGTCCCGAATCACCGAGCCTGTCCCC
Organism: Microbacterium sp. Au-Mic1; assembly: GCF_021341785.1. GTDB lineage: Bacteria > Actinomycetota > Actinomycetes > Actinomycetales > Microbacteriaceae > Microbacterium. The sequence goes on from NZ_JAJTTF010000009.1 coordinate 149,949, forward strand.
TATCGCCGACGGATCCGCCCGATACCTCGGTGGTACGGGACATCGTCGGCGGAACGGGACGCGCGAGGAGGCGAGCTCATGACCGGCACGATCGACGATCCCTACGACGTGCTCATCGTGGGAGGGGGCCCGGCCGGGCTCTCGGCCGCGCTGAACCTCGCGCGCTCTCTCGCGCGCGTGCTCGTGGTCGACGCGGATCGGCCGCGCAACGCCGCGACCCTCATCTCGCACGGCTTCCTCACCCGCGACGGCATCCCCCCGCACGAGCTGCGGCGGATCGCGCGGGAAGAGCTCGCCGCCTACCCGAACGTCACGATCCGCACCCGCGAGCGGGTGTTCCAGATCGAGGCCGACGGATCCGGCTTCGTCGCCGGGATCGGCCGTCGCACACCCGAGACGCAGGTCGCCGCTCATCGCGTGCTCCTCGCCACCGGGCTGCGCGAGACGCTGCCCGAGGTGCCGAACCTGCGCGGCTTCTACGGCGTGAGCCTGTTCAGCTGCGCGGCCTGCGACGCCTGGGAACTGCAGGACCGCCCGCTCGCCCTCATCGGCGAGACGACTGATCTCGCCGCCCGCGCCCGGCTCATCGCACGGTGGACGAAGCGGCTCACGGTCTTCACGAACGACGCCGACACCGTCGACACGGCGGAGGAGGCCGAGCTCGCGGCCGCCGGTATCGCAGTCGAGCGCAGCCCGATCACCGAGCTGCACGGCGAGCGCGGGGCGCTTACCGGCATCCGACTCGTCGACGGATCCGTGCACGCGGTCGAGGGCGGCTTCGTGCGCCCGGAGTGGGAGACCGACCTCTCGTTCCTGCCCGCGCTCTCACCCGACCTCGACGCGCACGGTCACCTCGCGGCCGACCGTGCGGGCCGCACCAGCGTGCCAGGGCTGTACGCCGCGGGCGACGTCGCCTCCCCCGGTCCGCAGCAGCTCGTCGTCGCCGCCGGCGCCGGGGCGCGGGTGGCCGCCGTGATGATCCACGACTCGATCGGCGTCGCGACGGCGCACTGACGCACCCGGGGTCGGAGCAGGCGCTCGTCGCGCCGTGCGCGTTCGGGAGGAGTTCCCTCGACCGGGAGGACGGATCTGGGGATCCACTCCTCCCGAGCGCGAGATCTCCTCCCGAACGCGCTGGTCGGCAGTGCGACCCCGGCCCCGCTCAGCCGGCAGCACTACGTCGGGGATCCGGTCAGCCGCGCCGTACCGCCTCGAGCAGCGCGACGAGCGGATGCGGGATCCGGTCCGCCGGCAGGGCTGCGACGACGTCGGCCGCGAAGCGGGTCTTTCGACCGCTCGCGGTGCCGGCGAAGCGATGCAGCTGCGCCTCGATCGAGCGGACCCTCTGCGCGGGCTGCCCCTGGAAGACGCGGAACAGGGCGAGCTCTCCCCGTGCGGCGAGCGTCTCCAGCACCCGCTCAGGGCCGGCCGCGCGGATCACCTCGTCCTCGAGATCCCGCTCGCAGCCGAAGAACCCCAGCCGAGCGATGACGGCAGGATCCGTCTCGCCGTCGGCCAGCAGCCCTCCAGCCACGAGCGCGCCGAGCACGTAGCGCAGCTCGGCGGCGTCGTAGAGCCCGAGCACCGGAACGGCCGGGTCCCGTCGCTCCAGCCAGGACCGCAGGTTCGTGATGCCGCCGAGAGAGACGACGTCCGCGCGGAGGTCGTCCCCGCGGACGCGCGCGGCGGCGAGCAGCGCGAGGCGGTCGCTCTCGCCCTCCACGACCACGACAGACGGCTCCATCCCCCGACGCTACCGGGCGGGGGACGGCCATGGCGGCGCGGATCGCGCATCGGCGCGCCGCTACCTCTCGTTCACCCCCACCCACGAGACTTCCTGCATGAGCAACGGCGATCATCCCGAACCCCAGGCGACCGCGAACAGCGGAGCCGTGGCGGTGGTGGGCCTGGACCTGCGCGGGGACGAGCCGGCGCCGAAGAAGCAGATCTACTCCTGGGCCCTCTGGGACTGGGCGACGCAGCCGTTCCACTCGGTGATCCTGACCTTCATCTTCACAGCGCTGTACCTGACGTCCGACGCGTTCCTGCCGGCCGACCTCGCCTCGCTCGCGGACAAGGATCCGGCCAAGGTCTCGGGGATCGCCGAGCTCACGAGCGGCCTCGGGCTCGGCGGCACCGTCGCCGGCTTCGCCATCCTGCTGCTTGCGCCCGTGCTCGGCCAGCGCGCCGACGCGGCAGGCCGGCAGAAGCTGTGGCTCGGGATCGGCACCGGCGCCCTGATCCTGTGCATGCTCGGGCTCTGGTTCGTCACGCCGACGCCCGCGCTGTTCTGGCTGGGGGTCGCCCTGATCTCCGCCGGCGTCGTGTTCAGCGAGATCGCCTCGGTGAACTCGAACGCGATGCTCATCTCGATCGCGAGTCCGAAGACGGTCGGACGGATCTCGGGTCTCGGCTGGGGCTTCGGCTATCTGGGCGGCATCGTGGCGCTCGTGCTGGTGATCGTGTTCTACATGGCGGACTGGTTCGGTCTCTCCGCGGACGGCGGACTGCCGTTCCGCATCATCGCCATCGGCTGCGCGGTGTGGGCGATCGGGTTCTCGATCCCCATCTTCCTGAACGTGCCGGAGCCGTCGCTGGGCCGGGCCGATCGGAAGGTGGGCTTCTTCGCCTCCTACGTCCTGCTCGTGAAGGACGTCATCGGCCTGTATCGGAACCCCAGCACTCGCACCACGTTCTGGTTCCTCGTCGCGAGCGCCGTGTTCCGCGACGGCCTGGGCGCCGTCTTCACGTTCGGCGCCGTCATCGCCAGCACGGTCTTCGGCTTCAAGTTCATCGAGCTCGTGATCTTCGGCGTCGCGGCGAACCTCATCGCCGGGGTGTCTACGATCCTCGCCGGGCGTCTCGACGACCGCTGGGGCCCGAAACGACTGATCATCATCTCGCTCGCCTGCATGTGCGTCGCGGGCACGGCGGTGTTCGCCCTGGTCGACACCGGGCGGATCGCCTACTGGATCGGCGGTCTGATCCTGTGCGCCTTCGTCGGACCGGCGCAGTCCGCGGGTCGGTCGTTCCTGGCCCGGGTCACGCCCGCCGGCCGCGAAGGAGAGGTCTTCGGGCTCTACGCGACGACCGGCCGCGCGGCGAGCTGGATCGCCCAGGGCGCCTGGACGCTGCTCATCATCCTGACGGGCAATACGAAGTTCGGGATCCTCGGGATCGTCGCGGTCCTGCTCGCGGGGCTCCTGCTGCTCCTGCCGGTCAAGGAGGCGCGGCGGAGCGTCCACCTGTCGCACTAGCCCCGGTTCCGCGGCGCTGCGCCCGCGCCCCGGGTCGCCCGGCGGCTACGCCTCGAACGCGGTCAGGAGTTCGGGCGCCGCGCCCGCCGCGCGCAGCCGGTCGCGCATCGCCCGGGCGGCGAGCTCGTACGGACGCTCGTCCTGCAGGAGCAGCGAGCGCGAGTTCGCCTCCTCGTTCAGCGCCACGAGCTCGAACGCCAGCAGCTCCGGGTCGGTCACGGCGGCGAGCTCCTCCCCCGCCATCGCGTACCGCAGTTGCGCCTCGATGTAGCCGTACCAGTCCACGAGAGCCGTGCGCACGGCATCGCGCACGGGACCGGGCTTGGAATCGACGTCGGCCGCGGTCGCTGCGAAGAAGCAGCCGCCGGTGAAGACACGGTCGCGGGAGTAGTCCAGCGCGTAGCGGAGCAGGGCGGACAGCCGCCGCACGCCGCGAGGCTCGGTGCGCGCCCGCTCGACGATGTGCGCCGCGAAGACGTCTCGCGCGGCGGCGATGGTCGCGAGCTGCAGACCCTCCTTGCTCTGGAACAGTGTCGCGATGCTGCTCTTGCCCCGACCGGACGCCGTCGCCAGCCTCCCGATCGTGAGCCCGTCCAGGCCGTCCACCGACGCGATGTCGGTCGCGCTCTCGAGCACGGTGCGTCGCGAGGCGTCTCCGCGCAGGCGACGACCGTCGGGAGCCGCACCCCGCGATGGCTCGGCGGCGGTGTGGACGGCGATCTCGGACATGACTCTAGTGTACGAACGATCGTTCGCTTATTCTACGTATGACCGTTCGTATTCTTTGTTCGAAAGGGGAACCGATGCCCGCCTCCGCCCGCCTGATCCTGGGCGGCATCCGCACCGCCGGAGCCGTCTCGCCGAACCTCGCCGGCCGGCTCGCGCTGCGCCTGTTCTTCACGACGACACCGCGCATGGCCGTGAGTGACGCAGACCTCGCCACGCACCAGGCCGCACAGCGCGAACGGATCCCGATCCGCGGATCCGAGATCGTCACCTACCACTGGGGCCGTGGCGAGCGCGCCGTCCTGCTGCTGCACGGGTGGCAGGGACGCGCGTCGCAGTTCGCGCCGCTCGTTCGAGAGCTCGTCGCCGAGGGATTCAGGGTCGTCTCCTTCGACGCGCCCGGCCACGGGGATTCACCGGGCCGCCGCACAGACCTGCGCGACTGGGTCGCCGCCGCGGAGCAGCTGCAACGCAGCGACGGTCCGTTCCATGCACTCGTCGGCCACTCCTTCGGCGGCCTCGCCGCGCTGACCGCGGCACGCACCTCTGTGCCGTCTCGCCGCGTCGCGGTCATCGCCGCCGCCTCCGCTCCGGCCGCATACCTCGCGGAGTTCTCCCGCACGCTCGGCCTCGACCCCGCCGCCGCAGCGAGCTTCGAGCAGAGGTTCAACGCCCGCTTCGGTCTGGATCGGGAAGGCATCGCCGCAGCCTACGACGCGGTCCGGGATCCGCTGCCCTCCGACACCGAACTGCTCGTGGTGCACGATCGCAGAGATCGCCGAATGCCCGACGCAGACGCCGTGCGCCTGCACGCCGCGCACGCCGGACGCGCGCACCTGCTGCGCACCGAGGGCCTGGGTCACAACCGCGTGCTGCGGGCCGACCCGGTGCTGGACACCATCGTCGCCTTCGCCGGCGCCGGGGTCTCGAGCCTCGATTCGATGCGCTCCCGCGAGACCGACATCGGATCCGTCGGGCACGACGTCGACGCCGCCGTCACCCGGATCGACAGCCCGGCCGAGGGCCGCGCGGCCGTCGCGCCCTGAACGAGGCCGGGGGTCAGCGCCAGTTGGCGGCGATCTTGGCCAGCAGGCGGGCGAACTCGGCCTGCTCCTCCGCCGTCAGCGCCGACATCGCGCCGCGCAGAGCCTCGCGCCGGTCTCCGCGCACCCCGCGACCCATGCGCCGCCCCTCATCGGTGAGCACGATGCGGGTGCGGCGCGCATCGTCGGGATCCGCCTCTCGGCGCAGCCAGCCCCGCTCGACGCCCTGCTGCACGAGACGCGAGGCACGCGGCTGATCCACGCCGATCGCCTCGCCGAGTGCGCTCACGCTGAGCGGCCCCGAGGCCAGCGCCTCGAGCATGCGCAGCCGAGCGGGCGCCTCGCCGCGCCCGCCGCCCCACGGCCCCGCACCACGACCGTGCGGTTCCCCGTGCGGGCCGCCGTGACCGCCGCGCTCCCCCCGCGGGCCGCCGTGACCGTGGAACCCGTCGCCACCGTGTCCGAAGTCCCCCTCGAGCATCCCGTGCCGATGCTCGCGCGGCGGACGCGGGCCACGGCCGCGCAGCAGACCGAGCGCCGCGACGATCGCGTCGAGGGGATCCGGGTTCTCGGTGTCATGAGGCATCCTCCGATTTTACATGTGACTTGACATGGATCCCTATTGCATGTCACACTGCATATACATGGCAGATGACATGGATCCGGAGAGTCCGGAGAGGCAGCCCCGCCGCGAACGGCGCCGAGCGGCCCGTCATCGCCCCCAGACCCGAAGGATTTCGCATGAACAGCACAGAGAACACTTCAGAGAACACGTCCCCCGACCAGAGCCGCCCGTTCGGCTTCTGGATCACCGCCGTCGACCGCCTGCTGGCGGCCGAGTTCGCCACCGCCTTCGAGGATGAGGGGATCACCCGCCGCGACTGGCGGATCCTCAACGTCATCGACGGCACCGTTGCCGCGAGCCACGAGCTCGCGGACGGGAAGGTCCGCCGCCTGGCCGCCCTCGGCTGGATCGAGCGCACGGCCGACGGCTGGGCACTCACCGCGGACGGCGCCGCCGGCAAGGCGCGTCTGGCCACCGCCGTCGAGGAGATCCGAGCGCAGGTCGCCGGCGCCCTCGACCCCGAGGAGTTCGCCGCCTTGGCGGCCTCCCTCGAGAAGCTCGCCCGCGGCCTCGGCTACGAGGAGGGCAGGCGCCTCCCCCGCCGTCGTGCCGGTGAGCGCCACCGGGCCGGGCACGGGCGGGGCCACCGCGGATACCACCGCGGACACGGCGAGCACCACCACGCGACCGGATCCGGTCGCGGCGAGCGCCCGGGCTTCGGCCGCTTCGATCAGCACCTCGGCTTCGGCCACGAGTGGCTGGAACGAGAGCACCTCCGTCAGGAGCACCTCCGTCACGAGCACCGCTGCGGCGGCCGCCCCGATGGAGAGCACTCGCGCGGCGGGCACCGTCATGGCGAGCACTCGCGCGGCAGGGGTCCGCACGGCGGATTCCGCCCGCACACACCGGAGCAGATCCACATCCACCTGCACGACGGCCGTCACGACGGCTGACCTGCACCCCTTCCGGCCCCTGCCCGCACTCGCGGACAGGGGCCGGATCCGTCTCTCCGCCCGCCTCGGAATAGAGCCCGAGCGGACGGGGTTTCCCTTTCACATGACCCTTCTCGCCCCGGACAGGACGCCGACCGGCGGCTCGGTGCGGGGTGCGGTCACGCCTACCGGCGGCGCGGTCGAAGCACTTCTCTCGGCCGTCGACGTGCGGCCGAGGCGGCAGGTGCGGATCGCACCGGATCCGGCGGAGACCATCGCGCTCGACCGAGATGCGCTGTCGATCGTGTACGTCATCGACGGCGCCGTGCACACCCGCTGCGGCGACAAGCCGATGTCCCTCGCCCGGGGCGACGCGATGTTGACTCCTGGACGGGTGCCGATGTCGGTGAAGACGGATCCGGGCACCCGGCTCCTCGTCTCCACTCTCACCCTGGTGCCGCACGCGGCGCACATCGCGAACGCGCTGCCCGACGTGGCGCTGGTGCGCGACTTCGCCCACCATGAGCCGGCCGCGGCCGCACTGGCCGCCCAGGTCGGACTCGACCTCACGGCCCTGCCCGTCGACGCCGCGGCCCTCGAAGCCGCCGGCCGCGACGGCGACGCCGTGATCTGCCGCATGATGGCGAACACCGTGCTCGCGTCCGTGATCCGCGCCTGGGCCGCGCACGGCTGCGCCCCCGCGGGCTGGCCGGCGCGCACGAGCGACCCCTTCCTCGAGAAGGTGATCGAGGCGATCCACGCCGCACCCGGCAACGATTGGAGCGTCGAGGGCCTCGCCAGCGTCGGAGCCATGTCCCGGACCGTGTTCGCGGAGCGCTTCCGCGCCGCTTTCGGCACCTCGCCCGCGAGCTACGTGACCGAGGTGCGCATCCGCGCCGCGCAGGATCGGCTCGTGCTGGGCTGCCTCGTCAGCGAGATCTCCCGCGACCTCGGCTACAGCTCGGACGAGGGCTTCAGCCGCGCCTTCCGCCGCCGCACCGGGCAGACCCCGACGGCGTGGCGCGAGGCCCGCACCGCCTGACGCCAGCAGGAGACCGTAGCCGCTATTCCTCCCGGAGGGCCCGGATCATGCCCCGGAGGCTCCGGAACGCGTCGAGGCGCTCACTCTCACTCATGCCGCCCGTCATGCGGAGCTCGACGGAGCGGACTGCCGCGCTGGCCTCCTCGAGATGCGCCTGACCCAGCGCGGTGAGCCTGGTCGGCAGCGCCTTGCCTACGGGCGGCTGAGCCGTGCGCGTCACGATCCCGTCGCGTTCGAGCGACTGAAGCAACACGTTCATCGTCTGGCGCGTCACGAACGCTCCGCGTGCGAGCTCCGAGTTCGACAGGCCGGGGCGCTGAGCGAGCAGTTCCAGACAGGAGTAGTGGGTGATGGTCATGCCGAGCGGGCGCAGCACCTCTTCCATGGCGGCACGCAGCGCGCTCGCCGCTTCTTTCAGCAGGTAACCGAGCGACGTCTCCAGATCGATGCCGTCTTGACGCATGTCAGAAGTCTGACATACGATCTCATGTCAGATAACTGACACAGAGATTCAAGGAGACACCATGCCTGCCATCGGCCCCGACTTCCTCTCACTCCAGGTCCGCGACCTCGATGCATCCCAGGCGTTCTACGAGCACTACCTCGGCCTGGTGCGGTCGACCGCCGGCCCGGCCCATGCGGTCGTCTTCGAGACGACGCCCGTCCCGTTCGCGCTGCGCGACCTGGTCGAGGGAACCGACCTGGACGCCGCGGCCTCACCCGGGCTCGGCGTCGCGATGTGGTTCCGCGCCACCGGGGTCCAGGCGATCCACGATGCTCTCGCCGCCGACGGTCATCGCATCGTCATCGCGCCGTTCGACGGACCGTTCGGGCGGACATTCGCCTTCGCCGATCCGGACGGCTACACGATCACGCTGCACGATCGCGCCTGACGACGGCGACTGTTGCCCGGGAAACCGGACTCAGCACGAAACACCATCACGGGCGTGGTTTCTCGTGCTGGATCCGGTTCCCGCGGCGCTGTCACGGCGCGAGAACGTCCGCTCAGCGATCCGCGCGAGCGCTGATCCTGCTCGAGAACCCGAACAGCAGCGCCCCGACGACCAGCACGGCCGCGCCGATCACGTAGACCTGGGCGATCCCGATGCCGTCCACCAGCAGGCCGCCGACGCCCGCGGCGGTCATGATCGCCGCCTGGAACCCCATGACCACCAGGCTTCCGCCCGCCTCGAGCCGGTCAGGCATGCGGTGCCCGATCCAGGTGTTCACGATCAGGAGCCACGAGGCGAAGAAGAAGCCCCACACGAACGCGACCACGCCGATCGCCCAGAGGGATCCGACCATCGCGTTCATCAGCAGCACGACACCGGCGATCACCAGCGGCGTGATCACCGCGAGCGTGCGGTAGCTGCGGTCGACGATGACGCCGATCGCGATGTTGCCGATGAAACCGCCGATGCCGAACAGCGCGAGCAGCAGGATGATCGTGCCCTCGGTGATCGCGGCGCCGCCCTCGTGCACGCGCTCGAGCGCGACCCGGATGTAGGTGTAGGCGAGGAAGTGCCCGAGCACGACCAGCACATGGCCGACCACGCCCAGGCCGATGCCCCGCCGACGGAACGTCTCGACCAGGGTGGACAGTCGCGCGGCCCCCTCGGCGGGCACGCTCGGCAGCAGGATCCGCAGCAGCACGGCGAGGACGGCGCTGGCCACGGCCGCGATCCCGAACACGCCGCGCCAGTCGAGCACCTGGCTGAGCAGCACGCCCGCCGGCACACCCGCCACGGTCGCGAGGGAGACCCCGGCCGAGTTGAACATCATCGCCCGGCCCAGACGCTCGGGCCCGGCGATCCGGGCCGCGACCGTGACCGACATCGACCAGAAGCCGCTCAGCGCGGCGCCCAGCAGCACGCGTGCGACGAGCAGCAGGGGCAGGTTCGGGGCGATCGCGACGATCAGGTTGGAGACGGCCGCGCCGATCGCCATCCACACCAGCAGCGAGCGGCGGTCCAGGCGCGGCAGCATGAGGCCGATGGTCGGCGCCACGATGAGTCCCGCGAGCGCTGTCACGGTGACCATCTGCCCGGCCTGGCCCGGGGTGACACCGATCTCCGCCGCGATGTCGGTGAGCAGACCACCGGGGAGGAACTCCGCGGTGACGAGCAGGAACGCGGTCGCCATCATGGCGAGCAGGGCGCCGTAGTTCAGCCGGCGCGGGGCTGCGGCCTCGACCGTGGGGACAGGGGCGGTGGTGGTCATGTTTCCAGACTGTCGCAGGAGGGGGATCCGCGCCCGACCGTGCGTCCGCCCGATCCGACCGATCGTCCGGATCGGATCCGTGCGCACCCGGTCTGGCGGAGATCAGAGCGGCGGGAGCACCGCCGTCAGCGCGGCGGCGACCGGGAACGGCCACGCCGCGTTCGCGATGAGCACGGCGATCAGCACGACCGCACCGACCAGCAGCACCACGAGGATCAGGAACACCAGCGCCACCAGGCCGGGGTAGCCGCCTCTGCCCGCCTCGGGGGCCGACGGCGGAGGTCCTGGCCGCTCCGGCGGGAGCGCGGGAAGCGGGAGTCCGGTCGGCGGCACCGGATCGGCGTCGTGGGCGGAGACAACACCCGCGGGCGTCGGGTCGGCACGCGGGGGCTTGGCGTCGCGGCGGGAATCCCAGGTCTGCCTCACGGCGGCCGCCGGCGCCGACGGGTGCCCCGTCGCCTGCGCGGTGTCGGGTGCGGCGCCCGTGCCCGACCGGGCCTCGGAGGCCGGCTCGCCGAACAGCGCGGGGTCGGGATCCGCCAGGATCGCGGCGAGGCCCGGAGTCTCCTCCGCGGGCGCTGCCGCCTCAGGGCTGGCGAGCAGTCGCGCGAGCTCGGCGTCGTCCCGGGCGGGCGCGATCTCGGGGTCGGCGAGGATCCGCGCCAGCCCATCGCTCTCCACGGGCACAGGTGCCGGATCGGCATCACCAGGAAGCGGTGCCGGCTGCGGGAGCGACGTCGGATCGTCGGCACGCCCGGGCCCGGGCGCATCGGGGACGGGCTGCTCCGGGACGACGGACGAGGTCGGCGCGACCGACGGAGTGGGCGGCGCGGGCGCGGCGGACGGCTCGTCCCGGGTCGGATCCGTCTCGTCCGCGGTCATGTCAGCCTCCGGTGGATCCCGCGTCGGTGACTCCGACGTCGGTGCGATGGAAGTTCTGGAAGGAGCGGGACGCGGTCGGACCGCGCTGCCCCTGGTAGCGGTTGCCGTAGGGGCCGGATCCGTAGGGGTTCTCGGCCGGGGAGGACAGCTGGAAGAAGCACAACTGGCCGATCTTCATGCCCGGCCAGAGCTTGATCGGCAGGGTCGCCACGTTCGCGAGCTCGAGCGTGACATGCCCCGTGAAGCCGGGGTCGATGAAGCCGGCCGTCGAGTGCGTGATGAGCCCGAGGCGGCCCAGCGACGACTTGCCCTCGAGGCGCGCGGCCACGTCGTCCGAGAGCGAGACCTGCTCGAACGTGGCGCCGAGGGCGAACTCGCCGGGGTGCAGCACGAACGGCTCGTCAGGCTCGACCTCGATCAGCCTGGTCAGCTCGGGCTGGTCCTCGCCCGGGTCGATGAAGGGGTACTTGTGGTTGTCGAACAGCCGGAAGTACCGGTCCAGCCGCACATCGATGCTCGACGGCTGGATCATCGACGGTTCGAGCGGATCCAGTCCGATCCGCCCCGCGTCGAGCCCCGCTCTGATGTCCCTGTCGCTCAGCAGCACGGTTTCAGCGTAGTCGGTGCGGTCACTGCGGATCGGTCAGGCCGTTGCGGAAGGCGAACACGACCGCGAGGACGCGATCCCGCATGCCGAGCTTCTGCAGCACTCGGCCGACGTGGGTCTTGACCGTCGACTCGCTGAGCCACAGCCTCTCCGCGATCTCGGCGTTGGACAGCCCCTGCACGAGCGCGTCGAAGACCTCGCGCTCCCGGTCGGTGAGCACCTGCAGCCGGGCGGCGGCGGCGCGACGGTCGTCCTCCTTCGCTCGACGCCCCGGCTCCTCCGCGGCGCGGGTGAGCGCGCCGAAGCGCCGCAGCAGCTCCGATGTGACCCGCGGGGCGAGCACGGCGTCGCCGGCGGCGACAGCGCGGATCGCGGCGACGATGTCGTCGGCGTCCGAGTCCTTGAGCAGGAAGCCGCTGGCCCCGGCGTCGATCGCGCCGAACGCATAGGCATCGAGGTCGAAGGTCGTGAGCACGAGCACGCGGATCCCGCTGCCCGACGACACGAGTTCCCTGGTCGCCTCCAGGCCGTCCATGCGCGGCATCTGCACGTCCATGAGCACGACGTCGGGCCGGTGCACGGTCGCGAGCGCGACCGCCTCGATCCCGTCCTGCGCCTCCCCGACCACGTCGATGTCCGGCTGAGCGCCCAGCACCATCGCGAGACCGGCGCGGATCAGGGCCTGATCATCGGCGATGAGCACCCGCACCGCGGTCATGACCCGCTCCTCGGCAGCGCCAGGCGCACGGCCCAGCCCCGCGACCCCGCCGGTCCGGCATCGAGCGCGCCGCCGTAGAGGGCGGCGCGCTCGCGCATGCCGAG